>JBIIHW010000020.1:0-94458 GCA_044235425.1 Pirellulaceae bacterium
GGGCGAAGCAATGACTTCCCCGGTTACTTGGCGTCTTCAACGCGAATGCGGGTAACCAAGGAAGTCGTCGCTCCGACTGGCACAAGGCCAGTCGAGAGCTGCTCCCGTCCCGACCTTGCGCCAGTCGAGAGCCGCTCCCGACCCGACCTTGCGCCAGTCGAGAGCCGCTCCCGACTCGACCTTGCGCCAGTCGAGAGCCGCTCCCGACCCGACCCTGCGTCGGGCGAAGCAATGACTTCCCCGGTTACTTGGCGGCAGTCGCCGAAGTAGATTTCTGCGACAAACTGCCCGCTGACCGACTTGGAAAGTCGGGCGACAGGTCGGCCGCTCCCGTCGGTCCACTCTCCGAGTGGACAAGCGCCTAAGTAAAACCCCAATCACTCGATCCCCACTGACCGACTTGGAAAGTCGGGCGACACGTCGGTCCACTCTCGTCGGTCCACTCTCGTCGGTCCACTCTCGTCGGCCGCTCTCGTCGGTCCACTCTCCGAGTGGACAAGCGCCTAAGTAAAACCCCAATCACTCAATCCCCGCTGACCGACTTGGAAAGTCGGGCGACACGTCGGCCGCTCTCGTCGGTCCACTCTCCGAGTGGACAAGCGCCTAAGTAAAACCCCAATCACTCAATCCCCGCTGACCGACTTCGAAAGTCGGTCGACACGTCGGCCGCTCCGCCTTCCACTACGGCGTACCGGGGTCTGGGCTCCGCCCTTAACCTTGGCCAACTTGTGACCTTACACCTGGCCATTTCTACTTCGGTGCGGTGATCTGAATGCGGGTAGACGCCAGGGTCCACCACGAGTGGTTTTCGTGGGCGAATTGGTGGGCGCTTAAGATAGCACTCGATGTCCACTCATTTCCACGGTGCGAGGGAGACTCACGGGAACAGACCGAGGGCGTTGCCGCTAGGCGACGGTGGCGGTCCTAGGGCGTTGCCGCCAGGCTACGGTGTCTCATGGCCTTCGGCCAACGTTTTTGCTCGGGCGCTGTTCTCTCGTTTTGAAATTCTTCGAGCTGTTTTTTATGTTGCGCCGGCCGTTCTTCGCGCCTTGGCGCCTTGGCGTGAGACTCTTTTTGGCTCACGCAAAGGCGCCAAGGCGCCAAGATCGTGGCCGGGGAAACGTTTACCTGAGCAGCAGGTAGAACGAGCCGCTTGCCGGCAGGCAAGCTGAGAAAAAAAGTACACCCAAGAGGGCTCGAACCTCTAACCTTCGGTTCCGTAGTCAGGAAAAATCACCGCAGGCAAAGCACCGGAAACATCGCAGTTTTTGATGGTTTTTCGCGTAGAAAACAGCTCTCGCGAACAGTCGCATCGTAGGACATTCCGGCGCAACTTCAAGTGGTATTTACGGCCCAAAGTGGTAGTAAGTGGTAGTAAAGATCCATCCTCTTTTGGCAGCTCCGCCCCGATGATTTGGCCCGATGATTTGGCCCGATGATTTGGCCTGATGATTTGGCCCGATGATATGGACTCATGATATAGCCCCATGCATCAGGCCTTAGCATCGAACGAGCAATGCTCTGGCTGATGCAATCGGACCGACATTGTGTCGGTCGAAGCGATGACTTTTGCGGTAGCGCGTTGCTGCTCGGCTAACGCTGATCCTAGAAGATTTCGCGGATCGTTTTGGCGAGGCGTTTGATTTCCTTCATGGTCGTTCCTCACCAACGTCATCACGAAACAGATCGATGTAGCTCTGATACTTAAACTTGCGGTTGCGAGCCTGCCCTGTGACTTCCATCAGAAGTCCGCTGGCCACAAACTTGCCAACCAGTTGATTGGCTGCGGCGTAGGTAGTGCCGATCAGGTCCTGAACTTCGTTGACGGAAACAATCGGGTGTTCGTAGAGGTATTCGAGTACGCGGTGACCGTTGCCCGCTGCGCGACCGAATTGTTCGGTGATTGCGAGGCGATGGGTCTCGCGGAGTGTGAGAATTCTGTGGGCAGTTTCGGTGGCCTGTTTACTGACATCCACGACTCCTTGCAGAAAGAACGTCAGCCAGTCTTCCCAGGTGCCTCGGTCACGGACTGACTGCAAATGGTCGTAGTATTCCTGGCGATGCTGCTTGAAGTAGTGCGACAGATACAGCACCGGCTTGATCAGGATTTCCTGTTCACAGAGCAGAAATGCAATCAGCAGACGTCCAACGCGACCGTTGCCATCCAGAAAAGGGTGAATGGTCTCGAACTGAACGTGAGCCAGACCAATCCGTAAGAGCATTGGAAGTGGCGTTGCAGAGTGTAGAAACCGTTCCAGTTCCCCGAGGTGCTGAGCCACTTCGTGTGGCGGAGGTGGAACGAAGGTTGCTTCTTTAAGCGAGCAACCGCCTGGACCGATCCAATTCTGGCTGGTTCGAACTTCGCCTGGAGTTAAATGTTGTCCACGCACACCCTTGAGCAGCTCGGCATGAATCTCACGAATCAGACGCGCGGAGACGGGCAGTTCCTTCAGCCGCTCCAGCCCATAGTTCATGGCCCGGACATAATTGACCACTTCATCAACGTCCTGCGGGTGATCTGGAGTTAGAATCTGGGCCTCGGCAGCCAGAACGTCCTGAAGTGAACTCTGTGTGCCTTCGATCTGGCTGGAGAGTACGGCTTCTTTACGGATATACATGAAAACGAACAGATCTGGATGAGGCAGAGTCTGGATGGAGCCGTCCAAGCGGCCCAATGCACGATCGGCACGAGACAGGAGTACCTGCATTTCCGGGCTGATCACGATGGGTGGGTCAGGCGGCAGCGGATTGGGGATAAAGGCCCGGTATCCGGTTGGCTGCTGGATGTATCGTCCTGATCTGAATGGAGTTGCGTTCATCGGAGGCCCCCTACCGCAAGGTCGCCGTGGCTATAACATCGCTGCGATTTTGTTCCTTGCGCGCGCCAGCCTATCACAAGGGGCCAAGTTCGTTCCATGTGATAGGCAGCCTTGAACAAGGCGGCCGTGAACAAGGCAGCGTTTGTGGCGACTGGCGAGGATAATCTTGGACGAATCATGAGTCACCCTCAACGGTCTCAACCAGTTACGCTTCCTTCGCTTGTTCGGAACCATGTGATCCACGGTAAATTACCAAAGTCTTCAGCGCGGTGAAATCAGTCCGTTGCGGCGGTGATTGTGGAGCACGCTGCAACTAGTTTGGAGTTCCCCTCGCTCGACACCGGATACACTTCAGGGCAATGCCGATGACGACTTGGTCCGCTTGACGCGAGGGCCGCCAAGCCTCTTCGTCCCTTTGCGACCTTTGCGCCTTTGCGTGAGAATCCTGAATTGTCTCACGCCAAGGCGCAAAGTTCGCCAAGGGAGAGATTCATCGACCAGTCATCCTGAACGGCGGAGCCGTGGCATTCGATAGCCAGGCGTGTAAACGCCTGGAAATCTCGCCCGACACAACCTCTGGAATCGCGGAGCGATGGCATTGGCTCCAACGAATGTCATCGCTCTGTGCTTCACTCAAGCAACAGGGGCAGCGCCCCACGGAAATCTCGGATGGACCAAAAAAGAGCTAACAGCTACCTCCTACAAAATCCGCGATGTCTCAAAGCTCGCCAAGCCTCTTCGTCCCTTCGCGTCCTAAGCGCCTTTGCGTGAAACATCCGTCCTTTTGCGTCCCTAGCGCCTTTGCGTGAGACATCCTGAATCGCCACACGCCAAGGCGCATAGCTCCCCATGCGCCGCACACCTCATTCAGTCAGCAGTGCACCGAGAGCTTGTGCATAGACTCGATGACCGAAGTCGTTGGGATGATTCACCCCGTTGCCGGTTTGGTCCCAGTCTTTCTTGAGCTCCAAGAATCCTTGCCAGATCGATGTGAGGTCGGCGACAGCGACGCCGGGTGATGTGAGCGTGAGCAGCGAATCGCGATATTGCGGGAACAGATCGTGCTGGAGTCGAGTCCAATCGCGGTTGCCGAGCATCGTCGCGACCAGAATGAATTCCACTTCGGGGCGCTGCTTGCGCACCTTCTCGATCATCTGCTTCGTATTCGCGAGGTACTCCGCGGCCGGTCGGCCAGCGGAATCATTCATGCCGAAGGCGAGTACCACCAAGTTGGGCTTCACGTCGGTCACACGATCGACGATGGTGAGTGCCCACGCAGTATCACGGCCACTCACCGACGGGTTCGACAACGTCACCGGCGTTTGAAATCGTTCCGCGAGGATTTGGCGGAAGAGCTCCGGGTAGGCTGGTTGAAAAGGAGCGGCGTTTGCCCAGCCAGATGCGTTGCAGCCCGACGAAATGCTATCGCCCAAGATGACGACCGACACCGGCTGCTTGGTTCGCAGGCGTGCGAGCGTTCTGGGTAAGGCTCGAGCGTCGAATTTAGGAACGTTCGACTTCCACAAGTTGGGTTCGTGATTGTAGGTGATACAGGTTTGCAGGTCATGATATTCCAGTCGTCCGCCGAAGAAGATTTCTCCGTGGCCATCGCGATGAGTGAGCTCGTACTTCTGTGACTTGGCCGGCCGTCGCAGCTCCTGCGGCGTTGACGAAGTGATCCGCGAGCCCTTGGGGAGGACGATCGTGCGTTCGCCTTTTTTCCACTGGTAGTCGAGTCCCTCTTGGTAGGTCATCGTGCCTGCCGAATTGCGAACCGCCACGATGCCTTCGATTGGGAAGAGTACCGACGCCCGTGCCTCGCCGCTTTCCGAATCGCGAATAAACAGTACCGATTCACCTTCCATACGCCGACCAATCCAAAACGGACGCAGCAGATCAGCGTCATACTTCCACTCGCCCGCCTGCGCTTCCTGAGCCGCAAGCGGCTGACCACCGATGATCACCAGCGCCACCACCATCAGCGCCATCATCAGCGTTACCATGCACGATCCATTCAGCAGTAGGTTCACCAAACTTCTAAAAACGGCAGGACGACGATTGATGGGCGAGTAGTTCATGCGAGCGTATATCCGAGGGCAAGTAGTGTGAGCAACCAAGAGAGGATAGCCAAGCTGTTTATCTCTGTTCGACAGCGTCTCAAATCGGCACGACCACTTCAAGATCGCCGCGAGCACTACAAGATCGGACCGACATGTCGCCCGACTTCCCAAGTCGGAAAGCTGTGCAGAATCAATTCCGCTCCAATTTCCATCTGCTTCATACTCCGACCCAGAGAAAGCTAAATTATCGTTTAATTCTCTCCGCTGACGCTCAGACTCCTCACTGCACGTAACCGAGGAAGTCGTCGCTCCGACTGGCACAAGGCCAGTCGAGAGCTGCTCCCGACCCGACCTTGCGCCAGTCGAGAGCTGCTCCCGACCTTGCGTCAGTCGAGAGCTGCTCCCGTCCCGACCCTGCGTCGGGCGAAGCAATGACTTCCCCGGTTACTTGGCGTCTTCAACGCGAATGCGGGTAACCAAGGAAGTCGTCGCTCCGACTGGCACAAGGCCAGTCGAGAGCCGCTCCCGACCCGACCTTGCGTCGGGCGAAGCAATGACTTCCCCGGTTACTTGCCGTCTTCAACGCGAATGCGGGTAACCAAGGAAGTCGTCGCTCCGACTGGCACAAGGCCAGTCGAGAGCGGCTCCCGACCCGACCTTGCGTCAGTCGAGAGCTGCTCCCGTCCCGACCTTGCGTCAGTCGAGAGCCGCTCCCGACCCGACCTTGCGTCGGGCGAGAGCTGCTCCCGTCCCAACCTTGCGCCAGTCGAGAGCTGCTCCCGACCCAACCTTGCGCCAGTCGAGAGCCGCTCCCGACCCGACCCTGCGTCGGGCGAAGCAATGACTTCCCCGGTTACTTGGCGTTTTCAACGCGAATGCGGGTAACCAAGGAAGTCGTCGCTCCGACTGGCACAAGGCCAGTCGAGAGCCGCTCCCGACCCAACCTTGCGCCAGTCGAGAGCCGCTCCCGACCCGACCCTGCGTCGGGCGAAGCAATGACTTCCCCGGTTACTTGGCGGCAGTCGCCGAAGTAGATTTCTGCGACAAACTGCCTGCTGACCGACTTGGAAAGTCGGGCGACACGTCGGCCGCTCCGCCTTCCACTACGACGTACCGGGGTCTGGGCTCCGCCCTTAACCCGGCCAACTTGTGACCTTACACCCGGCGATTTCTTGATTGCCAGTCGCGGCAGCTAATACACCGGTGCCGACGATCGTAAGCACTCGTCCGAGTTGGAGTCGGTTTGTCAGATGTTTGATCATTTTATCGCGAGTACTCATACACTTGGCCATTTCTACTTCGGTGCGGTGATCTGAATGCGGGTAGACGCCAGGGTCCACCACGAGTGGTTTTCGTGGGCGAATTGGTGGGCGCTTAAGATAGCACTCGATGTCCACTCATTTCCACGGTGCGAGGGAGACTCACGGGAACAGACCGAGGGCGTTGCCGCTAGGCGACGGTGGCGGTCCTAGGGCGTTGCCGCCAGGCTACGGTGTCTCATGGCCTTCGGCCAACGTTTTTGCTCGGGCGCTGTTCTCTCGTTTTGAAATTCTTCGAGCTGTTTTTTATGTTGCGCCGGCCGTTCTTCGCGCCTTGGCGCCTTGGCGTGAGACTCTTTTTGGCTCACGCAAAGGCGCCAAGGCGCCAAGATCGTGGCCGGGGAAACGTTTACCTGAGCAGCAGGTAGAACGAGCCGCTTGCCGGCAGGCAAGCTGAGAAAAAAAGTACACCCAAGAGGGCTCGAACCTCTAACCTTCGGTTCCGTAGACCGATGCTCTATCCAATTGAGCTATGGGTGCGGGTGCGGTGGAGACAGAAATAGTTGGCCCGGGCGGCTCGAGATGTTGAGCGAGCTTAGCAGGTAACCGGTTCTGGTCCAGCGGAGGAACGAGTTTAACTCAGAGTGCAAGGACGTTCAACCCGACTCGACGTCGGGATTTATCTTGTTCCGGGATCTGCGGAGCATTACGATCAAGGGGTAAGCGGTTGATTATGGCTCGTAAACGCTTGCTGGTCGCGAAAGACTCCAAGCAATCGACGCTTTGTGACTGCTTCCTCCCCTGCCCTCACTCCCTACCCATCCAGCGGCTGCGCTATGTCGAATCGCCTTGCCCTCCCCCTGACTCGCCTCGCGCTCTTGCGGTTGTGCCAGCTTTGGCTTTCCTGCCTGCAACCGGCTGCTCCACAGCTGCTTTCAACCCGCATGCCACTGACCGCCAAAATCCTGCTCGCTGCCGCACTGCTTTTCACCACCGAACCGCTGCGGGCAGATGACGCCCCCGCGAACGCCGCGGCACCTCCCGCGCCCGCCGCTTCGCCCGCGCCCGCCGCCGCGAACAGCCAGGTCGATTTCACTCGCGACGTGCGACCGATCCTCGCCGCACGCTGCTTTCGCTGTCATAGCTCCTTCAAAGAAGAAAGCGGCTTGCGACTCGATCAGCCCGCCGCTCTCCAAAAAGGTGGTGAGGGTGGACCCGTCATCGCTCCCGGTGATCCCGACGCAAGCCGCCTGCTGCAAGTTGTCCTCGCAACCGCCGACGCCTCGCTCAAAATGCCTCCCGAAGGCGAACGACTCACCGCCACTCAAATCAGCCTCATCCGCCGCTGGCTCGAACAAGGCGCCAAGCTGCCCGCCGCCAACGAGCCGATCAAGCACTGGTCGCTCAACCCACTGACTCGGCCACTCATCGCACTGCCGAAACCTGCAACGGTGGCAACCCCGGCCACCACCCCCACGGGCACTCCTGCCCCGCCGGCCACAACTCGCGTCACTCCCGCCGCCACGCGCGCTCGCGGTACCATCGATCTCTTCATCGATCAACAACGACAGGCCAGCGGTCTCGACCCCGTTGCTCCCGCACCCGCGCATGTGCTCCTGCGGCGCCTCTACCTGGATCTCATCGGTCTGCCTCCCACCGAAGAACAACTGGCCGAGTTTGCAGCGGACCAGCAGCCCGATGCCTATGAACGTCAAGTCGATCGTCTCCTGGCTCGTCCGGCTCACGGCGAACGTTGGGCTCGACACTGGATGGACGTGTGGCGCTACAGCGACTGGGATGGCTACGGCGCGGAAGTACGCGAAAGCCAGCCGCACATCTGGCGCTGGCGCGATTGGATCATCGAGTCGATGGATGCCGACAAACCTTATAACCAGATGATTGTTGAAATGCTGGCGGGTGATGAGTTGGCGCCGGCCGATCCAAACACTCTGCGCGCTACCGGCTTCCTCGTCCGCAACTGGTACAAATTCAATCGCAATGTCTGGATCGACAACACGATCGAACATACCGGCAAAGCCTTTCTCGCTCTCACCTTCAACTGCTCGCGCTGCCACGATCACATGTATGACGCGATCGAGCAGCGTGAGTACTATCAGCTGCGAGCGATTTTCGAACCGTATGATGTCCGCACCGATCGCATTCCCGGTCAGGCCGATCCAGCCAAAGATGGACTGGTGCGTGCCTTTGACGCCAAACCAGATGCCAGCACCGTGATCTTCACTCGCGGAGATGAAAAACAGCCCGACAAAGATCATCCCGTCACCGCCGATCTGCCGAAATGGCTGCTCGCCGGAAATCGCTATCAACCCGCCACCATCACGCTCGATCCAGCGGCCTACTATCCCGGCTCCCGCGCCTACGTGCACGACGAATCACTCGCTGCTGCTCGCCAAGAACTCGTCACCGCCGAACAGGCCATCGCCCCCGCACGCACCGCCCTCGACGCCGCTCGCCAGAAATGGGAAGCAGCTCAAGCCGCCCGCACTCCGCCACCGAACTCACCTCCGTCGCCGCCACCAGCAGCCACTCCAGCAAATACACCCGCTGCTTCGCCCACTGCCACGCCGGCCACACCAGCAACTCCTGCAACACCCGGTAATCCCACCGCGCCGGATCCCAAGACCGCGCAGCCTCAGCTCGTCTGGGCCGACGATTTTTCCAAACCGAACCCGGATTTCTGGAAGCCCTTCCACGCTCAGTTTGAACATCACGAAGGCAAGCTGGTGCAGCGCGAACCCGTGGGCGTGCTGGCGGGAGCACTCTCCCAAAAAACTCACCCGCGAGATTTTCAAGCCAAACTGAAATTCAAGATCACCGGCGGTGCCATGTGGCGCTCGATGGGCCTCAGCTTCGATGCCGACGGCGATCAGAATATGAATTTCATCTACGTCAGTGCGTATGCAGGTGGCACTAAACTGCAGCTCGCCTCACGTCAGGCTGGCAAGGATGAATATCCAGTCGAGGCGCTAAAATCATTACCGATCGAGTTAAGTCGTGATTATGAGATGACGGTGCTGGTTCGTAATCAGCTCGTCAATATCCTGCTCGATGGCCAGCTGCAGTTAGTGGCTAGCTGTGCCGCTCGTCGACCGGACGGTCGCATCATGCTGATCACTTATGATGCGTCCGGGGAGTTCGATTCGATTGAGGTGAGCGCCCTAGGTGCCACTCAGCCGCTGACGAACTTGGCGGGTCAGCCCACGACCAGTTCGACGCCCGTCGCCACTCCGGCACTTGATCCTGCCGAGGCAGCATTTCGGACGGCGGAAGCCGCAATGAAGCTCGCCGACGCCACGCTTGTCGCCGCCCGTGCGTCACTAGCCGCCGTCGAAGCGCGCGTGGCCGCCGATCGCGCCGTTTACTCGAACCCTCGTGCCGCCGATGCCGCCGCCCGTTCTCAAGCGGCCGTGAAAGCTGAACGTGAAGCGAGCTGGCGTCAGGCGGAACAGAAAGTAGCTGCGGCCGAGCAGCAACTGGCGGCGGCTCGCGCGGCACTCAAAGCCGACGATCCGAAGACCGCCAAAGCGGTCGAAGATGCGGATAAGAATCTGGCAGTCCAAGTTAAAGCTCGCGAGGCCGCTCAAGCTGCCACCACGCAGATCAACGAAAACTACACTCGCTTTTCTCCGCTACATAACACGACCAGCACCGGCCGCCGCTTGGCGTTCGCCCGCTGGATTGCCGCCGACTCCAATCCACTCACGCCGCGAGTTGCCGTCAATCATCTTTGGCTGCGTCATTACGGTTCGCCGCTGGTGAGCTCGGTGTTCGACTTTGGCATGAACGGCAAAACACCGACTCATCCCGAGCTGCTCGATTGGCTTGCGCTGGAATTGGTAGAGAGCGGCTGGAGCATGAAAGCGCTGCATCGTTTGCTTGTGACCAGCGACACCTATCGACTCGCCTCGAGCGGCCCTGCCGGCGACCATGCGGGGCGTCACAAGGATCCTGAAAATCGACTTTTCTGGCGCATGAATCCTCGCCGTATGGAAGCGGAAGCGGTGCGCGATGCAACGCTACTCGTAGCCGGTCAATTGCACTCGCAGCGCTTCGGCCCCGACATCGATCCCAATCTGGGGATGACTTTGCCGCGACGCAGCGTTTATTTCCGCAATTCTAAAGAAAAGAAGATGACGTTTCTGTCGCTCTTCGATAGTCCAAACGTGGTGGAATGTTATCGGCGCAGTGAAAGTGTGGCACCGCAACAGGCACTCGCCATGGCCAACAGTGGCCTGACGCTCGATCAGTCACGGCGACTGGCGACGGAGCTCTCGAGTCGCGTGGGAACTGGCAATCAACCGGAAACCGTGCAGCAGTTCATTCAAGCAGCGTTCGTGCGTATTCTGTGCCGATCTGCGACGCCGAGCGAACAACAGCAATGCGTCGCGTTCCTCGCCGAGCAAACTCAGCGACTCGCCGATGCCAAACAACTTGTCCCCTTCGCAGGCGGCTCGGATTCGACCGTGAAGGCGGCGACTGATCCGCACGCGCGAGCTCGCGAAAATCTGGTCCTCGTGTTATTCAATCACAATGATTTCGTGACGATCCGATGAACCGAATCTCCAGCGAACCTCATCCCGTTGTCCCAACATCTCGCGCGGCCACTCGCGACGAGCAGTCGGTGGCGGCATTAGCGAGCCGAGCTGCTCCGAGTCGACGGCTGTTCCTGTCTGATGTGGGCATGGGATTCACGGGGCTGGCGCTCGCCGCCATGCTAGGTCGCGACGGGATCGCGCGCGAAACGGCGACCTCAACCTGGCTGCCTCCCGACGGTCAGCCGCACTTCACTCCGCGCGCGAAACATGTCATCTGGATCTTCCTGGTGGGTGGCATGAGTCAGATGGAGAGCTTCGATCCGAAGCCGGCGCTGAATGAACATGCCGGTAAGACGATTGCGGAGAGTCCATATAAAGCCACACTCGACTCGCCCTATCTCAAAAAGAATTTGCGCGAGTTTGTGGCGGGACTGCATCCGGTTCAACCGAAGCTCTATCCGCTGCAAGTTGGCTATCGACGGTGCGGACAGAGCGGCCTGGAGCTGAGTCATTGGTGGAAGCATTTGGGGGATGTGGCCGACGACTTAGCGATTGTCCGATCGCTGTGGACGACGGACAACGATCATGGCGCGCAGCTGCAATTCCATACTGGCCGGCATGCACTGGAAGGCCCCTTCCCGACAATCGGCTCCTGGATTCATTACGGACTTGGTTCCCTGAACGATAATCTGCCAAGTTTTGTCGTCCTGGGTACTCCGCTGGCCGACTGCTGCGGTGGCTTGGGAGGCCATGGAGCGAACTATCTGGGACCCGAGCATGCGGGTGTACGGCTGGAGGTTGATCCGCAAAATCCGCTGCCATTCGCGACTCCTGGCAAAGATGTTTATCGCGATGAACAGCAGCAGGTCTTTACTCTGCTGGATCGTCTCAACGGGTTGTCGGCGGTGGAATATCCTGACGATCCGGCGCTGCGAGCTCGCATCAAGTCGTATGAACTGGCCTATCGTATGCAGAACACCGTACCGGAAGCGGTGAATTTTCAAGCTGAGACCGCGCACATCCAGAAGTTATATGGACTGGACCAAGGGGTCACTCAACCATTCGGTCGCCAGTGCCTGGCCGCTCGTCGCATGGTGGAGCGTGGCGTGCGGTTTGTGCAGCTTTTTCATGGTAGCAATGGCGGAGCGGGCGCCTGGGATGCGCATAGCAATTTACAGACCGGGCATGAGTCGCTCTGCGGGCAAGTGGATCGTCCCATCGCCGGGCTCATCCAGGATCTGAAGCAGCGCGGACTACTCGACGAAACACTCGTGGTGATCGGCACGGAATTTGGACGCACTCCGGGAGCACAAAACTCGAATGGTCGCGATCATCATCCCTATGGATTTTCGATTGCCATGGCAGGTGGCGGGCTGAAGCGCGGGGTCGTGCATGGAGCTACCGATGAGATTGGATTTCATGCGGTCGAGCATCGTCACTATGTGACCGATGTACATGCGACGGTTCTCCATCAGCTGGGTCTCGATGCCCGCCGCTTGGAAGTACCCGGTAGAAAACGTTTGGATATCGACTTTGGCGAACCGATTAAAGAAATTATTGACACCCCACTATCCGTGTGAGTTTTTCATGAACCAACCGACTGTTAATCGGTCTGCCACGCGACGAGCTTTCCTGAGTGACCTGGGGATGGGGTTCGCTGGTCTTGCCTTGGGATCAATGTTGCAACAGGTGGGCGCTGCGGGAGCAGGAACTGGCTCCCTGTCGGCGGCCGAACTGGGGTCGGCACATCAGCCGCTAAGTACTCCGCACTTTGCGCCGAAGGCGAAAAGTGTGATCTGGATTTTCTTGGTAGGTGGCATGAGTCAGATGGAGAGCTTCGATCCCAAACCGGCTCTCAATCAGTATGCGGGCAAGACCTTCGCGGACACTCCTCACAAGTCCGTTTTGGAATCTCCTTATATCAAGAAAAATCTGCGTGAAGTGATTGAGGGATTGCATAAGGTTCATCCCACGATTTATCCAATGCAGGTGGGTTTCAAGAAATATGGTCAATCAGGACTCGATTTCAGCGATTGGTGGTCGCATCTGGGTTCCTGGTGTGCGGATGATGTGGCGCAGATTCGTGGTATGTGGACGACGGACAACAACCACGGCGCGCAGTTGCAATTTCATACGGGCCGGCATTCGCTGGAAGGACCGTTTCCCACGATCGGCTCCTGGGTGCATTACGGAGCGGGCACGTTAAACGACAACTTGCCGCAGTTCATCGTGCTAGGTACGCCGATCGCGGATTGCTGTGGTGGAGTGGGTGCGCATGGAGCGAACTATCTGGGTCCCGCTCACGATGGTGTGCAGATGGCCATCGATCCGCGCAACCCACTGCCGTTCAACACACCTGGCGGCGGCGTCTATCAGCAGGAGCAAGCGGAAGAGTTCGCACTGCTTAATCGGCTTAACCGTTTATCTGAGCTGGAATATCCAGACGATCCCGCCATGGCGGCGCGGATCAAGTCGTATGAGCTCGCGTTTCGCATGCAAACCGCCGTGCCGGACATCGTGAATTTCGGAGCAGAAACCGCTGCCACTCAGCAGCTTTACGGGCTCGATCAACCCACGACGAAAACGTTTGGACAGCAATGTCTGGCCGCTCGCCGCTTGGTCGAACAGGGCGTGCGCTTTGTGCAGCTGTTTCATGGCAGCAACGGTGGCGCGGGGGCTTGGGATGCGCATGGCGGTTTGAAAGCGGGACATAGTTCGCTTTGTGCTCAGGTGGATCGTCCCATCGCGGCCCTCATCCGTGATCTCAAACAACGCGGCTTACTGGACGATACGATCGTGGTCATTGGCACCGAGTTCGGCAGAACTCCAGGCGCTCAAAACTCAGACGGTCGAGATCATCATCCGTATGGATTCTCGGTGGTGATGGCGGGTGGTGGCATTCGTGGTGGAGTGATCCATGGGGCGACCGACGAGTTAGGTTTTCATGCGGTGGAAGATCGACACTATGTCACCGATCTGCACGCCACGGTTCTCCATCAATTGGGATTGGATCCGGCGCGAATGCAGCTGCCTGGTCGAGTGCGTTTGGAGATGGATTTGGGTAAGCCGATACGTGAAATCATTAGTTGAAGTGACAGGATGAGGTGCCCATGTTACGGATTGAACATCGCACGCGACAGTCGGATCGACGTTGGCAGCGGCGGCAGTTTCTGACGATCGGCAGCTTGGGACTCGCCGCACTGGGCTGCGAAACCTGGGGTGGAAGCAGCCTGCGGAATGCCCTATCGTTGCCCGGACTGCTGCGAAATTCTGCAGCAGCGGGAGAGTCGGGTAAGCTGGTGTCAGGTAAGTCGGTGATCTTTATTTTCCAGCAAGGCGGACCAAGTCAGTTTGAAACGTTCGATCCAAAGCTGGAGATTGCGGATGGCATGCGGACGATGACGCCGGTCATCGAGACCTCGTTACCCGGAGTACGATTTGGGGAATCGATGCATCAACTGGCGGAGCTAGCCGATCAACTCACCATCGTGCGCACGTTCCAGTCGAATAATGGGGCTCACAACATTCAGCCGATTGTCGGTCCCGAGACCTTGCAAGCCAACATTGGCTCGCTCTACTCGCGAGTGGTCGGCCCCACTCGCCCTGACACGGGCTTGTCGACGAACATGGTGCTCTTTCCCGACGCGGTTTGTCGTGATGTTTTGAAAGGCAAGGCACGCGGAGATATTGCCGCGACGGGAGCTTTGGGTGGAACGTATGCTCCGTTTATACCAGGCGCCGATGGACAGCTGCAGAAAGATATGCGGCTGACTTTATCACCGGACCGTTTTGAGGATCGCAAGCAACTGATGCATCAGTTTGCGGCGCTGCGGCAGCGGGTGGAGGGGTCGGAGGCGTTGTCGGCCGTCGATCGTTTGCAGCAGCAAGCCTATCAAGTGCTGCTCAGTGGCGACGTCGCGAAGGCACTCGATTTAACTCGCGAGGATGCACAGACGATTGCCGCCTATGATACCGCTCAATATGTTCGCAAGGATGGTTGGAGTAAGGCTCAGCGTGGCAAGCAGGGAATGTATACAGGCCATGCGAAGGCGATCGGTAAGCAGCTCCTGCTCGCGCGACGACTATGCGAAGCGGGGGTCGGGTTTGTCACCATTCATACGGGCTACGATGGTGTTTGGGATATGCATGCGGATGGCAACAACCTCAATATGATCGATGGCATGGAGGCGGTGGGACGCGCGTTTGATCATGCCGTGGCTGCGCTCATTCGAGATCTGCAAGAGCGCAACTTGCAGAATGACATTTTGGTGGTGGCGACGGGAGAAATGGGACGCACGCCGCGCATCAACAAGAATGGTGGACGCGATCACTGGGGCAAGCTCACACCCTTGCTGCTCTACGGCGGCGGCCTGCGACCTGGGCAAGTCATCGGTCGCTCTACCAAAGATGGAGGCGAGCCGGCCGAAGATGCGACTGGTCCTCAGCATCTCGTCTCCACGATCCTGCGAACTCAGTTCTCAGCGGGTGCACTGCGTCTGGTCCCAAGCATGGGTCAAGTTTCGCGACTGGCCGATCATCCTCCGATCCCGGTCGAGCTGGTGAATTGATCGCGGATGAAATGTGCGGCGGTATCCCATTGCCGAGCGGCGGCCGCGAAGTCAACGTCGAGCGGTTTTACCGTCCGCGGTGTTTCCACTCGGCCTTCATACGTGCTTTCATCATGCAGCGGAATCTGTGCACTGGCACTCTGCGCCAGCTGTTCTTCAACATCGACTGTAAGTAGGTAATCAATCAGTTTTCGAGCGGCAGTGGGGTTGGGGCCGCCCCGGATCAGGGCCAGCGAGTTAGGAATGAATAAGGTGCCCATCTGAGCCGATTCACGATCCGGGTAGACCATCGCGACGGGCTTGCCGCGTTCGATTTCGATGATGGCATCGTCCGTATCTGTAAGTCCGATGGCGATTTCGCCGCGCGCGACGGCGAGTGCGACTTGTTTATTGCCGGAGAGGATCTGCACCTGATTGGCTTTGAGGTCCAAGAAAAATTGCCGTGCTCGCTGTTCACCCCAATAAGCAAACAAACAGGCGACATGACTGGCCGTGGTGCCAAAGAGCGGCTTGGCGATACCGATTTGGCCGCGCCAGCGCGGGTCAAGCAGGTCTTGAATCGACTGCGGTCGGTTGTCTGAGGCAACCAGATCTGTGTTGATGAGGAGCACGCGAGCTCTAGCTGCGAATCCACACCAATTCTGAGCGGCGGATCGAAACGAGTCGGGATAATGAATCGCTTGCGGCGACTCG
The DNA here is from genome assembly GCA_044235425.1 of Pirellulaceae bacterium. Lineage (GTDB taxonomy): Bacteria > Planctomycetota > Planctomycetia > Pirellulales > Pirellulaceae > JBJSXJ01. The sequence continues at coordinate 15,956 of JBIIHW010000020.1, forward strand.
TAGCGTTCCAGTAACCCGAGGTTTTCAAGGCGGATGGTGTTTAAGATTTCATTGTTCCAAAACAGGTCGCACCGTGGATGACGAGACTCGGCGATGAGTGCCTGAGTCAGGCCGACCGTCTTGGTCGACTCAATATCGAATTTCGCACGAACTTCGATCCCCGTCTGGCGACTGAATGCCTGCAGAATTGGCTGCGAGAATTCGGCGTCCAGCGAGACGTAGGCCACGATGAAGGAATTTGGCTGTCGGCGGGGCGTCGAACAGCCGCCACCCACGAAGGCGCTGGCCGTACCGCTAGCCATCGCACCGAGTGCGAGCGAGTGGAATTGTCGTCGTGAAAGTTGCAGCATGGGACTGGGTTCCCTAGGAGAGGCACTTAGCCGGTGGCTTGTTGCCCCTTCGCCATGAGCTGACCTGTTGCTGGCCCTCCGGGGCGAGGGTTCTCTTGCTTCGAGGTACCTAAATAAAACAGGAAACAAATCTTGCCCGCAGCTTCTCTGCACAACCTGGTCGGAAACCTGAATGGGGTAAAAAAACCATTCCATCGTTCCGAATCTCAGGACTATCGCTGACTGAACTGCTGCTCGAGTTCATTGGCACGTAATATTTTTTCGATCCAATTGGTAACTCGCCCTACAGTCGAGAACCGGAACAGCATCAGTGTTATCAAAGCCAGAGATACAATCAGTGAAATGGCTTGCTTATTTGCCATGTACGCATAGGAATTCAGGAATGCAGCGCCTTCTAATAATGCACAAGCGACAATCGTAGCTACTTGATAAACTCCGCATAGGCTCCGGAGCAAATCATTACGCGAGTCCTGGTCTTGTTTTAAAGATGAGTCATTGTTGGCTGACATGAAATTAGAAATATTCGTTTTCACTCCGCTAGCTGAAATGAAACTAGGCACAACTAAATGCATCACGACGCTCATGGCGGCCAGTCCCACGGCGAGGTTCGTGAAAGAATTGGGCTTTACTGCTTCAATTTCGGCTTCGAGACCGTTTGGCCCATTCACCTGTTGATACGCAAAAAATGTGAATCCTGATACACCGACCACCAAAGCGATAACGATGATCTGAACGGTCAAGACAGAGGGCTTGATTGTCACCTTGTCGTTTTCGTCTAACATTTCCTATCTCCTAAAATGATGGACGATCCGAGGATTCCGTCTTGTGATTTTATGAAGTAATGACTGGTTTCAGATGAATGGCCAGCATTGGAACGCGTGGGTGAACAGGGATAGCGGCCAACTCATCCATGATGCTTACCCGGGCGGCACGATAGCAAGCCCATGGGGCTACGTCAAACATCACTTGGCGAGTGGCAACTGCGGCAAGAGGGCTGGCCTTTCTCGACAACCGGTTAGACTGCTGCAGACCTTTGTAGCTCGCCAATCAGGTCAGCCATCATCCTCTTCGGCACCTTCGGTTCCTTCTCGGGCACGTTCTGCGATTCGAAATAATCGCCCACAATCATTTATTCACATTCCATCCGAGTAAGGCGTAATCCATCCGCCGCCAAACTCGGTTATATTGTGACCTGCTTCTGGAAGCATTCCGTACACTCTGGCTGACACTACCTCACGATCTGTCCATGAAACGTTTCCTGAACGATCTGTTTTCTTCTCCGTCGCTTGCCATGCGGCATCTGTTCGCATCGGATAGTGATTGCGATTACAAAGCGACGAGTGGACGAACGCTGACGAGCACGCGTGTGATCATGACGCTGCTGTGTATCTTGTCGCTCCACGCCGTGGCCTGTGTCAGTGGTCCGAATCTCGTTGCCGCTCAAGAACGAACGCCAGCGACCGCAACTGGCGCATCCAAATCTGCCATCACGAAAAAGAAAAACTCGACTGGCAAGAGAATCGACGGCGACGCGGAGGCGGACCCCTTCCGTATTCACCTTGTTCCCCTGTTGCGTAAGTACTGTTACGACTGTCATGGGGAGAAGAAGCAGGAAGCAGAAATTGCACTCCACCAGGTAGACAATGAAGCCGCGGCACTTGCCAAACGCTCCACCTGGGAAGCGGTGTTAACGATGATCGAAGGGCAAGCGATGCCTCCCGCGAATCATCCTCAGCCCACGGCAGCGGAACGTAAGCAAATGATTCGCTGGCTGGAAAGCTCCCTCTTCGATCTCGACTGTGAACAGGAACATGATCCTGGTCGAGTGACGATTCGGCGGCTGAACCGCGTGGAGTACAACAACACCATTCGAGATTTATTAGGAGTTGATTTTCGACCGGCGGATGACTTTCCTTCTGACGATGTTGGTTATGGATTTGACAACATTGGCGACGTGCTCTCTGTCTCACCGTTGCTCGTCGAAAAGTATCTCACGGCTGCCGAGAAAATCGCTGCCGCTGCTGTGGCGTCCAATGTGGTTGCGATGCCGGTTGTGGAGCGACGACAGGGGAAGGACTTACAAGGCGGCGGAGACGCGTCACTCAACTTATTCGGCAGTTACAACCTCCGCAAAGACGGCCGGGTCACGGCCAGTTTTGCCCCGAAGATTAAGGGGGCGTACCTGATACGGTTTCGGGCCGCCGCATCGCGAGCCGGTAACGAGCTCGCTCAATTGCAAGTATTCGTTGATCGCGAGCCGCAAGGGAAGATCGATGTCGACGCCACGCCGGATGCGCCGCGTGACTACACCGTTCGAGTGCGATTGGAGGCGGGCGATCGGGAAGTAAAAATCGAATTCACGAATCATCTTGTGGATGAACAGGTGGAAGATCCGAAGAAGCGTGAACGACGACTATTTCTATCGCGAGTAGAGCTGGAGGGCCCATTATCCGCGCCGCCCAAAAACAATGCGGTCGGTGGAGGCTTGGTCCTCGTGCAGCCCGGTGGCGACAAAAACGCTCGCATGGCGGCGCGGGAGACCCTGGCGCCGCTGGTGCGACGTGCTTTTCGTCGAGCGGTGAATGATCAGGATCTGGAGAATTATCTGAAGCTGGTGGAACTGGCGCTCAAACGCGAGGACTCGTACGAACGTGCGATTGAAGTGGCCCTCACCGCTTTGCTAGTTTCGCCCGAGTTCTTATTTCGCTATGAAGGTCCGCGTCCGTCCGACGCTGCTCCGACGAATGACGACCAAGGAGATCAACTGCAGAAACAAGAACTCAACGACTTCGAGCTGGCGACTCGACTTTCCTACTTTCTCTGGAGCAGTATGCCGGATGAGGAATTATTGGCGGTGGCGGAGCGAGGTGAGTTGCGACGGACAGACGTACTCGCCGCCCAAACGCGCCGCCTGTTAGGCGACAAAAAATCGATTGCATTAGCGGAAAACTTTGCCTCTCAGTGGCTCAACCTGCGCGGGCTGGAAGAAGTCACTCCCGATACCGCTCGCTTCCCCGGTTTCAACGCGGGTGTGAAGCAGGATTTGCGAAAGGAGACAGAGCTGCTCTTCGACACGATACTGCGCGAGCAGCGGTCGATCTTCGATTTCCTTACCGCCGACTTCACGTTCCTGAACGAACGACTGGCAAAGTTTTATGGTGTGGAGGGAATTAAGGGGGGGCAGTTCCGTCGAGTCTCTCTGGAGGGAACTCCTCGTCTGGGTGTGCTTACGCATGGCAGCATCCTCACACTCACCTCCAACCCCACGCGCACCTCACCCGTGAAACGAGGCAAATGGATCATGGAAAACATCCTGGGAACTCCGCCTCCGGATCCGCCGGCTAATGTGCCGGAGCTGGAAGAGGTTCGGGGAGAGCAGCCCGCGGCGTCGCTACGGCGACAAATGGAGATTCACCGCGCGAATCCTCAATGTGCTGTCTGCCATGTGACGATGGATCAGTTAGGGTTTGGATTCGAGAATTTTGACGCGGTGGGGCGGTGGCGGGAACGCGAGGGTGAGCAACCGGTGGATGCCTCGGGGGAACTTCCCGGCGGATCGAAGTTTTCCGGCCCACGCGAATTAGTTACAATTCTGACTCGCAAAAAAGCCGAGTTTAGTCGTACGTTAGCGGAGCGGATGTTAACGTACAGCTTAGGTCGAGGGCTGGAGTTTACCGATCGCTGTGCGGTTGATGAGATTATGAAAGTGCTGGAGCGTGACGAGTACCAGCTACAGGCACTTGTGCTGGCCATCGTGCAATCGGAACCATTCCGCCTGCGCCGCAGCACTGAGAAAACTGAAAACTAGAAACTGACAACTGAAAATCGAAAACTAAACATCATCGTGAATCGAGTGCAGCCGGATTCTTGATTGGAAACTAAGGGTCGAGCATGAACACCACGCAGATGAGCTCGGGGCTTCGAGAGGATCGATTGGGTCGGCGACTGTTTCTGCGTGGGGCTGGCGTGAGTATGGCTCTGCCGTGGCTGGAGTCGCTGCTACCTGGCGTGCGTCGTTCGGCGCAGGGCGCTTCCCAGTCTGGGACTCCGCCGGTGCGACTGGCGTTCGTCTTCTTCCCGAACGGCGCGATTATGGATTCCTGGAAGCCAAAACAGGAAGGTACGGGTTTTGAGTTTTCGCCGACTTTAGAGCCGCTGGCTGCCCATCGCGACGATCTGCTGATCCTCTCTGGACTGGCACAGGACAACGGACGAGCCAAGGGTGATGGGCCGGGCGATCATGCTCGCTCGGCGGCGTCGTTTCTCACGGGTGCTCATCCGGTGAAGACCGCGGGAGCGGACATTCGCGTCGGGGTATCCGCCGATCAACTAGCCGCCGAACTCATCGGTGGCCAAACTCGACTACCCTCCTTGGAGCTGGGCATCGAACGAGGCAAGCATGCGGGCAGTTGTGACTCCGGTTACAGCTGTGCTTACTCGAACACCATTTCCTGGAAGAACGGCACGACGCCGGTCGCCAAAGAGATTCAGCCACGACTGGTTTTCGATCGGTTGTTTGGCAGTCAGTCTGGCAACGACCGTTCCGATGCCGCTCGAGCGTTCTATCGGCGCAGCATCCTCGACCTGGTCGCCAGCGATGCCGCTCGACTGCAGCGCACGGTTGGCCAAACCGATCGTCGTAAGCTGGACGAGTACTTCACAGGCATTCGTGAATTGGAAACTCGGATTGAGCGAGCGGAGCGTGAGGCGGCGGCGGTGGCGAGTGAGAAGCGGCGTGAAGCGGCGGCGGCCGCACCACCCAACATGGAAATCGCGTATGGGGTACCGACCGACGTCATGCAGCATATTCGTTTGATGTATGACCTGCTGGCATTGGCATTTCAAACCGATACGACCCGAGTGGCGACGTTGATGCTGGCGAATGAAGGCAGCAATCGCAGTTATTCCATGGTGGATGTGAAGGAAGGTCATCACCAGCTTTCTCATCATCAAGGCAATCAAGAAAAGATTGAAAAGATTCGGCGCATTGATCATTTCCTGGCAACGCAGTTTGCTTATTTCATCGAGAAGATGAAATCGATTCGCGAAGGTGAGGGCACGTTGCTGGATAACAGCTTGATCGTCTATGGCAGTGGCCTGGGTGATGGTAACGCTCATAATCATCACGATCTCCCGATCGCACTGGCAGGACGTGGTGGTGGCACGGTCACTCCGGGGCGGCATATCGTTTATCCGCGTGATACACCACTGAACAATCTCTTCCTCTCGATGCTCGATCGAGCTGGTGCTCAGTGTGAGCGACTGGGTGACAGCACAGGGCTACTGCCGCAACTGAACGTCTAGCAGGTGATTCAGGCGTGGATAAATCTGCTGGCGAACAAGTGATCGAGGAAGGTGACTGGCAACCGAACAGTCGTCTGCCCGCGTGGGGGCGAGCGGACTTACCGGAGGCGCCGGCTTTTTCCTGGCGGCAAATCGCACGGCTGATTGGCCCTGGCATCGTGATGATGGGGATTCAGATTGGTGGCGGCGAGTGGCTGTTTGGTCCCGAACTGACGGCCCGCTATGGCGGCGGTTTGATGTGGATTGCCACAATCGCGATTCTCTTGCAGGTTTTTTACAACATCGAGTGTGGACGGTATGCGCTCTATTGCGGTGAACCCGTTTTAACGGGCTTCATGCGACTGGCGCCGGGACCCAAATTCTGGTTTGCGCTGATCCTGCTGCTGAATGCTTCCGCCTTGATACCCGGGCTCTCCACTCACGGTGCGGCGCTGATCGTGGCCCTGAAACTGAATCGACCGCCGGGCGAAGAGGATCGCTTACTGGTAACGCATTGGGCCTACGTTTGCTTGATCGGGACCGTCCTTCCGGTACTGATCGGAGGCAAGGTCTATAATATGTTGCAGGCGGTTATGACGGCCAAGGTGCTCATGGTTTTGGGTTTTTGTCTGTTCATCGGTCTGTCGCTGGTGGGCTATGAGAACTGGCTGAACGTATTCAGTGGTTTTCTCAAATTCGGACACGTGCCCGTAGCGCGCCCGGATGGAAAAGAAGCGGTCGTGAATCTCTTCACGGAATATTGGCAGACCGGCTCTTGGCCTGCCATCGCCATGGCTAACATTGCCGTGCTCGGTGCCTTCGCTGGGTATGCTGGCGGTGGTGGACTTAGCAATTCCACTTACAGCAATTTTGTGCGCGACAAAGGCTGGGGCATGGGAAAACTCGTCGGTGCCATCCCGAGTGCGGTGGGTGGAAGAAATGTAGAGTTGAGTCATCATGGCAAGACATTTCCGATCAATAGTGAAAACCTGAGCCGCTGGCGTGGCTGGTGGAAGGTGATTCTGCGTGATCAAATTTTGATCTGGGCTCCCGGCTGCTTCATGGGGATGGCTTTACCAGCACTCATGTCGATTGAATTCGCGCAGTACTCAGAGCTCCCACAGGCAGGAGCGAATGCCAAGATCGCTCAGGCACTGATCACGGCCGATGGCTTGCGACGAGCGCCATATCTCACCGCCCCTGCTGCGCAGCTGCTCTGGATCATCGCAGTGCTGACGGGGCTGGCGGTGATGCTGCCGGGTCAAATGTCGATTGTGGATGATTTTAGTCGGCGCTGGACAGATGCCATCTGGTCATCCAGCAAAACGGTACAGCGCACCATGAAGCCGCATCAGGTTTCGCGAATCTATTATCGTATCCTGGCACTTTATGTTTTTTGGTCGTTCATCTGCGCTTATCTTTTTACGAACTATGGCACACCGAAGCTAATGACCATCGTGATCGCGAATTTGAACAATTTAGCAATTGGCATCACGGCATTTGTAGTTATTTATATGAATCATCGCTTGCTGCCACAGCCATTAAGACCGCGTTGGTATCAGACGCTTGGCATGATCGGTTGCGGTAGCTTTTACTTAGGACTTTCGGCATTGGTCTTTTTCCACGATCAATTGCCGTTTCTTATCAAGACTTGGCAGTCGCTTATGGGGCGAGCCGACGCACTCGGTGGTTGAGCGTATCGCCGATGTACAGGGTCCCATCGGGCGCGATGCCGATTCCATGGGGTCGATCCAGTTGTGCTTGGGTAGCGGGGCCGCCGTCGCCTTGGCCTCCGCGCTGTTGGGGCCCCCCGCCCGCGATGGTACTGATGAGTCCCGTGGCTTTGTCAATTCGCCGAATGGCTTGGTTCTCGGTATCAACCACGTAGAGGTTGCCTTGTTGATCGAGTGTGATTCCTTTGGGACCATCGAAGTTAGCTTGAAGCGCGGGACCACCGTCACCGCTAAATCCTTTTTGACCGGTACCGGCGACCGGATGCCAGCTGCCGTCGTCGCATCCTAAGCGCCACACGCTATGCCCTTCGCGCAGTGCCACCCACAATTCGCCTCGAAAAAAATAGAGTGCTCGAGGACCAAGTACCGGTCGCTCGCTGGCTTGTTGTCCGGCCGTAGGAAGTTTCTTCTCACCATTACCTGCGATCGAGGTCACAATACCTGTTTTCAAATCGACTCGACGCACTCGATGATTACCGATATCGGCGATGAGTAATCCTTGTCGATCGTCGATGACGATGCTGTGTGGTTGGCGAAAGGTCGCTTTCGTGGCTGGTCCACCGTCTCCTGAGTAACCAGCTTGGCCCGTGCCCGCGATGGTAGTGATGACGCCGGTGTTCGCTGCCACTTTTCGGACCACGTGATTCATCATTTCGACGAAGTACATGTTTCCCGCGGTGTCGAAACGGACTTCATACGGTTCGTTCAAGCGAGCGGCGGTAGCGGGTCCACCGTCGCCGTCGTAGCCCTTTTCGCCACAGCCAGCGACCGTCGTGATGTGGCCGGTTTTTAGATCCAAGCGACGCACTCGATGATGCCGCACTTCGGTGATGTAGAGTGCTTGATCGGGACCAATCTCCACTCCGAACGGATCACCGATCGGCACCTCGCGAGCTGGCCCGGAGGCTGGTCCTGCCGCTGGCTGGCCGGTCCCCGCCACGGTGTCGATCGTGCGTGAAGATTCCGCTGCCGTGGCGAGTGCCGCCCAGCTGATGAACGATGCCGCAATGAACACCGTGAGGATCAAGAGCCACATGAACGTGGAACAGGGATCGACGCATCGGACGAGGCGGATAAGGCGGACGGGGACCATTGATGAGATCACCTGATTGCTGGGAAACGAATGATTGAAAGGAACGACTTGTGGGAGGACAAGGTGTCGTTCATGCTAAACGGTTAGGAGCTTCTTCCCAACCCTGTAGGTGAGATACGGTAGAAAATGGGGCCGAGAGAGTTGTTTCGCAGGACGACGAGGATTTTCAACCTGAAATCCCTGGGTTTTAATACTTGGTGGCAATGTTTGGTTGTGATAGGTTAAATCTTCCAATAGGTCGTCTTATCTCGTTACCTGCCCTCCTCTGTCATTCATCGCCGGAGTCGTACGATGATTCGCCGTCTCGCATGGTCATTTTCTTTGGTATTGATCACCTTGACGAGTCTGCTAGTTGTGGGCGCTGGTTGGGCTCAGCAGGAAGGGGCTGGTGGTCGTGGAGGCGCAGGGGGTTTCGGCGGTGGCCTGGGCGGGTTCGGCACAAATCGCCTCATGCTGCTGCAGATCGAAGCGGTTCAGAAAGAATTGAAGCTGACGCCCGAACAGATTGCCGCTCTGGAGAAACTTCGTCAGGAGCTGCGACCACAGCGTCCGGCTGGTGCTGGAGCGCCGGGTGCGCCCGGCGGTCAACGCGGCCCCGGAGCTCCCGGTGCACCAGGTCGACGTGGTGGTCCGCGACCGGGTGATGCTCCGGCCGCTCCGGGTCGTACCGACGACGTGCGCTACGAAGATGGCAGCGTGAATCGGTTCTTCATTCAGAACCAACCAGAACCGCCAGCGGGCGGAGTTCGACGTGGCAACCTGACGCCGGAACAAATGCAGCAGTTTCGCCAGCAGATGGAAGAACGGGCCAAACGTGAACGAGAAAAGCTGGCTGAGATTCTTAAACCCGAGCAACTCAAGCGACTCAATGAAATCGTCATTCAGTTGCAAGGCACTGGCGCGCTGTCTGATCCCGAAGTTGCCAAGCAGTTGGAGTTGACCGAAATGCAGAAGGAGGAGATCACAAAAGTTCGTCGTGAGTCCATGGAGTCGAATCGCGAAGAGTTGCGAACGCTGATTCAAGGTCAGGATCGAGAGGCGGCACGGAAGAAGATGGCTGAAGTTCGCAAAGCCACCGACGAAAAGGTGCTGGCGGTTTTAACAGCATCGCAGCGGCAGAAATTTGAATCACTCAAGGGGGCACCATTCACCATGCCCGAAGGCGCTTTGCGACCAGGTCCTGCCGCTCCTCCACGTGCCAATAACAACAAGACCTAACTTCGTTTGATCAGTTAAACGGGCACTAGCGGATTCCGCAAACCATTTCGACGGCGCCTTACCATGGCTGAGCCACCGGGTCTCTATCGTACCAAGTTGATTGCCACGGTGCCGGGCAAGTTTGCACTCCGTAGGACTCTGCTGAGCGTTTTACTTCTGAGCGTCGTCGTACCGAGTGCTCTAGCGCAGGAGCTTCAGAACTCCTTGCGGGCCACTGCCGCGGAATCTGCAGCTGATTCTTCTGTGCATGCAAACGCTTCCGCTGCACTCATCTCCCTGCGACGCACGCCCCTGCCACTGCCGACGGAGCTGAAACAAAAGGTGGAGCTACGGCAGCGCATCGATGCCTGGCTGCAAGCCAGTTGGACAAGTCGGTCCATCGAACCGACGGAGCTCGCGGATCGTCGCACCCTCGCGCGACGCCTATCTTTTGACCTGACGGGCTTGCCACCGGAGGTCGACGATGTCGAAGCGTTCGTCAACAGTGCAGCCCCGAATGCCTATGAGTTGCTCGTGGAGCGTTGGCTCAGCAGCCCTCATTTTGGCGAGCGGATGGCGGTTTTTTGGTTGGACTTGGTGCGTTATGCCGACACGGTGGGCTATCACGGGGACCAAGAGCATCATGCGTCGCCCTATCGTGACTATGTGATTGACGCCTGGAATCAGAATCTATCATTCGATCAATTCACGCTCGAGCAACTCGCGGGCGATCTGTTACCCAATCCCTCTCCCGATCAGTTGGTTGCTACTTGCTATAACCGCTTACTGCAAACGTCTCACGAAGGAGGTGTGCAGGCCAAGGAATACTTGGCCATCTATGCGGCGGATCGAGTGCGTAATCTGTCGACGGTTTGGCTAGCGGCCACGATTGGGTGCGCGCAGTGCCATGACCATAAATATGATCCTTATACGATTCGCGATTTTTACGCTCTGTCTGCTTTTTTTGCCGATGTGGACGAGGAGCGGCATTTACGGGGCGAGGGTGGAGATACGATCCCTACGAAGCGTTTTCCTGAACTTTCCGTCTTGATCCGTCGTGAGCGTGAGGCGATGGTGACGCGGCCACGTCCCGTCATGATCACTCGTGCGCTCCCGACACCGCGGACGGTTCGAGTTTTACCACGTGGTAACTGGCTGGATGAATCGGGTGAAGTTGTCGAACCTGCCACACCAGCGATATTTCGCTCCACCGTTGTCAGCGCATCTTCACCAGTCCAGCGTCGACTGACCCGACTTGACCTCGCGCACTGGCTTACAGACGCTCAGCAGGGAGCTGGCGTTCGCACCGCCCAGGTATTTGTTAATCGCCTGTGGGCACTTTTTTTTGGTAGTGGTTTATGCGGCTCACTGGAAGACTTTGGCGCTCAGGGTGATCCGATCCTGCATCCCGATCTACTCGATGACTTAGCGCGAGACTTTATTGCCAGTGGCTGGGATGTGAAACGGTTGGTGCGGGAGATGGTCACCAGTCGCGCGTATCAGCGTTCATCCCATGCATCGGGTCACAGTTTGAAGGTCGATCCGAATAATTTTCAGTTCGCGCGGCAGGGCCAATGGCGGCTGCCAGCCGAGACGATTCGTGATGTGGGATTGGTCACGAGTGGATTGCTGGTACGGGAGATGGGTGGCCCCAGTATTCGACCCTATCAGCCGGCTGGCTATTATCGTTACTTGAACTTTCCGACTCGTGAGTATCGTGCCGACACCACCGCCGCTCAGTGGCGACGTGGGGTTTACATGCATTGGCAGCGCCAGTACCTGCATCCCATGCTAAAGGCCTTTGATGCACCGAGTCGCGAGGAATGTACTGCGTCGCGACCACGGTCCAACACGCCACTGGCAGCACTGGTCCTGCTCAACGACCCATCCAGTGTGGAAGCGGCACGTGGCCTGGCACAGCTCACCCTACAGCAGCTCGAGGACTCATCTTCCACAACCGTCAAGCGGACCGAAGCTCAGGCTGACCATCAGCGGGACAAAGCGGCGACGAGCGGTGCGGATGATGAAGCGCTACGATGGGCATTTGCGCGTGTGCTGAGTCGGCCTGCGGAAGAGCCAGAGGTGCGTGTGCTGCGCGAGCTCCTACAGACCAGTCGTGAGTATTTTGGTGAACGGCAGTCAGCGGCCGAGCAATTGATCGGCGTCGGCACTGCTCCGAGGCCCGCTTTGCGGGCGAATAAACAGGAGCTGGCAGCTTGGATCAACGTCAGCCGCGCGCTCTTAAATCTGTCCGAAGCGATCACTCGGGAGTAACCACGATCATGTCATGGCCAATTTATGATCGTCGTCGTTTCTTGAATGCCGCTGGTCTCGGTGTTGGAGCTGCAGCGATTGAAATGCTCAGTCGGTCGGCGATTTTTCCAACCGCCGCTGCGCGCGAGACGCAGATCGTAGCTGGATCAATCGCCGATCGGTCCGAGCAGTCCTTGGCGAGTGGAGGGAGAGGGCTGCATCACCCAGCTCGCGTTAAGCGCGTGATTTTTCTCTATATGTCGGGCGGTCCGAGTCATTTGGAGACCTTCGATTATAAACCGCAGCTCGACAAACTTAGCGGACAGCCGATGCCCACATCGATTACAGCTGGGCAGCCAATTGCTCAGTTGCAGGGGCAAGCACTCAAGGTTCAGGGGCATCTGTGCAAGTTTCAGCAGCACGGTGACAGTGGCCAATGGGTCAGCAATTTTCTTCCCTGGCAGGCACGACTGGCTGATCAACTGGCGATCGTGCGTTCCGTGGTAACGGATCAAATCAATCATGATCCAGCGCACACGGTCATGAATACGGGAACGGCGATCAGTGGTCGCCCGAGCATGGGAAGCTGGATCGAATATGGCCTTGGTAGCGAAGCGGAGAATCTACCGGGGTTCGTCGTGATGACGAGCTTTGCGGGTCGCAATCCGCAGCCAATTTCACAGCGCATGTGGGGATCAGGTTTTCTGCCGGGTCGGTTTCAAGGTGTGGAATTTCGTTCCACAGGTGAACCGGTTTTGTATCTGCAAAATCCGGCTGGTGTGGACGATCGATTACAGCGTGCGGTCGTCGATACGGTCGGTCGCCTGGATCGCCAACGTCAAACGAAAGTGCCAAATCCTGACATGGAAACTCGCATCGCACAGTATGAAATGGCGTTCAGGATGCAGGCGAGTGTACCGGAACTGTTGGATCTTGGTGGCGAACCTGCGCATGTGCTGCAGCACTATGGAGCGGAGCCTGGCGACGGATCATTTGCCTCGAATTGTCTGACCGCGCGACGGCTGATTGAGCGCGGAGTGCGTTTCGTTCAGCTCTATCATCGCGACTGGGATCATCATGGTGATTTAGTTAAATACATGAATATTTGTTGCCAAGCGACAGACCGCGCGACTTGGGCTTTGGTAACCGATCTGAAACAGCGCGGACTACTTGACGATACTCTCATCATTTGGGGTGGTGAATTCGGTCGCACTCCGATGTTTCAGGGTAAAGGAGGACCGGGTCGCGACCATCACATGAAGGGATTCTCCATGTGGTTAGCGGGTGGTGGCATTCGTGGTGGGGTGAGCTATGGTGCCACGGATGAATTGGGATATCATGCGGTTGAGAACCGAGTGCATGTGCGCGATTTGCATGCCACCATCCTGCATCTGCTCGGCCTGGACCATCAGCGTCTGTCGTTCATGCACCAGGGGCTCGACATGCGACTGACGGGAGTTGAGCCGGCGGCGCCGATTACCGGGATCCTCAGGTGAAACTTTTCCTAGACTGTCAATTTTTATTAGGAGTACTGGTCGGATGCCGATTCCATTTACTTGTCCTGCCTGTGGGCACTTCACTCAAGTGGACGAGCGTTATGCGGGACAGTCAGGCCCCTGCTCGAACTGTCGTCAAATCGTGACGATTCCTTCGGCGGCGGGTGGTGCGCCGCTCATGGGAGCACCTGCCATGGCGGCTCCCGTCATGACCAATGCGCCCGTCAGCTCGGGCTCGGGCCGATCCGGCGTGAGTATCGTGATGATCCTGCTGGCGGTGCTAGGCGGTGGAGCGATCCTAGTGATTCTGGCGCTTGTTGCGCTGTTGCTACCGGCCGTGGGCGCAGCTCGCGAGGCCGCTCGCCGTGCCCAGTGTACGAACAATGTGAGGCAAATCGTCCTAGCGATGCATAACTATCACGACACGTTCGGCAGTTTTCCGCCGGCTTATACCGTAGACGCCAATGGAAAGAAGCTTCACAGCTGGCGCACGCTCATCCTGCCCTTCCTGGATCAAAGCGCGCTTTTTAATCGAATCAACCTGAACGAGCCGTGGGACAGCCCTAATAATGCGCCGCTTGCGCTGCTGGCAAGCAAGGTCTACCATTGTCCCAGCCACGCCGCGGGAGATCTGGGTTCTTCCTACGTGGTAGTCGTCGGCCCCAAGACGATGTTTGAGGGGAATAAAGGCAAAAAAATCTTCGAAATCACCGATGGGACGTCTAATACGGTGATGGTTATCGAATCCCAGGGCGTGAACAAGAACTGGATGGAGCCGACGGATCTGGATGTGAATCAGTTCGTACTGGGAACCGGTGCGGGCAGTAATCATCCCAACACGTTCACGGCAGGATTCGCGGATGCTTCGGTCCGTTCGCTACCGACCGCGACGGACTCGGGAACTCGCCAAGCGATGAGCACCGCCAGCGGTGGTGAAGTGTTGATGCTGCCGTAACCGTTGACGGGTCGGATGCGAGTGACCACACTCCCACACGAGCCCGACGCGCCAGTTTTGAAGTTGCACAGTTCCGACGGCGGCCCGAAAACTGATCTTGAAAAAAAAACGGCGAGCCTCGTCATGTTCCTGATTGGTTACCAATCACTCAGGGCAAAGCGCGCGGCAAGCGGAAAAAGGGGAGCCGCTACCACAAGTACAAGTAGGCGCGGCGTAGCTGCCATAGCTTCACCTTCGCTCTGCTTATCACCCCCTCGGGGTATCGAATTCCGCTGCAGATACCGCACTACACCAAGGAGTACTGCGAGGCCCGCGGCATGACTCACTTACGACCGCCGAAGCCGCGGCCAATCAAGATACGAGCATCCGAAGGGCCGTTCGCCGAACATCGGCGATTGTCCCGCTGGCGAATCGGTCTGAAAGCGAAACCACGGACGTATCACGTCCATCAGGAAACAGCGGATGTCCGCTCGGTAGGCCGGGTGGCTCTGGTGTTTTCGACCATGACAAACGATCTCTGCGCCGCGAAGCCCCAAGACGTCCTAGTACTGATGACGAACGTCACGCACCTGAAAGCCAGGCAGATTGTGGACCTGTACACGTGCCGCTGGCAAATCGAGTTGTTCTTCAAGGAAATCAAATCGCGACTCGGTTTTGACCAATACCGATTCCGCGTGTTTGAGGCGACGCTGGCCTGGGTGGAAATCGCCCTCAGCACAGTGATTTGCCTGGAGACAATGCGTGCGGAAAAACTGGCGGATCGAAAACTCGACGCGAAAGCCAAGGAGTGGTGGCGAGTCCAGCGACTGCATGGACTCTGCGAAGCCGTCATTCAACAAGCCTCGGATAAAAAACGGTGAAAACTGTGCAACTTCAAAACTGGCGCTTCGGGCTAGTGGGTGATCCACTCGTGGCGGCGTGACTCACGCTTCGCATGACTCGCCCTCGTTTACGCCAATGACTCGCCCTCGTTTACGCTTCGGGCTACGATATCCAGCGTCGGACTTCGTGAACGGTGACTGCTGACTTGATAGCATTCCGCTGTTGCCTCGAGGACACAAAGGGTTGAAGCTGTGACGTGCCAATCTCTGCGCTGGTTGCGAATCGTGATCGTTCGTGCGCTGACGGTAGCGTTCGCGCTACTTGTTGTGGAATTCGTGGCTGCCGTACCAGCGGCAGAACCTCAGCCTGATGCAGCCGCGTCCTCGGCTGGTCAAAAACTATTCACGCACCAGTTTCGCGCTCAGGATCCACTCACCCCAGGCGGTGATGGACTGGGACCGCTGCACAATGAGGTCTCCTGTGCTGGCTGTCATCGACAGAAAGGCATCGGTGGTGCTGGTCCGCTTCAGAAAAACGTCGACGTCATCATCCGCTTGCCAATCACCGGACAGCAGTCGGAGAAGAGCAGGCAAGAGCGCGCGAGTCGTGCGGCTGACTTGCATCCGGGACTCGCAAGTAATCCTAGTCAGGGCGTTGCGACGGTTCTTCATCGCAGTGCCACGACCGAAGGTTATGCGGCCTGGCGGGCGAAGCTGCTAGGAGCCAAGCTTTCCGATCGCGCGTCGTTCGCGGATGTCGTACGTGCCGAAGAGGCACTGGATGATCGGCTGCGGCGCGCAGCGGGCTCGGTGGAGTTCAAAACGCAGGGAGTGGCGATGCAACGTGTGCAGCGTTCCACGCCGGCATTATTTGGCGCGGGGCTCATCGATCAGATTCCTGATGCGGTGATCCGTGAGCAAGCTCAATCGCTGGCGCATCGTTCACTGGGCATTCAGGGTGTCGTTCCCACGGCGGTGCCGGAGCGGCCGGATCCACTGGGTGATCCGAATCAGATTCAGAATCAACCGCGAGCCGTCGCTGGCAAATTTGGTTGGCGAGGCCAAACCGGTTCGCTCCGTCAATTCGTGCTCAACGCCTGTGCCAACGAATTGGGTCTCGAAATCCCTAACCATGCTCAGCCGACTCACCCACAGCGCACCGACTACTCACCGCCCGGCTTCGATCTCACTCGACAGCAGTGCGAGGAGTTGATCGAGTTCGTCGCTCAGCTCCCGCGCCCACGACAAGAGTTACCCTCGGATCCTGCAGATCGACAGTTGGTGGAGCGTGGCGAAGCGTTATTCAATCGTATTGGTTGTGCCGCCTGTCATGTGAAGAACCTGGGGAATGTCGACGGCCTCTACAGTGATCTCCTGCTGCACGATCTGGGGAAAGATTTATCCGACTTCGCCGGGGCGAATCCAAGTCGTCCCTTTTCGAGTGGAGGAATTCCAGGGCTCAATTTCACCTCGATGAATTTCGAGCAATTGGTGCAGTTCTATACGGGCGGAGTGTTTACGGAATCGCCGGAACTTCGCCAAAAGTGGAAGACACCGCCGCTCTGGGGCGTGCGTGATTCCGCACCGTATTTGCATGATGGTCGAGCGTCAACGTTGGACGACGCGATCCGGCTGCACGCAGGCGAGGCCAAGCAGGTGACACAGGCGTACAAAGCTTTGAGCGGTATGGAACGCGAGCAGTTGCTGGCGTTCCTTAAGACGCTGGCAGCACCCGCGGTGCCGCCCGTGAACTCACCACTTTAATCCCAGACCTTCACCACCAGTGGGACGATCAAAGCCGCCTTTGAGTGGTCCGGGGCGCTTCTTGATCACTGGTTCACGGGGTGCCTCTTCGCCCTCCTCGACCGCAGCCTTGGCGGCCTGAGGAGCGTTCATGAGTGCTTTCAAAGATAGTCCGATGCGCTGATTCTCTTCATCGATCGTGAGAATCTTGACTTCTACTTCCTGGCCTTCTTGCACGACATTTCCAACTTGATTGACTCGCTGGTGAGCGAGTTCGGAAATGTGAATCAAGCCTTCGACACCGGGAGCCAATTTCACGAAGGCGCCGAACTTGGCCAGTCGAGTGACGGGACCACGCACGGTCGCTCCAACTGGGAAGCGCGAGTTGATATTTGCCCACGGATGTTCTTGCAAGCTGCGTAGGGAGAGTCCGATCTTGTTTGTCTGTGGATCGAATCGCTCCACGCGCACTTGTACCTTCTGGCCTTCCTTCAGCACATCGCTGGGATGCTTGACCCGTTCCCAGCTGAGTTGACTGAGATGAATCAATCCATCCGCTCCACCTAAGTCGACGAAGGCACCAAAATCTTCGATTTTGCGAACCACGCCCTCACGGATCTGACCGACTTGCAGATCCTGATAGAAGGCTCGTTTGGCATCTTCTTTTTCCCGTTCCAACATGGCACGTCGGCTGAGCACTAAGTTGCGACGCTGCGGATTGGCTTCCGTAATCACGCACAACATCTTCTGTCCGACGAACTCCGCCGTGTCTTCTACTCGGTAGATGGCAATCTGGCTGATCGGAATGAAGCCTCGCAAGCGATTCACTTCACATTCTAACCCGCCGGTGTTAGCTCCTGTCACCTTCGCCTCGACCACCGATCCTTCGCGAATGTCACTCCAGTCAGCGACTTCGACGGAGGCACCTGGAATGACAACTTCATAGAAGCCATCCTCGGCATTGAAACTCTTGATCACGACGTCGTACTGCTGACCCGGTTCGGGTGGATCGCGGAACTGACGAGTGGAAGCGACGCCTTCATGGCGGCCATCGAGCGAGAAAAAGACATTGTCGCCGTGGACGCGTACGATGGTGGCGGAGCGGCGAGAGTCGAGTTCCATCAGGTCGCGCGTAGCACCACCCATAGCGCCACCGGTCGTGAGAAGATCATCAAGCGACTGACCGCCCAGTGCGGCGGCCATCTCGGCCTCCAAGTCGGCGGACAAAGCGTCGCGTCGCGAGGGCTTGGGAACGGCCGGTGGCAGGCGCTGTTCGGCCACGACGATCGGTTGCTTTTTTTTCTGAGGACCAGAACCACGCGGCGGTCGCTCTCGCCTCTCACCGACCGTCACCGCGCCTCCTTCGGGCACTGGCACAGGAGCGGCCGCTCGCGCTGCTTCCGAGAGCGGAGCGGGGGCAGGAGCCACGGGCGAACTGGCAACGGGTACCGCAGGAGTCTCGGCGCCGGTAGCAGAGGATTCGGTAGCAGAGGATTCGGTAGCAGAGGATTCGGTAGCAGAGGATTCGGTAGCAGAGGATTCGGTAGCAGAGGATTCGATGGCAGAGGGTTCGGTGGCAGGTGATTCAGTGACAGCGGCGGGCAGTGCGGGAGCCACGGTGGCGTCAGCGGGTTTCGCGGGCGAGGGACGTGGTGGGAGAGGCGTAGCCGGTCGAACGGGGCGAGCGATCGGCTGCGCGGCGGCAGCGGGGCCCGTCGGGCGACTGGTGAAATGACGCCGCTCGCCACCCGTAGCACCCAGTGGCAATCGGCTGGCCAGAGGTCCGGGCGCCGAGGCTGGCTTGGCGCTGGAGTCGTTGGTTTCGTTCGCTTCGTTCTTCTCGTTTTGCTCTGACGTCATCGCTCGATCCCTAACAGGTCTCTGCAAAAAAATGGAAGGGATAGTTTAACAGCGGCTGGAGTGCTCTGGTAGTGACGAGCGGCGAGTAGCGGTAGAATCGGCCGACATGAATTCCAGCACTCCGATTCCCATTTTCGACCCGACTCGCTACGCCCCGTGCCTCCACGGCCTGCTCACCCCTCTGCCGCTCAACGAACTCCTCTTCCCCGATCCGCGAACGGTACCTCCGACTGGTACGGCAGAAGAGCGTCGTCGGTTCCGCGAAAACCTGGAGCGATTGACGGTGGAGCAGTTGGCGGGAGGACGACCAGTAGCCGATCAACAAAAGCTCCGCTGCTGCCTGTCTGCCCTGTGGCTTTTACACGATTTTCCCGACGAATCGCATCGCATCAGTCAGGAAATTGAGACGCCCGAGGGCAGTTATTGGCATGGCATCATGCATCGTCGGGAGGGCGATTTTGGGAATGCGAAATATTGGTTTCGGCGAGTGGGAAGGCATCGGCTCTGGGAGTCGCTGATGCCGCAGGCTCGGCAGATGATTTGCGGCTCGTCCCCGAGTGCCGCTGGGACCGATGCGGACTCGCGGTCGCCCTTGGGGAGTGAGGATCGAGCTTTGTCGGCCTGGCTGGAACGCCCCACCTGGGACTCGCTGAGCTTGGTAGATTTGTGTGAGCGGGCGACGGCGAGCGGTGAAGCGGCACTGACGATGAGCCTCCGAAGACTGACTCAACTGGAGTGGTTGGCCTGGTTTGATTTTTGTTATCAGTAGGGTATTGCGATGGCGTTTCAGTTTCAATGTCCGCGTGGCCATCTACTGGAAGGTGAACCGTCACAGGCCGGCCAGCCTTGTACGTGTCCGGTGTGCGGCATGCTGTTTCTTATTCCTGCGCCGCTGGCCGCTCCTGTTTCCTACCCTGGTCCCACAGTCTCGGCGCTGCCACCTGATTATGGGGCCGTCGAACAGCCCAAACCGGAACCCGAACCGGAACCGGAACCCGAACCTGAACCGGCTCCCGCACCCGTGCCGCCAAAGCCGCTGCACATACCGTGTCCCAACGACCATGAACTGGAAGTGCCCATCGACATGCTCGGGCAACTGGTCGCCTGCCCACATTGCGGCGAACAGTTCACGCTCTATGAACGGGACAGCGTGGAGTGGAAGCGGAAGTTTGAAATGGAGCAGGAGCGACGCTGGAAGCGTACGGGCGATTTCTGGTTAAAGCTGTCAATCTTTGTCGCCGTTTTCGTCCTCCTCGGACTCATCACCTTGATTGCGATGAGCAGCTGATGAAGTGTGAGTCAGCGAAAGGGCGGAGCCGTAGCATGCGGTAGCCCGGTGCGCGAGCCGCTGGAGCTCCCGCGCCGTACGTTCTCCGTGATTCGCATTCTTCCGAAACGGCGGAGCCGTGGCATATCGCGGGTACGGGCGGCGGTTCGGAACGGCGGAGCCGTGGCATTCGATAGCCAGGCGTGTAAACGCCTGGACTCGCCCCACAAACACGTTTTGTGAATCGCGGAGCGATGACATTGACTTCGCCTTGGCGAGTCCCGCTCGACGCCACACCAATGCCACGGCTCCGCCGTTCCGAATTTTTTATACAAATCGAGAAGAGCGGGCTGTGCCGAGTACCAGGGGCTCACGCCACCTGGCTATCCAATGCCATCGCTCCGCGATTTCGGAGGCATCGAACGGCGGAGCCGTGGCACATCGCCGGTGCGGCCGCCGGTTCGAAACGGCGGAGCCGTGGCACATCGCCGATGCGGCCGCCGGTCCGAAACGGCGGAGCCGTGGCATATCGCCGGTGCGGGCGGCGGTCCGGAACGGCGGAGCCGTGAGATGTCGCCGGTGCGGCCGCCGGTTCGAAACGGCGGAGCCGTGGCATTTGATAGCCAGGGGCGCGAGCCCCTGGTGCTCTCGCGCCGCAAGTTCTCCGGAATCGCGGAGCGATGACATTGACTTCGCCTTGGCGAGTCAACCGCCACGCAGCGCCAATTCCATCGCTCCGCGATTCCGGATTTCATTGCGGGAAACGGTCGGTGGGCGATGTTCCAGGGGTTGGCACCCCTGGCTATCGAATTCCATCGTTCCGCGATTCCGGATTTCACTGCGGGAGACGGTCGGTGGGCGATGCGCCAGGGGTTGGCACTCCTGGCTAACCAATCTCATCGCTCCGCGATTCCGGATTTCACTGCGGGAAACGGTCCGTGGGCGATGCTCCAGGGGCTGGCACCCCTGGCTATCCAATTCCATCGCTCCGCGATTCCGAATTTCATTGCGGGAAACGGTCCGTGGGCGATGCTCCAGGGGTTGGCACCCCTGGCTATCCAATTCCATCGCTCCGCGATTCCGGATTTCATTGCGGGAAACGGTCCGTGGGCGATGCTCCAGGGGCTGGCACCCCTGGCTATCCAATTCCATCGCTCCGCGATTCCGGATTTCATTGCGGGAAACGGTCCGTGGGCGATGCTCCAGGGGCTGGCATCCCTGGCTATCGAATTCCATCGCTCCGCGATTTTGGATTTCATTGCGGGAAACGGTCCGTGGGCGATGCTCCAGGGGTTGGCACCCCTGGCTATCGAATTCCATCGCTCCGCGATTCCGGATTTCATTGCGGGAAACGGTCCGTGGGCGATGCGCCAGGGGTTGGCACCCCTGGCTATCGAATTCCATCGCTCCGCGATTCCGGATTTCACTGCGGGAGACGGTCGGTGGGCGATGCGCCAGGGGTTGGCACTCCTGGCTAACCAATCCCATCGCTCCGCGATTCCGGATTTCACTGCGGGAGACGGTCCGTGGGCGATGCTCCAGGGGTTGGCACCCCTGGCTATCCAATTCCATCGCTCCGCGATTCCGGATTTCACTGCGGGAGACGGTCGGTGGGCGATGCTCCAGGGGTTGGCACCCCTGGCTATCGAATCCCATCGCTCCGCGATTCGGAAAGAATCCGATTGATCTAATCGCTAATCGCTACTTTTTTCCAAGCCCATATGGGACGAGTTTGACGGCTTGCAGATGGATGGCTTGTGGTTTATCGGAGGCATTATCTGGTTTGGCCGGTGGCTCGATGCGCAGTCGCAGGGTGCGCTTGCCGCGCTTCTTGATCGCTAAAAAGAGACGATCACTGCGAAACATTGTCGGATCACCGGTGCCCAGCAGGTCGACCGATTTTTCCTCTTCTCCGACGCGCACGTAAACTCGACCGCAGGCACCCGGTACGTCCGTCGAATAACTCACATGAATCTGAAACAGATCGGCTTTCGCAACCTGTAACTCCCACGTCGCCTCATCATCGCTCGTGGACCAGCCATCAATCACTCGCTCTTTTCCCTGCACGCCAATCGACAATTGCTTGGATTGCAGCTGCACGGTTTCGGGCAATAAATGAAATTCCCCGTTGAGATCCGGTTGTACCAGCAGCGCTCGAGCACTGGCATTGGCGGCAGCTTGTGCGGCCGCCTCTTCTTCCTCGCGGGCCAACCGCTCCGCTTCCTCCTCCGCCAGCCGCTCCGCTTCAACTTGCGCGATTCGCTCGCGTTCTACGGACAGTATGTGCCAGCGCCAGCCAGCCAGAAGTGTTCCACATAGCAAAATCAAACCGGCGATGATGACCGCAAAACGACCATGTTGCTGCCAGAACGTTGCTGGCTGACTGTTTTCATCGGCATCCGTGAGCGGAGCTGCTCCGGTGCTGGAGAGAGGCTGCGAGGTGCTCGCGGTCTTCGTGGCTCCGGTCGCTGATCGGTCGCCCGCTCCGCTGCGCGTGGCCGCTCGAGGGCGCATGACGAGTGGCGGACTCGTGGATGGGGCGGGCGATGCCGGTGCGGAGGCGGGCAGCGGAGCGGCCGCTGGCGGCAGCTGCGGAGCGACGTAGGGTCCGGCATAAGGACCAACGTAGGGTGCGGGCGCTGTGGGATACGGGGCGGGAGCTACTCCATAGGGCGCCGCTGGCGCGCCGTAGGGTGTGGGCGGGGCGAGCGGATTGTGATGGTGAGAAGCGACACCAGCGAGTCGCTGACTGTCTCGCAGCACCGCATCGTAGGTCGCCTTGGCGGGCGGCGACAAAAGACATAACTTGGCACTCGCCAGTTCATTCAGCAGTTTCTGAGTGTGTGCCGCTCGGGGACCGGTTTGATAGCGTCGGACGAGTGCCATGCGGTCGTCGGCGGCTTGTGCGATGCGAGCCGCGTCACTGGCAAACGGAGGCAAGCCCAGCAGTACGTAGTGATCCAGGGGGCGCTGGCCGGGAGGGATACCGAGCCATGTCTGGTAAGGATCGAATTCCGTATCGGTCATAAGATCTAATGCCGTATGAGCTGAGCGGGTGCGAATCGGTGGCCACCAACATGGGTTTCGTCGGACGCTGCCGGTCAGAATATAGTTTATCAACTTTTTCTCACGGTTTTCCTTCTGCGAAAAAACGCTGCCACGACGGCGATGGACGTCTCTAGCACCCGGCAAGCGTTGTCGACTACGATACGCAATTCGATCACCTTCCACTCACCGATCTTGCCCCACAGGAGAATGCTCGCATGCCACGATCTCGTCCCGCTCTTGATCGACGTGATTTTCTGAAGCAGGGTGCTCTGTTCGGGGGAGCACTCACGATCGGCTTTCACGGTCAGTCCTTCACGGCCGCTCAATCAAAGTCTCCCAATGAGCGATTACGCATTGCGGCGGTCGGGGCGACTGGGCGAGCGGGTGCGAACATCGGGGAATTAGCGAGTCAGGAGATTGTGGCGATCGCGGATTGCGATGCCGATTTGCTCGAAAAGGGAGCGGCCCTGTACAAGGGAGTCCGCAAATATGCTGATTTCCGCGTGATGCTGGAAAAGGAAGGCGACAAGATTGATGCAGTTTGCGTGGGCACACCTGACCATACGCACGCACCCGCCGCGGCTATGGCGCTGCGCATGAAAAAACCCACTTACTGCGAAAAGCCGCTCACGCACACCATCTTCGAAGCGCGCACTCTCGCGCGCCTCGCCGCCGAAAACAAACTGGCCACGCAGATGGGTAATCAGATTCACGCGGGTGACAACTACCGGCGAGTGGTTGAGCTGGTGCAGTCCGGCGCGATCGGCGCGGTGACCGAAGTGCATGTCTGGGCGAATGCTCAATACTCGGGCGGCAAATTCACGACTGGCAAGCCGGCTCCCAAAAACCTCAACTGGGATCTCTGGCTGGGACCAGCGGTCGAGCGACCGTATAGCGAAGGCGTGCATCCATTTCAGTGGCGTCGCTTTTGGGACTATGGAACCGGTGCCTTGGGTGACTTCGGCTGCCACTACATGGATCTTGCTCACTGGGCACTCAAGCTGCGTGCTCCGACGAAGATTGTGGCCGAGGGTCCACCGGTGGACCCGGTAAGTGCTCCGGAGTGGTGCATTGTGCATTACGATTATCCGGCTCGCGAATCGATGCCGGCCGTCAAACTGCACTGGTACGATAGTGGCAAGCAGCCGCCTCAGCTGCAGCAAATCCTCGCCAACACGAAGGATGCTCAAGGTAAGCCGCTGCAGTTTGGCGGTGGTCAATTATTCATTGGCGACAAAGGCATGCTGATCTCCGACTACGGACGCCGGTTACTCTTGCCGCAAAATCAATTCGTCGATTTTAAGGCTCCAGAACCGTTCATTCCCAATTCCATCGGACACCATCGGGAATGGGTCGAGGCGATCAAGACGGGCAGTCCGACGACATCCAACTTCGACTACGCTGGCGCTCTCACGGAAGCCGTCATGCTGGGCGTTATCGCTTATCGCAGTGGCAAGGAATTGCTCTGGGATAGTGCGAATCTCAAAGTGACGAATGAACCAGCCGCTCAGCAACTGGTTCACAAGGAGTATCGTAAGGGTTGGACACTGTAGTGAGTGCATCGTTGCCTTCGACTGATCGGCCCAAGAACATGTTGCTCGATCAGTCCCCCGATCCGTCGGCCGACACATTTACGGAGATGTCACGGCCCCCGTCTGCTCATCATGGGACGCGGCCGGAGCTGCTTGCGCCGGCTGGTGATTGGGATTGTTTGCGAGCGGCGGTGGAAAACGGCGCAGATGCCGTCTATTTCGGACTAGATGCGGGTTTTAATGCACGAGTACGAGCGCACAATTTCTCGGCGGAGGAATTGCCGGCGATCATGGATTTTCTGCATCGTCGCGGCGTGCGCGGATATGTGACGTTCAACACACTGGTTTTTACCAGTGAACTGGCCGCGGCAGAGCAGCTTATCGCCACCATGGCTCGAGCAGGGGTCGATGCCGTGCTGGTGCAAGATCTAGGGATGATCCGGCTGATTCAGGCGATTACTCCTGATCTGCCCATCCATGCGTCCACCCAAATGACGCTGACGAGCGCCGAAGGGATTCGTTTCGTCGCATCGCTGGGTGTCGAGCGTGTGGTGTTGGCCCGCGAGCTCTCGCTGCGCGAGATGGGGAAGATCCATCGTCAAACTGACACGCCGATTGAAGCGTTCGTGCATGGTGCCTTGTGCGTCGCCTATTCGGGGCAATGTTTGACGAGCGAATCGCTGGGTGGACGGAGTGCGAATCGTGGCCATTGTGCTCAGGCTTGCCGCCTACCTTATGACCTGCTGTGTGATGGTCGTGAGGTCGATACGGCGGATGTGAAATATCTGCTCAGTCCACAGGATCTCGCCGCTTATGAATTAGTCCCCGATCTGCTCGCCGCGGGAATCTGTTCGCTGAAGATTGAGGGGCGGTTAAAGACTCCCGAATATGTCGCCAATATTACTCGCCATTATCGCGAGGCGATCGATACGGCCTTAGCGGGTCGGCCGGTACGATTCACTCCGCAGCAGATTGAAGAGATGGAGTTATCGTTTTCGCGCGGCTTCTCACCCGGTTGGCTGGCGGGCTGTCATCACAAACGACTCGTCCCCGGCACCAGCTCGTCGAAGCGTGGAGTGCCGCTGGGAGAGGTGGTGGGATGTCGACGTGGCCGAGTGGCAGTGCGACTCAGCGGGTCCATCAAACGTGGTGATGGAGTGGTGTTCGATTGCGGTCGACCGGTTGACGACGAGCAAGGTGGACGAGTTTACGAGGTGTTTCGCGAGGGACGATCGGAGATCGAACCGCAGCGCGGAGGCATCGTCGAACTCACCTTTGCACACGGTGCACTCGACTTTGACGAAATCACGATCGGACAAAAAGTCTGGAAGAATGATGATCCGGAGCTCACCAGTCGACTGCGACGTTCGTTTACGGGCACTGATCCCGTTCGGCGACAACCGCTCGATCTACTCGTGATCGCTGCAGCGGGACGAGCGCTCCGCGTGACCGCGCGCACGGAGCTGGGAGTGAGTGTGACGGTGGAATCGGAGCAGCCGTTGGCCGTGGCCACTCGCCATGCCCTGAGCGAGTCGACGCTGCGCGAGCAGTTTGGTCGGCTGGGTGGAACGAATTATGAGCTACGCGGTTTGCAAACCAAGATTGACGGACAGCCGATGGCACCATTCAGTGTGCTCGGTAAGCTGCGACATGCTCTGGTGGAGCAACTGGACGCGGCCGTGGTGACGTTACGGCAACGGCGAGTGGCGGATCGTCCGCTGCTGCCTGAGCTGCGTCAAGCGATCCAGTCCGCCAGTCGCGCTGAGAACTCGAGCGCCGCGAAGGTTCCGGTGATGCCGACCCTGCGCGTGCTCGCGCGCTCCCTGCCACAACTGCGTGCGCTGCTGAGAACGTCGGTGCGCCAGGTCTATGTCGACTTCCAAGACCCGCGGGAATACCACGAAGCCGTAGCCGTTGCTCGTGAGCATGGAGCGGAGATTTTTTTAGCGACGCCGCGTATTCAGAAGCCGGATGAGATGGGCATCTTTCGCCTGCTCGTAAAGATGCAGGCCGATGGTATTCTCACTCGCAATTTGTCGGGCATGCTATTCTTTCGCCAAGAACAGATACCCATCGTCGCCGACTTTTCGCTGAATGTCGCCAACGAACTCACCGCTCAGTTGCTCCATGAGCTTCAGCCGCAGCGCATTACACCGTCGTATGATCTCAATCGAGAACAGCTGATAGATCTGGTACAAGCGGTCCCAGCCGAGTGGCTGGAGGTGGTCGTGCACCAGCACATGCCAATGTTTCACATGGAGCATTGCGTCTTCTGTGCGATGTTGTCACCGGGTACGAATAAGACCAATTGTGGCCGACCTTGCGATCGACACGAGGTGAAATTGCGGGATCGGTTGGGAATGGAGCATCCCCTGAAAGCGGATATCGGTTGCCGCAACACGTTGTTTAATGCCACTCCCCAAAGCGCGGCGGAGATCGTGCCGCAGTTACTGCAGTGCGGAGTGCGAAATTATCGGGTGGAGTTACTGGATGATTCGGCGGAACAATTAGAGCTGATCGTGACTTTGTATAGCGACCTACTGGCCGGCCGAGTACCGGGACGAGAAGTATGGAGCCGACTGCAAGCCATGAATCGCGTCGGCGTCACTCGTGGCACTCTCGAAGAACGCCGCAATCCATTAGCTATCCTCTAGCCAAATTCCCGTGATTGGTTCGCGACACTCGACGTTCGGCAAGCGTTGCTGATGGGCGCGCGAAGATGACTCGCTCATCGGCCGGGGTACGACATGATGAGGATAGATCACGCCGCGGCGTTCAGGCGTGAAAAAAATGCAGGCAGGCAGGTATCGCGTGTCGCGATTTTTCCTTACTTCAAAAACGCTTCCAGAATGGCGCTGTTGTCGGCTTCGGCATAGCCTTGCTGGATGGCGTTTTGTAGGAGCTGCTGGTGGACGGTGGTTAGCGGCAACGGCTGCTGAACTCGGTCGCCTAACTCTCGAATACAGGCGACATCTTTGGCATGCTGTGCCAAGCGAGCCTGCACTCCCGTGTAATCTCGGGCGATCATCTTCTTCCCCTTCGTATCCATCACAGCGGAATAAGCGGAAGTTGCTTGGAGCACGGCCAATGTTTGCTCGCGCGAAAAACCACAGGCTGTTCCCAGGGCAAGACCTTCGGCCAAGACCGCTCGATGCAGTCCCAGCACGAGATTGACAATCAGTTTCATACGCGCGGCGGCACCAGAGGGTCCAACCAGAAAACAGGCCCGAACGTTGGCCGCAAACAACTCGTGACAACGCTGCCGCGCGGTGTCATCACCTCCCACCAGCATCACCGCCGTGCCGTCCTTAATCTGTTGACTCGAGCCGACAAGGGTTGCATCGACATACCGCACTTGACCACGCGCCAACTCAGCCGCCCGCCGTACCGTATCCGCTGGATCGCCTGTGGTGGTATCGATGATCCAGGTACCAGGCTGAATGGCTGATCGGCATGCCGCAAGCACCTCATCGACCACCTGTGAATCGGGCAGGCTGAGTACAACCAGCTGTGACCGCTGAAAAACCTCGCTGGCCGTCTCGACCGCCTGCCCACCCAGCGCCTGGAATGTGGCGCGCTGAGCCGCCGAGAGATCGTTTCCAATCACCAGCTGTGATCGTTCCAGCCAGCGCTGGGCGAGCGCCGCACCCACCAATCCGATGCCGATCAGTCCCACTCGATCATATACCGGATTGGTATCCGCTGTAGTTATTCGCTTCATGGATTGTTCCGAGGATCATCAATCATAACGTGAACCGTACCGCGTAAGGTTTTTCGAGTGACACTGCCGGGATGCCAGTGACGACTATCAATTGACACGGCCGAATTATCGCCCAGCACGAAGTATTCGTCGTTGGCGAGTGGACGATTCTTCTGCCACGGTATTCCTGTGCCATCGGGATGTAACCAATAACGATCGCGCCAGACCTGCAGCGCTCGCACTTGTACCAGTCCCAAGCCTTTCGCTCCCACTGCACAGGGTCGCGAAGTGCTACTTGTGGCCTTCTCTGTGGCCTTCTCTGTGGCCTTCTCTGTGGCCTTCTCTGTGGCCTTCTCTGTGGCCTTCTCTGTGGCCTTCTCTGTGGCCTTCTCTGTGGCCTTCTCTGTGGCCTTTTCTGTAGCCAGCTCATACGGAAGCGTCGCGAGTACCTGGCCATCGATCGCCAGCAGCCACTGTTGATCACACAGCGCCATTCCCACCTCGTGCCACTCGGACGGCTCCCAGCCGCTCCATTCGCGATCGGTGATTTTCAGCCAAGACTTTGCGTCTTGTCGCCAACCGCTCAAGCGCCGCTGGCTAAAGCTGATTTCGCCGCGAAAAGCTTCACGACCGTTGTCGATCTCAAGCATCAGACTGGTCGTTGAATCCGCTCGCACTTGGCAGGTGAAGCCCAGATCGCGCACGATTTGTAGCCGTCGACCAACATCCTGATGCAGTGGCTGGACGTCGCGAATCGGTACTTCTTGATCACGCTGACAGTTCCCGAAATAGCAGCATAAATGACGATAACGCAGCCAACGATAGTCCGCCGCGGGTTCGTCACCAGCAAACTGATAGCCATCCTCCGTCGGCTGTACCTTCTCGGTCGCAGTCCAGCGTACGGGAAGTTTCCGAGTCGCGGGTGGGCGAAAGCGATCGTCATGCACCAGGATGGCCGAGCGACGAAAATCCTCCCATGACTGGCGCCAGAGCTGATCGTCGATGTAGCAGTCACCATTGCGTAGCGCCACCACTTCGCCCGGCAGTCCCACGATGCGTTTCACGGCCCACTGATCCGGAGCGTCCGGTTGCTGCAGGGCGACGATGGTGCCCCGAGCAAGTGACGTGTTCGCCTCCAGCGGCTGAATACGAACCGCCTCACCTGGCTGCCACACAGCTCCGGTTTGCTCTGAGTTAGGATGCCCACAATTGGGGCAGATGGTGGAATAATCGACCGGTTGCTCCTGTCCGATTACCACCGGAAAACCGCAATCGACGCAAGTGAACTCCTGTCGTGCTCCGCGCAGCGTGGGCGACATCGAGCCTCCCGCCACTCGGGGATTTTCTCCTGCGGCGTACTGCAGGGAATCCAGCGCCGGCAAAGTGGGAGGTTGAGAATCAGCTCCACCGCTCGTTGGTGTCGCAGGATCGCTGTTAGTCGGCAATGATGGTCGCAGCCAGGAACTCAGCGGCATCTGGCGATCGCGCGTGAGGTAAGCGACCGCCAAGAGAATCACGAGCGACAGGACAGGGGCGGTGAGATATCGCCACGTGCGACGAGGGTTGGGTGAATTGGCCATGGAGGTCATCCCGGGTGGCGCCCTGCCACATCCCAACCAGCTCAGCGCCCTTACCGCTCCTCGCCCGTATCCAGCACAGCCAGAAATGCTTTTTGTGGAATATCGACCGAGCCGATGGACTTCATGCGCTTCTTACCTTCGCGCTGTTTGGCCCACAGTTTGCGTTTGCGAGTGATATCACCGCCGTAGCATTTCGCAGTCACGTTCTTCCGCATGGCGGGCACCGTTTCGCGTGCCAAAATGCGCGAACCAATGGCAGCCTGCACGGCCACCTCGAACATGTGTCGTTCAATTTCCGCCTTCAATCGCTTACAGACTGCGCGACCGCGTCGATCAGCGTCACGGCGATCACAGATAACGCTGAGTGCATCGACTCGTTTACCATTCACCAAAATGTCCATACGCACCAGATCGGCCGATTCATAGCCGATCACTTCATAATCCATGGTGCCGTAGCCGCGCGTGGAGCTCTTCAGTTTATCGTGCAAGTCGTAAATCACTTCCGCGAGAGGCAAGTGATAAACGAGCATCGCCCGACTGGTTGATAAATGCTCGATACTTTGCTGCACTCCACGCCGATCCTGACAGAGCTTCATCACGGTGCCGATGTATTCACTGGGCACGATCAAGCTGACCTTCACAATCGGTTGCCGGAAGTCTTCGATGGAGCCCGAATCGGGAACCTCTTGCGGGCGATGGATTTCAACCACTTCTCCACTGCGTTTCAGGATTTCATACGTGACGTTGGGAGCGGTCTGAACGAGATCGATGTCGGATTCTTGTTCGAGTCGTTGCTGGACGATTTCCATGTGCAGCAGTCCGAGGAAGCCGCAGCGAAAACCGAATCCGAGTGCCTCACTCGTCTCCGGTTCAAACTCGAAACTGGGATCATTGATCGCCAGTTTTTCCAGCGCGTCGCGCAGCTCTTCGAAATCTTGACCGTCGGACGGATAGAGTCCGCAGTAGACCATGCGTTTGGGAGCTTTGTAACCTTCGAGTGGAGGGGCGGCGTTTTCACCCGGGACGGTGACGGTATCACCGATATGAACCAGATCGAGTGACTTGATATTACAGATCAGGTAACCAACTTGTCCGGCCTGCAACGATTCGCAGCCTCGCTGCTGCGGCACGAACTGACCCAGTTCCACTACTTCATGCGAGGTACCGGTGCTGAGCAGTCGAACTTTTTGGCCCTTCTTCACGGTGCCATTCATCATGCGCACATAGATGATCGCTCCGCGGTAATCATCGTAGTGCGAATCGAACACCATCGCTTGCAGTTTTCCTTGCGGATCACCTTGGGGAGGTGGGACTCGTTCGATCACTGCCTGAAGCAGTTCCTGAATACCGATGCCCGCCTTGGCACTCGCTTTTACAATATGGCTTGGTTCGACCATCAAAGTCTGTTCCATTTCGGTCACCACTTCATCGACTCGCGCGTGCTTCAAGTCGATTTTGTTGATGACCGGCACGATCGACAGACCAGCATCCATGGCGGCGTAGGCGTTGGCTACTGTTTGGGCTTCAACACCTTGAAAGGCATCGACCAGGAGGAGCGCGCCTTCGCAACAGGCGAGCGAGCGCGAGACTTCGTAATGAAAATCGACGTGGCCCGGAGTGTCGATCAGATTTAGTTCGTACGTTTCCCCTTTGAAGTCGTATTGCATGCGGACGGCACGCGCTTTGATGGTGATGCCGCGTTGCCGTTCGAGTTCCATATCGTCCAGCATCTGATCTTTAAGCTCGCGCTTGTCCACCGTGCCGGTAAATTCCAGCAAGCGATCGGCGAGCGTGCTTTTGCCGTGATCGATGTGGGCCACGATGCAGAAGTTGCGAATATGCTGGCAGTCGATGGACATGGGGATCCTGGGTAACGACGGAGGGAAAAAAAGCGTTAGTTGGTTTTACGCCAACCGGCTCGTGCGATCCCGGCCGCGCCGATGAAACCGGCATCGGAACCAAGTGTCGCAAAGTCGATCGTAGTTTTCTCGGCCAAAATGGGAAAGGCCCGCCGACGTACTTCGGCTCGAATCCGTTCGAGAAATTCCTTTCCTAGAACGGTATCGTGGCCTCCAAAATTCATCGCTCCACCCAAAATCACCGCTCCGGGATCAATCGTGTGCATCAGGGATGTAATACCGATTCCCAGATAGCGAGCGGTGTTCAGCACTAATTGATGACAGAATTCATCACCGGCGGATGCAAGTTGGCTGATGAGGAGGGGCGTGACTTTTTCTCCAGCAGCGACTCGTCGTGCCAGCTCGCTCGCAGTCGGATCGCCATCAAACTGCTCGCGGTTGGAGTGTTTCGCGAGTGCCTCATGAGCTCGTTTTACGACTGCGGTAGCACTGGCGTAGGCTTCCAGGTGACCGGGTTGGCCACAGCCGCACAGTCGCGCGTAATCGTGATAGTCGATCGTGATATGTCCACATTCGCTGCCGCAACTGTTTTCACCATCCACCGACAGATCGCCAATGATGATGCCTCCACCCACACCAGTACCCAGCGTCAGCAGGACGATGCTATGGAATTGCCGTCCGCTCCCCATCCAGCACTCGCCAAATGCCGCCGCGTTGGCATCGTTGGCGAACCAAACTGGCCGCTGCAAGGTTTCCGACAGTCGCTGGCGAATGGGATAATGATGCCAGCCCGGCAGATTGGGTGGATCAAAGATGAGTCCTGCGGAAATATCCATGGTTCCCGGCGTGCCCAGTCCCACGGCGACCACATCCGCGAACGAGACCTGACAACCAGCGATCAGTTCTTGCGTCACTCGAGCCACGCGTGGCAACGTTTCGTCGGGGCTGCGGTCAGCCCAGGTGGGCAGCGAAGTTTTGCCGAGGAACCGCCCGAGATCATCCACCAGGCCCAGCTTGATATTCGTGCCACCGACGTCCACGCCCAGGAACAAAGGCCGAGTGGCCTGGGAGCCGACAAGCTTGCCATGTTCGATTTGGGTGGAGGTGGTGTTCATGGGGAACTCGTCTATGGTCTTGTGCCTTGGAAGCCGACGTCAGAAGGTCGGAAAGAAACATTCAGGCGCCGACTGCCACTGAGGTATCTCATCCCACGGCCAGAGTGGTCGCGGAATCTGCTCGAAGCGGTAATTCCAGAAATCACTGGGAGCACAACCGGGTGCTCGCACACTAAAAATTTGTGCCGCGCGATCAGCATAAACAGCGCGAAAACCACACGGACTTTTGGCCACCACCACCGCAGCGGCGAAGGGATCGAAACCCGCGGTCTGAAACAGCTCCGGCGCAAAATGCGGACCGCTCATCGTCGTCACAATGACCCGCACTTGCCCATGGCGCAAAACAGCAGTCGGGCCCATGTCGATCGGCAGGTTCTTACCAAGATGACCATTCAAAACAAATCGCGCCTCCAGCAGTCGCTCGATCTCAACCGTCAGTTCCAACGAGGTGCCGAACTGTGTGTCACGAACTCCACCCAGTGAGGTCGTCATCGTCTGGCCAACACCGATCTGTTGAGCTCGCTGCACCACCGCGGGGGCAACGAGTGTTACGAGGACCGGGCGATTCCAACTGCGGGTGAGTAATTCCTGCAGCAGCCAGACGCTGTCTCCAGGTGCGCCCGAGGTGGTAGCATCGGCGGCATCGCTCAGCACGGTAAGACCAGCCGGATTAGCATGGGCTCGCTCCACAGCTTCTTCGATCGAAACGAGTTCAGGAAGATACTCGGTGCGTCGCTGCCAGAGTGTATCGGCGAGCTGAGCGGCAGTTTGAGCCGCCAGCTGTCCGGTGACATCGAGCCGTCGATCGGTGGTGACCAGAACAGCCGATCCGAACTCGGGGATATCCAGCCAGGGCTGCACGGTGGCGATGCCGGCGGTTAAGAATTCGGGTCGAGCTTCCAGGGCTTGGCAGGCGCGGCGCAGCTCGCTGCTCAAACCGGTCGGCAATTGAGTGTTGGCTTTTTCGGCTGGCAACACGCAGGGAATTTTTTGAAAGGCGGTGATCGGGCGAAATCCGTCCACCAGGATCCGACGCAACAACGCTGCTCCCCGTTCACCCGTTTCGTATACGTCGACGTGTGGCACGGTGTGAAAGAGCACGAGAGCGTCGGCCGACTCAACCATTTTCCGAGTGACGTTGGCGTGCAGGTCGAGTGTGGCGACGAGAGGCACGTGCTGCGAATGAGTTTCGTCGAGTGCGGCGCGGACAGCCGCTAATACTTCGCCCTCCACATCGGGATGATCGACAGCCGACATTGCTCCGTGCAGCGCCAGCAGCACACCATCAACCCTCCCAGCCGCGCGAATGGCCGCCACCATTTCGGCAAGGATCCAGTCGAACGTCTCCGGCGTGGCCGCGCCCGATGGCCAAGCGGGCAAACGCACCAGTCCGACAATCTCCGGAGTTTCCGGCCATGCTCGCAAGCTCTGGATGAACCCACCCAGCTCATTCGTCGTCGCCATCTGCTCGATCAAGGCGGCGCCATGGACTACGCCAAACTGATTAAAATTCTCGCGCCGAGTGGGCAGTGGATTGAGCGTGTTGGTTTCTTGCCAGAGCTGGCCAATCGCGATTCGCATGACACTGGCCCTGAGACACTAGGGAGTGTTGATGACGGCAGGAATTCCGTGGGCTGGCAATTCAAAGGCAGCAGCCGTCGCGTCCGTGACCATCGCCACCGGAATTTCCCGCTGCACCGCGGCAACCAGGTCGGCAGCCACCACACTTTCCCCTGCCCGCGGCTGAACCAACTCACGCGAGGCAGCTTCGCCGTGCCCGGTGCGGTGCTGATCATGATGACCTTCCCCATCTCGGCCATCATCATCACTGTGGCCATCATCACTGTGGCCATCATCACTGTGGCCATCATCACTGTGGCCGTCATCATCATCCTGGTGGCTATGCAGTTCACTCAACACGCGTTCGGCAAAGTCGGGATCGAGCACTGCGGTACCGCTGGCGAAGGCGTCGATCATCGGCTGTGCCTCCGCGAAACTAATCAATCGATCTTGACGTCGATCCCATAACTTCAGGCGGAAGCAGGCCCAAATATCGCTCGGTAGTAACGTCGTAATACCGGGTGACTGCAGAGACGGCAAAGCGGCCATGGCCTCGGGTAAGCGATAGAACGGAATGCGAGCGTTCAGATGGTGGACGTGATGGTAGCCG
Source organism: Pirellulaceae bacterium (assembly GCA_044235425.1). Classification (GTDB taxonomy): domain Bacteria; phylum Planctomycetota; class Planctomycetia; order Pirellulales; family Pirellulaceae; genus JBJSXJ01. Next base: position 51,011 of record JBIIHW010000020.1, read on the forward strand.
ATATTGCCGGTGAACCAGTGCATCCAAGGACTCATCACGATGTAGCTCGAAGCATTCAGTGCCGCATCCACGTAACTCCACTGACTACGATCGCGAATCTTCACCGTGGGATAGTTGTGCTGGGCGTAGAAGAGATAGGCACCGAGCGTGGCGGCGATCGCGGTCGGTAACACGACCGACAGCAGCGCGATGTCGGGACCGATGGTCGCGAGGTAGGCGACTAGCCCGAGATGCACGACCAGAGATAGCAGCGCATCAAAGTGTCGGAGCGGGTTGAGTAAGAACGGGCGCAGACACATTCCGTACATGAAGATGGTGAAGTAGCCAGCGCCGATCGTAATGGGATGACGAGACGCCGCATAAGCAAACCGTTGCCAGCGGCTCGCCTGCGCATAAGCTTCGGTGGTCATCACGGGATAGGAACCAATACTCGCGCCAAACATTTTGGAATTGTTGCGATGATGGTGATCGTGCGAGCGCTTCCAGATGCTGGGTGGGTTGAGTGCCAGGAGTCCGTAGAGCCACATCATGGCGGTGGCCAGTGGCGAGCGGGCGAGAATCGAGCCGTGCTGGAAGTCGTGGTAGAGAATGAAGATCCTGACCAGTACCAAACCAGCCACGACGCTCGACAGGACGCGCAGTGGCAGAGCCCAAGTGGTGGCAGTGACGGCGATGAGGGCGGCGAAGACGACGAGAGTGGAGCCGAGGTGCCACCAACTGCGCCAACGCTGCTCGTGAGCGAATCGCTTGCTGGCGAGTAACAATTCCTTGGCTTCCGAAGTCAAGTGGTTGCCAGGGCTAGGGCGGCTAGTCAAGGGAATATCCTTTGCGATGTTTGGTCGCATGATGGTCGGTCGAGGGCCCCCGCAGAGCTGGCGAAAGTCGCCAACGAACACACGGGTAGCTTAACGATAGCTCAACAGCATAGCCGCTTGATTCAGCCTTCGCTATGTCGACTTGGGCCAGCGGCCATAATAATGGACGTTCGGCAGCCAATTTTGTAGGGACCGTCCGCGGGGGATTCCCGCGCCCGTTCGCTCTGGCTCATGACGAATTCGCCCTGCTCCGAGTATGATCAGGGGATATCAGGAGCTTTTGATCATGCCTTCCCCACGCCGATCGCTTATCGTGTCCCTCGGTTCCGGCTGGTTATTTCCCGCGTGCCTACTGCTGGGACTAGTCCCGTCAGGGGGCCATGGTGCGGAGATTGATTTCAGCCGCCAAGTCCGTCCGATTCTTGCGCAATATTGCTTCAAGTGTCATGGGCCGGACGATTTACAGCGGCAAGCCGGCTTGCGGCTCGATCAACGCGAAGCGGCAGTCGCCCCGGCTGAATCCGGGGCTCGAGCGATCGTGCCGGGGCAGGCTGCCACGAGCGAGCTCCTGCGGCGAATCGACTCGCCGGATGAAGATCAAGTGATGCCGCCGCCCGCCACGAAGAAGAAACTGACGAACGAGGAGCGGGCGATTTTGCGGCAATGGGTCACCGAGGGTGCTCGTTACCAGCCGCATTGGTCGTTTTTGCCTCCCCAGCAAGCGGCACCGCCCGCCGTACAGCAGCGTCCGTGGCCTCTGGTCCCATTTGACCCATACGTGCTGGCGAAACTGGAACAGCGCCAGTGGTCGCCGAACCCGGTCGCGGACCGCTACACACTCGTCCGCCGCCTGTACCTCGACCTGCTCGGGTTACCGCCCACCCCCACCGCGGCAGATGATTTTGTCGCGGATCAGGAGCCGGATGCTTACGAGCGGTTGGTCGATCGCTTGCTGGCATCCCCCAGCTACGGTGAACGCTGGGCACGGCGCTGGCTCGATCTGGCTCGCTACGCCGACACCAACGGCTACGAGAAGGATCGACCCCGCTCCATCTGGCCGTATCGCGACTGGGTCATCCAGGCCCTGAATGCGGATTTGCCGTTCGATCAGTTTTCGATCGAGCAGCTAGCCGGGGATATGCTGCCGGCTGCCAGTGACACTCAGCGGATCGCAACCGGATTCCATCGCAACACGATGATTAATGAAGAAGGCGGCATCGATCCCCTTGAGTTTCGTTTCCATGCGATGACTGATCGAGTGAGTACGACGGGTACGATCTGGCTGGGATTGACGCTCGGCTGTGCCCACTGTCATACGCATAAATTTGATCCGATTCCTCATGCGGAGTACTACGGATTATTCGCGATGCTGAATAACGCGGACGAACCCGAACTGGAAGTGCGTCGTCCCGAGTTACTGGAACGACGGCAGCAGCTCACTCAGGAAATCGAGCGGTTGGAAGCAGAACTGCCAAATCAGTTTCCGCCGGCGGGCGATTGGCGCTGGTCGAACGTGAAGGTTCTGAAGGCGGTGGCGGCGAGTGGTGCGACGTTACAGCCGCAGGAAGATGGATCGTATCTGGCCACTGGCCCCGCCGCGGACACGGACACCTACACCATTGAAATTGAGACAGAGCTACGCGAGATCGCGGCGCTGCGACTAGAAACGCTTACCCACGCATCACTTGGTAAGAACGGTCCCGGACGCACCGCTCATGGCAATTTCGTGCTCACCGAACTCGACCTGCGAGTTTCACCGGGCGCGGTGAAAGCAGGAAACCCGAAAGATGCGGCTCCTAACGATGCACCTCAGCCCGTCAAGATTGCGACCGCGACGGCGGATATCGAACAGGAGATGTTTCCGGTCACGCATGCGTTTGACGGGAATGCCAAGACCGGCTGGGCAATCCACAACACCACACAGCCATTGAATCAGAATCGAGCGGCGACGTTTACGTTTGAGCAGCCAACCACCAGCGCGGGTCCTACGCGCTGGACGATCGTCATCAAGCAGGATTTTGGGAGTCAGCATACGATTGGTCGTTTCCGCTTGCAGTTCGGGCAGATGAATCGGGATGGTCGCCCACTGGTCGAACGACGGCAGGAGCATCTGCGCGAGCGCTTCAGCCGGTGGACTGAACAGCAAGCGGCGCGAGCGGTGAAATGGCAAACGCTTCGCCCGACGACCGCTCGCAGCAACTTGCCACTGCTCACCGTTCTGCCGGATCATTCGATTCTGGCCAGTGGGGATCAGTCGAAGAGCGATCGCTATGAATTGACCTTTGAGAATGTACCGCGAGGGATCACCGCGATTCGAGTCACGGCGTTGCCGGATGAGCGTCTGCCGAAGTACGGACCAGGACGCGTCTATTATGAAGGGCCGGTGGGCGATTTTTTCCTCAGCGACATTCGGTTGTCCGCTGGTCCCCTATCTGCTGGTTCAGCAGCGGCGGGAAAAAATGATGCAGCGGCGGCCCTTACGGTCTATCCCTTTGCCAAGGCGACTCAAAGTTTCGCCAGCGGTGGTAACACAGCCGCCGCCGCGATTGATGACAACAAACAGACGGGCTGGTCAATTAATGGGGGACAAGGGAAATCGCATGCAGCGGTTTTCACGCTACGTGAGCCGCTGACGGAAACCGGCACGCTGGCACTCAGCCTGCTTTTCGAACGCTACTATGCGGCGGGTCTGGGTCGGCTACGAATTGAGGTCACTACGGACCCGAGCGCGGAGGCGTCCGGTTTGTCGCCGGCGGTGGAGCAAGCTTTGGCGCTGCCGGTGGCTGAGCGGACGAAGGAGGACGAAGCGGTGCTGATGAAGGCCTTCGTGGCCACAGCACCGGAACTGGCATCGGCTCGACAACGCATCGAACAACTGCGAGGCCAATTGCCAGCATTCCCGACCACTCTGGTCATGCAGGAACGGCCGCCCGAGAATCCACGACCGACTTTCCGGCATCATCGTGGGGAGTTTTTACAGCCTAAGGAGCGCGTTGCGCCGGGTGGCTTGTCGATCTTGCCACCACTCCCCAGCGACACGGAACCGAATCGACTGACATTCGCGCGGTGGCTGGTCGCTGCGAACAATCCGCTGGTTGGGCGTGTGACGATGAATCGACGCTGGGCCGCACTGTTTGGTCGCGGTCTGGTGCGCACCACGGAGGATTTTGGCTACCAAGGTGAATCGCCGACCAACCAGGAGCTCCTGGACTGGTTAGCTGTTGAACTCACGCGGCAAAATTGGTCGCTGAAGCGGATGGACCGACTGATCGTGACCAGCGCGACCTATCGGCAGTCATCACGCGTGACGCCGGAGCGTTTCGCTCAAGATCCGCAAAACGATTTGTTAAGTCGTGGGGCTCGCGCGCGATTGGAAGCGGAATTGATTCGTGATTCATTGCTCCACATGAGCGGACTGCTGACGCAGCGGCTAGGTGGTGCGAGTGTCTTTCCACCACAACCAGCGAATGTCACGACAGAGGGTGCTTATGGGCAGTTGTCATGGCAGACCAGTACTGGTGGTGATCGCTATCGGCGTGGCTTGTATACGTTCGCCAAGCGCACAGCACCCTATGCGATGTTCACCACGTTTGATGCTCCGAGTGGCGAAGCATGCGTGGCTCGACGCGAATCTTCCAACACACCCCTGCAAGCACTCACGTTGATGAATGACGTGGTATTCCTCGAGACAGCACAGGCACTGGGCGCGGACGTGCTGCGTGAGCCACTGGATGATACGGCACGGGCCATCAGTTTGTTCCGCCGCTGTATCACTCGACCGCCCACCGCCGAGGAGCTGCAATTGGTGTTACGATTTTTTGAGCAGCAGCGAGGGCGATTCGCCGGCGGGCAGCTTGATCCGGCGCCACTGGCCGGTCCCGGAGCGGGCGATGTCGTCGTGCGGGCCGCCTGGATCGCAACGGCACGTGCGATTCTGAATCTAGATGAAACAATCACGAAAAACTGACAAGTGTCAACTAGGCCCGTTCACGACGAAGATTGAAATGCTGCTGGATCGCTGATTCATGGTCAACACGCTCTATCTGCCGGAACTGCGCGAGTACCTGTTGGAGGACAACACGGCCGAGCTGCGCGAGTTTTGTACCGCTCTGCATCCAGCGCGCGTGGCAGAGTTCATGGAAGGGTTGACGGCAGACGAGGCATGGCGAGTGCTGCGGCACGCGGATCCACTGCTGCGAGAGCAGATCTTTACCTACTTCGACCATGAACGACAGGTCGAGATCTTTCAGAAGCAATCGCGTGATGAGATCGCGACACTCATCGCCGACTTATCGGCGGACGATCGAGTGGATTTGTTACATGATGTTGATCCGCAGGTGGTGGATGAGTTGATGCCAATGTTGACGCCGGAAGTGCGGCGCAACATTTTGCGGCTGCGTTCCTATCCGGAAGGTACCGCCGGGGCCATGATGACCACGGAGTATGCGCGATTGAGCAAGTCGCTTTCGGTGCGCGATGCTCTCGTTCAGCTCAGTCCACAAGCCGAGCATCTGGAAACGATTTACTACATTTATGTGGTCGACGATGAAGGCCATTTGCGCGGAGCGGTATCGGCGCGGCAACTGGTCTCGGCGATTGGCCGGCCCGAGGTGCGACTGGGTGATCTGGTCGAAACGGAACTCATCACCGCCAATGTAAATGAGGATCAAGAAGAAGTTGCCAGCAAAGTAGCGCGTTATGACTTGCTGGCGATTCCTGTAGTTGATGACAACATGCGGATGCTGGGAATCATCACGCACGACGACGTGATCGACGTGATGCGAAAAGAGGCGGTGGAAGATGTGCAGATGATGGCCGGCGTCGCACCACTCGATGAGACCTACTTACGTACGTCGCTGCTTACGTTGAGCTGGAAGCGAGGCATGTGGCTGGTGGTATTGTTCTTTACCGCCATGTTCACCGCCTCGGCACTCAAGTGGTACGAACAGCGATTGGAGCAGTGGTCGTGGCTCATCATGTTCATCCCGCTGGTGATGAGTAGTGGGGGGAATTCGGGGAATCAATCGGCAACGCTGATTATTGCGGCCTTGTCGACGAATGACGTCCGCTTGCAGGACTGGTTTCGAGTGATCCGGCGCGAGCTGATAGTGGGCCTGTTGCTGGGCCTGTTTTTGTCGGTCTGCGGGTTCGTCGTCGCCTTTATCCTGACGGCTCAGGAACCGGCAGTACATGGGCATGTACGCAGCATGCTCGTCATCCCGATCACCTTGGTCATGGTGGTCACGGCCGGTTCGGTGCTGGGATCTTTGCTGCCAATGCTGTTTAAAAGACTGGGGTTAGATCCGGCCCTCATGAGCAACCCATTTGTGGCTGGTTTGAGCGACATTTTGGCGATCATTATTTACATGACGGTCGCCCGAATCCTGCTGGTTTAGGGGAACCGCCCTGGAAGCCAGGGAGCGGGATGGCTAGGATAGTTGAGTTAGTTTTGTCAGGCCAATTTGCCGCCAGAAACTCACAGGACAGGAAACTTCTACCCATGCCGATCATTAAATTCGTCAAAGAGAAGAAGGAAATCGAAGTTCCAGCCGGTTCGTATTTGCGTGCCGAGGCGGTGAAGGCCGGAATCAATTTGAACTGCGGCGTCAATGGAATTGGTGCCGGTGTCAACAAAGTGATTAACTGCAGCAACCTGTCGATGGGGTTGACGGGCGGCACCTGTGGGACCTGTCGAGTGCTCATCAAGAAGGGGATGGAGAATACCAACCCGATGACGCTGCGTGAAAAAATTCGCTTCAAAGTGCCCCTCCCCGATCCCGTCCCCGTCTGCCTCGCCTTCATCGGTCACGAAGACACCATGCGGTTGGCTTGCATGACCCAGGTGAACGGGGATATTGAAGTGGAGAGCAACCCGGAAGTGGATCTGTTCGGCGAGAATTTCTTCAGCTAGTGGCCAACCAGCACCACCACTGGGGAACCTCGTTGTGAAACAAATAATCGCGATCGTTCGCCCATTCCTTGCTGAAAAAGTACTCGAGAATCTCAAGCGAGCTCCCCTGGAAGCGCTTTGTGTCCAGGAAGTGAAAGGCTTCGGGCGCCAAAAGAGCTACCTCAATGAGTACTCGGAGGGCGAGTATTCGCAGGCTTATCTGCCGAAAGTCGAGATTTCGCTCTGGGTGGAAGACGCGCGAGTGGATGAAATCGTGCGGCGGATCGTCGAAGTGGCTCGCTCCGGACGCATGGGGGACGGCAAAATTTTCGTCGTCCCCGTCGCTCGTCACACCAGTACCATCGACATTGCCACTCACCGCTAACGGAAATCCGCTAACCACTCACCGCTAACGACAGCACGACACTAGCTGAATAGTTCTCGGAGCGGTTCGCCGTGGGGTAAGACCGCCACGGGACGACCGGAGGCGGTCAAGTAAGCCTTGCGAGTGTCGATGCCGAGATGCTGATAGATGGTAGCCAGTACGTCGTGCGGCGGTTTGGGATTCTCGCGAGGAAAGGCACCGTTGCTGTCGGAGGCTCCCAGCACTCGCCCACCTTTCACTCGACCACCCGCCAGTGCCGCACTAAATACGTTCGGGTAGTGATCGCGACCAGCATCTTTGTTAACGCGCGGCGTACGACCGAATTCGCCCCAGGCGACGACGAGTGTCGATTCCAGCAAGCCACGTTCTTCCAGATCGTTGATTAACGCCGTGTAAGCTTGATCCCAGCGCGGCAAGAAACCACGACGCAGCGAGTCGAAGCCCAAGACATGCGTGTCCCACCAACGTAAATCGACAGTCACTAACCGTACCCCCGCCTCCACCAAGCGTCGCGCAAGCAGCATTCGCTGACTCCAAGCCGGCGCGCCACAGCGATTGGCGGCACCCGGATCGAACGCCGGCATAAAGCCATACTTCTCGCGCAGTGCCGGCGATTCGGCATCCAGATCGAAGGCCCGCTGAGCGGCGGGGGAGGCCAGAATATCCCAGGCTCGCTGACCAAATCGGTCGAGTGCTTCCATCTGGCCACGACTATCCAGCTCGCGACGGATATTGTCGAGGCCTCCCAGCAGATTACGACGCTCCCCTAGCCGATCGACCGTTAGCCCCTCGGCAATCGCAAAATTCTTCATCTGGAACGGGCCAGGCTGAGCGGGATCGGCGCCGGTTTCAAACGGCTTGTACGAAACGCCCAAATAGGCTGATCCAGTGCCTGGCACCATTTTGGGAATCATGACATAAGCCGGTAAATCCCGGCGGCGATCCCCTAACTGTTCAGCCACAATCGAACCACAACTAGGATGAATGTTCTCATCCGGGTTGGGACCAGGGTTATAGCCCGTAAAACAGATCTGATCGCCAGTCGAATGCCCCGCATCGTGATGATTTAAACTGCGCACGATCGACCACTTATGCATGATCTGCGCTGTCTTCGGCAGCATGTCGGTCACTTGAATCCCAGGCACACTCGTATCGATCGTGCCAAATTCCCCCCGGAACTCTTCCGGTGCATCGGGCTTGGGATCCCACATGTCGATGTGACTGGGCCCGCCTCGCATCCACAGGATAATGACCGAGTTCTCTCGGGCCGGCTGAGTGCCATTGGCGGCCAAAACCGCTTCGTGACGAAGCAATTCGGACAGGCTGAGCCCGGTTGCACCCAGAGCACCCACCCGCAAAAACGCTCGCCGATCGGCCACTCGCCGCCGAAACTCCGCACAGGTCCGATCGAGTCCCGTTTGGACCACCGCTGACGTTTGCTTGCGACCGTTCATGGAACACCTCGAACATCGGAACTCGCCACCACCAACCAACCAGGCAAACGAACCGCAAACGAATCATCCGCAGCAGGTTCGTTCCATCCAGCCTTTCTTATATATCGACCCGGCGCCGAGGAATCAACACAAGGAAGGCGGAAGGCGGAAGGCGGGAAGGCTCGAGGCGGGAAGGCTGGAGGCTGGGGGCTGGAGGCGGGAAGGCTGGAGGCATGGTGCACGCGTTCCAGGCGTTTACACGCCTGGCTAGTGAATGCCATCGCTCCGCGATATCGGAGGAACCCGATCGCTTAACTGGCCTTGCCACCGGCGGTCACGACAATACGCAGATCGCAGACGTTCGTGTGAGTGGGGCCGGTCTTAAGGAGTGCCCCCAGAGGCTCGAAAAAGTGATAGGCGTCATTGCGACGGAGGTAATCGGCGGAGTTTAGGCCGAGTTTCCGAGCGGCTTCCAGAATGGATGCATCCATCCAGGCACCCGCTGCGTCCGTCGGGCCATCCTCCCCGTCCGTGCCACCCGACAGCAATACCCAGTCACCACAACTCAACTCGAGCGGGTCGACCCGGTGAGTCATAAGTTCCTGAGGCGCTAAGGGCGCTACTCGCGGATTGCTCTCCACATCGGCCGCAGCGGCGAGTACCAGTTGCTGATTGCGGCCACCTCGACCCCGCTTCGCGGCCGCCACCAGACGCACCACCGGCTCACCACCACTAACATAAACCGCTCGCTGACCCGTGGCACTCATCACTCGCAGTTGCTCAGCCAAAGCTCGCCCAATCTCCTCCGCTGGCCCTTCCAGAGCAGTCGCGGAATGAGCGGTTACGTGGTAGCCGAGCCGGCGGGCTTCCTCAGCAGCCGCCGCTACCGCCACCGCGTTATTCCCAATCACTCGGTTTCGCACCACACAGCCACTGGGTGTTACCCAATCGTGATCCTCCAAACCTGCTCGCTGCTCGGCTGCTAGCTGCTCGGCTTGTTGCTGCTCGCGGAGCAGCTGCCAGACCTGAGCGGGAACGTCGGCCTTCGTCGCCTCAAACCGCTCTAAGATCTCGAGTGCCTCGCTGGCTGTATGCAGACGGGGAACTGTCGCGCCGGAGGCGATGATGTCGAGTGGATCGCCGAGCACGTCCGAGATTATCAGCGACCACATCCGACCCGCCCGACAAGCCCGTGCCAGTCCGCCACCTTTCACTCGACTGAGCCGCTGTCTCACGATATTGAGCTGCTGAATGTTCGCTCCTGCCCCGCTCAAAAATCGGGTGATCTGCTGTTTATCAGCCAGCGTGATACCATCGAGTGGAGCGGGCATGAGTGCCGAGCCACCACCGGAAATCAGCGCTACGCACAGGTCTCGCGGACCCAGCTCGCCGACGAGCTGCAGGATCCGCTCGCTGCCCTGCACTCCCGCTTCCGTCGGTTCGTTCAAGCCGGCGGGACGAGCGGCATGGAGTGTGATCCAGCGCAGCGGTCGCACACAGTCGGCAGGCACATTGAGCCAACCGGTCAGTTGTACCTGCTCGGCCACTTCCCTTAAGGCCTCTTCCGCACCGGCGGCCATGCCAGCGCCCGCCTTGCCTGCTCCAATGACCACGAGGCGATCGATTTCGGAAAGTGGGATGAGTTCGCGCGGAGCGTCCGCGGAGCCAAGCCGAATCACTCGCTGGCCAGCATGCCAGTCGAGTGCCAAGTGAGCTCGTACCAAACGAGCGGCATCAACCGCCGCCACCCCCGCGCGCCAGATCGACCAAGCATCGGCACGCGCTGCATCAAGAGTTTTTTCGTTGTCCACCAACTCGAACTCTTAGCCCACTAATTCACGGATGGGCAAGCGATGATCAACCAAGTACTGCGGACGACCGTTCGGGTCGAGTACCTTGGTCGCATGATCAATGCCGAGGTTGTGATAGAGAGTGGCAAACACTTCCTGCAGATGAACTGGTCGATCCTTCGCCTCTTCCGCATAGCGACTTGATTCACCAATCACCTGACCTACCTTCATGCCGCCACCGGCCAAGAAGCCCATCGCCACTCGCGACCAGTGATCGCGACCAGCCGAGGCGTTCACGCGGGGAGTACGACCGAATTCACCCCACATCACCACGGTCACATCTTGATCCAACCCGCGATCTTTCAGATCCCCCAGCAACGCACTCATCGCGCGATCCAGCTTCGGAAGCTGCTGCTTCAGCGACGTAAAGTTGGCACTGTGCGTATCCCAGCCACCCCAATCAAAGGTGACCACTCGCACGCCCGCTTCAATCAAGCGGCGCGACGTCAAGAACATATTGCCGTCCTTGCCGTACCGCTCACGCACCTTGGCATCTTCTTTGTTGAGGTCCAAAGCGTCCGCCACTTGACCACTCGTCACCACATCCACCGCTCGCTGCGTGAAGGAGTCGAAGGCGTTCATCTGACCACTGCCATCGACGTCCCGGCGAATGCGATCGAGTGACGACAACAAGTTCGTCCGCGATTCCAGACGATCGGCGGTCATCCCACCAACCAATTTCAAATCTCCACCCTGCGGCTGATACGGCTTGTAAACCGGTCCCAGGAAACCCGGATAGCCCATGTTGTAGCTGACAAACGGCGGAGCACCGCTAGCAGAGGGTCCCTGCAGCTTCGACACCACGCTCCCCAGCGACGGACGTCCACCAACATTTCGCAAATCATTGCGACCAAATCCGGTCGATGTGTGGAAATTGCTGTGATCGTCGTACATCCCCGTCAATGAGCGAATCACCGCAAAACGATCCGCCATGCCGGCTAACAGCGGCATATGTTCGCAAATCTCGATTCCCGAGACGTTCGTCTTGATCGGGTTGAATTCCCCGCGGAACTCCACCGGCGCTTCCGGCTTAAGATCGAACATGTCCTGATGCGATGGGCCACCACCTAGATGAATGTTGATCACCGCCTTGTGCTTCGCAGGCGAAGCCGCTCGAGCGTCCGCTCGCAGCAAATCCGCTAACGTCAAACCACCGATCCCCAGAGCCCCAATCTTCAAGAACTGACGGCGCGATTGTCCGTCACAGTACCGGCCGACACCACGATTCATGACTTCGAGCATAACTTGTACCTTATGGGCTGGACTCCAAATCCAACAGTTTAACCAAGCCGACACAGACGACCGCTAAGCACCCAACGCAGACCGCCGTTATACGTTCATCGGCCATTTCAATCAATACTTTTTGATATGTTTTCAAAAATCAGCGGGAGACACGGGGATGGGTTGGCCGCCGCGGAGCACGGATTCGGTTTGTTTGTGGCAGAGCACGACGGCATCGCAGGCTAAGTCGCCTCCCAGAATGGGTGACGGTGTGCCGCTTTCGAGCGACTTCACCACTTCTTGTATCTCGAGCTGAAATGCATCGATCGGTCCCGCTTCTCCTAAATCCACGGTCACGGCCTTCCCCGAGTCATCAAACAAGGTGAGCGGGAGGACGCGAGGTTTTGATTCACCGGCCACCCAGGCGAGTTCAAAGCTGAGCGTGGCGCGTTCGAGGTGAATTTCAAATCCGTGAGTGAATGACCGGCCTTGCTGGTTGATCACTCCCGAACTGGCACTCACCACCAACCGCGGGTCCGCGAATTGAAACAAGGTGTTACAGAATTCGACGACTTCCCCGCGCATTCGTCCCTGCGACATCACTGCCGTTGGCATCCCGAAGAGGAAGCGAATGAAATGAGCGTCGTGGACATGGAGGTCCACGAGTGGCCCGCCCACTCGGAGTGGATCGTAGAAGTCTTTCAGCCAGAGCGGATCGGAGATAATTCGTTTGAATGAGCCACCTAAGAGTGCGCCGTACTGGCCACTGGCGATCACTTGGCGAGCGTATGCATACTCGGGAAAAAACGGCAACACTTGGCCGACGAGTACTTGTTTTCCGGTGCGCTGAGCGGCGGCAACCATGCGCTGGCATTCAGCGGCCGTCAGCGCCATCGGCTTCTCGACGAACACATGCTTACCCGCCTCGAGTGCTCGAATGGTCGCCTCGCAGTGCAAATCGGGTGGCAGGCAGAGGTCGATGAGATCGACGTTGGGATCTGCGATGAGGTCGTCGAGTTCTTCGTGTTTAGCGATCCCGTCCAGATTTACTTGTTCACCGGGCGGCCCGAAGTTGCCCTGAATCCCCCGCCAATCACCCGCCAGCTTTTTTGGATCGCGCGTCGCGATCGCCGTCAGCTTCACGGACGGCACCTGTTTGTAGGCCAGGTAATGAATCCAGCCCATGAACCCAATGCCTGCAATTCCCACTCGTACCATATCGACATCCTCTCACTTGAATAACTTCGATTCAACTTGCATTTCCGGCCCCACTCATCAGCGCCGCGCTTGACCTTGGTCGAGTAGTGCCCAGGAATTGGAGACGTTATTGCCAAAATCCTGATGTCGATCGAGTTTCCAGACGACCCGTTTGGACTTTGGTTCGACTTCGATGAGCAGCGGCTGACCGGGACCAGCGTGGCAGTTGCCGATCAGGTAGTTTCCACTGGGCAGCACTTCCAAGGTCGTCACCCAGGCAAGCACGATGCCAGGTAAGTCCTTTTGTTCGATCTTCCACACGACCTGCTTATCTGGTGTTACTTCGATCACGCTGTGTCCATTGCCCGTCGCGATCAGTGTATTCCCGCTCGCCAGTCGAACGGCGGCGAAACATTTATTACCGAATGCTTCCGGTCCATGACCGCCCTTCGGTTGCCGACCAAACAGTGGCACCTCATATTCCCATTCCACGGCTCCCGTCTTCCCGCTGTACTCACGCACCGTGCCATCGCCCTCGTGACAGACGAGATAATTGCCGCTGGGCAGTTTTCGGGCCAGTCGAGTGTCGGTGTGGGCGTTAGGATTTTTTACGACGAGTTTTATTTCTCGCAGCAATTCGCCCGCTCGATTGATCTCAATGATTCGCGCCGGTCCTGACTCGGCGATCATCAGGCGTTCATCGTCCAGTGGCTGGAACGCATGTACTTCCACTCGTTTTCCGGCATTACCATTTTGTTTAGCGGAATCGTATTTCCATACCACTTGTTTGGTCTTGGGATCGATCTCGGCCACTTGTGCGGCACCTTGTTGCACCAGGATATGGCCATTGCCGAGCACCCAGATGTCGTGAATACCTGCCCAGGGCATCTCCCATTCAATTCTTCCGTCTCGATCGACGATCGCCAGCCGCTGATCGCCCTGGAGCAGCACGCGTTGTTGAGCGACCGCTGAACCACCGACGCAGAGCCAGCCAGCCAGCAGAATCACGCCCATCCAGACCACTCGCCCACGATCCCTCACCAACTTTTCAATCCCGTTGCTTTGCATTCCGACCACCTGATTTCATCGTAGTTGTTATTAGTATTGTTTCATTACCCATCACGCCGCTCGACATCTTCCGTCCACCGCAATGGGGAGTCATACTGCCAGCGGTTCGATATTGGAATCGATTCAGAAGCCACTCGGCAACCAACCTACCCATGATGAGTGCTCAGTCCTCGCACCGCCGTCTCACCAATCACGGCTGCCTCGGCATGCTGTTCCTCGGGATTGTCACCTGTGGACTGATTCTCATCAACAGCGTTTGGATCACCGAGTGCTTCCCGCTGGTGGTCGCTCGCCTGCCATTCCTGATCGGCTATCCCAAACTACAACAAAGCTTGCTCTTTGTTTTGCCGGTCATCGTATCGCTTGCCCAGTGGTGGCTCGTTGATCTCATTCAAGATCGTCGCCGCGCGGCCCGCCACAAGTAACGATGGCAGCTTGTGGAGACTCGGTTTGTGGCACCGGGACTCGGTCGCTTGCACCGGGACTCGGTCGACTGCATACAGTGACACCGTTTGTTGCCCACGGTGACGCGGAGGCGCAGAGGCGTGAATGGCGGATCAGGCGTGATTCAAGCTCCCGGTTTCTACCCTGCTGCGATACTTGCTCAGCGGGATCAGTCCGACGATGACGATGAGGAGTTGCGAGAGCACGAACAAGCCGAGGTTTCGCAGCACGCCTTCGGTGAACCCGTAGCTGTGCAGGCCCACGCCCAGTTCATTCACGCCGAACCACGACCAGGCCGTGACGACGTTGCCCACGACCGACAGAATCGCAAATCCTCGATCACCCACCATCCGGTCCCAACGTACGTGCAGCACGAGTGCATTCCAGAGCACGATGATGAGAGCGCCATTTTCCTTTGGATCCCAGCCCCAGAATCGACCCCAGGAATCGTCGGCCCATAGCCCGCCGAGCACGGTGCCGATGAAGCTGAAAAGAATCGCAAAACACATCACTCCGTACGTCATCGTCGCGAGCGACTTGCCGATCGTGTTCGCTTGCATGCCGGCTGGTCGAGCGGTGGCGGGAGCTGCGGACGCCAGGGCGATGATGTCGGCAGTCTTCAGCTTACCCTCCCGAGCCTGAACGACCTGTGCGGCTGGCCCTGCAGTGGCAGTCGACTTTGATCGGGAGTTGTGGGCCGCTGTTTTCGTGGCAGCGGTTTTCGTGGCAGCTGTGGAACCCTCCGAACTTCCGTCACTCATCACATCACTCAGCTTACGATCCAGCACATTCGTGAAGACCGCCGCCAGTACGTAGACCACTCCTAGTAACCCAGCCACAAAGGTCGCGGCGTAACCCAGCGTGATGCAGATGACATGCGTGGAGAGCCAGAACTGAGTGTCTAAAACTGCCTGCATCACGGCCATCGTATCGCCATCCATCGCTAATTTGTCGGCGATGAGCAGCGTGGAGAATCCTGACACACTGGCAATTGCGTTGCCGATGCCGAGTTTAAAAATCACTTCGATAACTAAACCAAAGACGACACAAGCCCAGCCGATGAAAATCGCGGACGAATATAAATTCGTCACGGGCGGCCGGCCTGAAATATACACTCGCAGTGCCAGCGCCAACGTGTGCACGACAAACGTAATCAGAATCATCCAGAACGCTGTTTGATTAAACAGTCGCTGTTTACCGAAAATCCAAAATAGCCAAGCGAGTCCTGTCACGACCAGTGCCAACACGTAAATGTAGGTGGAATAAAAGAACGGCGCGAACTGATTCATCCATGACTCCGTCGATACCTTCGCCGCTGAGTATTCGATTGGTCGCTCACGCTTTAACTGAGTCCGATACTCCCTCACTGCCGCATTAAACTCGCGATGGTCATTGCGAGCGTACGCGGAGAAGATCTTTTCGAGCGAAGCGGCAGCGGAATTCGCGGGATCGCGCTTCAGCAGCATACGCTCCAGCGTCGCTCGATTCGCCGCCGTGGCATAAGGCAGCCAATCCTTCGCTGGCTCCTCTTGCTCCTTGACGCTCGCACCAAGCGGCGGGACGGCCAGCGGCGGTTGCATCCGAGCGAGTTCCTTATCACGGTCGGGAATCGTCATCATGCGTCGCCGAATGGCATCCTGGAGCTGCTTCGCACGCTCCGGATCCTTAGCAAACTCTTGTTCGGTCGGGAACGGTGGCAGGACGACTGGCGAAAAAGCAAACTTCACGAGCGTGTAAGCGCGAATTCGCTGATCAAGCTCGATCAGCTTCCGCTCATACGGACTCAGCGTCTCCGCCTTCTTTTCACCCCGCTGCCGAGCATTCTCTACCTGTTTCTCAAACTCCTGAATCTTCTTACTCAACTCATTGACCGAGAATCGTAAGGAGGGACGGCGTTCCAATCCCAACAGATTCATGACGTCATCATTCTCGATCCGAAACACCTCATACTCGTCTGCCAACACCAAGGGGCGACCATCTTTTTCCAAGCCACGAGGATCTTCACGATCCGTGACAAAGTCCAAGAACCAGCGAATGGCCGGCTGCGTTTTTCCCTTTTGATCTTTGAATGTTTCGCGATTGGCGACCGAACGGAGCGTGTTGCGTGCCAGCGTGTCGAGCGGTTTCACGCGACCTTTTTCCAGTACCGGTAACTGGCCAAACGCATAGAGGTCAAAACCATCATCGGCAGGCTTGGGCGTACGAGCCGCATAACCGTATAGCACCAGCAGGAAGATGCCGGTGAGGGCGGGTACAAGCAAGCGCGCAGGCGAAATCTGCAGCCCATTCAAGACCGTCGATAAATCGAACCCAGGGCTCACCATTCCTTTGCCCGTCGGTGAATCTTGACTAGTCACCGCTCCCACCGCGGGTGATCCTGCCGAGGTCGCAGCGGATGTGGAATTGGGCGATAGCCGATTGATAAAGCGCAACAGAACTTGCAGGAAGTGGAATGTCATCGCCACGCCAACTAGCGCACACGCGACATACGGAATCATCCAGCCGGTATTCGTGACAACCTGCAGATCCGTCACCTCGACTCCATCACGGTCCATGCGATAGCCACTCTGATAAAACGTCTCACCCGCGTAGCGCAGTGGCTCGTTCATACGAATGTGGATCTCATCGTCAAACTCGCGCTGCGGATCACTGAGCCGAATATCCGACGAATAGTTTTTCGGGATCGACGTACCTGGATAGTCATCCTTGCGAACATCTTTGAGTGCGATGGTGTAAGGCTTGTATTGCCGCTTGAAACGCAGCGACAACTCAAAGCTCCGCTCACCCACCGTAAGCTTCTCCACATGGTTTTGCTCGGTGAGTACCTGCGAGAGCAGGTAAGTTCCGAGATCCTTCCCCGATTCGGCTTCCGTCAAACGCACATAGGCCGCCCCAACATCAACTCGACTATCGGAGCTGGCACCACTACTGCCACGCATCTCGTCCACGGCGAGTGACAAGCCGACACCTTTGGTCGCCAGATTCTCTTCATCCGCTTTCACATCACGCAGGCCACTCGAGTTCTTCAAGAACTTCACGACCTCAATTTCGAACGGCAATCCCGATTCGGCAGTCGTTACCTTCCGCGCCGGTTGCATTTGTTCCTGGCCGAGCATGGTTTGGGCGGCGACCGGAGCATAAGCGGTCTCTTTACCCTTTTCCGTAATCGGAATGGCGACCACCTGGTCGCGGTCACTCGTCGATGTTTCCAAGACCGCAATTTCCACTCCGCGAATGTCCTGCACGAAGTTCGTCGCTTCACCCTCGCGAACTGACATCCGTTCTTCCACCGCAAACAAACTCACCAGCAACTGCCCCACCATCAACAGGCCGATGCCAGAGTGCAGCAAGACCACACCCGCGCGCTTTTCAAAAATCAGATAGCAGCCGGCCAAGAGCACACAGCCCGCGAACGTGCCTTGCATGAGTTGCCAAAGGATGCGCATGCCAGCATCACCTAGATAAAGATTGGCTCCAGGCCAAAACAGCACCAGTAAGGTGAAGAGCAAAAGTGCGAGTGTCGACCACAGGAGGAGTCGTTCCGAGCGGCGGCTGAGATCCAGTTTTTTCAAGCCGTAGATACACGCACCCGCGGACAGTACCAAACTGAAACGCACGAGATTCCAGAGCGTCGTCCATTCCAAGGGCGGCTTCCCTTGCAAGCCACCACGACTCTGGCCGCTAATCACCACCAGGGTCGTGATAAAAATTCCCACCGCCAGTGTCACTAGTCCCCAGAGCAAACGCTGGCCCCGAGCTCGCGCTTGGAAACGCAGTGCATGCGCGGCGACCAAGTTGAGCATCATCAGGCAGCCGATGGCCTTGCCGCCAAAAAACGGAAACCAACCCGGAATGTTCTGATAGGCCGGAAACCAGGAACGCGGGAAGAAAACCTGCAGTGGCACCTTCGCCACCCAGGAATCAAAGTAGTCGTCCATCACCGCCCACATGTCTTGATCGACCTGCGCCAGCGTGCCGACGAAGACAATAAAGATGCTGGCGGCCAGCAGCCCAACCGTCAGTTTCAGCGATGCCAGCGGCTGTGCCAGCGTTGCTAGAAAACCACGAGCCGCAGCTGATCCGTTTCGATCGACTGACATGTCGCCAAAGGGCCGCGAGGGAATCTGTCCAGTTGCCATCGCCGTAACTCCTGTCCTTGACGATCATTTACCGGGAAACTTCACCGACTTAACGAAGGCCTCAAACCGAGCCTTCTCGCTGATGGCAGTCTCACGAGGTCCGGTGAGTTTAAAAAACCAAGCTTGCGTATCATGGACCGCGATCACGCCGAGCACCGCTTTTTCGTTCGGTTTAGAACCGTCACCAAGAAGCTCGACATACGTGCCTTCGACTCCGCCCATCGGGACCGACTGAGCCAATTTCTGCAGCTCCACGGGCGACCACGGGGGCAACTGTACCTGCCCACGCCAGCGATTGACGTTGGCGAGTAAATCGTTGGCTTCCGCCGGCAAATTCGTCACCGTGATCTCGGTGATTCCCGCGGCACCGCCCGAACTTGCTCGGAACGAAAGTCGGCGAATGCCGCCCGCAGGCATCACCTGCCACTCGGCAGGCGCAGTATGCGTGAACGGCAAGGGCTCACCACCCGTCGTGCCGGCACCTGCCGCAGCACCTGGGATGGAGCCAGCTGTACCTGAGCCAGGCGGACCCGCGCCCGGCACGCCGGGAATTGATCCGGGTGAACCTGCAAAAGGTCCTTCACCACCCAGGCCGCGGCGCCCCATCATTTCCTTCGCAGCCGCCGACGGCTCCGACATCGTCCCCACATAGTTCACCCAGGTAATTGGCAACCCCGTCTTGCTGGTCGCGCGGCTGGTCTCGTTTGCTAGTTCCTCGGCCATGATGATGCCGAGTCGCATCTGTTGTCGCCAACGATTGATGTTCTGCAGCTGATAACTTTCGGCCGATGCCACGGGCGGGACAGGCAAACGGGTAACTGAAAGTTCCAGCGGTTTTGGTTCAGCGGGAATCTGAATCGTCGCAAAGCGCTGTTCGTTGCCAGGAAGTTGAGTCCAGCCGGTCGGCAGATCCCACTGCGGAGTCGACTCCTCGCCCTCGCCAAATCGCAGACTCTCCAAGAATTGCTGAAATTCAGCCGTCCGTTCGCTCACTTCCACACGCGGCCCCGACAGCTTGAAGAACCACGCGTTCTTGTCCTGCGTAACCATCGCCGCCAGCAGGCGATGCGGTGGCTTTTCAACTTGATAACGGCGAATCTCAGCGGGACGACTGCAGGCGGAGACCAAGGGCAGCAGAAAGACTGGCAGGATTACCGCCAGAAGCCGCTCCCGAGACAATTGGATCAGTTCATTGGGACGACGAGTCGTTCCGCGCAGGCCAGCCATGCATAACTCTCAAGGTGGGAACCAACGGGTTGGAGCCATCCTGGTCACCGCAACGTCCAATGAGACAATAACATTGGCACGATCGCCGTGCGACCGAAGTTGACCAAGCTGGATTATAGAAAGAATCCCGTCCCGAGAGATAGTGGTTACGGATTGCGAGCGGGTTGCCGCGGCACGCTACGGGGCAACCATCCCGACGGGCCACCACTATTTTGCGGCCCCACGATTTCCAGCCCCGTCCCGTCTCGCTGGCCCGCTTCATTACCCGCACCAACTCCAGGCCCGCCGCTGGCACCGCCGCCGCCAAACCCACTGCCGCTCGCACCTTCGCCACTCGGCACACTACCACCGCCACTTAGCACGCTGCCACTTAGCCCACTGCCGCCATTCCAGGAACGCACGTCACGGGGTGCCCCCAGCTGCACCTGGCGCGTGATGGAAGGATCGTTGGTGACCGGACCGGTTCGCTCCCCTCCTCCATCGCTCGAGCGACTGGATTCGGCCGTGCGATACCCCGTGCCGACGGGACCGGATAAATCGCCGCTGGCGAGTAGCGGCGAACTGCCGCGCGTACCGAAAGAGCGGGCGAGCTGTTTCTCAGCCTCCGCCAATCGTTGATTCGAGACTTTCAGCTCGCCTTGCAGCGATTCCGAGCGGCGCTGTTCGTCCACCACTCGGCTCAGGAGCTGGCGCTTCTCGTCCTGGCACTCAGCCAGTTGCGTCTTGTCCGTGAGTGCACAGCCGCTGACCAGCAGCAGGCTTCCCAGTACCGCCACAACCCGCAGGACGTTCGGCAGCTGGCGCGCCGCCGCCAACCGACCGAAATCGGACTCGACTGGTTGGAAGATCTCGGACTGGGTGCGACCCCGCGTCATCTCGGCGACTCCTTTCGCCCACAGGTACCGTAATTCTTAGAGCTTCAGCGCCTCGATGAGCGAATCCATGATGGAGGAGCTAACACTGTACGGGGCGTCAAAGGCCCACATGTTGCGCAGCACGTCAACCATGAGCACTCCGGTGAGTGCCATCACCATGACGACGCACAACAGACCGATCACATTCCAGACGGAGTAGGGAGCTTCCACCGCAGCTGCTGGTAATGTTGCTTGAGGTTGACCGCCAGCGGCACCACCCATGGCTACCATGCCCGCACCGACTGCCAGGCCCGCGCCTGCCGCCTGAAAACCACCTCCCATCCCCAGCATGTCCGACGGTCCAATCACTGTGCCCGCACTGTCTTCAAACGTTTCGGAGTCGGTGAGTTCGATCACCTGCGAACCGCTGTCGGAGGAGTCGTCGCCCATGCCCATCATCTGCGGTCCCAGGGCAAACTCCTCGTCCGCCTTGAGCATCGTCGCGGAGTCTGGATCGCTCGCCGCATCGCCTAACGAGACGAACTCTTCATCCTCCGGCAACTCCAACGATTCCATCTGCGAACCACCCAGCTCCAGCGGTTCTTCCAGCGACAGCCCACTTTCCGATGGCTTGCCAATATTGATTCCGCTGCCCTTGGGATCCAGGGAGACATCGCTTCCCAACCCACTCGGCGCACCCAGCACCATGTCGTCACTATCTTCACCCAACGACAGTAGCGATTCGCCCATCGCCAGATCATTGGACAGCAGCAGCGAACCCGAATCACCGCTGCTCGCTTCATCAGCCAGATTCAAATCGCCCGTGCCACCGGCCGACGTATCCAGCTCAGCATCCTTACCCGTGAAGACACTCGATTCCGAATCGTCATCCGATAGCTTGAGTTCGCTGAGACTGGAATCATCCGCGCTGAGCTTGCTGGAACCCTTGCCGACCGAGATGATGCTGCTGCCAGCCGCTCCGATCGAACTGCCGTCGGACAAGATATTGCTCTTCGAACCCGACTTACTCTGCGATTCATCAGTCATCAGCAGCGAGTAGGAATCGATGTCACTCGGCTCTTCATCCCCAATCGCGCTCTCCGCACTGCCGATCTCAAACTCCTCGGAATCCGCGTCGCCACCACCGCTTCGATCCGCCTTCACTCGCTCCACTTCTTCGGGTTTGAATTTCCAGGTCGAGCCGTCACGGTAACCGTGGATGGTGCCCTGCTGCCGCATCTCCATGAGCTGGTCGGTGGTGACGCCAAGAATTTTTGCGGCTTCGCTCAGTTCGAAGAATTTTGCGGCCATGTGACTAACTTCCCGCTAGCGAGAGGGTAATAGGGATTTGATTTCTTGCGGAGACGGACTCCCGCCGTTGAAATCGTCAATTTGGAGGTCCCAGTGCACGTTTCTTACGCTACGTAGCGCCACCTGACCTGACGTCCGATCAATGTGATAAACCCCAACGGCTCGCGTCTTCGTGTCGATTAACACGAGTTGCAGACGTCCGTCGGCTGTATCACCTGAAATCGCCAGCAGATCTCCCGCTTGCGCAGACTTTACCGATGAGCTAACCGTTCCCGCTGGATTGGCTGGCTTCTGAGCGTACACCGAAGTGCGTTCCCAACTCGCCAAGCTCAACGCCACCAGCAAACCCGACGCCACCAATAAAGCCCACACCGCAGCTCGCATTTCCCACCTGCCTTCGGAAGAATTCTGCGGAAACGGCGCTTCACCCATTCTAAAAGCAGCCATTTCCAATTCAAGTCAAACGTCCGTGCATCCTGCAAATCACCCATTTCGCCCATTTTTTGACCGAAAATCGGCGCGAAGTTTAGGAATCCTCGCCCGCAAGCACAAGTGCAACTCGCTGAAATGCAGATTCTCTGACTCGTACTTTCGCAGCCCCCAACGCTCGGCCGACTTGCTATCGTATTCGCTGAGTCTCAACCGTACGCTTGCTCCCTTGCCCAGCCGTCCTGCCACCCGCTCTCGGCTCAACCGCCGAAACGGTACCTGATCGTCTCCGCCTCGTGCTCCCTAGCTCATGTCCACCACCTCGCCATCCAACCCGCTAAGCCCTGACAATTCGAGTCCATCCCTCGGTGCCACTCGTCAGCAACGACAACAACCGCGGCTCAAACAGCGGCTGAAGGAATTCGAACGGAAAGTGCGACAACTAGTTCGAGGGGCGCGCGATATCGCTCGGCGCTGGTCACTCACCTGGCAAGCCAGTCGATTGCACCTGGAGGCCGAACTGGCTCGCTGGCAGGCTCGCCCCACCGTCGGAGTCATTCTGCTCATCGATCCTCAACAGCACACACCAGAATCCGCCTCAGCCGCAGCTCGCCGCACACTCACGTCACTCCAGCAGCAACTCTACCCCAACTGGCGCGCGGTGTGCGTTGTGCCTGCTGACTGGCAGGCCACTTTCTCCAGCTTGCTTCCCACCACCGAATCACGCCTGACTTGCATTGCCGCTGACCACCATGCCCCCTGGCCTGATCAAGCACTGCTGGCACTAAACCAACTAGAACAGCCAGCGCCGGATCGTGTGCTAGCCGCTCCCGCGCGCGATAAAACGGTCGAACTCTCCGGCGACCGACCCCTGAGCCGCTTAATCTTGCTCCTGGACCTCGCCACAACACTCACCCCCGACGCCTTGGCCTGGATCGCCGTCACGGACCAGCAGCAGCCACAAGCCGAATGGATTTATGCGGACGAACAATTGATCGCTGAACTGAGTGGCGAGGCCGAACTGCATTGCAAGCCAGATTTCTCACGGTTCTATCTCTGGGCTCGTTTCTTCACCGGACGAACCACCGCTTATGCCCGACCGCGCCTGCGACAAACACTGCTCGCCATGCAGCAGGAGCGAGCGGGCGACGACTATGAGCTCGCTCTGCGATTCTCCGAACAACTCCATAACCAACCGCGGCACTCGATTATTCACATTCCCCACGCACTGATGCAGACACGATCCTCATCCTCGTCGACCAGAAACGAACTGGCCACGCTTCAGCGCTTTCTGGATCAGCAGGGAGTCTCCGCGCGAGTGACCGCGAATCGACAGGATCCGCGCCTGCATGAACTGGATTTTCAGCTTCACGCCGGTCCGCAGCCGCGAGTGGCCATCGTGATACCGAATCGAAACAGCGGTGCCATGCTGCGCGGCTGCCTGGAATCACTCCGGACTACAACCAACTATCCCAACTACGAAGTGATCGTGGTCGATCATGAATCGGATGAACCCGAAGCCCTGGAGTGCCTCGCCCAAGAAAGCGCAGCGGGCAGGCTGCGAGTAGTGAAATATCACGGCGATTTCAATTTTTCAGCGATGAACAATCAGGCCGTGGCAACGACGACCGCCGACTGGATCCTGCTGCTTAACAATGATGTCGACGGATTCAGTTCCGGTTGGCTGGAACAGCTGATGGCGACGGCACAAGTCGATGCTCGGCTGGCCGCTCTGGGCACTCTGCTTTATTACCCCGACGGCACCGTGCAGCACGGCGGAGTATTTTTCGGTATGGGTGAAATTGGAAGACATGGACACATTGACCTGCCGCACGATGCACTCGGTTACGCCGGTCGCCTGCGATCGCTGCAAGACGTATCAGCACTCACCGCCGCCCTGGTGCTCGTGCGACGTTCAGCCTTTGACGTCGTCGGCGGACTCGATGAACGTCATCCGTCGGACTTCAATGATTTCGATTTGTGTTTGAAGCTGCGCGCGGCGGGACTTCGAGTAGCCTTTACGCCGCAGGTAACCGCCTGTCATTACTCCAGCAAGACGCGGCGTAAAACCAGCCGCAACCGGCCGCTCATTCAGCAGCAATGGGGCGACCAGTTACGTCGCGATCCGTTCTATCATCCGCTCCTGTCGCGCGAACGATTTGAACTCGGAGCTCTCAGCCCCTGCTGGCAAGCAATCAAAAAGATCGCACTCGTTGAGGCACTACGTGGCGGCCAAGGACGCCAAATGTAGCACCGGACGGCAAATGTTGAATCGGACGACAACGTCAACTTGGGCCACAATGCTGAATCGGAGTCACACGGCGGGTGATGCCGTCAGGACGTCGTTCCGGATTTTGCGACGAGCACGGAATCCCACACACAGAGCTCCGATTCCGAAAATCGCCAGTGTGGTCGGCTCTGGGACGGCGGAAGGCGGCGGTGGCGCCGCAGTCACTGGTACCGCGATTGTGATGTAGCTGATGGCATTTGGAAACGAGTAGGCAGATGCATCGATATTGAAGGCAATCTCCGAAAATGTTCCCGTCAATCCAATGATCGCAGCGTAAGTTGGCACATTGGGAGCATTTAACGTGGAGGTCAGTTTCCGGTCAGTGAAATCAACTCCTATCGCATCAATTAACGTCGCACTCTGATACGCAGAAAAGTCGTATATTGCACCGAATTGCACATTTGACATGTAAATGTATGAATTCGTAACTGGACTGCTAAAGGTCATGGGTCTTCAGCAGAATTTGCGGGTCCTTTTGGAGGGGTCCATCTGGGTTTATCGTGGGATGAGGTCCAGTCCAGCGCAATGAGAAAGATTGCGAATTTGAGATTCTACCCACAGACACGGCTGTCGCTGTGGGATTTTCCAAGGCATGGCAAAAGGTATTCTAGGGTTTTCCGTCGAATCGAAGAGTCCAGGTGTTCTCAGCAAGGCGCTAACTCCGCGGTTCAGCCGCTCGGGCTTTTCAGGTGAGGATGAGGTCCATCCGGGTTTCGTGTGGGTCCAGCCGAAGATTCGGGCTTCGCCCAACCTCGAGCCAGTGCACAAATCAGCGCGGTTTACCACAACCGACATGCGGAGCCCCTCGAGATGCAACTACAGACGATCCTGGTCTATGCTCCTCGCCGCGTAAACTGTCGCTGGTGCGGCTGCTGTGGGTGGGCCGGGATCGAACCGAGCAGACATTGCAGTCCTTCTTCGACACGCTGGGCCGGGCCGTGTTGCCGAGCTTGAAGTACGTCTGCAGCGACCTGTGGAAAGGCTACCTCAAGGTCATCCGCGAGCGTGCTGGCGATGCGGTGCATGTCCTGGACCGGCACGACATCATGGCTCGGCTCAACAAGGCCATCGATGAGGTGCGAGCTGTTGCTCAACTGGTTTCGCGCCAAAGGTGAAATCTCCGCGGGAATTGTTAAAGACTTGAACAACAAAGCAAAACTCGCCATGAGAAAATGGTACGGTTTTCGCACCGATCAAGAAATCGAAACCGCTTTGTATCACGCCCTCGGGCATTTTCCTGAACCAAATTTCACCCACGAATTGTGCTGACGAGTCAAAAAAAGGCATTCTACTTACCAGTGACGAGCAGCTATCCTGCTCGATGGATTGATGTTTCCCCGGCTGGACTCGTCCATCAACCTCCTGAACTGGATTTGGTTCTTGTCAATGATGAAACATGGCCTTACCGCGCAGCGGGAATTGCGAATGCCACACGACTTGGGATTCCTTCTCTCCATCTGCCTGATGGATCCTGCGAATGGCGGAATACCTGGCATAGGCAGAGAGCGGCACCCTTCATGCAGGCCTTACTGTCAACAAAAATTGCCTGCCTGGGACATTCTCAAGCCCGCTTGCTGGATTCTTGGGGAAATGGAGGAAAGTGCGTTGTTACTGGGTCGCCGCGTTTTGACTGGCTCGTGGGAAAGCGGCCCCGGCATCCGCGGCAATCCACTGTTTTGATCGCGACGGCCCGGCAACCTTTTTTCCACCAAGAAGATAAACAGGCCGTGATTGCATCTTTGCAGGATTTAAAGGCGTGGCTTGCACAGCACTCGGCCATTAAGCCCATTTGGCGGCTCACCGCTGGACTTGAACACATTATTGATGTCAGCAATTCGTCCGCGATTTCTTTGGTTGATCAGCTCGCCAATGTCGATGCCGTCATCTCCACGCCCAGTAATGTAATCCTGGAATCAATGGCGCATGGGTTACCCGTAGCATTATTGGACGATACCAACAGCCCACAATACATCAGAGCTGCATGGTCGATCACGGCAAAAACACATTTCAGCGACGCCATTGACGGACTTCTGGCGGCTGATTCCTGTTACATGCAGTGGCAATCTACCTTACTAGCGGATCAACTCGAGTATCAGACCGAATCCACTCCACGGGTGATCGAGTTGATGGAGAGCCTCATGAGCGGCATTCCTTGCACGGGCCAGCCATCTTCAACTCCGACATCAAAGGAAGCCGAGCTAGAAGTGGAAATCGCCCATTTACGAAAGATCATCACTTTGAGCCCCACGCAGGTTGCCTATCGTTGCCTATGCGAGGTCAGGCGATGGATGGGGCGATCGTGATGAACTCTACAATCCGTTTATGTTGATGGCGGTTTAAATGTCCCCTGTTGCAGGTCCATGCGGGATTCCCATGGGATCCTTCTCCCCCACAGGATAAACGTCAGGGCTTTTCGGGGTCAGAACGAGCGTCTTTTTTGCTGAGGGGGAGAAGGCTGGGGCTGGCGCGCGGGCGGGAAGTAGCACTGGTCATTCTTGAGCCGTCCAAAGTTATCAGTCAGCTAAGCGTCAAACCAATCTAAAACTCTGCGCGACGCGCTGCGCGATCGCCTCGTTGGGCCATCAGCCTCGCGAGGTTCCTAGCCTGCAAGCGCCCATCCAACTCGCGTACGCATGCCAGTGCCTCGTTCCAGACGCCCGTTCAATCCAATCGGCTTTATCATCAGGACCTGGTGCTGGTGAACGGTTATGTAATGTACGGGTGATGATTGATCGTGCGATTCCCGAGCGACGGCCTGACCCTCCGTACGGCTTGTATTCCATGCCTGGGTTCGCGATACTCGCTCCGTCATTTTCAACGCGTCGGTTGTGTAACGAGCGGGTCGTGAGACCGAGTCGCGTGCCGTGGGGCAGTCTTGGGCGAGACTACTGTTTTGAGTAATGATTCGGGAATAAAATCGCCCGTTTGGCGTTTGATCACGATCAAGGATTTACTCTGGCTGATCTATCTCTATCCCGTGCGAATGATTGCCGGCTGGCTCGGTTGTCGCTCATTATATTTGATCGGGTGGATCCTCGATCCGCTCTATCAATTCCTGATGCGAGATAAGAAGCGAAGAATTGCCGAACATATGCGGACTGCGAGTGGTGGGCGAATCAGTGACAGTGATCTGAATCGTTGTGTCAAACAATATGTCACAAACTCGATTAATCGATCGTTGGATGATTTTCATTTGACCGACAGCCGGAAAGCCGAACGTATACCGGCTTCTGTCGTCGAAGGTCTCGACCATTTGACTCAAGCTGTGCAGAGCGGTCGTGGCGTGCTGCTGATATCCGGCCATTTTTTCGCAAATCGCGTGGGGAAACGCTATTTGGCTCGAATTGGACATCCGGTGATGTCGGTGAGGAACGGCAAGCCCCCGGATTTCAGGATGGGATGGTTGGGATGGCGATTTCTACAGCCGCAGTATGTGAGATTTCTTACCAGTGTCATACAGGATGAAGTGTTGACTCAGGATCCCGATTGTGTGCTGAAGATCTTTCAGCGGCTGCGTCGTGGCGGTATCGTCAATATTCATATTGATACTCCTTTTCAGCCTGCCGTCTGTATGCCATTTCTCGGACGAAAAAAAATGGTTTCCACCGGCTTACTGGAAGTAATGCGTTTGACAGGCTGTGCCGTCCTACCGATCCTCTTTCTTGGCAATCAGCAGTCCTCGAGGATCTGTATTGAAGAGCCCTTGACGTTGGATGTCAGTCTGAGCCGCGACGATTTCGTGGCGCAGCACTTGCCGCAGATGATGGCCATTTTAGAACGACAGATTTTAGCCCATCCCAGTGAATGGGAGCTATGGAGTCCGTGATGCCCCAAACGACCCTGGACGAGATCAAGCAGCTCTTTGGCAAAACACTGGGAGTTCCGGTGGATGAAAGTCATGCGAGCGGCGACTTGCGCGATCTGGTTGCCGTGGATTCCGTAGCGTTGCTACAGTTTGTCGTGGCGCTCGAGCGGGAGTATGCAATACGCTTTGAGGAGGAATGGCTGCGGACGGAGCGTCTCCTGAATTTACCAGCCTTGGCGGCACATCTCGATCAAGTACGTTCGCGGCAGTAGACTCGCGGCAGTACGTTCGCGGCAGTAGGTTCGCGGCAGTAGGTTCGCCGAGCTCGCGGGCTACCGTAGCGACGCGGGTTAACCAAGCAATTGTGCGGCTTCGGCGGCGAAGTACGTGATGATCATGTCAGCTCCCGCTCGGCGAATGGACAGCAGCGATTCGAGCATCACACGCTGGCGGTATTCGACTTGGTTGCCCGCCAAGAGATGGACCATGTTGTATTCGCCCGACACGTTGTAGGCAGCGACGGGCACTCTCACTTCGCGCTTGATTGCCGCGACGATATCCAGGTAGCTCAAGGCTGGCTTCACGATGAGAATATCGGCACCTTCCTCAACATCAAACCTTGCCTCGCGAATCGCTTGGGCCACGTTGGGAATATCGATCTGATGAGTGGCATGGCGGCTCTCCGCCGGCGTCGAACGCGTGGCTGTCTTAAACGGGCCATAGAACGAGGACGCGAACTTGGCCGAGTAGGGCATGAGTAAGGTTTGATGGAAGCCGAATTGGTCGAGCGCGGTGCGGAGAGCCTGTACCACGCCGTCCATCATGCCGGACGGGGCGATCATGTCCGCGCCGGACCGCGCCAGCGACAATGCCGCCTGCTGCAGCGCGACCAACGTGCGATCGTTGTCGATGCGGTTGTCGTGCAAGAGTCCGCAATGACCATCGGTTTTGTATTCGCACAGACACAAATCGGCGATGACAACCATTTCCGGGACCGCCGCTTTGATGGTTTCGATGGCGCGATGCGCCGGACCGGTGGTGGCTTGAGAGAGCGAGCCGACGGCATCCTTGTGCGTTTCGTCCACGACGGCGAAGAGCAAGATCGCCGGGATGCTCAAGCTGTGCAGTCGCCGCACCTCCTGAACCAAGGATGGACCGGCCAGCAGGCGAGCACCCGGGATGGCGCTGAGCGGTTGGTTGTCGTCGGCGTTCATCGTGACGAACAGCGGACAAATCAAATCGCTTGGAGCGAGTCGCGACTCCTGGACCAAGGCTCGGATTTGAGCGTTCTGACGGAGTCATCGCGGACGATGGATTGGAAAACTCATGGGGTGACCCACCTCAGGGAATCTTTTCCAGTGAGGTCTACAGGTAAAGTTTCGACAAAGGTAATGACTCGTGGAATTTTGTAGTCAGCGAGAGAACGGCGGCAATGCGCGATAACGTCGGCACGAGGCAATTCGGTGCCCGAATGCAAACCGATCCGAGCGACGATGACATCGATGCCTTTCGGGCCAGGCTCTGCGACCACGCGACATTGACGAACGGCGGGGAGCGTGGCGAGCACCTGTTCCACCTCCACCGGATCAACTTTGACACCGCCCAGGTTGAGCCAGCGTTTGGAGCGGCCTTGCAGTACGAGTTCGCCGGTGGCGGTCAGATAGCCGCAGTCGCCGGTGCGAAAGAATCCGTCGCGGAAGGCATGCTGATTGAGTTCAGGCTCATGTACATAGCCGGTCATCAGGGCGGGGCCCTGTACGGCGATTTCACCAAGGGTGACGGGCGGAGCGGTTTCGAGCGGTGTTGTTTCGAGCGGTGTTGTTTCGAGCTGTGTCGCATCAGCCGGCGCGGCATCATCGGTGGATGTGAGAATGCGGACGCGTACAGCCGGTAGTGGGCGGCCCACTGAGCCTGGAATTCGCGAGTTATCCGACGCCAGGATATCGGCGGTTTCGATCGCGATCGTGCCAGTTTCCGACGAACCATAAAGGTGGCGAACGGGGCGATCGAGTGTGGATTGCCACACCTGCCGCACGGAGTCGTCCAGCGGCGCGCCACTCGTCAAAAAGGTCGTGACACTCGCCAACGCCGCGCGGTCGATGCCATGTTCGGCGATTAGGTTGTAGAGCACAGGGGCCATGTTCACGATCTGAATGCCGTGCCGTTCGATGGTGTCAAAAAACAGAGTAGGAAGGGCAGATCGCAGCATGACGAGTGTGCCACCGGTGGTCAGCGGCATAAACAGTCCGTTGGCGAAGCCGTTGGCGTGATGGAACGGGACGATGCTGAGAAACCGTGTGCCGGGACCGACCGGCAGCACTTCCGCGACCGCCGCGCTGCCGCCAAGCAGGTTGGCGTGGGTGCGCGGGACTAATTTCGGACGCCCTGTGGAACCGGAGGTGGCCAGGTACAGAGCGGGCGTGTCTGGGGCGGCAACTGGGAACAGGGGAAAAGCAAAAGAGCCGATAGGAGCAGGACCGTTGGACTGGTGTGGCTTGGGCACATTGCCGGTCACTTCATCGATGGAGATGACGGTGACATCGGGCGACAACGCATCCCATGCCACTCGCAGTTCTTCGCAGGTGATGACAGTTCGAATCCCCAGGTTTTGAACAAACCAAGAAACTTCGGCGGATCGCCACTGAGGATTACAAGGCAGGCAGATCGCGTTAAGGCGCGCGATCGCGAGAAAGCAGGTGGGATATTGCCAGACATTCGGCAGAGAAACAGCGACAACGTCACCGGGCCGACCATGGGCTCGCAGCCGCTCAGCCCAGACGTCAACTTGACGCAGGAGCTCGGCGTAAGAAATGCGCGTCTCGCCGTCGATGATTGCCACGTGTTCAGGCTGACGATCTGATAATTCCTGAATGCGATTGAAAATCATGGCGAGATTGTAGCGAGGTAACAAAGCGGCTCAATGCCGAATTGATGACGACCTGATGGCTTCATGATGCGGCCCTACGGTTTGGCTCGAACCGGTGACCGCAAACTTGTCCTCGGTCGTGCGCTACCCTCGACTGGCCTAGTGACGTCGGTCGTGCGCTACCCTCGAGTGGCCCCATAGATCAGGGAGAACTGCTTACTTTGCTCCTGCTTGCCGATGAACTTCTTGGATGATTTGCTCTTCGACCTCTAGTGACCAGACGGTTGGTAAGCCGTAATAAACCATCGCGCCACCGCCTTCATAACCGCCCTCCATCAGCACTCGACGCGATGGAATATAAGCCATCACATCATTCGTGTAGGCGGCCACCCAGGTTCGTGGACCGTGACGTTCGTGTTTCAACCGCAGAGCGAAATCGACGACCACTTCGCCGCCCAGCGTGATCCATTGCACCTGCTCACCAAAACTCCAGGTCTGCACTGGATAAGGATAGTCTGCGCGCAACGGTTTGTCGTCCGCCATCTGACTCAGCAGCCACTTTGCCCGCGACGCTACAAACCGATCTTTGTTCTCGGCATCTTTCATGATCTGTTCGCGAGTCGGTAGCGGCCCTAGCTTCAGCGGAATTTCTTGATAGGTCGTCTTGAGCTGAGCGGGGATCGCCGTGAGTGGCTGTTTTAAAACCGTATCGACGGCCGTTGCCAGTTGCAGTCCATACTCTTTCGCCAGTTCCACAGTGCGACGCGGCAGTGGATTCTGATCTGCACCACACCCCGCCCAAAACATCGCCATGACGTGTGGATGTTTCTTTTCCAGCTCGGTTTGCGCGAAACCGGGATAGTCGGCACACCATTGCTGAAAGCTGAGCACCGTGGCATGACAAGCGTAGCCACAAACAATCGTCTGTAACTCACCCGCCAGATTCTTCACCGCCAGTACCGGCACATCGTGATCCACGGGGCCCTTCAGTTCCCCGGCCGCTCGCAGCGCCGGCACTTGCGCCTCGGGATTATTCCGCCGATTCACTGCGAAGGTCGCTGTTCCACTGCCCCACTCCAATCGAGCGGGTGCCAGTTTCTGCAGCGCCTCACCCACCAATCGATCAATTTTTTGCAACAGCCCTGCTGCATATTGATCCACCAGCAGACGATGCCGTTCCTCCAGTAACTGATAATGCATACTGCTCAGGCAATGTCCGACCACTGGGCCGCAATGCGTGTGCGACGTGCAAATCGCAATCTGCCGTCGCTCCAATCGATAGTGCTCGGACAACCGATCGCGCAACTGCGCCGATAACACTCGATCAATTCCCACCAGATCCAAGGTGATCAGCACCGCACGCTCACCCGCCGCATCTTCCAGTGCGAGTGCCTTCGCCCAGAGCTCGCTTGTGGTGCCTTCCGCCGGTGCCGTGCGACCTCCATAGCCCGCCATCCACATTGGCTGCTCCGGCGTGATCCGGACTCGAGCCGCACCCGCTTTCCAAGTTTCCGCGGCGCCAGTCGCCGCAGCCCCAAGGACTGCTGGCCCTAACCATAAGCTCGTGATGAAGCAGAGAACGAAGAGCCATCGTGATTGCCGAATCATGTAACACCTGCAGCTGCTGATTGAATCTTGATTTGCTGTTGATTATTGACTGGATGAGGGTTTTAACTGGACAGGAAGCAACCATCATTTCAAGCGGCCATCCCTACACTCGATTCGCGCGTAGTTCCTCGAGCGAATAGAGCGTACCGCGCCAACGAATTCCACCCTGCGAGAGTGCCAACCCCATTGAGCGCCACTGAATGAGCACGAACATCAACGCAGCCAAGGGATAACCAAGGAAGGCGGTAGCACGCGCCTTCATCGAAAAACCAACTGCCGCGGCCAGCAACCACTGCAACCCAGCGGCCGCTGCGAACAGCCACTGCGTCGGACCACTCGTCACCAGCATCAGCACAAACGGCGCAACGTTGCCCGCGAGAATGCCGAGCGTCGAAAGGATCGTCAACCAAGCTCGATACTCGACCACTGCAAACGTATTCTTCTCTAATCCCACAAAGACTTCGCGCACCGAGCCATACCAGGGCACGGAAAGTAGACCCACTCCACTCAGCACGTCAGGCTGAAAGCCACCCAGCTTCAGGATCTTGCCCAGCTTCAAATCGTCGTCCGGCCGCATCTTGATCGTCTGGTGCCCCTGCACCGCTCGATACGCATCCATCCGCACCAGATTGAAGGCACCAACCCCAATATGTGCACCGCTGCGCATGTTGCGCACATTCCAAGGTCGAGTGAAAATGGTGAGGAAGACCGCGAAGGTGATGACGAATGATTCCAGCAGCCAGCTCGGCATGGGCGTCTCGGGCATCAGCGACAAATGGGCGATGCGTTCGCGCCGCACATAGTGAATCGCTCGCCGTAAAACCGTCGGTTCGAACTGGATGTCCGCATCGGAAAACAACAGCCACTCGCCCGATGAATGATCAGCTCCATACTGCAGAGCATGATTCTTACCGAGCCAACCGGCGGGCAGCTCACGCAGATGGACGACGTTGAGTTGCCGATGTCGCCGCGCTAACTCATCGAGAATCTCCCCCGTACGATCCTCGGAGCGATCATTAACGACGGTGATCTCGAGTGGTTCGTAGTCCATGCGCAGCAAGCTTTCAATCGACGACTCGATATGCTGCTGCTCGTTGCGCGCGGCGACGACGACGGAAACCTTCGGCCAGCGCTGAGTGGCGAGCGGCTCGTGCTGGAGATCTTTGTCCGGCAGATTGGGTGTGGCGAGATCGGCCAGCGGGAGAATTTTGCGACCCCCTATGCCCAGCACGATAAAAGTCGCCAAGACGACTCCGAACAGAGAGAGCGCGTAGAAGTAGAGCAGTTCAGCCATAGCGGGCGGTTTCCAGCCAAGAATCAGGGAACCGAGACGGCCGCTATTAGATCAACTCTCGAATTACCTCGCCATGATCGATGGCCGGCGACGGACGCCCTTGATGGTTAAGGAACTGCAAATGTGGGTCGACTCCGAGTACATGATAGATCGTGTGATGAATGTCGCCTGGTCGGAGTGGTCGATCTTGTGGCACCTCGCCACGGGAATTGGTTGAGCCCACGATCTGGCCGCCCTTCACTCCGCCACCACCGAGCAAGCAGAACATCGCGTTGCCCCAGTGATCACGTCCCGGTTGACCCATACTCAGTGGCGGCCCACCATTGCCACCATCGTTCATCTTCGGCGTGCGACTGAACTCGCCACACAACACCACGAGCACTTGGTCGTATAGTCCGCGGCGAGTGAGGTCGGTGAAGAGGCCATGCACCGCCTGGTCCACCTTCGGCAAGTAATTCTCCATGCCCTTCTGCAAATCCCAGTGATGATCCCAACCTCCAAAATGGCACGTGACAAACGTGGAGCCAGCTTCGACCAGACGACGTGCAAGGAGCACACTTTGACCCCACGAATTGCGACCGTAAAGCTCGCGTGTAGCATCATCCTCGAGACTCATGTCGAACGCCTTGCGAGCTCGTTCGCCCGTCACCAACTGGAACGCTTGCTGATCGAACTGATCGAGTGCCGCGAGTGTCTTGGAGCCCTCCAGGAGGCGCCGAGTGGAGTCGAGTTGGGTAAGGAGCTGACGGCGATTCTCCAGCGATTCGATGGTCATCGAACCACTCAAACCAACGTTTTGCACTTTGAAGTTTGCCGCGTTGGGGTCCCCTTCCGTTTCGAACGGATTGTCTTGCGGTCCGAGATAGTTTCCGCCGAAATATCCGGGGCGCAAACCGATACTCATTGCGTACGGGACCGCCACATTCGCCGGCATCCCCGGCTGACGAGAACCGAGCACGCGAGTGGCAATCGAGCCGAAGAAGGGAAATTTTCCCGGTGTGCTCGCCCCACTCACGCCACCGCGACCCGTCAACATCCAGTGGCCGCCCGTGAAGTGATCGCCGGTGTCGTGATGCAGCGAGCGAACAATCGAAAAGCGGTCCGCAATCTTGGCCTGCAACGGAAACAATTCCGTGATATCGATGCCCGGAACATTCGTGCGAATCGGTGACCAGATCCCGCGATACTCGGACGGTGCTTCCGGCTTCATATCGTACATGTCGAGGTGCCCCGGGCCGCCGTCGAGCCACAGCAGGATCACCGAAGTATTCTTCGCTCGACTGCCCGTCGACGCCGATACCGCACGAGCTCGCAGAAGATCGCCCAGTCCGACGGATGCCATCCCCGCCACGCCGACCTGCAAGAAGCTACGCCGAGCAATGCCATCGCAGTAACGTCCAGGTCCCCCGGTGCTGATTCGTAACATCGATCCCATTCCTTCCGTCGCTCAGACCCCAAAACTGCTCGTCGCCCATGCCATGCATCGACGCGAATTGATGGCTTACTATTGTAAGAACGGCTGAGATCGGTCGCAAGCTTGATGTTTTTCCCTCAAGCGGCCCTCAGCGGCCCCGGCGCGGTCAAACCAAACCAGTGACGGAGCGCCGGAATCCGTTTCAGCACGAGCCACTCCACGACCAGAACAAGCACGAGGGTTAGTCCGAAGAGTGGCAAGTAGAGGGCGAGTGCCAGGATGATGAAGAGTAATGGCCAGGAGAAACGTGCTGGGAATCGCGGGGCAGGTGCGCCGAGCGTGCCAGGATCACGACGCCGCCACCACAAGATCAAACCGCTCGCGCACAACAGGACCAATCCGCAGGCGGTCAGGAGCCCGATCAATTGATTAGGCCAGCCAAACAGCTGGCCTTCATGAGCGGCAATCCCGACACCCAACACGCGATCGACCCAGTGTCGATCGCGATAATCTTCTCGGCTCAGAATCTCACCCGTGCGACCATCGACAACCAAGTTCACGCGGAGCGGTCGATTCTGCGTTTGGGATTTTGCCGTCCATTTGTCGCCACCGCGACTGGGCGGACTGATTACCACCGGATGTTCCAGTTGAAGAGGGGTGACAGCTGCGACGACTCGGTCGAACGCTGCGAAGTCGACCGGTGTGGAGGGGCGAGCAGCCTGTTTTTTGGCCTGGGCTGAATCGCTGCCACCGTCTTTCCCGCCGCCACCATGGCCACCATGGCCGCTATGTTCACCGCGTTCGCTGCCGGTGGTCCAGTCTTGCTGAGCGACGGCGGTGCCGGTCCAGCGCCGCACGGCTTTGAAATAATTTCCCCAAAATTTAGCCCATGGCAGGCCGGTGGCGAGCAGCAGCAGGGCGCAGCCGACGATCCAAAATCCGGTCACTGCATGCAGATCGCGCCACATCATCCGAGCGCCTTGTCGTAAGCGGGGATAGAGAATCCCTGCTCCGCGGCTTGTTTTCCGTGGCCACCAGAGGAAGAGTCCCGTGAGCAGCATGACGATGGTCCAGCAAGCGGCGATCTCCACGAGATTCGAGCCACGATCACCCATGAGCAGTTCGCCATGCAGCTTGAACATCCAGCGCATCAGACGCTGTTCTTCGGGGATTTGATGGAGTATTTCGAGGGTTTGCGGCTGCACGTACACTCGATGAGTCTTTCCGCTGGCGCGCACCAGCACGCGTGCGGCCGCCGTATCACTGGTCCGCAGTTCATAGCCGCTGGGCGTGCCATCGGGAACAGCGGCGACGGCGGCTCGAACTTGGTCGGCCACGGTGGCCTCGGCCGCAGTCAGGGCGAGTTGGTCGTAGGGTCGATCGAGGTATGCTTCGATTTGTGGCTTGAACAGATAGATCGCGCCGCTGATCGATAGCACGACGACAAACGGCATACAGAACAAGCTGGCATAAAAATGCCAGCGCCACACCGCTCGATAGTCCGGCCAGCGTCCACGCTCCGCAGCTTGCAAATTGTCCGACATCAAAATCCACTTCCAAAAAAACGAACGTTACGGTCCAGTGCCCTAAACCAACTGCCGACCTGCACCTACCGACTCAATAACTCGTGTTGGCCTCGCCGCCCATGCTGCTATGGAGAGCACGATGGACGCTGGCATCGATTGAATCGGGAAGGAATCGCACGGCACCGTCTCCGAAGGCGGCATTTGCTCCACCGCGGTGATAACTGCGCGGAGCGAAAAAGCCGGTGAAATGTACAACCACATCGGGAATCCGGTGATTGGGTGTGAGGTAGCCGTTGGTGAGCGTGCTGATGGCGCCGGAATGAGCCCACGAAGTACCACGGCCACGCAGGGCTGCACTGGCGGCACCACGCCAGCTACTCTTCAGCGGCCAGATCGACGCCAGGTCGGGATTGTTAATCACGCCTGATGGGCCATTCACCCAGCCACCGCCCGAGGCAGCCAATCCCTGTACAGGCTTGAGTCCGGCATCTACTCCCGAGGAGCCGTTCAGCGTTGCTTGGTAGGGAAATCGTGGTAACTGACCCGCGGGGAGTGTGAAATCTGCTCCGACGCTGCGTACGGTTTCACTCATGAACACCGTGTTGGAGGTGCCATCGAGAATGTCCCCGAAGCGGACACCTGAGTTCTCATAGACGACCCCGTCGGTCGGCCAGCGC
Organism: Pirellulaceae bacterium; assembly: GCA_044235425.1. GTDB lineage: Bacteria > Planctomycetota > Planctomycetia > Pirellulales > Pirellulaceae > JBJSXJ01. The sequence continues at coordinate 88,754 of JBIIHW010000020.1, forward strand.
AGATCATAGTTCGCCCCCGTGCCACTCCCGTAGCTCACCATATAGTTGATCCCTGAATACATCGTTCCCCCCGCTCCCGGATTTAGCACTGGAGCTGGATCGCTGGGACAGAGGGCGACCGAGATCGGTGTGGCAAACCAAGCGGCGAACAGCGGATTGGGCACTAGAGCATTGAAGGGACCGGTGAATGCGGGCTGAGAAAAGTCGAGTGCATTCTGCAGGTTTTGCTGCTCGATGAATGGCAACAAGCGCGCTTGAGGTGAAAAACCTTGCACGTTGGGCAGGTAGTTTTGCGCATTGGTCATGGGGAACGCGCGAAACGAATCATGATAATTATGCAGTGATAGCCCCCATTGCCGCAGGTTGTTCGTGCACTGAGTGCGTCGAGCGGCTTCACGAGCGGCTTGTACCGCCGGCAACAAGAGCGCTACCAAAATGCCGATGATGGCAATCACCACCAACAGCTCAACCAGCGTAAATCCGCGAGCTTGTGCGCGCCGTTGGACGGCTCGTTGGACAGCTCCGGTCTGACGGTGAAGAGAACCTGTAGCCTGGAAACATAAGGACCAAAATCGCGAATCGACTAACCGTGATGAAACAAAGCGCGATGGAACAAAGCGCGACGAACGAGAATTACCACCCATGAATGAACGCTCCCCGCGGCGCAGCAGCGCCGCAATGACACGGAATGAACTAACCACATGCCGTTAGCAGGCGGCAATGGGAGGTGGTACCGGGGGAGCGAAACGCGGTGAATCGTTGGCTTGTTCGACCGCAAAAGAAATGAATTGAGTCAGATCACAGCGCCAGATGGATTGATTCGTGACCAACATGCGTGATTCATACTGTCCGCCCCACACTGGTTGCTCATCGGCTCCGCAACTGCAGGGAGCGATCTCGCAATCGCGTGACGAATTGCTCGACTTGCTAATGGCTGTTCCGACGGCAAGTCCGCTTGATCGGACGCTCGATTTGGCCTCCGACGGCACCGTAGCCCCAGTTTGCGGCTGGTTCGCAGTGGGCGTCAGTTTTTTGCAGCAACTGGAGCGGCTTGCGGTGACAAGCTGGACGGGAACGGCTGAGCGTGGTGTGCAGCAGCAATTTCCCGATTGACGTTTCACGGGCGAGCAACAGCAACGAACTTCGCGCGGTGCGCCGGAAATGAAATCCCAGGGGATGCCGCACGTCGTAATGGTGAACCACAGCACACAGGCGGCGCGCAAGATTGACCAGCCGGGCACGGATGGCAAACGCAGCAGTCGATGGCAATGTCGGTTCATCATTCAGCCGATCAGTTTCTAACAGCACGGGATTCGCTCACGCCCCGTCTCGGAGTATCGTAACTAGAACAATCGTCGGACACAATCTTTGACCATGGGGATCCGTCGCCTTTGATATCGACGTCAACCGTTAACCGCCGTGCTTGGTCAAGAATTCTGGTGCCGCTCGGCGGTACGCTCGGTCTACTCCTGTTATTTTTTGTTTCGGTGGAGCGGCGGTATCAGGCACTGTGGGTCAGTCCGGCCCAGGATTTTTGTCACGTACCGATATTCGCGCTTGTGACACTGCTTGTGGCTCAAATTTTACGTGGGCCGCTTGAGAGTGGTGATGGACGACAGACGTCAAACTGCCGAAGTGTGTTCTGGGCAGTGGCGATAGGCAGCTTACTCGCTTTGCTCATTGAATGGATGCAGCCGTGGTTTGGTCGATCGCGCAGTCTGGTCGACGTGTCATTCGGCTTGATCGGCGTGTCCATCGCCGGCCTTTGGCTCGTGGGTGAAGCCAAGCTGATCAATCCACAAACTAGCGAATCACAAACTAGCGAATCACAAACCGGCGGTTCACAAACTAGCGGTTTAGGAATGGGCGGCTTAGGATTTGAAAGTTCCGCGATGGACGATTCATCGACTGCGCGGAAGATGGATTGGCCATTGTCCCGCTGCGATACAAGCGCTGGTCAGCAGCGAGTGCTGCGGCGCGGCGGGTTCTGGCTGAGAGTGGCGTTCACGATCCTCTTGAGCTGGTGGCCAGTGGAGCGTACGGTTCCGGGAATCGCCGACGCCGCCTGGTCGTGGCTGCACTATCCTGAACTGGCAGTGGACGGTTCGTGGTGGGAGCGTTGTCGCTGGGAACTAGATCGTGGCGTTACGATGACACGGCATCATCAACCCGCTGAACCATCGCACTCGCTTTGGTTTCAATTTCCTGCTCAGCGGCCGGGAAGTCGAGCGATTCTTTGGCCGGTGGTGAGTGATTGGAGTGCAGCGGATTGGCTCGAACTTGAACTAACGGTTCCCACGGATCGCTGGCCACTTTTGATTGCGCTACGTGATGCCACGGAGGTCACGCCCGAGCAATCACGTTACAACCGCTATGAAGTGCTGTCGGGAGGGAGGCAGCTGATCCGTATTCCACTCGACGACTTACCCATTCCCGCCGGTTCGCCTCCCATCGATCTACAGCATGTTACAGCGCTGATCTTGGTGAATTCGGATCGCGTGTCGCGCGAGCTCAAGCTGCATCGAGTCTCGGTCGTGAGAGATCGCTGAGCGATCTCTAGTTGGCCGAAAGCTTTCCGGAGGGCGAGGGGGTGAGGCTGAGCAGACGTTTGGCTTCTTTCAGCACGAAATCGGGATCTTGAAATGGTTCATGGCCAATGTCATGCCAGCGGATCAAACCTTGAGCGTCTAGGAAGAAGGTTCCATGCAGTGTTTTCTTTTCGAAGTCATCATAGCAGCGAAAGGCTTTGAAGACCGATAAATCCTGATTGGATCGCAAGTCAAATGGCAGTGGTCCACCTTTGTAGTTATCGATTGATTGCTTCAAACCCGGCACATCATCGGTGCTGATGGCGGCAAGCGTGATACCTGCGTCGGTGAAGTCTTTGGCCTTAGGGCCAAACTTCTGCAACTGTTCGGCACAGTGCAAACAGCCGGAACCAAGATAAAAGATTAAAACGGTGGGCCGACCGTAGTACTCGGTCATGGGGTGTGGGGAATTTTGCGAGTCGAGTACGGTGCCGTCGGGAGCTCGCGATGGACTCCAGCGAAAAGGTCCGAGCGAATTGAGAGCGGGTCGATCGCCGACATCAGGCTTCGCCGGTTTTACCACTCGCCAATCGGTGGGTAGTCCCAGTTGCATGGCGATGGGGGTGAGTCGAGCCAGGAGTGGATTGGTCAGGTCATCGATTGATCCGGAGATTTCTCGCAACTTCTCAAACGCTTCACCGGCCTCTTTTTTCTTTTCGGCACGCCAGAGGATATCGATGAGTTGGGCAAGGGGTGGAACTTCGAATTTCCGTTGGTCGGCATGTTGTCGAGCAGCCTTTTCGGCTTCCTCTTTCTCGCCAGCGAGGAACTGGACGAGTGCCAGGTAGCCGTTATCAATTCCACCCGCTTTGCGTAGCAGCGGCAGAGCTGCCTTGGCGTCGCCGGTGGCAAGTGCTTGATGGCCTTCGGCTTCAGCGAGTGCATTTTCGAGATCGCGCACTTTGCCATCCCAACCCTTACGCGCCTCTGCTTTCGCTTTATCGATTTCCGGCTGTGGCTTATTCTCGCCTTTCGCCTTCATTTCCGCTTCGTCACCCGCTTTGTCTTGGGCCATCTTCTCGGTGTTGAGTCGGTCGCGGAGCTGCGCGACGATTTGCTTACCGCGTTCGACGTCGCCTTTGCGGAAGTGAGCGGCTGACAGGTGGCGCAGACGCTTGAGTTGTTCATTGATGCTGTCGGTTGGTTCGAGATACATCGTCTCAGCCAAGGCGATGATCTGATCCCATTGTTCGAACGTTGACAGGACTTCGAACAGGCGGAGTCGTCCGTAGAAGGAACTGCCGCGATTCGTGACGTTGTTGTACTGTGGATGCCGTGGCAGTTCGCACATGTTTTTTGCCAAATCGATCGCCGCTTGCATCCGACCGATATGTACAAAATCTCGAATGAGCCATTCGTTGTTGTGGGCAAAATTGTGGATCTGATCGGGGAGCAAGCGATCGCGAATCATGTGCGCATGATCGACTCGCGCGGAGGCTTCTTGCTGCCAGGCAGCATCGTCGTAGCGACGCAGGCGAGCAAAAATATGGCCGCTCATATGCCACATGTGAGCCACACCGGGAGACGTTTGACCACAGAGAGCGGCGGACTTGAGCGCGTTCTCTGCCTTTTCGTCATCCCATAAGTGGATGCGATAGTGATGAGCGGGATGCAGCGGCTCGACCGCGAAGATTTCGTTCAGCAGCGCATCGATCGCGAGATAGCTGGCGATGGGGATACCGGCATCACGATTGCGCCAGAGTCGTAAGACCAGGAGTGCCTTGGCTTCGATGTCGTCGGGGTATTTGTAAATGATCTTCTCCATGGCCCGGGTGAACTTTTCATGTCGTTCACGATTTTTGTCGGCGGGTGCCTGGAAGAAGGCGTCTAGAGCTTCGATGTACAGCCGCTCGCGTTCGCTTGATTTTTCTTTCCTCTTGACGGCTTCCGCGATGAAGTTTTTGGCACGATTGCCGTTGTCGAAATTTGCAAAAGCCATACCCCAGTAGGCAATCGCGCAATCCGGCTCGATGGCGGCAGCTTGTCGGAAGGATCGCTCTGCCTCGAGGTACCAGAAGCCGTGCAGTTGCCCGACCCCTTGTTCCACAAATTTTTGCACGTCCGGATTTTGGCATGTGGTGGGGAACTTGATGCGGGGCATTCCCCGCATCAGGTAGGCAGCCTGTCGCGGTCCCGTGTTGAAAACTTCACCGTGTGAGGAGTGACCTGGGAGCGGCTGATTCGGCTTTTGATCAGCCGGCACGGTGGGTTTGGCTTCGGCGGGTTTGGCTTCGGCGGGTTTGGCTTCGGCGGGTTTGGCTTCGGCGGGTTTGGCTTCGGCGGGTTTGGCTTCGGCGGGTTTAGCCTCGGCAGGTTTGGCCTCGGCGGGTTTAGCTTCGGCGGGTTTGGCTTCCTGGGCGAAGAGCAGTCCGGATAACTGCATGGAGCTGGCGAGACTAAGCGTAGCCAGTATCTGGGTGAAGCGGTGGCAGGTAATCGTCCGGAACCGGGGTTGTCGAGTCATAATGATGGCGGGGGTGTTGCTGATTGAGGTCGACCTGATAGTTTCCGTTGTATCTCGCGCGTCCGGAGTTTGCAAATTACCCAGCGAAGGTTCCGTCGTTTGGTGAGCTATCCAGAGGGTATTTGAGTCGATTTCGGAGCGAAGGGATTATCGCTTCGTGGGGTAGCTCTGTCATCTTGTCAACCAGCTTAAAACTGATAATTTGTTCAGTCATAACCGTGGGGCATTATCGAGCTTGTTTGACAAGGAGATAACCATGGCGAGGCGTAATCGCAGAGATGTGATTGATGAGTCGAAACCGGGTTTGTATCACGTTTTTACTCGGATCAATCGGCGGCATTTTTTAATAGGACGAGACCCGGTAACGGGGGCAGACTGGTCGGCTCGCAAGGGCTGGATCCGGCGGCGGCTGGAGCTGCTGGCGAAGATCTTTCTGATCGATGTGCACGAATATGCCATCTTGGACAATCATTTGCACTCGATCCTGCGCAATCGTCCGGATCTGGTGGAGCGGTTGACGGACCGAGAGGTGGCGTGGCGCTGGCTGCAGCTGAACCGCGGGAGTTTGCTGCTGAACGGTGAGCCGTCGGAGAAGCGGATCGATGAGTTCGTGAGGGATCCGAAGCGAGTGTTGAAGGCGCGGCAGCGGCTGT
>JBIIHW010000058.1:0-26622 GCA_044235425.1 Pirellulaceae bacterium
GGTTACGTGCCTTCGCGATGAAGACGCCAGGTAACCGGGGAAGTCATTGCTTCGCCCGACGCAAGGTCGGGTCGGGAGCGGTTCTCGACTGACGCAAGGTCGGGACGGGAGCAGCTCTCGACTGACGCAAGGTCGGGACGGGAGCAGCTCTCGCCCGACGCAAGGTCGGGCCGGGAGCAGCTCTCGACCGACGCAAGGTCGGGACGGGAGCAGCTCTCGACTGACGCAAGGTCGGGCCGGGAGCGGCTCTCGACTGACGCAAGGTCGGGTCGGGAGCAGCTCTCGCCCGACGCAAGGTCGGGTCGGGAGCAGCTCTCGACTGGCCTTGTGCCAGTCGGAGCAACGACTTCCTCGGTTACGTGCCTTCGCGATGAAGACGCTAGGTAACCGGGGAAGTCATTGCTTCGCCCGACGCAAGGTCGGGACGGGAGCAGCTCTCGACTGACGCAAGGTCGGGCCGGGAGCGGCTCTCGCCCGACGCAAGGTCGGGTCGGGAGCGGTTCTCGCCAGACGCCAGGTCGGGTCGGGAGCAGCTCTCGCCCGACGCAAGGTCGGGTCGGGAGCAGCTCTCACGCCGAGGCGCCGAATTCGCGGGTGGAGGTTGATCCACTCGCTTCCCGTGGCGCAGTCTTATGCCAATTGCATATATTTAGAAAACAACCGAAAACGTAAGTGACAGTGAGCGCGAGCCGCCCGGTACCTTGGTGCCCAACCAAAATCAGAGCGATCGCGCCCAATTCCCTTCAATCGAAATCTCCCTGGTCAACTCAATTCCTTGATCCCGTGAAAGCACGAACCGATGACAGCAGCTCAGTCCATTTCGGGTGAGGCCTCCACGCGGCGGGAGTGGTTGCGGCGCGCAAGTGTCGGATTTGGGTCACTCGCTTGGGCGGCGCTTCTGAATGAGCGGGCGACGGGTGGCGAAGTCAAATCGCCGCTGGCTCCGCGAGCACCTCATCATCTGGCTCGAGCACGGCGGATTATTTTTTTGTTCATGAGTGGTGGACCGTCGCAGGTGGACACGTTTGATCCCAAGCCGCTACTGGAGCGGGATGCTGGTAAACCGTTGCCGTTTGCCAAACCACAAGTGCAATTCAATGGAACCGGCAACTTGCTGCCGTCGCCCTGGAAGTTTCGCCAGCATGGCCAAAGCGGATTGTGGGTGAGCGAGCTTTTCCCGCACTTGGCTGGCTGTGTCGATGATCTCTGCATGATTCATTCCCTGCACGGCACCAATGCCGCGCATGGCGGCGCGGTGATGAAGATTCATACGGGCAGCGACAATTTTGTTCGCCCCAGCATGGGATCGTGGGTGAGTTATGGGCTGGGAACTGAGAATGAAAATCTGCCGGCGTTTGTGAGCATCTGCCCCACGCTGGCCTTTGGTGGAGTGAACAACTGGAGCTCCGCGTTTTTACCGGCCGTCTACCAAGGCACGCCGCTGGGCGATGCGAGCATTCCGGCGGAGAAAGCGCGCGTGGCCTATATTTCGAATCCGCGATGGTCACGGCCACTGCAACGCTTACAGCTCGATCAATTACAAAAGCTGGCAGCTCAGCAGCGAGTTGCCGGCAGTACCGCCCCACCGCCCAGCGAGATTCTCGACGCGCGACTGGCATCGATGGAACTAGCGTTCCGCATGCAAACGGAACTGCCGCGCGTGGAGGATCTATCGACGGAAACAGAGGCGACTCAGCGTCTGTACGGACTGGACGATCCGAAAACTGCGAATTTCGGTCGCATGTGTCTAATGGCCCGGCGTTTTGTCGAAGCCGGAGTGCGCTTCATTCAAGTCACTCATAACGATGACAAAGTGCAATGGGATCAGCACTCCGACCTGAAAGCGGGTCACGAAAAGAATGCCCTCGAGGTAGATCGACCGATAGCTGGTTTACTGCGCGATCTTAAGCAGCGCGGACTACTCGAGGACACGCTGATTTGGTGGGGCGGAGAGTTTGGGAGGACGCCGACGGCCGAGGGAAATAATGGGCGTGACCATAATCCCGATGGCTTCACGATGTGGTTAGCTGGCGGTGGAGTGCGCGGGGGACTGCGCTATGGAGCGACGGATGACTACGGGTACTACGCTGCCGAAAACAAGGTGCATATCCATGACTTGCATGCGACCATGCTGCACCTGCTGGGACTCAATCACGAACAACTCACCTATCGCCATGCCGGTCGCGACTTCCGTCTCACGGATGTCGCCGGCACCGTAATTCGCCCGCTCTTCGAATGATCCGGTTACGATGAGCTGCTTGCTGAAGGGATGCTTGTCGGGCGGCGCAGGACGGTCGCTGCCAGAGTAAGCCAGGCGAGAATCAGGAGCAGTCCACCAGCTGGGACGATGGCCCAGTGCCATGGTCGACCGGTGATGACAATCTGCCACAGCCCACCGGAGAAACCCAAGAGGCCGGCGATCATGAAAGCACCTGCCCAGGCGATTCCCCGCCGACCGACCACCGGGTGCAACAGGGCCAGGGTAAGGAGTGCCACGGCGTGTACCAGTTGATAACGCACGGCCGTTTCAGCGTTGGCCAATCGCCGCGCGACCGTCGATCCGCTGCTGGTCGTTTCCTTGGTAGAGGCGGACGGGTCGGCGGTGGCGACCTGACGTTCCAACCAGCGCTGGAGTCCATGCGCTTGGTAAGCACCCAGTGCCACGCCGCTGGCGCCGAGCAGAGCGGCCAGGAGAACCAGCCGCTGAGCTACGGAAGAGAACGGAACGGACAGGGGACGAATGGCACTCGGTGGATGACCAGCACCAGGGGGGCTCGTGGCATCCAATCGATGAGCGGCGTGCGGGGCCAAACGGTCAGACATGCAGGCGGTCGCTCCGGTGTAGGCGGGTGGGTCGCGGTCGTCAGTACGGTACTGGCAACGCGGCGAGTGGTTTGTTAGGGTAATTGCTCTGTAACCGTGCATTAGATGGAAGGATTATCAGACTATGTCGGATTCCGCCAAGCAAGCCATCGCGGGAGTGAGCCCTGCGTCGACCGCCGAAGCGCCGGTGATGACGGTGTTTCCTTCCGTGGCCAAGTTCGGACTCGGTCGAGCACTTGGGATGGCCTATGAAAACAAAGCCGGCGCCTACATTTTTCGACTCGGCAATCTGATCGCTCTGATGTCGATTCCCATCGCCCTCGGTCTCTACTTCCTGAGAATCGCTCCAGGGCTGGGAGTTCGTTACCGGCTCACCAATCGCCGCATTGTGGTGCTACGAGGCATTCGCGGAGTGGAAGTGAAGTCGATTGATCTCGATCGCTTCGACTCGATCGACATTGTGGTTCAGCCGGGGCAAGCTTGGTACGACGCGGGCGACTTGGTGTTTAAGTCAGGCGTGATCGAGAAGTTCCGCTTAGAAGGCGTATCGCGGCCGGGTGCGTTCCGAGCGGCTTGTCAGAAATCTCATGCCGCCTACGTCGGCGTGAAACGGTCGCTCGAACGCCAAGCGTCGCGGGCCACCGTCGCGGTCTAAGGCGAATGAATTCCTGGCACCGGAGCGACCCAGCGGTCGCTCCGGTGCTCAGTCTCAAGCTCGATCGTGAAGCGGTTGTCGAGAACGATTGACCCAGAAACCGTCGTTCGGCAACCGAGTGCTTCGCCCCAGGAGGGAGGGAGGCAGCTGCTTCAATTAAAGCTCTGCCTGCGATCGAGCTTGCGGAGATGTACGATAGATCCTCTCGTTGTCTTAGCCAAAAATTCGAAATGGTGCGTAACCGGGTGGATGCAGATTGCCGGCTTCCGGGTGAGCATAGAGCCAGGAGCGAGCAATATCGCGATCATCCCATGGCAGTCGGCGTGAACCGATCTCTTGACACGTCGCTCCGCCCTTCCCCGCAATCAATACCGCATCGCCGGGGCGAGCCTGTTCGAGTGCCCAGTGGATGGCTGCTTTTCGATCGGGCCTTACCAGTGGTCGTGCCGGCCGGCCGTAACCATCCAAAATGTCATGAGCAATCGCCAGCGGTTCTTCACTGCGCGGATTGTCGCTCGTGATCACTTCCAGATGAGCACCTTGTTCCACCACGCGTCCCAATTGAGCCCGCGCGTCTTGTCGTCGCTCACCCTCGGCACCGTAGACGCAGATGACGCGCCCCGAGACCGTTTGACGAAGCGCTCGCAGACTGGCGGTTAAGGCAGCGGGAGTGCGTGCTCGATCGACGTAGACGGAAAACGGCTGACCGCAATGGATTCGTTCGAGTCGTCCGGCGACCTGCTCCAATCGCTCTAAGCCACTGGCGATCGTCGGCAGATCAATATTCCAAACCAAGGCGACAGCGGCCACGGCAAGACAGTTGTAAACATGATGATCACCGATCATCGACGAACGGACGGCGATTGAGTCGGAGCCGGCATGCAGCAGAAACGTCTGCTCGCTGCTCGACCGCTCCAGCACCGTCGCCGTCACCTCGGCCGAATTCCGCAGGCTATAAGTTAACACCGGAATCTGCAATTTCCGCAGATAAAACTCACTCATCGGATCATCGGCGTTGATGACTGCGAATCCAGTCGGCTTGAGCTGAGCGAACAGTCGCGCTTGGATGTCACGCGTCGTGAGTGCGGAACCGCCCGGGAGACTGGGATCACGTAGTACGTTGGTGAGCACGGCGGCGTCAAAGGTCATCCCGGCCGTGCGATAGTCCGTCAGTGCTTCCTGAGAAACTTCCACGATGGCATGCGAACAGCGTCCCTTAAGCATGCGTGCCAAGTGTTCCGCCAGCTCGGGTGCCGCTGGTACTTCCGGTTCACTGGGCATCACCATCTCGCCGTCGTCGATGACCAGGCTGTTCATGAGCCCGCGACGCTGCCGTGCGACACGCAGAATGGAAGCCAGTAATTCCGAGGTGACAGTCTTGCCCAGACTGCCCGTGACGCCCACGGTTTTCATTTGTTCGGTGGGGCTACCGGCGAGTGCCTGGCAGAGTTCACCATAGGCGGCACGGGTATCACGGACCACACAGGTCGGTACCGACACCGGCAACAAACGTTCACTTAAAACAGCACTCGCTCCGCGTCGCAGCGCTTCCTCGACGTCTTCATGCCCATCCGCGTCAGCAGCGGTGATCGCGATGAACAGATCCCCAGGCTCGCACTGCTCCGCTTCAGCCGTACAGGAGGCGACTCGGATGTCCCGACCACCAATGAAACGCGCTTGTGGGAATAGTCCCCGTAGACTTACGGCGGCTGGATGACACGATAGGGTAGGCATGTTCGCAGGCCTCCTTGCCTTAGAACTTGCGAGTTCGAAAAACGGAGAACGTTGGTGTGCTGCCGATCGCTTCCTGCGAACCAGCAACGCGGGCGGGATTGTGCGACATCGACGGAATTGAGTCAAGGTCAGTTGGCGCCACCGAGTGGTTTCGCACGGAGACGCGGTGGCACGAAGCTTTTGGCCATCTTTTGCTCATCCCTCGGCGCTGTCACTTCCTCCGTGTCGCTGTGTTGCTGTGTTGCTGTGTTGCTGTGTCGCTGTGTCGCTGTGCGAGACCACACCGCGACTCCGTCCCCGCGGCGTCTCGATGCTGGCATTAAGCTCAACTCCGGTCATGGCAAGCGATCTTTGCCGAGTGAGTGACGGCGACTACACTGCGAGCAGGCGATACGCGGTGGCGATTGGGTGCGACGAGCGACCGATCGCGACTCTCGTGATCAGCACGAAATCAATTCAAAAAAGAGATAGGTGCGGAGATGAGCGAGCGACTGTTTATCATGAATCCTGGTCGAACGACGAAGCAGGGGCAGCAAATCAACATCGGCAAGGACCATCCCGAATACGATGCGATGGTGAACACGCTCACGATGAATGCCGACGACCTGAAGGAAATCGGCATTGCTCCGGGGTCGACCGTGCGGATTCGCTCGGAGACCGGTGAAGCGGAGTTTTTGTGTCAATCGGGAAAGATTCCGGCCGGAATGATCTTTGTACCCTATGGACCTCCCACGTGCCGATTAATGGGATACACGACGGATGGCACCGGGATGCCGCAGTCGAAGGGCTGGGAAGTGACGGTGGAGCTGGTTCGGGGACCAGCGGATTCATCCGCTTCGGCCTGACGGCGGGGAGTTGATTTTGATAAACTTGGCGAACTGGGAGGAATAGCAATGGAACGCACGTCGTTTGATTTAGAGACAAACGAACCGCTGATTACGCCGCTGGCGTCAGCCGAGGGTTCGCTTGATTCGTTGGCCGGCTCGTCGGCTGACGACCTGATTTCGGCGGAAAAGTTACCTGCCTGGGAGCAGGTGGATGTGGGGCGTTTTCGTCCGCGACGCATTCGCGGCAGTTATTTAGGCCGCGAGCTGGGCTGAATGTTTGTCGTTCCGTCCAGTTTGGACGTTAGCAAGGGAAAATAACCAGTGAAGATTATTCAGCACGCCACGTGTACATTTTGTGGATGCGTTTGTGACGACATCGAGTTGCATGCCGAGGGTGAGCGGATTGTTCATACGAAAGCTGCCTGTTCTCTGGGTGCTTCGTGGTTCAAGTATCACACGGCGGAGCGGCTTTACCCGGAGGCTCTGATTGATGGGCAGCCGGCGACGGTCGATGAGGCGGTGGAAGTGGCAGCGGACTGTCTTTACCGCGCCAACCTGCCACTCGTCTATGGGCTCAGCAATGTCACGTGCGAGGCGCAGCGTGAGGCGGTGTCGATCGCCGAACTGGTCGCCGGGGTGATCGACAGTCACACTTCGTTGTGACACGGTCCCACCGAGATCGCCGCCCAGTTGGGTGGCAAAGTTAGCTGCACGCTCGGCGAAGTTCGCAACCGTGCTGATTTCATCGTCTATTGGGGCGGGAATCCGGCGGAGTGTCACCCACGACACTTCACCAAGTATGCGCTCACCCCCAAAGGTAAGTTCGTACCGAACGGTCGCAAGGATCGGTACATGGTGTTGGTCGACATTCGTGAGACGCTGAGTGCCAAAGCGGCCGATGAGTTCTTGCAGATTCGACCGGGGAAGGATTTTGAAGTCATTACGGCGCTGCGCGCGATCGTCAAGGGGCAACGGATCAGCCCCGACTCGCTGCTCGACACGGGCCTGACGCTCACGCAGTTAACGGAGTTAGCAGAGCGGATGAAGAAGGCGCGGTTTGGCGTGTTCTTCTTTGGCATGGGGCTGTCGATGACGCGCGGCAAGCACATGAATTCGGCGGCTATTTTGACCTTGGCCACGGAGCTCAACGCTTACACCAAATTCGTGGCCATGCCGATGCGTGGACACGGGAACGTGACCGGTTCGGACGTGGTGATGCGCTGGACGACGGGCTATCCATTTGGAGTGAATTTAAGCCGTGGTTTTCCGCGGTTTAATCCGGGCGAGTTTTCGACGATCGATCTCTTGGTGCGTGGTGATGTGGATGCGGTCTTAGTGGCGGGCGCTGATCCCGGCGCGACCATGCCGCAGCCCGCGATTGATCATCTCGCTCGAGTTCCCACGATTGTGCTGGATCCTAAAGTCACGCACACCAGTAAACTGGCGAAAGTGCATTTCACAACGGCTCCGACCGGAGTGTCGGCGCCCGGTACTGTCTATCGCATGGACGAGATCCCGTTGCCGCTACGACCGGCACTCGAGTCGCCCTATGCGACGGATGAACAGATTTTACATCGCATCTACGAAGCGCTTGCCAAAAAGCCATCCTTGCCGGTGGTGTCGCCGGAAGTGGCGACCGCGATCGAATGATGCTGCTGCGGGAGATCGGTGATGCTGCGAATCCGAGGTGGTCGAGTCTATGATCCGGCGAACAACGTTAATGGAGTGGTGAAGGATATTTGCATCGCCAACGGCAAGATCGTGGACGATGTAGCGGACGCCCGGACACTTGATGCTCAGGGCATGATCATCTTTCCGGGCGGTGTCGACATTCATACTCACGTAGCCGGCGCGGCGCTGAATTTTGCGCGTGCCATGACGCCCGAGAATCAGCGCGTGGCGGCCAAGTTTTTGCACACTCCCGAAAGGCGGATGGGCATCGGCGGGCCCACTCCCACGACCTTCGCCACCGGCTACCTGTACGCGGGCATGGGATACACCACGGTGATGGAAGCGGCCGTGCCGGTCCTCTCCGCTCGTCACACCCACGAAGAACTCAACGATACGCCGATTGTCGACAAAGGCTGTAACGTCTTAATGGCGAACAACGAGTTGCTGCTTGACTTGCTGGAAAAGGGCGAGCATGAGCGAGCTCGTGATGTCGTTGCCTGGCTGATTTGGGCGGCGAAATGTTATGGTGTGAAGGCGGTTAATCCCGGGGGAGTGACGGCTTGGAAATGGGGCAAGAATGCCAGCACGATGTCGGAACTGGTGCCTGGTTATTCGCAAGTGACTCCCGGTCGTATCGTCACGCATCTGGCTCGAATTTGCGACGAACTGAAATTACCTCATCCCCTGCATCTGCATTGCAACAATCTGGGAGCACCCGGCAATTACGTCACGACGCTCGAAACCATGAAGGCGTTGGAAGGCAATCGAGCTCACATGGCGCATTTGCAATTTCATGCGTATGGTGGTGAGGATTGGCATACGATGCGATCGGCATCGGTCGAGATTGCCGAGTATTTCAACAGTCATCCGAACTTGACTTGTGATGCGGGAGCGGTGCTCTTCGGCAATGCGGTGACGATCACGGCAGATGGCCCCTGGCAGCATTTGCTCTATCAATTGACGGGGCGCAAGTGGGGCAATATTGATGTCGAAAATGAAACCGGCTGCGGCATCGTGCCTTATTCCTATAAGGGCGATAATCTGGTGAATGCCGTGCAGTGGGCAGTCGGCTTGGAGCTGCTGCTCTTGATTAAAGATCCGTGGCGAGTGTTTCTGACGACGGATCATCCGAACGGTGCTTGTTTCTGGCGCTATCCGGAAATCATTCACATGCTGATGAACGCGGATTATCGGCGGGAACGAGTAATGAAACTGCCGCCCGCCGTCATGCCGCGTATTATTCTGCAAGAACTGAATCGCGAGTACTCTCTGTTTGAACTGGCGATTCTCACGTCTGCGGGTCCTGCACGAGCACTCGGCATGAAAGACAAGGGACATTTGGGAAGCGGCGCGGACGCCGATATCACGATCTATCATGAGAATCCGGATGGCACTTATATGTTCCGCTATCCGCGTTATGTGATTAAAGGTGGCGAGATTGTGGTGGAAGAGGGTGATATTCGTCAGCGAATGATTGGGCGGGAATTCATCAGCAAACCACACTTCGATCCCGCCGTGGAAGACTATCTCAAGCCGGTCTTTCAAGAACAATACACGATGTCGTTCGAGAACTATCCGGTGGAACTGCAGCGGATCGAGCATCCGGAGGTGCGACCATGCTAACGGATACGGCTCGCGTAACACTCACCCTGCACACGCCGCCCAGCGTACCGCTGGAAGCCGAAAAGATCAGCCCGGATCTGTTTGCGACGCGAAGTCGTGCCGAGATCGAAGCGCTACCGGTTTTTCATGGTAAACGATCGCTCACCCTGGGTGATTTCTTTACCGTGCAAGGCGAAGCCAGCGAGCAGATAGAGTTGGTAGGGGATTGCAGTCGCGTGAAGTGGATCGGGCGCGGGATGACGCGCGGACAGATCCACTGTAACGGCAACATCGGGATGCACGCCGGCGCGTTGATGAAGGGCGGCGAGCTGCATGTGCAGGGAAATGCCTCAGACTGGCTCGGCGCAGAGATGACTGGTGGGTTGATCCATGTCCGGGGCCATGCGGGTGGACAGATTGGAGCGGCCTATCGCGGTAACCTCACCGGCATGCGGGACGGCCTGATCCTGGTCGGGGGTAATGCCGGTTTAGAGGTGGGAATGCGGATGAAACGTGGCATCATTGTCATTGGCGGCAAGGTGCGCGATTTTGCTGGCATTCAAATGAAAGGCGGTACGCTGGTGCTGCTGGGGGGAAGCGAGGTGCGACTGGGCGCCTGGATGACTCGTGGCACCATCATCACCACCCATGCGCCTCGTCTGCTGCCGACGTTCCTGCCGGCCTGTCGCTATCAGCCCAATTTCGTTGGTCTGTATGCTCGTCATTTGGCCCATCACGGATTTCATTTGCCCTGCCCCGGACCGGAAGGCGAGTACTTACGTTACACCGGCGACTCGTCGGTGCCCGGTAAAGGTGAGATTTTGGTTTGGCAAGCGGCGACAACTCGATCGTAACCGGCCGCAGCGTGTGGCAGGGGTGTGCAACAAGCGAGGAGTCGCGACGAGACTTAGTTCGAGGATGCAATGGAGCTGGCGATTCAATCCGTAACGATCGAGGATACGTTTGCCGAAGCGTTCCCGATGACCGCCTGTCGGCTCATCGTCACGGCCGCCACGCGCGACTGGGCACTCACCGCCGCTCGCGAATCGACCGGCTACGCCGCCTCCGTCATTGGCTGCGATGTGGAAGCGGGATTGGAGTGCGAGCTGTCGGCGGAGCAAACACCGGATGGACGACCGGGAGTCAGTCTGCTGATGTTCGCCTTCAATCGCGACGCGCTGCAGAAGGCGGTCGTGAATCGAGTGGGACAATGTATCCTGACCTGCCCCACCACGGCCTGCTTCAACGGATTGCCCGTGGTGAAAGATAAGGCAATCAAGATTGGCGGGCAGCTGCGATTTTTTGGCGACACGTTTCAGATCAGCAAAAAATTTGATGCGCGTCGCTTCTGGCGACTACCGGTGATGGATGGCGAGTTTTTGTGTGAAGATCAATTCGGCACCGTCAAAGGCATCGGTGGTGGTAACTTTTTGATTCTGGGACAAGATCAGGCCACGGCGCTGGCCGCAGCGGAAGCGGCGGTGCGTGCCATCGCGGATGTACCGAACGTCATCCTGCCGTTTCCGGGCGGTGTCGTGCGCAGCGGAAGTAAAGTTGGCAGTCGTTATAAACAGCTCAAGGCAAGCACCAACGATGCCTACTGTCCCACGCTGCGGTCACTTGTCCCCAGCGCGCTGCCCGACGATGTGAATGCGGTGTATGAGATTGTCTTCGATGGACTGGATTTGGCTTCCATCGAACGGGCCACTCGAGTCGGGATTCAAGCTGCCTGTCGACCAGGCATCTCCCGGATCACGGCCGGCAACTATGGTGGCAATTTAGGGCCACATCACATTCGGTTGCATACCGTCTTGCAAGACTAGCGAAAGGAAGTGCGATGATGCGGCAGCCCAGCGTCTGGTGGCGACTACGAATCCTGGCCTGCTGCTTGCTTGTCGCGAGTGTCGAAATCGGGGCTCCGCCGCTGCGGGAGCTGAGGCCGCTGCGAAGTGCCGAATCACCCGATCCGCTGACCTTTCCTGCGGTGCCGGGCTTGGCGGATGACATGCAGGTGCGTGGCAGTTTGGTCCGCTGTCAGCACAAGTTTGCCACTCAGAAGACTGGACTGGTCGCGTATCTGGGTGGCTCAATCACTCACAACCCCGGCTGGACTCAGCTGGTCGACGCCGAACTCGGCCGACGCTTTCCCGAGACCAAGTTCACGTTCGTCCATGCCGGTATTCCGTCGATCGATTCGACCGGACATGCCTTTCGTCTCGCTCGCGATGTCCTGGAAAAAGGCATTCCCGATTTACTTTTTGTCGAAGCTGCCGTGAACGACCTGCACAACGGACGCACTCCACTGGAGCAGCGGCGCGCGATGGAGGGCGTAATTCGGCGAGCTCGTCGCGCCAATCCGGATTTGGACATCGTGATGCTGCATTTTGCCGAGCCGCGTCATACGGCGGATTATGAACAGCAGCGAGTGCCGGAGGTGATCGCCAATCATGAAGCAGTGGCGCAGCATTATCAAATCACGTCGCTCAACCTGGCTCATGAGGTGCAGCGGCGACTAAGTGCGGGCCAGTTCGACTGGGCACGCGATTTCCGCGACTTGCACCCCGCGCCCTTCGGGCAGCGTCTGTACTATGCCGCCGTGCGGCGACTCTTCGACCACGTCTGGCCAGAATCGGCGGAAGATGCAAACGCAGCAGGTGCTACAGCAGCAGATGGAAAGGCTGCGAATAGCAAGGTGGCAGCCGGGGCGGAAACGAGCGGACGTTATCAGCCGCTTCCCGCGCCCTTGGATCCGTTTTGCTACGACGCGGGAGTCCAGCTGGCACCTCAGCAGGCGACGGACCGACGCGGCTTTGAGCTGGTGGAGCGATGGCGACCAAGTGACAAGGCGGGGACGCGAGCTGGTTTTGTGGATGTACCGATGCTGGTGGGGGAGCGACCTGGGGATCAGCTCGCACTGAAGTTTGAAGGGCGTGCCGTCGGGCTGTGGTATACCGCCGGGCCGGATACAGGCGTCGTGGAGTATCGTGTGGATGGTGGACCGTGGAAACAGCGGGATACGTTCACGAATTGGAGCCGTGGGCTGCACTTGCCGTGGGCCTTGTTATTGGAGTCCGAGTTAGCGTCGGGACCGCATCGACTCGAGTTGCGGCTGGCGGAAACGAAGAACTCGGCCGCCACCGGAACAGCTCTACGGATTCATTCATTCTTGATCAACGGCGTCACCTATCAGGCACCGCAACTTCAAGAGGTGATGATTCGCAGTACGCTCGATCAGACTCAGCAGCCATCACTGGTCTATCTGCCACCGAACATTCCTGCGGCTGGTGCACCGGTGCTCATCTACCTGCATTCGTGGAGCGGTGATTATCGGCAAGATAATTCGCCGTGGTTGCGGCAAGCGGCGGAGCGTGGCTGGATTTATTTGCATCCCAATTTTCGGGGCATCAATCAGCAGCCACAGGCCTGCGGTTCACGCTTCGCTCGACAAGATATCCTCGATGCACTCGCTTGGCTCAAGTCGGAACATCGAGTGGATGCAGAGCGAGTTTATCTCGCGGGTACGTCGGGTGGTGGACACATGGCGATGCTGATGGCTGCGTACGCTCCCGAGCAGTTCACGGCGGTTTCGGCCTGGGTTGGTATCAGCGATCTAGCGGACTGGTATCGCGTGCATGTGAAGGAGGGCAAACGGGATCATTACGCTGAGATGACGGTCCGTTCGCTGGGCGGAGCTCCGGGCGAGTCGGCAGAGGTGGACGAGCAGTATCGCGAGCGTTCACCGCTATTTCATTTAACTCGAGCCCGCGATGTACCAGTCGACTTGGCCGCTGGCGTGACGGATGGCCGCACCGGTTCAGTGCCCTTTTTTCATTCCCTGCGGGCGTTCAATGTGCTGGCCAAGGCTCAGGGAGTGGCGGAAGTCAGCGAGGCCGAAATGCAGCAGTTGTGGACCACTGGGAGGCTGGCGAAGCCGCAGTCGAGTGACGAGCAGGTGGATCCAACGCTGGGTCGCGACATTCGCTTGCGACGCGTCGCTGGTAAATCTCGCGTGACCATTTTTGATGGTGGTCATGAAGGCTTACCAGCAGCGGCGTGCGAGTGGCTAGAGCAACAGCGGCGCGCCCAGTAGCACCATTCCGAATCGAATCACCACGGCTGGATCGACGGTCGCTTACGGCTGAGTGAACTGTGGTCCTCGCGGTGACTGCAGCGTGACGATGGCGCCGGTGATCGGATGAGTGAAACTCAACTGCCACGCATGGAGCTGCAGAGGTGCTGCAGCTGGTGACTCCGTAGCACCCGGTGAATAGAGCGGGTCGCCGCTGATGGGATGGCCGAGTGCTGCCAGATGCAGCCGGATCTGGTGCGTGCGACCAGTTTGCGGTCGCGCTTCGATTAAGGTGCGTCCGGCTTCCCGCCGAACGACTCGAAACCATGTGAGAGCGGGTTGTCCGTCGGGATCAAGTTCTCGTCCACCGCTTGGCAACGTTTCGGCGCGGATTGCCAGGTCGCAGCAAGTTTCGCTCCACTGCGGTGTGCCCTCGACCCACGCCAGATAGGTTTTCTGTACTTGGCCAGCGGCAAATTGAGCCTGGATTTGCGCGGCAAAAGCATACTTGCGAGTGAAGATGACCAGTCCGGTGGTGAGTGCATCAAGGCGGTGAGCGGGCCGCAGCTTCTCAGGTGCATAGACCTGCTGCAGAATCCACTCCAGAGTGTTTTTCTGATAGCGCCCCGAGGCATGCAGGGGCAGCGGAGCACTCTTGTCGATCACCACGAGTGCTTCGTCTTCATGCACAAGCCGAATGTCAGGATCGATGGCCGGCTCAGTGTAGGCGGGCATGGCATGTAAGAACCGCTGGCCCTCGCGTACGATCAGTTCTGGGGAAACGGGCAACGTCTTCCATTCCGACTTCGTCGCGGCCGGAACGGTGATCTCACCCGTCTCGATGGCGGTGAGCCACTGCTGGCGGCTATAAGGCGGATAGATCGCTTGCAGGGCATCGATGAGCGACATTTGGGCGCAGCGGCGTGGGATCGAAATCCAGCGACGATTCTCGTAGGGCTGACAGCCCGGCTGCGATGCAGCTACCGCTCGTATACGATCCTCGTGCGCTCGCCGCCGTGACTCTGCCGTTTCCGCCGGACTGCGGTAGCAATGCGGGCAGCTCACTCCTTCGCGATATAGGGGGGAGCTACATTCGGCGACCGTCAGGACCTGCTTGCACACGAAACACTCAACAACGTCCGTCGGGGCCAACGAGGGGTCAACAGCGACGCGTTGGTCGAACACGAAGCAGGTGCCGTCATAGTGCTGCTGCTCGCATTCTTCAAAATATTTGAGGATGCCGCCTTCCAGCTGATAGATCTGTTCGAACCCCAGCCCCTTCATGTAGGGACCGATTTTTTCGCAGCGAATCCCGCCGGTACAAAACATGACGACGGGCTGCTGTTTGACTTCGCTCGGTAGTGCCGCCGCCGCCGCCGGAAATTCGCGAAAGGTCTTCAGCCGTAAATCGATCGCTCCCTGAAAAGTCCCCAGCGCGACTTCATAGTCGTTGCGAGTATCGAGGAGCACGATGTCACGGTTCTCGTCCAGCCAGCGTTTGAGTTCTCGGGGCGACAGCTTGGGTGTGGCCGTGGGATCGGGGGCAATTTCAGGACAGCCGACCGGAATGATTTCCTGCTTGATCTTCACCAGCATCCGGTTGAACGGCTGATAATCGGTGACACTTTCCTTCAGCGGAAGCTGTTCAAATCCGGGGATTCGGCGTACGTGATCGAGAACACGATCAACGCCGTCGCGAGCTCCGGCGATGAAGAGATTAATTCCTTCGCGGCTGAGCAAGATCGTGCCTTTTAACTCGGCGTCGCGGCATAATTCGCGCAGGCACTGCCGGTGATACTGCAATTGCTCCACCGGATGAAACTGGTAGGCCGCAATGTTGACGATCGAGAGAGGCGCAGAGGTGGAATTCACAGCAGTTTTGGTTGGGGTGGGGGTGCGTTATTTTTGAGGGTCAGGAGCAGTGCTGGGCAGCGGGTGTGAGGAGCAAGCATGTTTCCACTCGAGCTATGTCGCTGGGCGAGCTATGTCGCTGGGCGAGCTATGTCGCTGGGCGAGCCATGTCGCTGAGCGAGCTATGTTTCCACTCGAGCCATGTTTCCGCGCGAGCCATGACAACGGCCGCTGGGATTGTCGATCGTGCGGGGAAATGGGTCAAGGGACGGGGAAGTGCCCCCGTCGGACCGATCAGATCAATCTGCAAGGCATCGATCAGATTGCGGCGAACCTCCCCGAGGCAAGGTGAGCGCTGTTATTGGTCGAGCGTCTCCGAGTGATCGATGTGTTGCGGGCGATTCTCGTTGCGTGCCAGTCGCTCGCGGGCGAGGCGGATCGAATCGTGCAGCTTCTTTTCCAGAAGTTTTTTCGGTGGCAGTTCGGTAAGGTACTGAGCGATACGGATTCCACTGTCGTTCAGCTGCAGCAGCTCGACATGTTCGTCCGATTTGTCGGCACAGAGTATCAAACCCAGAGGCGGCTGTTCACCAGGCTGCGTGTCATATTTCTGGAGCCAGCGCAGGTACAGTTCCATCTGCCCTTTGTCGGCGGCTTGGAACTTTCCCAGCTTGAGATCAATCGCCACCAGGCATCGCAGGCGGCGATGGTAGAAGAGCAGGTCGAGGTAGTAGTCCTCGTTGTCGACGATGATCCGTTTTTGCCGGGCAACGAAGGCGAAGTCGGTTCCAATTTCCAGAATAAAGTTTTCCAGTTCACGCAGGATGGCGTCTTCCACATCCTGTTCGGCGTGTTGTCCAGAAAGTCCGAGAAAATCGAGAAAGTACGGATCGCGGAAGACCATGTCCGGCGTCAGCCGGTCGTCATCGCGGAGAGCGGCGATGTCTTTGGCGATGAGGACCTCGGGTTTCTTGCTGACGGCGGTCCGCTCGTACAACAGATGCCCGATCTTGTGCCGCAGCGTGCGGACGCTCCAGCGTTCGACGCGACACATTTCCGCATAGAACTCACGTTTGAGCGAGTCTTCGAGCGGGATCAGTTCGACGAAATGGCTCCAACTCAATTGCGCAGACAGTGTCTGCGCAATTCGTTGGTCGGGGAAAATCTCGGCGAACCGCACCATTTGTTCCAGATTGCGTCTTCCAAATCCACGTCCATATTCCACCGTCAATTGTTTCGACAGTGTCGAAAGAATCTCCTTCCCGTATTCCGCCCGTTGATTTTGCAGCACGTCCTCGCGGATTCGTTTTCCAATCTGCCAGTACATGGTGACCAGCGTGGAATTGACGGCGCGGGCGGTCTGTTCGCGGGCCGCTTCGATCAACTGGCGGAGATTGTCGAGCAGGGAGCGGGTTGGAACGGGCTTTGAAGGCCGTTTTGTCAGTTTGATGAGCTGCGATTTCTTCTTAGCCATCTTCAAGCTCCAATCCCTGCTGCCCTTCGGCAGCCCGCTTATTTCGCCGCTGTGCTCGGTTTTTTTGGGTCGATTCGTTGTCGTTCTTTGTCTTGCCCCTATTCTTCTCTAACAACTTACCACAAATCCCAAATCCCCTTACTCTTCATCATCGAGCAGAACCTCGCAGCGGGCGGTTGGGGCGTGTCATCGTCGTTAATCCCAGTTCCATGAGAGGCAGGATTACTCGATCGGGCAACAGTGGCCTTTGAGAGACAAGTCACATTCAAAATGGCGAGTTCAGAGTTCGACTTCGTAACGGTCCCGAAGATTCATGACGTGTGTCTGCAACTCGGTTAACTGATTCCATTCATTCCATAACTGCGAGTAAGTCATCGATTTGAAATGGATATGAGAACTGTGCACTTGACTCGACAACGTCTGAATTTCTTCTCGGTGCTTTCGACATACGTCAATGGAATCGGCATTCAAAGGTTCCCAGAACAGATAGAGCAGCGTTACCTCACCATACTGTGACGCGCTCATAAAACGCCGTAAGCCTAAGTAGTGCTTCACCAGTTGCCCAACATCCAGGTATCGTTTTCCGGCCACCTTTGATGCTTCTAAGACATTCCACCAGCAGTCCTCACAGTTCAACACCTCGCGCTTGTAGCTGTCAGAGTATCTCGCCTCCTTGGCTGTGAAGTATTCGAGTAGTTTCGATTCGACTGCGATCACTTCAGTCTTTCCCTCAAGCCACACATCAATGTTTGGTGGAGTTCCACCAAGCCCTGTGGGACATTGACGTTCGAACCGGGGGCGTGCGAAATTGGTTCTGCCGAGCAAATACAGATACGAAGGATGTTTCTTGAAGTATGCGAATGAATTTACAGCCAAAGCTGCCGACGAATGAACCGCACAGAATTTCATTCGCAACTCATCACCAGCTCCTCCCCGTAATTCATCCTCGACATCCCTTAGTTCAATACCTGGAAGAAGATTCTCTTGCGGCCATTTCAGGTATCCCTTTGCATCAGGAGGCGGTTCGCCTTTGAATGTCCTAATCAACGCTCGCTTAGCTGCCTCGAACGAATTCACCATCGCTGAACTCCTCATGCTGATTCTGTGCTGGTTCTCCGGCAACTAGGTCGCTCCTCAGCGTTGCCCGATCCTCCGCTCAGACCGTGAGGCACTTTAACCATCCCTTTATCATCCGGCAACCGCTGGCTGGGCAGCTCGGTTTTGTCGTCGCGCGCGAGCTTCCTCTAGCTTCTGATCGCGTTGCTCGTAGTCGATGACTTGGTCACAGATGTCATGGGGAACGCAGCATCCTTTCCGAGTTCCCCAATGGATTTTTCTGGTCCCTCCGGCAATTGCCTGGGTCCAGCCGAAGATTCGGGCTTCGCCCAACCTCGAGCCAGTGCACAAATCAGCGCACCCTGCGCCGCGGGATTTTCGGAGTCATGATGAACCCTGCGCCTTTTACGATGGCGCCCCACAGGAAACCCGGATGGACCGGAAAAAAGGTGGTCAGTTTGCCGACGCTATGGTGGGCCTTTTTTCCTGCGGGTGAGAAGGAAGTGTTTTTCTTTGGATGCGACTCGCTCGGGGAAGTTTTCTTTTGTGGGCAAATGGTTCTTCAAAAGAAACATGCTCCCCTCTCCCCAATCAGAAAAATCAGGTTGTTATCCATTTTGAAATGAGATGCCATTTTTCTGATTGGGGAGAGGGGCAGGGGTGAGGGGCCAGAGCGACGCTTGCAGCACGCACTCCAGCTTGATTTATAGATAAACGACGCAGCACCAAGCATCCATCTCCCTTCTCTCCCACAGTAAAAAAGAAACTCGATCTGCCATCACGATGCCCTGCGTTTTTTCCTGTGGGGGAGAAGGGAGTGTTTTACTTTGAATGTGACTCGCTCGGGGAAGTTTTCTTTTGTGTGTAAATGATTCCTCAAGAGAATCATGCTCCCCTCTCCCCAATCAGAAAAATCAGGTTGTTATCCATTTTGAAATGAGATGCCATTTTTCTGATTGGGGAGAGGGGCAGGGGTGAGGGGCCAGAGCGCCGCTTGCAGCACGCACTCCAGCTTGATTTATGAATAAACATCGCAGCACCAAGCATCCATCTCGCCGCCAGCCAACGAGCAAAACCTGCTGGCTTGCCTGCGAACTGCTGGCCCTGATTAGCCCCCTCATCCCCGCCCTAGCATCGCAGTTGAGATCACGGCCAACAAATATGCTTATCACCTGCCGCACTATCGCGAGCAGGACCTGTTCGCGGGCCGCGGCTGCCAGCGCCCATCCCACTCGGGCAATCATCCCAGCAGCTCCCTAGTCCACACGCCCGGTCACCCCAATCGGCCTTGTGATCAGGACATGGTGCTGGTGAACGGTTACGGACAAACTCGTTGACTTTGACGGTACTTCGCTGCGTTCGAACCTTGCGGAATGGATGATCGTCGATGATGTTCCAATCGACCGCATCGTGCATGAATTGCCTCGCGAATTAGATCCGTTTGTGGATTGTTGTCGCGGCCATCCCTCTGGCTTTGAGCTTCTCGTGAAACTCCTTCGCGTGCCCCGCAGTGATTTGGTTGATTCAGATTCCCTCGGGCATAACTGCTTGAAGCTACATCATTGTTTAAGTGGAAAGCGTTTCAAACCCGCAATAAGATCGAAGTGCGGATCGATTGCGAGGACGAAACAGTCGTTTCTGAGTGCGATAGCTACAATTGCAAGGTCAGTCAGTGGTAAGCGGTGTCCGTTGGCAACAAGCTGTCGTCCCAGTTTGGCGGCTACTCGCCAGTCATCCCAAGTAGGTTCAAGGTCATGTAGTCCCTGAAGTGAAGAAGCAACCCAATCGGCCTGATCATCGCGACGAAATCCTTGCAAGATTTCGCCCAAGATCATTCCAGTGATTGCCGCACGATCGTCATCAAGCAAAGGATCAATAGTAATCCGTTCGGCTGACTGATTTCGGTTGAAGAAACCTACCCAGATACAAGTGTCGATAAGAACTAGATCACTTGGAGGAATTGTTATTGAGATTGCCAACCTCGGAGTCTTCTAATTGACGCCAATTATCGATCATTTCGACTTTACCAGAAAGTTGCTTGAGTCGCATTCGACGGGCGTAGCGAATGTAATCGCGCATCGCCACTCGGATAGCTTCCATTGAATCACTCTGCTCAGTTAAATCACGTAGCTCGGCTAATTCCTGTTCTGACAGTTCAATCGATGTGGCCATGACTACCTCATCCATTCGTTTTCAGGGCTAGTTAGACTGACACTCGATGGTCTCATCGGTTCATTTCTGAGTCAAGTTGCATTCGTCAATTCCAGCCTCATGACGACCCTTGCAGGAGTCTGCCCTGGTTCACACGCAACTGGAATTTCGATGACCGCGAGTTAGCGACTTGGTGAGGGCATCCTGCGATTCGCGGGTCGCGGCATTCTGACGCGGAGGTTTATCGCGTTGGTGCCAATCGCGAAGTGGGAAGGGCGGCAGTCCGCACTCGTGGCGAACTGCCAAACCTTTGGTCTTGACCCCCTGAGTCGACCTTCTGAGTCGCCCCCCTGAGTTGGCCCCCTTTTGGACGGCAATTGCGTCACACCTCAGCGTTGCCCGATCCGCCGCTCAGGCTGTGAGTCACGGTAACCGTCCACTTCTCAGCCGACAACCGCTGGCTGGGCAGCTCGGTTTTGTCGTCGCGCGCGAGCTTCCTCCAGCTTCTGATCGGCGTTGCACTGGCAGCACAATCCACGCACCGTGCGGTTCGCGGTCTTTGAAACTTGGGGCGGTCCGTTACAATAGCGGCTCGCAAGTTTGAGTAGGTTGCGTGAGGAGGGTTGGCTGAGCGGTTTAAGGCACAGGTTTTGAAAACCTGCGTAGGGCATGCCCTACCGTGAGTTCGAATCTCACACCCTCCGCTGTGCATCGCATCTGCCC
This sequence comes from Pirellulaceae bacterium, assembly GCA_044235425.1. Taxonomy (GTDB): domain Bacteria; phylum Planctomycetota; class Planctomycetia; order Pirellulales; family Pirellulaceae; genus JBJSXJ01. The sequence continues at coordinate 20,637 of JBIIHW010000058.1, forward strand.
GCGTTGCATCAGTCCCATTGCTGCCGGGGATAGTTGATTTTTACATCTGCGTGTCGAGCGAGTTGCCGATGACGTCTCCGTCTTCCACCACTCCGCCAGGTCGACCCAAAATCATCTATGTCACTTCGGGTGCCGCCGGGATGTACTGCGGCAGTTGCCTCAACGACAACACGGTCGCTCGCCAGTGGAGTCGGGACGGTATCGATGTGCAGCTCATCCCGACCTACACGCCGATTCGCACCGATGATCGAGATGTGAGTGGTGAGCGGCTGTTTTTTGGTGGCATCCAGGTTTATCTCGAACAGAAATTCCCCTGGTTTCGTTATGCACCGAGTTGGCTGCGGCGAATCGTGAATTCTCCGCGCGTGATCCGGTGGGCGACGGCGCGAGCGATTCAAACCGATGCACGGGACCTTGGGGCACTTACCGTCTCCATGCTGCAAGGCGAACAGGGGCGACAGCAGGTGGACTGCGAGGAACTGTGCGACTGGCTGGCGGCTGAACGCCCGGATGCGGTTTTGCTCAGCAACATGCTGATCGCGGGCTTCGTGCCACGCTTGCGACAGAAGCTCAACTGTGCCGTGCTGGTGACGCTGCAAGGCGATGATATTTTCCTGGATTCGTTGCCCGAGCCTTATCGAGGTCAAGCGTTGGCGGAATTGCGGCGGCTTGCTCCCAGTATCGATCGCTTTGTCACTCACAGTCGCTATTACGCGGACTTCATGGCGAGCTTTGCTGGTTTGCCGCGCGCGCGGATGACCGTCGTGCCGCTGGGCATCGACACGCGAGACTTTACGTTGCCCACGGACGACGCTCTGCCCGCTCCAGCAGCAGGCCGTGCGGGCGCGGCGGTCGGTACGGCAGCGGAGCGTCGAGCGGGACGACGCATTGGCTATTTCGCGCGGCTGGCGCCAGAGAAAGGTCTGCACCAATTGGTGGAGGCCTTTATTCGATTGAAGGAGCAACCTGAGTTTGAAGATTGCGAGCTCTGGATCGCCGGCTGGCTGGGGGCTCATCGCCGTGACTACGCCGCCGAGCAGTGGCAGCGTCTGCGAGCGGCGGGGCTGGAAGATCACTTTCAATACGTGGGGGAATTATCACGATCCCAAAAAGTGACGTTTCTGCGCGAACTGGATCTCTTCTCCGTTCCCACCACATACCAAGAACCTAAGGGGCTCTTTGTGCTGGAAGCACTCGCTGCGGGTGTGCCGGTGGTGTTGCCGCGGCATGGAGCGTTTCCGGAGCTGCTGGAGTCGGTGGGTGGCGGCAGCTTATTCGAGCCAGGGGATGTCGCTAGTTTGACGGAGCAACTGGCAGGGCTGCTGCGCGATCAGGCACGGCGAGAGCAGCTGGCGACAAGCGGCCAACAGGCGGTACTGGATCGCCGCAGCGTCGCGGTGACGAGCCGCGAGCTGCTGCAATTGATCCGTGAAGCGATTTCAGCCGGCGAGCCAGGGCTCGTCGGCTGATGAAACCGCAACTAGCGGCGGACCTGCCTATCAGCCGGAACGAACGAGCGTCCGGCTAAGCGCGGCGATGAAATTCACCGCCGCGCATGGTTTTGCTTCTTCTACGACTTCCGCTACTTCTACTACTTCCGCTGCTGCTTTTACTTCGCGGCAGCTTCGGGAGCTGGCAGGGTCGCGACGAAGCGATCCTTGACGAGTCCGAAGTTCTGCAGCGAGTGCAGGTGCAAGTAGATGAGTTCGAGTTCATCGGTCTGGCAGAGCTGCGCCAACGATTCTTGGCTGAGTGTTTTGAGGCGATTGCGATTGACGCCGTGGAAGCCGCCCAGCGTGATCTTGTCACCGGACACGGGAGCCACCTGCGCTTGCATTGGTTCAAGCAAGTTGAGGTCCTTGAGTTTCTTACCGAACAGGCGAGTGCGTTCGAACTGCATCTGGAATTCTTTGAGGAAGTTGAGCACATCTTCGACGTACTTGGTGGGCTTGCCGTCGTCGCCGAACAGTCGTTGACCGCGACCGGCGCGATTGAAACCAGGGTAGGTTTCATCGACGCAGAGGGTCATCATCTGCTGGGCGGGCTCGGCCTTGGCTTCACCAGCGGGTGCCGGAGTCATGGCAAAGACGAAGGGATAGCGGCGAATGAAGGCCGGAATATACTTGGCACTCCACTGCGATTCGGCCGTCAAATAGAGATTTTGATCAGGACGCATGCCCAGGATCGCCACCGGCATCACATTATTTTCCGCTTCCAAAAACACGATGGCATATTCAGGAGCTGCCGGCATCATTTCCACCGCCATCAGCGGCACCACGTTAATGCCTTGCGTGAAGGCATAATTCGGGGCTGGTTCCAAACAGGCATCACGATGCCGATCGGAATTCACTGGTACTGCCGACTCATAAATCAACAACTGCTTCGCCATGATCAAGGGTTCCTGTCGAGTGACAAACTAACGGATAGGCCTGAATGCCCTAAACGATACCACCGTCGTACGTAACAACGTCGTAAATGGTTGTCTTTGGCCAACAAAATCGCTCCCAACACGAATTATTATGCCAAGTCATTCGCGTTAAGATAAGCGGAGGATGGTACTAAGAGCAATCGATTGGTAGAAGTGGGAAAATCTGAATTTCAAAAGAAAAATACCTGACAGAGTGCGACTCGGGTCTGCCGCCGCTCATCAACCAGCGGCTCCTTGGCCGGATTGCATACTCTGCCAACTGCCCGTCTATTAAACAGCATGACTTCCAATCGCAAACCCGACGGCTCTCAAGTCTTTCATGTCACGCCGGCCGAAGTAGGACAGACGCTCTTGAGCGCTCTGAAAAACTGGCTCGGTGAACTCTCCTGGAATCAAACTCGACGACTCCTGGCGGGGCGCCGGGTGCAGGTAAACGGCAATCTTTGCCTGGACGAAGGGCGGAGGCTCACGGCGGGTGAGGTGGTCAAGGTATTTGCGCAAGCACTGGCTGCTCCGCCGCGCGAAGACGATGTACGCATTGTGTTCCTTGATCAACATCTGGTGATCATCGAAAAACCGGCCGGAATGACGACCTTGCGACACAGCGAGGAGTTGACTTGGAATAGTCGGCGCAAGCAGCTGCAGCCGACGGTTGATGAAGTGCTACCGCGCGTGATCGCGCGCTACCTGGATCGACAGCAGCGTGGGCGGCGTGCGACGAAGGCGGATGCTCACAGTCGCCCCCAACCTGTCCGGCCCGTTCATCGACTGGATCGCGACACCAGTGGATTGATGGTGTTTGCTCGCACCGTCGCCGCCGAACGAGGCTTGGTACAGCTCTTTCGCCGCCATGATATTCATCGCGCCTATCGCGCGATTGTGCAGGGGCAAGTCTCGGCGCAGACCATTGAGTCACGTTTGGTGCGGGATCGTGGAGACGGGCGACGTGGCAGCACGCAGTTGCCTGACGTCGGTCAGGAAGCGATCACTCATGTGCGGCCGCTGGAGGATCTCGGTCGGTATACGTTGATCGAGTGTCGTTTGGAGACGGGTCGCACACATCAGATCCGAATTCATCTTTCGGAGCTGGGACATTTTGTTTGCGGCGATAAAGTTTACTGTCAGCCACTCTTCAAAAAACCGCTGACTGACCGCAGTGGCGCGCCACGACTGGCACTCCATGCTGCCGAGCTTGGTTTTGTGCATCCGATTACGGGTGCGAAGCTGAGTTTTCAGCAGCCGCTGCCCCGCGACCTGCGGGAACTCCTGGAACGACTCCGCGGAGGACGGTCTTCCAAAAAAACGGCCAGTAATCCGTCGGCAGAAAAACCAGAGTCGCCACCCACATAGCCACGGCATAGCTCACCCAGCCCGTCACCAGCCCCAGTCCCAGCCAGAAGAGAGTTGCCAGGACGAGCAGCAGCGGGCGCAGCAGCGGCTTCCAAAGAAGGATGGCGAGCGCCAATTCGGTGGCGATCACCAGGTGAGTGCCGGCATTGACCAAGAGTGTACCGGCCGGCGAGTGCCAGCCGGAGAGATCCACGAGGCGGCTTTCGCTGCGCGTGATCAACCACCACAGCGCCTCACCTCGCCACCAGGCCGCTTCATATTCCGCTCCAACCGTGCCGCCTAATTGCGACAGGGCCATGAGCAGGTAGAGGGCCGCCACGTGCAGCTGCATCAGTCGCCAACCAACGTTGCCCCAGACCGTGGGTCGGCCCAGGCCAGCATCAGGCCCAACCAGAGCCAACGACAGGTAGGCCAGCAGCATCGTAAGTACCGATTCGAAAGGCCCCGTTATCTGCGGGGCGCGATGTACGTACGAGAGAATAATGACGAGTGTGGCGGGGGCCGTCCAGCGCGTCGAGTAACCGAGCGTGAAAAGCAGACTGATGACGATCGCCACTAAGTGCACGCTCCATAGCGAAGCTCGATTCCGGACGTAGTTTAAATACGACCAGTGAAAGCTCGAGGTGAACAGCGACGCCGTGGGCGAGTCGAAGCCGGGTGAGGAATTGAACGGCGAATTTGCCGCTTCATCTTGGGCCGCGATCAGTTGCTGGACGGTTTCCACCGGCAACAGACCATTCCGCCCGAACCAGATCTCGAGATCCGCGATATGAGACAACAAGAAGTAGACGGCCAGTAGTCCGACGAGAAATCGCAGGGAGACAAGTGGCGCGGAAGCCAGCGGCGTGAACCAGAAAGTATTCCAGCGATCGGCAAAGTCACGACTGAAGTCTTGCCAAGCCTGTTTCATGGGCGTCCTCCCACAGCATTCGTCGCTGACCAAATCGGAGCGACCTGCCCACGTTCCTCGACACGCTGAATCAAAACCTCTCCCAGTTCCCGATCAACGATCGCCTGCCCACGATAGACTTCGATGAAATGAGCGGCGGCGTCGGGGTTAGCACGACTGTTTTGCGGATCGCGTAGATCCTCGGGCGTTTGCAAGAGATGTCGACGACCTCGCAGTTCCAACAGTTCCCGCTGACGTACAACCAGCAGATGCTGGCCGAGTGCTTGACTGAGGAGTGCCGGCACGTGAGTGTCGTCTCGCTGGGCGGCGAAATTCAGCAAACTGGCCCAGCGTCGATAACGTTCGGCTCGATCACTACCGCGCACTCCGGCCCGCAAGTTCAACCAGGCCTCTTCGTCGTTGGCGTCTTCCACCAAGCGATATTCCAAGCGTGATTCGGCATCATCCGCCGTGCCCTGAGTCAAGTCATAGCGCACGTAAGGATGATCAAAATTTAAGAGCTGAGTGTAGGGGCGAAAGATCGCCAGCAGGCTGCGCTGCAGGGGCGAGGAGACAGGATTGGCGGCGAGTGCGACCAGGACACAGAAGAGGTGAATCACCAGCAGCAGCGAGGCCAGCGAGCGTGAGGTGGAAGGGGCTTGAGCCGCCGTGGGCGCGTGAGCCGCGGCGGGTGCGTGAGCTGTGGCAGCTCGAGCAGACGCACTGCGGTCGGCGGGAGTTTGAGAACGAGGCGGCTGAGTTGGCATGGATGGAAGTCTGGGCGGGGGGCACGGGAGACGTCGTCACTCGGTGCATCGCTGCCTCCCGGTGACCATTGAGCCGACGCACTCGCTGTGATCGACCACCGTGCTTCCGCCACTCCAGAAAACTCGCCGTCGCCAGCGTAAGCGGCATGATTGGGGCAATCGAGGCGGAACAGAGCCCCAGGTGATCTGAAAACGAAAAAAGCCGGATCTCGAAAGATCCGGCTCTCAACTTCTCACTTACCAAGCCATTCGCGCAACAGGGTGACTCGCGATGGACTGGTCAGACCGAATTCAGACTACTTGCCAGGAGCCTGAGCAGCGGCCTTCGCAGCAGCGGCCGGAGCCTGGGCAGCGGCCTTGCCAGGAGCCTGTTCGGCACCCTTGGCAGCAGCAGCTGGAGCCTGAGCGGCACCCTTGGCGGCGGCGGCAGCGGCTGGAGCTTGAGCAGCGCCCTTAGCAGCAGCGGCAGGAGCCTGTTCGGCACCCTTGGCAGCAGCGGCAGCGGCAGGAGCCTGAGCAGCACCCTTGGCAGCAGCGGCAGCGGCAGGAGCC
>JBIIHW010000021.1:0-93274 GCA_044235425.1 Pirellulaceae bacterium
ATGCCGCCGATTGATCCGAGTAAACACGTGATACAAACCCGGTTTCGACTCATCAATCACATCTCTGCGATTACGCCTCGCCATGGTTATCTCCTTGTCAAACAAGCTCGATAATGCCCCACGGTTTCTGGTGAACACATTATCACGCTTTAGAATCAACGCAAGGTGTATCGGCCGTTACTCAAACCGAAAAAGGCTAGCGCTCACCGTATCGGGCCAATCCTTCAACCTTTCAAGGGCTCAACTGTAAATCAAATACGATTCAACCAAACGCTGAACTAGTTCGCGCAAGGTCTCAGTCCGTTTTGCAATCTTGGGAAACACCGCAGAGCGTGATACGGTTTTACGGCTCGCTTCGGCCGGGAAAAGAAAGGATCGGCAAGGGGCTGAGTGGTACGAGCGAGATGTGCTTTGTACGACCCCACTCGAGTGTATCAGTCTAGCGATCCAGCAGATTAAGCCGGAGTGACTGACGCACCGCCGCACCACTCTCGAACCAACTCAGCCCCGTCACCAACCAAACTAGTAACACAATAAAACTCGCGGTTTACGCGTTACGAGGAACGCCTCGAGTTTCGGTAGTTCACGCCTCAGCGTCCTTGCTGCCTCGTGTGATAGTATCATCGTATTCAGGTCGGTTACCTCTTACGCGGAATCTCACCGGAATCAGAAACTCTTACTTAAACCGGTGAGTTTGACACGACCATACCGTCCACACTCGGCACACCGGTTGTAGCGACAGGCGAAATCGAAAAGATGTGATAGCCCCATGCTGGCAAATCCAGATAAAGGCCTCGCAAACGCAGGTCGGCCAAATCACGCTCATACTTGGCCTCACTCATTCGATCACTAAGCATCACTCGGTCCGCTAAATCGTAGCCCGGCCACTGGAGAAAGCACTGCGAGCGCTGCGGACTATAATTCACGACAATCACTTGCCCCACAGGCGTCGCGACAGCCGCACTTTTTTCCTCCTGCCATGCAAAACAGATGAAATGATCATACGATTCGTTTCTATCCCAAGCGGAATGGCATTCAAGTTGTTTCCACGTCGGTTGATGGAACACTGGATCACGCAAGACTTGCAACAGTCGTTGATAAAAGCCTAACAAGCGCTCATTCACTGACTCGTCAGGACCACGTACCAGATGTGGTGAAATCCGTATTTGAAACCCTTCGATTTGACCTTCATGGAAAAAGCGTAGCCCAGGGACAAAGTAGGTGATAATCGCCGCTGCTTGTTGCTGTTCGTCCGTCATCACCGCCGCCGCTCGCGGTTCATCATGATTCTCCAAAAATCGTGCCAGGCGGTTTTGATAGATAAGTTCGGCTCGCAGATGTTCCCGGGCTGGTCGGGCGACGCCGAACCGCAAGCGATCGTACAACTGCTTGTCATACGTGTAATCAAAACCACGCTGTTGCAGATCCCACTCCCGATTCCAGTAGACTTCGGCCAACATCATGAAATCCGGAAATCGTTCTCGAATCCGCCGGATCGCCTCAGGCCAAAATTCCGCCGCCGATCGCCCCCATGTTCGCTCAAAAACATCTGGCAATAGCAACATCGCCATGTCGCATCGAACACCATCACACTGGTCAGCGATCCTCAACAACTCCCTCGTCATCCACTCCCCAGCCAACGGGTTGGAGTAGTCTAGTTGAACCGTATCGGGCCAGCCATCAAAGTAAGGATCTCGACCATGCGCCAGAATTCGCTCGCCCTTGGTCGTTGCTGCTCGAAAGTAATTTTGTGGAGCCGCTTCCAAATCCTCGATCGTACCGGTGACGAAAAAGTCGGGCTGTGCTGTTACCCAAGCGTGATCGGGCGCCATGTGATTAGGCACAAAATCGAGCAGTAGTTTTAATCCATGCTTTTGCAAACGTGCCCGCACTCGTGCCAACGCCTCCTCACCACCCAGCTGGGGATGAATGGCATAATCCTTGATGGCGAATCCGGAACCGCCAATGTCGGCATCCCGCAAGTCCGGCAATGTGTGCTCGAACTCTGACCGCCAATCCGGTCGTGTCCGAGAAACGGTCCGAGCGACCTCGCCCGTCTGCCAGACACTCAGTAGCCAGACCCAGTCGAAGCCGCGTTCAGACAATTCCTCCCACAACGACTCTGGTAAATCGTCCAACGTTGCCGGACGATGAAGCTGCCGCGCGAGTCGAGTGAGGTGCACGCGAGTATTCAACTGAAATAGTGTGGGATGCATGATCGGAGTTGTACGTTTAATCCGCACACCTTCCTGGAATGATCAGAAGAACAGAGTTAAAATTGGGGCTTTGCGGAAACAATTCTGCCGAAGTATTCTAAATCGGTTGGCTTGAGTTTGCTGAATGATTGTGAAAAAGAGGGGAATCGCTATGCGTCGCACTTCATACTGGATCCTGGGACTGGCGCTTGTGCTCGTGATCGCTCCTAACGCCTTTGCCGGACCGTTTCGCAAAGTTTGGGACCGGCGAAAGGCCGAATTGAAAACGGAGATCGGAGGTGCCTTAAGCTCGGAGCTGTCGGCGAAAATCGATGCCGACATCCAAGCAGCCGATCAGCGTTTACATTCACAACTGCAGTCTGATTCCGAAAAACTGCAGGGACAGGTCGATAGCGAGTTGTCCAAGTTGAAGCAGCAGGTCTCCGATCACGTGGCAGCCGAAGCCAAAAAACTTCGCGACCAGTCAGCCGCTGAGATTGCAGCCATCCGAGCTGAATCGGCGAAACAATTGGCCGACCAAATCGCTAAAATCCGCGCCGAGAGTGACCAGCGAGTGAACGCAAATGTCGCCAAGCTTAACGAGCAGTATGCGGCGGAACTAAAGAAGCTAATCGCCGCCAACGAGTCGTCGATCAAAACGACCCTGGATTCGCAAGTCAAAACCGCCTCCGCGGAACTCGACAAATCCTTCAAAGCGGAACTCGCGAAAGTCAAAGCTGAACTGGCCGATTCCGTACAGGGTCAAATCAAGGCCGCTCTTCCCGCCCCGCCGCCGCCCGAAAAGAAAAACGAAGACCCTCCCAAGGAGACCCCTGCAGTTCCGGCTCCCACAGAAACCAAGCCGCAGCAAGAGGGTGAAGACCAGCCTGAGTAGCCCTCGGGTTCATTCCGAGCGACCAAGGCCGGCCTACCTCTCGGTGTGAACCGACCGCTTGGCCTGCTAGTGCCAACGGGCCCGTCACAGCCATCTACGCCACCTTCAGCATCCCACTGAAGGTGGCGTTTTTTTGATCGCTAGCAACGCCACCAGCAACTCCGCCGCACTGCTAAATCGCTGATCTCGCCCCAACGCCAGACAACGACGAATAAGTTGCTTCCAGTCCTCGGGCAAATCGGTCGTATCCGCGGCAAAAGGATCGGGCTGTCCCACTTGCAAACTAATCATTCCTCGCACCTGCTGCAGGAGCGGTTCCGTTATTGAGGGTGCTCCAAAAGGTAAACGCCCCGTCAGCAACTCAAAGAGAATGACACCGATCGCAAATAGATCCAGCTGCTCATCGGCCAGCGGCTGCCGAGTCGCCCCTGGCTGGTCGTAACCATTCCTACCTAGTGAACTGCTCGCAGATGCACAGGTGGTGAAGCGATCACTGCCAATCAAGCCCTCCTGTTTCTCTAACAACGGGATAATTGCGTCGAGTGCTTCCGGAGACATATACGGAATCGTTCCCCCCAAAGGTATTGCCGATTGCTCCGATAAGGTCGCAAATTGAAAGTCGATAATGACCGGGCGACCATTGGGGCTCAGCAGAATGTTTGCGGGCTTCAAATCTCGGTGTAACACCCCCTGCAGATGCATGCAGTTCAAACCGTCCACAAGCTGAGTGGCAAAATGTTGGATGGCGTCCAGGTAGCTCTGGAATTCAGGTGGAACGGCATCGTGCGGGACGATTGGCACCTCCCGTCCGCACTTATCGCGAGCAATCAGTGCAATCAGCTGGGGAGGGATCTGAGAGTGATACTGGTCCAGACAACTGCGAGCCTGCGCCAGATCGTAAACGGTAGCCCGACCCCAATAGGGCATGACAATACCACTCATTCCGGTGACCACGTCGCGTCGCACCGTGAGTGCCGGCATCAGGCATTCATGAACCAATCGAGCCTGAAGTTCCCCTTCATCGGTTGGATACCGAGTAATCTTGACCACCACCAAGCGTTCGTCGATTCCCGGTTCGAGCGCTAAATAGACGCGCGCCGACCCACCTCGTCCTAGTTCACTCAGCAGCTGATACCCCTGCCAACATCCACCCTCTTGCGGCCAATCAGCTGACGAATTTTTTGTGATCAACCCTCCGCCGGCTGGAGAGGGTGAGGGATTCCGTACGGTCCAGTCGTCATGAGCTTCGATCAACTTCCGCAATGCCGGGTGACTAGTGAGCGGAAAGCGTCCGCAGAATTGTTCCCCATCGATTTCTTCGCCGCGTAGCCGACGCTGCTCAAATTCACTGAAGGCCAGCTCCGCCAACAGTAACGGGAAGTCGTAAAAGCCCGGCTCCTCGGTTAGCAGCTGCTGCGAATCCGGCATTTCACCCGCACGCCACCGGGCCTCGAATACGTCCAGCATGGAGATAAGTCGAGCTTCATCCGCCGATTGGCAGACGGGCTGGAGATGCGTGATCTCAGGCTGATGGTCGTGCATACCAGACACGTCATCGGGACTCAGCAAGGAGCCCAAAAAAAATGCGATCGAAGGATTGGCCAGAGATAAAGCGGTAAACCACACCACAATGGGGCAGCAAAAGTGTCCCCTGGCCAATCCCTCAATCGCATCGGAAGTTAGTTATACCAAATCTAAAATCGAATCAATCCCCGGTAGGACCCGAATCGGAAAAGTTTTCCGACTGGGCGTACTCCAAGGGGACGCTCAGCCCCGCCCAACCAGCACACCACCAATTCTCCCTACCCCCGCCACTCTTCCATCCATCCTCTTTCCCCTTTCCTTCCGGTCAGCGCGAAAGCAACCGAGGGTAAAGCGAAAACACACGGTTGCGCACCGCTTGTGGGGCAGAGCGTCCCCCGGCCACCTTCGAGACTGTGCCGGCGATCATCCACCGGATGGAATGTCGCCAACACACCGATAGATCGTAAGAGGGGCAAAAAACCGGGCCCGAGAAAAAAAGAATTTGTCGCAAATGATGATAGTGGACCTGATTTAGTGTTTACTGGGGGAAGCAGGTCAGTCACCTCATCATCAATTCTGGCCGATATGTGGCATGAGTAGCGTTACAACATCCCAACCGGAAGGCTCGTTTCACGATCTCATGGAGCGTGTGCGCGCCGGGGACAAGGACGCTGCCTGGGAACTCATCGATCGCTATGGCAACATCGTCCTGCACGTGGTGCGACGGCATTTAAGCAGCAGCCTCCGCTCAAAATTCGACTCGATGGACTTTTATCAAGTCGTTTGGGCATCGTTCTTTCGGGCTCCGGACGAGATTCGTTCTTTTGCCGAGCCCAAAGATCTGATTAACTTTCTCTGTTCGATGACCCAAAACAAAGTCGGCATGGAAGCTCGACGTCGCCTACAAACTGAAAAATACAATGTGGCCCGGGAACAATCCTCTGGCATCGCCATGCCCAGTTCGGCGTCGCCGACCTCGGCCGAGCCTGCGGATGCTCGACAGCCCTCACCCAGCCAAATTGCGATCGCTCGAGAAACCTGGGAGCGGATGGTAGATCGTCTACCGGAGCAGGAACGAGCGGTGGTGGAAATGCGATTTCAGGCGATGACCTATGATGAAATCGCTGCCAAACTGGGGATCCACGAACGACAAGCGCGGCGAATCATCGACCGCATTCTCAATCGCCGCCCTACTGCTTGAAAAAATCACTGAAAATCGCGGCTTGCACTTGATCGACCTTCGCTGACCCCTCATAATTGGTATCTGAAGCGCGGCGAGAGGAGCAGTCGGGGAACACTTTTGCTGCCCAAAGTGGTGTGAAGCTGACTCTTCCTCTCCGACTGCTCCTCCCGCCGCGATTGCGTTGATGAATCTCACAAATCTTCACTGAGAACATCCGGCCGACCCGCCGCAAGCTCACGAAGTTCACTACAGACTCATCCCATGGGAGTAAAACATCGCCGAGGTTCATGATCCGTTGAAATGAATTCGAGCGGATCGAGATCGTGGGCTGCTGCTCCAAGTTGTCTTACGCCTACCGCCATCCATTGTGGAATTGCGATTCGTCTCCAAAAGCGGACAATAAACTTCCAATTTATTTCGAAATTCTTCCCGGGCGCTTCCTCTGGAACTTCCCGCGAAACTCAGGAATTACCTCCACGCTTGGTGGTTTATGGCTTCTCTGCTTAACTCGACTGACCCCCAGGATCTCCCCCCCGGCCTCGGGTCGAAAAGATCTGGGGCGTTGGCCCAGTCGAGTTTATCGCCGCTGGAACTCGCCCAACGCGCCTACGATGAGTTCCACGAGCGTACGCTGCGCGGGGAGTCGCCAGCCACTGACGCGTTCTGTTTGGAGCAGCCTGCGGAATGCCGTGAACTGCTGCGACAGTTTCTCAGCGTCCACTTTGCCGTTTCGCAGCAATCAGCTTCCTGGTTCCAAAAGCTGGAACAACAACTCGATGCTCCCTCCCAGCCGTGGCCAGCTTGTGGAACCGAATGGCAAGGTTTTGCACTCGATGAACCACTGGGCGACGGTGGCCTGGCTCGCGTCTACCTCGCTCGCGAAGTACATGCCGGTGGTCGTCCCGTGGTGGTCAAGATCACGCAGTTTGAAACGGGTGAAGGTCATCTACAGTCGCCGTTAATGCATGCTCATATCGTCCCCGTGCTCACGGTTCGTCACGATGAGGCGACTGGATTAACCGGCATCGTGATGCCTTACCTGGGACGGGCCACCCTGCAAGATGTGCTCCACGAACTGAGTCGCCGACGGCAAGATGCGATGCAAGCCAGCAGCGCGGCCTCGGCAGTCACCAAGTGTGATCCACTTCCAATTCTCCCGATCCCCAACTGGAAATTAGCTTCCAGTGAAGTCTTCACGACAGTTGCTCAGCAGCCCTTCCCATCAGCGCCCAAGTCGGTGCACGTGGAGCCCTCAGTCTCGACGACCACGGGCCCCACCTCACGCTCGCTGTATGCTGCCGACCCTAGCAAGTCTGCGAGTACGTTTCTGCCCGCCGCCGCTCGGCTCGGTGTACAACTGGCCGAAGCACTCGCTCACACCCATGCCCATCAAATTCTGCATCGAGATATCAAGCCCAGTAACATTTTGATCGCCAGCGATGGGCGGCCATTACTGATGGACTTCAATCTGTCGGCGCGAGTCGATGGCGCGGACTTGGTTCTGGGTGGAACAATCCCTTACATGCCTGTCGAGCTGCTGCAGTCGATCATCCGTTGCAGCGGAACTGCCACAGCTCATCTCGACCGCCCATCGCCGGCCGATCGCATTTCAACTCTCCGAGCATTCGAGACAACGCACCCGGATGATGCCCAGACCACGGGCGGAATGCCCTCCAATTCCATGGCCGACCCCCGCTCAGATCTGTTTTCGCTCGGAGTGGTTCTCTACGAACTCGTCTGCGGTGAATTACCATTCGGTGAGCCACGACGGGACACTTCCGTCGGCGAGCAAGCTGCGGCGATGGAGTTGGCGCAACACCAGACGAACCTCGTCGACCGCTTGCACGCATCACAACTGCCATCAGCCTGGACGGACATTCTTCAGCGCTGCCTGGCCCCAACTCCAGAAGCACGTTTTGCGAACGCCTGCGAATTGGCCGACGCCTTGCGACCGCTGATGGATTCCACCGTCACGCCGCCCTCACCTGCGGAATCAACCGCGCCGAACCGGTCTACGAAGTGGCGAACGGTTGTTGCCAGCATGGCGGCTCGAACCGCTCGCCCAATCCTGCGTCACTGCGCCATCGCGGCTGCGACGATGATCGCTTTCCTACCGGCGTCGCTGCAGCAACATGCCGGCAAGTCACACCAGCAGCCAGCTCGATTCTTGCCCAGCGCGACCTCCAATCTACTTTTGCCCACTCGGTCGTCTTATCTGGAAATATCCCGGTCCCGTCCCAACATCGAACGCCGCCTGTATCAGGATCTACTGATCTTGGCCGAGCGCTTGCGAGCGGCCGCGGAATCACCTCGAGCAGCCCGTGAGAGCGTCGAGCGTTGTCGTGAACAACTGGAACTCTTCAGCGCCCAGTCGCTCTTGTTTCAAGCGGACATTCAAGGCTTAATCGGTTTTTGCCACGCTTACCAAGGACGCCATCACCAAGCTCTCGAGTGCTGGGAAAAATCGCTCGCCGAGCAGGAAACGGCCTTTATCCTGGACTTGGATCGGGCGGCGGTCGACTATGCCATCTCGCTGCGAATGAAGGGACGATATGAAGAGTCAGTCTACTGGTCTTCACTCGCTTTCAACGAGGAGAGCAGGGATGTCGTCTGTAAAGCCGCCGCAGCGGAAACCACTGCCCTCAGTCAGTTCCGACTGTTAGAAAAGTTTATGGCAGCGTCCACCTTGCGGGACAACCAGATGGCCCGCTTTCAAGAAACGTCACGCAGTCTTCGCTTGGCGCTACAATACAACCGCCGCTCACCCATCCTCGCCTCGCTCGTAACACGATTGGACGAGATCCAAGATGAGCATCTCGCGCGATCCCGATCGGAGTTATTGCAACCCGCTACCTGATCACTGAATGTGCGTGACCGTCTGTTGATCCGACCAGTTTCCGTCAACATCCTGCACCCGCACGGTGTAGACGTGCATGCCCGGCCCTGGCTGCGGAAACCAAATGGCAAAGAATCCGCCTTCTGTCGTGAACGTGAAACTTCCCTCTAGCTCTCCGCCAAAATCGACCAGCAAATCATCAATCGGCCCGTCGAGGTCACCAATTTGGCCGTAAATCATCACATCATCCCAATAACTAACCATCACGCTTAAATTAATGAAAAACGGAGCGTAAGGATTGAAGGGTTGATAGCCAACACCAGTTGCAGGCTTTGGTGGCGGCGGAACACTGTCATCGACCTCATAAGGTGGCGGTGGCGGCGGCGGTGGAGCCAGTTCGTAGTCGTCAGGTTCGTCGAACAGGACTCCCGGACGCTGAGCAAACACTTGATTGCTGGAGGACAAAAACAAAACCCCGATCACCGCTGCAACCAGCAGCGGCAAAACCCGGCCGCTACCAAGAACCCAGCGCTCGTTCAACCGGAGAACACGGAACCACCACGTGCCTAAACTCGACTCGGACATTTTCTAACCCCACCTATCGTTGACTAGCCCCGGCGATTTTGTTTTTCGCCAGAGAACTCAGGGATGAGTACCAAAAACCTCAATTGCTGAGCGACTCAACTCCTGAGCGCCTGCTCCAGGTATTGCGATTGGCCGCAAAAAGCGGACACGACGCGAGTACGTCTCGAAGAACATTTAAGGTATCCGCTGCCCTTTTCGGTTCATCGTCCAGGAATTACGAAAACCGTCAGAAAATGCTGCTCCAACTATCGCTGGAATTGGCAAGATCAATACTTTTGAGGGACAACACTTGCCAACAATTACTAACATCCGCTAAGCGGCGCGGCGAAAGACGGCACACGTGTTCGCTCCGCCAAATCCAAACGAATTGGAAATCGCCACGTCCACTCGATGTTCGCGAGCTTGATTGGGAACGTGATTGAGCATGGCACATTCGGGGTCCAAGTCATCCAGGTTGATCGTCGGTGGTAACGCGCCCCGTTCAATACTCGTCAAACAGGCCAGCGCTTCGATACCCGAGGCGGCACTGAGCATGTGACCAGTCATGCTCTTCGTGCTGCTGATCGGTACATTCGCCAGCTCCTGCTTGAAGACCAGCTGCAGCGCTTTCGCTTCGAAGATGTCACCAATCGGTGTGCTCGTGGCGTGCGCGTTGATGTAGTTCACCTCCTGGGGAGCTACTCGTGCATCCACCAGCGCCGACTCAATGGCTCGTGAAGCAGGCACGGGATCGTTACTTGGAATCACCAGATGATGAGCGTCGCTAGAGGCACCAAACCCAGCCAGCTCCGCTCGTGCTGCTACTCCCCGTCGTCGTGCCTGCCGCGCTGTCTCCAACGTAAACAACACTCCGCCTTCTCCCATCACAAAACCATCGCGACCTCGATCGAACGGTCGCGAGGCGAATTGCGGAGCCTGATTGCGTTTGGAGAGTGCGCCGAGATTTCCAAAACCTGCCAAGCCTCCGGGAGTGACGGAACATTCAGCACCTCCCGCGAGACAGTAATCCACCCAGCCCTTACGTAGCCATTGACGAGCCACTCCCAAGGCAATGTTGGCACTGGCGCAGGCCGCACCGACAATCACGGTCGGCCCTCCAAGCCCCAAGGTCGTTTGAATTTCGCCTCCAAGCCCTAAACTGTCACAGGTGGGGTCGTACAACCGTCGACCACCTCGCAGCAAATCCTGCTCCCAGTTCACAATCCATTCCGCACCAATCCCCAACACCACTCCAATGCGCAGCTCGCCGCGACGTTCCCAAATACCCGCCTCACCTAAAGCTTGTCGTGCACACCAAATCAGAATCTGATGCCAGGGGGTACGCTGAGCAAAATCGGCCGCATCCCAATCTGCGGGAGTGGGTACATGGTCCAGACAAGCGGCCATCTGGCTAGGATGGTCAGCAACAGGAAAGCGCGTGATCGCTTTGATCCCTGATTTGCCCGCCAGCAAATGATCACCAATCTCTTGCGGTGAAGTTCCAATCGAACAAATTGCGCCCGCACCCGTTATCCAAATTGAGTCGTTCTCACGCATAAGCGTCGTATCCTTCGAGCGGCTAAGCAGCACGCCGCAATACTTCGGGCAGAGGCTCTCGCGACAGTCTGGGAGATTGGTCGGCTAGCGCATCCGTCAGGATCGCCGCGTCGCGACGCACCTCCACTCGCAATCCGCCTCCGAGACTTAACGACCAGGCCGGCTCGACCTCATCCGTGGTCAAGGGCCGCGCGTGGCTGGCGTTGCCAAGCGATTGCTGTTCTAAAAATCGAGTGAGTCGAGGCAGGGATGTATCCGCGTCAGCTCCATCTAAGTCTGAAGTTTCCGGGTGCAATGCACGTGTTAGTACGAGCTGGGAACCGCCGAACGATCCTGGCGTGCAAGCTAGTGCCAGTGCTCGGCACGTCGATTCCGTCTGGGTATCGCCGGCACCATCGGGAACCGGCTCCGTCGACCATTCCGTCAGCACGATCCATAGGCCCGCGAGCACTTGGGTATCAAGCAGCGTAAGTCCGACCAACAGTGCATCGCTGAGTTGTCCGGGAGCTCCACCCACGCCACAGTTCAATCCCTGCGCACCCAGCGCCACGCTCATCGTGCCCGACAGAGCACTTAGCATGGTCTGCGGAATCGCCAGCGGAGATACGCCGCGCGGTCCCATCCGCTGAAATCGCTCTAACGTATTGGCCGTGGAAACTCGAGCTAAATACCGCGGTCCCGCGATCACACCCCAGTCGCGAAACGAGGGCTCCGACCAGCCCGCAGCTTGAATCGCGCGCAGGACCGCGACGAGTGCCAGTACCGCTTGATCGTCCGCGAGCTTGACTGCCAAGGCTGGTGAACGACCGCCCTGAAACTCGCCCGGATTCTTCCGCAGCGCAGCAATCTCCCGCCGCTCTGCCGTCACACTGGCCCAGGCCGCGACGCCACAGGAGGTCAAATCAAGTGACTGGGTAAGGGGATCACTGATCACGGCCGCCCCCTCTACGCCGCCCGGCGTCGTTCCTGCATCGTTTTGGACGCCAGCAGGTCGAGCAGATCGCCGACCGTCTCTAAGTCATCAAAATCTGCGGAATTCAGGGAGATATTGAGTTGGTTTTGGACTTCGATCGACGTGGAGAGCAGGTCGATGGAGTCTAATTTCAGACCTTCACGCAGGTTCTGTTCGTCCGACAATTCACCCACGCTCTCATCCACGCACTTTTCAAGCGCCGCGGCTAACACGGCTCGTAGCTGGGATCGTTCCATCGCTTCTGCTCCCTCCTTGGAGTACCCGACCGATTCCTTCACAAGTGCGCTGTCTACCACGAATGACTCGGTGGTGTAAAGATGGATTTTTTGAGCAGCTAATCCATTAATCAATCAGACAACCACGAGCCTTCGTTTCGG
Source organism: Pirellulaceae bacterium (assembly GCA_044235425.1). Classification (GTDB taxonomy): domain Bacteria; phylum Planctomycetota; class Planctomycetia; order Pirellulales; family Pirellulaceae; genus JBJSXJ01. The sequence goes on from JBIIHW010000021.1 coordinate 12,105, forward strand.
CAACCAGCGGCTTTTTGCCGGCCAGCACCGCTGTCACCGCATCCTCGACATAACGGTTGGTAACCCGAGCGGGATTCACGTTGTCATCCCAAGCGCCGCGATACACAACCGCTCGCTGTTGATCGAGTACAAAGCATTGCGGCGTCACCGTCGCCTGCAACTGACGGGCTATCCCCTTACTGACATCTTGGAGGTATGGAAAGTTGAACTGCTGTCGCTGAGCCATCTCTTTCATGCGCGGTAACTTGTCCGTCTCCAAATCACTCACGCTGATCGCGACCAATGCCACTCGCCCCTCCCCCCGCTCCTGTTGCTGTCGCACAAACGCTTTCATACGATCGTAATACTGAATGGCAATGGGACAGTGGTTGCACGTGATCACGATTACCACCGCCTTGGCTGGCTCGAGATCCGCCAGAGAATGACGTTTGCCATCGACCCCCGGTAGGTCCCGCCAACTCGGTTGCCGTGAGGCGACAGCCGGAGCCAAATTCGAGTCGCGCGCAACCACCCCACCGCTTGGTGCCAACGCCCCAGTCGCCAGCACAGTCCCCCAGGTGAGACCAGCAACCAATAGTGCCCGACGATTCACACGCCTCGGCTGATGTCGATGCGGCTGCCCGTTCATTTGCTTTCCCTCCTCACCCTGACACCCCACGGCCTAGCCCCACAATCGGATTCGTCCCCTTCATCGGAGCTGTCAGACTACTCCTAAACGCGGTTCCATCTATTTTTTTGACGGCCTTTATCGATCGGTCTAAGTTGAACCGAAACTATCTACGATCGTAAAATAGGGAAAGTTTTCGGTTACGTCGAGTCTTCGGGGATGCCGAGCGCGGAAGACGGAGCGATTGCGATCGGACAGCCCCAAATAGAACGTCGAAGTTGGCCATGGCCCGCGTATTCCAATCGCTGCTCATCTTTCTTGCCGGAGTCACGGTGACGATCGCAGTGCTGCGCGGCAGCGATATCTGGCAGCCTTCCAAACTCACATCGTCCCTCCCAGCAACAGCTGACTCCGGTCAACCTCCCAGCAGCAGTTCGCTCTCCAGAGGCGACAGCGTCGCCACTGACTCTGCAGCCACTGACTCTGCAGCCACTGACTCTGCAGCCACTGACTCTGCAGCCACTGACTCTGCAGCCACTGACTCTGCAGCCACTGATCCTGCAGCCCTTGATTCAGAGGCCGCTGACTCTGCAGCCGCTGACTCTGCAGCCGCTGACTCTGCAGCCGCTGATTCAGAAGCGGTTGATTCCGCCGTCCGTAACCCAACTACCAATAAACACCAATCCGCAAAATCGACTGCTCTCCGCACTCCCACACCGATCAGTCAGCTGACCGCTGCCGCCGCTTCCCCATCACTCGCGAATCTCACTTGGCCTCTCGTTCTGACAGGCATTACCGAGCCCGGTTATGGGCGTTTTGCCAAACTCCCCCTGGCGACCAATCAGCCCGTCGCTTTCGTTGATGTCAAACCCGGTGATACCGTGGAGAAAGGGTGGCAAGTTTTTTCCCACTGGGAATCCCCCGACCGCCTGCAGGCGATAAAAAACGACGTCGAACGCACGAAAAAACAGCGTAAGATCGCGCAAACGCGACTTGCCGCCGCCGAGCAATCGCTTGCGCGACTGGAAAAACTCACCGGTAAAGTCACACCCCAAGAACTCCAAGACGCTCAGACGCTGGTCGCTATCCGCCGCGGGGAATCGGAAGCGGCTGAGCTCAGCGTTCAGGAGGCTGACAATCGTTTCACGGCGCTCGATTTCGAATTCAAACAGGCATTCGTCACGTCACCGATCGATGGCATCGTCGTGAGTGTCAACGTGGTTCAGGGTGAACGACGGCAGGCGAGCGAATCGTTTCGCGGGGTCACCATTCTCGACCCGACCGTTCTGAATTGCCGCTGCCTCGTCACTCCTCGACATGCACAATGGCTGCGGCAGCCGCGTGAAACAGCGCCGCTCATGACAATCTTCGATCAGGAGCAATCCTGGCCAGCCAAACTGGTTCATGTGGGAGTGATGGCCGAAGGTGCCACCGGACTCGTCCCCGTGATTTTTGAAGTCCCCAATCCCGACCGTAATCTACTGTGCGGCATTCCCGTCCAAGTTCGCCTGGAGTTGCCTGGTCCTGCATCAACGACTCCCGTCGCTCCTCCCGTCACCGCTAATCCGTGATCCAATCCCATGAAAAACCGATTCATTCCGCGTTGTGAAAATTTGGAAGGTCGCTGTCTGCTGACCGTCATGCCCCTCGGTCCCAGCGTGCCCGAGGGATTTGTCATGCCAGCGGCCGACACCGCTGCGGAAGTCTCCCCTTTGAGTCTGCCGAATATCTCGTTCGTCGTGCAGCAACAAGACAACTGCAGCGTGCTCATCTGCCACGTACACTCGCCCCAGTCCTGGCTGGTGGCACTCCCGGGTGGGGAAGGCGAGTGGACGGATCGATCGGGACTTGTGCGGCTTACCCTCCCCTCCGATTTGCGCACCGTACGACTCAGCTTAAATGATGCATCCACGGTTCAGACTGCCATCCTGCGCGTCGAACTAAACGAGGATGGCAGCACGGTGCTGCAGCACGAATGGGAGCCTGCCCTGTCTCCAACCTCCACCTCGCTCCTACCCGCCGACTCGACCGCATCAGCCCCTTGGTCTGCCCTCCCACGCACGCTCCTCGACGATCAGCTTTCAGCCCAAAGCTTGAGCTTGGGTCTGAATCATCGCAGCACGGCCACGACAGGCTCACACGGTGATTCATTAGCGCATTCCGCCAACAATGAATCCCAGAACGACGCGGATCAGGACCCAATGATTCATGCTGACAATCCTCACAATGCTGGTACCACCAATGACTTGGCGAGCATCGGTCGCCTGGGCAGCGGTCGCTTGGACAACACCCACGCCACCTCGATGTCAGCTGCCACGTCAACGCCACTGGCCAACCTCCATCGACTTGCGAAGTCCACGCCCAGTCCCGCACTCGATCAGGACTACAATTCAAACAACAACACCGATACGCACTCGGATGCTACCGCCTCCAGCAACGCGATTCACTCGCCGCTGATGGATTCCCCGGAGCCAGCTGAGGCGGAAGAGTTCTCACGCTTTATTCCAGATGCGGCGGCTGCCACGGATGAAGTGCTTGCTCAACTCGCCCTGCTCGAACCGCGTGAACCACGGGCCGTTGCCGCTCGAGCCATCCAGCCGGTCGCCGCCACCATGAACGCTGAAGGCCAGGGCATGCGGGATGAAGTCGAAGCGGGCGCAGAGCCCGACGATGCCCGCTGGCAAGTCTTGGGCGCATCGCTCGCCACCGTAGCTTTGCTGGGCGGTGCCTACGGACTGGAACGCCAGCAGCGCAAAGCGGCACGCGGAAACACGACCATGGAAACAAATCCAGGAGCCGACGAGTAGCACTACGGCAACTCGTAACCCAGTGGTCGCAGCAGCTCGGCCAGTGCAATCAGCGGTAATCCGGTGATCGCAGTTTGGTCAGCAGATTGAATGGCAGTGAAGAGAGTTACACCGAGTTGTTCGAGCTTGTAGGAACCGGCACAGTCCCACGGCTGATCGGCGTCGACGTACCGCTCAATCTCGGCGATGGTCAATCGTCGCATGGTCAAATTGGTCACATCCATGTGAGACCACGTGCGACCGTCTCGCCAGAGACAGATTGCGGTGAGCAACTGGTGACTTTGACCACTCAACCGTCCAAGCTGTTCGATCGCTCGTGATCGGTCACCCGGCTTCCCGAGGATCTCTTCACCTAGCACACAAACCTGATCGCTACCAATCACGACAGCCCCTGATTCCGATTTCACTCCCACTGCCGCCGCTTTGGCAGTTGCCAACTCCACGGCCAGCTGATGCGGCAGAAAGCCCCGCCGCTTCCATGCCCCCTCGTCCACTTCGGGCGCAACACACGTGAACGAAAGCTGCAGACGACGCAGCAGTTCGCGACGATACACCGACGTGCTGGCCAAGATGAGCGGTGGCTGAGAACGTGTCTCCAACTAGCACCACTCCTTGATCGGTCGACCCTCGATCAGCCGCACCGGGCGACCGTCGGGCGAGTGGGCGATGAGATCCACCGGTAGTCCCAGCTTCGTGTAAACCGTCGCCGCCAAGTCCTCACTCGAATACTCATCTTTGGTCACAAATCCACCTTCGTCATCCGTCGCGCCCAGAACATGCCCGCCCGGCACGCCGGCTCCGGCCAGTAAGGCAAACCCGGCCGTCGCCCAGTGATCACGTCCGCTGGCAGAGTTGATTTTTGGAGTGCGACCGAAATCACTGAGCCAGCAGACTAAGGTCTTCTCCAGGAGTCCACGCTGCTCTAGATCAATCAGAAGCTGCGGCAAAGCTTTATCCACGGGTGGCATCCGCGAATCTTTAAGTGACTTGAAGTTGTTGGCATGGGTGTCCCAGCCACCATCCGTCACGGTCACGAATCGCACCCCCGCTTCGATCAAGCGTCGAGCCAACAAGCAACTTTGTCCAAATTTGTTGCGACCATACGCTTCACGCAGCTCGCTCTGCTCCTCATCCATCGCGAACGCTCGTTTAGTCTCCGGCGCAGTGATCATTTGAAAAGCGGTCTTGAATTGCTCGTCGAGCGCGTCGAAGGCGGAGGGCTGCAGGTCAGCCTGCCGCTGCAGTGCATCGATCGTGGACAGCATGCGTTGCCGCCGATTCACGCGCTCGTTCGTGATCCCGGCAGGCGGAGTAATGTCCCGCACCGTAAACTTGTCGGCATTCGGATCCGCAATGATTTCAAACGGACTGTGCTCCAATCCCAGCACGCCCGAAGTACCGCCGCCAAAACGGCGATCGACACTAGCTCCCAACTGAATGAAGGGCGGCATCGCCGAGCGAAATCCTTTCACGTAACTCACCACCGATCCGTACGTCGGATAAGCAATGGCAGCATTAAAATTGCGGCCCGACATCACCCATTGATCGGCCGTGCCATGGCTGCCGTTATGCGGATTCCAGCCCCGCAGTAATCCGAAACGCTGCGCCTCCTTGGCCAACGTCGGACAGACTTCGGTGAACGACACGCCCGGGATCGAGGTCGCAATCGGATTAAACTCCCCACGCACACTCGCCGCCGCTTGTGGCTTCGGGTCCAGCGTGTCATGGTGACTCACGCCGCCTTGCGACCAGATCAAAATACAGTTCACATCTCCCGCCGCTCGTCCCGCTGCTACCTCGGCGGCCAAAGTCGACTGCTGTCGCAAAAAGCTGGGGAGTGACAATCCCAGGCCCGATAACGCTCCTAACTGCACGAAACTACGGCGACTCAATCCGTCACACCCGCGCGACCGACCCGTGATTAAACGCAACATTCTGATTCTCCTCCAGCAATCAAATCGAAGATTGTTTATCTTATTACGGTATCGGATGACGTTGCAACCGAAAGAGAGCCTTCCATGCTGATTCGCAGCCAAAATAATTTCGTTCCCCAGCCCCTTCCTGTAATGAACTCATCACAACCCGCCTGCGCCCCCGCGGCCAGACCGTCGGCCGAGAAGCAAACAGGAAGCCGCCATCGCGCCGCCACGTTCATGCTGCTGACCTTATCGCTACTCGAAATGCTCCTGACCGTCCCCGGTCGCCACCTGCCCCTGGCCGCAGCCGCCGAAGCACCTGCCGTCGCTGCAGCATCTGCAGCATCCGCGTCGGGGCCGCAGGTCTCGCCCGCAGAACTGAAGCTGACAGGCCACTTCTCGCACGGGCAATTGCTGGTGCAGCAGTCAGCAGCGGTCGGACTGAATCATCAAGCTCGGTTCGTCAGCCGTGATCCCAACATCGCGACCGTCAGCGAATTGGGGCTCGTCCTCGCTCGTCACAACGGCCAAACCACGATTACCGTGGAGGTGGGCGGCAGTCGTTTGGAAGTACCCGTGCAGGTCACCGGCTGCGATGGCCCTCCCACCGTCCAGTTCACACGTGATATTCGTCCGATTTTGAATAAAAGTGGCTGTGCGATGGCGGCCTGTCATGCCGCTCAGCATGGCAAGGGTGGCTTCAAGCTTTCCGTATTCGGTTCCGAACCGGCCGCCGATCATCGCACCATGGTCCGAGATGCGATTCAGCGGCGAGTGGACTTGATTCGACCAGAGGAAAGTTTGCTGCTGCTCAAGCCCACGAGGACCGTCCCACACGGCGGCGGACGAAAGATCGATCGAGACTCGGTGGACTACGAGATCTTTGCTCATTGGTTGCGGACAGGTGCTCCCGGACCACAGGCGAAAGACGCCGAGGTCACTCGCCTGGAAATTACTCCCGCTCTGCTTCGCGGAGTGACGGGAAATCGACAGCAGCTGCGGGTGGAAGCTGAGTACTCGGATGGAGCGCGTCGCGATGTCACGGCCTGGGCCCGTTTCGACTCGCTGGATGACGGCGTCGTCGCGGTCACTCGCCATGGTCTGGTGACCATGGTGGGCCAAGGGCAAGCACCGATTATGGTGCGATTCGAGGGACAAGCTTCTATTTCGCTGTTCGTCGTTCCTTATTCCGAGTCGCCTAATCTGGCGAACTGGCGGAATCACAATTTCGTCGACGAATTAGCGGCCGCCAAATTTCGCGAACTGGGAATCGAACCTTCCAGCCTGTGTGATGATGCCACGTTTGTCCGCCGCGCCTACCTGGATGCTATTGGAACCTTGCCGACGGCAGCGGAAGCGCTGGCGTTCACGCAGTCCACCGATCCCAACAAACGCTTCCTGCTGGTGGATCGCCTGTTAGGACTTACCGGAAACCCCGCCCAGGATATCTACAACGATGCCTATTCCGCCTATTGGTCCCTGCGATGGTCCGACTTGATTCGCAATTCGAGTCGCGAACTGGGAGAGCAGGGGATGTGGTCGCTTCACAACTGGGTGCGCGAAGCGTTTCGCGAGAATCGACCGTTCGATCAGTTCGTACGCGAATTGGTCACGGCCAAGGGTTCCATCTACAGCAGTGGTCCCGCCAATTTTTTTCGAGTTAACAAATCGCCGACGGAACTAACCGAGGCTGTTTCGCAAACGTTTCTCGGTATTCGACTCGAATGCGCGAAATGCCATCATCATCCGTTCGAAAAATATAGTGAAGATGACTATTACCAACTCTCGTCGTTTTTCGCTCGAGTGGGTTCCAAGAACAGCGAAGAATTTGGCTTGTTTGGTCGTGAGACGGTGGTGATGGTAAAAGACGCAGGTGAGGTATCGAATCCGCGGACGGGCAAGCGAATGGAGCCGAAGGCACTCGATGGTCCCACGCTGGATCATCCACTCGATCGTCGTATCCCGCTCGCCGCTTGGCTAACCGCGAAAGACAATCCGTACTTCGCGCGTAATGTGGCCAACCGTTACGTCGACTTTTTACTGGGTCGCGGTCTGGTCGAACCGGTGGACGACATGCGTGCGACAAACCCTCCCACCAATCCCCAACTCCTGGATGCACTCGCCAAATATTTCACCGAACAACAGTTCAACCTGAAGCAGCTCATGCGCGTGATCATGCATAGTCGGCTCTATCAGTTGGACTCGCGGCCCACGGCAGCAAATGCCAGTGATCAGCGCTTCTACAGTCATTTTCTCGTCAAACGACTGACCGCGGAACCGCTCGCGGACGCGGTTGATCGAGTGACCGGAGTGCAGACGAAGTACAAAAGTCTGCCACTGGGCACACGAGCGATCGAATTACCCGATGCCGAGTATCCCGATTATTTTTTGAACACGTTTGCCAAGCCTCGTCGCGCGAGTGTCTGTGAGTGTGAACGCAGCCCGGATGCCAATCTGGCTCAAGCTCTGCACACGCTGAACGGCGATACTTTACCCACCAAAATCGCCGATAAAACCGGGCGCATCGCTCGTCTGCTCGCCGATAAAAAGTCGCACGAGGAAGTGGTGACGGAACTTTACCTGTGGACGTTAAGTCGAGTGCCCACGGCGGCGGAACTGGCAACCTCCGTGGAGTTTCTCGACGAGTCACCGACGCGAGAAGAATGTTATCATGATCTGCTCTGGGCCCTGCTCAATTCCAAGCAGTTTCTATTCATTCATTAGTCGCAGCCGGTTGGACCTTAGGATTTTTTGCAGGTTTTGTTGTCATCATGGCATTGGTCGTATTAGCGATGTCGGGCGGAGTGGACAGCAGTGTGGCCGCTCATTTGCTGCTGGAGCAAGGGCACGAGGTGGTCGGCGTCTTCATGCGGCATGGTGAAGAGGCGGTGGAGGCGTGTAAGGTCGATGGACGACCGGATGAGACCTACATGCTACCAGTGCTGCGCAGTCGACCCGACCATAAACAAGGCTGCTGCAGCGCCAGCGATGCCGAAGATGCTCGTCGAGTTGCCGATCGACTTGCGATCCCCTTCTATGCACTCGATCTACAAGCGGAGTTTCGGCGAATTATCGATTATTTCATTGATGAGTACAGTGAAGGGCGAACTCCTAACCCCTGTGTGCGCTGCAATCATTGGTTGAAATTCGGCAAGCTCTTCGATTATGCCGACAGCATTGGTGCGCAGTTCGTCGCCACTGGACACTACGCGCGGCTCATCCCCAGCGACACCGATCATCGCCCGGCTCTTTGTCGCGGAGTGGATCGTGACAAGGATCAATCGTATGCACTTTTCGGCATCGATCCCGCCGTACTGCCACGCATGATGCTCCCCGTTGGCGGCTTCACCAAGCCACAAATTCGGGACCTCGCCACCAAGCTGGGATTACGAGTGGCAGATAAACGGGACAGTCAGGAGATCTGTTTCGTCACCTCGGGGCGACACGATGAATTCGTACGCGCTCGACGAACGACCGACCTCTCGGGAGACATCGTGACCACGGATGGTCGAGTGGTAGGCCAGCATCCTGGAATTGAACGATTTACCATTGGCCAGCGCAAGGGACTCGGAGTGGCCCTGGGTGAGCCCTATTTTGTGGTGAGGATTGAGCGGGATAGTCGCCGCGTCGTGATTGGGCGCAGTGAGGATTTGGAGCGTGACCAGTTGTATGCCAACGAATTGAACTGGCTGGTGGAGCCACCGGTCGGTCCGATCCGCTGCGAAGCCAAAATTCGCTACAACGGTCAGTCCAGTTGGGCCAAGGCGCTGGTGCAAGCCGATGGCCGCTTAAACGTGCAATTCGACGAACCACGACTGGGTGTGGCACCCGGTCAGGCAGTCGTACTTTATGATGACGACCGAGTGCTCGGTGGCGGCTGGATCGAAAATTGACCAACCACCCCCCCATGACGCTCTAGGTTTTGACATTTGAAAGACTATACTGACGCCGAACTACCTGATCCTCACACGTGGGAGTCGCGTTTATGACGGCCGCACTTTTCGTCGGTTTAGCGAACGAATTATCGGCACTCGCCGCTGGGCCAGTTCATTTCCCGCTCGGCACGGCACCGCTGCTGGGGATGGTCGACGGCACCTTTGTCTTTCTCGCCGGCTTGACCCTCTTCGCCATCATTTTCCTGCTCGTCGTGTTAGTGGTTGTGGCGACCTACGGCACGATCTGGTTTCAAGCCTACATGTCGGGAGCCGAAGTGAGTTTGATCAGCTTGGTGAATATGGGATTCCGACAAGTGCCGCCGCGCTTGATCGTCGAAGCCAAAATCATGGCAGCTCAAGCGGGACTCAGCATCGATCGTCGGGAAGGCATCAGTACATCGCGGTTGGAAGCGCACTATCTGGCCGGCGGTAATGTCCGCGCCGTGATTCAAGCCATCATCGCTGCGCATCGCGCTTTGATTGATCTGGATTTTGACCGTGCAGCCGCCATCGATCTGGCCGGTCGTGACGTGGTCGATGCAGTGCGCACCAGCGTCCATCCCAAAGTGATCGATTGTCCCAGCGCACGCTCGGGCGGAACCGCTCTCAGTGCCATCGCCAAAAATGGTGTGGAATTGAAGGTGCGCGCCATGGTGACCGTCCGCACCAACCTCGAACAACTCATCGGCGGCGCCACCGAAGACACGATCATTGCCCGCGTCGGCGAAGGCATCATCACCTCCATCGGTTCCTCCGAAACTCACTTGGACGTACTGGAACATCCCGACCGTATCTCCAAAGCCGTGTTGCAGCGCGGACTGGATGCTCATACTGCCTTCAAGATCGTGTCGATTGATATTGCCGACATCGATGTCGGTGAGAACATCGGCGCTCGCCTGCAGGCCGATCAAGCGGAAGCGGACACTCGAGTCGCTCGGGCACGCGCCGAGCAGCGACGGTCCGAAGCCATTGCCGCTGAACAGGAAATGAAGGCTAAAGTCGCGGAAAATCGTTCCCGACTCGTACTCGCCGAAGCTCAAGTGCCAGCCGCGATGGCCGATGCCTTCCGCTCCGGCAACTTGCGTCATCTCAGTGAGGTCGGTGGCAACTAACCTGATTTCGCCCTTTCACCCCAAGGCGTTTAACTCATGCTCACTCAGCTTCTCCTGGGAATGGCCCTCGTGTCGGCCGAGCCAGCTGTGGCGAATCCAGCTGTGGCGAATCCAGCGGCGGCGAAAACTGCGATCGCTGCCGGCGATCAAGCCGCACTGCTGAAAACATTTCGAACGGAATTCGTCGAGATCACGCCGGGTAAAGGACAATTTCCAGCCAAATTCACGATGGGTCGAGCTCAAGCGAAATCAGCCGCCGAGCAGCCGGCCCATGAAGTGACCATGCGCGATGCATTCTTCATCGCTAAATATGAAGTGCCCCAAAATCTCTGGGAAAGTGTGATGGGAAATAATCCCAGCCGCTGGAAGGGACCCCGTAATTCCGTGGAAATGCTCTCCCACGCCGAAGCAGTCGAGTTTTGTAAGAAGAGCACCGAACTGCTGCGGGCCGCCAAGTTGATCGATGCCGATCAGGTCGTTCGTTTGCCAACAGAGGCGGAATGGGAATATTGTGCTCGAGCCGGCACGACGACGGTCTATTCCTTCGGAGACGCGGTGACTGATTTAGGTGCGTACGCTTGGTTCACCGGTAATGCCGCCGGAAATGATCCTCCAGTCGGTGCGAAAAAGCCCAACCCCTGGGGACTCTACGACATGCACGGATACCTCTGGGAATGGTGTGCCGATCCCTGGCATGCCAACTACGACGGCGCACCGACCGACGGCTCCGCTTGGCTAGCCGGTGGACAAGCTGACAGCCACGTGGTTCGCAGCGGCAGCTGGAAGAATCAGGCCGACGCCCTCACGTCGAGCTCCCGACAACCACTCGCCTCCGATAAACGCGACGACGCAGTCGGCCTGCGCTGCGTCCTCAGCCGCACGCGCTAGTGTCGTGCTGCGATCAGCCGGTTCCTGATTTACACAGGAACATCGCCGCTTGAATCACCCCCCTAGAACGACCGGTAAAGCTCGATGCTGTTCGCACTCACGTAACCGATCTTCGCTTTCGTGCGCCGGCTGATCGTCGCTTGATCCCACCAGGACGGTGACGGCACAAACTCCTCCGTACGATTCTCAACATGCCCATCCAAAAATGAAACGGTGGCACCGCCAGAGTGACGGAACTGAGTGCCCGGTTCGGTCCATGAATCCTGTGGGCCGAGCAGATAAAAGTTTTCGGTGACTCGTAAGACTGGATCACCCGACCACGGCAAGCTGAGTCGCGCGGAGTCGCTAAAAACCATCGTCCGCGAAGTGGCGCGATAGTCGGCTAGCTTCGTCGTCATCATGGTCGGTGGATTCGGCCAGTTGGAATAATCCACCTTTCCCAGGTTCATGTTGTAGCCGTAACCACCCGTCGCTGAGCCATACAGAAACTCGATGGCACTTGTCGAAGGGCACTTGAGCACCGCTTTGCTACGCTCGATAAACGGCGCAATCAAACCCTCCTCCGTCACTGCGGTGTTCGTGGCGTAATCAATCTTGCCGAACCAGGCGATTTGCTCATTACCGACCGAGGGCAGATTGGCGGGCGGCAGCACCAGGAAGGCATCGTGATAGAGCAAGACCGCCAGCGTGTTTTGCTTCAGGCAATTCGAACAGGTGATGCGTCGAGCGGCCTCGCGAGCGGCCTGCACCGCTGGCATCAACAAACCAACCAGAATGCCGATGATCGCGATGACGACCAACAGTTCAACCAGGGTAAATCCACTACACGGTCCACGTCTTTTCTGACAACCATCCATCGACCAGCTCCTCGTGGTAATATCTCGATCGCTCGAGACAAGGTTCACCGGGCGGCTCGTCCGCGATCAATGGATGCGAGCACAATTTCCCCAGATACAGACAATCGCACGCGAACTCCTGTCATGCGACAAGAACGCGCCGAAAACGCTGAGCTGCTGGGTGGAATCGTGGCTTCCGTTCAACGCGGGAATCGCACGGTGCTGATGACATGCAGGCAGGTCTTCTGACTTCCGGATCACTCTACTGGCTGCGCCTTCCCGTGGTCAGAGCAGTCGACCGAGCAGCTAGCGCTCGTGTCAACCAGTCGTCCTCACAGTGGACTTGATCAGCGTTCGTTCCCGGTTACAGCGGCGGGACCGCAACGGATTTGCACCGTTTTCCCTATTCTCCTGCACCTCATACGAAGCGGCAGGCACCTGATGTCGACAACAAATTTCAACCAAAAATCAACTTGATACGATCAACCTTCCAACTGAAGGAGCGATAGCCTAGCAGACCAGCCCCGCTCGTCAATGCATCGCCACTCCCTCCCCATGCCTCAATGTCCCCCTGTCCCCCTGTCCCCGCGTCCCCGCGTCCCCGCGTCCCCGCGTCCCCGCGCGAAACACCACCGTTTCTCCGCTCCCTCCGTCTCCTCCCCGCCGAAACCGGCAGCGACCCATTCCAAAAATCCGCGGAAAACGTAGAATCATCAGCACTCAAGGATGATTCTGTTGCCATTCACGTCGTTCCCGAACGCCTCATGTTCTGTGAGGGAGTGGCACCAGAGCCCGAAAACGGAATTGACTTATCTAATCGAACTTGGTCCCCACAAACCTCCTTGGCTAAACGCTTGGGCTCGTTCATCGTTTCGTTTTTTTACAGCGAAATTGTGACCGATCGAAGATGTTCGGCTTCGTGTTTTGCGGGTTGCGAAATAATTAGCAACTCCCACCAGGAACTCGGTTAAATAAATTGCCTGAGCAATTACGAGGCACCCATGGTAACCAGCGTCATGAATGAACATACCGAGGCGAACGATTTGTCTGAGGATAAAACTGCGCTGCCGGAGTCTTTACCGGGTCCGATCGCGGACGATCTGGTAGGGCTCTTCGCCATGCTCGCCGATAAAACTCGTTTACAAATTCTCTACTATCTCACCCAGGTCACCGAACTCAACGTCGGCAACTTGTGCGAATTGCTCGGGCAGAGTCAACCGGCGGTTAGTCACCACTTGGCTCTGATGCGTCGCAAGCAGCTGATTGAGATGCGTCGCGACGGCAAACACAATTTCTACCGTTTGGTGCCTGATCGAGTGGTGGCATATCGGCAGACGCTTGAGGATTTCCTTAGCTTCGCGCGACAACGCCCCGAGTGGACGATGGTCTTCGCGAGTTCTCCTCCAAGCACCTCGACGTCATAACCGACTCAGCGTCATAATTAAACGCATCAACCACTGCACGACTGCTGGAGTTTAGTCGGACCAATTGTCCTGCCAGGCAAACGTGGTGGCTGTTTGATAAGGGCTGCTCGTTGTGGGCGACTTTGAACATTTGCGGCATAAACCGCCAACCTCGCTGGAGCGGCCGCGCGAGCTGATCGTAGCTTGTGCACCGCTTCGCAGTAACGTGAATCTGTCGCGCATCATGCGAACTGCGGGTTGCTGCGGAGTGACTCGGGTGATTGCCTGCGGGAACGCCAAAGTGGACCCTGAAATAGCTCGCGATGGAGCGACTTCCGTGCAGCTGGAAAAGCACCGCACCTTACCACCGGTCCTCCGCGAACTTCGCCAGCAAGGCTACCAACTGGTGGGACTCGAACAGACCACTCAAGCGGTAAACCTGCACGAATTCCGCTTCGTCCGACGTACCGCACTCATCGTCGGCAATGAACGCCTGGGACTCGAACCCGACGTCCTGCAATTGCTGGATCAGGTCATCGAGATTCCGGTCTATGGCCTGCCGCTCTCCTACAATGTCGCCTCCGCCACCGATATGGCCCTGTACGAGTACTGTCGACAATTTCCGTCGGGCTGAGTGGGTGGTGAGCAGCGCGGGGATGCGGTATTCTTGTGCCTTCTCGGTTCACCTTGTTTTTTCATCTGTCGATCAGCTTCTGCTCCTCTTACAGGATGTTCGCCATGAGTGTGTCGAATCCCACTGAAATGCAGGCTCGTAAACAACAGATTCGTGAACAAGCCCACGCGGCTCGCAACGCCCAGCCCGACAAAGATTCGCTCAGTCAGGTCATCGTTGATCGCTTCATGGCATTACCGGAATATGCCCGAGCCAAAGCTGTGCTGTTCTACGTCGACGTACGCAGCGAAGTCCGCACTCGACAACATTTCCCCGCCGCTCTCGCCTCAGGAAAAAAAATCGTCATCCCCTACTGTGTCGATGGCGAACTGGAACTGTTTCACCTGGAATCGATGGATGAGCTGTCGCTGGGCATGTACAAAATTCTGGAACCGAAGGAAGAGCTGCGAACGGTGGCAACCAAGAAAGTAGCCGTCGAAGAATTGGATCTGATCATGGTGCCTGGCGTAGCCTTTGATCGTCGCGGCGGCCGCTCGGGTCACGGCAAAGGTTACTACGACAAACTGCTCGAACACGCTCGCCGCGACACTCCGCTCGTCGCCCTCGCCTTCGAATGTCAGTTATTCGAGGAAGTGCCGACTGCCGAACACGATGTGTACATGGACAAAGTGGTCACGGAGGCGGCGGTTTACGAGGGACGAGGTCGCTCATGAATCCCACGCGCGCATTGGTCGAGGATACGTACGCGGAAGGGTTCCGCAGCATCTACGCCGAAGTCTTGATTACTGCTCGCGATCGTCGCTGGCTGGATCACGCGGTCCAAGCCGCCACGGGCAATTCTTCCAGTACGATTTTGTGCGACTGTGAAGCGGGTCTAGATCGTTACGTTGGACCGGGCGGTGACGAATCATTCGCCACTCCCGACGGTCGACCCGGCGCCATCGTGCAATTTCATGTGCCCAGGTTCTACAAGGATCGCGAGTCGCGGCTGGAACGATCGCTGCTGGTCCGGTTGAGCCAGAATGTGCTCACCTGTCCCACAGCCGCTTGCTTCAACTTGCTCGACACCGACCCCTATCTCAAACTCGGTCGTAAGATTGCCTTCTTCGGCGATGGCCATCAGTTTCGTGCGGAGCGTTATGGTCGGCGAGTGTGGGTGGTGCCCATTATGGGCGGCGAGTTTGTGTGTGACCGCCGGTTTGGATTTCGCGATGGGGTGATGGGCGGCAATTTGTGGTTCATGGGTGACTCAGTGGATACCGCTCTGGCAGCCACGGAACTTGGTGTCGCAGCGGTCGCCGCCACGCCGGGCGTGATCATGAGTTTTCCCGGCGGAATCGCGGGAAGTGCATCGAAGGCAGGCAGCAAATATAAGTTTCTCATCGCCAGTACCTATGCGGAATTCTGTCCCACTCTGAAAGAGAAACTGGGGGAGCAATCGCGAGTTCCCGACGGCGTGCAGTCGATCATGGAAATTGTGATCAACGGCGTTGATCTCGAAGCTGTCACGCGTGCCACACACGCTGCGATTGACGCCAGTGTTACGGCGCCGGGTTTAATCAAGATCACGGCCGGCAATTACGGTGGACGGTTAGGGAAGAGTTTTATCTATTTGTTGCCGCGCGATTCAGCGGCGGCGAGCAGTAACCCATGACCGCCCGCGTGGGCCGAGGCGCGGTGTATGACGAAGCCATCGCTGCAGCTTGGCTAGGCCTCATGGTCAATCTGTTCTTGGGTGCCGGTAAACTGCTCGCCGGCTGGCTGGCTAATTCGTTTGCTCTGCTGTCCGACGCGATCAATTCGTGGGGCGACGTCTTCACCTCCGTCGTCATCCTCTTCGCTCTACGCTTCGCGCAGCGCCCGCCCGACGACGAACATCCATATGGGCATAGTCGAGCGGAAGCGATCGCGGCTTCCAACGTCGCTCTCCTCGTCTTGCTCTCGGCACTCGGTGTCGGTTACGAAGCGATTCGGCGACTGGGAATGCCGCATCCCTTGCCGCCCCTCTGGACGATCGGCGTCGCGCTCGCCAATGTCATCATTAAAGAATGTTTGTACCAATACAAAGTGCGCGTGGGACGCCGAATCAACTCGGCCGCTCTGCTCGCAAATGCCTGGGATCATCGTAGCGATGCCTTCTGCTCCGCCGCCGTTCTGATCGGACTCTTAATCGTCCGCTGGGGCGGTCCCGCCTGGATTAGTGCCGACGAGGTCGCGGCACTCTTCGTCGTGGTGGCCATCGTCTGGTCTGCGGGACGACTCTTCTATCAAAGCCTCATCGAACTCATGGATGTGCAAGCCGACTCGGAACTCGTCGATCGAATTCGTACCGCCGCCAACAGCGTGCAGGGAGTTGCCGGAGTCGAAAAGTTGTGGGTACGAAAATCAGGGATAGAATACTTTGTCGACATTCACATTGAAGTGGATCCGCAGCTGACGGTTGCCGCCGGACATCGTATCGGCCACGCCGTGAAAGATAATCTGCTTAACGAATTTCACATGCTTCGCGATGTACTTGTTCATCTGGAGCCGTATGGTGAGTGAACACCTGCGATTGACAATCGAAGATGTCGCGGCGTTACACACCGAGATAGCGGCACTCATGCGCGCCGGCGTTCCACTCGATCGCGCACTTGCTGATTTAGGACGCGATCTGTCCGGTCACGTCGGTCAAGCCTTCCAACAAATCGGTCAGCGATTAGAAGCAGGCGAATCACTCGAGAAGATTTTCCAGGATCCGGCGATCGGAATTCCAGCGCCCTATCGAGTGGTGATGGAGGCGGGCATACGCAGTGGACACTTGGCAGCTGCACTTGAAGATGTCGCCGCAGCGGCTCGTCGAGCAGCTGAAACTCGACGGGTCATCCGCTATGCGATCGCGTACCCCATCACCATCGCCCTCATCGCCTACCTGGCTCTCGTACTGCTCGTCATCTATTTCTTTCCGCTGCTTTCGCAAGTCAGCAAAGGGCTGCTGCTCGAGACAACTCCTAGCATCTTGATCATGCAGTGGCTGCGCGAACATCTCGCCTGGTGGGTTCCCTGGCCGCCACTCGTCGTCGCACTGCTGGTCTGGAGATTGCGGCGAGTGACACCGACCGATGCCGGCTGGGGAACCTCCGCTCGACCAAGTCGCTGGCGCCATTGGCTCGAGCGGCTGTCACCCACCTACGTCATGCGACTGAGTCAACTCGCCACGCTCAGCGACCTGCTCGGTTTACTTGTGGCACATCGAGTGCCGCTGGATCAAGCGGTGCTGCTGGCAGCTCAAGCCACCGGCTCCAGCACCTGGATGAGCGCCGCTCGCGAAATCGCTCACCGCTTGCAGCAAGGTGAATCGGCAGAGGCAGCATTTCGAGCGGCACCCACGTTTCCGGCAGTCGCCGGCTGGTTAGCCTGGGGCGCCTCGTCTCACGCCAGTCACGCCAGTAGCTCGAACCCGTCAGTAACGACAGCTCAACCCCTGGCAGCCAAACCCCTGGCAGCTCGCGCTCTGCGTCGAGTAGCCGAATCTTATCGCGAGCAAGCGGATGCAGCCCTGGAACAACTCGCAATTTATCTCCCCGCCTTTTGCACGAGTGTGATCGGTGGTGCGGTCGTGTTTGGCTATGCGAGCACCTTGTTTCTACCCTACTACG
Organism: Pirellulaceae bacterium; assembly: GCA_044235425.1. Classification (GTDB taxonomy): domain Bacteria; phylum Planctomycetota; class Planctomycetia; order Pirellulales; family Pirellulaceae; genus JBJSXJ01. The sequence continues at coordinate 29,881 of JBIIHW010000021.1, forward strand.
AACTGATGTTTCGCTTGGGAGTTTCTCCATGAGTGGAACAGCCAACACGGTAGCGACGATTGCGAATATTCTGGCCACCAGTCAGCCATTGGTGCCCGGATTGCGAGCCGCGGCAGCGGACGTCATCGCCACTCGCCAAGCACGACTGCTCACGCGACTCGCTGATCTCCTCGAACAAGGTGTATCGTTGCCCGACGCGCTGCGTCGTGAGCGCGCCGAGATGCCGGTGGAGCTGAATCGCATTTTATCGCTCGATTCTCCGGCCCTGCGCCAGGAACTGCTCGTGGAGTGGTCCGAACAACAGCGGATGGAACAGCAGTCGCTCCGTCAGCTGCGCACGACACTGCATTACCCGACACTACTGCTCTGGCTCACCAGCCTCGTCATTCTCTTCCTCTATCTCGTCGTCGCTCGCGATTTGGCGCGCTTTAATCAGGACACGTACGACAGTTGGCAGGAATTGGGCTTCATGATGCCGTCGGCGCTGAGTGACTGGGCGGCCTGGACTCTATTTGGTTTGCTGCTCGTCGGACCGCTACTGCTGATCCTCGTACAGGTGCTCGGAGGAGTACCAATTGGTACCTATTTGTCGAGTATCGTGCCTGGAGTCTCTGGAATTCAGCAGTGGCTTTTTCTCGCGCGAACGAGTCGTTCACTCGCCATCTTGCTCGACTCAGGCCTGCCTCTTCCGGAAGCGCTGCAATTATTGGCCGATGATCCCTGTCGTCGCCGAGCACACGGTGAGTTTGTTGCCTTACAGCGAGACGTTGCAGGCGGAATGCCGCTGAGTGAGGCGCTAGCCGCCCAAGATTACTGGCCCTCTTCGATTTGTCTCTTCGCGCGGCGCGGCGAGTCGCTACAGCAATTGCCCACGACGCTGCGCGGTGCAGCAGAACTGTATGAGCTGCGCGCAGACCTGCGCACTCGTTGGCTGCGTAAAATCTTGCCGTCGCTCGTATTCCTCATCGTGGGCCAAGTCACATTGTCCATCTATAGCAGTTGGACATTACCACTCGTTCGCATGATCGCTGCACTTAGTAGCGGTGGTGGGTTAATACCGGGTGGAGGTGTCACGGGTGGTGGCGATCTGCAACATCCACTTCACCTGGCCGGCATGCTATTGGTTGGCATCTCCACTCAGATCGCTACCAACTTGGTCTTTGCTCATCGCGGGCGACAGTCCTTGTCGTTCTTACAGCAAATACTAAACCTGATCGCTGGAACGCTCTGCGTGCTCAGCCTGTTCGCCATGCTCTTTTCACTCGCGTCATGGTTATCGCTGCTCTGCATCATTCTGCTTATCGCCTGGATGATCGAGTCATTTTTGGGTTTCCGCTTGGCGGAACGGCGCGCTCTACTAGCCCACTTAACGCTAGCTGCCGAGCATGGTATTTCCTGGTCACTCGCCGCACGAGCATACGGCTTGGAGCAGGGCCAAAGCTTCATTCGTCGAGCCAACCGACTCGCTCAGGCACTCGACGATGGCATGCCACTGCTGAACGCTCTGCGATTGGCTCGTTATCGATTGACGGCAGGTCAGCAGTTAGCCGTCGCGGTCGGAACGGAGACGGGCGATCTGGGTCGCCCACTGCGAGAAGCATTACGTGCCGAAGAAGAATCGCGGACTACGTTTCGCTGGCTGTATGAAAAACTGGCCTACTTGGCACTCGTCTTTGTCGTGGTCGGCGCGACCAGCTTATTCCTGTCCATCAATATCATCCCCGTCTTCCGTACGATGCTCTCTGAATTTGGTGTTCGCCTAACCTCGTCGACCAGCTGGGCGTTCGACTTCGTCGGTTACTTTCCGTGGCTGGTGGGACTAACATTTTTTTTCATCATCGGACCGCTCCTTACCATCCTCGGCATGCCACTCGGGTTTGCCGATTTGCCGATCTTGGGGCGCATGACCATGAAACATGATGGCGCTTGGGTCCTGCGCGGTCTCTCCTGGATGATTCATCGCGATGTCCCCATACCCCAGGCACTGAAACTAATCGCTACCTATTTTCCAAAGCGGCGAGTGCGTCGGGCCGTGGCAGCGGTACAAGGCGAGGCGGAGCGTGGCGGATCCTGGTCGCTCACCCTGTCCGAAGTGGGATTAGTACGTCGCGCCGATGCAATGCTCCTAACTGCCGCTCAGCGAGTTGGTAATTTGACATGGTCCCTGCGCGAAACCGCCGACGCCACCTTGCGACGCATCGCTATTCATATTCGCGCGCTCTCGCAGTTCCTGTTTCCCCTCGCGATTGTACTCCTGGCACTGTTCGTCGTCGTTGCAGCTTATGCCGTTTTCAGTCCCTTGATTCAGTTGCTGGAGGCTCTGTGATGAACCGATGCCGTGCAGCGACTCTGGCGGAATCGGTAATGGCCTTGGCCATCGTCGCCACCGCGATCGGTTTTCTTGCACAAGCGGTTGGCAGCACCTACGCGCAGCACAAAGCCGCCCGACTTCAGGCCGTCGCCCAACTGGAAGCGGGTAACCTGCTGGAGCAACTGATGAGTCGCCCCTGGGATGCTCTTTCGTCTGAGAAGAAAAACTGGGAAGAACTGGCGGTGACCGCCCTGGCCGAAACGTTGCCACGCGGACAAGCTCGAGTACTTATCGATCTGGAGGGCGGCGAACTACCAGCAAAACGAATCACTGTGGTGATTGAAACCCTCGACTCGCCCGGACGGCCACGCACCGTCCTGGCGCAACTCGTCGCATGGAAGTATCGCGATCTGGAGCGTTCGCCATGACACCACAGCACCAACTCAATCGAGCATCTCCCCCGCGCGGTATCTCACTCGTCGAAATGGTTTTATCGATCACCCTGATTGCTGTTGCTCTAACGCTCATTGGCCGCGTGACGCTGCAGCTGGCACGGCTCGAACGCACAATGAATGAGGAGCGACTGACGGATGAAGCTTGGCGCCGACTCGCTCGTGACTTTCGTGCGGATGCCCATGCAGCACAAAGCGCCCTCGCGATTGTGGACGAAGACGACCAAGACGACGCTGCCGTGCGTTTCATACGCGATGATGATGCCACCGCCGAGTACCGCGTAGCGACGGAAGGAATCGTGCGCGTCGTGCGGCAGGGCGATCGAGTTATGCATCGCGAACGATATCGGCTGGGCCAGCGAAACTGGACCTCAATCATTCTGAAAAAGCCAGCCGCAGTGACCGCTGCGTTAAACCAAGCGGGCAATTGGGCTGAGATTACCGGGGGCGATGAAACGGATCGGGGCGAGCGACGAGTTCGATGGCGAATCCTGGCGGCGATCACGAGCGAAGTCGCGCGCAGCAGCCCGCGCCGCTCACGAAGACGACGGTCGCAGCGCCAACAATCGCAGCGCCAACAATCGCAGCGCCGACGGTCCCCGCGCCGCGGCGCGATCTTAGCGGCTGCCTTGGTCGCTCTGCTCATCATCACGATGTTCAGCGCCATCCTCATCCGACGCACTTATCTTGCTCGCACCCAAACTCGATTGGCAAACCAGCGGTTGCAGGCGAGCTGGGTGGTGGAGTCGATGGTGCGACGAGCAGTTCTGCGGGCCGAAACGAGGCCGATGGCGGAGTCGCTGCGACTGATTATCCCGACATCGCCCGCTGGAGCGGCCTTGGAAAACATCACGCTTCATCATGAGAACGCTGCCAGTGAAAAAGTAACCAGTGAAAAAGTAACCAGTGAAAAAGTAACCAGTGAAAAAGTAACCAGTGAAAAAGTAACCAGTGAAAAAGTAACCAGTGAAAAAGTAACCAGTGAAAAAGTAACCAGTGAAAAAGCATCTGGTGAAAAAGCATCTGGTGAAAAAGCTGCTGGCGACGAAGGTCGCGGTCAGCGGGTGCGCGAGCAGGAAGTATGGCGAGTGACGATTGAATGGACCGAAATGCAGGGTGAATCGAGTACTTGGAATTTGCAGGTCACGGCGACGCTCGGCGAGGAGACTCGACCCATCGTTGTTGAGCGACGTGAGCGACGAGTGAAACTGGGGCGGAATTTGCCACAATCGAAGGAGGGAAGCGATGAGTCGTAAACTACGAGCGGACGTGCGGGGCTTTACGCTGGTTGAGTTGTTGGTGGTGATCGCCATCATCGGCGTACTCGTCGCCTTACTGCTGCCGGCGGTGCAAGCGGCGCGCGAGGCGGCGCGCCGCAGTGCCTGCGGCAACAACCTCGTGCAGCTGTCCCTAGCGGTTCAAAATTACGAACTGGCATACGGGCGGTTTCCCAGCGGCACGATGGAGAAAACGGGACCGATTCGCAGCGTGCAGCGTGGTTATCATCACAGTTGGATCACTCAGATCTTGCCTTACCTGGAGGAGACCGCCGCGTTTCGTCGCATCGATTGGACTCAAGGCGTTTATCATTCCGCCAACGGTACTGTGCGCGCTCATGGCATCCGCGTACTGCACTGCTCCTCTTCGCCTCTCGCTTCCGCGGGACAATCCTGTTACGCCGGAGTTCATCATGACGTGGAATCACCGATTGATACGACAAACAATGGCGTCTTCTTTTTGAATAGTCGAGTGACGTATGAGGATGTCGAAGATGGTTTATCGCATACATTGTTGATCGGCGAAAAGACGATCGATTCGAGCGATTTGGGCTGGATGTCAGGGACCAACGCCACTCTGCGAAATACTGGGTTACCTCTGAACGGTGCTTGGGGTGCTGGTCCACTCGGAGCGCGGGGACGCGGCTTCATGCCACTCAACCCTGGCATTGATTACTCCAACAAACAATCCGATTCCGAAAAACCAGGCGAGAGCGGCAGTTCAACTCCCACCGAGTCGCCTGGTGAATCAGCGCCCGCAGCCACCTCCCCCGAGGACTCAACAGCAGGAGCCGCGACTGCGGCAGGAGCGGCGAATGCGGCAGGAGCGGCGAATGCAACGGGGGCCCCTGGCCCTGCCGCCGCTACCATCGGCTCACCGCTCTACGTTGGCGGTTTCGCGAGCCATCATGCGGGTGGAGTTATGTTTGTGTATGGCGATGGCCATGTATCGTTGGTCTCGAATTCCATTGCCTTGCCGGTCTTGCGACGTTTAGCCCATCGGCGCGATGGTGAGTTGCCGGAGGAGTAGTCATGGCGAAGGAAAGCTCGATACCATCACGGATGCCAGCCCGCGGACCGGGAGGTTTTCCGCTAGGTGCCCTGTTTGTGCTCACCGCCGTCTGTGCGGTGATCGCCAGTCATCTGCTACCAGTTTACGAAACGCTGCGGACCGGCAAACTGGCTCCGAATCAGCTCCTATTTACCAGTGTGCTGGGAGGCGTGGTGACGATGATCTTGGGCGGCTTGCTCGGGGTCATGCAGCCCCGACCCGGGCGAGGCGCGGCCCTGGGCGTGGTAATCGGTTTTTTCGTCGGCGCGATTCTCTTGCCGGCGGCGCTGCTGCCGGCTAGCGGCGTCACGAATTACTGGGTGGTGAGTAGCTCGGGATCGCTCCTGATTCTGATGACAGGCGTCATTTTCCGAGCTCGCTAAATCTGCCACCAAAGAGGTCTAAACCCCACCACACCAGGATTTTAAGCTTAGCGGCTTACTTGCCCTTCCCGTCTTAGGGAATTCTAGTAAGATGTTTGATTCTCTATCCGGGTAGCACCGTAAGCAGGTGGCCCGTTGAGGCGTCGTTGACCGTGTCCGTTCGTTCGTCTGTTCAGGTGTGTTATGGATCTCGCGAAAGTCCGCAATATTGGTATCTCGGCTCACATTGACTCGGGAAAAACGACCCTCAGTGAACGCATCCTCTACTACACAGGGCGTATTCACAAAATCAACGAAGTGAAGGGTGACGGCGACGGCGCCACGATGGATCACATGGAGCTGGAAAAGGAGCGCGGGATCACGATCACCAGCGCGGCCACCAGCGTCGAGTGGAACGAGCACAACATCAACCTGATTGACACCCCGGGACACGTGGACTTTACGGTCGAAGTCGAACGCAGTCTGCGAGTGCTCGACGGAGCGGTGCTCGTGCTGTGCGCCGTCGGTGGAGTGCAATCGCAATCGATGACGGTCGATCGCCAGATGAAGCGCTACCATGTGCCTCGTTTGGCCTTCATCAACAAGATGGATCGTATCGGTGCGCGGCCATTCAAGGTTTGCGAAGAGCTGCGTACGAAGCTCGGCGCCGACGCCATTATGATGCAGCACCCGATGGGAGCTGGCGAAACCTTCACCGGCGTGATCGATTTAATCACTCTGAAAGCCGCTTACTTTGATGGCAAGAAGGGCGAGACCGTTCGCATCGAAGAGATTCCCGCCGAATACCTCGACGAAGTCAAAACCGCTCGCAGTCAGATGCTCGAACAACTCGCCATGTACAGCGACGAGCTGATGGAGAAACTGCTGGCTGAGGAAGCCATTTCGGAAGATTTGATTCACAAGGTTCTGCGTACCGCCGTGATCGAATCCAATGCCACCCCCGTGTTCCTGGGCACCGCCTTGGGCAATAAGGGCGTCCAGCTGCTGCTCGACGCCGTCGTCCGCTATCTCCCCTCGCCGCTTGATCGCAGCATCAAGGCAAAGAAGTGGGACAATCCCGACGAAGCCTTTCCGCTCAGCCCCGACCCAACCAAGCCGTTCGTTGGCATGGCCTTCAAGATCGTCGAAGATCCGTACGGACAACTTACGTTCATGCGCATCTATCAGGGTAAAGTTGAAAAAGGCCAGATGTATGTGAACCAGCGCAGCACGCGCGTCGAACGTTTCAGCCGCATCGTGAGAATGCACGCCGATAAACGTGAGGAAATTGATTTCGCCGAAGCTGGCGACATCGTGGCCATCATGGGTATCGATGCCGCAAGCGGTGACACATACGCCGGCGAACAAAAGTTCTGTACGCTGGAAAGCATGTTCGTCCCGGAACCGGTTATCAAGGTGGCTGTTGAACCAGCCAGCCGCGCCGATGCCGACAAGCTCGCGAAGGCACTGCAGCGATTCCGCAAAGAAGATCCTACATTCCGCGTCTTCAACGACGAGGAGACGAAGGAAATTCTGATCGCCGGTATGGGTGAGTTGCACTTGGAAATTTACGTCGAACGAATTCGTCGTGAGTACAAGGTTGAACTCCAGGTGGGTGCTCCGAAGGTGAGCTACCGAGAAGCCCCAACGAGAATTGCCGAATTCAATTACAAGCACAAGAAGCAGACGGGTGGTTCGGGTCAGTACGGTCACATCGTCGGCCGTATCGAACCGCTTCCCGAAGACTCGGCAGAAGACTTCATTTTTGAAGAGAAGATTGTCGGTGGTCGTATTCCTAAAGAATACATTCCGTCAATCGAAAAGGGCTTGCGCGAATCGATCATCAAGGGACCGGTCGCCGAGTTCCCCGTGGTCAAGACCAAGGTGGTCGTCGAGGACGGTTCTTATCACGATGTCGATAGCTCGGATCGCGCGTTCCAAACCTGTGCTCGCGATTGCTTCCGCTTAACGTTCCCCGAGGCCAAACCGGCTCTGTTGGAGCCGATCATGAAGCTGGAAATCGAAGTCCCCGAGACCTTCCAGGGTCCTGTGACGGGCGACGTCATTTCGCGACGTGGTGAAATTCAAGGCCAAGACATGCGCGATGGGACATCGACGATCACCTGTCTGGTGCCACTCGCTGAAACGTTCGGCTACGCCACCGACCTGCGCAGCATGACACAAGGCCAAGGTGTCTTCTCCATGGAATTCTCGCGGTACAGCAAAGTGCCCGCGAATATCCAAGAAGAGATTGTCGCTGATCGCAAAAAGCAACAGGCCGCCAAGTAACCTTCGAAGTCATCGCTCCGCCCGACACAAGGTCGGGTCGGGAGCATGCCCTCGACTGGCCATGCCCTCGACTGAGCAAGCCCTCGACTGGCCTCGTGCCAGTCGGGGCAACGACTTCCTCGGTTACCCGCCCGCCAGCAATAGCGCCTGATACTCTTCCCGCGTGTTCACATGACGCAGGCAATGGAGCAGCGAGTCAACTTGGCGGAGTTCCTCCAGGCCGACTCGCCGTCCGCGGAACGTCGGCTGCTCAAACAGCGCCCGCAGGCTCAGCTCTTCACGCTCCAAACAGCCGCGCACTAGCGTCTGCACGGTCACCTCGTACGCTCCCACGAGCGGCTGATCGTACTGGCCATCAAACGCTACAACGGCGTGACACTCACCAACACTTTCAGCGGACGTGCTTTCGTGAGTATCCAGTTGCCGCAGCAAGTACCGTATCACGGCGGCTGGCAACAGAGGTGCGTCACAACCGGTCACAAACACTCGACTACCGAATTGAGCGGCTGCTTCGAGTCCGGCGAGCAGTCCTTCGAGCGGCCCGCGTTCGGGACGTTGATCGCGGACGACGATGGTCTGTGAGGGAAGGGCTGGCAATTCTTGCCCCACTGCGGCCACCACGATCACGCGCTCGACTGTACCGCTGACGGTTCGTACCAGCCGCTGAAGAAACGTTTCATCGCCGAGCTTCAGCCAGGCTTTTGGTTCACCCATGCGGCGACTTTGACCACCACACAAAATGATTCCCACCGCCGATTCAGCCATGCGAGTGAGTCCGCCCGCAGGCCATTCAGCTCGCTCGCACCACTCATAACGATCGGCCAATTGCGGTGCGGTGAGCCGCCATTGGGCAATCGGCTGTCGATTTTGATCGAGCAGTGCCAGCCAGGGCTTTCCCGCCACTGCTTGTTCGCTGCTGCCCGTGCGTACCAGCAGACGTGGCTCACGGGAGTCACTTACTCCGAGCGTGCGCAGATCGGCCGCTGAGTTGGTCTCGTGCATCTCCAACCAGCCAAGAAATTCAGACCAGGAACTGTGCGTAATTCTCACTATACGAAAATCGGGAGACGCTAGCTGGGCATCCTCCAGCGTAGTCACACCGGGTCGAGGTCGACCTGGCAAATCGCGCACGGCAAGTCCGTCGGGACCCGGCCAGCTAGCCGCGATTTGAGGATCGATCCGTAGACCTTGGTTGATCCAAAACGCCAATCGCTGCTGGGCGATCCGAGCACTGAAGGCTTGATAGGAAAACAGCGGAGTGCGATCAACTTCACCAGGTGCATGGCCGATGCCCAGCGGCCGATCCAGAAACGTCGCCATCCCCAACTCTTGGTATTCCTCGATCTGCTGCAGATCCGCCACGGCCGCTTGTAGGACAAGCTGCGCATGCGGCTGCTGGTCGATGTTCAGCGGTCGTTCAGCGAAGAGTCGGTTGCTGCGGTGACGTGGCTGTGTGATTTGTTCCGCCGGTACGACGGGCACTTCCGCCGGTAACACTCGACGAAGCTCACCTTGCGATGTAGGCGTGTCGGGAACCAGCAAGCCCTCGTAGTGCTTCCGGATCAGCCATCCTTGCCGAAGTGCGCGCCGACGTAACTGTTTCTTTCGTTTTGGTTGCTGTCGTAGCTGCTGACGATGTGCGGCAGATCGCTGTAGCTCCGGTTGTTCCCCGGCGCTTGCAACATCGGCTGCAGTCGTTATCCCCGCGGTATCCGACTGGTCATCTAGATCCTTCTCCAAGAACAAACTGGGGTACGTTTCCGCACAATCGATCAGCCACTGCAGCAACCGATCAAGCCATGGCGCGTCCGGATAATTAGCTCCAAAACTGTGAAACTTTTCCAAGTCATAAGCGGTGAGATGTCGGACCAAGTGGCGCAGCATGTGACCAACTAAATCGCACACCGCCGCCACTCGCTGCATATCCCCATGAGACGCTCGGCCAGCGGTGTTAAGCGACGATTCACGAAGTGTCTTGCCCGCCAGTGCATCCAGTAGCGCAAACGCTCGATCCATCCAAGCGGTAAGCGGTGTGAGTGACACTTGGTGAAACAACTGTCGCGTCCAGTCGAGCCAGCGGCTGGGTGAGGTAACATCGAGCGTGGACGCAACGTTTGCACTTGTCGCGGCGCGCAACCAAATTTCGAGTGCGCGTGCCCATTCACTTCGCGTCACCGCCATGACCTCCTCATCGCCATTTGCCGCGCGCTCCAGTGCCTGTTGCAGCTGCGGCAGGGTGAAGGAGGATTCATTTCCAAGCCAGCGACTAACGCTGGGAAGATACGAGCAGCAGCCAAATGTGAAGGCGGGTAGCGGTGTCTCCAATGACGTGATCGGGAGCCGATTCGTTCCGTGAACAGCAGCCGCGATTGCTGCTTGTACGGTCGTCTGAAAATTACCCGCCAGCATCGACAGAGGTTCCCGCGCGGCGTTAGCTGTGATGCTGGGCACCGGGATCGTAACGATCAGCTCCCGCGCCCAGAAGTGTTGGTTCGTCAAACCGTCAGCACTGGCGGCCGGTCCATTCCCTGCCGAATTCCAGTCGTACGTTAGCAGATAGCGAACGACATGCAGGAGCCTCTGTGAGTCGTCGTAAAACAGCGACAGCAGCGGATGATCGGTCGGCGAAATCGTCCCGGCGGACGATGACCGATTGCCGCCCGCCGATCCTGTGTGGTAACTGCTGAAGCACGTCGCGTAGGGATGGTCCACCGGACCCAGCAAATACCAGTGCCAGGCCTCCAGGCGAGCCTCCTCCCGCGCGTGGCGTGGGTCGAGCAAATGGCCGCGAAAAACCTCCCAGCGCAGCTCCAATGGCGGCTGATAGCTTGTCTCTGTCCATAAACCGTCCGCAATGAAAAACGAACGCTGGTGAAGAGCCTGGTGAATGGCGTCATGCAAGGCTGGTGGGGCAAGATTCATGATCGCTACTGTGGCAAACCAATTGAGTCACGGCAAGAGTGCGTGACCGGTCACTTTCGTGTTAAAATCCGTCCGTTCGTAAGGGACAGCAATCCTGATGGTGAAAGGCACGGTGACGCATGATGACCTCGTGGCTCCTAACTCTGGCACTCGTGTGTGGTCAAACGACCGAAAGCTCCCAGTCGAATTCCAAAACGACTGATCGGTCCGCAGCACCGGCTGAATCAGCGGCGGAAAAGTCGAGCAGCGCAAAAGCAGGTGACACCAAACCCAGCGACACCAAACCGGCAGAACTTAAAGCAACCGTCCTGCGACTCGTCAAACAACTCGACGATTCCCAGCTTGTCAAACGCGAAGCGGCCGAGAAAGAACTCATCGCACTGGGTGCTGACGCGCTGACGCTGTTGCCCGCAGTCACCAAACAGACACCGGCGGAAGTCAAAGATCGGCTGGCGCGCATTCGTCGAGCGCTCGAATCGGCCGCTGCCGAATCGGTAACCAAACCACTACTCGTCACCCTGCAGGGTGAAATGAAATTGTCCGCGGCCATCGAATCACTCGCCAAGCAATCAGGCAATCAGCTACTCGATTGGCGGGATCGATTCGGTCAACGCGTGGTCGACAAAACGGTGAAGCTCGATATTCAAAAGCAGAGTTTTTGGTATGCCTTAGACAGCTTGCTCGACCAAGCGGAGCTCACCACCTATTTGTTTACCGGCCAGCGTGGTGCGATTGGCATTGTTGCCCGCTCGGAGATGGAGCGCGACCGATTTAAACGTGGTATCTACAGTGGCATGTTTCGCTTTGAGCCGGCGACGATCGAGGCTGTAAAAGATTTACGAAATCCCCAAAACGATGCTCTGCGGTTGACCATCGATGTAAGCTGGGAACCTCGTTTAAACCCTATCGTCATGACTCAAGAGCTGGACAGTATTTCGGTAGTGGACGAGCAGGGGCGAGCACTCACGATCGATGGTCAAGAGGGTGCCATTGAGCTGGAAGGAGATGGCGAAACACCGGGAGCTGAAGTAGTCATTCCACTGCGACTTCCAGGTCGATCGGTCGAAAAGATCGGTTCACTCAAGGGCCGTTTCGATGTTCTCGCCGCAGGTAAATATGAATCGTTCGAATTCGCTGATTTAGAGAAGGCCAAGAATCTCGAAGTCAAGAAAGCGGCTGTCACCGTCTACCTGGATCAAGTGCGTCGAAATCAGGATGCGCAAGAGATTCGTATGCGAGTGAAATTCGATTCCGCTTCGAATGCGCTCGAATCGCATCGCGGCTGGATCTATGGCAATCCCGCTTACCTGATTGATCCGCAAGGTCAGATCGTAGATCCTTCGGGTAGCGAAGCGACTCTGCAAGAAAATGATCAAGTTGGCATCTCGTATTTGTTCGCCTTGGAAGAGGGACTGAAGGGTTACAAGTTTGTCTACCGTACTCCTGTTTCTCTCATCAAGATTCCAGTGGAATACGAGCTGAAGGATATCGAATTGCCGTAATGGCCAGAGAAATCGTTGAAACAGGGAGGTGCTCATGATTGAGGATCAAACAATGGCCGTTCGATCTGCGACAACTGCAGCCCAGTCGACCAGAACTTCCACGCTGCATATCGCGTTGCAGATGACCTTGACCTGCACGATCGCAGTGGTAGCACTGACAACGGTCGTGGCAGCCGAGTTTGATAGTCGAGTAGCAGCGACTGTCCAAGGTGTGCCAGTCACGATGGGAGAGCTGCAGCGCGAAGTGCGTCGAGTGTTACCAGCGGGAGAAGTACCAGCCGCCGCCCGTAAGATTCTCGAAGCCAAAGCCCTCGATCAACTCGTCGATCGCCAGTTGATCTTACGACAGCTCGCATCCTCCCAGATTGCCGCCTCAACGGCAGATGTCGATCGCGTGGTCGAGCGGCTGAAGAAGCAACTTGATGAACGCAAGAGTTCACTCGCTGAACATTTACGGCAAGCGGAATTAGACGAGGCCGCGTTCCGCCGATTCGTCGCCTGGCAAATTAGCTGGGAGCGTTATCTCACCCGCTTTATGACCGAAGAGAACCTGCAGAAATACTTTGAGCAGCATGTGCGGGAGTTCGATGGCAGCGAATTGCGAGTCGCTCATCTGCTGCTCAAGGCAAAACCGCAAGATGATGCCGCAGCTATTTCGGCTCGACTCGCCAAGGCGCGGGAGATTCGCGCCGAGATAGAAACTGGGAAGCTGACATTCGCAGCGGCCGTAAAGCAGCATTCACAGGCCCCGACCGCCGATATGGGCGGTGACATCGGTTGGATTAAGCGGCAAGAGCCAATGCCCGAATCGTTCGCGGCTGCAGCGTTTAAACTGGATGTAAAGCAGGTCAGCCCGCCTGTGCAAACTGCCTTTGGAGTGCATTTAATTCAGCTCCTCGAAGTAAAGCCAGGAAAGCGTACTTGGCAAGAAGCTCGTGCCGAACTCGAACCAGCCATGACGCAATATCTGTTTCAGTATCTGGCCGATCAGGAACGATCGAAGACCAAAATTGAATACACCGAGATCGCTCCCCGCTAGCCAATAATCGGTGATCGAAACTACTCATGGCCAGTTCCTGGATAACGGTAAAGAGTGAATTGCAGCGGCAATTGATCGACTGGTTTCGAGTTCACGCGCGCGATTTGCCATGGCGAAGAACTCGTGATGCCTATCGAATCTGGATCAGTGAAGTGATGCTGCAGCAGACGCAAGTCGCTACCGTGATCCCCTATTATGAACGCTTTCTGCAGGCCTTCCCGACTGTCCGCGAGTTGGCTGCGGCACCCGAAGAACAGGTGCTGCGTCTTTGGGAGGGACTCGGATACTACCGCCGAGCGCGACAACTTCAGGCTGCCGCTCGCTGCATCGTCAGCGAACATGGAGCACAGTTTCCCAGTGACGCAGAGGCGGTTCGCCGCTTACCAGGCATCGGACGCTATACGGCGGGAGCGATTTTATCGATCGCTTTTGATCGCCCGGAGCCCATTCTCGAAGCGAATACCGTACGACTCTTCAGTCGACTGTCTTTGGAACGTGGTCCGATCACCGCCCCCGTCACCCGTAATCGACTCTGGGCCGTCGCCACCGAACTGGTACCCGAACGGGATGCGAGATTGTTCAATCAGGCAGCCATGGAACTGGGCGGTCTCATCTGCACTCCGCGTACACCGCGCTGCACGGATTGTCCCATCGCTCAGTTTTGTCCCACGTATCGCGAGGGACTTCAGCAGCAGATTCCAGCCGCCGCGCCCAAGAAGGTGAGAACCGAAGTGGTCGAGGCCGCCGTGGTGATTCGAGCTGGCCAGCATGTGCTGATTCGTCGCTGTGGACCTGATGAACGCTGGGCCGGACTCTGGGATTTTCCGCGTTTCCCCGTGGAAGCCACAGAGCCCCAGCAACTCACGAAGGAAATTACCAGCAAGACCAAGGCCTTGGTTGGTCTGGCAGTGAAACCTCTTGAACAGCTCACCACCCTGCGACATGCAGTCACGCGCTTCAACATCACCTTGCACTGCGTGAGCGCTAGGCCAGTCGCCAACAAAAAGCCGTCCTCACTGCCTCAGTCAGACGACCTGCGCTGGGTCTTGCCCAGTGACCTAGCATCGTTTCCCCTGAGCGTAACTGGGCGCAAGATCGGTAACCTGCTAATCGACTAGCTTACTACCGATACGCACCATGGCAGTCGTCGCAAGACTTGCTGATCACACCGACAGCTTTGCGAGCGGCTTCGTCGCTGTTGAGTTTGACCGCGTCGAGAATTTCGAGTGCCGCGGTTTCTAGCACCTTACAAAAATTCTTGTATTCGGCTGCATCAGCATCATCCATGGTTTCTTGAGCCAGTACGCGAGCGATCGCAGCCACGACCTGTGCCTCATGCTGCACTTCATCTTTCTTTCCCTGGAACTCCGCCTTACTGGCCGTCGCCGGCTGCAACTTTCCTTGAACCCCAATTTCCAATCGCATCATGAGTGGCGAGCGATCACAGGTTTGAGCCCATGATAGTTTTCCATCCGCAGTGGCTTTCGCTGAAAGTCCCGAGCCACTCATGAGTTCATCCAGATCCGCCTTCCGCAGCTTGGCTTCATTGAACACTTGCTGAGTGCCAACTTTGGCGTTGGCTGCGGTACGAGCGAACACTTCCCGAGCCGTGGAGGCTTCTTTCTTCCAACGCACATCTCCGTCGTAGTCACCCACGATACCGAAGAGCATGGCGAGAATCGTGAAGTTGCGACGTGCCTCCTTATAGCCTTTACCCGCAAACTCAGTTGGCGTCGTGACGTTTTTATCGACCATGAGCTTGATCGCTTTGATTTCATCTTCAATGGCAGTGGACGCGATCACCTTCGACCAACCGGCTCCACCACCACCGCCAGCCGCACCGGCGGATTCCGTCGTGGCGCCTGCCGCAGCAGGATTGGCAGGCCCAGCACTCTTGGCGACCGATAGATTTGCAGGGCGGTCACCAACCAGCACTTTGCCGTCAAACACGTTATCGAAGAAAACACCCTTCGTTTCGCTCGGCTGCCACTTGGGCGTTGCCGCTCGACGGACCGCCCGCGTCGCTTTGGTCTGTCCCCAGGTGGATGTCGCCACGGCAGCAAGACTGGTTAGTGCCAGAATGAACGCTACAGAAATGACGCGGCGCCGCATGGTCAGTCGCTCCCCAAAACACGAGAAAAACCGGCCCTCGAAGCATCGACCACTCGCCCTGGCGATGTCGAGTTCCCTAAGCTTCGCTGGGTCGAAGTAAAGTATACCGCAGTGGGTGAACATTTCGAGTAGAATTGAGCAGCATGAGTGCAGCAGAGTCCCCGAATCGTCGCGAATTCCTCTCCGGTGGGGCTGTCCTGCGAGCGGCCCAAGAGGCGGCGCAGCGCGCAGCTCTGGCCCAGGACCCCACAACGGCACATGAGAAAGCGGTCTGTTTACTGCATGTCGGCCGCTCCGCCATGGCCTGTCAATTTGAAATCTATCTGATTGCCGGACGACCGCCGCTCGGCCCCGACATCGCACTCCAAGCACTGGATCTCGTGGAGCAGCTGGAATCGCAACTGACCGTCTATCGTCCGCAGAGTGAAATCAGTCACCTCAATCGCACCGCCAGCGAGGCGCCCGTTCCGGTGGAACGTCGCTTGTTTCAGCTGCTGCAGCAATCGCTCCAGCTTCACGCCGACACGAATGGTGCCTTCGACATTACCGCCGGTTGCCTGTCCAAGGTCTGGGGGTTCTATCGACGCGAGGGGCGAGTGCCGGAGTCGGTGGAACTCGATGCGGCACTGGAGCGAGTCGGCAGTCAGCACTTGGAACTGGAACCTGCACAAGCAACCGTGCGATTTCGCCAAACCGGACTCGAGATCAATCTGGGTGCCATCGGCAAAGGCTATGCACTCGATCGCTGCGCTGAATTTATGGTAACAGAGGGCGTACCAGATTTTCTCATCCATGGCGGCACGAGCAGCATCCTCGCACGGGGCTCACGTGGATCGGCACATGACGATCACAGCGGTTGGTCTGTGGCACTAAAGCATCCGCTACGCCCCGAAGAACGATTGGCGGAAATCTGGCTTCGCGATCAAGCACTGGGAACGTCTGGTGCCGGCAATCAGTTTTTCTTCCATCGAGGACAGCGGTATGGACATATCCTGGACCCTCGGACCGGTCGACCAGCAAGCGGTGTATTGTCGTCGACTGTGATCGCATCAAGTGCCGCTCTGGCAGATGCCCTGTCCACCGCGTTTTATGTAGGCGGTTTGGCGCTGGCTCAGTCCTACTGCGACGCTCATCCCGATGTTTCCGCACTGTTGATTACGACTGCTGATCGAGCAGGTGAAGTGGAACTTCATCGTTTTAATTTTGTCGATGATCAGAACGCTGGTGTTTCAAGTTAGAGGTGTAATATGTCTTCCATGAAGCAGCCACAAATCATCGAATCCTCGCCTTCGATTCAATCTTCTGGCACTCGTAACTCAAAGAACCCCTTGCCGTTTTCACGGCATATCGGCACTCGCTATCTCAAGGATTTGCTGCGGCGAGTGGGCACGTCGCTGTGTGCGGGCGTGGACGCTCGGCGAGTGTGGAGTCAGGAGGCGAGTCGCGGGCCTGCGCACCAGCGCGAGATTTTCGCCACGATCTGTGCTCGGATTAACGAAGGGGATTCGCTGGCCGAAGCGATCGATGCGACCGGCAGTTATTTTCCTAGTTTGGTACGAGAGATGGTTCGCTTTGGAGAGTCGGCGGGGCGACTGGATCAAGTACTGCTGCGATTGGCGGACCATTACGAACATACTCTGCAGCTGCGACGATCGTTCTTGATGGGGATCGCGTGGCCGGCGATTCAACTTTGCGTGGCGGTGCTGGTCATCGGGCTACTCATCTGGATCTTTGGCTGGATTTCAGCCCGCGGCGATGGCACACCGATTGATCCGCTGGGCCTGGGCTTGGTCGGCACCTCGGGGCTTATCATTTACTTTCTGCTGATTGGGACGCTGGTGAGTGGTGTGGCGATGGCTTGGTTTGCCATGCGCCAAGGTTGGTTTGGTAGTCTGCCCTCGGAAATTGCCGTCCGTATTCCGATCATTGGTCATTGCTGGAAGACCGCCGCACTGTCACGACTCACTTGGACTCTATCCCTGGCACTCGAATCCGGTTTAGATGCGCGACGTTCCTTAAGTCTGGCACTCGCCAGCACTCAGCTGCCTTACTATCAAGACATTGCTGGCGATGCGGATGAAGTGGTCCTGCGGGGCGGCGAGTTTCATGAGGCGCTGCGTTGTCGAGACCGGTTGCCAGACGAGTTCTTGGATAGCTTGGCGGCAGCCGAGCATGCGGGAAGCGCCGCCGAGGCACTGGAAGTGCTCTCGCGTGATTACACCGAGCGTTCGATCATGGCGAATCGCATGCTCACAGCCGCCGCGTCTTTTGCGGTCTGGGGCTTCGTCGCTTCCATCATCATCTTCTTTATCTTCCGCCTGGCGATGTTCTACCTGGGCACGATCAACGAGGCGCTCCAGGGATTATGAGCGCCGCTGCAATCAGCCGGAAGACAGTGTCCATTTCCGGTGGCGTCCTTGATTTGCCAATCCATTCGCGGCGCGATCTGGAATGAGTCACACTCTTTGCCCTCTGTGACTCTGTATTACACAAATCCGAGGCTTCTTGAGCTTTTCTACGCCGTCAATGAATGGGATGGAAAATATTAAAACACAGAGGTATCGCGGGCACGGAGGTCGACTAACTGTCAATGTTTACTCCCACATGCTCGAATCATTTTCCTCCCTCCTGAATGTCTCCCTGAGCCTCCGCGATACGATCTTGTTTTCCCCCCGCCGCCTGTCCAGCTTTTGGGGTCCACTTCACAATTCCCATTCGATTTGATGCGGTAGTCGCTTTTCAGGAAAAAACAATTCCTGGCGAACCAATCCAGGAGAAGAGTGTCTATTTCTACAGTACGTGATGAATGTGGTCACGAAACAAGGAATCTGAAAAGCAATCAATCACTGGAAACAAAACCCGGTGTTGCCCCAAGTGTCACCATGTCTTTTAGTCCCTATTTCCGACGATTTACATCCGATGGACTGGTAGCTGATAAGCGGATCGCGCTGAGTTCAATTCCCAGGGCTACCACTGTGTAGAGGCGGTTAGGCGAAAGGCCTGAAGCTTTGGAAAGAACATAAGAAACATAACGATGCGAGGTACACGAGTATCGGCCACCGACTGTAAACAGTACGCCAACGGCTAAGCGGCTTGCGTTAGGCAAAGGTGTTTGTGGGTTCCCATCCCGCCTGCGCCACTAGGTTAGAAAATGTCTGTGAAGTGTAGTGGATATGCACGCGACTCTGCGAAGGTCGAAGATCAGGTTCGATTCCTGACATGGACACTGATGAACAACATGGCTTGCGAGTGTGATGGATTCGCACGACAGTCTTCGAAACTGTTAGACAAGGTTCGATTCCTTGGCGAGCTACTGACGATCGACTGCCGTGTTGGAGTACATGCTTATCCAGCAGAGTCGTGGGTTCGAATCCCACCGGCGCAACTTTGATGTAGAGCATTGCGCCGTAGTTTAGTGGTAAAACGACAAATCCTCTGACGCATAACTTCGTCGATCGTTTTTTTACAGGCTTGAAGGATGAGGCTTGAAGGGTGAAGCTTGAGACTTGAGGATGAGCAATCTCGGTCCTCAAAGCCGATGGACAGTGGTCGAATCACTACGTTCCTGCTGACCTGCCGATGTGGCTCGACTAGGAAAGGCACCTGTCTTGTAAACAGGTCCATGCTGGTGCGAATCCATTCATCGGCGATCGACCGGAACACGAAGAAACAAGCCTGAAAGCAGTCTGACTGCCTGACGCACTTAGCTAGTCGCACTTAGCTAGTCGCACTTAGCTAGATGAGCGCGTCAGTGCCCAGCGGCGGAAATCGGATTCGCTGAGGTACAAAGCTTCTCGCAGCAGTTGAAACAAGACCTCCTGCTGTGGCCAGCCACAAGCGCTGAGCAGTTGATCGAACCTTTCCGGGGGACAGTGCCCTTTGAGTTCGATATACAGCAAGCGTCCGTGCAGGTCATAGAGGTTTCCGTCGACCTGCCAGCGCCGGTGAGCAGAATGCTGCGCAGGATCTACTACTGCGTCGTCATCACCGCTCGTTGGCTCTTCTTCCCCCACCCAGACAAACGATCCATCCGGTTCGAAGTACAGGCGAGGTAACTGCTCGAGCTGTGCGGCTACCTCTTCAAACGAGCGTACAAGCGGCGTGGAACGCTGATGATCCTGCAGCTGCCACGGCGTAACTCGACAGGATCCACCAACCGGCCCCGGCACTTCGACTGCCGGCAACTGGCATAAATCGCCCTCCGGCATTCCTTGCAGATGAGCGTAAAAATGATAATTCAAGTTGAGTGGCGTCATGGCGTAACCGATCTATGTGCGGCATGTTCTTAAACGAGTCACACTCTGTGTTCTCTGTGCCTCCGTGTTTACCAAATCCGAACCTGCCCGAGCCCTCGATGAATGGAACGAGAGCACATTAAAACAAAGAGGCACGAAGTTCATTGTGGGGGGCACGGAGTTCGTCTCACTCATCAAGGGTCACTCACACCTGCTCTAACCCGCGCAGGGTGCCGGTGCTGGAACCAAACTTGTCGGCTTCAATCTCCAGACGCTGCAGCATACTGACAAAAAGATTACACAGCGGCAGGTTGTTGTGCTCATCGAACGCCAAATGCTGTCCATGTCGAAAGCCACCACCCGCCACGAGTACCGGCAAATTCTTCACGCTGTGCTTACTGGCGTCGGCTAGGTTGCTACTGAAGAAGATGATGGTCCGGTCTAGTAATCGTTCACCCTCTTCGCGCGTATCGCGCAGTTGCACGAGAAAATCGCGCAGGGACTTGAGCTTCTCCAGCTCCAGGATGCGCAGCTGTTCGATTTTGCTTGGATCTTGTCCATGATGAGACAGGTCGTGATGTCCTTGATTCACGCCAGGAATCGGTGGCATGCTGCTCGTCCCCAGTAACTGCAACGTAATCAGTCGTGTGGAGTCTGTTTGCAGGGCGAGGTGGATCAGATCAAACCAGAGCCGTGTCTTGCCGATGAGGTCGGCACTGTTTTGGATATTCACGGGTGGTTTTACATCGACCTTTGGCTTTGGTTTTTTTGACCATGCTTCCGCCAGCACCAATCGCTGCTCAAGCTCGCGCACGCTGGTGAAATACTCGTCGAGTTTCTCGCGGTCACCCGCTCCCAAGCCCCGTTCGAGTTGCCGTGCCTGTTCACGCACTGCGTCGAGAATGCTTTTCCCATCCGCGAGCTGTCGCTGCTGCGCCTGGACTTCGTCTGGTTGCCCTTCCAGAAAGAGCCGAGCGAAGACATGCGAGGGCCAACTGTCACTGGGTACCGGTGCACCGCTTTTGGTCCACGACAATCCAAAACCCTCACACGACAGAGGCAATGTAGGAAAGCGGGTCTGACCATAAAGCTGCTCGGCGGCGAACTGATCGAGTGAGATACTATTGCGAAATCCCGCTCGCCGTTCCGGGTGTGGAGCTGCGGTTAAAAAACTGTAGTTGGAATCGTGACTTGGTCCCACATCGGGATGTGACAATCCTGAGATCACGGTGAAATCCATGCGGAATTCTTTGAGCACTTCCAAATATGGGGACAGCTCATAGTCACGGCCTGCTGTTTTGGGAAAGAAGTGAGCGGGATGCAGCCCCAGCGGCGTGTTGATACAGACCATGCGCCGGGGTACTCGAGTCTTTTCACTGCGAACATCTTCCGCCTCGCCAGACTGCGCTTGTCCGCGGCGCGAGGTGAGGGCCTCGAGCAGCGGCAAGCCCATGGTCACACCAGCAGCTCGCAAGAATACTCGTCGATCTAATCTCATCGAGTCACCTCGCAGGGATCGCGTCATATTTCACCGCATCACTTTGTACGAAACGTTTCGCATTGCACGACTTCGTGAATTAGCGACCGGAAACCATAATTTTTTGCCGTCACGTTCTTCACGATCGCATCGATCACTGAGCGGTCAGCTGGCTGTGGGGCTCGGCCGGTCGCATACGTCAGCAGCTTGCTGGCCAGCGACCGCGTCAGCGCCGGCTTGTCACGTAGCAGCAACTGTTTCAGTCCATCGACGTTTTCAAATCGCGACCCGTCGAGTAATTCGTCAGCTGGATCTACCATCTTGCCTTTGTGGTAGGGCATGCGTCGACCATCTACGATCACGGCTTCACCATTCCCGGTCACTCGGTAGTTATCGCGCCAACCGCCGATACAGTCGAAGCTTTCCAGAGCGAATCCGGGCGGATCGATTTCCCGATGACAAATGCTGCACGAGTCGGTGGAGCGGTGTTTTGCTAACTGCTCGCGGATCGTTGTCGCGCCACGAATGTCAGGATCAATCGCTGAAATATCATCGGGTGGCGGAGGAGGTGGTGTGCCCAGGATGCGATCCAAAATCCAGACACCACGGAGAACGGGAGAAGTGGTGGTGCCATTGGCGGTCACCTTCAAAACACTCGCCATCGTCATCACGCCGCCCCGATGACTATTCGGCGGCAATGGTGTCTTGCGGAATTCCCAGCCGTCCGGACCGGATATGCCGTAGTGTCGAGCCAAGCGTCCATTAAGCATGGTGAAGTCAGATGCCACAAAATGGGTCAAACTAAGATCGTGCTTCAACACTTCTTCAAAGAACAATTCCGTCTCACGGATCATTGATACTTTGAGCAGATGATCAAATTCCGGATAGAGCAGATGGCTGGGTTCGGTGGCATCAATCTCTCGCAGGCCCAGCCACTGGCCGGCGAAATTGTCTGTCAAAGCTGTCGCGCGTGGATCGGCTAAGAGACGCTCTGTCTGCTCGCGCAAGATCTCGGGCTGATGCAGTTTCTTCTGTTCGGCCAACTGGAACAGCTCTTCGTCCGGCATCGTACTCCACAAAAAATACGACAGGCGGCAGGCTAAAGCGTAGTCATCAAGGGGTCCGGGGGTTTCACGCAGGAAGAGAAACTCGGGTGAAATCAGAATCCCTTTTAGCGCCGCTCGCAGGGCCAGTTCAAACGAGTAGCCCTCGTCTAGTTTGCGACGGATGATCGTCATGGAGGGAGCGATGTCAGAAGCTGTAATCGAACGGCGAAAAGCTCGACGCACAAACATCATCAAAATTCGCTCGGCGTCCACAAGTGGTTGATCCGAGACCACTTCGACGCGCTCACGATAGTTGGCAATTGAGCTCGTCTTCTGCTTCAGATCGCCCAGCAGGCGACGGTGGGAAGCGGGAGGCCAGCTATCGTGCAGTGGACCTTCGATCTCGACATACTGAACCGCTAGCCCCGGACCTTGCCAATTCGCACCGCCAATGTTCTTGATGACATTCGCGCCGGCCAGTCCGTAGGGCAGCAGGGCGATCGTGGTGCGCGGCTCCATTGTCCGCACAAATTCAAAGACCTGAGGCTTGTTCGGTAGAGCGTCGAAATAACCAACCAGTCCACTCAATCCAGTTAGTCGAGTGCCAATGACGGTCACTCGAAAGGGAACGGGTTTATTGTCACTCTGAATGCTCGAGGCTGAAATGCGGAAGCGATAGTCACCGCCATCCGACGGGTAAAAGGGCGAGATCGAACAGTTGTGCCACTCGGAGGAACAGAAACAAACAACTTCGCCATCATCCAAAAACCGATAGACATCTTCGGTCGAGCCACGCACCGGATGGCCATCTTTCAAACTGTATCGTTTCTGGATGCGCGGTGGCGGTTGAGAGCGATTGCAGATCGCCATGTTGAGCGCCGCGTCCGCTGCTTCCAGGTACTTCTCCATCAGGAACGCGGAGGTGTGATGGGCGGCACTTGCATTGTCAAAGCCATCGGCCGATCCGTCCGGCGGCAGTTGATCCTTGATTTTGATCTTAATTCCCAGAAGGTCATTGATCGTGTTCTCGTATTCAACGCGATTCAGACGCCGCAGCACTACGCGACCCTGAGCCGTCTGCGGTGACGAATTAGATGCAGCAGAATCGGTTGCAGGAGAATCAGCTGCAGCTACAGTCGTGGGCTCGGTCGCGGCCAGCGGTGAATGCGAGAAGCTCGCACTGAATAGAGCGATCAGAGCGAACGACGCAGCGGCAGCGAAGCGGTATCGCGAGCCCGTGATGAGTACCCGCAATCGGATCTTATGGAAGACCGGTAAATGGCGGTGGTTCATGGCTTGATTTCTCTTTCCTGGCCCGCCACTGGCCAACACATGGGCCTCAGGAAATGGCTTCTTTGATGAGCGGTGCGTCTTCCACGATTAGTTTGACCGGACGGTTTGCGGGGGTATGAACAACCGTATTGGCATCGATCCCCAAGAGGTGATAGAGCGTGCGTCCGAAACTCTCGACCTTATAAAACTTATCCGTGACTTGCTCACCTAATTTGTCGGTCGCACCGACCACACAGCCACGATTGAACCCACCACCGGCTGCAATCACGAATTGTGCATAGTCCCAGTGATCGCGGCCTGCGTTCGCTTCTTTTGGTTTATCAATTTTCGGTTTGCGACCCATCTCTCCTAAGGCCAGGACGATGGTGGAATCGAGCAAACCGCGTTCATCCAGGTCATCGAGCAGGGCGGCGAAGCCGGCATCGAACATGGGGATCTGCTGTTTCCCCGCGACAAAGTTCTCACCGTGCCAGTCCCAATAGCCCAAATTGAAATGCACGATCGGTACACCGGCTTCGATGAGCCGACGCGCCAACAGAAAATGCAAAGGATCGCCGATCGGATAACGTGCCTTCGCAGGTTTGTTGCGCGTGAACCGCTCCAACGAAGCGGCCGGTTCCTGGGACAAATCGAGTGCCTGTCGCAATTTGGGCGACCTCAGCAAGTTGAACGCCGTCTGCTGGTACTGATCCAATCCCGCAATCAGTTCATCTTGAGAATCGTCGCGCCGGAGGCGTCGATCAAGCTGTTGGAGCAGTGCAGTATTCTGAGCGAATGCCGGTAAATCCAGATGGGGAGTCAGCATTTTTGTTACCGCGTCTTTATCCTTGAGCGGCTGCATGACGAAGGGTGCATGAGCGGAGCCGAGAAAATTCCGTGCCAGTGCGTTGTGAGTGTGCACATCGATTTCGTCGAGCACGACGAACGTGGGCAAGTCCGCCGGCCCCGGTCGCAGCTTATTCATCACGCTGCCGTACATTGGATACTCATCGCTGCCCGTCGTAAGTCGCGGGTTACCGGTGAGCCAGTAGAGCGGCGCTTGGGCATGATCACCGGGCTTGTTCATCGTGGTGACCGAGCGAATCACCGTGTACTTGTCGGCTCGTTTCGCCATTTCGGGAAGCAGTTCGCCGACCTGCAATCCTGGCATCTTCGTCGCAATTGGCTGAAAGATACCTCGATAATCCTCCGAGGCCTCGGGCTTCATATCAAACATATCTAAATGCGGTGGTCCTCCACCGAGCCAGCAGACAATCATCTGTCGAGCTTTGGGAGTGACCGCGCCAGCGCTGGCGCGCGCCCGAATCAAATCCAACGTGCTCACTCCGCATAATCCCAATCCACCGATGCGTAAGAAGTCTCGCCTGAGCATGATAACTCCTCAATTCCGCTTTGATTTTTCGGGCAAATTCAATCGGCTATCCGCAAACAATCTATTCATGCTTATCGTGCTTTTACCCGAGTCGGCGGCTCAATCCGTAGCGACAAGTCAACGCCGACGAACGTTGTCGGGACATTTTTCATCTAATGCTGCAATAAGAACTCGCGCGTATTCAGCAAACTCCAAAGGATATTCTGTAGACCCTCGATCGGCGAGTCGGCTGTGGCAAGGAATTGCTGGCAGGTCTCTCGCTCTTGCTCCGTCGGCCAGCGACTAACAGTCGACAAAAACAATTCGTCCAGCCGCTGTCTCTCGTCTCCCTCCATCTTCATCACCTGAGCCACTCGCCCATTCGCATCGCGTACTTTCTCCCAAACGCGAGGATGATTCGCCAGCGTGAGCACTTGGAAGATCGTACCGCTCGAGTCCCGTTCACAATCGCACTGCACAGCAGCATTACGCTGAGGACGCCCAAACGTTTCCAGCATGAAAGCGACAAACTTGTTTTGGGGTGCGTAGGGCATGCGCACGGTGCTGGTGTTCTCAGGCCAGTGGTAGTACTTCATATCCATGTTTTCGGTTGTGCCAGTAGCGAAATTGAGGGCATCGAGTAGTACCTCGGCAGGTAGTCTTCGCAGGGGAAAAGAGGCGTAATGAGTACGGTCCGCTGCCGACTCTGGCCCGGCGACACTGGCTTGCTGATAAGTACGACTATTGAGGATGGTGCGATGGAGCCAGCGTAAATCGTACTGGTGGGCGATGAATTGATCACACAAATCCTGCAACAACTCGGGATGTGTCGCCGGGTTAAAGGCAGACAGGTTATCGGGCGGATCGATCATTCCGCGTCCAAAATAATGCGCCCACACTCGATTCACGATGGCCCGCGCAAAGTAGGGATTATTGGGCCGCCGTAGCCATTCCACGACTTGTTCACGAGGATCACGATCGACGGCTACCGTCACAGGCTGACTCTCTCCCAATAAACGGAACGTCGATGACTCACGCGTGCCGAGTGTACTGGCCACTTTGGCAGGCGAGCCGGTCGGTAGCACTCGACTCTCGCCTTGCAATAATCGGCGAGCGATCTCCGGAAGCATCTTCGCCCGTTTTTCGATGGCACTTGTTTCCTGCCGATAGTTTTCTGCAGTCGCCAGCAGTTCCTTCGCAGCCTGCAACTCTCGACGTTTCGATTCGATCTCGCCCACATCGCCCTGGTTCTTCTCTAATTTCGCGATTTCATTCGTTAGCCGATCTCCGTTCGCCTTCGCCTGCTTGGCCGATTCCTCCTGGCGTTTACCTTCACCCTCCCGTCGGACCTTAAGCTCTGCTTCGAGTGACTTTGCGTCGTCATTGAACTGTTTGAACAACACGGCCGCGTCGGGAAACTTTTTTTCGTTATCACCTTGGAATCCCACGGTGCGTACCCGCATGAAGAAATTGGCAAAGTCGAGCAAGTCATCTTGCTGCCAATTATCGTGCGGATGCCGGTGGCATTGAGCACACTCCAATCTCAAACCCAGAAAAGCATGGGCCACTTGCATGGTACCCAGCACGCCATCGGAACCGCGCCGCTGCCAGTAGAGATCGAGGGTACGGCGAGCGGCGTAGCGATCCAGATCTGGTCGCCCAGGTGCATAGCCCTCAAATAACGCTTGGACCTCAGCAGCGTATTCCTCCATGGAACGACCTTCGCGACTGGTCGCCAACAAAATCCGCTCCACGAATTCATCGTAAGGAATATTCTCTGCCAGTCGCGCGCGAATCCAGGCCTGCATACGTGGTGCATCATGTTCCTTCGTCAAGGCATCCGCATAGACACCAAAATCCGACGCCTTCAAAAGATCACAAAACTTCAACGTCCAAAGATCAAAATGACCGGCAGCGCTGAGCAACTGATCGATCTCCATCGCACGCTTCTCTGGAGCACTATTCGTAACGAATTGCCGAATATGGTCGGGTGATGGCAATTGTCCAGTGACATCCAAAGACACTCTACGTAAAAACGTGGTGTCATCGCTGAGTGCTGCGGGCGGTAAATTTAAGCTCTTTAGTTTCGCCAGCACGTACTGATCGATGAAGTTCTGAGGAGCAATGTTTACCATGGCGACTGGCCCTGGTCGCGGGACTGTCACTCGACTGGCTGCAGGTTGGGCGCGATAACGGACAAGGATACCGGCATCGCCTACCGCAACCCCGGTGACAACACCCTCACCATTGACGGTCGCAACTGAGCGGTCGAGTGACTCGAAGGAGCATAACGCTGTTACCTCCGCGCTACTCTCATCGGCAAAATCAGCGATGACTCGCAACGAGTAACGTTGTCCCGGCTGGATACTCTGTTCCGCCGGTTCAATCCGTAACTGTTTGAGACGCGACGTTATCAAGTCGTCGGCGAGCGCTCCAGCCGCAATCCAGCGGTACAGCAGGTCATATTCAGCACTGCCTTGCGTTAAGCGCACGCCGCCGCCATGAGCGAGTTTTCCAAGTGCCTTTTCGAGTAGCAAACTGCTGGCTGGTTCGAAGAAGTTCAGCCGTCGCCCTCCGCCCTCGCGCAACAACCGCTCATGGTCGCCCAGCGGATCCGCTGCGAACATCGACAAGCGGAATCCGTTCTGACCTTTCACGGCGCCATGACAGGTACCTCCGTTACAACCGAGTTTTCCAAAGAGCGCGGTGACCTCACGCTGATAAGAGGGCGCTCGATCTTCTGCCGCTGAAATGGCACACGGGCAGATCGTGGCTAGCCAGCAACCGCTTAACAGGAGAACGATCGGATAAAAAGCTCGCATAGCAACAGATCCCGCTCTGCAGTCGATTGATCCGGAGGACAACTTGATGTTGTTCGCGCCGACCGTTCGAACGAATACTGATCAGCGACTCTCGGGGGTGGCTCGTTTCAGTTCCTTGATGCGAATATCGTGATAGCG
The DNA here is from genome assembly GCA_044235425.1 of Pirellulaceae bacterium. Taxonomy (GTDB): domain Bacteria; phylum Planctomycetota; class Planctomycetia; order Pirellulales; family Pirellulaceae; genus JBJSXJ01. The sequence continues at coordinate 57,560 of JBIIHW010000021.1, forward strand.
AACTTCTTTCCAAGGAGCGTGAGCTTGCAGGCCCACACCGCCAGCATCCGGGAATTTTGGATCGACCTCCTTGATCGGATATCGGTCCACCGTGGGTCGACCGTTAAGCCATGTCGAGACAACGCCATCCTCGACCCGTATCTCAAGATAATTCCACTGACCAGTTGGATTATCCATGCGCGTGATGGGTCGAATCACTTTGCCAAGTTCGGGGTAATACTGCGTCTTTCCGTCACTTGCCATCCTGGCTGACACATGCTGGACGCCCCACAGGCCAGAGCCCCATTTGTGTTCCCAGATATCTGCTTGCCACGGATGAACTCCGCGCAGATAAACACCTGAATTGATCTCCGCCGGATTGGGATCGGCAAACAGAAACTCCATTCGCAACTGATAATTTCTAAAGTCTTTTTTCTTGGTGACGATGCTGGGTCCGGGTCCCTTGAACGTCCAGAGAAGTCCGTCTCGCTGCCAATGTTCATCGAGCGGTCCTCGGCCACCATAGCCTGGATAGACTTCCCATTCGGACATGTTCATCAGGCTGCGAAAGCCCATCTCGCGCAGCCGCAGATTGCGCAGTTCGAGTGAACCCTGAAAGACTTTGAAGCCAATGTATCCGCTACGCGGCACATGATCCGTGCAGCTCCACGCTTCCTGCCCATTGCAAGTCAACGTGAACTTTGGCCCATGCGCCGTGATACGCCAAGTGTTCCATTGACCGATCGGTTTCTGCAGCTGTGGAACTGGCTTACGAGCGCTCCCACCGCCACCGATGCTGCCAGTGGCACTGGCGTTGTAGAACCCCTCGCCACGATCGGTTTCCTGGGGACCACCCACCAGGTTCTTGGTCATCCGAATAGGATCAGCATCCAGCAGGCGGCTGGCATGCAGGTAGAGATCGGCATCGAAGTCCTCGCTACCTGCCTTCCACTCGAATTCAAATTCAAAGTCGGCATAGTCCCACTGGGATGCCAGGATGGTGCCGGGATCCCCCTGTCCAACGATCGTGCCATTCACAACTCGCCAGGCGGCGGGCACCTGCTGAGGTGCTGCTGACGCATCACTAAAGCGCCAGCCGGTGAAGTCTTTGCCATTGAAGAGCGGCACGAAGTCGGCCGCCGCAAACTCTTCAGCCCAGCTCCGATGCCCCACCACATCGCTCATCGTCAGTGCAACCATTAGCAATAACGTGAGCTGCTCAAAAAGGCGAATAAAAGTAGCTCTTACCATAACTCGATTGCTCCTTCGACGGGCGGACAGAAGAGTTCTTAAATGTTGCTATCGTCTATCACACCTAACTCCACCAAAGCGGTTCGCACCTTCTGCTGGATGAGATCACGAACGGCTCGGAATTCCTCCGGTGCGAGATGTTTCGGATCAGGTATCGTCCAATCAACTCGTCGCTTGGCGCGAACGAGGGGACAGGAATCGCCACAACCCATCGTGGCCACAAAATCGAACTCCACAGCGGGCAACTCATCCAGGGACTTGGAGCCATGTTTAGATAGGTCATAGCCCAATTCCAACATGGCGGCGATCGCTTTTGGATTGACGATCCCGGAGGGCCGTGAACCAGCACTAAATGACTCCACCGCCGCACCACCGAGCATGCGTGCGAAGGCTTCCGCCATCTGACTTCGATTCGCGTTTTCCACACAAACGAACAGCAATCGACGAATCTCACTCATGTATCTTGCTCCTTGGTTGGTGCCGAGCAACACCCGTTCTCGCGCACACAGCGACAGGCGGCTACAGCCAACATCGCACCCACGACCGGTGCGGTCAGGTACAGCCAAAGTGACTCGAACTGCCCTGAGATCAGTGCTGGTCCCAGGGATCGGGCTGGATTCATCGAGGCACCGGAAATGGGACCAGCAAACAGTGCTTCCAAAGCCACGACGGCACCGATCGCGAGTCCCGCGGTAATGCCCTTCTCTTTGGCCCCCGTAGAAACACTCAGGATGACAAACATCAGTCCCGCCGTAAGCAGCATCTCCAGCACCCAAGACTGGCCAAAGAGACCAGCAGGCGACGTGCCACCCAGTTTTTGATCGTCCGGAAACAATACGCTCACCATCAGACTCGCCAAAACCGCTCCCACACATTGACTGGCAATGTACGGTAACACGAGTCGACCGGGATGTCGGCGAGCAAAATAAAAGCCAATCGTTACGGCAGGGTTGATGTGCGCTCCCGAGATATCCCCGATGGCCGAGATCGTCGCAAAGACCACCAGCCCAAACGTCAAGGCAACGCCAACATGGGACACTGCGCCACCGCTATTGACGACGATCGCGCTCGTTCCCGCGAACACCAAACCGAAGGTGCCGAAAGTCTCGGCAATCATTTTCTTACGAACGGATATGAACATGAAATTTTTCGCTCAGGGACGAAGGGTGACATCTAGAACCGTGTCTTGCTTGATCGAAAGCTGACTCCAGCGATAACGGCGATCGGCGATTAGTTCGGAAGCGAGTACCACATAGCGACCAAGCTGCGCCAAATCCGCTCGGTTCGGCTCATCTTGATTTGACCGCTGGCCGTGACTGGAGAGCACAAACAAAAAGAATCGACCTCCGCGCGATAACGAGATGCGATAGTTGCCGTCGACATCCGCACGCGCGAGCCCTCCACCCAGTGTCCGCAGACGCTGCTGGACTTCTTGAGCTTCACGGTCGCTCGCCACTTCGGAGCTTCCGCCACCCGTCGTCTCCGCCGCACGATTGTCCGATCGTGGCAGGAGCGCGCGATGAGCTAACTTTTCGTCGGCCGCGGGACGCTGATCCTCGGGAACGATCAATACCACCGCACCCGTATCCGGGAATGTGGTACCACCACTCGTCTCGTAAAACACTCGCCCCGATATCACACACGGTCCAATCACGGGCTCTTCCACCGACTTCGCGCGGCCTGAGCCCAGGAAGTAACCGAGTGTAAATCCGGCAATCGCGATCACGGGGATCAGGAGTCCTTGCACGAATATCATCCAGCGCGGGACTGGTACACCGCTGCCACTGGCTTTGCTTGCAGACACCTTCCCATCACCACCGGCTCGCTGCAGGTTTAGCTGCGGCACTGTCGCGGGTGGTGCGGGTGGTACAGGTGGCGGTGGTGGGGAAGCGGGAGTTGTCGACACCGTCGAGCCTCTTCATAGCAGGGACCAGGTGCTCAATCGCCGGCCGCGCTGCGATCCTCTTCTGCACCCGGATCAGGCGCGTGCGCATCGCATTCGGCATCGCCGCAACCGCCGTGCAGAAGCTCGTGTTCATCCACGCGATCTAGCAGGTCGATGCCGAGCACGGTAACCAGCAGAATGAGGTCAGTCGTGAGGATGATCAGGGCCAGGGCCGCAAAGGCGCGAAAGACGGATCGAGCGGCCGCGTCGCCCATTCCATCGGCGAGCAGTGCTGCCCCCGCGACAACTCCAAACACCACCGCCGAGATGGGCAAGGTGAAGACCAATACAGTTAGTAAACGACGTGGAATCACCAAGCTGTCCTTACAACAATTGCCACTAACTGCCGGGCCGCCTCGCAAACTGCCTAACCGGCCGACTGGAGTCGCAATTGTGGGTGCTACCAGCGGCAGTGTCAACCGAAGCGGCAGGATCCTTCGGGTCACCGCCTTTCCCGCTCCACTTTCAATCGTTCTCGTTGACTCCCTTCCAACAACCGTCAGAATGGAGCTACTAAACCCACTCCTCTCGCGACTGATCTCCTCTGCATTCGAGGCCTGGACCATGAAGTCATCTGTTCGAGGTCGACTCTGCCAACTCCTCATCGCGCTCATGCTTCTAAGCCCTGGCTGGCCGGCGCTGGTTTTTGATCGAGCTTTCGGGGTGTCTGTGCTGGCCGATACGATCACGCTGCGCAACGGAATGCAGTTGCAAGGTGACGTGGGAAAAATTGCTTCGATCTACGAAAACCCGCTCAATTCAAAAAAGGACCCGGAAGCTCCCACTCCGATCGTCTTCACCGACGACCAACTTCGTCGCACGTACTTCCCCAGCAAACAGATCCGACTTGATGGAGTGGTCCCATCGAACCAGATTCTGGAAAAAATCAAAATCACAAAGCGGGTGGCCAAGGGGACGAAAAAAGTTGGCATGGTGGGGCCTGTCATCCGCATCTCGCCCTTTGATGACTTGGGCAATCGCACCTTTACGATGCAGTCGAGTCAGGGGCCACTCAGCGTGATTCAGGGTATCACCGAGGTCACGCCGCATTATGCGCGAATTGAGGGTCTGCAGGTCGAGCAAGCCTTGATGTGGGACATGCGCGTCGCCACCCATTCGCTTTCCCGGGATGCGTTGAGCAAGATTTTGCGGCGCGGAGTCGATATTTCGAAGCCTGATGAATGGCTGCGCATCGTGAGACTGTATACGCAAGCGGAACGATTTGAAGATGCCCGACTGGAACTCGCCGACCTGCTCGCCGCCTTTCCTGAACTGGCGGGCGAATTCAAAAAACAGGAACGCGAACTTCTTCAGCTGAGTGCCAATCGGCTTCTGGGTGAAGGCGAACTGCGGCGGTCGGTCGGCCAACATCGACTCACCTTTGACATGCTGAGCAACTTCCCCGCTCAGGGAATCGCCGGCGAGACACTCGTTAAGGTCCGAGAGCTGCTGGGCGAATATGAGGAAGGTTTCAAGCAGGGCAAGCAGGTAGTGGATTCCCTGGAGACTGTAGCGCAAAACATCACCAACACGGTGAATCGTCAACGAGTCGAGGCGATCGTCAAGGAGATGCGCAGCGAGATCAACTTCAATACCCTGCCACGAATGGCAGACTATCTGCGGTTGGCGGATGACGAGCAGATGACGGCGAATCAAAAGTTGGCACTTGCCGTGAGCGGCTGGATTTTAGGTTCCGGTGCAGCCACGGATAATCTGTCAGTGGCGCTCGAGCTGTTCGAGATTCGCGACTTGGTTCGTGCCTATCTGCGCTCACGTGAATCCGCCGAACGCACGCAGATCCTGGACGCACTTAGTAGTTTGGGTGGAGCGACACCAGCAAATGTTTCGCGCATCATCTCGCAGATGAAACCGCCGCTGGATTTACCGGAAGCCCCGAGTGAGGCACCGGCACCCGGCTTCTTTGAAATCAAGGTACCAGGCGCGAACACCGAAAATAGTCACACCTATTATGTGCAATTGCCGCCCGAATATGACCCCTACCGCCGCTATCCCTGTGTGGTGGCGTTGAGCAACCTGGGACTTGATCCGCGCGCTCACATGCAGTGGTGGACGGGTGCCTACGATGAAAAACTGAATATGAATCTTGGCCAGGCGACGCGCTATGGCTACATCGTCATCGCACCACAGTGGTTCCGCAATGATCAAACCGAATACGAGTATTCTTCCCGCGAGCATGCCGCTGTTCTCGCCAGCTTGCGCGATGCCACTCGACGATTTTCGATTGACACGGATCGAGTCTTCTTGAGTGGTCACGGAATTGGAGGCGATGCCGCTTGGGATATCGGACTGGCGCATCCTGATCTGTGGGCGGGCATCGTTCCGATTGTCGCCACATCCGACAAGTATGTAGTGCGTTACTGGGAAAATGGCCGACTTTTACCCATGTACTTCGTCACCGGTGAACTCGATGGTGACAAAATGGGACGCAATAGTCTGCAGTTCGATCGCTATCTGACCAAAGTCGGTTATGACATCATGATCACCGAATATCAGGGGCGTGGCGCGGAGCATTATCAGGAAGAATTACCGCGCATATTGGAGTGGATGAATCTGCATCAACGTGGCCCGTTGCCCAAAGAGTTCCGCTGCATCTCCCTGCGTCCTTGGGATAATTTCTTTTGGTATGCGGAACTGCGCGACTTCCCAGTCAAGTCCATGGTGTTGCCCACTAACTGGCCAGGGAAAGGTGCTTCGCCACAACCCGTCCATGGAAAAATACAGGAAGCAAATGGCGTACTTCTGGAACCAGGTGGAGCGAAGGGAACGCTCTGGCTCAGTCCAACCATGGTCGATTTCGAAAAGCGAATCAGCATCAACGGTCGTAGCAGTGTCATCAAGCCATCCCTGCAGACGATCTTGGAAGATGTGCGCAGTCGCGGTGATCGACAACATCCTTACTGGGCAAAGGTGGAGCTGTGATCGCCCTGAAAGCGATGAAGGCTACAAACTCGATGAGCGCCATGATCACGGCAACTGCCGCGATTATGGCAACGGTTGCAATTACGGGCATCGCCCTGATCGCCTCATTCAGGACGACGTTTCTGCCAGCTCAGGAAGTTCGTCGTACGCTGAGTCCCTCGCTGTCTTCAGAACTCCCACCCACGACCAGGACGGTGCCGGTGGTGGAATCGTATCATGGGGTGGAAGTAACCGATTCCTATCGCTGGCTCGAGCAAACCGAGCATTTGGAAACGCGGGCTTGGGTGACAGCACAAAATGCTTATACCGCCCGCCAGCTGGATTCTCCGCATCGTGCTGCGATTCAGCAGCGGTTAACCGAGCTCTGGAATTACGAGCGGTGGGGAGTTCCGCGCATCCATCGTGGCCGAACTTTTTATTCGCACAACGACGGACTCAGTAATCAAGCCCGCCTGTTTGTCTGCGATCAGCCCAATCAGGCCCCGCGATTGTTACTGGACCCCAACACCATGACGGCCGATGGCACGACGGCTTTGGCCAGCTGGAAGGTTAGTCCAGATGGCAAATATTTGGCTTATGGCGTGTCCGTTGCGGGATCGGATCTACGATGGTGGCGAATCCGCGATGTCCAAGCAGGCAATGACTTGCCGGATGTCTGGCGGTGTAGCGATGTGGTCTGGCAGGCCGATTCGCAGAGCATTTTTTATGTTCGCCATGAACGGCAACCGGCCGGCACCACGGACCGAGGCCGCTATGTTTTACGACTTTTTGAGCACTCGCTGGGACAAAGCTTCAGCCGCGATCGCCTGGTCTTTGAACGTGGCGACGATCGTGCCTGGTCGCTGGAACCGCGAGTCACCGAGGATGGACGTTATTTAATACTGCGGATCAGCAGTGGGATGTCGCAGCGCAGCCAGCTGCTCGTGCAGGATCTACTCGATCCTCAGGCGGTGACTCGACCCATTACGCCGCCTGGTGATGCTCAATATTCGTTTTTGGGGAGCCACGGCAGCCAATTCTGGATCCTGACGGACCGTGACGCGCCGCGCGGACGAATCGTACGATGTGATGTCGCCGCGGCAGGGGATGTCTCTTCCTGGCAAACCTGGCTGGCGGAGTGTGATGATCTGTTGATGGGCGCTAATCGCTGCGGTGGTCGCTGGATTGTGCGTTATCTCCGTAACGCGATGGCCGTTGTCAAAGTTCTAAACGGGGAAGGACAATGGCTCCAGGATCTTCCGCTCCCCGGTCTCGGAACCGTGACTGGCTTTGACAGTCAATCGAACGACACCGAGGTTTATTATGGGTTCACAAGTTATACGACTCCGCTGACCATCTATCGATTCCAGGCTGAAACGCTGACTAGTTCGGTGTATCGGCAGCCACAGTTAGCCGCCTCACTGAGTGCCTACGATACGCAGCAACTGTTTTACACGAGCAACGACGGCACAAGAGTACCGCTGCTGGTAGTCGGTCGGCGGACGGGTGAGCAACCAACTTTGCTGTATGGTTACGGTGGCTTCCAGATCAATGTCACGCCCAGTTTCAGCGTTGCCAATCTCGTCTGGCTGGAGCTCGGTGGTCTGCTGGCGGTACCGAATATCCGTGGCGGTGGGGAATATGGTCGAGCGTGGCATGAGGCGGGCAGTGGCGTATTTAAGGAGCAATCGTTTGAAGACTTTATTGCCGCCGCTCGTTTTCTTCTCAACCACAACTACACCAGCACACCGCAACTAGCGATTCATGGAAGTAGCAACGGCGGATTACTGGTCGGCGTCGCGGTCACTCGACATCCCGACTTATTCGCCGCCGCTCTACCGCATGTCGGTGTCTTTGACATGCTGCGCTATCAGCACTTTACGATGGGTGCGGCGTGGATTCCGGAATATGGAAGTTCCGATCGAGCTCCCGATTTCGCTCGACTCTGGAATTACTCGCCGCTCCACCGCGTACGAGCGGATGTGAGCTATCCGCCAATGCTCATCACAACGGCTGATCATGATGATCGAGTCACACCGGCTCATAGCTACAAATTTGCGGCGACGTTGCAGGCCACGAGCCATGCGGACGGTCGTCCGATTTTATTACGAGTGGATGAACGGGTCGGTCATGGCAGTGGAACTCCCACTTCCAAGCTGATCGCCGCTGCAACCGATAGCTTGGTATTCTTAACCACGATGCTGAAGGTGAAGATCGAGGAGCGAGATCATGGCGAATGACATCCCGAATTGGAATCGGCGACGGTTTTTGGAGTCGAGCGGCATGTCGCTCGTCGGGACTGCGGCTAGTCCTTGGCTGGTGGGACTTGCCAGCCGCCTACTGGCTCGTGAACAACAGGCTGGTTCCGCAACAGCTCCGGGAAAGCGTCGGCGGCAATGCGTGCTGCTTTGGATGTCGGGTGGAGCTGCTCAGACGGATACGTTCGACATGAAACCGGGACATGCCAACGGCGGCGAATTTCGTGAGATCCAAACGACGGCTCCGGGTTTACGCTTCAGCGAACACCTGCCACGCCTCGCCAAGCAAGCAGATCGCTTGGCCGTCATTCGCAGCTTGAGCACCAAGGAAGGTGATCATGGACGTGGCACTTATTTGATGCGGACGGGTCATCCACCGCAGGGGCCGGTACGCTATCCCAGCCTGGGTGCCTCGGTTGGCAAGGAACTCGCGCAGACCTTACCCCAGGAGCTGCAGGGCGTGCCCAGTTATGTCGCGATCTCGCCATTTCGCGCTTTTAATCAAGCCGCGTATGGCCCGGGATTTCTGGGAGCTCGCTATGCACCGCTGACCGTGGGCGCGACGGATCAGCCGCAAGGTGTTCAACCAGACGATGATGCCGGTTACGCCCGCTTGACCGTAGATGATTTGGAACCGCCAGCCTCGATTGGAGGTGAGCAGCGAGCGGCCCGATTGGCGTTATGGGAAACTCTGCAATCAGGTTTTTTGAAGACGCGGCGAGCGGCTGGGCCCGAAGCTCAAGACACGTTGTATCGGCGCGCACTGGAACTGATGAACCATGAAGTCGCACGGGCTTTCGATTTATCACAGGAAAAAACCGAGGTCCGCGCAGCGTATGGTAAGGGACGGTTCGGCCAAGGCTGCTTGCTGGCGCGTAGGTTGCTCGAACGCGGAGTGCCGTTTGTCGAAGTGACGCTTGGTGCGGCCACTGACAATTTGATCGGCTGGGACACTCATCAGAATAACTTTGCAACCGTGAAGAATTTATGCGGCGAGCTGGATCAGGGTTGGTCCCAACTGATGACGGAGCTGAGTGACCGTGGTTTGCTGGATTCCGTCACTTTGATTTGGATGGGTGAATTTGGACGCACGCCGGTAATTAATCCGCAAGCTGGCCGCGACCATTTTCCGGCTGCGTGGAGCTGCGTGATGGCGGGTGGCGGCATTCGTGGCGGGCAAGCGTATGGGCGCACGAGTGCTGATGGGTTGGCAGTTGAGGAGGGTAAGGTGGATGTCGGTGATGTGCTGGCAACACTATGCACCGCGCTGGGCGTTGATCCGAACGAAACAAATATCTCTGAGGTCGGCCGACCCATCAAACTCGCTGAGGGCCAAGTGATCAAGGACGTGGTACAGAGCTAGTTCAGGTATCCATAATCCCGCAGCCATTGACAGGTGTCGTCCAGTGTTGTGGCGAGCGGTCGACAAGCGTAGTTCAATTCACGTTGAGCTCGATCGCTGGAGTAATAGTGAAAACGACAGGCCATGCTGGTGAGGGCCGAGTTCAGATCGTTTTCGTGTCCGCAGGCCTTGGTCATCACATCACCGCACCAACCAGCGATCTGAGTCATGATTGGACCAGCTCGCAGGAGTGGCCCGCGAACACCGCCACGTCGAGCGATCTCGGACCATAAATCGTGGTAGCGCATGTTCGCTCCACCCAGGATGTACTGGGAACCAGTGGGGGCCTGATCGAGAGCGCTAATGATTCCGCTGGCAACATCCCGGACATCACAAATGCAGCCTCCACCCGGTGGTGAGAGCAGCGGCTTTTTTCCGAGCACGGACAGGACCATTCGTGCCGAGGTTGGTTTCCAGTCCCAGGGTCCGAGCATGAAGCCGGGGTTCACGATGACCCCATCCAGCCCGTCTGTGAGAGCCTCGCGCACCACTTGCTCGGCTGCTTGTTTCGTCACGACATAGCCGCAGGGTGGATTGCCGACCCGCGGGGTCTCCTCATTGGCGGGCTCGGTAGCCGATCCCAAGCCGAGCGCGTCGACGCTGGAAACAAAGATGAATCGCACGTTGGCTTGGCGCGCCAATCGCACCATGTTGCGCGTGCCGTCCACATTCACTCGCCGTAATTCCTCGACTCGCGTCCAACCAATATGCACGATGGCGGCGGCATGGATGACTGCCGTGACCCCATCCATCGCGGAATGCAGGGAATCGGGATCGGTCACGTCACCAGCGACGCGGTCGCAATTCACGCCCGCGAATTCCCGTTCACTACGAGCGGACCGCACCAAGCCCCGGACCGCTCGCCCTTGGGCGGCGAGTTTCCGGACGACATTGTTGCCGACAAAGCCAGCGGCTCCAGTAACTAAAACGGTCATGGATGGCACCTCATCGTTCTCACCATTCGGGCTGATAATTGCTCGTGCCAGATTCCCAGTGACTTGTTATCATCACGTTCCTAGTCGTCGGAAAATTGTGCCGAGAGGTGGTCGTTCATGTCTAGTCTGATTATTAAGCCAGTCGCCACATCGCGGGAGCGTCGTCAATTTTTGGAAATGCCTTGGGAGTTTTATCGCGGCGATCCGAACTGGATTCCGCCGATTCGTTCCAATCAGGCGGAGCTGGTAGGGTATCGTCGGCATCCGTTTTACCTGCGAAATGAGGGACAAACGTTTTTGGCATTGCGGGACGGTCGGCCGGTTGGTCGGATTCTCGCTCTGGTCAATCATGTCCACAACGAACGATTTCACGAACGACGAGGAATGTTTGGTTTTTTCGAATGTCGCGATGATCTGGAAGCTGCGGAAGGCTTATTCGAAGCCGCTCGGCAGTGGAATTTGGAACGCGGGATGCGTCAGATGCGTGGGCCGGTCAACCCGTCACTCAACTATGAGTGTGGATTATTGATCGAGGGCTTTGATAGTCCGCCGACCTTCATGATGACGTACAACGCACCGTACTACGCCAGACTGTTTGAAGCGTGCGGGCTGGTCAAGTCCCAAGATTTGTTCGCGTTTTGGGGTGAAGTGGGAATGCTGGATTCCCTGGATCAAAAACTGGCGTTTGTCACCGAGGAAGCGACGCGTCGCTTTCAGATCAAATTGCGACGACTGGATACCTCGCGATTTCACGAAGAGCTACGGACATTCTTAGACCTCTATAACCGCTCGCTCGTGGCAACCTGGGGGTTCACACCGCTGTCGGACGAGGAAGTGGAGCACATGGGGGCGGCGATGCGGCATTTGATCGTGCCCGAGATGACGACGATTGCCGAGGTGGATGGTCGCCCGGTGGCCTGTGCCTTCGGCCTGCTCGATTACAACCCCCGGATTAAGCTCATCGATGGCAAACTGTTTCCCTTCGGCTTTCTCCGTCTACTCTGGAATCGCAAAGCGATCAAACGCATTCGCCTCATCAGTACCAACGTGATTCCGGAATATCAGCGCTGGGGATTGGGACTTGTGGTGCTCTCGCGGTTGGTCCCCGAGGTGCTCAACTGGGGCGTGCAGGAAGCGGAGTTTTCCTGGGTGCTGGAGAGCAATGATCTATCTTTCAAATCGCTTAAACGCGGTGGGGCCAAGTTGACGAAGACCTATCGTATTTATGACGATACTCGGACCGGCTCAGCCGCCATTGGACAATAAATATGGGCATGGATTCAGGGCGTGAAGTAGTCATCACGGGACTCGGTGTAGTAAGTCCGATCGGCATCGGCCGGGCCGCATTTTGGGAATCTTTGCGCCAGGGCCAAAGTGGAGTCCGCACGCTGGATTGGCTGGCGGCTGGCGCTTACCCAGTAACCTTCGGCGCGGATGTCGTTGGCTTCGAGGGCAAGGATTATGTGCAGCCGCGTAAGGCGCTGAAAGTGATGTGCCGCGAAATCCAGATGGGTTTTGCCGCCGCCTCCATGGCCATGAAAGATGCACAGCTAGCGGCAGGATCCGTCGAACCCGATCGCCTGGGTGTGGTCTACGGCAGCGAGATGTTTTACGTCGACATGCAGGATCAGGATTCAGCGATCCGGGCCAGTCTGGAAGATGGCCAGTTTTCAATGCGGCGGTGGGGCGAGCAGGGGATGCAGCAAATGTATCCTCTGTGGATGCTCGCCTATCTGCCGAACATGGTCGCTTGCCATGTGGCCATCACCTACGACTCACGCGGCCCCAACAATACCATTGTGCTCGGTGAAGCCTCCGGGCTGCTGGCCCTGGCCGAGGCGATGGATGTGATTACCCGTGGCATGGCGGATGTGATGCTGGTCGGTGCGGTTGGCAATCGGTTAAATCCCACCTCGCTTATCTACCGCACTCACCATGTCCTCTCGCATCGCAACGACTCCCCCGCCGCTGCGTCTCGACCCTTCGACTCCGCCCGCGACGGACTGGTGAATGGTACTGGAGCGGGCGCTCTGGTGATCGAATCGCGCGAACACGCAGAACGTCGTCAGGCCAAGATATTGGGTCGAGTGCTGGCGCAGGCCCGCGGATATGCTCCGCCTACCTATGAATTGCCGACCGATCAACTTGGTCGCCGTACTCAATTGACCAAGCAGTTGATCGGGCAAGCACTCACACGCGCTCAGCTCGCACCGGCCGCTCTCAGTCATGTGAAGGCGAATGGACTATCAACCGTGGTGGACGACCGCTTGGAGGCCACCGCGATCCACGATCTTTTGGGACAGGTTCCGGTGTTTGCACCGAAGAGTTATTTCGGCAACTTGGGTGCGGCGAGTGGGATTGTGGAGCTCGCGGCAAGTGTGCTGGCGATGGAACAGAGCGAACTGCCAAGAACGCTGAATTACCATTCACCCGATTCGACCTGCCCCGTATCGGTCGTGCATGAACAATCTCTCGTCGCACCCCAGCATCACGTGCTCGCCCTGCAGCAATCCGGCACCGGCCAAGCCGCCGCCGTGATCCTCGGCGCACCGTAAAACCGAAGCGAGTTCGCGGCCCAGTTCGAGAATGAAGGCCTGCTTTTTTCTCTGGATCTCCGTGGCGTGCGCGGCGCTTTCTCGAAAGCGTCGCATTCTGTGACCTCCGTGCCTCTGTGTTTCAAGTCTTCCTCCCTATTTCAGGAATCCGATTTTTTTGACGCCATTAATCACCGGCTTGGCAAGACACGGATTTTAAAACTCGGATTTTGAAACACGTATTTAAAAACACGGAGGCACTGAGGTCACGGCGTCTGACGCGGCCTCACCATCGTGATGGCTCAGCCCACGATGAAAATTCAGAAGGAAACGAAGGCATCCATCCTCGGGATGGCATGCGATTCAACGTTCGCATGCTCCTCAAATGAAACGATCGCCCGCATGAACGGATGAACGGGACTCTTACTCGCTGCCCGTTACAGGCCGGCTACTTCCCAGCCGGCTCGGTACGTGCGACGAATGAACTCGTCGGCGGCAGGTTCGCCGACCGCTTTCAAGCTCTGACTATCCCACTCGATTTTCTTCCCCAATCGGAAAGCGACGTTGCCCAGCAGCACGGTTTCCGTCAGCGGTCCGGAGTAGGAGAACGGACAGGACGTTGGCTTTTTGCCCAGAATCGCGTCCGTCCATTCCGTGTAATGATTGTGCTCTGCCACCTGCGGAAACTTGTGATCTAAAAACTTCTCTTTCGGGAACAGCTCGGCCATCTCGGGGAACCCGAGAAAGAGATTCCCTTTCTCACCAATGAAGAGCACCGCGTTTTGGGACATCGGCCAATTGGCTGGCGCCTGAAAAATCTCGCGTGGCGGCTTCTTACCAGCTTCATACCAGTGCAGCTTGAGCTGTTCGGTGGTGTGCTTCGTACCGGGAAAATCCCAGTGGACCGTACACGAGGTCGGTCCACTTTCGCGTTCCGCTGGCGGCCCCTCGGCCCAGACTGTCTTCGGCGCACCAAGCTCCAACGCGTGCACGACGGGGTCGAGAATGTGGCACCCCATGTCCCCCAGTGCTCCCGTGCCGAAATCCCACCACCCACGCCAATGAAAGGCGTGATAGACACCGGCGACAAAAGGGCGTGCGGGAGCGGTTCCCAGCCACTGATCCCAGTGCACATGAGCGGGCACTGGATCTTGTCGATCGGGTCGCTGTTGTCCTTGCTTCCAGAACGTCCCCGGTCGATCGGTCCAAGTATGCACCTCGCGCACCTTCCCGATCACGCCATCACGAATGGTCTGTACCGCGATTTTATGGCGCACCGAAGCATGATGCTGAATACCCATCTGCGTCACCACTTTCATCTCAGCGGCTTTGCGGGTGAGTTGTCGAGCTTCATAGACCGTGTGCGTCAGCGGCTTTTGCGTGAAGACATGCTTTCCGAGGGACAGTGCAGCCATCGATGCGGGGGCATGCGTGTGATCAGGAGTCGACACGGTCACCGCATCAATATCTTTTTGTTCGAGCAGTTTGCGCCAGTCGGTATAGCGTTTGGCGTTCGGAAAGCGATTTCCAGCCGCCGCCAACCGCTGCTCGTCGATGTCACAGACCGCGACAATGTTGTGTCCGACCGATGTCTCCATCATGTCCGACTCACCTTTGCCACCGACGCCAATGCAGGCGATGTTGATTTTGTCAGCCACTGCCCAGGCAGGACGAGCGGCCGCGAGGAGCGGTGCACCAATTCCCAGTGCCGTGACCTGTTGCAAAAACGTACGACGATCCGCTCGACGTGCCATCAGAAAAACTCCTTCGAAAAACTCTGTACTATTTCGATTCGGCAATCAGATACTTCTTCACAAAGCCTTCGTCAATGGTCACACCTAATCCCGGACGATCCGGCACCGTGATGTAACCATCCACCGCCTGGACCTTTTCATGGGTCAGCTCGTGTCGCAGCGGCGAATCCTCAACACAATCCTCAAACAGAAAAGCATCTCGACAAGTGCTGAGCCAATGTAAACTTGCCGCGACGGTCACCGGACTGGTGTAGCAGTGATTACACAACCGCGCGCCAATCTCCTCCACGCGCTGACGAATATAATTGGCATCCGTGAAGCCATTGCGGGAAAGATCGACTTGGTAAACATCGAGTGCTCGACGGTCGAGCAGTGGCCGCCAGGCTTGTCGTCCGGCTTCTTCTTCGCCCGAGGCGATGGGGACTGGCGAGCGATCGCGTAGCCACTGATAACCATCGTAATCATCCGGATGGAGCGGCTCCTCGAGCCAACCGATGCGCTGTTCAGCAAACGCGTGCGCTCGCTGCAACGCCGTGCGCGCATCCCAAACGCAGCCGGCATCGATCAGTAAAGTGGCATCCGCACCAATACCGCGCCGAGCACCGGCAACTAAGTCGATATCCAGTTGCTCGCTTTGTCCCATCGGTTCCCAGCCAAACTTAATTGCACGATAACCGTAGTCGCGCCAGCGACGAGCGATCTCGGCGGTCTGATCACCGTTGCGACCAAACAAAATCGATGCATAGGCGAGGATTCGATCGTGCTGCTTGCCTCCCAGCAGTCGATGGATCGGCTCCCCAAAATGTTTGCCTTTTAAATCCCACAAGGCCATATCGATCGCCGCCATTGCCGTGATCATCACCGAGCGTCGTCCACAGTACATGGTCGCTCGATACATCTTCTGCCAGAGTCGATCCGTTTCGAGCGGGTTTTCGCCCACCATCAGTTGCCGCAAACCACATGCAATGTTGTGGCTGAAGGGAGCATCAATCGCCGCCTTCACCATCTCCGGCGATGAATCCGCCTCGCCTACTCCTTCCAAGCCGTTATCGGTGCGCACCCGCACGAGCACCGAATCCTGGCTGCTCGCCGTCTTCGCCTCAACATTCTGAATTCGCAAAATCTGACAAACAACTTCCGTGATCTTCATCGGTCAACTCATTTCACTGGGAGGGCCAATTCGCGCCGGTGATCGGGCGAGTCTTCAATTGCTCAGGATCGACGACGACGTGTCGCAGCTTTCGCCGCTTCCACGTGTACGTGATATGAACCAAACCGTCGGCGGATTGTATCACGGCGGGATAGGAATATTCACCCGGCTCCGACTCCAATACCAGCGCCGCTGACCAGCGCACGCCGTCACGCGAAACAGCGACGTTCAGTGGACTGCGGCCCTTGATCGTATGATTGTAAACCAGCAGATGCTGACCATCGCGCAACGTCACTGCATCCACTCCCGAATTGGGATTGGGCAGATCCAGTGCTTCCAGAGCAGACCAATTGCGACCTTGATCGGTGGACGTAGCCGACAGCAATTGACCACCCGCGCGACTACGACACAGGATTCGCAGCGCCCCATCCGACTGCTGCAAGATCGTTGGCTGAATCGCTCCTCGCTGGTCGCGGTCTGACAGCACGCCCGTCCGCTCCCAATTCTTTCCCCCATCACTCGTCCACTCCAGATGCACGCGCCAACCCTGGTCCTCGGTACTCGATCCACAGAGCAAGCGACCATCTTTCAGCAGCACCGGCTTGTTCTTGATCGGACCAGCAATCTGATCGGGAAGGCGAGTGGATTTCGACCAGGTGCGTCCCCCATCACGTGACTCAGTCCTCATTCCCCACCACGTGCTCGGACTCGGTCCTACTTTGTAGAACAGCAGCAGCGGACCAGCGGGAACTTGATGCAGCACGGGATTCCAGCAGGGATGTCGACTGCCATCCGCCTGCTTTCCATTCACCACTTCCACCGGCACACTCCACGCCGCCACCGCGCCCACATCATCAGAAGTCAGATCACCTTTTTTCACCGCTCGGCGCGCCAACCAGATACCGACATCCGGATGCTTTTCGTACGTGCCGCCAAACCAAGCCACCACAAGCTCACCCGACTCCGTCGCCGCGATTGTCGACGCATGACACTCGGGAAACGGCGCTCGCTCATAAACGAACTCCACCAGCTTAACACCCGGCTGCCGCGCGAGCGGAATCGGAGCGGATTGCGACCAGGCGGAGCGAGTGGCACACAGCAAGATCGCCGTAACCATGCAAGTCCTGAGACTCGGTAGTGACCGCGCGCGATCGCCTCTCCCAAAACTCCACAAACAACGACCCATTCGACACTGATGCGCCATGCGGCTGCTCCTATCCAATTCTCTTTTTGCTGCCACCCATCCCATACTCAGCCACGACCACCCTGCCAAACCAGGACGTCGATAAACCAGCCGCGCGGACCAGCCTCCCTGACCAGCATCCCTGACCGGCCTCCCTGACCAGCATTGCGGTCCAGTATTGTGCACCAGCATTGCGAAGCTGACGACAAAGCCGGGACATCGCACTGCAGGATCTCGGGATAACTTATCGCCGTGCGAGATTACTTGCGACGGAAGAGCTGGATTGCCTTGCCCAGCGAATCCACGAACTGATCGACTTCCGCCAGCGAGTTATATAAATAGAAACTCGCTCGACTACTAGCACTCAGGCCCAAATGAGCGTGTAACGGCATGGCACAATGATGCCCCGCTCGTATCGCCACACCCCAGGCATCCAGAGCCTTAGCCACCTCGTCCGCCTGTAGCCCAGCGACCGAGAACGTCACGATGCCACCCTTTTCCGTCGGCTGTGGTCCGACGATTTGCACCCCTGATACATCCGCTAGCCGCTGATGCGCATGGGCGGTGAGTCGCTGTTCGTGGGCATGAATCCGGGACAACCCCACTCGTTCGATATAGGCGATCGCGGCACCCAGTCCGATCGCCGGTACGATGGGCGGCGTGCCCGCTTCAAACTTAGCGGGTAGCCGTGCGGTCGTGTAACCGCTGAGCGTCACCGTGCCGATCATACTGCCACCGCCCAGGAACGGCGGCATCGCCTCCAGCAATCGCTCCTTGCCGTAGAGCACGCCCACACCTGACGGGCCGAGCAATTTATGCCCGCTGAAAACCAGGAAATCGGCGTCCAGGTCGATCACATCCAGCGTTTGATGAGGAGCGGCCTGAGCGGCATCTACGAGCACCACGGCGCCCGCCGAGTGGGCAGCTGCGATCAGTGGCTTGAGCGGATTGATTGTGCCGAGCACGTTGGAAACGGCCGTAAGTGCGACGATGCGCGTTCGTGGTCCCAGCAGTTGGTGAAACGCCTCCACGTCCAAATGACCCGCAGCCGTCACGGGAACATAGCGCAGCGTGCAGCCCGTTCGTTCCGATAACTGCTGCCACGGGACGATGTTCGAGTGATGCTCCATCACCGACAATAACACTTCGTCACCCGCGCGAACCTGCGAGTCGCCCCAAGCTCGAGCCACGCAGTTAATACCTGCGGTAGTACCGGAGGTGAAAATGATTTCGTGTGATCGCTGAGCGTGAATCAGTCGGCGACAGGCTTCTCGGGCAGATTCGTACTGTTCCGTGGTGCGTGCCGCAAGCTCATGTCCGCCTCGATGCACATTGCTGAAATATTGCTCGTATGCGGCCGTCATCGCATCGAGAACCTGGCGCGGTCGCTGCGTGGTGGCGGCGTTGTCGAGATAGACGAGCTGATGTCCAGACTCCAGCTTCGTCTTTAGGATCGGAAAGTCGGCTCGCAGCGATTCAATCTCGGTGTCGCTCAGCGGCGTTTCGTCGATCGTGCTGGATGCTGCTTTGGCAACCACAGTCTCCACCACGGGCAGCGATTTCCCTAAGTGACGTTCCGCTAACTCACGCACAAAACGGACCATCGAAAAAAGTCCGTTACTGCGCAGTGGTGAAATGAAAGTCCGCAGTTGCAACTGCTCGAATAACCGTTCCACCGGAAACTGCAGCATCTCGCTCGACGTCCGACCGGAATAGACGGTTACGAGAATCGCCGCCAATCCTTTCACCATCGGAGCATCGCTGTCTGCCAAAAAATCCCAGCGATTTTTGTCGCTTGCGGCAGGACGAGCCACCAGCCAAACCTGGCTTTGACATCCCTGCACGCGATTCGCTTCCGTCCGCTCCGCATCCGGAAAATCGGGCAACGCTTCCCCCAACTCGATCAAATAGGCCAGCCGGTCAGAGGCCTGATCCAGCTCCGCAAACTCCGTGCGGATTTCCTCGAGATTCGGCAAGTTGAAACTCATGCGATCGCTGATTGGGGTGAAAGGAATCACTGGTGTAGTAGTCTACCGGACGACGGTAAGACGACAACGGGCCAGCGTAAGTTGGCGGGTAAGCGGCTCACATCCGACAGGTCACCCACCAAGATAAACGCCGCATCCCCAGGAAGATCGCGCAGGTCCAGGTCGCCAACGAGTCGCCACTCTTGTTCTCGAGTCCAACGCGCTGCAGACGGACTTGTCGCCGCTGCCTTGCGGACGGCAGCATCGGTTGCCACGCTCGTCGCTGCTGACGATTCGCCAGCCGGCTGAAAAAACGGTCGCTTGGTTTCATCCAGCCGCTGCCAATCACGATCATCCCCATAGATTACCGGCTGAGCACCACGCTGCTGCAGCCAAGCTTGGTGAATCGCCAGCCCATACGGCTCAAAGTCCCAGCGACGTCGATGCCGCTGATAAACGCGCGCTGCCGAAAGTTCATCCAGTTTCCTAGCCGTAAATCCAATCACTCGATAACCACCGCGTATCGCGAGCGACGAGGCCGCGAGCCGATTGGTAGTCAGAATCCGGCTAAGCACGGCAAGTGCCGACCGATCCTTGGTCGGTCGCTCCCATAACAGCTCATCCCAATACTCGTCCTCACTTTGATCTTCCCAGGGACCATCATGTCGTCGAGTGCAGTGGCACAGGAGCGGAATCGACGCCACATGCTCGATCGTCAACCAGCTTCTTGTCACACGCGGTTCCTGTTTACTGGAATCCTGTTCACGCGGGTCGTGCTCGCAATCCGCCACTACTTTCCCAGGATGAGTGGCAGGTGGAATGTGACCTTCATCGCTGCCAAGTGCCTGCGGTGGAGTCCAACCGTGCCAGAATTCCCGCTGCAGCTCCCGGGTTTGAAGCAAACTTTCCACTTGCCCTCCCGGTCGTATCGACAAGGTTCGCAGACGATGACCAAGCAGCACCAGCGCCCGATCGGCCACGGGAATAGCGCGATCCGGTAGCGACTGATCGGCACCTCGAAGCGATTCGGGGAGCAACCATTTGAGCGAGGCGGTGAGTTCAGGCGGCAAAACAGGTGAGAGCTCGCACTGCAGCCGCAGCGCGGATGGCGACTGACTGACAGGGTTCTCCGGCCGAGCCGCCATCACTTTGGCCCCGAGGCTGCGCAGCCAACTGGCCACCGTCAGCGTGTGCGACGCGACGGTCACCTCCACATACGGCACGCGCATGCGCTCCGCGACATGGCGCCCACACCGCGCCGTGCTCGTCGACGTCACAAGCAGCAATCGCTCGCCGGTTTCCTGCAGCTCCCGTCCAATCGCTCGCCATCCCGCGAACCACTCCGGCTGCTCATCCCAGGCGCGCGACATGCGGGAGCTCACGACACTCACCGTCGCCCGATCACCTGGGCCGCTCGACCACCAAACCAAACGCGGGCCGAGCCAGCAGTCGAATAGCGGCTCTGAAATCCATGGAACTCGCAGCGTTAACTCGCCGGCTAACCCCACAACTTGGCGATGATGGGAGGCTGCAGCCGAACAGACAGGAATGTCTTCGGCAGGTTCCGACCGAGAACCAGTCGTGGGTGACCAAACAGCAGGAGGAATTGGAGCCGACGAAACCGGAACCCAGCGTTCACCGTGTTGCTGGAATCCGGCGAGCGACAGGTAATCGCCGAGTGCGTGGTGGGTCTTCATGAGTATCTCAACTCATTCAGCCGTACTACTGACCCACGTAAACAGCAGTGCGGCGTATAGGTTATGACGTATAGGTTTATGAAGTGCAGGTTACAACGAACAGGTTATTTTGTTTCCAGCAGTTTTTCCATTTTCGCTGCCAGCTCCTCGATGCGATGACTCACCGCAACGACTTTACCTTCACGATCCACCAACATCAAAGTTGGAATACCGCGCACACCATATTTGGTGGCAAGTTCTTGTGTGCCTTCACCCGCCAGTGTCGTCCAGGGCAAAGGATTCTTCTCCAGAAAATCGGTCAACGCATCCAGATCGGCGTCGAGACTGATCCCGACAATGTCGAAGCCTTTCTTGTGATGCTTCTCATACATCGCTTTGACATTCGGTAACTCGCGAATGCACGGTCCGCACCAAGTGGCCCAGAAATCGACGATCACCACTTTGCCCCGATAGTCCTCCCACTTCAGCGGCTGACCATCCACGGTATTACCGGTGATCTCCAGCGGCTTCCCCACCAAATCCGATTCCTTCTGATCGGGTGACTTCGCCAGCTTCCGACCATAACGTGCCAATTCCTTGTCATTACTCTTGGCGAACAAACCGCCCAGTTCGCCGAAATATTTTTCTCGCTGATCGCCATCTTCCAAACGATTGATCACTCGCACCGTACTCGATGCCAACCGCACATGACGTTCATCCAGCTTGTTCTGTTCACAGTACTCCTTCACAGTGGCCAGAACGGCTGGGAGTCGATCCAGCGGAGCGTTATCCGCCTCGATCACTTGACGTTCCAATTGCAAAAACTTGATCTGCCGCGCCACACTTGGTCGTTCGTCATTTTGCAATTCCTTGACGAACACGGCCAGTTTGTCCTCAGCTTCCGGGTTACCCTCCGCCGCTTGCTTGTGTAGCGTTTCCAGCTTGGCTTGCGTGGCGACGAGCTTCGTTTTTTCATCGGCTTCGGTCGCGGATAAGATGCGATCTGCCGCCATCACGATTGCATCCGCAAAGCCCGTACGACCCTGAATCGTCTTCGGCTTTTCCTGCATCTTGAGAATGAAATCGGCGAGCTGCCGAGTAGTAAGTGAAGCGCCCGGCGCGTAGGGATTACCGGCTGGAATCTGCTTTTCATCTTCCGTGGCCGGCGCCTTCGCCGTCGGGTCCTTGGTGGAGGAGTCCTTCGCGGTTGAGTCCTTCACAGTGGGAGCCTTCGCGGTTGGATCCTTCGCGGTTGGATCGCCAGCCGAACTGCGACCGGCCGTGGCAGTTCCGCCGCGCTTACCACTTGGCTTCGGCACAACGGCATCATCCGCCAGGGCTAGGAACACGTTTCGTGCTGCCTGCCGGCGGGCCGCCGCCTGGTCATCGCCCTTGTCCGCAGACTTACTTTCAGACTTATCAGCAGGCTTTTCCGTCGGCTTTTCCGTCGGCTTTTCCGCAGGCTTATCGTCCGCCTCTTTCCCATCCTGCTGCGACTCCTTAGGCGTTTCCTCTTTTGCGGGCGTCTTCTTCGCGGGAGGCGCTGCCGCATCATCGGGCTCGCCGGGCTCTTCACCAAACAACTCCGCCAGCTTGGCACCCAGTGCGGGGCCACGAACGTGCAGATCGGTCACTCGACCGTCACGTCCGATCAGCATCACGAACGGAATCGACTCCACTCCACATTGCTCACTTAGATCCGAGCCCACGACATTCGCCCAGGGCAAGGTCTGATTGGCAAAGAAGCGATCGACGAGTGCTTTATCGCGATCGAGATTGATCGCGACGACTTCAAAACCTTTTTCGTGGTAGCGATCGTAGTTTCGTTTGATATTGGGGATCTCCGCGAGACAGGGACGACACCACGTGGCCCAGAAGTCGACCAGCACGATCTTGCCTTCATACTTCTTCCAATCAAACTCCTCGCCCTCCAGCGTCTTGCCGGTGATGACCAGCGGGCTGCCGATCAACTTCGCGCGACGCTGACGCAATTCGATCGTCTTCGCCAGCCCTTCGCCCTCACCACCCTCTTTGTCCGCGGGATAGGCTTGGGCCAGAGCGGCAAACAGGGGATCGGCTAAATCCTCGCGTCCTTGATGCTCCAGATTGCGAGCGATATCGAGCAGTTTTTCGAGCGTGAGTCGTCCGGGTTTACCTTCGAGTGCTTTGGTGGCGGCAGCCATCAGCGCTTCGGCTGCTTCCGGCTTGGCGTCCGGTGCTAACACCGCTTCAAACTTGGCGTCGATTTCAAGTTCGTAAAGGCTGGTGAGTTCGGTGAGCTGGGGCAACATGGCGTTGATCCGCTCACTCTTCGTTCCCTTAAACGCCTCACCAATCGCCTGAAATGCACTCAGAGCTTCCTTCTGCATCTGGCTGGCTTGCAGCATACCAGCCGCTTGCACGGTCATGTCGAACAGTTCTTCATCCTTGTTGGAATCCGCCAGCAACTGATTCAGTTTTTCAGAAATCTCATCGGGCTCGACCGCGCCACCGCTGGCCAGTTTCGCGAGTGTGAGTTGCAGCTGCGTCATCGTGCCGATGCGCACCAGGGCCGGACTCTTGTCCTTCACCAGTTCATCGCAGAACGCACTCATCTTCTTTTCCATGCCGGGCATCCGCATCTGCGTCATTTGAATGAGCAGATCGCGTTTGCCGCGGGCGACGAGAGCACGCTGCTTATCGTCGGCGTCACTTGCCAAGAGGCGGTCGATGACGGTGAGTTGATCTTCCATCCACTGGGGTGCGTTGCGCATGCGCTCGCGGTCGTCTTTACCTGGCGGACCGTTCTGCTCCATTTTGCGTAAGAACGCCAGCATCTCATCGGGGGAGCCTTCAGGAAGCGGCTTGGCGGTATCAGCAGGTTCGCCGGTCTCCCCTGGATCCCCTTCGCCCACTCCGGGAGGCGTCGTCGGCGGTTTGGTGGACTTACCGGCAACTTTTTGAGCCTGCCCCGATCCGGCTGCATCGCCGGGTGCGCCGCTGTTGCCCGGAGCCGGTTCGGCAGCACCCTCGGCGGTGTCATCGCCCGCCACTTGATAGCGACTTTTATTGGCCGCTTTCGGCTCGGAGCTGCCACTGCAGCCTCCGGCGACCATCGTCGCTACCATGCTTCCTGCGATCAGGCCGCAGCCCAACCAACGAACCCAGCTACGCCCATCGCTCGTGTTAGTCATAATCTCCGTTCCTCTTCCTACCACCGATACAGATTCCCTGATCCCGCGAGCATTGTAGGTGAAACCAGTCGAGAGAACAGCGCCGAATCGCTTGAAGTTTCGCTGCAGCAGGGCGCGAGTTGCGGGACACCGAAGAGGTGGCCGGCACAGAGCAGATGGGGGTACAGAGCAGATGGGGGTAAGGGGAAGAGGTTTCGCGTGGAGACGCGGGGAACGCGGAGGGGGGGGTGAAGGGAGAAGAGAGAGTGTGTGAAAGGGTGAGTGAGTCTGTGAGTGAGAAGAAAAGAATAGGAAGAGAGGGACGACGAGAGGGGCAGGGGAGGGGTGTTCGGGAGCGATGAAAAACAAAGCGTGTCGGCACGAATCAGTCCGATGTTGACCCAATTTGCGAAAACGATCTATAATTATCTTCGCTTGTGCTACGGATAGCACGATTGCTGGTCTTTCAGGACCGGCGGCACTGTGCTTGTTTCCCTGATCCAGATGGTGAAACGAGTTCAGGTTCGGAGTTGAAACAAGGAGGTGACGCTCCATGCGGCCGCTCACACGGCGTGGCTCGACCATGCCCGTACTCGTGCGTCGTCTGAACGCGTCCTATCCCGCCCGGGAGATCCGGCTCGTGTCGTATTCGCCAGCGGATGACAGCAAGGAGCGGGTTCGTCAAGCGACGGACATTGCCGATTTGGTCGGCAGCTATCTCGAGCTGCGCCGGCAGGGCCGTAATTACGTGGCGCGTTGTCCCTGGCACGACGATCGCAAGCCGAGTCTGCAGGTGAACCCGGAGCGTCAGTCCTGGAAATGCTGGGTCTGTAATATTGGCGGCGATGTATTCAGCTTCGTCATGCGGCGGGAAGGGGTCGAATTTCCCGAGGCACTGCGAATGCTGGCGGATCGTGCTGGCATCACGCTCGCCGCCCAGCGCCCCAAAGCGGCCACTCAGCCGGGTAGTCCTGACGACAAGGCCACACTGTACCAGGCGATGGCCTGGGCCGAAGCGCAGTTCCATCAGTGCCTCCTCGAAGCGCCCGCCGCCGAGGCGGCTCGTCGTTATCTGGATGATCGTGGGATCACGGAGCAAAGTATCGAAAAATTCCGGCTGGGCTACGCGCCAGATCAGTGGCAATGGCTGGTCGAGCGAGCGCGGGGAACGGCCTTTTCCGAGGCGGTGCTGGAAGCCTGCGATTTAATTGGGCGCGGTACCAGTGGCCGGACCTATGACAGGTTTAAGGGGCGAGTGTTATTTCCGATCCATGACACTCAGGGTCGACCGATCGCGCTGGGTGGGCGCATTTTACCTGGGGCGGTAGCGGCGGATCCTGATCGCAACGCCAACGCTGCGAAATACATTAATTCGCGCGAAAATCCGCTCTTCACAAAAAGCGACAATTTGTACGCGCTGCATCTAGCCAAACAGTCGCTGAATGCCAAATCGCGCAGCATCGTCGTGGTGGAAGGCTACACCGATGTCGTGATCGCTCATCAAGTGGGACTATCGAATGTCGTGGCGGTCTTGGGCACGGCACTCAATGGTCGTCATATTCGCTTGCTGCGACGATTTGCGGACACCGTTTATCTGGTGCTGGACGGGGACGAAGCCGGACAGCGGCGCACGAACGAGATTCTCGGGCTATTCGTGGCGGAGCAGTATGACTTACGGATCATGACGTTGCCGAATCAAATGGATCCGGCCGATTTTTGCCTGGCCGAGGGTCGTGCGGCGTTTGAAGCTTTGCTGAGCACGGCGACGGATGCCATCGAGCATAAGATTCGCGTGGAAACTCGCGGGCTCGACTTGGTCAACGACACCTATCAAGCCAATCGAGCCTTAGAAAATATTCTGCAGACGATTGCTCGAGCACCCCGTGCGATTTCCGCCAGTGCGGCTGATCACGCCTTATGGGAATCACAAATTATTAACCGCCTCGCTCGCCAATTCATGATCAGCGATACCGAGGTGCGAGGAAGATTTCAAACTCTGCGACGCAGCGACGAGCGTCCGCTGGACGCCGTGGCGGCCGACGAGTTGCCCAGCGAGACACTTCCCGGCATCGCACTGGGCAGCCTGCCAGCCAAGGAGCGCGAGTTGCTGGAAATTTTGACCTTACATCCCGAGCTTGGCGGGACGGCCTTCGCTCAAATTCATGTCGAAGACTTGCAATGTCCGGCTACGAAAAAACTGTTCAATACGATGCAGCAGCTCGTGGAATTGGGCGAGCCGATGGAGTTCACCTATCTGCTGTCGGCGCTCGAAGACGAACCACTCAAAGGGCTACTCGTACAACTAGACGATAGTGGGCGTGAAAAAGCGACGCTCGCCAGCGAAACTGCCGCCCAGCGACTCGACGGACTCGTACGAGATTTCGAACTGCAGCGTCAATCCCGACTCGCTCGACCCGACCTGTCGGCACTCGATCAAAAATCCCTTCCATTCGAGTCCGAGTTGGAGGTTTTACAGCGATTACTGGCGCAGGAGAGGAGTCGACGTGGCTTGTTGAATTGAACCGGTTTTACTGTGGTTTCTTCAGGCCGTCGTGGATGTTGATGGTTTAGAGCAGAGCTTCGTTAGTTTGTTTGATTCGTTTGTTTGGTTAGTTTGTTTGGTTAGTTTAGTTTGGTTTGTTTGGTTAGATCGTTGGTTGGTTGGAATGAAATCGGCTGAGCGGAATTTCAAGGGCCCATGGATGGGAACTTGGTTTCGCGCGTGACGTTTAACTGGCGACCCAGGATTGCTGGCGCGATCCCCACTGCCGGAAGAGCGAAACGTGGTTGGTGTCACGACGGCGCGTGAGCGTCGTATTCAGGAGGATTGGTCACGTGAACCATATGGAAACGGATTTGAAGGATTTATTACGTCGCGGCAAACAGCAAGGTTATTTGACTTACGAAGAAGTGAATGCCTATTTGCCGGACCAGGATGTCACCACCGAGAAGCTCGATAATCTCTTGGTGGCTTTGGAGCAGCGCGGGATTGAAATCGTCGATCAGCCGCTGGTGGCGGCTTCTCGTCCCGCCAAGACCACTCGCCCTGAGCTACGGATTGCACCAGGGACGGCGTTGGGCGGCTCGGCGACGACGGCGGCACCGGCACCCGTGGAATTGCCCAAGCCGAGCGAAGATCCGATTCGGATGTATTTAAGTCAGATGGCGAACATTCCGCTGCTGACACGAGATGAAGAGATCGCGTTGGCGAAGAAAATCGAGGTCTCGCGCAAGCGTTTTCGTCGCATGCTGCTGACCTGTGACTTTGCCTTGCGAGCGACCGTGGAGACGCTGAAGAAGGTACATCGCGGTGAGTTGCCCTTTGATCGAACCATCAAGGTCTCCCTCACCGAACGACTTACCAAGGAGCAGATTCAAGCTCGGATGCCCCATAATCTACGGACCTTGGAGCATTTAATCAGTCGCAACCATGACGACTTTTCCGCCCTGATTTCCCGCTCCACGACGCCTGCAAAACGAGCGTTGGCGCGGCGCGATTTCTTGCGTCGCCGAGCGAAGTGTTTGCAGCTGGTGGAGGAGTTAAGTCTGCGGACTCGTCGCGTGCATCCTTTGATGCGACAGCTGGACGATTTTTCTCAGCGGATGGATGAGATTCGTAATCGGCTGACCAAGATCCAGGGTGATCCCGAGGCGGCTGAGGAGCGCACGGTGCTGCGTCACGAGCTGCGCGACTTGATGTTGACGACCCTGGAGAGCCCGAGCAGCTTGCGCACTCGCGTGACTCTCATGCGCCGTCTTTACCAGGAATATGAAAATGTGAAGCGTGATTTGTCAGCGGCCAATTTGCGTTTGGTCGTTTCGATCGCCAAGAAATATCGCAATCGCGGGTTGAGTTTCCTGGATCTGATTCAAGAGGGAAACACGGGCTTGATGCGGGCGGTGGACAAGTATGAGTACCGTCGCGGCTTTAAGTTCTCAACCTATGCGACCTGGTGGATTCGCCAGGCGATCACGCGCGCAATTTCCGATCAAGCGCGTACGATTCGTATCCCCGCGCACATGATCGACGTGCTGGGAACGCTGCGCAACACGCAGAAGAAGTTAGTGCAGCAATTGCATCGCGAGCCGACACTGGAAGAGATTGCCACCAGTGCGGGCGTGCCCTTCGATGAAGCTCGAAGAGTGCTGGATATTGGTCGTAATCCGGCCAGTTTAGATCGTCCGGTTGGGGAGGGCGAGGATTCGTCGTTCGGTGAACTCATCCAGGATCACTCGACCGAAAATCCGCTCCGCCTGGCCAACAACGGAATCTTGCGCGAGAAGATCGAAGCGCTGCTCAAGACGCTCACGTTCCGCGAGCGGGAAATCATTCGTCTGCGGTATGGGCTGGGCGATGGTTACACCTACACGCTGGAAGAGGTCGGTCGCATCTTCAAAGTCACTCGCGAACGCGTTCGCCAGATTGAAGCCAAGGCCGTGAAGAAGCTGCAGCATCCCGTGCGAAGCCAGCAGCTGGCAGGCTTCATGCGTGGTGCCGCGTAACCTGGCTGGGTAGGCGCTGAGGCCAGCCCGTATCAGCATCCTGCTGTGGGGCCATCCAAGGATCGCTTCAGACAAATCCCAGCTCGACGTCTCATCAATGACTCCGCCGTCATCGACCGAAAGGTAGGCCCGGCGGAGTCGTCGTTTATACCGGCGTTACTCCACGATAGCGGCGCTACTCCACGTGTGCGCCGATGACGGATGGCGTAGACTAAGGGAGTTCAGATTCCGTTCGTGACCCGCGAAGCAGAAAGCACTGCCACCATGAAGATCGCTCGAGGCAAACTACAAGAGTTGCACCGGATTCACCGTCAACAGACGGACCTGCGCGAACGACTCGCTCGCGGCCCCAAATTGATTGCGGCAGCGGAGGGGAGTGTGAAAACAACTGAGCAGCAGCTGGTGCAAGCGAAGGATGCCTATCGCAAAGGCCGCATGGGGGTCGATGAAAAGCAACTGCACTTGAAACAGCGCGAGTCGCGAGTGAAGGATTTGCAAGGCAAGCTGAACGCCTGCGAGAACAATCGTGAGTATCAGATTCTGACCACTCAGATTGCCGCCGACCAAAAAGCCAACAGTGTTTTAGAGGACGAGATTCTCGAAGGTATTGAAGTGCTCGAGGCGCTGCAGACCGAGGTGAAATTGCAGGAAGGCAATGTGGTCAAAGTGCAAGATGAGCTCGTGCGAGTACGGCAGCGAGTACAAGAACAGCAAGCGGGATTGGAGTCGGAGTTGACACGTGTGCAAGCGGCACTTGCGCGGGCGGAGGAGGATTTGCCGGAGGATTTTCGCATCGAGTACTTGCGAGTGACGAAGGCGCGGGGCGAACAGGCACTCGCACCGCTCGAAGGCCAATCCTGCGGTGGCTGTTATCAAACGTTGACTCCGCAAACGGTCAATGATGTATTGGCTGGGCGACCAGTCTTCTGTCGCAGCTGTGGCGTTTTACTCTATCCGGTTGCCGAGTGATCGCGAGTAATTCAACCTCAGACCGATCTTTACATTCACCGCTGAATAACTAAAAATGGTGCTTCAATGTTGTGATTGATCGGCAATCAGCAGCGTACAAATCGTCGCGGCCTCCACCTTGGTGGAGGTCGTGTTTTTTTGTGAAGGTTCGTGAGGAGCAGGGTGGAACGATGAGCGACTACATCCCGATGACTCAAGCTGGCTACAACAAAATCAAGGCAGAAATCGAACAATTGGAATTGGTCGAGATGCCGAAGATTGCGGAAAAGATTGCCGAGGCTCGCGCTGAGGGCGACTTGCGCGAGAACGCTGAGTATCACGGCCAGCGTGAACGCCAGGGCCAGATGCAAGCCAAGATCAATTATCTGAAGAGCAAGCTGGCCAAAGCATCGATCGTGGATTCCAGTCGGTTACCAAAGGACGAAGTGGCCTTTGGTGCCACGGTGACCGTCAAAGACCTCGACTTTGATGACGAAGAGGTCTTCACGCTCGTCGGTGCCGGCGAGGAGAATTACGATCAGGGTAAGATCCTGGTGACGAGTCCGATGGGGATGGGATTGGTTGGCAAAAAGGTTGGTGAGGTCGCGGAGATTAAAGCGCCTAAAGGCGTCATCCGCTTTGAGATCCTCAAGATCAGCTATGAACTCGATGAGTGATTTCGGCGGGCTGATGGTCCCTGGTCGATCGGTTCGAGAAATCGCAGCCGTGATGTCTACCCGCAGCAGTCGGGGATGGGTCGTGAGTGCCCAGCTAAGACAAGTCCCGCTCGCGATGGTGGCCGTCATGATGGGCATGCTGGGGGTAACCTTCGTGTGGAGCGTGCAGTCGTGCTGGGCCCAGCAAGCTGGCGCTTTGCCCGCCGTCCGCGAGACCAGCGAGCAGGCGATTGTGCCGCCGCCAGGAGAGCTGCAGCCGTTCACACCCGAGCAGCGACAAGCGCTGCCGAATCTCAAACCGATCCCGCGCCTGCAGGTGGTGCCGCTGCCGGCTGATCAGGTCTCCATCCAGCGTGATGGAGTGGAAATCACTCGCTATCACTTTGGTGCGAATTTACGGCGACCGTTTTTGTTTCCGGTGATGGGGCCGAGTGGTCGGTCGGTGACTCGCATGGGCCATCCGCGCGACCCTCATTCTCATAGCCACCACAATTCGATCTGGGTCGCTCATAACGATGTGAATGGAGTGGATTTCTGGGCCGATCCGACGGCGAATCCACAAGGGAAGCTGGGGCGCATCGTGCTGCGAAAGATCGACGAATATGAGGACGGAGACGAAGAGGCGCGCATTCGCGTGACCAATGACTGGGTCGATCCGGAAGGCAAAAGGCTGCTAGAGGAGCGACGCCAAATTCGCATTCGGCCGCTGGAGGCAGCGGAATGGTGGTTGGATTTGGAATTGGAATTCAAGGCAGTTCGTGAGCCCGTGACGCTCGGCAAGAGTCCCTTTGGCATGGTAGCGGTGCGGATGGCGAAGACGATCGGAGTACGGGACGGCGGTGGCTTGATTCGCAACTCCGAGGCCGGTGAAAACGAAGCGGGAGTATTCTGGAAGGCGGCTCGCTGGGTGGACTACTCAGGTCCGATCGCACCCGGAAAAGTGGAAGGGGTCACGCTGCTCAATCACCCCTCCAATCCGACTCATCCCGTACCCTATCATGTACGCGACGATGGCTGGATGGGTGCCTCAGTGTCGTTTGACGCTCCTCGTGTAATTTCGTCCGCCGAGCCGCTCCGTTTGCGGTATGGAATTTGGATTCACCGCGAAGTGGTGCCGGTTCCAGCGATTGAGGCTCGGGTAACGGATTGGGCGAGTCGCAAGTGATGCCGATGGGCTGGTCGATCGGCGAGCGGGAAAATGAAATTGGCGGTCGCGCTGGTTGCTCAACGTGACAAAACCGCGTAGAAAATTGGATCTTCGGTACCAGCGCCCGATCCGCTCGACTACTGCATGGCATGGCGTGGGTTATCGAATCGGTTTAATACCTTCTGTTTCTTAGGGAGTGAGTTTCGCATGAGTGCGCCGAATGTCGTGAAGAAAGACAACATTGCCAAAGTACTTGACCGTGCGCTCGATAAGGGCGGCGGACTTTTGCGGCTGACTCCCACTTGGGTTCCGCGCAGCTTCCTGCATCCGGGACGTCGGATCAAATTACATCCCAACGATCTGTATGCATACGGAGCGGACCGAGGCGGCATCGATGAACGCTGGTTTGCGAGCACCACGGAAGCGGCCAATGCGGGCCGAGTGTGGCATGAGGGGCTGAGTTTCGTATCGTTCGAAGGAAAGCAGTTTTTGCTGCGCGATGCGGTGGAAGAGGCGGGCGATCGCCTGATCGGCAAGACGATGTACAAGAAGTACAACCGCTGGCCGGTCTACTCGAAATTCTTCGACAACATGGGCCCCATTCCTCATCACATGCACCAAAGTGCCAAGCATGCGAAGCTGGTTGGCCAGGAAGGGAAGCCGGAGAGCTACTACTTTCCACCCCAGTACAATAACGTCGATAACAATTTCTGTTACACGTTCATGGGGTTGGAGCCAGGCACGACAAAGGATGATGTCCGGCGCTGCTTGCAGAACTGGAACAAAGGTGACAATGGCATTCTCGATTTGTCGCGTGCCTATCGGTTGAAGCGCGGCACCGGCTGGCTCATCCCGCCCGGCGTGCTGCACGCTCCCGGGTCACTCTGCACGTACGAGCCGCAGTGGGGCAGCGACGTGTTCGGCATGTTCCAGTCGATCGTGGAAGGTCGTTATGTCGGCTGGGAACTGCTCGTGAAGGACATGCCCGCCGAGAAACATCAGGATCTCGACTTCATCATCAGTCAGCTCGACTGGGAAAAGAACGTCGACACGCATTTCAAGCAAAGCAACTACATTGAGCCGATTGTCGATAAGAAGGCGAGCGGCGATGGATATGAAGACAAGTGGATCGTCTATGGTCATGTCGACGGCCAGCAGCTCTTCAGCGCCAAGGAACTCACGGTTCAGCCGGGTGCGAAGTGCGTGCTGAAGGATCCGAGTGCCAGCGGTTGGATCACGGTGCAGGGCAAGGGCCGCATGGGCAAGCTACCGCTGCAGACCCCCGCGATGATTCGATTCGGGGAAGAGACAGAGGATGAAGTGTTCATTTCTCACATTGCCGCCAATGAGGGCGTCGTGGTGGAGAACACGGGCAGCGAACCGCTCGTGGGCCTGCGTTACTTCGGTCCCGACGTCCACAAGAAGGTCCCGATGGTCGGCGACCACATGAAGCAGTAACTGCGAGAAAGGAACACCTCCATGAGCACTAAAACCAAGAATAATTTTCCCAAGCTTCATAACGCCGCCTGGCCAGGCGTGGTTGGTAAAGGTTCACCCGATGCGGAGCCCTTTATCGATCTCGACACCATGCTCGACCTCACCGCTAAAGCGGAAGTAGACGGCGTGAAGTTTGACGGCGTGGATCTGTTTTTGTTCGATCCGCACGTGAGCATCGATTCGACCGATGACGATTTGAAGCGGTTGGTGGAGCGGGTGACGAGTCGCGGGCTGGTAATCGGCTCGGTCGTCGCGCCCGTTTGGCCACCCACCGGCGGCGGTTCGGCGATGGGCAGTGAGGGCGAGCGACGTCAATTCGTCGAGCAGGTTCGCAAGGCTTGTCGCATTGCGCGGCGGCTGCGCGAATTGGGCGCTCGTCCGCATGGCGTCGTCCGCATCGACTCCGCTTGCGGCCCGGGCGACTGGACCGCGGATCCCGAAGCCAATCAGCTGAAGATCGCTCATACGTTCCGAGAAGCTTGCGATGTCGCGCAGGCGGCTGGCGAGCGACTCGCGGCGGAAGGCGAGATCTGTTGGGGTGGGATGCACAGTTGGCGGCGCATGGTCCAGCTGCTCGAACTCACCGATCGTCCCGGAGTCCTCGGGTTCCAAGCTGACATGGCTCACACGCTGCTTTACACCTTGGGATATAACGCCCCCGAAGATCGGATCCTGCCACAGGACTTCGCGTGGAACAGTCGAGCGGTGCTGGATGAGGCGCTGAAGACGTTAACGGCAGCGCTGCGTCCCTGGACGATCGACTTCCACGTGGCTCAAAACGATGCCACCGTGAAGGGCTCCGGGTCGCACGACAAGACCGGTCGTCACTGCCTGGCGACCGATCCCAACGGCAAGCTCGATATCGCTCATCACGCCGGCTTCTGGCTGCGTGACAACTATGGCAATGTCACTCGCAAAATTCAGCACATTTGCTGGGACGGCTGCATGTTCCCCAACGATGTGATGAAGAATCAGCAGACCTGGAACGATATCCTGCGAGCGATGGTGGCGGTGCGTGATGCTCACGGCTGGCACCAAGCTTGATCCATTCGCGGAGATGGTTTCGCGAAGAGACTCGGTGTCGCGGAGCAATGCAACGAATCGCGGAGCAATGGCATTTGATAGCCAGGTGCGTAAGCGCCTGGTAATCGAAGCTCCTGAAACTTGGCCCACCGCGAATAATTAGCTCGAGCGGCGGAGCCGCGGCATTGGTGTCGCGTCGCCCGTCATTACGGCATTTTTATTAGGCGAGTTGAGAGAGACCTCTAAATAAACAAGCATGGGTGCAACGAGCGTTACACTCGTTGCACCCCAGCTGTTTTCTGAGCGCGGATTACTCCGTAGCGCAGCACTCTGCACAATCTACGCAGCACTCTGCACAATCCTCACAGCACTCTGCACAATCTACGCAATCTACACAGCACTCTGCACAGTCCACGCAGCACTCTGCACAGTCCACGCAGCACTCTGCACAGTCCACGCAGCACTCTGCACAGTCCACGCAGCACTCTGCGCAGTCCACACAGCACTCTGCACAGTCCACGCAGCACTCTGCGCAGTCTACGCAGCACGCTGCGCAGTCTTCGCTGCACGCGGCCAAGTCTTCACTGCAGGCTGAAGAGTCATGGCAGGTAGCGGAGGGCTCGGTACAGCAAACTGTGGGAGCGGCTCCACAGACGGCGACGCCTGAGCGACAAGCTTTTACTTGGTGAGTGGCAGCCCACACGGTGCCGGCGGCAACGCTTAGCAACACCAGAGACACAAGCGCATATTTTCTCACAAATTTGGTGAACATGGCTAATTCCTTCCATTTCAATGTCTTGAACAATCGCAGAATAAAAACAGTACGCGTCGCTTCGCGGGCCTGTTAATTCCGCCAGACGTTCAAAAGAGCTTGCCGCGCGGGGCCGGTTTGTGGCCCAGCGGTCAAGGGAAGAAGTCGGCTGATCGTGATCGCTTGGCGATCAGCGGCATCGATATGAAGCAGCATTTCGCAGCCGATAAAGCGAACGGGAGCGTTGTCGGTGGAAGGTGATGACGGCGACGCCACGGCCGCTCGCACTTCACAGCAACATCCCAGTTGTCCGGGTGATTCAGCAGGAGTGTGACAGGGGCTGGTCGTCGAGATCGGGGATTTGGAGGCGGGGGATTTGCCAGCGTCATAAGACGATCCGGCCGCTGTTCCTAACTTGTGCTTGCAGCACCCCTTACGGCTGCGGCCACCGGTCAAACTTCCCGCGCTACCGGGCTGATCCAAGGCTACGATCTCGAACTTTCCGTCCCGCGGAGAATTCACGGTCGTACCGCAGCAGATCCCATTTGGCAAAGCCAGCAGGACGATCACAAGCGCGGCGATAAGTTTGGAGAATAACGTGTCCATAACCACTAATACGCAAACGCCTCGGTCCGGTTCACACGGCAATAGTAGCTTTTGGAGCCGCCAGTGGAAAGAGATTAATCGTACAACCCCGCCAGGGTTGACCATGCTTGTGACCGCTTAAGGCGAAGAAAAAAAGCCGTGGTAACCAAGGAAGTCATGGCTTCGCCCGACGCAAGGTCGGGACGGGAGCGGCCCGCGATTGATCCCGCTGTAACCTCGACTGATCCTGCTCCGCCATCGACTGATCCTGCTCCGCCCTCGACTGATCCTGCTCCGCCCTCGACTGATCCTGATCCGCCCTCGACTGGCCCTGTGACAGTCGAGGCCACGACTTCCTCGGTTACTCGCCCGCCGCCCCTAAGGCGAAGAAAAAAAAGCCGTGGTAACCAAGGAAGTCATGGCTTCGCCCGACGCAAGGTCGGGACGGGAGCGGCAGTCGATTGATCCCGCTGTAACCT
>JBIIHW010000022.1:0-90794 GCA_044235425.1 Pirellulaceae bacterium
GGGTTCGGGGTTCGGGGTTCGGGGTTCGGGGTTCGGGGTTCGGGGTTCGGGGTTCGGGGTTCGGGGTTCGGGGTTCGGGGGGGGGCGGGGGTTCGGGATCTTTCTTTTAAAAGCATTCTTTGCGCTTTGTTGAAACCATCGCATTCGATCGAATCTGATCATCCATGGTTTTATTCACCGAGATCATCGCTGCGCCTTAGTGTCTCCGCGCGAAACAAACCCTTGTCCCCGTGCGCAACACCTTGTCCCCGTGCGCAACACCTTGTCCCCGTGCGCATCACCTCGTCCCCGTGCGCATCACCTCGTCCCCATGCGCAACCGAGTTCGCCGCAAACAAAAAAAGTTCGTCTCCCCTGGTGGGCGAGTTTTTGCTATACGAGGGGGTCAAGGAGGAGTGTCATGAATTCGATACTACTGGTGGGATTGCTGCTTGGTAGCGGGGTAGTTGTGGGAGTGTGGGTACAGCGACGACGGCGTGAGCGGGAGCGTCAACGGTGGTTGGACGGTTTACCGGACCTGGTGGATCTGATTGTGATGTGTTTGGATGCGGGCTTGTCCTTTCCGCGGGCGTGGAGCCGCTGTGCCGCCGCAGTCGCTCGACGGACACCGTCCCTGGCCGCGTGTTTCGTGCTCGTGGAGCGGGAGATGGAGCTGGGAGAGACGCCGGCCCAAGCTCTGGAGAACCTCGCCGAGCGGCTTCAGCTGGAGGAGTATCGCGAGTTCGCTCGATTGGTTGGCCACACTCAGCGGTACGGAGTGGGAGTGGCGGGCGCGTTGCGACAATTCGTGGAGACGCTGCGGGAACGAGCCTTTCAGCGAGCGGAACGATACGCTCGCCAGGCCAATGTGCAGATGCTTTTTCCCACGATTCTTTGTCTCTTTCCGGCGATGCTGATGGTGTTGCTAGGGCCGGCGGCGGTGCGCGTCTATGAAGTGATACGGCAGGCACGTGGTGGGTGATGGTTAAGAATCCTGATGGGAATATTTGAAGAAACTAGGCAAACTGGGAGGCGGATGATAGGCTTGTCACGTCGGTTTGCGTCGTTGCGCAGGCCCACGACCACTCAGGAGCCATTTTCACATGTCAGGATCCAGATCCGAACAGGATACTCCCGCCTCGAACGTTGCCAATTCTGCCGCCATCGCAGCCCTCAAAAGTGCCCGCCAAAAAATTGTTGATCAGTTATCACAAGTGATCGTTGGTCAGCAGCATGTGATTGATGAGCTCTTGATTGCGCTTTTCAGCCGCGGACACTGCTTGCTGGAGGGCGTGCCGGGTTTAGCGAAAACGCTGATGATCAGCACGCTGGCCCGCACGTTGAACCTGACCTTTAGCCGTATTCAGTTCACGCCGGACTTGATGCCTGCCGACATCACGGGCACGGAAATTATTGAAGAGAACAAAACGACGGGAGCTCGTGAGCGGCGGTTCTTGGAAGGCCCGGTTTTCTCTCATGTTCTACTGGCGGACGAAATCAATCGTACGCCGCCGAAGACGCAAGCGGCGCTGTTGGAGGCGATGCAAGAACGCCAGGTGACGGTGGGGCGTGTTCGTCATCCACTCACCGACCCCTTCTTTGTGCTTGCCACGCAAAACCCCATTGAACAAGAAGGCACCTATCCGCTGCCGGAAGCTCAGCAAGACCGCTTCATGTTCAAAGTGTTTGTGAACTACCCCAGTTTCAATGAGGAGTTCGAGGTTGCGCGGCGCACCACGAGTGTGCAGGCCGACAAGATTCAGCCGGTGCTCACCGGACCCGAGATTCAGGAGCTGCAGCGCATTGTGCGTGAGGTGCCGGTGACGGACCATGTGATTCGCTATGCGCTGTCTCTCGTACGACAAACTCGCGTGAATCAGCCGGGCATTCCCGATTTTGTGCGTGACATGGTGAACTGGGGTGCGGGACCGCGAGCTGTTCAGTTTTTGATCCTGGGTGGTAAAGCGCGGGCGCTTCTCAACGGTCGCACGCATGTGTCGACGGAAGACATTCAGGCCTTAGCCAAGCCGGTGCTACGCCATCGCTTGGTGGTAAATTTTGCGGCGGAAAGCGAAGGCGTCACCACGGATGACGTGATTGATCGTCTGGTAGCCAACACTCCTACGAAGGAAGATGAGTTGACGAACGATGCCCGATTCCAAAAGATTTTTGCATCCTGAGACGATCAAGCGGATCTCTCGGCTGGAATTACGGGCTCGACATGTCGTGGAGGGTTTGCTTTCCGGCATGCATCGCAGCCCGTACTTCGGACAGTCGGTGGAGTTTCTGCAGCATCGTGAATATGTGGCGGGTGATGATCTGCGGCACGTCGACTGGAAAGTCTGGGCGCGCCAGGATCGGCTCTACGTCAAGCAGTTCGAAGAGGAAACGAATCTGCGCTGCATGTTGCTGGTCGATGTGTCGAACAGCATGCGGTATGGTCGCGGAGCGATGAACAAGTATGAATATGCCTGCACGGTTGCGTCGTGCCTGGCGTATCTTGTCTTGCGTCAGCAGGATTCCGTGGGCTGTGCCGCATTCGACGAAACGATCCGCCGTTCCACTCAACTGCTCACCAAACGCACGCATTTGCTGTCGATCATCGAGGCGCTGAATGTCAGTGAGCCGCGCGACAAGTCGGACATATATAAGGTCTTTCATCAGATCGCCGAGAACTACACTCGCCGCGGCATGATGATTGTAGTATCCGATTTGCTGTCGGACCCCGAGTCGTTACTTAAGGGACTGAAGTTATTGCGGCAGCGCGGACACGATGTCATGGTGCTGCACATCTTGGACGACGACGAATTGGATTTCAATTTTTCGGGTCCGATGCGTTTTGAAGGCTTGGAGAGCGTCGACTTTTTGAACTGTAATCCACGAGCCTTGCGCGAGGGCTACCTGGAAGCGTTAGGCGAGTTCTTGGATACGGTACGTCGCAATTGTGCTCGTAATACGATCGATTATTCCTTGATCCGCACCAGCGATCCGCTGGATGCGGCCTTGGCCAGTTTCCTCAGCCGTCGTCTGGCGACGCGCCGCAAATAGCGGCGTTCGCGAGTCGGTAAGAGAGTCACCGAAGTAATCATGCAATTTGTTCATCCCATCCTTACTTGGGGCTTCCTGTTGGCATTGGTGCCGCTGTTGATCCATTTGATCAACATGATGAGGCATCAGCGTGTACAATGGGCGGCGATGGATTTTCTGCTCCGTAGCTACAAGAAACATCGTAAATGGATTTGGCTCAAACAGCTGATCCTGCTGGCCGCTCGCGTACTCGCCGTCCTCCTGATCGTGGCGATGCTCGCTCAGTGGGTTACGCGCCAACAATGGCTCAACCTGTTCGGTGGCCAGTCGACTCACCATTATGTCCTGGTTGATGACAGTTACTCGATGTCGGACCGACTCGGCGCCGCCTCGGCCTTCGATCAGGCTCGACAGGTTGTCTCCCGAATTGCGGCTCGAGCGACGGAAGCCGAGACAGGGCAGAAATTAACGCTGATCCGCTTCTCGCAAGCGGCCTCCACCGCCAAACAAGGGACGGATGCGGCTGGTCGAGCGGCTCAAATTGCGGACTTCAATGCCGCGACGGTGGATTCTGATTTCGAAGTGCAGTTGGAACAGCGTCGTGGAAGTTTTGATGTGAGCCAGTTATCCGTGGGGCCGCGACCAGCGCTTGACCTCGTGCGTCAGCTCATCGATGCCGGCTCCAAGGAGAGTGCCATCGTCTATATCGTGTCGGACTTCCGTACGAAAGACTGGGACCGTCCGACGGAGGCACGCGAGACGCTCCAGCAGATGCAGCGTGCGGGAGCGACCGTGCAACTGGTCAACTGCGCCAAGATCGCCCAGGGCAATCTCGCGGTGCTCGACATTGAGCCGGCGGACGAGACGCGAGCGGCAGGTGTGCCGCTATTTGTAAATGTCACGATCAAGAATTACGGTACAGCCGCCGTCAAAAAAGTGCCGCTCAAAATTCGCACGACCTATTTTGCACCGGAGGATGCGGCGGCTGGTCCTTCCGAGCGAGCGGTGGGAACGGTCGACGAGTTGCCGACCTTTATTGTAGATGAGATCCAGGGCGGTGAAACGATTACGCGTCGAGTGCAAGTTTATTTTCCGAAGCCGGGACAGCACGTGGTGGAAGCCGCTCTGCCCGACGATGTGGTGAATGCCGACAATCGTCGCTGGTGCGTCGTGGATTTTCCAGAGAGCGAGCCGGTGTTGATCGTCGATGGTTCAGATGACCAGCAGAATGCATACTACTTGACGGCTGTTTTCCAGCCGGGGCAACGAGCGCGAACTGGAGTGCAGCCGACGGTGCAGAAAGCGGCTTACCTGCGCGACGCGACGCTGGAGGAACTGAACACCTACCGCGTGATTTACCTGCTCGATATCGGCCGGCTAGACGATCGAGCGATCGCGAATCTGGAGGCCTTTGTTAAACGTGGTGGCGGTTTGGCATGGTTCGTGGGAGACAACACCGCTGTCGCTCAAATCAACGAAAAAATGTATCGAGCGGGCGAGGGATTTTTTCCGGCGGAACTGGATCGAGCGGACTTGTTGGCCGCACCGCTCACGGAGGACATGGCGGATCTCGAGGTGAATGATCACCCCGTGTTCAATGTTTTCCTGGGTGAACGAAATTCCTTCATTCGCTTGGTAACGATCGAAAAATTTCACAAAGTCAAAGAGGGCTGGACGCCACCTGCCGCTTCGACGATTCAAGTGGCCGCTCGCCTGCGTAGTCGTGATCCACTGGTGATCAGTCGCACGTATGGGGAGGGGCGCGTGATGGCGTTTCTCACGTCGCTGGCGCCGGACTGGAACAATTGGGCTGCCGATCCGAGCTTTATCGTCATGCTGCTGCGGTTGCAATCGCATCTGGCCGGGGCGCGGCGACTGGCCGATGAGCGGCTAGTGGGGGAACCGATTGAATTGACGTTGCCGGCCGAGAAGTATCGGCCAGCGGTTTCGTTCTTAGCCCCTGGCGCCAAACCTGGCACACGGCTGTTGATCGAAGAGCAGGCAGCCACGTTGCCGAATGACAGTCAGCGACTGCGAGCGCTGTTGGGACCGGGGCGAGATGGCTTGGCCGCCACGGCCACTCAGCGAGGCGGTTTGTTTGAAGCTTGGTCGCAAACGCTGGTGGGGGCCTATGAACCGCGCCGCTATGCTCTCAATGTCGATCCTGCCGAGAGCGATTTGGCACAAGTGGAAGAGCAGCAGTTGCTGAACAATTTATCGCCCGTGCGTGCGACCTATCATTTAGCGGAGCAGTTTGAAGTCGACGCTCGAGATCAAAGCGGCTTCAATCGCAGTATCCTGCTGATGTGGTTCTTGATCGCTCTGCTGATCGCCGAGCAGTTCCTGTCTTATTTATTGGGGTATCATCCGGTTGCTGCGGCCGCTGGTGCAGGAGGCGCGGCTAGTGTCGCGGCCGCTCGCGCCCTGGCGCGCCGCGCGACGGCGGTACCCGCGAATCGATCCTCCAGCGCCTGATGGTATGGTTCTCCGTTTCCTCCCACCTTTGTAACCCTTAAAATTGCATGCCGATGATGCCCAGCTTACTGATCGCCGCAGCGTCCGGCACCTACCATCAACTGGCGCGCCTGCAATCCATGACACAGTGGTGGCAATGGCTGCTGCTGGTGGTCGTCGTGATCGCTGTGGCGGCTTACGTTGTGGTGATGTACCGCAAGGATGCCGTGGAACTGCGTCCTGGAATTGCCGCTGCCCTCCTCGTGCTGCGACTGACAGCGTTCCTGGGAATTCTATTTTTCTTCTTTGATTTAGAGCGGCGGACGGAGCGTCGAGTGGTCAAGGATTCGCGCCTGCTCTTGCTGGTCGATACAAGTCAAAGCATGGGGCTGCCGAATCAGCCACGAGCAGGTGCGGCGGGACCCAGTCGCATCGACGAAGTGGTGCGGGAGCTGAGTCAGGGGGAACTTCTGCAGCAGTTTCGCAAGCTACATGAAGTAGTGGTCTATCATTTTGATCAGCAAGCGCGTCCGGCCGAGATCGCCACATTTCCGAAGCTGGTCACCACCGGCAATCAAACCACAGCTGATCGCGATGAAGCAGAGGCACTTCAGGGCCGCTCGGCCGCACGTCTGCTGGCCTACGTCGCCGCCGGTCTATTCGCCGTGTCGTTGATCTCGGGAGCGTTGGCGTGGCTGGGACTTGGTCGTTCGCGTGAAGGCGAGAACAGTTCCTGGACTGCGTTGGCCGGAGCAGTAACGCTCATCGCCGCTCTCATCGTACTCGGTGTGGCTTTACTGCGCAGTCCGCAGCTCGATTTGCTTGCGGCGATCGGTTGGCGGCAACCGGCTACCGACAGCAGCGGAACGGATGCGGGGCGGTCCGGCACCGGGAACACCGGCGATCCGGCGGCTGCCAATTCGGCTGCTGGTTCCAGTGGAACGGCGGGAGTGGTGCCGCAAGTTGACTGGCGTGCGGAACTGTTGCCGCGGGGTACCGAGACGCATCTGGGTGATGCGGTTGATTTTTTAGTGAACAAAGAACGGGGCGGACCGGTAGCCGGCATTGTGCTGATGACCGACGGAGTTGCCAGTCGCACCGATTTGCCGTACGAGTCTGCAGCTGCCACGGCGCAAGATGCTGGCATCCCGATTTTTGCCGTGGGACTGGGTTCGGACCAGCGACCGCTCAACGTACGCGTGGTGGACCTCGAAGCACCGCAGCGGGTCTATCCCGGCGACAAATTCACTTTGACCGGGCTCCTGCAAGGGTTTGGCGTTGAGAACCGTTCGGTGAAGGTGGAACTGTTGTCGTCCAGTAGCGCTGCAGATGCCAGCGCACCGGCGACGGTGGAAGAGGAACGACGCGTGCAACTGGGGCGAGATGGCGACATTTTGCCCTTGAAGTTCGAAGCAACTCCCAATCAGCCGGGACAGATCACGTACAAGCTGCGCGTGAGTTTGGCCGAGCCTGACGCCGATCCCAAGGACAACGAGAAGGTCGCTCGCGTGCAGGTGGTGGAGCGTAAGAATCGAGTGCTGCTGATTGCGGGCGGTCCGTCGCGTGAATATCAGTTTCTCAAAAACTTGCTCTATCGCGACAAAGACACGACGCTGGATGTGTGGTTGCAGTCAGGCGTGGAAGGCATTTCGCAGGAGGCACATGACCTGCTGTTCGATTTCCCCGAGACGGCCGACGAGTTATTTGACTATGACGCCATCATCGCATTTGATCCGGATTGGGAAGCGTTCGACGAGGACCAGGTGAAGTTGCTCGAGCGCTGGGTGGCCGAGGAGGCGGGTGGCCTGATGGTTGTTGCCGGTCCCGTCTTCACACCTCAGTGGAGTGCTCGCCGGCCGGGCGATGTCGTCGCGGATACAATCAAAGGACTCTATCCTGTGGCGTTCTTCTACCAAGGCGCCGCGACCTTAAGCTTGGGACGTTTCGGGGGCGACAAGCCCTGGCCCCTGCAATTCACTCGCGATGGTCTGGATTCGGAGTTTCTCTGGCTGGGTGAAAGTGCGAGCGATAGCGAGCAGGCGTGGGGGCAGTTTGAAGGCGTATTCGGATATTACGCGGTGAAAGATCCCAAACCCGGTGCCCGTATTTATGCTCGGTTCGGTGATCCTGACACCGCGATTGATGGCACGTTGCCCATTTATCTCGCCGGTCATTTTTACGGAGCGGGGCGAGTGTTCTTTCAGGCCAGCGGCGAGATGTGGCGTGTCCGAGCGGTGGATGACAACTACTTCGACCAGTACTACACCAAACTGGTGCGCTGGGTCTCTCAAGGCCGATTGTCGCGAGATTCGCGCCGCGGTGTCCTGATGGTGGACAAGGATCGAGCGTTGA
The DNA here is from genome assembly GCA_044235425.1 of Pirellulaceae bacterium. Classification (GTDB taxonomy): domain Bacteria; phylum Planctomycetota; class Planctomycetia; order Pirellulales; family Pirellulaceae; genus JBJSXJ01. The sequence goes on from JBIIHW010000022.1 coordinate 7,812, forward strand.
TGGGGGATCAGGTGGCGATGCGTGCGATTCTCAAGGACGCACAGCTGCGTCCTCTGACGGTCGATGAGGTGCCCGCCATTCTCGTCTCGCCGGATGGCAAGCGTTCCCCCATCAAGCTCGCCAAAATGAAAGATGCCACTCGTGAAGGCATGTACTCGGGGGAGTTTATCACGTTGCTGGAGGGTGATTATCGTCTCGAGCTGAAGCCGCCGGGCGGTGGGGATGACGACTTGCTGGTGCGAGAGGTGCGTGTACGAGTGCCGGCGGTGGAGATTGAAAAGCCAGAACGCAATGATCCCCTGCTGCGTGATTTAGCCGAGAAGACGGGCGGTGAATACTTCGTGGGCTTCGATGCTGCGAATAACCGTTCAGGGGAGGGCCGATCGCTCAGTCAGGCGGTCGAGCCGCAAGATCAAGTGACCTTTTTGCCCGGCACCCCGGATCGCCGTTTTGAACGAGCGCTTATGGGTTGGCTGATGGCACTGTTGTGTGGAGTTTTATCTTTGGAGTGGCTGATCCGACGACTGAGTCGCTTGGCATAGCCGCAACGACGACCAAATACGATCCGCTCCGCTCACTTGGGCCGGTGCGGGAGATGATGGAACCATGGTATCGCAATCCGCTGACCAACAACCCCACGATTCATCCGGGCAAACCGTGATTCCTGCTGAGATGCGGGCAGCCTTTGCCAAGCTGCGTAGTCGCATTCGCGCCTACGTGACGATCGATGGCATCGCTACCGCTGTGATTTGGGTGGCAGCCACGTTCTGGATTGCCTTCGCACTGGATTACCTGCCGATCCTCGTGGGCGCGACCGAATTACCGCAAGCCGTGCGGGCGTTCATGCTCATCGCTATCCTGGTCGTGCTGGCCGTGATTCTGTATCGACAGGTGCTGCGCCGCGTGCTCGTGCGTTTGGCCGATCGCAGCATGGCCATCTTGCTGGAACGGCGCTATCGTGGCTTTCGTGACAGTTTGGTGACGACCGTGGAATTGGCCAATCGTCGACCGACCGAGGCGGATTACAATCCTCAGCTGCTGAAATTCACCAGTGGCGAAGCTCTGCGAGAACTGACCGAGGTGCGGCTCGGCAATCTGTTCAATCTTCGTCCACTGGTCATCCGTCTCCTCCTCGCGATTCTGCTGGTCGCGAGTTTGATCGGATTGGCCGCTGTGAAACGCGACACCTTCACCTTGGCCGCGCGACGCCTCTGGCTCATCGATCCTCGACCTTGGCCGCGAAGTGCGCGGATTGAGGTGGTCGGTATTGAGGTGCAGCGACCGACGGGTGCGGCGAGTGCTCTGACCAGTTCGCCCCTGATCTCCTTTCAGGCCGGACCCGTGAAAGTAGCTCGTGGAGCAAGTTTCAATCTGCGCGTACTGGCCGATGCGAATGCGGCGGTGGTCCCGGAGGTCTGTACGATCTTCTATCGATCCAGCGATGGTGATCGGGGTCGAGTGCCGATGAAGCGGATTGGACGGGAGCGGTCCGAACAGATGGATGGCGGGACGCGTCGAGTGCAGTGGTATGCGTTCGACGGCAAACCGTTCAAAGGCATTTTGAGCTCCGTGGAATTTGACGTCGTCGGTTACGACCATCGAGTTGGTTCGTATGCCGTGCAAGTGGTCGACAGTCCGACCGTCACAGAAACGAAACTGGATTGCGTTTTTCCCGAATATCTCGTGGATGAAAAGACGGCCTCCTGGCTACCTCGCACGATCGATTATTTGCCCTCAGGCACTCAACTGCCGCGTGGCACGCAGTTCACCCTGAAGGTCAAAACCAACAAGCCGCTCCAGCGAGTGGTCATTCACAATCCCGATAAAGATGAAACGGTGACGCTGGACGTGACGGGCACGGGAGCAGCGGCGCAGGAGTTTTCGCACAGCGTCGCGGCGATTGATGGCAACACCACGTTTGAAATCAGCTTGCTCGATCAAGATCAAGTCTTCAGTGAACGACCGCATCGAGTGGTGATCGCAGCGGTGCCAGATGAGGCGCCCAAAGTTGATGTCCGGCTGGCAGGAATCGGGACGGCGGTCACCCCGGATGTGCTCGTCCCGACTCGTGGCAAAATTGAAGATGACTATGGCATCGCGAAAACGTGGCTGGAACTGCAAGTTAACGATCGTCAATCGCAGAATCGCGAGTTCCTGCTGGGGCCGGGTGGCAAAGTGGACACGGAAGTGGACTTCCGCGAACTTCGTAGCGAGCCGATGGGCTGGGAACTCAAGCCCCAAGACAAGCTGCGTATTCGAGTGTCGGCTCAAGATCGCTTTAAACTCGGCGATACCGGTCCCAACGTCGGTGGCGGCGAATTGTACGAACTGGAAGTGGTAACAGCCGAAGAATTACTGCGATTGCTGGAGGCCCGGGAATTGGGGTTACGGCGCCGCTTCGAGCAGATCATTGAGGAAGTGACTGAGCTGCGCGATTCGCTGCTCCGCGTAAAAACAGAGCTGGTGCGAGCCGATGGTAGCGATAAGCCAAAGGAGACCGCCCAGGAGCCAGCGAAAGCCTCCGATTCGGACCAAAAACAAGACCAGGCGGCGGCAGCAGGTCAGAATAAGGAACAGAATCCGGCCGCTGGGAAGCCGGCGGATGCGGCGAGCGACGAGGGGGAGTTGGGGCAGCAAACAGCTGCCGAACGAGCACAGACGCTCAGATTGCTGCGCGTCCAACGAGCGAGCCAGCAGAGCATGAAGTCAGCGGGCGAAGTGCTCGGAGTTGCCGTCTCCTTCGAGGACATTCGTGAGGAATTGGTGAACAATCGAGTCGACACGGAAGATCGCAAGAATCGCCTCAAAGAGCAGATTTCGGACCCGCTGAAGAAGGTGGTTCAGGGCGATTTTCCCGAGTTGGACCGAAAACTAGCCGAACTGGAGAAGGCGCTGCTCGATGCCAATTTGGCGTTTCCCGCCGCGGATCAATCCGCCCAGCAAGCCGATCTCGTCTTGAATGAGCTCAACACCGTACTGCAAAATATGTTAGACCTGGAAACCTTCAACGAACTGCTCGATATCGTTCGTTCCTTAATTAAAGAGCAAGGCGAAGTCATTGATCGCACGAAGCTCCAGAAAAAGAAACAACTGTTGGACCTCACGCAATAGCGAGTCGCATCATGAAGAGGCGTTCCGTGGGTAATCAAGTTTTCGATCGTCTGACGGCGTTTCGCGGTCCCGCCCTGGTTTCATACCTCGTGGCGGGCCTGCTGCTGATCGCTCCGGTAGTCGCTCAAGAAGCTAAACCGGTCGCCAAACCAGAGGCGAAGCCCGTATCGGAAGTGAAGCCCACTGCCAAACCGGATGGGAAAGGGGAGGGGAAGCCCGAAGGTAAAGCGGCCGCTCCGCAAGGCCCCGGCGAAGTCGATGAGCTAGCCCTCAAGCAAAGCAAGCTCGCTGATAAGTACGCTCGACTCGAAGAACTCATGGCCCGCATGGCTACGTTCGAAGCCTCTTCCAATCCGCGACGAGCGGAACTGCTGAAAAAGGCTGTGCAGCAGTCGAAGGATAAACTCACCCTCACCCAGCTCAATGCGATCGTCAAACTGCTGAATCAAAACTCGCTCGACCGTGCTCTGGAGGGCGAAAACACCGCTCAAACAGAACTGAAAAATCTCTTGGAGTTGCTGCAGAGCGAGAATCGGTCAGACCGTTTGAAGAGCGAACAGGCACGCATCAAGGAGTACATCAAGGAAGTCGAGCGTCTGCTGCGACTGGAAAAAAGCATTCAGGGACGTACCGAGGGCGGTGCAGATGCTCAGGAACTCGCCAAGGAACAAAACAACATCGCGGACCGAGCTAGCGAATTAGCCAAGAAGATTCAAGAAAACGAAGAAGGTGGCAAGCCAAGCGAAGATGGCTCCGAAGGTAAGCCCAGCGAAGGAAAACCCAGCGAAGGAAAACCCAGCGAAGGAAAACCGAGCGAAGGTAAACCAAGCGAAGGAAAGCCGAGCGAAGGAAAGCCGAGCGAAGGGAAGCCGAGCGAAGGAAAGCCGAGCGAAGGGAAGCCGAGCGAAGGGAAGCCGAGCGAAGGAAAGCCGAGCGAAGGTAAGCCGAGCGACGGAAAGCCGAGCGAAGGGAAGCCGAGCGAAGGCAAGCCGAGCGAAGGGAAGCCGAGCGAAGGGAAGCCGAGCGAAGGGAAGCCGAGCGAAGGGAAGCCGAGCGAAGGGAAGCCGAGCGAAGGGAAGCCGAGCGAAGGCAAGCCGAGCGAAGGCAAGCCGAGCGAAGGAAAGCCGAGCGAAGGAAAGCCGAGCGATAGCAGCAGTAAGCCTTCGCCACAGTCTAAGCAGCCCCCCAATCCCGCTCGCGAACGCATTCAAGCGGCTGAAGAGCGAATGAAAGAGGCGGAACGTAAACTGGCGGAAGCCAAACGCAAAGACGCGATCGAGGAGCAGGAAAAAGCCAAAGAAGAACTCGAAAAGGCCAAAGCGGCACTCGAAGAAATCCTGCGGCAGATGCGCGAGGAAGAGAAGGAGCGAACGCTCGCCGCGCTCGAAGGCCGTTTCCGCAAGATGCTCGAAATGCAACTGAAGGTCTACGAGGGCACTAAGCGACTTGATCAGATTCCGCTAGCCGATCGTGGCGATGACGTCCGAGTGCTCTCAGGTCGGTTAGGATTCGACGAACGTAAGATCGTCATTGAAGCCGATCGCGCTCTGGCACTGCTGCGGGAAGAAGGCTCGTCCGTGGCATTCCCGGAAACGGTCGATCAGATGCGTGATGACATGGATCAGGTGGCGCATCAACTTGGTCAAACCGAAGTTGGGCAGCTGACCCAAGGGCTCGAAGAGGACATCATCGCGGCCCTTGAAGAAATCATCGAAGCGCTCCAGAAAGCTCAGAAGGATATGGAGCAGAAGAAACAGCAGCAACAACAGCAGCAGCAACAACAGCAGCAGCAGCAGGATGATCCACTCGTGGATAAGATTGCGGAATTGAAGATGATTCGAGCGCTGCAGATGCGAGTCAATGGGCGTACGAAACGCTACTCCAAAATGCTGGATGACGACAACGATCCCGTGGGCGTGGCGAAAGATGCCGAGCTACGCGATGCCATCATGAAGCTGGGCGACAAGCAAGAACAGATTCAGCGGATCACCCGCGACATCGTCACCGGTAAAAACAAGTAAAGGAAACGAATCATGAAGACTCGTTCAATACTCATCGCTCCGCTGGTATTGCTGCTTGGCTTCGCGTTCTGCTCGTCTCGGGCAGCGGCGCAAGATGAGTTTGCCAAGCGGGCTTCGTGGGCCACACCGACACCGGCCCAGGTACGCAGCTTGCTCGATGGCTGGCTAGCAAGTCAGAAGCTTGATGAACCCACAAAAAATAAACTCGCCGCACTCTGGCCGGCGGATGAGCAGCCTGTGGAAGGCGCGGTACTTTTGGAACGACTAGTGGAAACGGTCGCCACCGTCCTGCCACCCGCTCGTCAATTGCAAAAAACCGTGCAAGCACAGCTTCCCCCAGAAGGAATCCCAGCCCTGCCACTGCTGGAAGACGCGGCACTCGCGCCGCTGATTTGCAACAATTTAAAACTCTACACCGGTCGCTGGCTCGCACAGCAAGCACTGTACGACGAGGCGCTGGAGCAGTTCGGTGCTTTGCAGCCAGCGGATGTTGTCGATCCCGCTTCCCTGCTCTTCTACCAAAGTGTTTCCCATCATCGGCTGCTGGCAAAAGACAAGTGTCTGCCCGTGATCACGAAGCTGATGGAGAATGAAAAAGAAATTCCGCGTCGATACCTGACGCTGGCCAAACTCATGGAAGCTGATCTCGCTCCGCTGAAGCCCGATTCGCTGGACGAAATCGCTCGCTTGATGGATGACATTCATCGCCGGCTGGATTTAGGTCGAGCTGGTACCAAGGTGCGTCAGGAAGAAGATGATGTCATTGCGAAGCTGGACAAAATGATCGAGGACCTGGAACAACAACAGCAGCAACAGCAGCAGCAACAGCAAAGCAGTGGTGGTGGCAGTTCTAGTCCCTCGTCGCCGAAACAAGACAGCACGCCCGGCGGGGTGCAGGGGCCGGGCAATGTTGATCCGAAAAATATCGGCAGCCGCTCGGGCTGGGGCGATCTGCCTCCCAAGCAGCGACAGGAAGCGTTGCAGCAGATCAGCAAGGATCTACCCGCTCACTATCGCGAAACAATCGAAGAATATTTCCGCAAACTCGCCCGCGATGGCGGTAAGAAATGACGAGGGGTGGCGAGATGATTCGACGCTGTTTTGGCCCGATGGCTGCGGCGCTTCTGACAACGCTCATGCTGGTTTCCGCGGGTGAGAGACTGGTGGCTGCGCCCGTCGAAGTGACTCGGCTGGCAGGACCGCCGATAACGGGGGATCTGCAGGAATTATCGGCCGAGCGGATCACGGTGGCGACGGCCACGGGGCCCCTGACCATCGACATCCGTCAGGTGTTGCAGCTTAAGCTTACGGGAACTAGTACGCCGGCTGCCGCCGACATCACGCTGGAACTGGCCGACGGCTCGCGCATCGGCGCCGCCTCATTTACGCTCAAGTCGGGCAAAGCCACGGTTGGCATGGGCACTGGCGAACCACTCAGCATACGCTCGCGGTCGCTCCGCGCCGTACGGCTTCGTAAGGCTCAAGCTGAAGTCGATAGCTTATGGCGCACGCAGCTTGAAACGCCCGCCACGGGTGATCTGCTCATCATTCGCAAGCAAGGCAAAGGAGCGACCGACGGCGCCAGTGGCATTGTACTGGACCGCCAAGCGGGCATCATTCAGGAAGTGACCGATGCCGTAGTGCATTTTGAATTGGACGGTGATCGCATTCCCGTGAAACGCGAGAAACTGGAAGGCATCGTTTTCTTCCAAAATGAAGAACGCGAATGGCCTGACACCTGGTGCCGCCTGGAAGACTCGGCTGGTTCGATTTGGGTTCTAAAGGCACTGCGTCTGCGTGGTGAAAACTGCGAAGTGGATACCGTCGCGGGACTGACAGCAACGCTTCCGCTGGCCAGTTTGCGGAAACTGGATTTTTCGGTTGGTAATACGTCCTACTTGAGCGATCTGGAACCGGACTCGGTGGAATGGATTCCGTTTTTTGAATCGGCGATTGCTGGCGACAACCTGGCGCGGCGTAATCAGCCGCGACGAGACCGCGGGTTCGACGGCGGTCGCTTGCAGCTCGGCGGCCAATCATTTGACAAAGGACTGGCACTGCGCAGTCGTTCGACGATGGTGTTTCGCATTCCCAAGGGCTTCAATCGTTTAGTGGCCACCGTGGGAATTGACGATCGAGTGCGTGAGAACGGGCATGTGCAGCTGGTGATTCAAAGTGACAGTAAGGTGGTCTTCAACGAGCCGATTACGGGGCGTGATCGCCCCCGCGAACTTGATCTCGATCTGACCGGAGCAAAGCGTGTCACCTTGCTCGTCGATTTCGGTGAAGAATTAGACGTGGCGGACTTTTTAAATCTGTGCAATGCGAGGTTTACGAAATGAGCCGACAGAACGGGTTCACTCGACTGGCCCTGGTGTTGATGCTGGTCGCCCTCCGCGGTTCGTTTCCCGCCGCTCTCGTCGCTCAAAATGACGCAGTGTCGGACGTAGTGCGGCAGGCGGAGCAGAATCGTATTGCGGCCGTAGCCAAGGCGTCTCAGCCCACGATTGCCGTGTTTGAACCAAGCGGCCAAGGAGGCGGCTCGGGAGTGGTCATCTCGAAAGATGGCTTTGCGCTGACCAATTTTCACGTCGTTCAGCCCTGCGGCGACTACATGAAATGCGGGATGAATGATGGGCGGCTGTATGACGCGGTGATTGTCAGCATCGATCCGACGGGCGACGTAGCGCTGATCAAACTACTCGGTCGCGAGGACTTTCCTGTGGCGGAGATCGCCAACAGTGATCAAGTCAAAGTGGGAGATTGGTGCTTTGCCATCGGCAATCCGCTCCTCCTGGCCACGGACTTTCGGCCCACGGTGAGTTACGGAATTGTGTCTGGGGTGCATCGTTATCAGTACCCAGCCGGTACGCTGCTGGAGTACGCCGACTGCATTCAGACCGACGCCGCCATCAATCCCGGTAACTCCGGAGGGCCGCTGTTCAACGCCGCTGGGCAACTGATCGGTATCAACGGTCGTGGGTCGTTCGAGAAGCGCGGTCGAGTGAATGTGGGAGTGGGCTACGCGATCTCGATCAATCAGATCCAGCATTTTTTGGGGCATTTGCAAAGCGGTCGCATTGTCGACCATGCCACGCTCGGCGCTACCGTGGCCACAGATGACCAAGGGCGTGTCATCGTGACGAACATCATCGAGTCGTCAGATGCTTATCGCCGCGGACTTCGCTATGGCGATGAAATCGTTTCGTTTGGTGGTCGGGCGATCGGCACGACGAACGCGTTCAAGAACGTACTCGGAATCTTCCCGAAGGGGTGGCGAGTGCCACTGGTTTATCGGCGCGATGGACAGCGGCAAGAGATTTATGTGCGACTGGCCGGCGTTCACACCGATACCGAACTACAGCAGCTACTGACACGCCGACCTCCCCAGCCCCCGCGTCCGCGCGGTAAAGACGACGGCCCCGCGCCCAAACCAGCGGAAAAGCCTGCCGAAAAGCCTGCCGAAAAACCGGCGGAAAAACCAGGTGAGAAGCCAGTACCGCCGAAGCCGGCACCCGGCGGGCCACCTGGTGCAAATCGGCCCGCTCCGAAACCGATTCCTGCCGAAGCCGCGAAGCTCATTAAAAAGCGAGAAGGGTATGTGAATTACTACTTCAACGAATTGAAGCGTGATCAGATTTGGAACGCGCACCTCAAGCAGGGTGATTTTGCTGGCACTTCCGCCACCTGGAAGATCGCGGGTGAGATCGAAAAGGAAGGACCGTTTGAAATCGTGCTGGGTGAAAAGCTGGTCACCGCCAAGTTGCCGAGCGGTACGTTTCAGGTGGATTTGAGCAAGGATCTGGATGAACAGCTTTCGCCGCCGAAATCGGGTGGACTACTGGTCGCCCTGCATTTATGGCAACGCATGTTGCGATTAGGGCCGAGTAAATTCGGGGAAGTGTATTACCTTGGACGCTTACCCACGGCCCAACGCCCCGTTCCGTCCGAAGTACTCGTCGGTACCCATCAAGTCATGGAGGCGCGGTTACTGTTCGACCCACAAACCGCCCAACTTGGCACTCTGGAATCGTACTCCGACGTGCAGGGCGATCCTTGCGAACTGCTCTTCGACAACTATCAGGTCGTACAAGGCTTGTCGTTCCCGCATCGCTGGGAATGCCGCTACGCCGGCCAGACGTTTGGAGTTTTGCAGGTGAAAACTGTTGACTGGTCGAACGCGAAGGAGACCCCGTAATGGCCCCATGTAGTCCTTCTTCGCTCGGCAACGCTTCGCCACGGCCCCAATTCTTGCAGAACAAGAACGGGCGAAAATACGAATCGCGGAATGATGACTCGCGGAATGATGACTCGCGGAATGATGACTCGCGGAATGATGACTCGCGGAACCATTACTGGCTGGCCGTCGTGCCGCTGAGGGCGATGTTGTTGCTGGCCTGTTTGTTGGCCTGCGGAGCCGGAAAAGTAGGGGTGGCAGCGGAGCCGACCTTTGCGCAGGTCGTAGCCAGCGTGCAGCCGAAGGTGGTGAAGATTTATGGAGCGGGTGGAATCAAAGGACTGGAAGCTTATCAGAGTGGGTTTCTGATTTCGGCCGAAGGGCATGTGCTGACCGCTTGGAGTTACGTGCTGGATACCGGCGACGACGCGGTCACGGTCATTCTCGACGACGGGCGGCGTTTTAGTGCCAAGCTGGTAGGGGCTGATCCGCGGCTCGAAGTGGCCGTGCTGAAATGCGAAGCGAACGATTTACCTCACTTTAAACTGGACAATGCCGTGGTGGTGGAACCCGGAGCGCGGGTGCTGGCATTTTCTAATCTCTTCAACGTCGCCACGGGGAATGAGCCGGCCAGCGTGCTGAAAGGAGTGGTGTCCGCCAAAACTCCACTCACCGCTCGTCGCGGTGCCTATCAAACAACCTACAACGGTCCCGTCTATGTGCTGGATGCGATGACCAATAATCCTGGTGCTCCTGGTGGGCTGCTGACTGATCGTCGCGGCCGGCTGGTGGGTCTAATTGGCAAGGAACTGCGGAACGCTCAAAACAGCACGTGGCTGAACTATGCCGTGCCGATTGGAGAACTCGTCGGTGCGGTCGATGATATTCTCGCGGGTAAAGTTCGTCCTCGCTCGGCAGGCGATCAAGCCAAGGCGAAAAAGCCCAAAGAACCCGTGACGCTCAATCTGCTCGGACTGACGCTCGTGCCTGACGTGCTGGCAAAGACGCCGCCGTATTTAGATCGAGTGGCGGTGGGGTCGGTCGCGGCCAAGGCGGGATTGAGGGCGGATGACCTGGTGCTGTTCGTCAACGAGCGTGCTGTTTCGTCGTGCAAAGTACTCTTAGAAGAACTTACCTATATCGATCGCCTGGACGACGTACGACTCATCGTGCAGCGTGGACAGGAATTGGTCGAAGTCACATTGGCGGCTGAGTAATTGCCGTCGGCGACCACGGTCGCGCAGGAACCTATGCCATGTCGTCTGCTCGCTTGCTATTGCTCACGTGCAATCGTTATCGGTCTGTGTCGCGTTTGATTGCGACTCGTGCGAACTGTTGTCTTACGATTCCGTGTGGTGTGTCAGCGCGAACGATCTTCACGCACGCGCTGCTGATGCTCGTTGCTCCGCTCACCATGTTGCTCGCACTTGGTTCATCGGCTGCAGCGCAGGAGGATCTGGAGGAGGCAGAAGAGCGAGCGATGCGTATGGCGGTGCAGCGAGTGGCTGGTTCCGTGGTGCGCATTGAAACCCTGGGGGGGCTGGAAGTGGTCGGTGGTCAGCTGGCTAATACTGGGCCCACCACCGGATTGATTGTGGGCGAGGATGGTTGGGTGCTGTCGAGTGCCTTTAACTTTGCCCAGCAGCCATCGTCGATTCTCGTTACCTTGCCGAATGGAAAACGAGCGGCAGCCGAGATTGCCGCTCGCGATCTCAGTCGCATGCTCGTTCTGCTTAAGCTCAATACGACCGACAAGCTGCCTGTTCCAGTCATCATGCCGCGGGAAGAAATCACCGTGGGACAGTGGGCGATCGCCGTGGGGCGGACGTTCGATCAGCCCGAACCTAACTCGTCCGTGGGCATCATCAGTGCCACGAATCGAGTCTGGGGAAAAGCGATTCAAACGGACGCGAAGATTTCGCCGAGTAATTACGGTGGACCGTTGGTGGATATTCGTGGTCGAGTGATGGGGATTCTCGTACCACTGTCACCCTCGCCGGCCGGAGAGCAAGCGGAGACGGCCGGAGCTGAGCTCTATGATTCTGGAATCGGCTTTGCGATTCCGCTGGCGGATGTGATGAAGCGCATCGACCGACTCAAGCAACGTGAGAACCTATATCCCGGCAAGCTCGGCGTGTCGCTCAAAGGCCAAGACAATAATTCTGACGAAGCGATCATCGGCTATGTGCAAGTCAAAGGGCCCGCCAGCGCCGTGGGACTCAAAGTAGACGACAAGATTGTGGAGCTGGCCGGTTCCAAGATCGCTCGACTGGGTGAACTGCGACTCGCCCTGGGCCGCTATTATGCGGGCGAAAAAGTGAAGCTCATCGCACAGCGCGGCGAGCAGCGTATCGAGACGGAACTGGAGCTCGCCGCCAAAATCGATCCGTATCAAAATCCGTTCCTCGGCGTTCTTCCGCAGCGTACCGTGAGTGATCGCCCGGGGGTCGTTGTCCGCTATGTTTATCCGGGCAGTGGTGCTGAGAAGGCTGGCATTCAGATCAATGACCGATTGCTGGCTCTGGGCGACAAACCAGTGACGGATTTAGCGACGATCCATAATCTGCTCGCCGGCTACGAGCCCGGGCAGAAGATCAAATTAGAGATTCAGCGGGGCGACAAGAATCAAACGGTCGAGGTGATGCCGACTGCATTGCCCACGGCTTTGCCGCCGACGATTCCGACCGCTCATCCGTCCGGTGCCGCGACCGGTGACAAGCCGGCCGTGGGGGTGGTACCGATCAAGCTGCCCGAGGAAGCGAATGAGTGCATCGCCTACGTGCCTGAGAACTATGATCCGCGAACCAATTACTCCCTGGTGGTGTGGCTGCATGCGCCAGGTGGTTATGAGCAGCAGGAATTGGTCTCTCGCTGGAAGACCTTATGCGAGGAACAGGATTTGATTTTGCTCGCTCCCAAGTCGGCGGACCCGAGCCGCTGGCAGCCAACGGAGTTGGAGTTCATTCGCAAAGTGATGGAAGAAGTCGTAGGACGCTATCGCATTGATCGCTCACGGATTGTGGCGCATGGCTATGAAGGTGGCGGTGCGTTGGCGTACGTGTTGGGATTCAATCGTCGCGAGCTAGTGCGAGCGGTCGCGGCGATCGATGCGCCAATGCCTCTACGTACTCCGCCACCCGAAAATGATCCGCTGCAGCGTCTCTCATTTTTCATCACTCAGGCCGACGGTTCGAAACTAACGGCACCGATCCAAGCCACAGTGAAGAAATTGGAGGAGATGAAGTATTCCGTCCAACTGAAAAAACTCCCCAGCGCCCGTTATCTGAACGCCGAGGAGCTTATGGAACTGGCCCGCTGGATCAACGCGCTGGACCGAATCTAGGTCGAGTTTTCTTCTCGATTACACCAGGCCATGGCGGACGGCCCAGACGGCAGCTTGCGTGCGAGCGCTGCAGTCGATCTTGCGCAGAATGTTCTGCACATGCTCTTTGACCGTCTCCACACTGATGCTTAGCGAACGAGCAATGTCGGCATTGCTGAGTCCCAGGGCGATGTGCCGGAGTACTTGTGTCTCACGTTCCGTGAGTGGCACTTCGGAGCGGACGCCTTCACGCTTCTTGGCCATCGTCGCACGAATGCGACGCAGGATGGAGCCTTCACTGGGACTATCGCCCGCGGCGGCCCGTGTAATGGCGGCGATGAGGTCCTTGCGGGGAGCACCTTTGAGAACGTAGTCGCAGGCGCCCAGCGAAACGGTACGGGCAACATAGGTTGGATTGTCATACGTGGAGAGAACGACGACGGGCGTTTCAGGCGACTTCTTCTTGAGTCGCTCCATGGCATCCAGGCCGTCGACGTTGGGCATGCGAATGTCCATCAGGACGACATCCGGCTTGTGCTGTACCGTGCGGTCCACGGCTTCCTTGCCGTTCGATGCTTCGGCGATAATCTCAATGTCGGTATCCTGGAATAGGGTTTTCAGCCCTCGTCGCACCACTTCGTGGTCATCCGCCACCAAAACTCGAATCGACATAAAAAATTCCCATTTCCTGTTAATGTGCCCGCACGCATGATCATGACCTCCACGGTTCCGTATCCTATCCCATGACCCGCTGCATTCCAACGGCTACGCTTTAGAAGTGGTGGAAAACCCTGGCTGGGGGACGCGGGAGGAACCTTTGCACGTCGGCAACGAATGTTTAGAATGCCCCGCTGGCTGGGATTGGCCACCACCGCGAATCATCGCTCGTGGGAATTGCCTACATCGGATTGGAAAGGAACTGCCCTTTGTTGCGGACACATACGTGCGGCGAGCTGCGAGCGGCTCATCTTGGTCAAGAAGTAACCTTGTGCGGGTGGGTCGATACCGTACGCGATATGGGTGGTGCGATTTTCGTGGACCTGCGAGATCGCTACGGGAAGACGCAAGTGGTGTTCGCGCTGCAGCATGGCGAAGAGCTGGTGTCCCAGGCGAAGAAACTGCGGTCCGAAGACGTCATTCTCGCCCGCGGAAAGGTGTCCCAGCGACCGGAGGGTACCGCCAATCCGAAGCTGGAAACGGGCGAAGTCGAGTTGCGGACGACGGAATTACAGCTGCTCAATCCCGGCAATAACCCGCCATTCACTCCGGGACAACTGGAAATGCCCGGCGAAGATCTGCGTCTCAAATATCGCTTCCTCGATCTGCGGCGGCAGCCGATGCAGCAGACTCTGCTGCTGCGCCATCGCATCATTAAGACCATGCGCGATTACTTCGACGATCACCGCTTTATTGAAGTGGAAACGCCGATCCTCGGTCGCAGCACTCCCGAAGGAGCACGCGATTATCTGGTGCCTAGTCGAGTGCATCCCGGAAAGTTCTACGCTCTGCCCCAGTCCCCGCAGCTGTACAAGCAGATTCTGATGGTCGCCGGTTATGACCGCTACATCCAAGTTGCGCGTTGTTTCCGCGATGAAGATTTACGTGCCGACCGGCAGCCAGAATTCACGCAGCTCGATTTGGAAATGTCGTTCGTTCAGGCGGACGACATCATGACCATCATTGATGGCCTGATCGCTCGGCTGGCTCAACAACTGCTGGGTATTGAGTTGCAATTGCCGCTGCCCCGCATGACCTACGATGAAGCGATGAATCGGTTCGGCCATGACGCTCCTGATTTGCGCTTCGGCATGGAACTCATCGATTGTTCCGACATCGCCGCGGAATGTGAGTTTCGCGTGTTTCGTGGCGCGATCGAGAGCCAAGGAAAGGTGCGTGGCATTCGCGCGCCGCAGGCCGCCGCCAAATATTCGCGTAAAGACATCGACGAATTGACCGAGTTCGTGAAGCATGATTTTTCGGCGAAGGGGTTAGTCTGGTTTCGAGTGGAACCAGACGGAAAACTTTGGTCACCAGTCGCCAAGAACTTTACCGACGCACAGCTGGTATTGCTCTCGCAGCGTCTCGAAGCTCAGCCGGGTGACTTGCTGTTCTTCGTCGCCGATAGTTTCCCCGTGACCTGTAAAGCACTCTACGGTCTGCGTAAACGGCTCGGTGCCGAACTCAAACTGTACGATCCCAATCAAATGCATTTCTCTTGGGTCGTGGAGTTTCCGATGTTTGACTGGGATGCCGAAGAGCAGCGTTGGGTTGCCATGCATCACCCCTTCACCGCTCCCCGCCCACAGGATATCGAACTACTCGCCTCCGACCCCTCCAAAGCGCGGGCACAAGCTTATGATCTGGTGATCAACGGCTACGAAGCGGGCGGTGGGACCGTGCGAATTCATGACCGCGACTCCCAGCAACAAGTGTTCAATCTCCTGGGAATTAACGCGGAATCGGCCCGGGAGCGCTTCGGCTTTTTACTCGATGCCCTCCAGTACGGAGCACCTCCGCACGGCGGCATCGCCCTGGGGATTGATCGCATCGTGATGCTCTTCGGAAAACTTGACAACATCCGGGACTGCATTGCCTTCCCCAAGACACAGCGGGCGACGGATATGATGACCGAGGCACCCGGCGAGGTAGAACGTCGGCAGCTGGCCGAACTCAGCATCCAAATTGCCAAACCGACGAAGTAAGACAAACGATTCTGTACGCGACTGCCATGCGGACCAAACTCTGCCGCAGCAGTCGACGTGCCCCACCATCCCGGGAGCAGCCGCGCATGAATGTAAACTCGCAGCGTTGCTGCCATTCCTATACTGGGAAAGTAAGCCGCGGCGTGAAGAGTCCGAGGTTGCCGGGTCGTCAGTGGACACCCCCCCGCCATCGCCGCTACGCGAGTTGGGCACTTGTGCTCATCCTGATGCTGGCTGGCGGAGCGGGCTGTCAGCCGGCCGGCTCTGAGGTGGTTCAGGGGCCCGGTCGCGCAGGTGCCGCCAAGGTTCGGCCGGTCGCTCCACGCCCGCTGAAACCCCGTACGAATGAACATACTGAAGCGCCGAGCGATGGTGTCACGGATAAGAGTACCGGGGAACGGTCCACCGAAGGGAATGCGGTCGCGAAACCGGACGGGAACTCGGAACAGACTCGGACCGTAGCCTCAGATGAGAAAAGTCCTATTCCCCCAAAACCCGAACCCCCGAAACCCGAACTCCCAAAACCCGAACCCCCAAAACCCGCACCCCCGAAACCCGCACCCCCGAAACCCGAACCCCCGAAACCCGAACCCCCGAAACCCGAACCCCCAAAACCCGAACCCCCGAAACCCGCCCCAGAAAAACCTGAGCGATTGCGGGCGAAGTTGGTGCCGACGGGCAAGGCGCGGCCGCTGGCGGCACCCGACGAGCCCATCCGGAAGCCGGTGGTGGAGATCAGCGATTATCATCGCGCCACCTCGCTGCTCGCCTTGGGCGATAAGCTGCCTGACTTTGAACTCGCGGACCTTCAGGGCGATACGCACAATCGTCGCACCCTGCTCACGCAGCCATTCACCGTGATCGTCTTTTGGAATTCCGCTGCTCCATCTTCGCGAGATCAGTTTTCTCGGTTGCCGCGGGAAATCTGGGATCGCTTTGGCGACGCTCGCGTGGCTACGGTCGCCGTGCATGTGGGACCGGTGGAGGCGGATGTGGAGAAGCTAGCGGCAGAGTCGGGGATCGAATTCCCCGTGCTCGTCGATGCCGAGAAAACATTCTACAGCCAGGTGGCGAAGAGTCGGTTGCCACGCACACTGCTCGTGAATCAAGCCGGTGAAGTATTATGGATGGACTTAGAGTATTCCCGTTCCATGCGACGTGAGCTGGTCAATGCGATCTACTTTCATTTGTCCAAGCAGCCCGCTGCGTCAAAGAAGTAGTCGCAACATTTCAGCGTCCGCTGGAACTCTGCACACGTCGATCTCGCAGCAGGTAAACGTCTGATGATTTCGAGACCTTGTCGAGTGGCTTTGGCGCAAATTGCTCCCGCGCTAGGTGACCTGCGCCGCAATCTCGCTCTGCATCTGCAACAAATCGATGCCGCTCGTCGTCAAGGCGCACATGCGATTGTCTTTCCCGAGTTATCGCTCACCGGCTACTACTTGCGCGACATGGTGCCGGATGTCGCCCTCACCACGGAATCCCCCGAGCTGCAAGAGATTGTAGCTGCAGCCGGTGACATGTCGGTCGCCATCGGCTTCGTGGAACGTGATGCACGTCATCGCTACTACAACAGTGCTGCCTGGATCGAGCAAGGTAAGGTCGCGCACGTGCATCGCAAAGTTTACCTGCCCACGTACGGCATGTTCGATGAACAGCGATACTTCGCGGCCGGTCATCGCATTCGTGCCGGAGTGAGTCAGCGCATGGGGCGAGTGGGACTGATTATTTGTGAGGATTTCTGGCATCTTTCCGTGGCCACCATTCTGCAAGCCGACGATGCCGACTGGCTCATCTGCCTCGCTAATTCACCGGCGCGCGGATTGGCTGGCCCCGAGATCCGCACGGCGGAAACCTATCGTCATATCGCCCAAACCTACGCTCAACTAATGGGCGTGGTCGTGGTGGTGGTGAATCGTGCAGGCGTGGAGGAGGGGCTGACGTTTTGGGGAGGTAGTTTGGTTGTCGGTCCCGGCGGTGACGTGCTCGCAGCAGCCCCGACGCTCGACTCTTCGCTCACTCTGGTCGACGTTGATCCCGCCGACATGCGTCGCCAACGCCTTGGCACTCCGCTTGGCCGCGATGAACGACTGCTGCTCACGATCGAAGAACTCCAGCGTGCCAAACGGCGCCTCTTCGATGAGACATCGGCGAGCGAGAATCACGATGAGAATAACCGCTAGAATCACGACCAAAATCACAGTGTGGATTGCTCCAGGCGTCGCTCTCGCGATCATGACCATCGCCGACACGATGAATTTTCAAGGTGAGTGATGATGACTGAATTGGGCAAAGACGGACGCAAGATACCGGCAGAACTCGAGCTGCATGCACCGCTGGTCGAGCAGATCTTGGTGCGGTTTCTACGCGATGAAATTCAGCGTGCGGGATTTAGTCGAGCGGTGGTGGGACTGTCCGGCGGGATCGACTCCTCGGTCGTTACGACACTCGCCGTCCGCGCACTCGGACCGGAACGCGTGCTGGCAGTGACCATGCCCTATCGAACGTCAAGTGATGAGACGCGGCGCGACTCGGCCACTCTCATCGAACAGTTGCAACTGCCGAGTGTTAACGTTCCTATCACTGGATCTGTTGATGCCTACTTTGAGCAATTCCCGGAAGCCTCGCAGTTGCGTCGAGCGAACAAGTGTGCGCGGGAGCGGATGACGGTGTTGTACGACCAAAGTGTCGCCTTCGGTGGCTTGGTCTTGGGCACCAGCAACAAGAGCGAACTGCTGCTCGGCTATGGCACTCAGTTTGGTGACATGGCCTCGGCCATCAATCCGATCGGCGATCTCTACAAAACGCAGCTCTACCCCTTTGCCGCGCACCTGGAAATCCCCGCCGCCATCCTGCATAAGGCTCCGACTGGTGATCTGTGGGTGGGACAAACCGATGAAGGTGAGCTTGGGTTTGCTTATGCCGACGTCGATCGAATGCTCTACTACTGGGTCGATGAGCGTTATCAGATGGAGGAACTGTGTGCACTGGGGTTTGCCCGCGAATTCATCGAACTGGTGATGGAGCGAGTTCGTCGCAATCATTACAAACGCCGAATGCCCGTCATCGCAAAACTATCCAATCGCACCGTCGATCGCGACTTCCGCTATTCCCGCGACTGGGGAACTTAAGGGCGGTCCTTCGGCAGCTCGCCCGTTTCGCGGTCGTAGCGGTCGCCCCGTAGCACCGTGGGCGGGCTATCGTCCGTCGCTCGACGCCACTCGGCTAGTTCCGTCCGCAGACGCTGCAACTCGCCTGCTAACTTCTCGTCCGCAACCCGATTGTTCAGTTCATGAGGATCCATCTGGAGATCGTACAGTTCCTCGGCGGCTCGTGGATGGTCAAACACTGACCGCTGGCTGGATGAGAGCTCACCGCGGTCACGAAGTCGGCGCATTTCCTGAAATGTCTCCCCACGCACGGCGTCCGCCGGCGGAGTACCAGGGAACTGTGGCAGCTCATTAACGATGAGCTTATATCGTCCGTCGCAGACTGCTCGCTCCCGCGCCTGATAGTCATGCCAGTTATGCTCAGCGAAAATCATCTCCCGAATGCTGGCGGCGGAGTCGCGTAAAACGGGAGCAAAACTGCGTCCTTGAAACGTGGGGGCCGCGGCGGCACCAGCAAGTTCAACCAGAGTCGGACCGATGTCGATCGAACTGACGAGTGACTTCGTGGTACGGTTGGCGGCCACCTTCCCCGGCCAGCGGACCAACAGGGGTGTTTGAATGCCGCTGTCATAGAGCGTGGTTTTCGCGCGGGGAAATGGTCGACCGTTGTCGGTCATGAAGAGTACAATCGTGTTCTCTGCCAACTGCTGCTCGTCGAGTGCCTCGAGAAGTTTTCCCACATAACCATCCAGCCGAGTGACCTCGTCGTAATACTGTGCCAGATCGCGTCGCACGCCGGGTGTGTCTGGATAGTAGGGCGGAACCTGGACCTGCTCGGGGCTATGAGGTTCCGTGAGTGTGTCCGGTGCGTAATCACGATGCGGATCGAAGGCGGCCAGCCAGAGAAAAAACGGCTGGTCAGCTGGCCGCTTCGCCAACGTCGGTAACCACTGCTCGCAGCCACTACCATCTCGTTTGGTCCCCTCCGGTAACGCCTGCCCAGCCTCCACGACCAAATCGAACCGTTTTTTCGCGTGCGGTCCCAAGTGCCATTTGCCTGCCGCTGCGGTCCAATAACCCGCCTCTCGTAAACGCTCTACAAACGTCACTTGGTCGGCTGGCAACGGCTGATGCAGCTCCGCCGCCCCCGTGTTGTGAGGATAGCGCGACGTGATCAAGCTCGAGCGACTCGGACTGCAGGAGCTACAGGTGAGATACGCTCGCTCAAAACGCAGGCCTTCTCGCGCTAAGCGAGCGAGTTGCGGGGTCCGCGCCGCGTGTGAGTTATAGGGCTCTGCATCCATACAGCCCAAGTCATCGGCGATCAGCAGGATGATATTCGGACGCTTCTTCAACGTGGCCGGCTCGGCCGGCTCGGCCGGCTCGGCCGGCTCGGTTAGCTTGGTCAGCGCCGTCGGCGTGGTTGCTTTGCTGGGCGCGCTGGCCAGTAAATCACGCGGGACATCCAGTGACCAGACCTCATTACTCAGCGGCTGCGCATGTCCGCCTGCCACCCAAATCTTATCCTGAAAGACGTACGCCGAATGCTCGTGACGCTCTTTCCAAATCTGCTTGGACTTTAACTCTGTCCATTCCTTCCCATCTCGTGAAAACCAGACGTCACCCCAGTTGCGTGATGGGTTATTCGACCAGCCACCCAGTACCCAGAGATGATCGCGATAGGTAACCGCTGAAAACCACATCCTTGGTGACCAGTTCGCATGCTCAGTCACGCAAGTCCAGTGTTCGCCATCTTCGCTACACCAGACATCGTTATATGCCTGATATTTGGGCACGTAATTGCCGCCGCCGAAAATATAAATCTTATCGCCCAGCACCGCCGCTTGATGATAGGCCCTGGGAGCCCAGCCAGCATGCTCGGTCACACATCTCCAGTCTCGTCCATTCTCACTGGACCAAACATCATTCCTTAAACTACGCTCGTCGCCGAAATAATAATTTTCGGTACCACCCAGCAACCACATCTTGCCTTTAAAGTGAACCAGGCCAGCCGCCAATCGAGCACTCCATGGCGCTTTCTCGGTGTCACACCGCCAATTCACTCCATCACCCGTCGACCAGACTTCGTTACTAGCCGAATGCCCCGGCAGCCGTCCGTTGTACCAGCCGCCCATGAGCCACAGTCGATCGTTGTGGGTGACGGTCATCGGCAAATCACTATGCTTCCACGGTGCGTCAGCTGTCACTTGTCGCCAGCTTTTTCCATCCGAAGAACTCCAGACATCACGCGGCGGAGCGGCATAAGAATTGAACCAGCCTCCGAGCAGCCACAACTGGTCGCGAAAGACCACCTCACCTTGAGAGTCTCGTGCTTGCCAAGCCGCCTCCGCCGTCACTCGCACCCAATCCGGACCATCTATCGACCGCAAGACCGCTGCGGCTCTGGTCGACTGGTGAGCGAATTCATCGCCCAGCGCGCGGCGACTGATTGGCTCCAGGCCAGCCCCGAGAAACCAGCTGCAGCTCCAACTCAGGAACAGCACGGCCAAAACGCAACAACGCCTCGGGAGCATCCCGTGTCGCTTCATGACAGAGTTGCCTATCCAGAAAAAAACTAGTTGTTAGATGATCCGATTACCGATCCGCCGCAGCAGCTTTACGCGGCACATCACAGACCTCGGCCGCGTGTCGCAGCGCCGCAATTTTATCGTTCCAGGTAGGAATGAATTCCTGCACGACAAAGCCTTCGTAATTGGTTTCCAAAATGGCTTTCATGATCGCCGGGTAATTAATCTCCTGAGTGTCATCCAATTCACCTCGGCCAGGATTCCCAGCAGTATGATAATGAGCAATGTATTCGTGATACTTGCGAATGCGTCGAATCACATCTCCATTCATGATTGACACATGATAAATATCAAACAGTAAGCGAAAGCTAGGTGAGCCAATCTGGCGGATTAAATCAATACAAAAATCGACATCGTCACCAAAGTAGCCCGGATGCCCCTTCATCGGATGCGAGCCATCTCGCGAATTAAGATGCTCCAAACATAACGTCACGCCACTGGCCTCTGCGAGCGGCAAGACCTTCTTCCAGACTTCTAAACAGTCCCGAATCGCTCGGTCACGATCCATCCCCTCGAACTTCATCCCCGTAAACGTGATCACCCGCTGACATTTGATCGCCTTGGCGACCTGAATTGCATCGATAAGTTTCTCAATCACCAAATCGCGATAACGCGGATTGCATGGCCCCTCCGCAAACCCATGACTACTCACCAAAGAAATCTCTAATCCCAACTCCCGCGCCGCCGGATAGGCCTCTCGCGGAATCCCCTCGATTCCCACCATGCCCATCTGCCGAGCATGCCGAGCTAGCTCGGCGGCCGGCATCGGAGAAAAGCACCAGCCCATCACCGACTGACGAATGGCGCCATGCTGAATACGAAAATCCGGTGTGGCCGCTGCGGGTGGAAGTTGCGCAAACATAGTAGGCGGATTGAGAAGATGGGTGGTCGCGGCAGCCCCAGTGACCGCCAACGTTGTCGTCAAAAAATTGCGTCTCGTCGTGTCGTGCATGATGGAAACCGTCGGGTACGTAAAGAAGACGCGACATCGTCGCATGACGGCTCCCAGGTTGCAACCTCACCGTCGCTCAGCGTCGGGTCGTCGTTGTCGGGGCGGTGCGAGCGGTTTGGTAGAGCGGCAGGTAGCGGTAGTAGACTTCCAAGCAGAGGGCACCGAGAGCGGTGCTGAAGACTCGACCACCGTAACTACCCCAGATGGGATCGGGGTTCCAACTTCCAGCCCAATCGCCGTCGGTGCGCTGGCGGCTGAGCAGTTGTTGCTGGAGTGCTTGATTCCATTTGAGCCAGCCTTCGCCTTGGACTTGGAACATCGCCAGCGTGCCGTAGTACCAGTAGTAAAAATTCTCTTTATCGGCTTGGGGAAGTTCTTCCAACAAAAATCGCTCGGCTTCGCGCAGTTGTTCGTCGCGATAGACACCGACGAAAAGTCGGCAGACCAGCGACTCGGCGGTCATCGTGCGACTGGGCCTTTCACCGGGTCGATAGCTGGCCAGTCCACGCTGGCTGCCGGACGAGCATTGGTCGATGAAGCGGACCATGCCCAACCGCGAGCGTTCGGGAATATCGAGGCGTGAGAGCTGCGCGCTTTTTAAGGACATCACCTGCCAGCCAAATTGGCTCATATCGCCCGTATCACCGGGCCGATAGCGCCAGCCACCGGTTTGCGGATCTTGAGCGGCCAGGGTGTAGCGTACGGCTCGTTCTACGAAGGGACGCAGGCGAGTGTCACCGGTCATGCTGTAGGCCTCACCCAACGCCAGTGTGGACATGCTGTGGCAGTACATGCGGGCGAAGAGCTCTGCGCTGCCGCCCAATTCACCATCGGTCCTCTGCTGTCGCATGAGGAATTCAAGTCCATGCTGTACGGCTTCGCGGTGCTCGCCTTGCAGATGAGTGTGGCCGGAACCGAGCAATGCGAGCAGTGCGAGAGCGGTGATTCCGGTGTCGGCGTGCGCACCCGCTCCGCCACGATCGTGTCCGAGGGCTCGATTTTCCTGTCCGGCACCGAACCGCGCCGGATCCCAGCGACCATCGGCGGACTGATTGCGAATGAGCCAGCCGAGTGCTGCTTGGACAGCCGCTTCCGTCTTTTCATTGCCGCCATACCGCAGCGCCATCCCCAAATGACTCGGCTCCATCCGATTGCGATACAGCTGCGGCACCGGCTCCCGATCCGCTCGACGCAGCGGTACCGTGCGATCGACGGGCTGGTTCGCCTCGGGATTCTCCCCCGCATCCGACGTCGCAGCCGCAGCCCGCGATTCGTCGGGACGCGGAGTATCCGGACGCGGCTCCGCTGCTTGCGGTTCAGCCGCACGCGGTTCCGCCGCAGCTTGCGTTACCACGTCTTGTTCCAATTCGCTGGGCTTCTCCGTGACGGACTCCGTCGGTGTCTCGGGAACGACCGCTATGGGCTGAGGTGTTTCTGTCGGTATCAGATCGGGCACCGGCTCTGGCGGTCGAGCGGTTTCGGTCTTCGTAGGCGCTGGGGGCGACTCATTTTCAACAGCGGCGATTAAGTGGTTGGGCAGCGCGGGCGGGGACGCACGGTCTGCGGTCGCTGGGCGCTCGGTGGGCGACGAGTCGATGTTCGGGGGCAGCGTTTCCGAGCCCGCCAAATCAGGCTCGCCACCGGCCGGTTCCCAGTCTTCGCCCAGCAGATTCAATGAAATAATCGGCCCATCGCCAGCTGGTGCACCGGGAATCGGAAACGATGCATAGGGCACTCGAGTCGCATAGGCGTAGACCATGAAGAGCGTATGAGCGAGCAGCGAGAGGGTCACGCAGATGGTTAGCACTCGTGACTCCCCCCAGCGCGTGCGGGAAAGAATGACGGGCGTGATGAGGAGTGTGAAGAGCGAACCCCACAAAAAATAATCGTAGATGCTGCCCCAATTGGCGACCAACAGCAGCAGCCCGTCGCTCGCCAACGAATGGCTCGTGTTCATCGTCGAGTCCCCGCGTCGCGGGCTCGATCGGAGCCGTTGGCGACATGTGGCCCCAGCTCAGTTTTTACCGATATGCCAACATCCGAGAAGCCTGCTTTGCGGACGGTGGCCAGGACGGCAGCGACGTTTTGAAACGCTCCTGTGCCATCTCCGCGTACCAGGATGCTGAGATCGCGCGAACTGCGCCGCATCGCGGCCAGACGCTGGCCTAGCTCCTCGGAAGTCACTCGATCGGAATTCAAAAACAACTGGCCCTCACGACCAACATGGATGATCTGACGAATGGCGGAGGCGGGGGCATTGGTCGCATCGCCGACACGTGGCACCTGAATATCCAGCTTGCTTTCGGGGGAGGCAAAGCGAGTGCCCACCATGAAGAAGACGATAAGCTGGAACACGACGTCGATCATTGACGTGAGATTGAGTGCAGGCGGATCGTCGAATTGAGTTTTCAGTGGCATGATGCTTACGCCGCCGCTTTATCTTTGTCTCGATCTTTACCGCGGCTCTTGTCTCGGTCTTTGTCTCGCTCCTGACCGCGTTCCCCGCGATCCGGTCGGTCGTCACCGCATTCCGCTTCGGCCGAAATGATCTCCACCACCTCCTGGCCGATGGCATCGATCCGCATCACCAACTGATCCACTCGACTGACGAAGTACCAGTAAGCGATGAGTGCGGGTATCGCGACCGCCAAGCCAGCTGCGGTGGTGAGCATCGCTTCGCCGATACCGCCCGCCAGCAGCTCGGGGCGTCCCATGCCATCTGCCGAGGCGATGGTGTTGAAGCAGGTGATCATGCCGAAGACGGTGCCGAGTAATCCCAGCAGTGGACTCACGGTTGAGATGGCGTTGAACAGACGAATGTAGCGCCGCAGTTCATTCGTCACTCGTTCGCCCGAATCGAGAATCGCTTGTTCCACTTCGACCGCTGGCTTGCCCCATTTCTTGACGGCCGCCGCCAGCACGCGCGACACCGGGCTGAGATTTTCCTCGCATAGTTCCAGTGCTTTCGCTCGATCGATCTCGCCCGTATTCAGCTGCTCCAGGAAGCGTCGCACAAACGGACCCGGAATCACTCGACCAATCCGCAGCGCGATCGCCCGTTCGAAAACAAAAACCAAGGTAAAGATGGAGCAGGCGGCGATGGGATACATCAGCGGCCCACCATCATTCATGATTTGGAGGAGGCTGCGAGTACCGATGGCCTGAGCGGGCGCGATATTGGCCGGGCTCGCTCCGCTACCCTGGACACCGCCTGGACTGAGTGCACCGGTATTCGCACTGTTGTTACCCACCGCCGAGTTGGGCGATGTATTGGCAGCGACGAGCGGTACAGGGCTGGCGGGAGCGGCTGGTGTCAGGGTGCTCGACGACGGCGGAACCGAGCCGCCATTGGCAGTCGCAGCGGCTGAGCCCGTGCCGGGCTGACCAGGTACTTGACCAGCAGCCGGGCGCGTTGTCACCGCCGCAGCGACGATGAGTATCGCGGCCGCAAAAAGCCAGCCACACATAGGGACGACAAGCCGCGCAATTTCTTGCGAACGCGGCCGCCTCGCCACGGTCGTCTGCGTCTTCACTTGATCTTCCTTGATCCAGATCTTCCCTGATCCAGTTCGCTGTGCCGTACCGCACCCGTCTCTTCACCTGTGAAGAGACGCGGTAGAGGTACCTTCTCACGTCTTCATCATCGGATCACCACGGCGGCGGTAATCATCGTTCCTGTCAGGTCGCCCTCTGGAGAATCTAGGCAAGATCTATCGCCTGGAAAAACTTTGCACAGGCACGCGGTCGCGAATCGCCCCGTCATGGTGTGATGTCACCTACCGCTCACCCACCATGCCTCCGCTTCACCATGCCTCCGCTTCACCATGCCACCGCTTCACCATGCCACCGCTTCACGATGCGCAATCTTTCCGCGGCTTCACCACGCGAAACGAGATCCGCAGATCACGGTGCGCAACTATTCCCCTGCATCGTCCCATTAAAAAAGAGCTCTGCGAAAGTGCGCAGCAGAACCCCAGCAACGCTATACTCTGGGCCGATTTTTTGTCATTTGATCGTACCTCTATACAAAGGAAATGGACCCTATGGCCACTCAGCGCATCTTCTGGTCGGGGCTGCTCTTGATTCTCCTCCAAACGGCGAAACCTGATCCGGTGGCACCCGACCCAAATACCGTCCGACCGATCGCGGCAGTGGATACCTTGTTCCTCGAGAAGATGACCTGGCTGGAAGCACGCGATGCCATGCGTGCCGGAAAGAAGACGGTCATCGTGGCGACGGGGGGAATTGAGCAGAACGGTCCCTATCTGGCCGCGAACAAACACAATTTAATTCTCGAGGCGATGACGGACTCCATCGCGCGTAAACTCGGCAACGCTCTGATCGCACCAATCATTGGCTTTGTACCCGAGGGCAATATCGATCCTCCCGATCTGCATATGAAGTATCCGACGACGGTGAGTTTATCGGAGGAGACTTATCGTCGCCTGCTAATTGATATCTGTTTGTGTTATCGCATGCATGGTTTTGAACGCATCGTTCTGCTCGGCGACAGCGGCGGCAATCAAGCCGGCATGAAGGAAGTCGCCGAGACGCTCAACACGCGCTGGCAAGCGGAAAAAACGCGAGTCATCTATGTGCCGGAATTCTACAACTATCCGGAAGTGAAGAAGTGGTTGGATGATCAGGGAGTGCAGCAGACGGACGAGGGACTTCACGACGATTTTGCGATTTCTGCCTTGGTGGCGACCGTCGATCCGGAGGCCCTGCGGATGAAGCAGCGCGTGGCGGCTGGTAACTTTAAGATCAACGGAGTGCCACTGGCGCCGATCGAGAAAACGGTGGCATGGGGCCGCAAGATCGTTGATTTTCGTACCCAAGCGACGGTCACGGCGATCGAAAAACGCTGGGCCGCGCTACAGAAGCCCTGATGCGGTGATCCTGAATCGATGCCGAATCGATCGCCGACCTGTACCCGGAAAACCTCGACACTCAAACTCTGCCGGAGCCTCTTAACCGGTTGACTTAACTACAGTCTTTAGTAATAGTTTGCGAGCGATTTCAGGCGGAAATAGTGTGGCTGCGATGAGTCTTCAGGGGTTCAAAGGGGTAGGCGTAACATGGCGCATAAGGAACGATGGGCCTCCCGTCTAGGGTTGGTCTTGGCGATGGCGGGAAACGCCGTCGGACTCGGCAATTTCCTCCGCTTTCCTGCTCAAGCTGCCAAGAATGGTGGTGGAGCGTTCTTGATTCCGTACCTGGTCGCGCTAATCGTCATCGGATTACCGCTCATCTGGGTCGAATGGACGATGGGGCGCTTTGCCGGCCGCCACGGTCATCACTCGTCGCCAGGTGCGTTCGATGCGATGGGCAAAGGCCGCATCTGGAAGTATTTCGGAGTGTTTGGACTTTGGACGAACCTCATCATCGCCGCTTATTACCTGTACATTGAATCCTGGACGATTTCCTATTCAGTCTTTTCGGCGTTTGGTGGTTTTGGCCGAGTTGATGCGGGTTCGTTTTTCGCGAACATGACTGGGGAACGGCCGGGGCAGCTGTTTGCATTCAGCAGCTGGGGCATTGCCGTGTTTGCTTTGTGCCTGCTGCTCAACGTTTTCATTCTCTCGCGTGGACTGGCACGTGGAATCGAACTAGTCTGTAAAGTTGGGATGCCGCTCTTGATTGTGTTTGGCATGCTGCTGGCGGTGCGCGGGTTGCTGATTACACCGGATCAACCGGGAGTGGCACCTGGATTTTGGACCGACGTTGAGGCCCGTGCGAGTCCGCTCGAGGGACTCAATTTCGTTTGGAATCCACGGTTTGAGGCGATTTCGAATCCGGCCGTTTGGCTGGCAGCGGCTGGTCAGATTTTCTTTACGCTTTCGATCGGCATGGGTTCGATTCATTGCTACGCATCGTATTTGCGCGAAACGGACGACGTCGCACTCACCGGTGCCACGGCTGCGTGGACGAATGAATTCTGTGAAGTGATCATTGGGGGTTCGATTCTATTACCGATTGCAGTCGCTTATTTGGGCCTGGAAACGGTGCAGGCGAAAACGGCCGGCGGTTCCGGCTTTGAACTGGGCTTTCTTGTTTTCCCGACACTGTTTCAGAAGTGGGGATTTTTGGCACCCTACGCCGGCTTTATGTGGTTCGGTTTGCTGTTCTTCGCCGCCATCACGAGTTCGCTGGCGATGGGCCAGCCGATCATGGCATTCCTGCAGACGGAGTTTAAGTTCTCGCGCGCCGGCAGTGCGTGGACGTTCGGCTTAATGCTGTTGCCACTGGCGATTCCCGTGGCGGTTCTGCGGCAGAGCACCTTCTTTGATGAATTCGATTACTGGGCGGGCACATTTGCACTGGTTGTCTTCGCGCTTTTAGAAGCGATTTTGTTCGGCTGGGTATTCGGCATCGAGCGTGGCTGGGAGGAATTGAAAAAAGGTGCGGAGCTCAAGATTCCCAAGATCTTCTATTTCATCATCAAATATGTCACGCCCGTATTCTTGGGACTGATCCTGCTCGGTTCCTTCTTCCAGCCGGAAGGAGGCTGGGATGGCTACTATCGCCAGTCCCAGGAAGCCAAGCAGGCAGGTCAGCCAGCACCGGCCTGGCGTTTCTCGCCCGATAGCATCATCGGTAAATTAACCCATGCCGACCTGACGAAAGCGCGAGCCGATTTGGAAGCCAAGATCGAGGCGATGGAGAAGCGGAATGGAGCGGCGGATCAGGCTGAGAAATCGAAAACGGGGTCGGGTGTTCATCTCACCAATGTGAAACCCGATGAGAACGCCATGACGGGGGTCGAGTTGAAGGCCAGTCGAGATAAGGAATTAGAGGCGTTGCGAGCGGACCTGGCACTAAATGGTCAATTGCCGTTCTGGCGGAATTTGGATCGCATCGCCATGGTCGTCGCGTTTGCCTTTTTCTCGCTACTGGTTCGAATTGCCTGGAAGCGGCGGGCTGCCGCAGGAGCTATCGCATGACTACGAACGCGCTGGTTTTTCTGATCTTCGTCTGGGGTGTGATCATCGCGGCCACCCTCCATTGCTTCTACAAACTAATGACCTCCGACCGTAGTTTCGAATCACACGACGAGTAGGGGGGAAGGATGAGGGTTCGGGGTTCGGGGTTCGGGCGGCGAAATGCACGAGCGAAAAATGTTGCCTCCCGCCTCCCGCCTGCAGCCTCCAGCCTGCAGCCTTGGAGAAAAAATTCGCGATTTCTAGGGAACGATTTTCACGCCTCGATCGTCTAAGCTGTCCACCGAACGGACTCGGAGTGCTCATTGTTTCCAACCTTGCTCATTGATTGACTTTTCCCGGTTCCTTTCGATATTCAAGCTGATTCTGCGTCGTTCCCGCTCTTCTTTAAGGACGTTCGCCATGAGACTTTCGCGGTTCGCGGTTGTCCACCTGTGCACTTCTCTACTTCTAGGACTCCTCATCATGGTCTCGACGCACGCTTTGGCTGGTCCACGTGATGCGCAGTGGAAGCAGGTCCAGGAAGCGGTCGACAAAGGTCTGCCCCAGACCGCTATCGATCGGCTCAAGCCGATCATTGAAGCGGCCCTCAAGGAAAAGGCGTATCCGGAGGCGCTGAAGGCGGTGGCCCGCAGCATCGCCTTGGAAGGCACCATTGAGGGCAACAAACCGGAAGAGCGAATCACGCGCATGGAAGTCGAGATCGCCAAGTTGCCGGACGATGCCAAGCCGGTCGCCCAGGCGTTATTGGCGACCTGGTACTGGCATTACTTCCAGCAGAATCGCTGGCGTTTCATGCAGCGTACCGCCACTCAGCAAGCTCCAAGCAAAGACTTTACCACCTGGGATCTGCCCCGACTCTTCGCGGAAATTGACAAGCATTTCACCACTTCACTCACGGCTGAAAAACTGCTCCAGGCAACGCCGATCAACGCTTGGAATGATTTGATTGAGCCTGGTACGGTTAGTGACAGTTATCGTCCGACGCTATATGACTTTCTCGTTCATCATGCACTGGAGTTCTACGCGTCCGGCGAACAGGCGGGAGCTAAGTCAGAGGATGCCTTTGAACTATCCGCAGATGGTCCGGTCTTCGGTCCGATGGCGGATTTTATGACGTGGAAAGTTGAGTCTACCGATGAAGACTCGCCGACCCTGAAAGCGATTCGGCTCTACCAAAAACTGCTGGCCTTCCACCAAAACGACCAGGAGCCCGCCGCTCGACTCGATGCCGACCTGGAGCGTTTGAAATTCGCGAATAACAAAGCGGTGGGGGAGGAAAAGCGAGCTCGTTATATCGCTGCCTTGAAACGCTTCGCGGAACAAAATGCCAAGCATGAGTTATCGGCGATGGCCCGCTTTCACTGGGCCAGCACTCTCCGCGAAGACAATCAGCTACTCGATGCTCATCAGGTCGCCAGCCAGGGCCACAAGGCCTTTCCCGAAAGTGCGGGTGGAAAACTGTGCGGTAACCTTGTCAAGGAAATCGAAGCACCAGGAGTGAGCATCGCGACGGAGCGAGTCTGGAATGAGCCGTGGCCAACGATCGATGTGCAGTATCGCAACATCCGCGTCGCCTACTTCCGCTTGCTGAAACTGGACTGGGTTAGTCGCTTAACGCCCAATCGTTACCGGCCGGAGCAGTGGACTCCTGAGGATCAAAGTCAACTTCTGCAGCGCAAGCCCGATGTGGAATGGAAAGTGGATCTGCCAGCGACCGAGGATTATCAGTTAGATACCGAGCAGGTTGAACTGCCGAAGAATCTGGCACCTGGTTATTACGTCGTCCTGGCCAGTCATCAGCCGAACTTTTCGGATGTGGCAAACAACCATGTTTCTTACTGCGATGTGTGGGTGAGCAAACTGGCCCTGGTCACTCGCCATGCTTACACGAGTACGCAAGTGGACGGTTTCGTGCTCGACGCACTTTCGGGTGAACCGCTTGCGGACGCGAATGTCCGCGTCTGGTATCGTTCGAATCAAAACAATGCCATTCAAGAAGGCCCCGCGGTGAAGACCAACGCCAATGGTCTGTTCTCCGCTCCCGGCCGAGAAAATCATCGGGTGCTGCTGCTGGCTGAACACAACGGTCATCAAATCGCCGCGGGCAATGACTTCTTCAGCTTTGGACGACAGCAGATTCCGCAGAACCCCGAGCAGGTGATTCTGTTCACCGATCGCTCGATCTATCGACCCGGTCAAACGATTAACTACAAAGGCATCTGCGTCCAGGTGAATCAGGGAGCAGACAACTATCTAGCGGTTGCCAAGCGAGATATCACCGTTCTCTTCCTTGACCCGAACGGCAAGGAAATCGAACGGCGCACTCAGCGAACCAACGACTATGGCTCGATCAGTGGCAGCTTCACCGCGCCGCGTGATCGAGTTACCGGTCGCATGATGATCAACATTCAAGGGCCGCAGGTGGGCGGTACGCAGATTTCGGTGGAAGAGTACAAGCGACCCAAGTTTAAAGTTGAACTCAAGGCGCCCGCCGTCGCTCCTAAGCTCAACGAACAAGTGCAACTCAAGGGCCAGGCGACCGCCTACACCGGTGCCGTGGTCGATGGAGCGAAGGTGCGTTATCGAGTGACGCGCGAAGTGCGTTATCCGATCTGGTGGGGCTGGATGTTCTGGTGGCGTCAGCCACAAGGTGGCAGTCAAGAGATTGCTCACGGCACCGCCGAAACGGGTGTGGATGGCTCGTTTAATATCGAATTCGTTGCCAAGCCGGATCGCTCGGTCGCAGAAAAGGATGAGCCGACGTTCCACTACAGTATCTCGGCGGATGTCACCGATGGTACCGGCGAAACTCGCACCGGTAGTCGCTCCATCAACGTCGGTTATACCGCACTCAAGGCGGAGGTCGGAGCTGACGATTGGCAAGCGGCGGGAAAGGCGGTGGAGCTGACGATCAAAACGGAATCACTCGATGGCGAGGGGCAGAAGGCGGAGGGAAAACTGCGAGTCTACCGGCTGAAGCAGCCCGAGAAAGTGCTCCGCGCCAAGTTCTCGACCGGTATGCCGATGCCCGGCCCACGACGACGCGGCCCGATCGCGGGTGGTGGTCGTGGTATCGGCGGTAAACCGGCGCCGGTGGTGAATCCAAACGGTCCACCGCCCACCGATCCTGCCAATCCCAACAGCTGGGAACTTGCTGAGGCCGTGTTCGAGGAAGCTTTTACAACCGACGATCGCGGACAGCTCAAGAAGCAAGTGAATCTTCCAGCGGGGATCTATCGAGTTGTTTTGGAGACACAGGATCGCTTTGGGAAGACGGTCACGGCGCGGCTGCCTGTCCGAGTGCTCGACCCTGCCGCGGCGAAACTGAACATCAAGGTGCCTCAGGTATTTGCGGGACCGAAGTGGAGCGTGGAGCCGGGCGAAGAATTCATGGCACTTTGGGGAACCGGGTACGATCAAGGACGAGCCTATATTGAGCTCGAGCATCGCGGGAAGTTGGTGCAATCATTTTGGACTCCGGGTGATCGGACTCAAGCCACCGTAAAACTCCCCGTGCAGGAACTGCATCGTGGTGGCTTCACCGTACGCGTGACGCAGGTGCGAGAGAATCGCGCTTATGTGGAAAGTCGTCATGTTGATGTCCCATGGACCAATAAGAATCTGACGGTGAAGTGGGAGCATTTTGTTTCCAAGTTGCAGCCGGGACAGAAGGAAACTTGGACAGCGGTGATTAGCGGACCCGACGCAAAGCAGGCGGTTGCCGAAATGGTCGCGACCCTTTATGACGAATCACTCGACGCCTACCTGCCTCATGCCTGGCAGCAGCGATTTCAGTTCTTCCGACAGGATATCTCGCCACTGCAAGTGATGTTTGATAACGGCTGGCGTCCGTTTAACTACCTTGCCGGTCAGTGGGGGGCTCAGGGTGAAGGTGTTGATCTGCGTTATCGAACATTTCCAGCTGACCTCACGGTCAATCTCTGGAACTTCCAGGTGTTTCAAGAGCTACGAGCGCCGGGCATGGGAGGTGGGCGGATGATGATGCGCGGTGGCATGGCTCCACAGGCCGCCGGCATGGGTGCCGAAATGGCCGCTGCCCCAGGCCGCATGAATCGAGCCATGGCGATGGACGCGGTGCTGGCGAAGAGCACTGCCGACGGTGCGAATGGAATGGACAAGCCGGGTGGTATTCCCACCTCCAACGACGGTGGCGACCGAGCACCCGATTTGGATCTCAGCAAAGTTGCAGCGCGCAAAAATCTCAATGAAACCGCCTTCTTCTTTCCGCACTTAATGGCAGATGAAAAGGGGCAGGTGAAGCTGGAATTCACCATGCCCGAGGCGCTAACTCAGTGGAAATTCATGGGCTTCGCCCATGATCGCAATCTGCGCAGTGGTTACCTCCAAGATAAAGCCGTCACGGCGAAAGAGCTCATGGTGCAGCCGAATCCACCACGGTTCCTCCGTGAGGGCGACAGCATTGAATTCACCGTGAAAGTCACCAACCAGTCGGCCACTCGCCAGCAAGGCACGGTGCGACTGGGATTGACGGATGCCGTGACGGGCGAGTCGGTAGACTCCTCGGTCGGCAACAGCTCGCCCGATAAACCGTTCGATATACCAGCCGGAGAATCGCGAAGTGTGGCTTGGCGACTGGCGATTCCCGACGGACTCGGACCAATCGCTTACAAAGCGGTGGGCTCCACGGGTCGAGTGTCGGATGGTGAGGAGGCGATGCTGCCGGTGCTGTCGCGCCGTCTGCTCGTGATCGAATCATTGCCCCTGCCGATCCGCGATGCTGGCACGAAGAAATTCGAGTTTTCGAAGCTGAAAGCTGCCGGTGAATCGAAGACCCTGCGAAGCGAAAG
Source organism: Pirellulaceae bacterium (assembly GCA_044235425.1). Classification (GTDB taxonomy): domain Bacteria; phylum Planctomycetota; class Planctomycetia; order Pirellulales; family Pirellulaceae; genus JBJSXJ01. Next base: position 41,568 of record JBIIHW010000022.1, read on the forward strand.
CTTGACCGTGCAGATGGTTTCAAATCCATCCTGGTACGCCGTCATGGCGCTGCCCTATCTGATGGAGACTCAACATGAGACGTCCGAGCAGGTATTCAATCGGCTCTATGCGAACAGTCTGGCGCGACATATTGCGGCGTCCGATCCTAAGATCGAACGAGTATTTGAACAGTGGCGCGGTACTCCCGCACTGGATAGTCCGCTGGAGAAGAATCAAGAGTTGAAGGCGGTCACGCTCGAAGAAACACCGTGGTTACGTCAAGCTCGCAAGGAGAGTCAAGCTCGGCGTGACGTTGGTATTCTCTTCGACAAAAACCGACTCGAAAACGAAACCACTCGCTTGCTGCAGCAGTTGCGGGAACGGCAGCATCAAGATGGTGGCTGGTCGTGGTGTCCCGGTGGTCCAACAAACGACTACATCACGCTCTACATCACAACTGGTTTCGGTCGACTCCGCCACCTCGGCGTGCAGCTCGACATGTCCCCAGCACTCGTCTCGCTCGATCGACTCGATAACTGGATGACGATCATTTACAACGAAATCATGAAGCATTCCAAGGATAAGGATGCCAATCATCTCAGTGCCTCAATCGCGTTGTATTTGTATGGCCGCAGCTTCTTCCTGCAGGACAAGCCGATCGAGCCACCTCATCAGGCTGCTTTTGATTACTTCCGGAAACAGGCCGGAAAACATTGGCTGAAGCTGGATAATCGCCAGTCGCAAGCACACTTGGCGATCGCTCTCAAACGACTTGGCGATCTGCCGGCGGCGACCGACATCATGAAGTCGCTCAAGGAACGCAGTGTGACGAATGAGGAGCTGGGACGATTCTGGCGCGATACCGAGCTGTCATGGTGGTGGTATCGAGCGCCGATTGAAACGCAAGCTCTGATGATCGAAGCGTTTGATGAAGTGATGAAGGATGCCACAGCAGTGGAAGAGTGCAAGGTCTGGTTGCTCAAGCAGAAGCAAACGCAGGACTGGAAAACGACCAAGGCGACGGCCGACGCAGTGTATGGCTTGCTGCTGCGCGGTACAAACGTGCTCGCTTCAAACAAGTTGGTTGAAGTAACACTGGGCGAACAAACGATCAAGCCCGAGAAGACAGAGGCGGGAACTGGTTTTTACGAGCAGCGATTTATTCGCGGCGAAGTAAAACCGGAATTCGGCAACATCACGGTCAAGAAAACGGATGCCGGGGTCGCCTGGGGCAGTGTCCACTGGCAATACCTGGAAGACATGAGCAAGGTGACTGCGCATGAAGGCACGCCGCTCAAACTGAAGAAGGCCCTCTTCATTAAAGAAAACACCAAGAAAGGGCCGGTGCTGAAGCCGGTTGCGGGCCCCGTGGCTGTCGGTGACGAACTGGTCGTGCGTTTGGAATTACGCACGGATCGGGACATGGAATATGTTCATTTGAAGGATTACCGTGGCAGTGGCACCGAGCCGGTCAACGTGCTGTCGCAATACAAGTATCAAGATGGCCTGGGCTACTACGAGTCCACTCGCGATGCCGCCAGCCACTTCTTCATCGACTATCTGCCGAAGGGTGTCTACGTCTTTGAATACTCGACTCGCGTGCAACTAAAGGGGCAGTACCAAACCGGTATCGCTCAGATTCAATGTATGTATGCACCTGAATTCAATAGTCATTCCGCAAGCTTGGTATTGGAGGTGAAATAGGTGAGTAACCATCAGGAATCACGTCGGTACGACGCCGAGCGGCGGCGGTTTTTGCGGCAAGTCGGTGGCCTGACCGCGGCACTGGCCACTCAGGAACTGCTGGGCCCTGTTGCCTCGGCACCGTCCCAAGCTGGGACTTGGTCACGTGCCAATCTCGGTACTCCGATCGCTCCGCATGCAGCCTCAGGGGCTGAACCCGCAGTGGACTCACCGGCCGCCGGCGACGACCAAGTGGCCTTCTTCCTGATCGGTGATACGCATTATCTCGCCGACAAACAAACCCCGTCGAAGATGGATGAGCGTTCAACGGATGTCACCCTGCGACTCATAGAAACTCTTAATCGCTTACCCGGTGAGTCCATTCCTGCGACAGCGGGAGGAGGAAAGGTCTCGGAGAGTCTCCGGGGAGTGATTCACGCGGGAGATCTCATCGACACGGGCGATAAAAATGGTCCACTCGCCGACCAGATGGTGCGCACCGAATGGGCCGCTTTTCAAGCTGATTTTGGCATTAGTGGCCGCGATGGCCGACTGAAATACCCTGTCTATGAAGTGCATGGCAATCATGATTCGCCTCGTAGTGAGGGCGTCGTGATCGACGGAATTTGCCAGCGCAATCGCCAGCGGCCAAATGTCAAACTGATCTCCGACGACGGCTTGCACTACTCATGGGATTGGGGACCGGTTCACTTCATTAATTTAGGAATCGTCGTCGGACAAGTTCCTCATGTGAAACAAGCTCGGCGGTACGCGCCGCGTAAAAGCTTGGATTTTCTCATTCGCGATTTGCAGGAGAACGTAAAATCTCAGCAGCCTGTTGTTATCACTCATCATATCGACGTCGCCCGTTACACTGGTCCTTGCCTGCCGGAAGATGAGTCGAACAAGAACAAAGAGTGGAATCCCTGTGACGTACGCGGCTACTACGAGGCTCTGCGCAGAATTAATGTCGTGGGCATTTTGTACGGTCACACGCACGTGCGCAACGTGGCTCGCTGGAATGGCGAGAGTGTGAAACAAGATAGCGGATTTTCGCTGTATAACGTCGACAACTGCAGCCACTTTGGTGACGATCGGCAAGCGCTGATGTACTTCGAGATTTCAGCTCGAGAAGTGATCGTGCGAGAATGCGCAACCACCGATCGCTGGCAAACTCACCAGTGGACCCCACAAACCTGGCGACGCTCGATCGCCGTGAGTTAAGAGACGCTGAGCGGACGGCGACACGGGTTTATTGCGCACGGCGACACAAGTGAAAGTTTGGTCATTGGTCATTGGTCATTGGTCATTGGTCATTGGTCATTGGTCATTGGTCATTGGTCATTGGGCATTGGGCATTGGGCATTGGGCAGTAAGCGAAAAAATTCTCTTTGCGCCGTTCTGTGCGAAACCGATCCGAGTCTCCGTGTGAAACTCCGTCGGTAGGTTGGCAATCTGGTGTGGAAATCTGGTACCAGGGAAGAAGCTTGACGGATTGGATTGTCGCGCTGGCCGATTATCTGGCTATAATTCGCTGACTTGCCAGATTCGTTCCATCTTTCCAAGGATGATCCGTTGTCAACTTCCGATCTCTCGTCGCTGGACGATTCATTACCTGAAGACTCCGACCATGCCAATCGCCAAATTCGATTCGGTATGTTTGCGTTGAAAATGGGGATGCTGAATCGAGAGCAATATGCGCGTGAGATGGAAAGCTGGATTGCGGCCAGAACTCCCAGTTTCTCCCAGTGGCTGGTTGACCGACGGCAATTGACGGCAGAGCAAGTGGAGCAGATCGAGCGAGCCATGCATGCCGAACTGGCTGCGAGTGCTGACAACTCGGTGGATAGTTTGCCGTCAGGACTCGAGTCGGGAGTTGAGTGGAGTGACCGCCAGGATTCCCATTCGAAGGAGTCCACAGGAGCCGATGGGAAGCGACCACGTTCGGATACTGAACCGAACAGCCAGCAGGGAGGCGGTGAAGGTAACGAAACAAGCCTGAATTCCACTGTTGGTCGGCGAACCTATCGGGAACGTTCGCAGCAGGAGTTGCTTGCCGAGCATGAGCGGCAATTGAAATCGACGTTTGTCATCCGCCACAAGTTGGGCCAGGGTGGGCAGGGGATCGTCTGGCTGGCTCACGATACACGCCTTAAACGCGATGTGGCGATCAAGCAACTGCGACCGGAGTTGGCCGAGGATAGGTCACTGCGGCAGCGGTTAGATCAAGAAGCCAGAATCATCAGCAGCTTGGAGCACCCGGGTATTGTACCGGTCTATGGGGTCGGTCAGTTTGGTACCGAACAGCCGTTTTATGCCATGCGATTGATCGAGGGAAAGACTCTCGCAAATGCGATCAAGCAGGAATTGCGAATCGGGTTTCCAGCTAACCAGGATTCGAAGGGCGAAGGAAACATCGGGCGAATCGCTTATGAAAGATATTTGCGAAAATATCTGAGTCATTTTATTGCGGCTTGCAATGCAGTGGCGTATGCGCACAGTCGCGGGGTGCTCCATCGAGATTTGAAACCAGCCAATATTATGCTGGGGCAATTTGGTGAGACTTTGGTTGTTGACTGGGGACTTGCGAAAGCTTGTCTGACACCGACGGTCGCATTCGACGATACAACGATCGACGGGGCGGTTAGAACTTCCACGGCCGAGCGTTTTGACGGCATGGTCGATCCGACGATGGAGGGTGGGTATGTTGGCACGCCGCCCTACATGAGCCCGGAGCAGGCCTGCGGGCAAGTCTCGCGGTTTGGGGTGGCGACGGATGTTTTTGGTCTCGGGGCTACGCTTTATTCGCTGTTGGTTGGAAAGGCACCGTATGAAGGCCCGGCAGAAGACGCCACGCGGTTGAAAGCTGCGAATCATCAGCTGGTCAGTGCGCGTCGACGAAATCCGTTAGTACCCGCTCCACTCAGCGCGGTTTGTGATCGAGCGATGGCGTATGAGCCCGCCCAGAGGTATGCCAGTGCGATCGATCTGCGCCAGGAGATTGAGGCTTGGCTGGCGGATGAACCGGTGCAAGCCCTACCTGATTCCTCGACCCAAAAGCTAGCTCGCTGGGGTCGTGCGCATCGCGGTGTGGTGCGAACAGCGATCGCCTCGCTAGTGCTGTTCACGGTTACCCTCGCGGTGGCTGCCTATCGTCTCCGGCAACAGCAATCGCAGACTCAACGGAACTTCGAACAGGCGCGCAGCTTGATGCTTGGTGTCATCGACCTATTGCAACTGACTCCAGTTGAAATCATGGATTCGCCGTCCGTGATGGATAAGCGCGCTAAGGCGATGGAATCCGCTACGCAAGCGGCCAAGTTTTTGCATCAGTTTGCTCCTCATGATCTCGACGTGAATCTGCGCAAGATCCAAGCACAGCATTACCAGGCTAACGGTTTGCGACTGCAAGGTAATCTGCAGAATGCCGCTCAACTACTTGCTGATGCCCTGCAAACGCATGATGAAATTGTGAGTCAAATCGATGACGAGCGTCGTGGCGAGTGCCGTTCGCAATTCCTGGAGGTGCTGCGCATTTTGGCCCTGGTACAAGGTGAGGCGGGAGAGATTTCCGAAGCCATCGAGACCTTAACGCGGGCGATTGAGTCGAGTCGGGAATGGCTGGAGAGTAAGCAGCAACGGCTCACACCGGAAATGCTCGGTAATCCAGCGCAGTCGCAAGAGGTGTTTGGGAGTACTGCTCAGATCTGGCCGAAATTCTATGTGCAAGGTGTTGTGGCGCGCGCATTGGCAGAACGAGGAGCACTACGATTGGTACTGCGGGACCAGATGGGAGCTCGAGAGGATTTAATTTCGGCGCGTGATTACTACGTCGAGATAGTACAGGCTGACGATGCGTCTTCGACTCGATTTGGCAAAGTCCTGGATGAGTTTTTACTGTGCTTGATTCATTCACAACTGGCGATGTTGGCGGATCAGGAAGGGGATGTCGAAGAGGCGACGCGGTATCACGAACTTGCGGCTCGCCGAGCTGATGAGTTAGATCCCGAGGGATCGCTTGTTGATCGTGATCATCTGAATATTCGGGCGGTGCTTCGTCTGGCTCAGGCGAAATTCTGGTTGGCTCATCAGATGCGTCACGATGAGGCGCTGATTAATTTGGGGTATACGATTGAATCCTGGAGTATCTTGGCACGCGAGCATACGACGGCTGTGCAATATCATGCTCAGTTAGCCGCTGCACACTGCACGCTGGCTAAACAGCTGATGGTTGATCCAGAGCAGCGTCAGCGGGCTGAAGAGATGCTGCATGCGGCGCGTGCCACGCTGATCAATCAATTGAACCGCGTGCCCGAGGTGGTTCAGTTGTATGGACTGCAAGCTGAGACCATGCTGGCTCTCAGTCAACTCGAAGAACTCAAGGGGCAAGCCGCTCCAGCCGAACGGTATCGGGAGCAGGCTCGAGTGATGATTCTGGAGGCAGTGAAACGTTCACCGCGGAATCGTGACTATCAGAATCTGCAGCAGATGATCGATCCCGCGACTCGGTCCGAAGAGTTGGCAAAGTGAGTCGCGAGATCTGGTTCAAACGTGCCGTTAGTTCATGTAGCCAAACGGTGGCGAAGTAAATGTGGGGGGGATGTTGGGGCCGGCACCATCGAGGTGGATGGAAAGCATGCCGGTGGGGGCGGCGGCAGCGAGGCCGGCGCCGGCCAGGTTGAGCCCACGGTCGCCGTGATGGCTGCCCACGTCCAATCCTGGCGCGGCAAGGTGAGGGCCAGCAGGTGGGGTGTCCAATACGGCATTATTCCCGTTCAAGGACATCTTCAGTTTTTTGCCATGGGCGATGATTTCGGACTGATCGCAGGTCCAGGTGAGCCCATTCGCGGCGTCGGATACTGAACGCACGGTGGTGGTACTTGGAAATGTTTCACCAGCGGGTGCCGTCAGCTGGACGACACTGCTTCCCTTGCGTTTCACCATCATGGGTTGATCGAAGCTTGGTTGGCCAGGCATAGCAACTCCGTTAACTTAATGGATAGCCTCGTTTCTCAAAAGCACTCGCCATCCCTCGTATGGCGAGTCGAGTACCGCAAGTATGGCACTACCTTACAGTGGATGCAACTGTCACCTACTGGGACTATGACGATGGACTACCACTACGAAGTCACTTGCCTCGCTTCTGCTGACGAAGCGTTACGGATTATCCGCGACGCGCTCATCGCCAACGGGTTTGGGATCGAAGCGAGAGAAGAATTCCAGTTCACCGCACGGGGACCTGGGATGTTGTCCTCGCGGGAGAATGCCATTCGTGGAGTCACGAAGGCGCGCGTTACGAGCAGTCGAGGGCGGATTGAAATTCAAGCGGAGCTGGGTGGTGTAGCCCGCTTACGCCGCTTTGTGACCCTCTTTCCAATCGCACTGGGCATGCTCCTGGCAACGACCTTCCTGTTGATCGTCTGGGCAACGGGCGAGCTCGGCAAACGACCCGTCAACGTTTGGATTCCACTCGTCGCACCGCTCTTGTCAACATTACCTTGGCTCATTCTTGGCCCCTGGATGGCTCGACTGTTCCGTCGGCGTACGGAGCGGGCGATCGAGCTGCTTTTGCAATCTGCGGCGAATAATGCGTCTGCCAGCGATTGACCAGAGTCTTGGAAACCGCCGCAGGTGACAGCAGTCGTTCGGCAGCGGTACAATCGGTGTCCTGTTGACCTGAATTTCAGCGATTTACTCCTGGACGATGTTGACGCCTATACCCCCCCCGTTCTGTCGAGGTCATATTGTTATGCGCATTCATGTGACTCTGGTGGCCATCCTGCTCTCGTTAATGTTCCAGTCGGTTTCCCGTGCGGATGAATTTGTGGTGGAGCCGGGATTCACGTCAATTTTTGACGGCAAGTCACTGGATGGTTGGGAGGGAAACCTGAAATCGTTTCGGGTGGAAGAGGGAGCGATTGTCGCCGGTACCTTCTACAGTTCGATTCCTCGCAATGAGTTCCTTTGTACCAAGAAACGATATGGTGATTTTGAGTTGCGACTGGAGGCTCGGCTGCGCGGCGAAGGACAAAACGCTGGAATTCAATTTCGTAGCGAGCGAGTGCCTAATCATCACGAGGTGAGTGGTTACCAGTGTGACATGGGAATCATGAAGGATCGTCCCATTTGGGGATTTCTGTATGATGAATCGCGGCGGAATAAGTTTCTGGTCGAGGCGGATGCGGAAACGATGAGTCGCGCCGCTCGACCTCACAGTTGGAACAATCTTGTGATCCGCTGCGTCGGACCGCGGGTCGAGATCTGGGTCAACGGAGTGCAGACGGTCGATTACACCGAAGCGGATGCCGCCATTGCCAAGCGTGGAGTGATCGGACTGCAGATTCATGGAGGAGCGCCCGCGGAGGCTTATTATCGCAAGATTCGGATCAAGTTGCTCGGTAAGCCTGAAGCAGTGGAAGCGGACGAAAAGCAGTCGGTCGCGCCGGAAGTGCTGGATCCGGTAGCGGCAACGGCGGACGACGTGCAGTTGCTCTATGCCGGCGATATTATGCTCGACGATCTTCCTGGCCAGGCGATAGCTCGGGGCATCGATCCGTTCCAGGAATTCGCCGATGTATTCAAGGCGGCTCAGGCCACCATCGGGAATTTGGAATGTGTGGTCGCGACGAAGGGGGAAGAGGTCAAGAAACCATTCGCCTTTCGCGCTCGGCCATCCGTTCTGCCGGTGCTCAAGCGGCACATTGGGATCGTTTCACTGGCCAATAATCACAGTGGCGATTTTGGACATGCTGCTTTTTTGGAGCAGTTGGATTTGCTGGCCGAGCACAAGATTGCTCATTTCGGCGGTGGGCGCGACTGCAGCCAGGCAAGACTGCCTTACATGCTAACGGTCAAAGGACTGCGGATCGCTCTGCTGGGCTATAACGAATTCAAGCCGCGATCATTTGAGGCGGGACCGGATTGGCCGGGAGTGGCCTGGAGCGTCGACGAACAAGTGATTGCCGACATTCGAGCCGCTCGCACTCGTCACCACGCCGACCTCGTCATTCCCTACATGCACTGGGGCTGGGAACAAGAGCCGGCTAGCGCGCGGCAGAAACAACTGGCCCGGATGATGATCGATGTGGGAGCAGACGTCGTCGTGGGTGCTCACCCTCATGTCACCCAAGAAGTGGAGTATTACAAGGGAAAACTGATCGCTTACAGTTTGGGGAATTTTGTATTCGACGGCTTCGGCGAAGGGCCAGAACGAGTGGGCTGGCTCCTCCGCTTGCGACTAAATAAACAAGGCTTGGTTGCTTGGGATACCGTCGTCGCCAATTTGGATGACGAGGGCATTCCGCATCTGGCGCGTGAGGCGGCAAGCCCGGCAGGACGAGCGGGTTCGTTCCAAATCGAGGAACGCCGCGCCCTCATCGACTCGCCTTTGACCCTGCTCAACGGCAAGTAGGATACGCGGACTCGTGTCTCCATCACCTCCATCACCTCCATCACCTCCGTGTCTTCCAACCGCGGAGTGGGATGGTAACGATTTCAGGTTTTTTGAAAAAAACTTGCCCCCGAATCCTAACATTTCGATTCGGCCAACGAATAAGTAAGGGAGGCTTCACGGATGAGGCCTGGTGCAGTGATTCGCTGCACGCTTGTCGCTTGGTTTTTCTCATGCTGTTGACGGAGTCGTTAGCATGTCTCAGCGCACGGGGCCTCAGGGGCCATCTCGCCGTCGTTTCTTTGCTATTCCTGGTGAACTGCGGTGGTGGCTAGCCATCGTCCTATCGCTGTCGTTGTATTTGCTCTGGGAGTTTTCGGTTCCAGTGCCACTGCAGGCGCAGACTGGAGTTCATGAAACGGTGCGTGAGCTACCGCTTCTGCAGCCGCCGCCAACGGTTGATTGGGAGCCGCATACTGTCCAGCCCGAGTTGCCGGTGGTGGAGCGAGAGAGTGGGCGTGAGCCGCAGGCATCCACGAGCGGCTTGGGGCCGCTGGAGGCGCTGGAGCGGCCGGTCGTGGCGGGGCGATTGGAGTTGCTGGTTGGTCAGTCTCGACTGCTCACCCTGCGTCGACCGTTACCACCAGCTTCGTCACCATTTATTGCACTTGGCGATCCGGCGGTTGCGCATATCGATCTGTTACCAGATGGGCGTACGCTGCGACTGATTGGACTGCAGGCGGGTGCGACCGATTTGTCGCTCCGGATGAGCCAGGAAGCGCCGACGACCTATCTGCTTACGGTAGGCCATGACGTGGATTCGATGATGGAGCGGCTGGAGCGAATTTTTCCTCGTACTAAGGTGAAAGTTTCTCAGGTGCGCGGAGTGCTGATATTGGAGGGGCAAGTGCAGTATGCACGACAAGCTCAGCTTATCGAACGCGCATTAATCGCGATGTTGCCGGGAGCGGGGATGGCGGGCCACGCGGGAATGACAGGCGAAGCAGCTGCAGCGGGCAGTGCGGGAATGGCAGGCGGTGCGATGATGGCAACTGGCATGACGGGGGCAAGTAGCATGACGGGGGCAAGTGGTGATCCGCGCGTCATTAATCTGCTGCAGATACCCGGTCAGCGACAGGTGATGCTGCAGGTTCGCATTGGGGAGCTGAATCGTTCCGCACTGCGTGAAATTGGAGCCGACTGGTTTGTGCGCTGGAGTCAGCGGAATTTAGCGGGGGCCCGGATTGCTGGGGCCGAGCAAACGCTGCAAGGATTTCAAGGAATTGGCCAGCGTGCGACCGCTTTTGGCATCTTTCCTACGCCACATGTGGAGGTGGTGCTGCGGGCACTCACGGATCGCGGGCTACTGCAGGTGATGGCCGAACCCAATCTTGTAGCGCTGGATGGTGAGCGTGCCAGTTTTCTGGCCGGTGGTCAGTTTCCAGTGCCGATTCCACAGGGTGGTGGAGTGGCCAGTTCCAATTCGATTCAATTCAAAGAATTTGGTGTGCAACTGGAATTCCTTGCCCAGATCCTTGACCAAGACACGCTGCGGCTGAAGGTTGCGCCGGAAGTGAGTACGATTGATCGTTCGATTGGCACGACGCTGGTCACGGGGGGAGATCCCGTACCTGGCCTGATCACTCGCAAAGTGGCGACCACCGTGGAGCTACAGCAGGGTGAGACGCTCGCCTTGGCGGGCCTCTTACAGACAGAACTGGATGGTCGTTCCCAGCGTTTGCCGCTGATGGGCGACTTACCCTACTTAGGTCCACTCTTTACGAACACCAGTCATCGGCGTGTGGAGAAGGAATTGCTGGTGCTGGTGAGTCCGGTGCTACTGGCAGTTCGCGATCAGCCACGGCCTAAATCATTGCCGGGAGGCGGTATTCAGGAACCGACGGATCGCGAGTTTTTTCTAGAAAGTCGACTGGAACGTCGTGAACTGGTACGAGCCGATGCACATGAAAAAAATTCCGAGGGCAGGCCACTTACGGTCGCTCGGCCTGATCGTCGTCCGTCGCTTCGCGAGCAGACGATTCGACCGGTTTTGTGGTCTGGGCCGTAGCCGGTGTTTCCGGGAGCGATTCGGGATCAAAGCCAGCTCTGCGAGCCGGATTATTCGCTTGATCGTCCACTTGAAAATCGTGTTTGGTGAGCTGATCTAGCGGGGAACGATCGTGTTGCAGCTGTTTCCACATTACCATGCCCACCGAAGGCTGCTCCAATAACCAGTTTTCTTGTCGCGCCTGGTCGCGATCGCGCAGCGTGTATTCGCTTAGTGGGTTGGCCTGACCTGCGACAGCCACCTTCAGTAGCACCGCATCGTTGGGATAAAAGTTGCCCGACCCGGAAAGGTGCGGACGTTTACGAGTCGGTTCAAGACCGGCGGCCCATTGCATTTCAAACAACGTGAGTGGAGTGGGGGCGGTGAGCGAGCTTTGGGTCGACAGAAAAATGCAATTCGTCAGCTCGCTGACCAGATCAAGCGGAAAACGTGTTTGGGCGTCGAGCGTCATGAGACAGAGCGGTTGTCCCATGGCGGCTGTCACCTGCGACAGCTGCAGCGCGATACCTTGCGAGGGCAGTGGCTGACCACGCGCACCACTCGTTTCAATCAGACCTTCCGACGAAGCGAACAATCCTTGCTGCCAAGCCAACCGAAAAGGCACTCCTTTGAGCGATCGAATGAGCGTAGCTTGCCCGCGAACGACACAATTCCTTAGGGTGATCAGCGGAGTGGTGGTGTCGCGCGCACCTTTCATGTCCATCATCGTTTCCGTTGGTGGCGGTTCCACGAACTGGAAAAATGCCGCTCGATGCAACGGGCGACCACCTTTCACCACGTTGCGAATGGTGAGCGAACAATCATTCCATTCGACTTGACCGGGGTGATCAAGTTCGAAGAGGGACCAGTCGTTCGATGGATCCGGTGGTAAAACCAACTCGACTGGCACTCGATCCCAGGTGAGCGAACTGCGCACGATGCGGATCAGCCGATGATCGACGACGGACGTGGAATTACCTGGAGCGAAGCGCACGATCGGCTGATAGCCGGCTCCCGCACGGACCGTGACGTGACGTGCGGCGAGCGACACATCGCAGGGCTGCTCGGTGCGTTCACCATCAAATCGCAACTCGATCAGTTCCACGTTGGGTAAGTTCACGGCTTGTCGAAAAGCAGCCCGCAGAGAATCGAAGCGTCGAGCATCTCGATCGGTGCTGGAAAGAGTCTCGGGGGCTCCCACGATCAGACGTCGGATCTTGAGCGAGTGGCTACCACTGAGCGGCTCGTCGTCGGTCGTCGCCGCGTTACGCTCGGCCGACTCACGAGCTACAGGCTCACGGGCTACAGGCTCACGGGCTACAGGCTCACGGGCTGGTGCATCGGAGGCGCGCGAATCACTTAGTTCGGTTCGCACGCTGTTGAGATTACCGCTGGTATTGCCGCTGGCTCCGCTGCCGCTGCCACTGGCGCCGCTGCCGCTGTCGCCACTGCCACCGCTGTCGCTTCCGCGCGCTTCACGTGCCGTGCTGCTGCTTTCGCTCGTGGTTCGCTCAGGATTGTTTGTGTCGATGGTTTTGTCGACAGTCTTTCCCTCGGTATTCGTGGTGGCAGGATTGCCGGTAGCAGAGTCTGGCAGGTTCGCGGGAATGGTGGTGGATCCCGGGGCATTGACGTTTGTGTTGACTCCGGCACCCGCCGCCCGACCGGCGGACTCGCCTCCGCTTTCGTCGGTCGAGTTGTTCGTTGTGGGCGTGGTCGCGGGGGCCGTGGAGCTGGGGCTGCCGCGCGCCGAATCTTCACTGCTGGCCGGTGAGCGTTCTTCCTGGGTGGCATTCGCATCGGTGGCAGGCTGTTCGTCGGGGGGAGGACGCCGTGTGGGCTGCTGCAGGGGATCCACCATCCAGCGTGAGGGTGGATTGGCGGTGGGTGAAGTGCGGCTGGAGGAGCTGGACTGGCGAGCGGTTTCGGCAGCTGTTGGGTACTCCGGCCGAACTGGGGCCAGGCTGCGATCTCGGCTTGTCGAACCACGGTATTCGATCCAAGCGACGACCGCTGCCAGTGCAACGGCAACAGCGATCCAAGGACCGTGAAGCTGCCACCAGGATTGTGCCGGTAATGGTTCCGGTAACCAGGCTGACGAGCGGCTAGCGGTGGTCGTTAAGCCGAGTTGTTGCGACAGTTGACTGAGCGCTTTGCAGAGTTCCGCGGGCGTCTGCACTCGACGCCCCGGTTGTTTGGCCAGCAACCGCTGGACCAGGGCGTTCATTTCATCGGGCAAGTCCGGGCGGAAGGTGCGTAAATCGGGCGGCGGATCGCTGCTGTGACTCAAGAGCTTCTGCAGCACCGTGCCGTCGGGAAACGGTGGACGCCCTGTCAGCATGTAGAAGAGCGTACAGCCGAGCGAATAGAGATCGCTGCGTACGTCGGCACAGCGTGGATCTCGAGCTTGTTCGGGTGAGACGTAGTCAAACGTTCCTAGTGTTACGCCCGTGGCGGTCAGATCCCCCTGCGGCGTTTCGATCTGATGCAATCGCGCCAGCCCCATGTCCACCAATTTGATCCGCTGATCGGCCGTCACCAGGACGTTGGAAGGCTTGATGTCCCGATGGACGACGCCCCGCTGAGCTGCATGATCCAGGGCTTGAGCTAATTGAGTGGTGAAGTCAATCACCTCTGTCAGCGACAGGGGACCTTGGTTTGCGACCAGGTCACGCAGATTATCACCGTCGATGTATTCAAAGACGATGTAGTTGAGGCTCTCCTGTTCGCCGACATAATAGACTCGAGCGATATTGGGATGATCGAGTCGGGCGGCGCTTTGGGCTTCATTTTGAAACCGCCGCACGGTGTCTTGAGCAGCGGGATCGAAGCTGGTCGCGATTGCGGGGAGTACTTTCACCGCCACGATCCGGCCCAGTTTGGTGTCCACGCCGCGAAAGACGGCTCCCATGCCGCCACCACCCACGAACTTCTCCAGATGGAAATGGCCGAGTGTCGTGCCTTCTAAATTGGCACCTAGCTCGCGCACCCCAGCCAACAAGGCTGGTGGAGGTAAATCACTGCCCGGCGGGCGCTGACTCAGCACCGTCGCATCGTTCAGTTGAAGTTCAGGGTGCTGATCCGCCATGCCATCACCACTGCCATCGGATTCAGTTCGCGGCTGCACAATCCTCTGCACACTCCGCGAACCAATGCGTAATTGCCACGAATTCGTGCATCTTGCCAGCCAGAAAAGTAGGACGGCTGACAAAACCCACGCATAGATAGGCTTGAATGTAAAAGCCGGGACCACAGCCGTCAACGAAATTTGCCTAAAACTATCCGCTCGGCGCTGCTCCGCGCATGCTGCGCAATCTTCGTGCGAATGTTCAAACTCTAGGCAGAGTCTGCCTGGATTACGACGTTGTCCGGATTCGCTACGATTTTTTCGTAATGATTAACTCCTTATCTATCAATACTCTCTCGCCTTTTTCCGCCATTTGGATTTCAGCTCTGGCACTAGATCTGCATTGCTGAGCGTCGAGGCGATGTGAGCGTCTTGCAGTGCGACGCTCGTCAGCAAGAAGAACCAGGGAAAAGGAAAGGCGGAGTAGCAAAACATGAGATGGATGAATTTGAAAAGTGGCGGGCTACGTCGACACGTAGCTTTGTGGGCGGTCCTGCTGGCCACCGGTTGGTCAGCGATCGCGGGTGCTCAGGATGCGCCCGCTAAGCCCGACGCAGCGGCACCGGAAGCTGCGGCGCCAGCGGCGGCGGCGGAAACACCTGCGGCGGCACCCGCTGCGGCTCCTCCCGTGTTGCCACCGTACTTCTCGGGTGCCAATCCTGATCCTGCGAAGCCCATTTGGCCCGACTCGACCGGTGCCGGTGCGGGCGTCTGGATCACGCCTGCCGGTGATGGCGCAGGGGACAAGCCCGAAGAGCTGAAGTCCACGGACTTGTACGATCGAATCGCTCATAACATGTTCTCAATCAACATGGTCTGGGTGATGCTGGCCGGCTTTTTGGTGATGTTCATGCAAGCTGGTTTCGCGATGGTGGAAACCGGTTTAACTCGCGCGAAGAACTCGGCCCACACGGTGGCGATGAACTTTATGGTTTACCCGCTAGGGTGTATCGCTTTCTGGGCGTATGGCTTCGCCTTAGGTTGGGGAAATTGGTTTAACGGCCCTGTGGCTCCCGGCTGGTACGCTTCGCTGGGGCCCGGTCTCTCTGTCCTCAACGAGGGCGTGGGCATCGGTGGTGATCCCGCGACTCCGGGTGTGTTCACCTATGGCCTCCTGGGACTAAAGGGCTTCTTCCTCAGCGGCTGTGATGACGTCAGCGTCATGGCGATGTTTTTCTTCATGATGGTCTTCATGGATACAACGGCGACGATTCCCACCGGATCGATGTGCGAACGTTGGAGCTGGAAGAATTTCTGTTTGTTTGGTCTGTGGGTCGCCCTGCCCTACTGCGTCTACGCGAACTGGGTGTGGGGTGGTGGTTGGCTCGCTCAGGCGGGCAAGAACTGGGGCTTGGGCCACGGAGCGGTCGACTTCGCCGGCTCTGCCGTCGTCCACTCGATGGGTGGCGTGCTCGCGCTGGTGGGTGCCTACATCATTGGACCGCGTGTCGGCAAGTATGTGGATGGCAAGCCACAAGCAATTCCCGGACACCACGTGCCGATGGTCGTCATCGGAACCTTCATCCTCGCCTTCGGCTGGTTTGGGTTCAACCCCGGTTCGACCCTGTCGGGAACCGACCTTCGTATCAGCATCGTGGTCGTCAATACGATGCTGGCGGGCGTCGCCGCGGCCATCTCGACCATGTTGGTACTCTTCGCGAAGGGCCTCAAGCCGGACCCCACCATGCTTTGCAACGGCATGCTCGCCGGACTCGTCGCCATCACGGCGCCCTGTGCATTCGTCGACGCCTGGGCGTCTGTGGTGATCGGAGCGATCGCCGGTGTACTCGTGGTCCTCAGCGTCTTCTTTTGGGACCGCATTGGAATTGACGACCCGGTCGGTGCCGTTTCCGTTCACGGGATCAACGGCATCTGGGGTGTGCTGTGCGTCGGGATCTTCGCGAACGGCAAGTACGGAGCCGGTTGGAACGGCGTCGTTCGCCCAGACATGGTGGAGAAGTACGGTTCCGATGGTGTCCGCGGTATCCTCTACGGCGACAGCTCGCAGCTGATGGCTCAGTTGCTCGCCGTCGTCACCGTGGTGATTTTCGGTGGAGTGGTGGGATATGTCTTCTTCAAGATCAGCAACCTGATCACGCCAATTCGAGTGCCCAAGGAATGGGAAACCGAAGGGCTCGACATTCCCGAAATGGGAACGCTCGGCTATCCCGAGTTCACTCCGAAGAAGTCGTAGGCTCGACCTGCCCGCGAGTTGCTACTCGAACGTTTCCAGCCTGCCGGGATTCCCTATCCCGGCAGGCTTTTTTTGCGCACAGGGAGACGGGATGGTTACGCACAGGAAGACGAAGGCACCGAGAAGATCTCGAAGTTGGAAAACTTGGTCGGAGAATCCAGTGGGGTGACTTTATGCGGCTCGATGAGACGTGATTTTGATCACCAGCAGATTTCATCGTTCCTTCCTCACCCCCCCCACCAACCAACAACTGACCAATGACAACTGACAACTGACAACTGACAACTGACCAATGACCAATGACCAATGACCACTGACCACTGACCACTGACCAATGACCACTGACCACTGACCAATGACCACTGACCACTGACCACTGACCACTGACCACTGACAACTGACAACTGACAACTGACCACTGACCACTGACCACTGACCACTGACCACTGACCACTGACCACTGACCAATGACCAATGACCAATGACCAATGACAACTTCCCCCTCCTGGTCCGCCGAGCCTTTGTGTCCCCGTGCGCAGCGGCGTCCCCCGTGCGCAACAACTCGGTTGGTCATTGACACTTGTGCGCACGGAGCTTTAGGATCACGGCAGAGGCGCGACACGAGGCGGTATGTCGAATGGGGAATCGATGAAGAAAAAGACGGTGAGTGCGGCAGGGGAGCAGGTGGAGATTAGTGGGGTGCGATTGGCGCTGAGCACACCGCATCAGCTGGATGGCGAGTGGATTGGTCAGCCCGAGGTGTTGAAGCAGTTGCTGGCCTGTTGGTTGGTGGTGGACGAGCGAGATTTGCCGCTCACGCCGCGTCTGAGTGGTCCGCCGGGGATTGGCAAGACCGCGCTGGGGATGGCGGCCGCACGAACTCGCCAGCAGGAACTCTACATTTATCAATGCACCGCGGATACTCGGCCCGAGGATCTATTGGTGACGCCGGTATTGGCGGAGAGCGGCAAGATTGCTTATCACGCGTCGCCGCTCGTGACGGCGATGCTGCGTGGGGGAGTCTGCATCTTGGATGAAGGCAACCGCATGAATGAGAAGTCGTGGGCGAGTCTGGCGCCGCTGTTGGATCAGCGTCGTTATGTGGAGTCGATTGTGGCGGGGATCTCCATTCCTGCACATCGCGACTTTCGCGCCTGTGTCACCATGAATCAAGATGATTCAACCTACGAGATACCGGACTACATTTTGAGTCGTCTGCAGCCGACGCTCACGATCGGTTTTCCCAACCGTCAGGACGAACTGGCGATCTTGAAGTATCACTTGCCGTTTGCGGCGGCGGAGATGCTGGCGATTACGGTCGACTTCTTGCAACATGCGCACGAATTGAAGCTGGATTACTCCGTTCGAGACGGAATTAATTTGCTACGTTTTGCGATCAAGCGATTGGCGCAGGATCCGCAGCATCCGGTGGGGCAGGATGTGGCGTGGCGTGAGGCCTTGATGGCCTGTCTAGGCGACGATGTGCTCGATCTGCAGGCACTCGCGGATCGCCGCCGCCGCACGTTGGGCAGCGACACGGTGCCGCTAGGCTTGGGTGACTTCTTTTTCGATTCCGACGATCCGCTGCACCCTGATCGGCAGTCCGACGAAGACGATGACGACGCGCTGAATGAAGAACTCCGTGACTCGCTGGAGGATTTCGACGACGACGACGACGATGATGATCTCGACGAATTAGACGATCTCAGTGACGAGGATGACAATCCGCACGATCCCCAGAATCCTCGGCGGCGCTAGTTGCCGGGAGCTGGTTCGGCTTCGCGGGCGCAGTTGATCGGCGTCTGTGATATACTGCTCGGCGTGGCGACGGGATGTGGGATCGAGTAACGCGAGGCTTGCAGCGATGTATCTCCGCTTGGCACGACGGATGCTGATGGAAACCGATAAACGGTTACTCTGGAAGCTGGCCTGGAATATGGGCTGGAAGGGGATGTGGTCGATCGTGCGCCACAAACGCCGCTTGCATCGCGGCGAGTTCTTTCCACCCTTTCTGTATCTGTCGGTCATCAATTCCTGCAATTTGCGCTGTCAAGGCTGCTGGGTCGATGTTGCGGCGAAGCAGTCTCGGATTGAAGTCGAGGCACTCGATCGACTCGTGACTGAAGCCAAACAGATGGGGAATTCTTTCTTCGGAATACTTGGCGGCGAGCCGTTCATGCATGGCGAACTGCTGGAGATCTTTCGGCGTCATCCCGATTGCTATTTTCAAGTCTTCACCAATGGGCACTTCATCACCGACGAGATTGCTCGAGAGCTGCGGAAACTGGGCAACGTCACGCCGCTGGTGAGTGTCGAGGGCAATGAGATTGTGAGTGACGAGCGGCGGGGGCGATCCGCCGTTTACAGCCAGACGTTGACGGGTCTGCAAAACCTGCTCAAGCACAAAGTCATGACGGGTGTCTGCACGAGCCTCTGCCAGACCAATTTCGATCTGCTCAGCGAAGCCTGGGTCGACCGACTCATTGACATGGGAGTGCTTTACTGCTGGTTTCATATCTATCGAGCGGTGGGGCCTGAATCGACTCCAGCCCTTTGCCTCACCCCGCAGCAGCAGCGACAAGCACGGCAATTTGTGGTCGACATGCGAGCGAAGAAACCGATTATCATCATCGATGCTTATTACGATGGTGAAGGGCAGGCACTCTGTCCCGCCGCCACCGGATTCACTCATCACGTTGGCCCATGGGGTGATATCGAACCCTGTCCGGTCATCCAGTTTGCGACGGAATCGATTTATGATCGCCAAGCGGATGGTGGTTATCGGCCGCTGAAGGAGACATTTCAGCAGTCAGAGTTCCTCCGAGATTTCCGTGATACCGCCGCTCAATCGACGCGCGGCTGCATCATCTTGGAACGTCCCGATCTGCTGCAGGAGTTGGTGGAGCGCCATGGAGCGCGGGACACCACGGCCCGGAAATCAGCGCTCGTCGAATTAAAAATGATGGAGACGCGTCCATCCCAGTTCGATCCAGCAAATGAGATTCCCGAGAAAAGCTGGGCATATCGATTGGCAAAGCGGTTGTTCTTCAACGACTATGGCGCGTATACCAAAAAGTTCCGCCTGGAGAACTGGCGCGACACTCGGAGTAGCACTCGACCAGGTGCCCCGGCTCGAGAAACAACCACGGTTTAATCGTGGCAAAACAGCTCCGTTGGGCCGAGCGTTTTCTAGGTCTATCCGGGATGAGCGATTGGTACCGTTTATCAATTCAGTGTGGGTGTTCACCCTAGCCCGACGCGCCAGAGCGAGGGAAAGGAAAAAAGTAAACGACCGTTCTCAGGGATGTTCCGTTGTTTGTCGACAACGGTTCTACTCGTTCTTGGTCGGAATCCGCTCCACGGCCAACAGCAGTGCGAACGCGCCACCGCGTGGGTCTTTGCCCAGTAGCGCTTCGCGGTCGTAATAAGCTCGCAGATTCGGCTGCTTGCCGGTTCCCGTGCAGACGTCGAGGAGTTGTCCATCTGAGGCGATGCGCAGGCGCGCAGCATTCCAGGCTCGGTCTGCCGCTTGCTTGTAGCGCTCGCCTTCCAGCCAACCTTGTCGCTGTGCATGGGCAAGCGACCAGCCGATCATGCAGGTACTGGATAGCTCCCGATAACTCTCCGCCCGATCAATCACTTGATGCCACATGCCGTCAGCATCTTGATGCTCCAGGAGTGCGGTGAAGTGCTGCTGTGCCATGGTCACCAGCGCCGCTCGACGCTCATCACGGTCCGGAAACAGATCGATGCACAGCGTCAGGCCGATCGCAGGAAAACCGTTTCCGCGTCCCCACGCGGCTTCATCCAGAGGCGAATGACGATAGAGACCGTCCTGGCGCAGGACGAGCTTGCGCATGGCCTGGAGATGAGCGAGGCAGGCGTCGTAGTAGCGATCAGCCGCTGATTGGTCCCCGCGCGCGGCAGCCAGCTGACCGGCCGCCGCCAAAATGGGACCTCCCATATACAGCGCGTCACTCATCTCGTTGTGGAACGGCATGAGTTCGCGCCGAGTGCCGTTGGGTTCAAACATCTGATTGGCCGCCACGTCAACCAACTCCTGGTAACGTGGCTGCGCCGCGGGCGTGCCGACCGTGGCCAGTAGATGGAAGAGTAAATGACCGGCTTGACCACTACCCGATTGTGGCGTCGTCGGCTGCTCAACTGCCAAGTAGGGCTGCAAAAGCCGCTCGGCGTCCACGATGGCCTGACGATCACCCGTGATCTGTCCAAGCTGGATGCGACCGATCAGAGCAGTGGTGGGAATGTATTCCAGACGCGGCAAATCGTGTCCATAGACGGACGCCAGTTGGCGCGCTACCTCGAGCGGCGAGCGCTGCTGGCGCCGCTGCAGTTCACGACGTGCAGCGGAAGGCTGGGTAAGCTGCAGTTGGCGAGCGGTTCGGAGCGTGGTCAACAGCCAGTCGCGATGATCGGAATGGTGCGGCCCCGGAACCATCACTTGCAGCGCCGCGATCGTCCCAACGCCGCCAGCTGCGGAACGACCGAGTGCCGCCACCAGCTCGGTCGGCGCCAGCTCTCGGGGCTCGACGATTTTCAGTGCGTCACCGGCGCGGACATCAATCACCAGGTCCGGGGCCCGCTGGCCCAAGTACCGCCAGAGATAGTGTGGTTCCACGAGCGTCGAGTGCTGGTAGGCGGGGCCGGTCGGCGGGAAGCTCAGCGCGGGAATGTTGTCGGGTGGAGTGTTGGCGGGTGGAGTGTTGGCGGGTAACGTGTCCGGAAAGACGGCTGGGATCGCCGCCAGGCGGTAGCCGCGGTAGGTTGCAGCGGGGGAATCCAGGGGCGCGGCGGGCGACGCCGAGTTGCGTGGGCGGAGGGCGTTCGCAAACGAGACGCATGCGGATTGAACGGCGGCGGTCGAGTCCGCTGTTCGATCGAGTCCACCGACGAGGAACACGCGGATTTCCTGGCCGCTGGGATCTTGGGTGAGTGTCGGTTCCTCCCAGGCGACCAGCGGTTTGCTGGCGCGAGTCACACCCCAGCGGAATTCGCGCCACTCCTTAAGGGCGGCTGGCAGAGCGATTTGCAGGTCGGGTTTCGGCGCGGGGGTTGTGGCTAGCTTCGCGTCGGGTTCGCTGGCCGCCCGATCTCCTGGAGACCAGCAGAGCATCAGGGCTGCGCCGAGGCTCAGCGCCAGTCGCCGTGGATCGGTGCCTATCTTTCCCATGTTTTCTAAACCTCCTGGTTCTCGCTCAGCAGCGTCTCGAGCGGCCGCCGTCCGACGGTGACCTGACGTGAAACCTTCCGGAGAACCGGAAAAATCCGCAAGTTCGGCACACTTTAACACGATAAATGGGAGTAACAACCATCGGGACCATTTAGGAATCAGGAAGCATTCGCATGTCTCACAAGTTTTCACTCGCCGCCCTAGGCCTGCTGGTGGCTATGTTGAGTTTGACGAGCACCGGCTGTGTCGGGATCGCTCGCGGGCCCCAGTTGGGAGTTTTTTCGATTCCGATTCCGATCAGTCCTTATTTTCAGGACAAGAAGGAAGACGAATTCTGGATTAAGGAACGTTACTCGCGCGTGCCGATTTTGGGACCGCTGACGGCGGGTGGCCCGACGATTGCGTTGGATCCACCGAGCGACGATGAAGTGATGCGGGCCTTTGAGAAGGCTCGACCGATCGAAGGTGGTTTACCGCTGTTGCATGAAGTTCAGCGCAACAATGTACGAATCGTGAAGGAGAAGATTGCGGACTACGTCGATCCACCGCGATTCTACCCGCTGATCGGCCCAGCCCAGTTGCACCATGCTCACTACAAATGCACGATTTACTACTCACAAGTCACCCGCGTAGGCTGGCCGGTTCCGCACACGCTGCGAGATGAAGATGCGGCGGAAGTGGTGTACATTGACCACAACCACTTACACATGGTTGGGAACGTCGACCCCGGAGTGGGCTCGCCATACTAAACCGACTGGTTTTCCGATGGTTGTAGCAGACGCCGGTTCGCAAGAGCCGGCGTTGCTCATTGGTAGATTTAGAAACTTCACAGAAGGTACTCGCGCATGCGTCACGCTCCGATTGATCCGCAAACATTTGTCGCTCACCGCAATCGCCTGCAGCGCCTACTGCCGCCTCATTCGCTGGCGATTGTCCATGCCAACGATGTATTGCCGACCAATGCCGACGGTTCGCTCCCAATCCATCCCAACGCGGACCTCTTTTATTTAACGGGGGTGGAGCAGGAAGAATCGATCTTGCTGTTGTTTCCCGATGCGGCGGACGAAACGTTGCGCGAAGTGCTTGTGCTGCGAGAACCGAATGAGCACTTGAAGATTTGGGAGGGGCACAAGTTATCGCAAGCGGAGGCGACCGCTTTGTCGGGCATCAAAACGGTGCGCTGGCTGTCGCAGTTGCCCGGACTGCTCCACATGCTGATGTGCGAGGCCGAGCATGTATTTTTGAATTCGAACGAGCACAAACGGGCGGTCATCGAAGTGGAAACGCGCGACGCGCGCTTTATTCGCAGCCTGCAGGCTCGCTATCCCTTGCACCAGTATCATCGTTTGGCGCGACTGATGCATGCGCTGCGCGTCACGAAGAGTCCGACCGAAATTGAATTGCTCAAACAAGCCATTGCGATCACGGATGCAGGCTTTCGCCGAGTGCTCAAGTTCACGCAGCCGGGGGTGTATGAGCACGAAGTGGAGGCGGAGCTGGCGCATGAGTTTATTCGCAGTCGCGGCAAGTTTGCTTATCCGCCGATTATTGCGAGTGGCGGAAATGCGTGCACCTTGCACTACAACGCCAACGATCAGGTTTGTCGAGACGGTGATCTGTTGCTGCTCGACGTCGCCTCGTCGTATGCCAATTACAATGCCGATCTGACACGTACGATTCCAGTCAGTGGACATTTCACACCGCGGCAGCGCGACGTGTACAACGCGGTGCTGCGAGTGATGCGCGGGTCGATTGCTGGAGCGACGGTGGGCAAGCTGCATCGCGACTGGCAGAAGGAATCGCAAGCGATGATGAACGAAGAGCTTGTCCAACTCGGGCTCATCACCACCGACGAGGTGGCGCGGCAAAATCCCGACGATCCTGCCTGCCGCAAGTATTTCATGCACGGACTGGGACATCCGTTGGGGCTGGATGTGCATGATGTCGGTTTCACCAATCAACCGTTCGCGCCAGGGTGGGTGTTGACGGTCGAGCCGGGCATTTACATTCCGGCGGAAGGTTTTGGAGTTCGTCTGGAGAACGACATTCTGGTAACGGAACATGGTCCAGTCGATTTGATGGCATCGATTCCCGTGGAAGCCGACGAAATCGAGCATTTGATGCGCCGGTGATGGCGAGTGGGGCAGTGCACCACTTCCCTCAGCGGAATCTTGTGACGGCGATCCCCGGGATGGGCTCGCCTGCCGGTTGATCGGCTGCCGCCGTCGCTGAGGCTGCTGCTGAGGCTGCTGAGGCTGCTGCTGAGGCTGCTGCTGAGGCTGCTGCTGAGGCTGCTGCTGTCGCCGTCGTTACCGCTCGGTGGCGCCTGGCATCGGCTGCCGCCCTATGCTCACCGGCGGTCTCGGTTTACCATAAGCCTCTATGGCAAACTCAAAATCGAAAAAGACCAACTCGGTGGACCACGCTCGTATCGAACGTGCGGTCCGTGAAATTCTGCTCGCCGTGGGCGAGGACCCAGACCGCGAGGGGCTGCTCGACACTCCCGCACGCGTCGCTCGGATGTACGCCGAGCTGCTGGGGGGCCTGCGCGAAGATCCTGTCGTCCATCTGCGGCGCGTTTTCGAAGCGCGGTATGATGAGATCGTGCTGGTTCGCGACATCTCGTTCAACAGCATGTGTGAGCATCACTTGCTGCCCTTCTTTGGAGTTGCTCACATCGGCTACGTTCCCAAGGGGAAAGTGCTCGGGCTCAGCAAGCTCGCTCGGGTGGTCGAGGTGATTGCTCGCCGGCCGCAGTTGCAAGAGCGCATGACGGAGGAAATTGCCAACTTGATGATGAACGAATTGGATGCTAAGGGGGTGGCGGTGGTGGTGGAAGGCGAACATACCTGCATGACCATCCGCGGAGTCCGTAAGCCGGGCAGCCGCTGCGTCACGTCCGCCATGAAAGGACTCTTCCGCGAAAACCTCTCGACCCGAGCCGAGGTCATGCAATTGATCTACGGGAACAAGAGCTAGCGGGTGACGGACAAACAGGCGGGGTTCGGGGTTCGGGGTTCGGGGGGCAGCAGCGCGTTCGGGTGCTGATCGTTGGCGAGCGTGATGAGTGAGGCGAAGACGTGTTTGACCTGTGGCGACTACTCATCCAGTTCGTCTTTCGTGTGACCTGGGGATTGGCGCTAGCGATGGGCGTCACCTCCCCGCGACTTGTCACCAGTGGTTACTTCCAAAAGCACCTCTGGGTCCTCATGGGGCTCAACACACTCGCATCGCTCGCCATCTACTCGCAGCGGACGCGGCTATCGAGCGATGGGCTGGCCAGTGGATTACTGCTGAGCCTGGGGATCGGGCTAGCGGTAGCCTCCTATGTCGGCTCGGTCTGCTGGTTGGCGGAGCGGGCGCGGGCGGGCCGCTGGTCTTTGCTGCTGATCTCGCTGGCCGCACTGGTCGCCTCCTACTCGATTGTTCCCTGGTCGGCGCTGCTCGCACCAGGTGCTGGAGAGGGGGCAGCGGCGCGAGCAAGCGAATGGGTGGTGCGCTGTCTGACGGTGAGTGATTTGGTGACGAGCGGATTATTTCTGGGGCTCATCCTGGCGGCGATGTTTCTGGGGCATTGGTATCTGAACACACCGACGATGCAGCTCGCACCGCTCCGCAAATTGGTCGTGCTGTTGGCCCTTTCGATCGTGCTGCGGGGGCTTGTGAGCGCCGTTGGGGTGTGGCTGCGGAGCCGTTATAACGCTGAATTACCGACGGAATTCTGGATTTTCCTATCGCTTCGCTGGCTCGCGGGCTTAGTAGGCACTCTGGCGATTGCCGTGCTCACGTGGCAAACTCTAAAGATCCCTAACACACAAAGTGCGACGGGATTGTTGTACGCGGGCGTGGTGCTGGCCTTTATTGGCGAGCTAACTTCTCAGCTGATGTCGGCGGGGCAGTGGTGTCCGGTGTAAATGGGAGTGGGGAAATAATGTCTGCGATGAACGTAACGTTTGCCTGTCCCTCCTGCGATCAAACGACGCGCAGTGAGCTCAGTGCTGCCCCTGGTCAGCTCCTGACGTGCCAGCACTGCGGTCAGCAGATTGCCGTCCCGGTCGGGGCAGTCAGCGAAAGTCAGGTGAGTCGCTGTGTGGTCTGTCCAAGCACCGAGTTGTATGTGCGGAAGGATTTCTCGCAGCGCTGGGGCGTATTCATCGTGATTGCAGGTTTTATCGCCAGTTCGATTGCCTGGTATTCCTATCACATCGTCGTAACCTATGCGATTTTGTTTGCCACGGCTCTGCTGGATGTGATCCTCTACCTGTTCATGGGGAACATGCTGCAGTGTTATCGTTGTCAGGCTCAGTATCGGGGAGTGGCGGGGATGGACGAGCATCAGCCATTCCATTTGGAGACACATGAAAAGCATCGACAGCAGACCGCTCGGCTCGCAACCTCGGGTGCCGAGCCCGTCGTTCGTGAGCCAGTAGTCCGCGAGCCAGTGGTCCGCGAGCCAGTGGTCCGCGAGACGACATGATCGCGCCGGATGACATGATCGCGCCGGACGTCGTACCAAGCAGACTTGCGGGCTCAGTTCCTTCACCAGCCAAAGGCAGTTGAATTCCATCGATGGATGCGGAGCGTGAACGAATACAAGCGGATCTGCGTGGCATCTTGCAAGGCGAAGTGCTTTGTGACGACGTGCATGTGCAGCTCTACGCGACCGATGCCAGTTTGTATCAGGTGCGTCCGCTGGGCATTGTGCGACCGCGACACACAGCCGACGTCGTAGCCTGTGTGAAGTATGCGGCGGAGCGGCGTATTCCGCTGCATGCACGTGGCGCGGGGACGGGGTTGGCGGGTGAATCCTTAGGTCCTGGACTGATACTCGATTTCGCGCATTCAATGCGGCAGATACTCGACGTCCAGGGCGATACGGTCCGCATTCAGCCAGGAGTCGTCCACGCTCGACTGAATCGCTTCCTCGCTCCGCTGGGCCGCTGCTTTGGCCCGGATCCTGCCATGTCGCTGGTGACCACTATGGGCAGCGTCCTGGCACTTGACGCCGCCGGCAGCCACTGGCTGCGCTACGGTTCCGCGCGCGGCAAAGTGGTGAGCATGCAGGTGGTGCTGGCGGATGGCACGCTGCTGGAAGCACGTCGCTGTCCGGTGAGTGATTCTGGTCAGGAAGCGTCGTACCAGGTGGCCGGTGTCGGTAGTTCCGCAACGGATTCAACCGCCGCGGGCGGGGGGCTGTTGTCGGCTTTGGGAGCGACGGGAAGCGGGGCGAGTGGATTGGCGGCTGGCTTACCCGGCGCCGCCAGCAGTTCCTCCACTGGCGCGGCGAGCGGTGGGAGTAACTTGGCGACCAATTTGACTCGCAGACTGGCCGAACTCTTGCGCCGCGAGGCACCCGTTATCGCCGCGCACCAGCCGCGCAGCCTTGTGAACCGCTCCGGCTATCATCTGCAGGATGTGCTCGAAGACGGACAATTGGATTTAGCTCGCCTGCTGGTGGGATCCGAGGGCACGTTGGCTTTGATTACCGAAGCGACGGTGAAAACGGATCCGCTGCCGAAGGCGACCGCCGTGGGACTGCTGTTTTTCGATCGCCTGGAAGCGGCCGCACGAGCGGCAGCTGAGGCGGTGCGGCTGGGGACGAGTGCCTGTGATTTAATGGATCGACGACTGCTCTCGATCGCGCGCGAAACGGACGCCAGCTACGCACGGCTGATTCCGCCGTCTGCCGAAGCGATGCTGCTGATTGAAACGATGGGCGATCGATCGTGGGATGTGCGCGAACGCTTGCGCGCAGTGATTCAGCGTTTGCATGGTGACTTGCGGATGGCATTCGACTATCGCATTGCCGCCACGGCCGAAGAGCTCGATTGGTACTGGCGACTAACCAATCAAGTGGTCGCACGCTTGTATAGTTTACGGGGTGAGAGTCGGCCGTTGCCGTTTGTCGAGGATTTTGCGGTTCCTCCCGAGACCTTGCCTGATTTCATCACGCGTTTGCAAAACGTTTTGAAGAGCCATCAAGTGACCGCCACGTTATTTGGTCACGCGGGTCATGGCCAGTTACACGTTCGTCCGTTTCTCGACGTCAAGAATTCGGCGGACGTGCGCCGCATGCGTGAACTCGCTCAGGAACTCTATCAAGAAGTTCTGGCCGTGGGGGGAACCATCAGCGGCGAGCATGGCGATGGGTTATCGCGCAGTTGGTTTTTACCGCAGCAGTACGGACCGCTCTACGATGTCTTTCGTGCCGTGAAAAACATCTTCGATCCTCAGAACATTCTAAATCCTGGCAAGGTGGTAGCCGAGTTGCCGCAGCCGGTCACGGCCAATTTGCGGCCCGCTGAAAGGCTGGTACGGCTGAGCACCGAGCGATCCGCTGGAGAGCTTACGGCGGCCAGTATGGCCGCCGCCGAAGTCGCCGGTGTCGGGAATGAATCGAGCGACTCGAGCGGCTCCGGGAGCATCACGGCGGCGGCTCTTGCCGCCGCGTTAGCGGCGGGCGGAGCGGGAACAGTAAGTACTGGATTGTCGGGCGCAGCGGCCGTAGAGGCGGCGGGTGGAGTCGCGGCGGGTGGGCTGATGACAGGGTCACCGCCGGCAGCGTCGGGGTCGTCGGCAGCCGCGGGGTCGTCGGCAGCGCCGCTCGTCCAATTGGAGCTGCGCTGGAGTGCCGAGGAGTTGGAGCAGACGGTCCATTCCTGCAATGGCTGTGGCGGTTGTCGCACTCAGTCGCAGGACGCTCGCATGTGTCCCATTTTCCGCTTTCAGCCACATGAGGAAGCATCCCCGCGAGCGAAGGCCAATCTTTTGCGCGGCATCTTATCGGGTGGGATCGGCATCGAAAATCTTGCCGGTGAGGGGCTGAAGGCGGTCGCGGATTTGTGCGTTAATTGTCATCAGTGTCGATTGGAATGTCCGGCCAACGTTGACATTCCCAAGGTGGTGCTGGAGACGAAGGCGCAGTACGTGGCGGCCAGCGGTCTGCCATGGTCTGACTGGTTGTTCACGCGGCTCGATGCCATCGCTGCGTGGGGCAGTTGGCTGCGGCCGCTAGCGAACTGGTCGCTGGGGAACCGTCAAGCCCGCTGGCTGCTGGAAAAGTTTTTTGGACTTTCGCGCTTGCGTAAGCTGCCACGATTGGAGCGACGCAGTTTCCTGCGCGTGGCGCAGCGACAACGCTGGACTCGCTCGACACGCCACGAGAGTCGGCGAGTGCTTTACGTGGCGGATACTTATGCCAATTGGTTCGACACGACGATCGCCGAGGCGACGGTGCGGGTGCTGAAACATAATGGCGTGGCCGTTTTTGTGCATCCCGATCTGGGCCCGTCGGGGATGGCCGCGATTACGGCCGGCGATGTGGAACGTGTGCTGCCGCTCGTGCGAGATAATATCAAATTGCTCGCCGAAGCCGTCCGGCAGGGGTATGCGATTGTGACGAGTGAGCCGTCGACCGCACTCTGCTTGACCCGCGAGTATCCGCACTTGGTGGACGACGACGACGCGCGGCTAGTCGCGGCGCACACGAGCGAAGTCTGTTCATATCTATGGCGGCTGCATGAGAGCGGCAAATTGGAATTGGATTTCGAACCGTTACCGCTCACCGTCGGCTACCATCAGCCCTGTCACACGCGCGCCGTGTCGCAGGATGTTTCCGGGCAAAATCTGCTGCGGTTGATTCCTGGGCTGATGGTACGACATTTGGATCAAGGCTGTTCGGGAATGGCCGGTACGTACGGCTTGAAACGCGATCACGTCCGCGGCAGTTTGCGGGCTGGTCGAGGTTTGATCCGCGCGCTGCGGGATGATGCGATCATCATCGGCTCCACCGAGTGCAGTGCCTGCAAAATGCAGATGCGACAAGGAACTACCAAACCAACCGTGCATCCAATTAAGCTGATGGCCGTCTCTTACGGACTTCTGCCCGACTCAGAGTTGACGACCGATCGTCATGAAAGTGATTTGGTGATGTCATGAATCGGGAGGCGTTGAACACCGAGCGATCCACATCGATTGTCGTTCGTTTATTTGCCGGCGCGAAACAGCGAGTCGGAGCGGAACGGGTGACGGTGGAGTTGTCGATCAACGCGACGGTCGCCGATCTGCGAGTGGCCTTGGTGCAAGCTCATCCGGCCCTCGCCGATCTTTTGCCACGAGCGCTATTTGCAATTGATTGCGAGTATGTCGCGGATCAGCGGCCGCTGACAGGCGTGCCCGAAATTGCCTGCATTCCGCCCGTCAGCGGCGGCTAGGCAGAATATCAAGACCGGGCGACCGTCAGCTGATGGGACGATCGCACGGGATGAATGGCATGTGAAGTCGTCTCCAGTACGATGGCCTGCCGTCGGCACCAGGGGGAACCAACACCACGCTGACTTGGAGAGTTGATTCCGAAGCGCGCATGTTTTGCACCCCGGAGGGTCAGCCCCTTGTCAGCCTCTTGTCAGCCTCAAGTCAGCCCCCAGTCAGCCCCATGTCAGCCCCTTGTCAGCCTCAAGTCAGCCCCATGTCAGCCCCATGTCAGGCCCTTGTCAGCACACCATGTCAGGCAAATCGCAACGCCATGGGTAACCCACGGTCTAGGGCATCCGGCCCCTCGTTCTCTCCTGCGGATTCCATGTTTGACGTGGGCACGGGCCCAAGGTGCGATTCGGGCTGTAGGCTTGACCGACTTTCTGCGGGCACTAATATACGTAGACCATGGTTAACGCTCGAAACTGTGATTCCACAGGGTCGTTCGATGTTCATTTGTCGCCCGCAATGCCGCCGCAGTTGCCGTTTGCCCGTCCCAGACGAGCGACCATGGGAATTTTCGCCGAGCGCAGTGTTGGGGCTGGGGTGGATCTTCTTTTTACTCGCCGCCGCTGCGCTGCTGCTGGTATCGCCGTCGCCATGTCAGGCCGGATGTCGCGGATATATCCAGTTCCGAGTGCTTCACGGACAGTCGACCGCCGGACAGCCGCTGGCCGAACCGGAAGCCACCCGTGCTCGCCGGCAATCGTCAGTAACACCTGCACTTCCGGGTAGTGACACACCGTGTGACGGTCCCCAGTGCCACGCTCCTCCTGTTCAGCCTTCGTTACCGCTCGCACCCGTGGCGAGTTGGTTCGGTGCTCCCACCTCGGAGGCGACTCTGTCGCTTCCCGTAGCCCTCGCCGCTTCCGGTGGTGCGAGCGGCATCTTGCCATGGACGAGTGACCGTGTCACATGTCCAACGTTGGATCGTCTGAAACGACCGCCACGGTGCTAGGTCGATTCCGCTGCGCAAGCTGCTGAATTTGATCGTCCTGACGTCGCGGATCCACTACCCGGTTGAGTGGTCTGGGTTTCTGGCGAAGTAATTCTCAGCTGATTGCTGTCAGCTCGTGCGAGTCGACGGGCGGTTGACATCGTCTGATCTAGCCGCCCAATTCGTGGCCGTGTCGTTGAGAAAACTTTACCTGAGAGTGTGCAGCGATGAACAGTTCATCAGCGGGTCCCAATCCAGCGGCGGAATCGTCGGCGGCAGTAGGTAGCACAAGCGCGGAGAGCGTGGACCACGTCGGTCCAGCGGGTGGGGTTCGCCGAGCGAAGCCGCGGCCAGCCGTTGGTCCGCGGTTGCGATTACTGCTCTTCGTGGTTTTTGGCCTGGTGGCGCTCTTGGGTGCGAACTCGCTTTATCTAGCTGGCATCACATTCGTGGAATCACTGGCCAAACGCCTGCAGTGGGAACGCCAGATTTATCAGGACTATTTTTATCAGTGCATGTTCCTGGTGCATCTGGTGCTGGGGCTGCTGCTGATTGTGCCGTACTTGGGTTTTGGTTTGGCACATCTCTGGGTGACACGTCAGCGGAAAAACCGGCGTGCGATTCGGATCGGATATGCGCTGTTTCTAGGTGGGATTGTGCTGCTGATCACCGGTATCCTGCTGATGCGGATCGGTGGTTTTGATATGAAGCAACCCGTAGCTCGATCGATTACCTACTGGCTGCATGTCCTCAGTCCGCTAGCCTGCATCTGGCTCTATTGGCTCCATCGTCTCGTCGGACCGAAGATCAAGTGGAGAGTGGGAGCGGCGTATGCGGGCGCGTTGGTGGCGGCTGGTCTGCTGATGGCGGTGCTGCATTCTCACGATCCACGAGCGGCCAGTGCGCGTCGGTCGCAGGAGGGCGAACAGTATTTCAAGCCGTCACTGGCCTCCACCACTTCCGGTAATTTCGTGCCTGCCAGCACGCTGATGATGGACGATTACTGCAAGAAATGTCATCCCGACGCTTATCAAGGTTGGTTCCACAGTGCTCATCGCTTCAGTTCTTTCAATAATCCCGCCTATCTCGCCAGTGTGCGAGAGACACGCGAGGTGGCCCTGAAGCGCGATGGCTCCGTGAAAGCGGCCCGCTGGTGTGCGGGCTGTCACGATCCGGTCCCGTTCCTCAGCGGAGCGTTTGATAATCCGCAGTATGACGATGTGAGAGATCCCACCGCTCATGCCGGTATCACCTGCACGGTCTGCCACTCAATTCACAGCTATGACAGCACGGTGGGCAACGCGGATTACACCATGGAGGAACCGATTCACTACCCGTTTGCGACTAGCGAAAGTCCGCTGCTGCAGTGGGTCAATCAGCAACTCGTGAAAGCGAAACCCTCCTTTCACAAAAAGACTTTCATGAAAGATTTTTATCGGTCATCCGAGTTTTGTTCGACCTGTCATAAGGTTCATCTGCCCAAAGAACTCAACCACTACAAAGAGTTTCTGCGTGGCCAGAATCATTACGATCCTTATTTGTTGAGCGGCGTCTCAGGGCATGGTGCGCGTAGTTTCTATTACCCAGAAACGGCCAAGACGCGTTGTGCTGAATGCCACATGCCGCTTAAGGAGTCGAATGATTTTGGAGCAGGTACGGATAGCAATCTGTTTGCGGGGGCGAAGTCCGCCAGCATTCACGACCATCTGTTTCATGGTGCCAACACTGCTCTGCCCTATCTGCGCGATGAACCGGATACCATCGCCGCCCATCAAAAATTTCTCGAAGGTGTGACACGAGTAGATATTTTTGGTGTGAAGGAAAATGGTTCGATCGATGGCCAATTGCACGCTCCGCTGCGTCCCGCGGTGCCGACGCTGGCTGCCGGCCAGAAATATCTGCTCGAAACGGTCGTCCGCACGCTCAAGATGGGACATCCACTCACCCAGGGAACCGTCGATTCGAACGAGATCTGGTTGGAGGTGGTGGCGACATCAGGTGGTCGAGTGATCGGTCGCAACGGTCACTTGGATGAACGCGGTGAGGTGGATCGCTGGGCTCACTTTTTTAACGTCTTCCTGCTGGATCGCGAGGGAAATCGAATCAACCGCCGCAATCCACAAGACATTTTTGTGCCGCTTTACAATCACCAGATACCCCCGGGAGCCGCGGCGGTCGTGCACTATGAATTGAATCTGCCGCCCGATTTGACGGAGCCAGTAACGGTCGAGGTCAAGCTGCAGTATCGTAAGTTTGATCACGAATACATGGACTTCGTCACGCGTGCGGCCAAACCGGGTGATGTTCCGATTCGAGGTCATGAGGCGGGTAAGCCGTGGGGCAACCCGCTGCCGATCACGACCATGGCGACGGACCGTATCACCTTCCCAGTCGCATCGGCGGCCGGAGGCGAGGCAGGAAACACTGAGGCAGGGAAAGCTGAGACGGGGAAAGCTGAGGCAGGGAAAGCTGAGGCAGGGAAAGCTGAGACGGGGAAAGCGAAGACAGTCGAAATTCCACTCTGGCAGCGCTGGAACGACTACGGCATCGGCTTGTTGCTCGAAGGACAGGGCGGTGCGAAGGGAGAGTTGCGGCAAGCCGCCGATGCATTTGCGGAAGTCGAGAAGCTCAATCGCTACGACGGACCGCTCAACCTCGCTCGTGTTTATAACGCGGAAGGCCGGATCGATGAGGCGGTGGAGGCGATTGGACGCGCGGCGACGTATACCGATCCAGCGGCACCGCCCTGGACGATCGCGTGGCTCAGCGGTTTGCTTAACCGACAACAGGGACACCTGGAGGCCGCCGAGCGTAATTTCCGCAGTGTGCTGGAAGATCGCACTCCCGAAATGCTGCAGCGTAAGTTTGATTTCAGTTTGGATTATGAGGTGATCAACGAACTGGGCGTGACGCTCTTTGAGCGAGCGAAGCAGCAATCGGGGGCGAGTCGTCGGGAGGCACGGGAGGCGCTTTTGCGGCAGGCCGTGGAGCAATTCCAAAAGACCTTGGAACTCGATTCCGAAAATGTCCTGGCCCATCACAACCTGCATTTGATTTACGCTCAGTTAGAAGAAACGAAGCTGGCGGCTCATCATCAAGAGATGCATGATCGCTATCGCATCGATGACAACGCGCGGGATAAAGCTCTGGCCGCAGCTCGCAAGAAATATCCGGCCGCTAATCGAGCCGCCGAGGCACTGGTGATTTATGAACTGCGCGCGCCGGACGTGGCAGTCGACAACTCCGCCGCCAATAAAGTGACAGAAGCTCGACCGGAACAACCCTAGGCACATTGTTGAACGTCGCTTTTCCGCAGTGAACCGTTGCACGATCGAAGGACGCATGAAAGCCAATTCCAAGTCAAAGTTACAGGCAAAATCACCATCCAATTCGGTTTCTCCGCCGGCGGTGGAGGACGAAGATTCGGGCGATGATGCCGTCATCGGCCGAGCGCTGGCGCGGTCGCTGCTGGTCATGGCGATCGCCGCCGCTGCGATTGGTGGCGGACTCTGGTGGCTCAACCGACCTGTTGAGCAGAAGCTTAAGGCGCCGAGCAAGCTGGAAGCGCCCACGAAGCGCGAGTTACCGCAGCTCGTCGTTCCTCGCACGCCGTTTACGGATGTGACGGCAGCAGCGGGCATTCAGTTTCGGCATTACAACGGGGGTCGAGGTGAGAAGCTATTGCCGGAGACGATGGGTGGTGGCGGAGCGGTGCTCGATTTTGACAACGATGGTGACCAGGACATTCTGTTCATCAATGGTTGCGATTGGCCCTGGACCAAAGATCCCGTGTCACCCACACCCACCATGGCACTCTACGCCAACGATGGCTCGGGGAAGTTTGTGGACGTGACCGAAAAACTGGGACTCAACGTGAGCTTTTACGGCATGGGAGTCGCAGTTGGTGATTACGACGGCGACGGCTGGATCGACGTTTTCATTTCAGCCGTGGGGCAAGATCGATTGTTTCACAATGAGGCGGGGCAGAAGTTCGTGGATGTGACGAAGTCGGCGGGTGTGGCGGGAGCGGACAACGAGTGGGGAACGAGTTGCTGCTGGCTGGATTACGACAACGACGGCGACTTGGATTTGTTCGTGGGGAACTATGTGCGCTGGAACCGGGACATCGATATCGCCCAAGATTTTCGGCTGGTAGGTGTCGGGCGTGCATTCGGTCCGCCACTCGCCTTCGAAGGCACCTTTCCCTACCTCTATCGAAATGATGGGGAGGGACGCTTCAGCGACGTTTCGCAAGCAGCGGGCGTCCAAGTACGGAATCCCAATACCGACGTGCCGATGGCAAAAACCATGGGTGTCGTACCGTTCGACATCGATTCCGACGGGTTAGTGGATCTGGTGGTCGCCAATGATACCGTGCAAAACTTTATGTTTCACAACCAGGGAAATGGGACGTTTCGGGAAGTTGGTTTGCTGGCGGGGGTGGCGGTCGATTCCCAGGGTGTGGCGCGAGGCGCGATGGGCGCGGACATGGGACATTTTCGCAACGATCCCTGCTTGGGAATCGTGATTGGGAACTTCGCCAATGAAATGACGGCGCTGTATGTCGCCGAAAAAGAACCATTTCAGTTCTTTGATGCGGCGCTGGCAACCGGACTCGGCCCACCCACTCGCTTGTCACTTACCTTCGGTGTCCTCTTCGTGGATTACGATCTCGATGGCCGCCTGGATATTCTCTCGTCAAACGGACACTTGGAAGAGGATATCAACAAAGTGCAACCGACTCAGTTTTACGAACAGCCGCCGAAACTGTTCTGGAATAGTGGGCCCGAGCAGTCGACCGAGTTTGTGCCGGTCACGACCGAGCAGGTAGGGGAGGAGTTAGGTCAGCGGATGGTGGGCCGCGGCTCCGTCTATGCCGACTTCGACGGGGATGGAGATCTTGATCTGCTGCTGATCGCCTGCGGCGCCGCGCCACGCTTGCTGCGTAACGATCAAGCACTCGGACATCATTGGCTGCGAGTGAAGCTGGTGGGCAAGGGAATGAACCGCTCGGCTCTGGGAGCCGTCGTCCAGGCGCATGTCGGAGAACGATTGCTGCAGCGCGATGTCCGCGCCACGCGTAGTTACTTATCGCAATCT
The DNA here is from genome assembly GCA_044235425.1 of Pirellulaceae bacterium. Classification (GTDB taxonomy): domain Bacteria; phylum Planctomycetota; class Planctomycetia; order Pirellulales; family Pirellulaceae; genus JBJSXJ01. Next base: position 77,470 of record JBIIHW010000022.1, read on the forward strand.
GAGCTGCCCGTCACGTTTGGGCTGGGCAAGAGTGAATCCGTCGATAAGCTCGTCATCCGCTGGCCTGGCGGAGCGGTGCAGGAAATCAGTGCACCGAAAATTGAGCAATTGCTGGAAGTGAAGGAGCCGTAGAGGAGAGGTTAACGACTTCCTTGAGCCTTAAGTCGATTTCCGGTTGCTGTTGAACGCGAATAAGCCCTGGATGGGGCATGACATGTCAGCCCACGGCAACGCCGTGGGGTTGTAGCGTGGCGGCCCACACCTCATGCAGTTCGACCTGGTTTGGTAGGGCGGCCGCAGGCCGCCCTACCAAACCAGGCTCCATGGATTGGAGTCGTAAAATAGCGGATTGGGTCGCATGGCGTACCCACGGCGTTGCCGTGGGCTGGCATCTGGCTGCCCCACCGGGACGTGGGATATGCGAGCATCAGAATCAACTCTCCAAGTCACTGCTTCGCGCGATGCCAGGTCGGGACGGGAGCGATGATCGCCTGGCCTTGTGCCAGTCAGCATGACGACTTCCTCGGTTAATTGCCGCCACGCGTTACGTAGTCAAGTAACCTCGGCCTGACCTCCGGAGAGTTCCGTGGCCAAAAATCCCTTCGGGCTACCTCCGTTGTCTTGTAGAGCGCCCGCATCACGCGAGCCCGCATCACGAGAATTCCCGGCTCGAAGGGCCTGCCAGACGTCAGCCCCTGGCTATGCCAGGGGCAGGACCTCGCCGGAGGCGCGTGGCACCCTGAAAATATCCTCCGCAACGATTTGACCTGTGTGGTGGCGAGCGGTATTTTGTGGGCCTTACCTCCTGACCTGCGGCGAATCATTTCGTGGCCATAAGCTGGCAGTTCCTCGTCGTGGGTCTCTCCTTTTATATTCGGAGACACGTAATGTTTTATTCGTCGCGCTGGCCTCAGTTGGCGCCCACCGCCCGGTCGTCTCGACTAGGTTTGCTAAGTACTCTGCTCTTCATCTGCACGCTGTTGAGCCCTGTCGGCGCCAGTCGGTCGAGGGCTGCGGATGAACCCGGTTTTACACCTATCTTCGACGGCAAAACGCTGAACGGCTGGGATGGAAATCCTGATTTTTGGCGAGTCGAGGAGGGGACGATCACAGGGCAAACGACTGCCGAAAAGCCTACCAAAGGCAACACGTTCCTGATCTACCGAAAAGGTGATGTGGGCGATTTTGAGCTGAAGCTGGAATACAAAATCGTCGGTGGTAATTCGGGTATTCAGTATCGCAGCTTTGAAGTGCCCAATGAGAAGTGGGTTGTAGGCGGCTATCAAGCGGACATCGATTCCGGTCCGACTTACTCGGGTATCAACTATGGCGAACGCTTCCGCGGCATCCTGGCCGGTCGCGGCCAAAAGACCATCGTGGGTGATGACCATAAGCCGAAGGAAGTCGGCAAAGTGGGCGATTCCAACGAATTGCAAAAGATGATCAAGCAGGAAGATTGGAACGAATATCACATCATTGTCAAAGGCTTTAACTTCATTCATAAGATCAACGGTCGAGTGACCAGCGAGTTGACGGATGAAGACACCAAAGACCGACGCGCAACAGGTATTCTTGCGTTGCAGTTGCACGCCGGCCCGCCGATGAAAGTGCAGTTCCGCAATTTGCGTATCAAGGCTGCACCCGCGGCTGCTAATAAACCCGAGTCGAATAAGCAGTCGGCAGCACCCGCGCCCGCGCGTACGGTGCCAGTCGCTGTGGCTGCTCCGGCAGTGGCTTTAGTAACGGCTCCTGCTCCCACGGCTCCCGCCCAGGCTGCTGCTCTCATTCCAACCGCGGTGGCGGCGAAGAAGCGAGTGGTGTTTGTGGCTGGTCGCCCGAGCCATGGCTATGGCGCCCACGAGCACTATGCGGGCAGCGTGCTGCTGGCCAAGGAGTTGCAAGCGAGCGGACTGGGCTACACCACCGAGGTGATCAAGAATGGCTGGCCCGCCGATGCGAAGGTATTCGAAGGCGCCGACGCCATTGTGATGTATAGCGATGGCGGGGGTGGCCACATGGTGATGCCTCACCTGAACGCTGTCGACGCGTTGGCAAAAAAAGGAGTTGGCATTGCCTGCTTGCACTATGCAGTGGAGGTTCCGAAAGGCGAAGCCGGTGATCATTTTTTGGACTGGATCGGCGGCTACTTCGAAATGAACTGGTCGGTTAATCCTCACTGGACCGCTAAATTTGCGAAGTTTCCCGATCACCCGGTCGCGCGGGGAGTCAAGCCGTTCGAGATCAACGACGAGTGGTACTACCACATGCGTTTTCGACCGAACATGGAAGGCGTTACCCCGATCCTCACCGATCTTCCTCCTGACAACACGCTGAGCCGGCCTGATGGCGGCCATAGCGGTAACCCGCATGTGCGCGCTGCCATTGCCAAGAAGGAGCCCCAGCACGCCGCGTGGGTTGCCGAACGCAAGGATGGTGGACGCGGCTTTGGCTTCACCGGTGGTCACGACCACTGGAACTGGGGCGATCCGAATTTTCGCAAACTGGTGCTTAACGCCATCGTCTGGATCTCCAAAGGGGACGTGCCCGCTCAGGGCGTAACCAGTCAGCCCGTCTCGCTCGAAAACCTCGAAGCCAATCAAGATTTTCAACAGCCAGCGAATTTCAATCGCGATCAGATTCGTCAGCGTTTGAATCTGCCAGCCGACAAGAAATCGGCTGCTACGGGCCCGGCTCCTAAGGCACTCTTCAGCTCCAAGATCATTACGCCGAAGACACCTGGTCACGCCGAGACGATCGACGTCGACATCAAGGGCTCGAAGGAACTCTTCCTGGTCGTCACCGATGGTGGTGATGGATTTGGTTTTGACTGGGCCGATTGGGCCGAGCCGCGATTGGTTGGTCCGGCTGGCGAAAAGAAACTCACCGAGCTCAAGTGGTCGTCAGCGACGGCGGAGTGGGGTAGTCCGCAAGTGGACAAGAACGCCGATGGGAAGCCATTACGGATCAACGGCCAAGCGGTGTCCTACGGGATTGGTACGCATGCACACTCGGTCATTCGTTTTGAATTACCTGCCGGTTATGAACGGTTCAAGGCTCGTGTGGGTCTGGATAATGGTGGCACGGATCAAGGTGGTGGCACGATCGCTTCCGTACAATTCCATCTGTTCAATCAATCGCCCCGATTAGCGGCGGCGGTACCTGGTGCCCCTGCGACAGCCGGTGCCCCGCAGCGTGATCCTGCCGAAGCGGTTGCCGGTCTCGATGTTGCTGAAGGTTTAGAGGCCACGTTGTTCGCCGCTGAGCCCCAGGTCCTGAACCTCACCAACATGGACATCGATGCTCGCGGACGAGTTTGGGTTTGCGAGGTGGTGAACTATCGCGGTCACAACGGAAAACGCCCCGAAGGCGATCGCATCTTGATCCTGGAAGATACGGATCACGACGGCAAGGCAGATAAGACAACGGTCTTCTATCAGGGGCGTGACGTCGACTCCGCCATGGGAATCTGCGTCCTCGGTAGCAAAGTAATCGTCTCCTGCTCCCCCAACATTCTCGTCTTCACTGACGAAAATGGCGACGACGTTCCTGACAAGAAAGAGGTGCTCTTCAGTCAGACCGGGACGCCGCAGCACGATCACTCCGCTCACTCGTTCCTGTTCGGACCTGATGGCAAATACTACTGGAACTTCGGTAATACGGGCGGCAAAGTTTGCAACGCTCAGGGAGAGCCCATCACCGATCTGGCGGGCAACAAAGTCATCGACAACGGAAAGCCCTATTACGGTGGCATGCCGTTCCGCTGCAACGACGACGGCTCGGAATTCGAAGTGCTCGGTCATAACTTCCGTAACAACTACGAAACGACCGTCGATTCGTTCGGTACTTTGTGGCAGTCCGACAATGATGATGACGGTAATCGTGGCGTGCGCATCAACTACGTGATGGAGTTTGGGAATTACGGATATCGGGATGAATTGACGGGCGCCGGTTGGCAAGCACCGCGAACCAATCTGGAAAAGGAGATTCCGCATCGTCACTGGCACTTGAACGACCCTGGCGTCGTCCCCAATTTGCTGCAGACCGGAGCTGGTTCACCCACGGGAATTACCGTCTACGAAGGACGTTTGCTTCCCAAGGTATTTTGGGATCAAGTGATTCACTGTGACGCGGGCCCGAATGTGGTGCGTGCCTATCCCGTGAAGCCGGATGGAGCGGGCTATAAGGCGGAGATCGTCGAGGTTCTGAAGGGGGCTCGCGATAACTGGTTCCGACCGGCGGATGTTTGCGTTGCCCCGGACGGCTCGCTGTTCGTCACCGACTGGTATGATCCCGGAGTGGGTGGTCACGCGCAGGGTGACAGTCAGCGAGGACGTTTGTTCCGCGTAGTGCCCAAGGGTCATACGAAGTACGAAGTGCCCAAGCACGATTTTCAAACCGTAGAAGGTTCGATCACGGCGCTGCAAAGCCCCAACGCCGCCGTTCGTTATCTGGCCTGGACCGCCCTGATGAAAGACGGAGCCAAGGCGATTCCGGCGCTGGAAAAGCTGGCGAAGGAAGCGGACAATCCGCGGCATCGCGCCCGGGCTCTTTGGTTGCTCGGAAAAATGCCCGGACAAGCTGCCAAGTATGTGGCTCAGGCCGCAGCCGATAGCAACAGCGATCTGCGCTGCGTGTCGATCCGACTCGCTCGTCAAACCAAGGTCGATCTGGTACCACTGCTCAAGCAACTGGTGAAAGATCCTTCACCGCATGTGCGCCGTGAATGTGCTCTAGCCCTGCGTCACTCGGCAGCCGCGGAAGCGCCCGGCTTATGGGCTGAATTGGCTCTGGCCCACGACGGAGTTGATCGCTGGTACCTCGAGGCGCTGGGCATCGGTGCTGATCGTCAATGGGATGCTTATCTCGATGCCTGGCTGCAGAAAGTCGGATCGAGCTGGGACACTCCCGCTGGTCATGACGTGATCTGGCGTTCGCGTGCCACTCGCACCCCCGAACTGATCGCCAAAATCATGAATAACGAAAAGACTTCGATCGGTGAGTTGCCACGCTACTTCCGGGCCCTTGATTATCAAACCGGAACGGCGAAGGAAGATGCGCTGATCGCCTTGGCGTTTGAAACGCAGGGTGGCGACGCCGAGCGACGAAGTATGATTTCCGGCGAGGCGCTGAAGCGTATCGGAGCCGGCGACATTGGTAAAAATCCCAAACATGCCGCAGCCCTGGAGCAGATGTTATTGAAGCTCGTGGGTACGCCGTCGTTCGTCGAAATGGTCAATAAGTTCCAAGTCGCGAGTCGCTATCCCGAACTGCTCAAGCTCGCCCAGGCACGCCCCGATGATCAACTTGGAGTTGATGCGATGCTGGTTTTGGTGCAGCGTGATCAGGCCGAACTGCTGAAGCAAGGGCTGGGGAACGCCGAGCCGGCAGTTGCTGCTGCCACCGCTCGCGCGTTAGGCAATGTGGCTGACGGACGCACCGCGAATTTGCTGCTTCCGATCGTGAATGATCCGCAGCGCGATTTGGAACTGCGTCGGCAGGCTACCCGCGGACTTGCCAGCACCAAAAATGGTGCCCAAGAACTGCTCAAGCTGGCCGCGGAAAAGAAACTGGATGAGGCCCTGGTGTCTGCTGCCTCGTTCCAATTGCATGCAGCGCAGTGGCCGGAAGTGAAGGCTGCCGCGGTCAAGTTGTTCCCGTTGCCACCGGCCAAGGATCGCGAACTGCCGGCGATTGCTGAACTGGTGAAAATGAAGGGCGATGTCAGTCGCGGTGCCCAGGTGTTCGCCAAGACCGCCGACTGCGGCAAGTGTCACGTTGTCCAAGGTCAAGGTAAGGAAGTGGGACCGAATTTATCGGAGATCGGTGGCAAGCTGAGCCGTCAGGCTTTCTTCGAATCGATTCTCTACCCCAGCGCCGGGATCGCTCATAGCTATGAAACCTATGTCGCCGTGCTGGCCGATGGCAACACGGTCACGGGGATCAAGACGAGTGAGACTCCGACGTCAGTGACACTCAAAACCGCCGATGCGATTCAGCGAGTGTTTGACAAGAAGGATGTGGAAGAGCTGAAGAAGCAAAACATCTCTTTGATGCCCGCTGACCTGCAGAAGACCATGACTACGCAAGACCTGGTCGACGTGGTCGAGTATCTGACGACGCTGAAGAAATGATCGTCAGTGATTAAAAAGCGGTGACCGCAGCGGCAAGTAGGTCACCCGATCACGATCCCTGGTGACGGGCGAAGAACATCCGTCACTGGCGAAGAAAAAACGCAGCGAGTGGCCGCTCGGGGACTCGAACCCCGACGCCTCGCGGCACAAGATCCTAAGTCTTGCGTGTCTGCCAATTCCACCAAGCGGCCAATTGCGTTGAGCGTTTGGCGATAGATCCTAATCAATGAGTGGCAGTTTGGCGATAGCCAAGCGCTCGTTTCCGTCCGCGACCCTGGTTCACGGGGTCACCTGGGGCGGTTATGGTAGGGGCAGAGATTTCTTGTGAAACCAGCCTGAATTGAATCGCTATGCTGCAAATTCGTGTGGGGATTAACCTCGCCAACCTGCAAGTGCCGTTCGCGCGAGGACTGCGACTCGCCAAGGAGCTTGGAGCCGAAGCCGTCGAAATCGATGCACGCGGTGAACTGCGTCCCGAAACACTCAGCCGCACCGGTGTCCGCCAGATTCGCAAACAGCTCGATGACCTCCAACTCAAAGTTTCCGCCGTCGATTTTCGCACTCGTCGCGGCTACGAAGTTTCGCAGGATTTGGAGCGACGAGTGGAAGCGACGCAGATGGCCTTGCAATTGGCCTACGAACTAGGCGCGTCCGTAGTCATCAATCAGGTCGGGCAGATTCCGGCCGAGCCCAAAGGGCCCGCCTGGGATCTGCTGCTGCAGGTGCTGGCCGACCTGGGGCAATATGGTCAAAAAGTTGGCGCACTGCTCGCCGCCGACACCGGTGCCGACGATGGCGAACGACTCGCTCAATTGATCGAAGCGCTTCCGCTCGGTTCGCTGCTGGTCAATTTCAATCCGGGAAATCTGATCGCCAACGGACATTCGCCGCGGGAATCCATTCGTCGATTAGCACCCCATGTCGCTCACCTGCATGCCAATGATGGCGTGCGCGATTTGGCGAAGGGGCGTGGAGTGGCGGTGCCGCTGGGCAGCGGAGTGGCGGAATTTCCGGAACTGCTGGCCGTCCTGGAAGAACGTCACTATCGCGGCTACATCACGGTACTGACCGAACCACCTCATAATTCCCTGGATGAAATCACCAGCGCCGTACGCTACCTGAGAGCACTCTAAACACCGTTTGGTGGTGTTCGATGATTGTTCTCCCATTCATGTGCTTTTGGTTCCCTCACCTCCACCTCTCTTGTTTGAATGAAGGACCCTCAACGATGGCTCGATCCACGAATCGTCGCGTTTTTCTGCAACAATCTGCCGCAGCGTCACTCGCCGCCTCCGGAATTCTGCTCAGTCACCCTTCAGCGGCCCACTCGCAGGAGCCAGCGGCCGCTGCAAAAGCAGAACTGCCGATCATCGATACGCACCAGCATCTGTGGGACTTAACAAAATTCCGTTTGCCATGGCTGGCTGATGAACCGGCACTCAAGCACAGCTATGTCACCAAGGATTACCTGGAGGCTGTCGCGGGACTCAACATCGCCCATGCGGTCTATATGGAAGTGGACGTAACGCCCGAGCAGCAGGTGGAAGAGGCCGAGCATTTGATCGCTCTGTGTAAAGATCCCAAGAATCTCACCGTGGGAGCGGTGATTTCGGGACGGCCGGCCAGTGAGCAGTTCAAAGCCTACATCAGTCGCTATCGCGGCAGTTCGGTGATTAAGGGCGTGCGTCAAGTGTTGCATGGCGGAGGCACTCCCGCTGGCACCTGTTTGTCCAAAGAGTACATCGCGGGAGTGCGGCTGCTGGGTGAGCTTGGGATGAGCTTTGATTTGTGCATGCGTCCCACGGAATTAGCGGATGGAGCCAAGCTGGCGGACGCTTGCCCCGATACTCGCTTCATCGTCGACCACTGCGGGAACGCCGATCCCAAAGCCTTCACCACCAGCAAGCAGCGCCCTGCCGGTGAAAAACCAGGGCATGAAGTAGATCCCTGGAAACGTGATATCGAAGCACTCGCCAAGCGACCGAATGTGATCTGCAAGATCTCTGGAATTGTCGCGCGCGCTCGTCCGAAGGCTTGGAGTGCCGACGACCTGGCACCGATCGTGAATCATTGCCTGGATGCTTTCGGACCCAATCGAGTGATCTTTGGTAGTGACTGGCCAGTCTGCACACTGGTCGCTTCGCTACGCGAATGGGTGGTCGCGCTGCGGTCGATCATCGCCTCACGTCCAGTCGCCGAACAAAAGAAACTACTCAGCGAAAACGCTCAGCGTTTCTACTCGCTGTCCAAATAAACAACGTTACTCACGGAATTTTTCGGAGCGTGAAATAGGCTTCGGCTGGAAAGAAGCTGGCCGCCTTGGCGGTCAGATTCTTCAGCCGGAGTTCGTAGACGTGCCCTGGTCGCAGTGAGTCTAACTCGAGCTGCACGGTGGCGCCGGTGGCCGTTTGTTCGATGAGTTTTACTCGAGTTATTTTCTCGATACGGCGGTCAAGATCGGGACCTCCATAAGCCGGTGTAGAAACTCGCCGATAGGATTCCAACCCGTAGTTCGCTGGATCGCCCGCTCGCTCGGGATCAAGCGGCCGAGTGAAAGTGAGCAGGAAGCCGGTCGAGGTGGCTCGCATTTCTGCCAGCCCTGCCGGCACCGTTTGCTCGTCATAACGTAGCTTCACCACTTCGCCGATGTTGTTTCCACCACCCCAGCCGCTGTCGCGAATGCCGCCCACGTAGAGTTCACCGGTCGGTGAAACTGCGGCACACAGAGGGCCCAAAAGACCTTGGTCCGGTGCTGAACCGGTAACTGGCTCGCGACTAAATGGATAGACTGCGCCCTGATAGCTATCTCCAGTTTTTTGCAGACTCATGCGAACTAAGCGTCGAGTGTCATATTCACAACCGATAAGGTGCCCCGTCCAGGGACCAAAACTTGCCGGAACCATTTGAGGGAGATCAAGCAGAGCGAGACCATTCACGCTGCGAGTCCAGGGATGTGGAATCTCGATCGCAGCGGATTCGATCATGCCGTCCGGCTTGCGACCCGCTCGCTGTTCCCTCGCATTGATGAAACCATAATGTCGACCCGCGATGACATGATTGAGTTCATTGAAAGGGTTGTAGTTTCCTTGATTGTCTGTTACCAGCAGCGAGCCGTCGCGACTCAGTAGGATTCCCATGGGAAAACGATGGCCACGGGAGACCACTTCGAGTGCATAGCGGCGCGGATCGGCAAGAGTTGGTGATCGCGGTGCCAACTTCATCACCGTGCCACGCCACCGAGCGGCTACGGCGGAACGCTGATCCTGCTGACAAGCCAGCGCGATGAAGTAATTGCCATGCTCGTCACGCGGCAGTCCCACCGTCCAGTCGTGATAATCGTCCGTGTGGCCCCAGCCAGCAGCCAGCACTTCGGTGCGCCCACGATTCTCGCTGGCAGCTCGGTTGCGATCCCACAATCTCAGCACCGCATACTTCGTTGTCACATCGACATAGTCCGGCCCAGTCGCCAAACCGTATGGTGCGCCCAGTTCGTCGCTGATCGCCATCACGTCGTCCTCGAGCTGATCTCCATCCGTATCGATTGCCTGCCACACTCGTCCACGCAGCGACGCGATGACCAGCGAACGGTCGGGACGCCAAGCTAGAGCCGTCGGCATGATGGTCTCGGGAAGCGGCAGACGAGTCGCGTGAAACCCTGGTACGACATCGTGTAGCTGCGGAGTTTCCGCAGCCAGGGACGGCGGTGTGTTCGCTGCGGTTACGGCCGCTGAAGCCGCCGTTGCAGTTGGCGCGGATGAAGCCGCGGGGAGCCCTGGAAACTGATCGTTCTGCAGCGTCGTGCGATAGGCGAGTGTCGCGCGGCCAGCGGCGGGAATGAGGCAGGTGCCATCCGCCGACAGGCGCAGCGCTTCATCTAGCACTTCAATCGTCAGGCCCTCGCGTGGCCAATGGAGCTCTCGGCCGGACGCGCGCAGTTCACCCTCGGCGGCCCGCTTCTGATCCACTAGTTTCCAGATCAGTTGCCGGTCGGCGGGAACTCCCTTCACGACCAGTTCGCGACGAAAACCATTGCGTTCCGCCAGGGATGAAGACTGGAGTGCGGTAATCGCCTGATTGACTCGGAGCGAAATCGTCTCAGTGGTAGCTCGGGCCGCCGCCGCCTCGTCCGCCGCCGCCGCCTCGTCCGCCGCCGCCGTGTTATCCGCCGCCGTGTCATCCGCCGCCGGGGTACTCGAAGGAAACTGCAGTCGATAATCCCACTGCAAGCCACCTGGGACCGATCGCCAACCATCCAGTTCGACCGGAAACTGACCGACGGTGATTGGTGGGTGGAAGCGGGCGGAATCAGCGGTCGATGTCATCAACAGTTCCGACTGCTCGAATCCCGCTTGCAGCAGATCCTGCCCGGCCGCTTCCCAGTACCAGGATTTTCCCTTGGTGCGTTGGCGAGCAACATCACCAAGAGACCAGCGAGCTAAACGATGGGTCGCAGCATCGAACAGAATGTTGTGTCGGTTGGGGAGCCCAATCAGTAGTGGCTTGATGTGCACTTGGCCATCCGCCTGCACGATATCGGTTACCAGCTCCGCTCGCTCCTGACGGTCTCCCACGCCCGACAGGCGCAGCGTCTGCACGGGATGCGGCGCGGGCGGCTGAAAGCCCGGCAGATTAAGTACGTGCCAGAGTGTCGCGATCTGCGCGGGCAACTGATCATTCAGCACTCCACGAATCGGAATCTGCAGCGAGGGCATTTCCATGCGTGGCGTGATGCGCGCGGGGCCCCTTACCCAGCGTTCATACCAGGACCGTCGGATACGCTGTCCGAGCTGTGATAATTCCGGTGCGCGGGCGTTGAGCGGTGCTGTGGGAGGTGGTGAACCGCTTACGGCATGGCAGCTCAGACAGCCAAAACCGTCGGCGGTAAGTAGTCGTCCACCGATGGCTCGCAGTGTTACCGCGCCGACCGCCTGGGTCACCTCGTCAGCGGCTCGGTGGTCGATCGATAGCGGAGCGTCATCGGGAATGCGATCCAGAGCGGCTAGATGCTGACTGACCTGATCCAGCGATGCGCCTTGCAGCGGAAAACGCGGCATTCGCACTTGCAGCCACGGGCGCCGCGTTGCCGTAGTACGCGCGATCGACTCGCGCAGCGCTGAATCGAGCAGTTTATCGCCGACACTATTCAGGGCGGGTGGTGTGAGGGCTGCGACCGTGGCCGCCCATCGCGGCTCCACGTCCAGTAGCTGCTGCAGAACAGGCGACAAACCAGTATCAGTGCCCAGCGGTTGTTCATGCTTGGTACCGCCGGTGAGAGCCTGGTCCTCGCGTGCATGACAGGCGACACAGCCCAGGCGACGGAGCGGATCGATCGTTGTGTGAGAGAATGCGGCGTGAACTTCGGATGCGGACGGCTGCTCGCTATTGGATGCGGGTGGGGGCTGGGATGCGGGTGGCTGATGGGATGGTCGCGCAGCTGTGATTTCTGCGAGATTTATTTGCTGGTCGATGTAGCTGGTGAGCGCACGAGCGTCTGCGGCGGGTAGCCGATAACCCGGACGATGTTTGAGTGGTGCGTCGAAACAGTTGGTCCGCCATTCGCGAGAACTCCGCAGTGCGGTGCGTGATGCCGCTCGTTGCTGGTCCACGTCTCGAGCTGCTGCCGGCGGTTCATGACAGTTGCGACAACCAAGCTCGACAAACAACTGCTTGCCCTGTGCGATTTGGTGAGGATCCTGCCGTCCGCTCGTGAGCGTTGTCGCCGTTGATGTGGGCTCGGTCGTGGTGGCGGATATTGGCTTGCGAGTAGTCGTCGTGTCGCCGGCATTCTTGGACAGCTTTACCAGTTCACCGCTTGCCAACCACTCAGTCAAATCCAGTAGTTCCCGCGAGCTGAATGAAAAGACCGGCATCCGGTGGTGCCGATTAAGCGTCTCGGGGCGGCTCAACCACTGCCCAAAAAACTCAGCGGGTCTTTTGCGAGCGATCGCTGTCAGGTCACCACCGCCGTAGAAGTCGTTACGCCCCAATCCATCAAAAGTATGACAGGCCAGGCAGCCAACGCTGAGAAACAATTCGCGGCCGTGCTGCTTCGCGGTGAGCTCGGGGACTGGCTTGGAATTTGGCAAGGGAGTTCTGTTCACCACACTCTCGAGGAGATAAGCCGCGAGAGCCTCCGCCTGCGGGCGGTCGATCGAGTAGTGTGGCATCCGCCGACTGGGTGACGAGTTTGTGCTGAGCAAATGTTCGATAAGCCACGTGGGCTGAATCTGCCCACCCAGTTGCCGCAGTGACGGCGCGGCTAGCGGGAGCTGTCGTCCCGTGACTGCAGGCAGCTCATGACAGCTGCCGCAGCGCAATGCGTCGAAGAGCAGTTCACCGTGCCGCTGGTCACGCGCACGAGGCTCGTCCTGCCAGTCACTCGGCTCGTGATGAAAATGCCGAGCGGGGATTGGTTCGAGTGAAAACTGGGGGCTGCTCCAGTAAATCGCGACTCGACTTTGGGAGTCAAGCTGATCGACTGTGAGCTCAAAGCGATGCCGGCCGGCGTCGAGTTTCAGGGGGGACAGAGTCGTCCAGGAATGGCGGAGTTTCGTGTGAGGCAGGAGCTCGTGATTGTGGAGACGGAGATTTACGCGACCGTGGCCGTAAAGGGCCAAACGATATTCGCCCGGAGCGTCCACTTCAATCGTTCCGCGCCACTGCTGAGCGATTGGCTGCCTGCTCTCGGCCGGACGCTGCGGTCGCTCTGCGCCACTCCCGGCATTCCAAGGAAGCATTCTTGGGAGTGGTGACCATTGTTCTGCGGTATGATCGGGAGTGTAAATCGATCGCAGAACGAGCCCCCGGTTGCGATGGGAGTCATGCTCGTCATCTTCCTCCTGAGCCCAACAACGGGATTGCTCGCACGGCGATCCGCATGCCGACGTTGAATCGCACGGCAGCAAGAACCACGCGAGGGCAATGATTTGAGCAGCGAGTAAAATCAGTTGTCGCACGACCGGCCTGAGTGCCTGAATATGTGAGTGATAAACCATGCGATGATGATAGTGAGTGATCGTTCGTGGTGGGAACTGCATTTCAGAGATTCTCGATTGTCGTCCCCCGTCGCACGGCCCGCCCCCCCCGTCGCACGGCCCGCCCTCCCCGTCGCACGGCTCTCCGAGCCGTTAAGCGCAGCACGAACAAGAGGGCGTTGACTCACGCGGTAAGTCCACTCGGAGAGTGGACCGACGG
>JBIIHW010000060.1:0-25145 GCA_044235425.1 Pirellulaceae bacterium
CGATATGTTCGAAAAACTGTGGCGAGCATTCGATCAAGCGACTCTGGAGGTCTTCAGCGAGCGCTGCTCGTAGCGTTGAGTAAGATGCCTCGAACAGTTCAAGGGGAGTCGATTGGCTTTCCTCCTGAACCTGATCAATACCATCCCCGTCAGCGATGTCTTCTTTCAGTTCGCCGATGAACGTTCGGTAGCCATCGAACTGGCGAAGGAACTTCATGTCGATCCACTCGGGGTTCTTCGCTAGAACCTGGCTGCCGCGTGCCGAAAGACGTACCTTTCCACGAGTTGGATTGTCCACCAATCCAGCGTTTTTCAGGTGCGTTTTAGCCCATCCGACTCGATTGTTAAAAACCTTGGATTGGCCGCTCGGCAGCATCTCTTGCCGCTCTTCGTCGGTCAGAGAGAAACGGAGAGCAAGCGATTCGACAACGTCCCGCATCTTCCATTCCTGGCCATCTGACAGAAGCTGCAAGAATGGAAGCATGACTGCTTGGAAGTCCGGGACTGGCATGGGAGTCTCTCTTTCGCTAATTCGGTCGGCGGTGCCGTCTCCATGTTGTGGCGGCGATTTGGAGTTTGAGAGAGATTCTAACAGCCTCAATCACCTCGCCACAGCACGTGAACAGGCACTTAGGGGAGGGGTATTTGCGAAGGGTTGCTCACGGGGTCCGAGAGCAACCGGGTTGTTAAGCAGTGGCGCTTGTTAACCAGAGAGTCAGAGAGTTCGAAAGGGTTGCTCCCGGGGTCCGAGCCCAACCTCCATGGTTGCTCTCGGACCCCGAGAGCAACCGGTTCGGAACTAAAACTCGCGCCGCGCGTTCCGAATCGTCGCAAACCCGCGAAAACGGGGCTAGAAGTGCAAAAAGCCGAGAGCATTCACTCTCGGCTTTCTGTGTTAACTGGTTAACAGGCTCTTTCCGAGCCAAAAATCTCAGCTCCTCCGGTAGGACTCGAACCTACGACCCAGCGGTTAACAGCCGCTTGCTCTACCGACTGAGCTACAGAGGAATGTCGGTATTCGTTGACTGAGATCCCAAAAGGAAATCCCTCGCGGCTGCCAGGGCAATTGAACGTTCGACTTGCTTCAAAACGAACGCTCAACTGCGGCTCGCAGACGGCGACCAACGAATGTCCAAATAGTGTAGTAAGAGCACGAATGCTTGGCAAGACTGGCCAACCGGCTCGATGGCTGAATTGAAAATCGGGAATGTTCAATGAATCCTGGCCGAGAGACGGCGTCTTGTAACCACGGCGTTGCCGTTTTGGAAGGCGGCTCGTACCCACGGCTCCGCCGTTCCGGACGGCGCCTTGTACCCTCGGCGTTGCCGTGGGCTGATTTGTGGCTGGCCCTCCGGGCCGAAGAGCTCTTGCCACCTCGTCCCACAAGCTCAATGCCATCGCTCCGCGATTCCGCGATCGTGTTGGGCGAGCGTTCCAGGCGCTTACGCGCCTGGCTATCGAATGCCACGGCTCCACCGTTCCGGAATACTGGCCAATGCCACCGCTCCGCCGTTCAGAACGGCGCCTTGTACCCACGGCGTTGCCGTGGGCTGATTTGTGGCTGGCCCTCCGGGCCGAAGAACTCTTGCCACCTCGTCCCACACACCCAATGCCATCGCTCCGCGATTCTGCGATTCCGCGATCGTGTTGGGCGAGCGTTCCAGGCGCTTACGCGCCTGGCTATCGAATGCCACGGCTCCGCCGTTCCGGAATACTGGCCAATGCCACGGCGTTGCCGTTCCGGAATACTGGCGAATGCCACGGCTCCGCCGTTCCGGACGGCGTCTTGTACCCACGGCGTTGCCGTGGGCTGATTTGTGGCTGGCCCTCCGGGCCGAAGAACTCTTGCCACCTCGTCCCACACACCCAATGCCATCGCTCCGCGATTCCGCGATCATGTTGGGCGAGCGTTCCAGGCGCTTACGCGCCTGGCTATCGAATGCCACGGCTCCGCCGTTCGGGAATACTCGCGAATGCCACCGCTCCGCCGTTTCGGAATACTGGCGAATGCCACGGCTCCGCCGTTCTGGACGGCGTCTTGTACCCACAGAGTTGCCGTTATCGAAGGTCACGGCTCCGCCGTTCAGAGAGACTGGTCGAGGAATCTCTCCCCTGGACCTCTGCGCAAAAAAAAAAGGCCCTTCGAAGAACGGGGTCTTCGAAGAGCCGACTTTTTGTCTAATTCGCGAAGTGATCGTGGTCGGTTAGCTGGCCGAACGAGTTGGCTGGGGAACGGCGCTGGCTCGCGGCTCCAGCTCCTCGCGCAAGACCAAGACGTCGGCGGGAGCTTCAATCCCCAGCCGCACCTTGTCCCCCGACACTCGCACCACCGTCACTACGATCGAATCACCTAACCGAATACGTTCGCTTTCGCGTCGCGACAGAACTAACATCTCCGCACCTCCGTGTTCATGGTGTTCTGTATATATGTGCATGTTTGTACAGAGTCGACTTGCAGGTGTCAAGCTGCAAATCTCGCTCGGCGGAAAACGGGATTTTTTCGTTCAAGCAGCCGCAGAGAAGTGAATCATCATGAGCCCCGCGGACTCATGCCACGACTCCAGCCAAATACCGCTCGCCATCGCCCCCCAGCGGCCACTATCGAAAACCGATCCTTGGTCCCCGAAATCGTCCGCTCGTGATGGCTCTCCGCTTCCCCTGGAACACTCGACGCACTACCAGCGACCAGCCTCCAGTCCCACAGGCACTCCACACTCCAACCAAAACAAAAATTAAAAAAGAAGAAAACTCAAAACTAACAACTCAAACCAGTCCGTCGTTCCCACTTCCCACTTCCCACTTCCCACTTCACAACCTCACTCAACTCCTCCCCCCCCCCCCACTCGACTCACGATTGCCAAGCGGGTGTGGCGAGCGGCGGGGAGGTCTTAAGCTGCGTGCGCGATACCCGTTCGCCAGCCGAGCCGTAGAACAGGATCGTGTTACGCTCCGTTTCCCAAATCGCCGTCAACTTTACACTGCGCGGCCCATGCACACAGAAGAACAGACCACAAGGGTTGCCTCCCCGCGTCAACAACCGCTCCGACATCCGAAACGCCCCCAACTCCAACTCGTGCTGATCACAGATCCTTTCGTGTACATAATTTCGTAGTTCCGGCAAGCTATGCAGTTCCAACGACGTATCACTCGCAATCATCGCGCACGTAAGCTCCTGAAAAATCGCTCGCAAAATTTCTTCCCCGGCTGGCGTTTCACGTTCCCTGCTCCGCCTCGCGTCCCCACCATCCAGCAGGGCTGTTCGCACGAATCACGCTGTCAGTTTGCGCCATCTAGGAAAGACGGGAAAAATGAGCCAACTTTTGGCTAGGGGTAGTATCGGCAGGCTGGGCAAGATAATTTGCCAGTCGTGGAGCATTCAAATCGTGGCGATTGCGCCTGCCAGGTAGGTCATTCGCATCGTACGATTCACGCATATTTGCGGAGATAGGTTGAGGTTTCCACTTTCCGCGCCGTGTTGTCGGAGCTCATGTAGCGAATGAGTCCGAAGATGGGCCGTTCCGGGCCCCACGCTCGATCATAACGCCCTAGCACCCAGAGGATCCCCGTGTACGAATTTGGGTCGCGGCCATCGAGCGCATATTTATTGTTGAGTTCGATCATGAACTCGAGTGCTTGCTGCGGCGACTCGGTCCATTCCAGAATCTTCTTCCCCCAGAGCATGCGCAGATAGTTGTGAATGCGGCCTTCGCGTACAAGCTGACGCTGACAGGCATTCCAGAGCGAGTCGTGGGTACGCGACTGTTCGAATTGCTCGAGCGAATAAATATGCGGACGGGGGTCAGCGGCATGTTTATTGAGTGTTTCCTGGGCCCAGTTGGGCAGCGATGAAAAGTGTCCGTAATCGGTGCGCTGCGAACAAAAATTGAATCCAATTTCACGCCAGACGATGAGTTCTTCGAGGAAAGAATCGAGCGAGTCGGAGCCGCCCCACCAGCCACGCTGCTGGCCCGTCGGTTTCGGCGCGACTTTGGCCGGTGACCAACCGTCGCGGCTGGTGATCTCTTGAAACAGTTGGTGTGACGAAATTTGTCCAAAGTGCAGATAAGGCGACAGACCACTCGCCACGTCCTCACCTGGTTCATTGCGACGCGAGCCGTAGAGCGGGAACTTGTTAGGATCGTCGCGAAAGAGTCGCCAGACTTTTTGTGCTTGATGGGCACCGCCGCGCTGCGGGACGACGCCGACGAAGTGATCGATTGGCAGGTGGGCGAGCGATTGCTGGCGAGTGGCGATTGGTTCGACGTTGGCAACGGGCCAGCGGTCGAGGATGTCGGTGGGGAGCGATGCGAGCCGCTGCAGCCGTGAGCCTGCCAGTGGATCTTCGGCCGGCGATTCCTGAAGATGCGGCAGTAGTTCTTTTTGCAGGTGACGTCGGAAGGAATGGGCGACGGTGAAGACTTGCCCCGCGGCGGCTCGCATTGGATAGAGTCCATTGGAGTCGATCGATTCGACCAGGATGGGCAGTTGCCGCGCGGTGCGCGAGATCATACGGGGCAGAAAGAAGCAAGGGTAATCGTCGGTAATGATCAGGCAGGCACGCTGCGCGAGAGCGTCCACCAGGCCACTGCCATCTCCCGGAGTGGTTTCCAAGTATGGGTAGTAGCTGACCGGCTTACGCGCGAACCAGGCGGCATTGTCGGCCATTCCTTCGATGACAAACTGATGAAACCGATCGCTGGCCCAGCGGTAGCCGCAGCGGAGTGCTTCGAGGATCACAAGCGGGCGATTCAGCTTCTGCGCCCACTCGACCGCGCGTTGCAGCGAGAAATTCCAGGTGCCGCGGCGATAGGCGGTCATCCAGTACAGCACAAATTGAGCTTCCGAGGCCACGGGCGCATCGTTGAGGGTGCGAATACGAAGGGGAGGAATCATCGGATAGCTCGCGTGGCGAGGGGCGGGGAAGCAGAGACCAGATTGCGTTATGATACCGGCCAGGTTGCTCCGTGTGCGGCGGGGCGGAGCGTTTTTTGGGGAAGGATAGCAGGCCTATGTCAGCAGATGAATTATCGGTGGCGCAGCGTGCGGCCCGAGCGGGTGGTGACGTGGTGAATCGTTACTTTCGAGACGGGGTGACGATGCGCAGTAAGGAGTCGTACAACCTGGTTTCGGATGCGGATGTGGAGGCGGAACAGGCGATCGTGGCGACGATCCGGCAGGCCTTTCCGGGGCATGCTGTGCTGGCCGAAGAAACTCATCGCGATGCGGTCGACTCGGAGCATCTCTGGGTGATCGACCCGCTGGATGGCACCAACAATTTTGCTCACGGGATTCCGCAATTCGCGGTGTCGGTGGCGTATTATCGAGCGGGGCGCGCGGAGTGTGGCGTTGTCTATCAGCCACTGCGTGATGAGTGGTATGTGGCGAGCCGGGGGAAGGGGGCATATCACAATGGCCAACGCGTCTCGGTATCGAGGAATGGGCAGCTGAATGAGATTATGGTAGGAGTTGGTTTTTATTATGACCGGGGATTGATCATGGAGGAGACGCTGGGCGCGATTCGCGATCTCTTTCATGCACAGATTCATGGTATCCGGCGATTTGGAGCTGCTTCGCTTGATTTGTGCTGGGTGGGCCTGGGGCGATTTGGAGCTTTTTTTGAATTTGAATTGGCTCCCTGGGATTTCGCGGCCGGCCGTCTGTTCGTGGAGGAAGCGGGCGGGCAAGTGACGACCTGTCACGGCGAAAGCCTGCGGTTGTCGAAGAGCAGTATTTTGGCGAGCAATGGCTGTGTACATGATCAGGTACTGGCGAAAGTGATGCCGCATTATGTGCGCGCCAGTGGCGGGAAGTGATCGAATGCCCGGCGCTGCACCCGCTTAAGGACCGTTGACGAATTGCCTGATACGGACTCTGGCGACAAAAGTCTGCCCTGGATGGACCGACAATCTTGTCTCGGGATGTTGACGATTGCGGGTAGGCGACTTAACAGGAGTCGCTGGGCGGAGCCCATCTCACGAGGGCCGCGCTCCAGGAATAGCCTACTCCGAATCCGACCAGCATCACTCGTTCTCCGCCGACCAACCGCCGCTCTTCGACCGCTCGCTTGAGTGCGATAGGAATCGTGGACGACACGGTATTGCCACAGTCTTCGATGGCGTAAAAAAACTTCTCCTCGGGGATCTGCAACTTCTTACGCAGGTTTTCCAGCATGAAGCGGTTGGCTTGGTGGAACACAAACAGGTCGATGTCATCGATGTTTAATCCCGTGCGACTCAGCAGCGCCTGTACGCTGCGCGGTACTTCGCGCAGCGTAAACGCAAAGATGTCGGGGCCATTCATGTGCAAGGCCGCTCCGCAGGTAGCCGCATCGCCCAGCGACTCACGTAAACTGCCGCGTTTTAGAATCAAGCGATTCCATCCGCTGCCATCGGTTCCCATGGTCAGCGGGCCAATCCAGTCTTCGCGTGAATCACTCCCGCCGTTATATCCGCTGATCACTGTAGCTGCGGCACCGTCGCCAAACAGGGCTCGCACGCTGATGTCCTTCGCATCCAGGTGCTTGCTGTAGGTTTCGGCGGTGAGGAGTAACACGCAACGGGCCTGGTCCGTTTCGACCAACCCTTTGGCTAGTCCCAGGCCGTAGACAAACCCGGAGCAACCGAGATTGAAATCCAAGGCCCCGGCGCTGGTGGGAATGCCGAGTCGTTCCTGAATCAAACAGGCTGACGTGGGTAGTAAGTAATCGGGGGACTGTGTGCAGAACAGAATGTAATCAATTTCTTGCGGGGTGCATTGGCGTTCGGCAAACAGCTTATTTGCCGCAGCCACGGCCAAGTCGGACGCCAGCTCGGTGGGAGCGGCGATGTGCCGACTGGATATGCCTGTCTTGCTACTGATTTTATCAGCACTCCATTCAGGAAAATCACCCGCCAATTCATCGTTGGCTAGTGTCAGTTCGGGAAGGTAGTATTCAATTGCACGAATGAAAGCCTTAGTCATGACCCACGCTCCTTGATTTCCCACGCTTAGCGGCAGGTTGGGGCAATTACCCGCTGGGCTGCTAGCGGCTTTGAATCAACGCCACCCAGTCTGCCACATTGTGACAACCAGCCGTGTCAGTTCCGTCCAGCGTCACATGATAGTGCTCATCGATCATGGCAATGGTCGATGACGCCGCCATGGAGTCCCAATTATCCAAGTCCTGAAAAACGGTTTCTTTGGTCATGCCTGTTGTGGGCACGTCCAGGACCTCCGCCAGTTGTTGTAAAAACTTCGCGATATCCATTCGATCTTCCTTTCCCTTGACTAAGTTAAAGCCCGGTCGCCATCCCAGTAGTTTAAATGGCAGCGCTGCAAGACATCTAGAAAGCCGCGGTAATCTTTCGGCCGACAAACGAAGTAGCGTCGCTCGCGTTTATTTTGTTTCAGTTGACGGGCGGTCATGGTGGCGAGAAGGTTGCCCCATTCCGCCGGTAATTCGAAATGGTCGACCCGCTGCTCGGTGACATACCTGATTAGTACGGCCGCGGCAAGTTTTTCTGCTTCGCTGCCACTCAACCGATGATCGAGGAGTTTGAGTGTCACGATCCCCTGACGTTTTTTAACGGACAGAACCAGGAATCCAAGATATGACCGATCGCGAGCGGTAAAAAGTCGCAGGGGAATCAGCCGAAACGAATTGCCGGGAGTGGCGAATGCGTACTCTTTTTCACACTCCAACTGTCGATCGCCATTCCCTATCCAGGGATTGGCAATCATCCAGTTCACCACTTCCATGCTCCGCTGAAATTCCACTGGTGGACGGTCTTCGGGAGATAACCGGTAATCGACATCCACAAGCTGCGCTGATTGTTCCCAAGTCACATCTTTGAGAGCTTGTTGGGTCGCGGCTTGCAGCTGCTGATGAGCTCGCCAACGAACGAGTGGATAAGCCCAGCGATGGCAAGAGTCAGCCCAGGAAGCTGATTGCTGCAATTGATAACCGAGGAGTGCCAGCCCTTTTTGCACGGCCCGTGCCGGTAAGCTCGCCCATTGGGAGGGCGTGATTGCCAGTTGTAAATAGGAGTATGGGCCAAACTCTTGCCAGCCAAATTTGCGATAGACTTGCTCCGCTTCCTGGCTCATTCCGGCAACGACGAATGGCCGACCGATCGTCGCTGCCGCCGTCAGCAGCTGTAAGGCAAATCCCAGCTTCCGATGCTGGGGAGGAACATACCAAGTTGTTTCAAAGGAGATCGGATGAAGCTCATGGTCGACTCTCAGCAGTCCTGGCATCCGCCCCAGGTAACCAACACAGCAATTACCATGAAACGCCACGAGTAGGCCCCACATCATCTTGGCCCGCCAAGGGGTTTCGCGTTTGGGCTTGGGCACGATCTCGATTGATGGGAAGAGAATGGTCAGGTTTCCATGCGGCGACTATGCGATCGTGAAACGACAACAGATCAGGAACCAGGGCACGCTCAATCCGAATGGAAGACATATTCTTTGCCCAAGCCCAGCTCGAATCAAAACCATTCAGGGAGAGTCGTGCGAAAGCGACTCGAGTGCTTCTCGAACCGGTAAAACCTCAAACTTTGCATCCATGGTCCATCGCAAGATACTCTCGAAAAATCCGGGCGTACAACCATAGGGAGAAGGATGCTCACTTAGGTCATGCGTGTAAAAAATCAGCCACCCACCGGACCGATTCAATTCAGCCAACTGACGTTTGACTGCATCAAGGGAGGTGGTCCCCTGATAGAGCTGCTGGGCGAACAGATGATTTAAATCAATCGATTTGGAATTCACTCCAGGGTCAATACCCCGGCAGGAGGTAAAAGAGCGGCCAGCTATTCGTCGAACAGACGGTGGCGCACTGCCAAACGGGTACGAGAACGACGTCACAGGAGCCTCCGGAAAGTTCGCTTGCAGCCACTTTGCATTCGACTCAAGGGACTCGCGAAACTGTGCGGTGGAAACCTGCTCCGCTCGGTGGTGCATGGCAGTGTGACATCCCAACTCATGCCCTTCCTGCAGCAGTTGGTTGATGTCGTCAAGGGTAAAACCCGGGATGCCGGGTAAAACCTCGGCGTTCAGAAACAGCTTGGAGGCGTAGTACGTTCCGCGGATGCCATGCTCCGCGAGTAACCTACCACCTACACTCAACGCAGACTTTGGAAAATCATCAAAGGTAAAAGAGACAACCCGCTTGGAACTCACCGGGGTAAAATGACGCCCACAGTAGGCGCGGATCAATCGCTCGCCAACGCAAGAAAGGGCTCCGCGAATTCGATCCATTTTGTCTCCGTTCCCACCCGATCAGAGCGGACATTCATCAGAAAAGCTCGATGTATCTTACTGCCCGCCCTACTAACGTCAAGGAGACAAAATCAGGCGCAATCGAGCCTTAAAAGGCACGATTAATGCGGGGCAAATGGAAGCGATGTGGGCACGGCTGGAACTGGCCTCGCGAAGCCCACAACCGACGCATCGAGCACTCCATGCTCACGGTGAAACGACTGGTGTGAGCACCTGGAATCGCTGGTTTTGAACTTCGGCGACCCAGAGCCGATTGCGACCATCAAACGCCAGCATGTGAGGAAGTTCAAACTCGAAGACTGCCTTTCCTTGTTTCCCAATCCGCTCCACGACCTGACCGGAGTTGTCGAGCCGCAGCACTTGGTGGACGCGGCCATCGGCCACGAACAATCGGCCCTGCTGGTCCAGCGCCAATCCATAGGGAGCAAACCCGCGCCACTCTGCCAGTAACTTCCCATCGTCAGAAAAAATCTGAATACGATTATTCTCACGGTCGCCGACGATGAGTCGTTGTTTGGCATCGATGACAATGGCGTGTGGGATCTTGAATTGACCAGGCTCGGTGCCGGCCACTCCCCACTGCTTGAGCAGCTCGCCCTGACCACTAAACTTCAGCACTCGGCTGTTGCCATAACCATCGGTGACGTAGAAGCTGCCATCGGGATGAAAGGCAACATCGGTCGGCTGATCGAAATGGCGACCATCCTGGCCTGCCGCGCCAGTGCCGAGATTCAGGAGTAACTTGCCGCGCGGATCAAACTTCAGTACTCGGTGCTGACCAATGTCGGTAATCCAGACATTATCTTGAGCATCGATTCGCAGTCCGTGCGGTGTGGTTAAAAATTCGCTCTCCCACGAAAATAAAAACTTCCCTTGAGCGTCCAGGCAGATGACTGGCTGTGGACCTCGATGGAGCAGGTAGATATGCCCCTGCCGATTGGTCGCCACGGCCGAACAGCGACCGAGCTTGATGTTCGGCGGCAACTCCACCGCAGCCACGTTGCCCGTCCAGCCCGCTGCCACGCGTTCTTCTTTTCCCACCAGCTCGGCGGCGGAGACAGCCGGCACGGCGCCGCTCAGGAGCTCGCTGGCTACGATCGAACCCGCCAGGACGGCGGCCAACCACGGTAAATGTTTGCACTTCATCATCACCATCCCTCGTCTTTCCGTTTTGAAGCGGATCGTGCAGTTCGCTACAGGTCGTGTCGCCAAGTGGCCGAACTAGGATATATTGACAGAGTTCGTTCGGAAACATGGTCGTTCGTTGTTGGCGAGGCTTGGCGGTTCAGGCTGACGCCGACGCCGCACGCTGAACCCCTCAGGATTGATTGTCAGGAATCCCATGAGTCGCACCTTTCCGCCTTCAGCCCATTTAGCGCATCCAACACCGGACGGTCCTGCCACTCGGCATATCGCGCACCATCTCCCGGGAGTAACTCGACGCGAACTGCTGCAGGTTGGCTATTCTGGTTTCCTGGGGTTGGGCTTGCCCTCGATCCTTGCCGCCACTCAGCGTCCGACCGCGATCCCGGCGGCCGCTCAGCCGATCGCGACAAGTCCCGGTGAGAAGCCGCGACAGGTGCTGATTGTGTTCTTGACGGGCGCTGCCAGTCATCACGACACCTTTGATATGAAACCGGCGGCGCCAGCGGAGGTGCGCGGTGAGTTTCAGCCGATTGCGACTTCGGTGCCGGGTCTGCAGATCTGCGAACATCTGCCGCAGCTCGCCAAGCGAGCTCACAAGTATGCGCTCGTCCGCTCGTTCTCGCATTCCGACAACAACCATTTGATGTCGACTCACTATGTGCTGACCGGTGAACTGCAGCCGGGTGGTTTTTTTGACAAGGTTGCCTCGCGCACGGACTGGCCGTGTTATGCGGCGGGTGTGGCTTATTTGCGACCGCCGCAGGATGGAATTCCCAGCGGAGTTCATCTGCCCACGTATCTGCTCGAAGGACCGCTCACGTGGCCCGGCCAGCATGCGGGGCTACTGGGAGCGAAATATGATCCGTGGCAGATTGTGGGTGATCCGAATGCCGCTAACTTCAAGGTTGATCATCTGTCGCTGGGCGGTGGACTGGATGTCCAGCGCCTGGCGGATCGCCAGCAGCTGCTCAGCCAAGTCAATCAGCAGCAGCAGCGACTGGCGGAACTGGCTGTGTCTCAGCGTCTGTCGGCTGAGCGCGATTTGGCGCTCTCGCTCCTGACGTCGCAGCGCTTGTCGCGAGCATTTGAGCTGCAGCATGAAACGGTGCAAACGCGTGATCAGTATGGGCGTCACACGACGGGACAATCGCTGCTCTTGGCGCGGCGATTGATTGAAGTGGGCGTGCCGGTGGTGCAGGTGAATATTGGTCGAGTGCAGAACTGGGATAACCACGGCAATATTTTCCCGACGCTGAAAGACCGGCTGCTGCCGCCACTGGACCAGGGAGTGTCGGCGCTGCTGGACGATCTGGAGCAGCGTGGACTGCTCGACAACACTTTGGTGGCGATGTTTGGTGAATTTGGTCGGACGCCGAAGATCAACAACCAGAAGGGCCGCGACCACTGGGGCCCGTGCTTCTTTGGGCTGTTCGCCGGCGGCAAAGTGCAAGCGGGTAAAGTCATCGGCAAATCGGACAAGGAAGGAGCTTACCCGGCCACCAAACCCTACTCGCCGCATTATCTAGGAGCGACGATTTATCAGGCGCTTGGCATTTCACCCGACACGGAAGTGCGCGACCGGCTCAATCGCCCCGTGCGACTCAACCGCGGCTCGGTGATTGAATCGCTTTACACCGGCGCGGAAGCGTGATGCTGGGGTGTCGTTAGGAATTAGAATACACGTACGCGTGGAAAGCTTGCTGAGAGTGTGGCAGGTGCTTCTGGATGCGTTTCCCTTGGACTTGCTCGCTTCGGACGATGGTCTTCGCCACCATGTCAGGTGCAAAGTCCTCTCGGCGCAGCCCTCGTCGCATGGTTACTCCTGAACGGCGGAGCCGTGGCATTCGATAGCTAGCGAATGCCATCGCCCCGCGATTCGTTCCGGCAACGGGGCCGCGGTCCCAAAGAAAGGGCAGTCACGTTTAAATACGCAGTGACAGCCTGTTTTATTTACAAGGGACGTTTTTTTTACGTCAATAAAACAATGAGCAATCAAATTCAAATCATTAGCCCCTACTGGCTTCACGGAACTTGGGTATTTGATGATCCCGTCGTGGGACTCACTCAAGAGCCATTTGTGTGCGGCGTGCCGGAAATGATTGATGACCTGGTGGCAGACATTCCCACTGCCAGGCAAGGGTTCCGCCTGTTGTTTTCAGCGCGTCCATTTCCGGGGTTTCAGCGGAAGCTCACCTGGGTGCGAGAGGAAATGGAAGGGAACTGGTACAAGGCTGATGAACCACCGATGGAAGGTTGGTTATGTCCAGCGTTGTTTCGCTACTTCGAGGCAGCTCCGGCTGAGCTGTACGTGAAGGCTGAGAGGATTAAGGGGCAATAGACCCTTCGGTAACGAATACCCAAGGGTCATTTTTCCCCAATCCGTAATCCCACCTTCTCATCGATTACGGCGATACGGGCAGAACCAGTACAGCCCCGCTCTTTATCACATTTGCCGGTAGCAGTCAGGAAACGTCCTCCAGGTATGCCGACAATTCCCAGGGAGCAATCAAACTCAAACCGTCCCATCATTTGGAAATCGGCATCGGTGACGAGCAGGATCGCTGGAGTACCGTAACAACCGAATAACCAGCGATCACCAGCAAAAGTAGCGGTTTGGATTCCCAGATGTGTGTGACCGCTTTTGATGACGTGTTTTTTCAGAAGCCGGAACTTGGCGTCATACTCGTAGACGTAGTTTTCTTCGACCCCATCCGGTAATCCGCCCACGATGAAAAAGTGGTCATTCCGAACGCCAATGCCGCCCGCACCGTGGAAGACTTCCTGGACTTCATGGCGAGCAAGTTCTTTAAGGTCAGCCGCATCGTAGACGTACACCCACGAATCAGCGTTGCCTTTTGGGTCATTGAACTTACCGAGGTTTACCGCCACATAGAGCTTGCCGTTATGCGAGCAAAGATCGCCGTGGTGATTGGCGACCGCCACTTTCTTCATCAGCTTGCCGTTCAAATCGGTCTTCACGAGCGTGGTGGTGAAGGACCAGTAAATCGCATCTTGGTCGACACAGATGCCTTGCAGGTGATGGGGATAACTCCCTTCGCAGGTGACGTTGCGGAACTCTTGGGCATAAGCCGACGAAACGATGACCATCGCCACTAGCGTGATGATTGATTTCATGGATGATCCTTTGGATTTTTTATTTTGAAGCCTGAGGCACCCGGAATAGCCCCGCCACGATAACGCCCCAGTAAACGATCAAAACAACCCCGCCAATTAAATGGGAAAGCGTAATGATCGTTTCCTGCCACGGTTCCGCTCCCAGTGCCCCAGCCTGTTCAGCAGCGATTGGCAGCGTTTTACGAGCACCCCACCAGCCGTTCGCCATCTCGGTGAGCATCACGGGCCAGGTCAGCCAAGGTCCAGCGATCAGGACTTTTTCCGACCAACCGCCCTTCGCTAATGGAAGATGAAGCATGACCAAACCAGCGACTAAGAACATGACGCCGTGGGCGGTGAGCTGGATGTGTGCTCCCAGCGCCAATCGAGGAAACGAAGTCGCTGGGATCACCATTCCCCACAAAAGTCCGACCAGCATGTAGATCGCACCTTGCCGCAGATTGGAACGACTCACCTGGGAAAGCTCGATCATGGTTGACCTCTTTACGAAACATCAGGAAAGGAAGTGGTCTTCACTTAAGGTCATATGGAGGTTCTCACAGACTTTGCTTTCGTTTGTGAGCTTGAGGAGAGTCAGCCTCTAAAACATCTTACGGCTTAGAGTCGTTTTGTGCTGGCTCATGGGAGCTTTCGGAATCTTGACTGTCGATTGGATCAGACGGCCGTGACTTAGATTTGTTGTAGTTCTGAACAGCTCGGTTGACCTGTTCGAGATTATTTTCCATTTCTCTCCGTCGGGCTTTCTCTCGACTCTCGCAGCCAGCCATGCTTGCAAACCCAATGATCATGGCAAAACAAATGAAACGCATTTTGATTCCTCCTGAGTTTGATTGGTCGAGCGATAGGTTAGACCACTTTTGCAAGTACATCATAACAGGCATTGCTAGCCACTTGACGACAGCTCGAACAGGTTAAGTAATTAAAGGGCAGTCACGTTTACCGCTCATCCCACTCGCGCACTTATTCCAGCTCCCTCGTTCAAACACGCAGATCACCCCAATCGGATCCGTGATCAGGACCTGGTGCTGGTGAACGGTTACTCCTGAACGGCGGAGCCGTGGCATTCGATAGCCAGACGCGTAAGCGTCTGGAACTCTCGCCAAACACGATTGCCAAATCGCGGAGCGATGCCATTGGCGGCGCGCATCGGCCAAGGAAGTCCGCAAGGAGTGGCGACGCCCATGCCGCGGCTCCGCCGCTCGAGATTTTACGGTGAAAATGTTTTTGCGATGGCCCCTGAGTCCCAGGCGCTTCGAGTCCCAGGCGCTTCGAGTCCCAGGCGCTTCGAGTCCCAGGCGCTTCGAGTCCCAGGCGCTTCGAGTTTCAGGCGCTTCGAGTCCCAGGCGCTTCGAGTCCCAGGCGCTTCGAGTCCCAGGCGCTTCGAGTCCCAGGCGCTTACGCGCCTGGCTATCGAATGCCATCGCTCCGCGATTCGTTCCGGCAACTGGGCCACGGTCCCAAAGCAGGGGTAGTCATGTTTACCGCCCATCCCACTCGCGCACTCATTCCAGGTCCCTCGTTCAAACACCCTTGATCACCCCAATCGGTTCCGTGATCTGGACCTGGTGCTGGTGAACGGTTACATAAATCACGTCGTCGAATGCGATAGCCTTTGGTAGGCAATCCTTGATCTGATCAAATAGGCGTTGGACGATTGGAGATTCTCTTCCCACCGAATTGCCTTTCTGGGATTCTCGACATCTGATCCGCGCTGTCGTGCGTTGACCTATAGGTTCGGCAAGGGATTTTAACAAGCAGCACGCTTGCCCGCAGCATGAGGCCAGAGCCTACTGCGGCGAATGACGTTTGGCATGACTCGATGACGCGAATGACAATCATGAAACGGAATGAGTGGAAATCAATACTTCGCGTGGGGACGCACTTGTCAGGTTTTTCATCACACCGCCTCCTGGCAATTTTCATCCAAACCTCGCGGTCGTTCAAAATCGCGGAATCGCCGTTTTTTCCAGGGTTTCTGAGCACGGTACTCGTTTGGGGTGAGTCCCGTGGTTTTGAGCCTTTGTCCCCGATTTGAGCCTTTTCGGGTGGCGATGGGTGTCAAACGCGTCAGTTGGTTTGGAGGCGAGCGAAGATTTGCGTCTCGCAAAAGCCCCGAATTTCCACGTAGAAACGCAAAGACCCGCTGGGTTGAACCAGCGGGTCTTGAGCGGAATGGTCACGTTGCGGTGACCAAGTCGATGGAGGCGGTTTCTTGGACTCGCAACGGGGCCAAAAAACCGCAACCCAGTGTCTATCTCTCTCGTCAGTTTTTAACGAATAGGGCTCAGATTAACCATCAAGTTGGCGAGAATTTGACGCATCTCATCCTCGTTGAAATCGTGAGTTAGTAAGTGTTCCACAAGCTCCGCTTGCCGAGGCTGGCCAAAGGCAAGTCGATAGACAGCAAGCGTTTTTAGTATTTTGGTCAGCTTTGCCTGGTCGCTGCTGAATGGGTACATCGGGACGATACGCTCGATCTTGATTCCATCGGTCTCGACATGCCAGTACGGGACAAGTTCACATTTGCCCCGAGCCTGCCGCTCGTTACGATCAGCCAACTCAAACAGCTGCTCCCAGATATCCCCCGATAATCGAACGCTATCGCAACCCAACGCGTCCTTGAACTTTGTGGCCAAAAACTGGCGAATGACCAGCCCTTTGTACCGGTTGATACGCCCCTCACGCTGTTCGAGATCAACGGGGTTGCTCGGTAGATTCCAATGCACGATGCGGCGGCAATAGGAATGAAAGTCCAGACCTTCTTGCCCAATCGACGTAGTAGCCAGCACAAACGGACGGAATGGTGAATTAAAGACTTCGCGTAGGTTGGTCGCTCGCTTGCCGCCCTGATCGGTTTCGATTCGCTGGCTACCGAACTCCACAGCGTAATGACACCGCATCTTTCTCGGTTCACCCTGTAGAAACGAAGTAAGATCATCGACGTTGATCGAGGCTGTATCGAGGTTTACTGAGCCGAGTAGTTGCGCAATCGCTGCCTCCGCGTCGACATTTTGCCCCTTGAGCACGTGAAAATACTCGTCAAGAACTGACTGTAGGCAACCATCGGCGCAGTACCTCGCGACCATCTGCCAGTAACGCCTGCGCTCGGTGCCTAAGCGGACAGCAGCGATGGATTCTGGCTTGTTGAATAGATTCACGAATTCGTCCGCCGCGTCGAACGCACTGACCATTGCCCTGGCGTCACGTTGTTCAGGGAATAGCCGTCGGAGGCTTCGTAGCATCAAAACGGCTGGAGAACCAAGTGCCAAATCCGAAAGCACTTCGGCAAGATCTATCGGCATTGGGCCCAGCCCTGAAGCGCTGGGGTCTTCAAAGCACTCACGTAGGTGCTGAAAATGCAATTCCTTTGCTGAGGCGTTTTCGGACGCGCTGCGAAAGTAAGTCTTTCGCCCCCAAGGATCGTACTCCTTGCTTCCATGGAACCATTCTTCTAGAGTCGGATTCAACCGTCGGTTCACACGGTCGAGCAGTAATGGAGCCGCCCAGTACCAACGCTCACTATCACCGTTAGGCGTCGTAAACTTTTGCAATTCCGCCTTGTCAAATGCTTCCTGAAATTTCTCTTTCAGGATCCCTCGAAGCTCCTTCAGATCAAATCGCTCACGGAGATTAGCAACAAGGTCTACTAATTCCGCGAGGGTCAAGCTTGGATATAGCAGACAGAAGTTACTCATGTTTCGCAGTCTCGCATCGCGATCCCGCCCTTCGCGTGAGAAGCGAATCTGTGGAACAGGATGGCGGCGTTTCCCCTCAAGGGTGAAATACTTGCGTTCACGTTTCTCGCCCGGCTCGCGGGTCGCGTGATTACCGACGGTACGACGCTCGACCTCGTAGGAGAGAAGTGTTCCAATGACTCTCGGCACCATGACCCAAGCTGAAAAAAGCAGAGTCTTGGTGAAGTGAGGCACCCCGTCAAATGCGCCCTCCAGGGGATAATAAGGGAGGCTTGGTGGTATCCAAAGCAAACCTGCTCCCTTCGAGCCAATCGCTTTCTCAACCAACATTGTTAAACGCGCATTCGATGGGCTGCCATTCGCATCGCCACCAACGACCATCTTGTAGCGATGCACATCGCCAAAATTCAGCCAAGCCTCCTTTGCTTCGTTTAGGCATGCGACGATCTCGGGGTGACCTTTGTGGGCTTTGAGGTGTTCTTTTAGCTTATAGTGATCGAGAAACGATAATGGAAAGACCGCCGATTTACAAAACTCAATGGGCTTGTCGTTTTGTATCTTAAGCCGTTTCAGCGCCAAGACGATCTTGTCTGTCTGGGAGAAATTAGATACGTCGCCAACATTGACTGAGACTGGCTCACGCGAAAGATCCTCAATCATGACCTTGGGATCATCGGCGACACTGTTGCGCTCGGTACGACAGATGACCTTTCGGAGTAGTGCTTCTAACTCAAATCGGTGGGTCGGGTCTAAGTCGTTCTCGCCTCGGCTAAGGCCGAGAATCTGCTTGTACAACGCCCTTCGGTGCAGGTCGTAATGCGCCAGTTGCGATTCATCTTTGTTAAAAAGGAATTCAAGAACCTTACGAAAATCGCGGTGGTGGTCCTCGCCTCGCTCTACGTCGTCGTGACTTGTAAACGCCTTGAAGGGCGTCGCTGAAAGGAGGAGAACTCGGGAAGCTCGCTTTGAAAGCAGTACTTCGCGAGCAATGATCGCCTCCTCTTTTTCGTTATCAAGATCAATCAGATCTCGAAAGCGCTGAAATTCATCAAGTATGTAAAGGTCGGCATTCACATATCGAAGGCAGCAACGGATAAGAACACGCCGAAGATTGTGAATCAGCACTAAGCAACCTCGATGAAGCGTCTTCTCCGTGCGCCCGTCGAGCATGTCGGCATACTCGACTACGGCGTCATAAATCGTTCTCTCTCGCAAGCTACGCAATTTTTCGTAAACTGCCTTCTCGGACGTCGGAAGCAATTCCCGCTTTAACTGGCGTATGAATCGACCTGGCAGATCGTCCTTGTATTGCTTCAATGCCATACGCTCAAGAAACGCCTGAAACTGTTGCATCTGCCCAACGCTACCCTTTAGTAGCCACTGCAGCCCTTTGGATCGATTCGCAAGCTTTCGGTCACGGCACAACAAGGCATAGATGATAGCTCGTTCGTCTTTTAGCCCTGATGAATTTTGCACTTCGAATGAGGTCGCGGGTGTAAGCAAGTTCAGTTCGAGAAGGTGCTGTGGTAACTTGCCTGACTCAACAACATCCTCCTCCTCCCGGGCCAAGTACACCAAGCGGGAAACGGGTTTTTTTAGATGCACGGTGGAAGGAAAGAGATTTAGCTTCCGAACGTTCTCGTTTGCGATCACTTGATTTGAGCAGATATAGGTCACGCGAAGCGGTGTACGCATCCCGGCTTCAAGCCGCTCTTTCAACTTTTTGGCGATGATTCCTTTGGCAACGATGGTTTTACCAAGCCCGACCTCATCGGCAACCAACATGCATCTCTGCTCACCTTGGAACATTTGTCGATAGACGGCCTCGACAGTAGCACGCTGAAAATCTTTCAGGCCTAAAAGCGCTTCGTCGATGTATCGCGCGAGTGTTTGTCTACTCAAGGCCTGCCTCCACGCTCGGGACAGCAGCCTTAAAGACTTCCCACAGAGACAGGAACTCCGCTGGAATAATGCCTTTGCCATCAGCCTCCTGCAAACTGGCAATGACTCGGTCCACTTCGACCAATCTTGATGGGTTGCGTGACGCAGTAACAAGCAACTGCTCAAAGATTGGCATGTCCAAGTCCCAGCCCGCACCGCTAGATGATCCATCGCCTAGTTTGGGAGTAGGGACATCAAATTCTTCCTTCGACAACTCATCGGTTAGAAGAAACCTAAGGTACGTGAAGAATTTGTCTCTGCTATTTATGATGCTCTTAAAAATGTTGTCGAGTCGCGTTGAAGGTATGCCATCTACTTCGATTCGAACCAGAAACTCTCGTGTCTTAAGGTCTCCTTCACGAATGGTAACGTGAACAAATCGGCTTAAGCTGGTCTCACTTATATTGGCAAAGGCGAGAACGTTGACCTTCTCGAATTGCACGATTTGCTCGTCGACGCCGAGCACAAGCGGGCGAACCGCTACAGAAATGGGCAAGGCCGAAGCAACGGATCGCAAGTCCAGCTTCAGAGTCAGATCGTAGTTTAATTGATTCGCGGACTGGGTAACTTCGCCGCGAATATCGGCAACTAGGATCGCATACTCCAAGCTTCGAAGGACTGCGCGACGACGGTTCTCCTCCTCGTCCTCTCCCCCGCCCTCCGCTAGGTTGAATTGAACAAAAATGCCCTCTGTTTCGCCATTGCCCAGCAACTCCTTTCGGACGGTACGCAACCTTGCCGAAGATGTTGATCCCTTGAGCTCGATCATGAATTCGACGTTTCGTTCGAATGCAGCTTTGGTGGCATTTGCCGAACCGAGAAACCAAGTCGTTGCTTCCTCCTGATCAAAAAGGAAAAGCTTGGCATGAAGGTCCTGTTCCATTGGCTCGGCTGCCCCCTCCTCTGCGTTCGAAAGGCGTTCGCCGTCGACAATCACATCTGAAAGGCAGTAAGACTGGATATTTCGGAGAATGCCCTGGGGAATTCGTTCGAGCTCGACACGGCGGCTTAGGATGAGAGGAGATGTATTAGTGTTTTGCACAAACGCTTCAAGCGCTTGAGGATGCAGGAATGGAGAAAGGCAAAGAAGCCGTTCTGACTTTCGGGTTGCGACTGGGTTCAATCCGTAACCTGGAATGCCGATCGGATGAAACTTAAAGTCGCTGAAGTCACCTGCTTGCTGAAATCGGACCCTGGTAAGTTCATCGAGAAATGCTCGTGCGTTGGAGAATGGGCGCATCTTGCACAGCCAATCCAAGAAATCCACGAGCGGCGTGTTCTTTGGGATTGGCTGATTAGTTGGCTGGCCTTCCAGGTATGCAGCGACATCCCAACAGCGATCAAATGTCAGGTTGCGGCTCAGAACGAGCAGGCGAAAAACAATGTTGTCAGGATCGTCTTGATGCTCATAGCGGAGCACCCAGATTTTGGGATGGAAGGATGTAAATGCGTCGATGGGTAGTACGGGGGCAAGTGCATCTTCAAAGTAGGCATAAATGTCCTTGGCTGCATGCGGGACCTTAACTTGGCCCTCCTGATGGTAAATGGTCAAAAGTCGAGATGTATGCTGAATCGCTCGAATCAATTGAACATCCCTTCCCTGCAATCCCCCCTCCATGGTTTGGGCATAGTAGAGCGCAACGGGAATGGAAAGCAGGGTGTCAAGGTCAACGCTGTAGCAAGTTGCTATTGCTTGCTGGAGCGAGAAACCATCGGGCGGAATTAGTAATCGGCCATAATCGAGCCGATTGCGTTTAACGTCCAGCATTGGGATCTGCCTCCCCTGATAAGCCTCGCTGGATGTCCTCAATCAGCGTTCTTACTTGAGGAAAACGGAAGTCCAATTCCCTGAGTCCAATCCATCCTTTTACCCGTTCGTCCTTCGCTGCTGGGCGGAGCCTTGCTCGGTTGGTCTTGTTCGCTCGTTCTTGATTAATCACGAGTTTGTCGCACGAAATAAGATCTCGACCGCCGCTTCGCGCTTCCGCGATCCAGCCGTCCACAAACCTTCGAGTCTCCGGCTGGACACGGCCTTCTTGCGAGTCGACCACATGCCATAGATAGGTTGTATCCCAGTTTGTCCAGTCGAAGCTATTGATACGTTCGCGCCACTGCTCCCAGTATTCCTCACATGCGGAACGTGCTTCGGGCGTCCCAAATCTGGCCTGAAGCAGGCAGTTGTAGCGAATGTGAGCTCCCTCTAGGATCACCCAGAAATCACGGGCGTGAAGTACTGCCCTTCGTAAGTCTTCACTTTTCAAAGTCCTGACAAATGGCAACTCAGCGAACTCAGCGAATGAAGCAGAACGACGCAGCTTTAGAATTTGCGACACCGCCATCCGGTCGAGTAGGATCTGCCCCAACAAAGAGCCCGGAACATTGGCAGTAATTTGTTCATGCAGAAATTCGGCTTCGCTTTTGTTCAGCGTAATCGATAGGTTTTTCCAGTATTCAGGATCAACATCTGGAACTCGGACACGTGGGCCACTGTCCGCATGAGCATCATGGTCGTCACCCTTCTCGCGGTCAGTCCCGTCAAATATGGACTTTAGTGACCGACGCCCGCTCATCGATCGACTAAACTCACTCAGCGATAGGTTTGTACGCACGATACCGAACGTTCGCAGCCCATTCCAATACACTGAGGAGGGGGGACGCTGGATATCACGGTCGGTACGTTCGCCGAAAGTAATTCCGATAATTCCTCTAGTCTCACCTTGGCTGCCATATCGTGCAGCAAACTGGATACGGCACCACTTCTCCCATTGAGCGAGAAAATCCTCTAGTGTCTGCTTTTCTCGTTTTGTTTCATGCTGGTCAAGATAATCCCGTAATAGCAATGCCGTTAGGGTGAAGTATTTTGCACGTGTCTGGATCGTCGACACGCCAGGAAACAGTCGGTCAGCAAACGAATCTCGAATGACACCTATTCCCAGTTCATCCACCACGCCTTGCTTCTTCAGCAAGTCGATTACTGTACGAACCTTCTCTCGGTGTTCAGAGGAAAAGTCAATCCAACCAACCGATACCATCGATTCATGTCTTCCTTAGAAACAAGAAACCAAGCATGACGCGATGTTGTGCCGGCTTTGGTAGGAGCAACGAGCTCGTTTCGTTTGTAATTGTAGTCGGTTTGCGTTCATGTTTCTGTTTCGACCGTACAAATCGATCATTTCACTTGCGTCTCCGTCTAAAGCCAATTCGTCGAACGCAGCTATCGTGAATTTCCACTGGCAGTAAACCTAATGATTGGGATGTACAGGGCTCCTTTATTCCAAGACTTGTTGCATTTGCTGCCCGAGATGTATGCCGTCATTCCAAAAGAAGACACGTCAATTCTCTACGGTTCCTTCCCGAATCCCTAGTCAGCCTATTGAGCTTTCTACCAACCAAGCGTAACTGACTGTCCCAACGTCAAATCGTACACGACCTTGGGATAGGAGAAACGCATGAGTAATTGGTGGGAAATACCGGACGAACACTCAGAAAAAAACATCGGCCAAATTCGAGCCGTCGCATATTATCGACACTCGGCACAAGACCGGCAAGAGAACTCGATTCCGATCCAACAAGACCAAGTCCGCGAGTGGGCCAGGAATCACGGCGTCGAGATCATCCAAGAGTTCGCCGATCACGGACGCTCGGGGCTGACATCAGAAGGCCGCCCAGCGTTCACGGACATGATGGAGAACTGGGTCAAGAAGAGAAACGACTTCCAGTACATTCTCTGCCTCGATGTGAGTCGCTGGGGAAGATTCCAAGACATCGATTTGTCAGCTCAGTTCAGCGCCGAATGTAAGAAGGCAGGCAAGCAGGTCATCTACACGACGATCGGTAAGCCACGAGAAGACGACCCGCTGTACCCGGTCTATGTGCAGTTCGAACGATTCCGGGCGGCGCAGTACAGCAAAGAATTGAGCGACAAGGTTTGGCGGGGGTGCGTCAAGATCTCAGAGCAAGGCTATTGGGCGGGCGGACCTCCCCCCTACGGTCTTGAGCGGCTACTTCTAGACGAGGCCCGGCATCCATTGCATCCATTGGCACCAGGCCAACGCAAGAGCATCCAAAACCAGCGAGTCACGCTGAACCCCGCGGCATCCGACGAAGCCCGGGTCGTGGTTCGAATCTTTGATGAGTTCGTCAACCACGGCCAATCAGAACGCCAAATCGCAAAGTCCCTAAATCGCGAGGGAATTCTCTCTCCGGGTGGTATGGGATGGAGCAGGTCATCGGTTCGACACATTCTGCAAAACGAAAAGTATGTCGGAACCATTGTCTACAACCGGACAACGCAAAAGCTGAAAACGCCCCGTCGTGAGAACCCGGAAGAGAAATGGGTAAAGACTCCGGACGCCTTCGAAGGCATCATCGAAGTGGAGACCTTCCTCAAGGCTCAGGCGATCTATCAGCGGCGACGAGAGAAATACGAGTCCGAGACCATGCTCGCTGGCCTCCGGCGGGTTTTCGAAGACAACGAGTTCTATCGTCCGAGTCTCTTGCGATCGGCCGACCTTCCAACGGCAGCTAGTTACGGCCAGAAGTTTGGTTCCCTGGACTTTGCCTTTCAGCAGCTATTCACGCCACTGCGGAACGAGGCACGTAAGGATGTCGAAGCGAAGCTCCAAACCGTGCTGGGCGAGGTTCTCTCCTACGCCGACTTTCTGGTACTCGACCGCAAACTCACTCTTTCGCTCCAGCCGGTGGTTCCGACGCCGCACGGCTATGCAGCCTACTGGCCGCTGCGCCGCGATTCGAGAGCCGTGATCGATTTGACGCTGGGCGTGCTTCTTGCTGAGCCAGCCCAGCTCCGAATCCTCGGCTACATCGCACTGCCCAAATGGATTCAGACAGATCGATCCTTCCGGGTGTTTTGCTCTTCACAGAACATCGAGCTTCTGGGGCATCGCAACCTGGACTTTTTGACAACCCTTATTCAATGAGGTGCCCATGGAAATCGAAGCCAACATCATGCCATTCAGCGACCGTCGCTATGAGGAGGTCCCGATCGAGCTGATCAAGGTGATCAACTCACGCGATCGCGATACTGACCAGTTCAAGATGAACGTTACTAGCATCAGCGAATTGGGCCTGATGAAGCCGATTCGCGTCAACGACAAGTTTCTCGAAAAGACAGGCTTTTATGAGCTGATCTGTGGGGAAGGCCGACTGCTCGCCCACAAGGAGTTGGGGAAGTCGCGAGTACTGGCAGAAGTTGTGACCTGTTCACGGAAGGAGGCTTACCTGCAATCGCTGGTGGAGAACATCGCCCGTACCAAGCCAGGCACGATGGATTTCGCCCGCGAGATCAAGAGGCTGCGCGATGAGGGGTGGGAGTACACCAAGATCGCGAAGATCGCCTGCAAGTCGGTCGAATACACCCGGCAGTACATCCGACTGATCGAACAAGGCGAGGAACGCTTGATTCACGGTGTCGAGCAGGGCGTGTTTCCGATCACGTTCGCCTTGCAGGTGTCGACGACTGAAAACTCGCAACTGCAACACTTGCTCATGGATGCCTTCGACCAAGGCATTGTCACCACGGCGAATTTCGCTCAGGCACGTAAGCTCATCACCCAGCAAGCCAACAGCGGTAAGAAACGAGCGACCGCCAACAAGGATTACACGGTAGACCAGCTCAAGCAAGACATCGCTGAGGCGACCAAACAGAAGACGAACTACGTCAAGCAGGCGGAGCATAAAGAGAATCGTTTTCTAACGCTGCTCAGCGGGATCAACGCACTCTGGCGCGATGATGAGATCCGTACCCTCTTGATGGAAGAGGGGCTCGACAAGCGTCCCGAACTCATGGGCGATTTTAAGTATGAACGTCAATAGTACCGAAAGGCCAACACATGTCACAACAAGAAACATTAGTCAAAGGACTAGACCTGCCGATCGTTCGGCTAAAACCGAGAGTGACCCGCGAAATATCCAATCGGGAGTTTCAGCGGATCGCTGCCAGCATCC
>JBIIHW010000023.1:0-89120 GCA_044235425.1 Pirellulaceae bacterium
GGTCGTGGTGGGGAAGCTCAACATCGATGACAGCCCGGCCGTGACCGAGCGTCATGGGATCCAGTCGATCCCCACTCTCTTGCTGTTCAAGGGCGGTACCTGTGTCGGCCGTATTCAGCCCGGTGCGGTACCGCGTATGAAGGCGCAAATCGAAGCGTCACTTGGCTAAGCGATATCGAGCATGCTGAGGTTTGGGGCGAGCTGCTTGAGCTGCTCGCCCATGAACCGGCGAATCGACTGCGTCGTCTGCCTTCGCAGTGCTTGACGCAAGATGTGCGACGCGGCGTCGGTGGAGACATGCCGCGCCAGCTCTTTGATCGTGGGTATAAACGCCGGGCTCATGCTGAAGCTCCTCAGCCCCATGCCCAAGAGCAGGACGAAGGCCCGCGGCTGCCCCGCCATCTCGCCGCACAGGGTCAACGGTTTTTGAGCCCGCTGACAGTGCCGTATCACGCTCCGTAAAACTCGCAGCACCGCGGGGGCCAACGGCTGACAGAGGTGGCTGACTTTGGGATTGTCCCGGTCCGCGGCCATCAGATACTGCACTAAGTCGTTCGAGCCGACGGAAACAAAATCGACCGCTCGCAGCATGGAGCGAATGGAGATTGCGGCGGCAGGCACCTCCAGCATCATGCCCAGCGGTACGGCGGTAAATTCCAAACCATCCCGCTCGAGTTGTCGAGTGACGATGCGGACCATGTGCCGCACTCGACGGATCTCTTCCAGCGTGGTGATCATGGGGAACATCAGTCGCACTTGCCCCCCCAGTTCACGTGCCACCGATCCAGCTCGCAGGACAGCCCGCAGCTGAGTCTGAAAAAGATCCGGATGCTCAAAGCTCAAGCGAATACTTCGCCATCCAAGAAACGGATTTGCTTCTTGGTGCGTGTGACCGAGGTAAGGCACGGTTTTGTCGCCGCCAATATCGAGCGTGCGGATGGTGACTTTGTGACCCGGGCTGGCGGCGATGATTTCGCGGTAAGCGGCAAGCTGCTCTTCTTCGTTGGGTACGGAGGGATGGGTGAGGTACAAGTATTCGGTGCGGAAGAGTCCGACTCCCATGGCCCCCATGCCGACCGCGGCTTGGGCATCACCCAGACTGTTGATATTGGCGAGTAGTTCCAGGTCGACGTCGTCGGCGGTGCGGGCCAGTTGATCGCGATTGGCGGCGAGTCGATCCTTGAGATGGACGAACTCGCGTTCAAGTTTGCGGTAGGCGGCGAGTGTTTCGACGGGGGGATTGATGAGCACATGCCCTTCGCGACCGTCAACGACAATCGTGTCGCCCGTTTTCACTTGCTGACTAACCTGAGCGATGCCGCAAACAGCGGGAATGCCACGACTGCGAGCGATGATGGCGGCATGACTGGTTTGACTGCCAGCTTGAGTCACAATGCCGCCCACGTCGACATTTCCCAAGGCGACAGCTTGCGAGGGCAGCAATTCGTTGGTGACGACGATCAGCGGCCCGGTGAGCGGATTCGCATCGGCGCGGAGGACGTCACTGAGGTGAGCACTCAGCCGCATCGCCACATCGCGAATATCGGCCAATCGCTCTTTGAGAAAGTCGTCCGAAGTGCGCGAAAAGAGCGCGGTGTATTCGTCGAGCAGGCGCTGGAGAGCGGCTTGTGCGGTGAGTCGTTCGTCGGCAATCCAGTGGCGAACTTTACGAGTGAAGGCGGGATCGCGAAGAATCGTTTCGTGGACATCGAAGATCCGTGCCGCTTCGTCTCCCGCCTGTCGGGATACCTTCTGGGAGAGAGCGCGAAGTTCGGCGTGGACTTGATCGTGGGCCGCATCGTAACGTCCCAGTTCCGACGCCACCTCGTTATCCCTCAGCGGCTCGGCGGAGGGATTCACAAAGATTTCATGAATACAGTAGGCGGTGCCGACGGCCACGCCCGGGGAGACTGCAATACCTTTAAACATGATGCCTGAATGTACCAGGGCCTAAGCTGCTTGGGTATCGAAAACCTTCCCGTCGTCAACGGTTTCGATGGTCTCACGCCAAGGCGCTAAGGTGCCAAGGATTTTGAGGGAAGGTGACAGCTGTCTTTGCGACGTGAGCGCCTTTGCGTGAGCCACTTCGTTCCATGGTCTCACGCCAAGGCGCGAAGGCGCGAAGGACGGGAAGCGCTAAGCTCGATAAATCTGCTCGGGGGGTGCCAAGCGCTGCGCGACCACGACGGGACCGGCTGACGTGAGTTCGCGGAAGAAGCAGGTGGTGTATCCCTCGTGGCAAGCTGCGCCAAGCTGTTCCACCTGCAGCAGGATCGTGTCGGCATCGCAGTCGACTAGGATGCGGCGTACCGTCTGCACGTTGCCACTTTCTTCCCCCTTGCGCCACAATTTGCGGCGACTGCGACTGTAGTAGACGGCTCGCCCCGTTCTCACCGTCTCCGCAAATGACTCGGCGTTCATATAGGCCAGCATCAGCACTTGGCCGGTCTGGGCATCCTGCGCGATGGCGGGCAAGAGACCTTCATTGCGCGAAAAATCAGGCAGCGGCGGTGTGGGAAGCAGCGGCGGTGTGGGAGGCGACTGACCGGGTGTGGCCGTCGCGGAGGAGGCGGAGGGATCGGAAGATGGGGAAGACGGAACTGATGACATCGCGGGGCCTGCTGCGGCGGTTCAAGTTGGAGCGAGTGAACGACGCTCGTGGCTGTCGAGCGTCAGCGGATTCTGGCGGGGAGACGGGCTATTGGCTAGCGAGCCTCTTAGTGACTGGCATCTTTACGCAAGTTTCCTTGCGCCTTGGTGTCGAACTTAGAGGACGCGGTGCTCGGCGTAAATTTGACACTGGCGGGGGAGCTGTTTGGGCGAGGCAGATGGGGGCGAGGTTCACTGGCACCGTGTGGGCGATGGAGCCGAGCGGGTCGACCGGCGACGAGTGTTTCGAAGCGTCCGCGCTGGACCACTTCGTCTTGTTGATTGACGAGTTCGCGGCACCAGACGACACGTCCGCGGCGGCGTCCCTGCCGAGTCACCTCCGCCACCTGATTACGCACTCGCAGCGTATCACCCACGTAGATCGCTTTGAGGAACTCCCACTGGTGCACTGACAGAAACGCCTCGGTTTGTACGATCGGCCAATGGCTGGCGGAGCCGGCGGCCCAGGCGAGCCCGAGGAGTCCGTGGGCCACAGGACGTCCAAACGGCCTCCGCTTGGCAACTTCATGATCGACGTGTAGTGGGTCGAAGTCGCCGGTGTGGCAGGCGAAATTGACGATATCGGTTTCGGTGACCGTTCGTCCGTGACTTTCCCAGCAATCGCCGACGGAAAGGTCGTCAAAGAAGAGTGCGCCGTTCATCGGTGGTGATTCAGGGGAAAGAGGTGAAGTGGTTCGAAAGGTCACATGCCCTGGTAATTTAGGTTGAGTGGGGTTGAAATTATGGCGACTGTCCCGCTCAGCGCGGGTATAAATACGTCGGATTGGCAAATCGAGCTAGATCGGTTTGGAAATTCTGTCGATTGACAACGGCGCGCACGGCAGGGCAAGATGACGCTAGCTATTCGTGGTGGCTCGACATTCGTCCCCCGCCACGACGCTCGCCTCGTGCCGCTCGCCACCTGATTTTTGGCTTGCCTTTTCGGAGACTGATTGAACATGGCCGCTCGCTCTCGTGACTTTACCGAAGTACTCATCCGCCAAGGCATCGTCAGTTTGGATCAGGTTTCGGAGGCCTCGCGGGTATCGTCCGACAGCGGCCAAAAACTGGCCGACGTGCTCGTGAAACTCGGTTACGCCACGGGTGCCGAGGTGATGCAGGCGGTGGCGGATACCTACGGCTACCCCTATGTCGACCTGGCCGAACTAAAGGTTGAAGAGTCGGTGATCGAGTTGGTGCCCGAATCGGTCGCTCGTGAAAACTACATCCTCCCCATTGCCGAAGGGGAGGGCTCCTTGACGGTCGCCATGAGCGACCCGAACGACCTGGATACCACCGAAAAGCTGCGTTTTATTCTCAACCGTAAAGTCGAAATCGCCCTCGCCCCGCGCGATGTGATCCTCGAAGCGATCAACAAATACTATGGTCAGGTCGAAGGCGAATCAGCCGACTCGATTCTGCAGGAATTCACCGACACGCAGATCGACTTCACCGAAACCCAGGAAGACACTCAGCAAAACAACAATGAGGCGGTGGACGAGAACAGTGCGCCGATCGTCAAACTGGTGCAGCTGATGATCACCGAGGCGGTACAGCTGCGAGCGTCGGACATCCATGTTGAGCCGTTTGAGGATCGAGTCCGAATTCGTTATCGAATCGACGGGGTGCTGGTGGAACGAGACTGTCCACCCCGCCGTTTGCTGGGTGCGATCGTCTCCCGCATCAAGATTTTGGCCAAGATCGACATTGCCGAACGTCGCCGCCCTCAAGACGGTCGTATTAAAGTCACCGTGGGGGAGAAAGAACTCGACCTCCGCGTCAGTATCATTCCGACCAACCACGGTCAGTCGGTGGTGATGCGGCTGCTGGACAAGGACAACATCAAAATCGGTATTCGCCAACTGGGCCTGGGCGAACAGGATTACCTCAACTTCAACTCGCTCATCAAACGTCCCAACGGCATCATTCTGGTGACCGGCCCCACCGGTTCCGGCAAAACGACCACCCTCTACGCCGCCCTCAACGCACTCAACCGCCCCGACCGCAAGATCATTACGGCGGAGGACCCGGTGGAGTACTATTTGCCGGGGATCAATCAGGTCGAGGTGAAGCACAGCATCGGACTCGACTTCGCCCGCATCATCCGCGCCATGCTCCGCCAAGCGCCCAACATCATTCTGGTGGGAGAAATGCGCGACACCGAGACCGCTCAAATGGGAATTCAGGCATCTTTAACTGGACACTTGGTGTTCAGTACATTACATACGAACGATGCGCCCAGTGCTGTGACACGCATGACGGACATGGGAGTACCCAATTACCTGGTGGCCAGCAGCGTGATTGCGATCATGGCACAGCGTTTAGTGCGGGTGATTTGCGGCCGCTGCAAGGGCCCCTACACACCACCTCCAGGGGTTCTGGAAGATGCCGGAGTAACGGCGGAGGTGGCGGAGTCGGCGAAGTTCGCACGTGGTAAAGGGTGCAATTATTGTGGCAAGAAGGGGTTCCGCGGACGACTGGGAATTTACGAGTTGATGTTGATTTCGGCGAAGATTCGCGAACTGATTTTTAAAAACTCGTCTTCCCAGGATTTGCGGAAGGTGGCGGTCGAACAAGGCATGCGAACGCTGTATTTGGACGGAGTGGAGAAGGTGATGCGGGGACTGACGTCGTTCGAGGAAGTGTATCGAGTCGCGAAGCGATCCGAGTCCGATGTCGTCAAGCCACTCTCCGCCGGTGGAGCGGGGCAAATGGGTCGCTAGTTTGGTTGAGTGGGGGAAGTCTGAGGATAATA
This sequence comes from Pirellulaceae bacterium, assembly GCA_044235425.1. Taxonomy (GTDB): domain Bacteria; phylum Planctomycetota; class Planctomycetia; order Pirellulales; family Pirellulaceae; genus JBJSXJ01. Next base: position 5,405 of record JBIIHW010000023.1, read on the forward strand.
CAGCAGTCGGCGGCTGAACGCTCGTTCGAGCGGCCCCGCCGAGCGGTGACAGGCTGGACGCGGGGCGCGCAGCCCAGCCGCAGCAGCCTGTGCATCGATCCTCCGCTGAGCAGTCTCCCGTCGACTGCGAGGGATTGATAACGGAAGCGGGGAAAGTCAGGACTGAAGGACAGAACAAAGGAAGTTTGTCATGGCTCAAATTCTGATCGATAAGTTGCTCCAGGCGTGCGTGAAGCAGGGAGCCAGCGACATTCACATTGTGGTGGGTCAGCCGCCGGTCTTTCGCTTGCACGGTCGCATGCGGAAGCTGGAAACAAAAGTGTTGGAGGCGGACGATGCGGTCGGGTTGATGAAGAGCATCACGCCGAATCGTTGTCAGGAGGAGCTGCAGAAGAACGGCAGTGCCGACTTTGGCTTCGCCTTTGGAGAGCAGGCGCGTTTCCGCGTCTCGGTGTTCAAGCAGCGCGGCTTCATCTCGATGGTGCTGCGACAGATCCCCAACAACATGCTCACTCCGGAACAGCTGGGGCTACCCGAAGTGCTGGTGAAATTGGTGCTGCGGCCGCGTGGGCTCTTCCTGGTGACCGGGCCGACCGGGTCGGGCAAAAGTACCACGCTCGCCAGCTTGGTGAACTACATCAACGAGAGCGTGGATCATCACATCATCACGATCGAGGATCCGATCGAGTTCTATCACTATCACAAGAAGTCGACGATCAATCAGCGTGAAGTGGGCGTGGACGTGCCGAGTTTTTCGGAGGCGATTCGCCGGGCGTTACGTCAGGACCCGGACGTAATTCTGGTGGGCGAAATGCGTGACTTGCCGACGATCGAAGCGGCGATCACGGCCGCCGAAACCGGTCACATCGTGTTCGGCACTCTGCACACAAACAGTGCTCAGGGGACCGTCAACCGCATCATCGACGCCTTTCCGGGCAATTTGCAGGACCAGATTCGCACTCAGCTGGCCAGCTCCCTCATCGGTGTCTGTGCCCAAACGCTGCTTCCCAAAGTGGGCGGTGGTCGCTGTGCCGCCTACGAAATCCTTGTGGTCACACCTGGTATTGCCAACCTGATTCGCGAAAACAAGACCTTTCGTATCACGTCGGCGATTCAAACGGGAGCGAAGTTCGGGATGCAGCTCATGGACGACGCGCTTTTCAAACTATGGCGCGACGAAAAAGTGACCGTCGAAGATGCACTCGGCAAAGCCGCTTCGCCCGACGACTTGGCCAAACGCATTTTGAATGCGAAGCGCGGCATCATGGAAGATCCCAATGCTCAGGGCGAGGGCGCCGGCATGGGCGGCATGAGTGGCATGGGTGGTGGCGGCGGTCACTAGAGCGGTCGGATCAGAGAAGAGGTGAGATATGGGAATTCGTCGTCTAGGCCAGATTCTGGTCGACTTGGGTTACATCACCGACGAACAGCTCTCGCAGTTGCTCGAAGAGCAGGCGGCGCATCCGGGCGAGAAGCTGGGCAAGCTGGCCGAAGAGATGGGCTTGATCTCGGATGAACAGCTGGCGGCGGCTCTGGCCGAACAGATGGGGATGCGCGTCGTCGTGCTGGGTGACCAGCAAATTCCCCGCACCGCGCTGAACGAAATCTCCGACACGATGGCGCAAATGTATCGCGTCATGCCCGTGCAGCTCGAAGATAACACGTTGACCATCGCCACCAGCGAACCGCAGAACCTGGCGATTGCGGATGAGCTGCGAACGTTTTTGGGCCGCGACATTCGCGTTTTAGTCACCACCGAAGCCGATTTGAACAAGGCCTTGGAGCGGTACTACGCGACGGAAGGCGACACGGTCGAGAGCCTGGTGCGTGACATGGAAAATGACGTGGACCTGAAGAAGGCCGCGGAAATGCTCGAACGCGACGGACCGATCGATTTGACCAGCATGGAATCGCTGGCCGACAGCGCCCCGGTTCGCAAGCTGCTTAACATGGTGCTGCTCATGGCGATCAAGGAGCATGCCAGCGACATTCACTTTGAACCGTTTGAAGATGAGTTTCGCATTCGCATTAAGGCCGACGGGGTGCTGTATGAAATGGTGCCGCCACCCCGTCACATGGCCTTCGCACTCACCACCCGCGTGAAGGTGATGGCGAATCTCGATATTGCCGAACGTCGCTTGCCGCAGGACGGTCGAATTGAATTGACGGTCGGTGGTCACCCGGTCGATTTACGCGTCAGCGTGCTCCCGACGCTGTTTGGGGAAAGCGTGGTCATGCGAGTGCTGGATCGCTCCGTGGTCTCGCTCAGCCTGACCAAAGTGGGTATGGATCCCGATATTCTCAAGAAGTTCCGCACGGTGATTGATCGGCCGAACGGCATCGTGCTGGTAACGGGCCCCACGGGGTCCGGCAAAACCACCACCCTCTACTCGGCACTCAGCGAACTCAATTCCATCGAAGACAAGCTCATCACCACCGAGGATCCGGTGGAGTACGACATCGATGGGATCGTGCAGATTCCGATTGATCACGACATTGGAGTGACGTTTGCGGCCTGCTTGCGGGCGATTTTGCGGCAAGATCCCGACGTGATTCTGGTGGGTGAGATTCGCGATATCGAGACCGCCGAGATCGCCGTCCAAGCGTCGCTCACCGGTCACTTGGTCTTCAGCACGCTGCATACCAACGACGCTCCCAGCACAATCACTCGCATGAAAGACATGGGCGTGCCCACGTTTCTCATCACCGCCACGGTGGAAGCGATTCTGGCTCAGCGTCTGGTGCGCCGCATCTGCACGGCCTGTCGCGAGCCGACCGTTCCCTCCGAGGACCTGCTGTGGGAAATGGGCTGGACGCCGGAGCAGGTGGAGGGCAAGAAATTCTTCAAGGGTCGTGGCTGTGACGTTTGCAACAACACGGGTTACAAGGCCCGCGTGGGGCTCTTCGAGCTCATGGTGGTGAACGACGATATTCGCGAACAGATTCTGGCCAACGCTTCTACCGATCATGTCCGTAAGCTCGCTCAAAGCTATGGCATGACGACGCTGCGCGACGCTGGGATCAAGTTCGTCCACGAAGGCATCACGACGCTCGACGAAGTCGTCCGCGAAACGGTGCTGGACGCGTAGTCGTTCGCGGGTCGTCGTGAGAAGCATGCGGGACGTTGTGAGTGGGTCTGTGAGGATCAGGGATTTGCTGAAGAGGAGTGGGGATCATGCCGGCTTATGAATTTGAAGCGATGGATGCCACGGGGCAAGAAATCCGCGACGTCATTGAGGCGCCCACGGAGGATGAGGCACAGACGATGGTCCGGCACATGGGCTATTTCGTCACCAAAATCACGCTCAAGAAAACAGCCGCCGGGGCTACGGGCAAAGCCAAGAAGCAGCGTTCGCTGGCGATCGGTGGTGCCAGCGGTAAAGTCATGTGCACCTTCACTCGACAACTATCCATTCTGCAGGATGCCGGTTTACCGGTGCTACGCAGCTTGAAGATTCTGGAGAGTCAGTCCAAGCCCGGCGCGCTCAAAAACGCCTTAATGGATACCTGTGAGGAGATTGAATCGGGAGCGACGTTATCGGAAGCGATGGCGAAGTCGCCCAAAGTCTTCAATCGACTCTACATCAACATGATCAAAGCGGGTGAGGCGGGCGGTGCACTCGAAGTGATTCTCCGCCGTCTGGCCGACTTTATGGAGCGTGCCGAATCGCTCAAACGAAAAGTCAAAGGCGCGATGATTTACCCGATCGTGGTGGTGTTGGTCGCCGTCGGTATTTTGACCTTCATCATGATGAAGATCGTACCGGTGTTTAAGAAGATGTTTGATGAGTTTGAATTGAAGCTGCCGGTGCCGACGGAAATTCTGATCAAGGTGTCGGAGTACACTGGTAAGTATTTCTATTTCTTTCCGCTGTTTCCCATCACGATCTGGTTGTCCATCAAGCTCATTCGCAAATTTCGAGCGGGTCGGATGGGCTGGGACTTGTATGTGCTCAAGCTGCCGGTCGCCGGAAACCTCATCGAAAAGAACATCCTCGCCCGCACCACTCGTACGCTGGGAACGCTGGTCGCCAGCGGCGTACCCATTCTCGAAGGACTTAACATCACCCGTGAAACCTCGGGCAATGCGATGTTCGAGATGATTTTTGGACGCGTGTCGGAAGCGATTCGCGAAGGCGAGACCATTTCCAAGCCGATGCGCGATAATGCTCGACCCAGTTTCCATCCCGTGGCACTTTTCTTCTGGATGGCGACCTTTGCGCTACCGTTCAGCACGATTCTGTTCATTCCCAAGGTGCAAGGCGCGGGGCTGTACATGACCGGCGTGGCCGGCATCGTCGGTGGCCTGTTTTACCTGATGCGCATGCGTCAGCGAGTGGTCGACGAGCTGGTGGTGAACATGGTGGACGTCGGTGAGGAAACCGGCGAACTCGACACGATGCTCTTCAAAGTGGCCGACTACTACGATGAAGAAGTGACGACGCTCACGGACGGTCTGGTGAAGTTGTTGGAACCTTTGATGATTGTGTTCTTAGGCTGCGCGGTCGGTTTCATCGTTGTGTCACTCTTCATGCCACTGGTGGAACTGATTTCCAAGTTGTCATAGGAATTTTCCGGAGAACGTGCTCATGAATCGAGCCTCATCGCGCCGCCTGTCCGCCGGCTTTACCCTCGTCGAACTGCTCGTGGTGATCATTATCATCGCCATCCTGGCCGGCATTTTGATTCCGACCGTCAATGCCGCTCGTCGCCGCGTGCTCATCGCGCGCGTGGTGATTGAAATGAAGCAGCTGGAAACGGCTATTGAGCAGTACAAGACGGATCATGGCGGCGACTATCCACCCGACTTCACGGACTATCCGGTGGGAGCCAATCCGAATTCCAAGTCGGTCAACGTAGCCGCTCACCTGGCTCGCGCTTACCCGCGTCACAATCGTGGCAACATCGGCAAATGGATGGTCTCACAGCCCGCCACGCAGCAGCCCGGGAATCTGGATGCGGCCGAAGCGCTGGTGTTTTGGCTGAGCATGCTGCGGAACGATGTCGTCAATCCACTCACCGATGCCGCTGGCAACACGATCACCTTGCAGCCGACCGGTGGCAAAGCCTACTTCGACTTCGATGTCACACGGCTGAAAGATCGCGACAACGACGGCTGGCCGGAATACTATCCCAAGGGCGTCGACGATGCCCCGTTCGTCTATTTTCACAACAAGACGTATGGCGGAGCGTATTATCCCACGGCGGTCGGTGGCACCGCGATCGGCACCGCTCGCCCTTACGCCCAGACGATCACGAACAACGTCCCCGGGTTTTTTAATCCGACGAAGTTTCAGCTGCTCGCGTCGGGGCTGGACAACACGTTCGGCCTGGACACGGTGGTGAACCCACCCAACCAATACAAACTCGCTCCGTCCGCAGCCGCTCCCGAAGGACAGAATCTGTCGAAGGCCGACTTTGACGATGTTGGTAATTTCACCGAGGGGAAAACGATTGAGGGGATGAAGCCATGATGCTACGACGTCGACGCGGCTTTACGCTTATCGAGTTACTGGTGGTGATCAGCATCATCGCGATGCTGGCTTCCGCCGCCCTGTTTGCCATGTGGGGCGTGCTCGATGAAGCCAAAGGCGACCGCACTCGACGTCAAATCGAACGCATCGATCAAGCCCTACAGCAGCGCTGGGATGGATACTTAACGCGAGCGATTCCGCGCAACCTTCCCGTCAACATGCCGCCGGAAGCCGTCGCTCAAGTGCGCTTGAATTTGCTGCGGGATTTAATGAGAACGGAATTGCCCGATCAGCAAACCGATGTGGTGGACGATCCTGTCACCACGACGGTTACTTATGCGATTCCAGGCAACCCACAGTACAACTACTCCGTAAAACTGCCGATTTCCTCTTTGCAACGCGGCTATCGGCGCCGCTGCCTGGCGATTCTGGGGCCTGATCCGAATAATCCAAATCGGCCGAATTACGCTAAGTGGAGTGGGGTCCATGAGAACTCGGAATGTCTTTATCTCATCCTGTCGACCATGAATGAAGAGGGAACAAATGCTGTCCTGGATTATTTCCCACCCTCGGAGATCGGTGATGTAGATAAGGACGGCATGCCGGAGATTCTGGATGCCTGGGGAAATCCGATCGTCTTTTTACGCTGGGCACCTGGATTTTATTCGGATCGGCAAAGTCAGAATGGCGCCACCGATCCTGACCCATTTGATCCACTCAAAGTCGATCCTCGCTACCGAGACAGTGACACCACGAACGATCCCTATTTGCTTTTTCCACTTATCATGTCCGCTGGCTCAGACGGTGGCTACGACATCATTACCGCCGGTTCCAAGAACGACCAGATGCTACAAACCGACAATGTATTCCATTACTCCATGACCGACTTTCCCTTGGGCTGGAAAAACGATCCGTATTGGCTTGGTGATCCGAGCAAGGCCAATAACCCTCTTTATCTCATCGGCACGTTGATGGATAGCAACCAGAATGGCAAGTTGGAGTATGGCGACAACATTCACAATCATTTATTGGAAGTGAAGTAGTATGAGTCGCATGGTGGAGGCGCGAGAACCGACGGTAAAGGAAGTGGCGCCGGCCCGAAGTGAAGCTGATCGCGCTCGTGACGCTCGGCGCATCCTCATCGCCCGCGGCCTGCGGCGTCCCTCCGGTGTGACGCTCATTGAACTGTTGTTCGTCATCGCGCTGATGGTGCTCCTGCTATCGATCGCGATTCCTCTGCTGAACATGAACTTCCGCGACAAGAAGCTGCGGGAGACTGCCCGGCAACTCAACGCCCAATTTGCTTCCGCCAAAGCACTCGCCGCGTCCCGCAATCGTCCGGTCGGTGTCTGGTTTGAACGGCCGCAGGATCGACTGAACGAATGCGTGCAGGTCTATCTGGCCGAAGTGCCGTTGCCCTACACCGGCGACCTGCTCGACGCACGCGCCTATGTGCGGTTCGAGGCGAGTGCGCCGATTGGAAGTACGACCGTCAATGGTCGTTTTCGGTTGGTGTTCGATGCGATGGGCAAATGCGCCAATCTGACGAACAGTCGCACGCTGGTGAAATTAAACGAACGCGTTTACATCCGCTTTGGCTATCGCGGACCGCTCTTTCCCGTGACACGCCTAGCGACCGTCGCCAATGGTGCTCCGGTGACCGACGTGTTTTTGCTGGAGACGGATGGTTATCCGTTGCCATTAGGATTTTATTTGCCATTCAATCCCTATTCCACGAATCCACTAAGTGATAAGAGTTGGGGCGCGAGCAATAACACGAATCCGCTGTATGCGGGACAAGCTGGAGGCCAAGGCGTTCCACCCAATATGGTACCGCCTGCCGATTGTCGGGACACGCCGGTGGGACTGCCATTCCAGCTCTATTTATCCCCGCGCAAGTTGTCGCTGCAGCCGCTTGATGTGACGGCGGGAGTGGCGATTGATTTAGCCTATTCGGGGATTGGTCCTTTGGGCACGGAATTTGACGCTTGGCGAATGAACAATCAGGTGCCCGACAACAGTGCGGTGGTGCTGATGTTTTCACCGAGTGGTCAAGTGGATCGCTTGTATGCGGGTGGCGCGGCGGTGATTCCAACCTCGACGATGCATTTTCTGGTGGGAGCGAATGACCAGGTGCAGCCGTTGCCGGCGAACACACCTTCGCCAACGGCGAATCCGCAGCAAAATGACGCCAACATTCAGAATGGTTTGGCGCTCTGGGTCTCGGTGGGGCCGGTCAATGGAAATGTGACGACCGCTGAAAACTATTTCAATTCGGCCAGTCCGACGCTGGATATATGTCGTCAGTTTGCGCGTTCGGCGCAGACGAAAGGAGGCGGCCCATGAGTGGAGCACTCGAACTCATTCGTACTCGGCACGACACGGCCCGCGTCCTCGATGGGAACCTGCGGCAAGCTGGGCGAGCGGAGGCAGGGCGGTCGGCTGCTCAGCGTCGCGGGATCAGCTTGATGGAGGTGATCTTCGCGCTGGGGATCATCATTGTGGGATTGGTGGGAGTGGCGGTTTTGATTCCGGTGGCGGGCAAGCTGGCCAACGATGGCACGACAGCGGATCGAGCTGCGCGCGAGGGTTTAAATGCCATTCGCGAGATGGAAGTGCGCGGGATGGCCAGGCCGATGAATTGGATCCACCTGGCCGACGGTCTGGACAACGATGGAAATGGCACGGTGGATGAGCCAACAGCCACGGAGTTTATTACGGGAAGTGTCCCGCCGCTGACCGGTTTCTGTCTAGACCCACGTTTCGTGGCCACGAACCGCAACCTGATTCTCGGAAATAGCAGCGGTGGGCCGATGAATCCGGACCCACGTTTTTTTCCCTATGTGGATTTAAGCAGTGAGTCGCCGGCGGGGCAGTTGCGGATGCGGCGCATCACGCTGCTCGATACGACCCAAAATCCGCCGCTGATGTCGCAGTTGATGGCGAATGATTTATTCACGGCTCAAGATGACTTGGTCACGACGATCCCCGGCGTGGACAACAATTTGTCACCGACGTTGCCGCCGCAGCAGCACTACGGAGACATCGGCGACAAGCGGCAGTCGGAGGGACGTATTTCGTGGCTGGCGACTTTCGCGCCGGCCAACGATGGCGATTACGCACAAGATGTTTATCTGATGTCGGTGGTCGTCTTTTTGAATCGCGATGCGGCGATGCTGCTCGATGGAGTCTCGGAGCGGGTGGCGACGATCCCGCACACCGCGCAGTACACGGGCTTTCAGGGTGGCGGAGTGACCGGTGGCGACGTGTCGCTCATGGTGCGTAATCAGCGACCAGCTACAGATCTGGAGCTGAAGCGCGGGCAATGGGTAGTGCTGGCACGGAACAGTGGCGCGATGAGCAACAACGGGCCGGTGTTCACCGGTCCCATTTTCCGCTGGTACAAGGTGATGGAAGTCGACCCCAGCGTGACGGATTCGAAGGAATTGTCTGGAAATCCACCGTCTGGGACGACCATTCGGCACGCCACGCTCTATGGCCCCGACTGGGTTCCTGATGTGAACTTCCCGACGCTCGTCTACATCGTTCCCGATGTGATCGCGGTGTATGAGAAGCAGATACGACTGGAAAATACCTCGCTGTGGACTCCATAGCGTCAGGCGGAAACTCAGGCTGAAAAAAGTCGAGAGAGGGAGGACAGGCGATGAGCCAACGTAAATCGCGCGGTAATCGCAAGCTAAGTCGTAGTCGTCCGCATGGCCGAAGATCAACTCGACCCCGTCTGGAAGATCGTCGCGGTGTGGTGCTGCTGATTGTGATCAGTCTGCTGATGCTGTTCTCACTGGTCGCGGTGACGTTCGCGATTGTGGCGGGACAGTTCAAGCATGCTGCGGTAGCGAGCGCGAAGGCGGAGCTGGTGGGTGATCCGCCCAAAAAAGATCTCGACACCGTCATGTATGCGCTGCTGCGCGACACCACGTCGCGGACCTCGATTCAGGGCCACAGTTTGCTCAAGGATTTGTATGACACCAATGATGGCACGATTGGTCAGGTGGCGGGCGCGGCGATCACAGCGGGCGGTTCGTTCACTCGCATTAACTCCAATTCAACCTCGCTGGCACTCACGGATCACGCTTACAACGGCTGCGTGATCACCTTCACCACGGGAGCAGCCAAGGGGTTCAGTTCGCGCGTGGTGGGTTATACGGCACCGGCGGCGGCGGGTGGCCTGGGGTCGATTTTGATTGAATCGACGGATGGCGAGAACACTCTGTTACCGACTCCGTCAGTGGGCGATTTTTTCTTGATCAATGGCCGCGCGTTTAACGGCACGGGGTTTGGGTATGATCCGAATCCTGGTGCTGGCAAGATTCCGGGCATTGAGCTGATGGACACGACCAATGGCGGTGCGAGCCTGGATGCCAATGGCAATCCTCCGCCCGTCGCGCTCCTGCCACACTTTGCGGGTTATCAGTTCCCGACGACGCAGCCGGTCGATCAAGGCGGAGCGGACGAGTCGTGGGATGCGCCTGATTTAAACAACATGATTTTGGCGATGGTGCCCGCGGCGGCGCGGACCTCAAGTGAGATTTTGCCAAGCTTTCATCGTCCGGACTTGATTGGTTTTTGGTTCAAGTGGCTCCGTGGCAACGCGCTGCAGAATCTATCGACCACGGATGCTGCGAATGCGTTCCGGTTTCCCTTTGGTGTCGATGGAGTGCCAGGCTCGGGAGATGAACAGATTCCCAACAGCGTGGCGCAGCAGATTGTGAGTTTAAAGCGGCAGTTTATTTTCCGACCTCTGGCGGAAGATCATCCGAATTTTACAGGCAGCAATCCGGGCTTCGACGTTTTGATGGGCGCGCAGCTGAATGCGCCCGACATCCATGGTGTGTGGCCGCTGCCCAATCCATTGCCACCGGATGCTCGGATCGACATGTATGATGTGGACAATGACAATGATGGAGTTCCGGACAGCGTCTGGATTGACCCGGGACTGCCGCTCGTCACGTCTCCGAATGGTCGTCAGTACAAGAAGTTGGTGGCGGTGCTGGTGAAGGATCTGGACGGCCGCATTAATTTGAATACGGCCGAGGGTACGCGCGATGCTAATCGCATTGCGAATTTCTGGCAGGCCAGGGCCAACACGTCGCAGTTACAGCAATTTACGCTGAGTAACTATCTGACTTCGGCGCCGGCCAAACCACTACCATTTCAGGGACAGGGATATGGTCCCGCGGAGCTGATGTTCGCTCACTTGTTCAGCTCCATAGGCTTCGATCCCACGAATGTCTCACCTGCAAACATCTCCGAATTCACCTCGCTGTTGACGGGACGTTATGCATCAAACTTCACTGCGAATCAAATTCCGATCGACAATCGTCCGGGCCTTCCCGGAATCGATGATTTCGCCAGTGCGGTTAAGAATCTTTGGTTTCCTCCCGTGACGTCTAACAACCAGTATTTTTCCAATTATCGTTCCTCCGTAGATCCTTATGGTGTGCGGATGATCTTCTTGGACTTGGATGGCCGACCAGGGACGATTCAGTCGCCTGATGTGACGGACGTACCATTGGGGCAACTGGCAGCGAATGCCTATGAAAATGTTGATGATCCGTACGAGATTAATCCGGTTGTGCATCGCAACGATGATCGCTGGTATGTGGCGGCGGAGCTGGAGCGGTTGCTGCGATGGAACGACGTGGATGCGACCGCATTACCCGATCGTCTACGTCGTTTAGCGCCCACTTTGTTCAGTGACCCGCAAGTGCGCAACTTGGTGACGACGCATAGCATGCACCTGCCAGTGCCAAAAACGGTCTTGCCACCGGAACTACGAGCGGCGAGCAGCACGCTGGTTCCACTCAATTACAAGAATCGTCCGCTGAGTATCGTCGACCTTTATCGACTGAAGCTGGCGGCCAATCTGCCGGCGTCACAGATCGATGCGGAGCTCGATAAGATCTTGCCATTTGAGATGCGGCACGGGCAGCTGTTTAACGTCAACCGAGTGTTTGGAAATGGCCGGGATGACCGAGTGAATGCTGTCAGTGGGAATGGTGTCGTGGATGACATCAACGAGGCGACGAATCTAGCATCTCCCGAGAGGATCTGGCCAGCTGCCGATAACACCACATACCCCCCCACCGTCGGTCATTTCGCAACGAATATTCCGACGTTTCCCGCTACCGCGACTTTCGGTGATTATCGTAATGACGTGCCTTTACCGCCTGGAGCTGCGAGCCTGCCGGCTGGCGTTGTGAGGGATCCTCGTCTGATTTTCGCTCGACATCTTTACTGCTTGGCTTGGCTGTTGGTGGACTACAACTATCAGCAGCCGCCCCTGGGCAACAAGAATCTGACGCCCGCGGAGCAGCAGCAGTTGACCGCTCGGCAACTCGCGCAGTGGGCCGTGAACGTCGTCGACTTTCGCGACCCGGATGCGGCCAATACGGGCTTTGAATATGCAGTGAATCCGTTTCAGGGTTGGAATGTGGATGGCAATGTAGCGACGGCCAATCCGGGTGAAGGACTGCGCGGTGTGGTATGGGGTGTCGAAGCACCAGAACTGATCATCACCGAAACCTTTGCCACTCATAATCGCGGTGTTCGTGACACCGACTATGAGGCTCCGAATGCCAAGAAGCGTGCGACCAACAACAATCAGACAGACGACGACCTGGATCAGTTCCGCCAACCGCAAGGCAGCCTATTTGTGGAATTGCACTGCGTTAGCGCGGCCAACGGCAATTCGATGGCGGCGGCACCGGAGCTGAGTAATTTTGGAACCTACAAGCTGGACCTGGGGCGCATGGCGCCAGCGCGGTCGATTGGCAATGCGAATCTAGCTCACCCAGTCTGGCGAATCGTGGTGACGAAAACCTTGGCTAAGGATCAGGCGATCTCGGATTTAAATCGCAAGATCAATGACCCGTATGTCTACAACTTCGATCCACGGGCTCCGATTGATCGTCTGGTGTCGAATGCGCCAGGTAACATCACTCATCAGGCGACCGAACGAATCATCTGGTTTGCGCCGCAAGATCCCACCGGATATCCCGAACAGAACCAGGTTTTTTACGGACGATCGGGCCAGTTCGTGAATCCGTTGCCGGTCATCGTTTCGAACCAAACATTTTCCAATCTCGAATTGACACCCGGTAGCTATGCGGTGATCGGGCCGCGACCGCAGACGAGTTTCGGTTCCTTAAAACTCGGCACAGACGGCGATGCGATGACCTATGAACCAGTCCCCGAGCAGATCTCGCTCAATCCGACGACGTTGGCGATTGGTTTTGGTGGAGCATATGGCAATGGCTATCCGCCGGTCGAAGGTAATGGACCTCCGGTGCCGAATCAGATTCGTATACCGCGGGGATTGATTTGTGCCGCGAAGCCTCCGGCTGGTTGGACGAACACCGCTCGACAAATTGGCATCAATGTCTCCGAGCCGCTTCCCCAGTCGGGACAGTATTACGCGGAGCCGAATCCGACGAACGATGGGCGTCTTCCGTTCGATGCGTATGCCGACATTACCCAGGGATTTGATCCAGTAGCAAATTTTGTTCCTGATGCTCCGTTTGATGATCAGCTCAACATCATCGGTGGTGGCACGGGCAACAACGGCAGTGACGTTTCCACTCGCACCATCATCGCTCACCGCAGCCTGTTTTTGCAGCGGCTCGCGAACCCTTTATTGCCGTGGAATCCCGATCCGACCGATCCTGAAATGAGTGGCTTCTGGGACGCCAGCCTCATGGTCAATCCTTACTTGACGGTTGACTTCAGCGATGTCGATCTGCATGTGTTCAGCGGCGAGGAAGACACGACGCAGACGGTGATGATTAACAATCAGCCGGAGCCGATCGATCCTAGTGATCCCGATACGTCGCTCGACAAATTCGACAAGGACAACGGGTTCATCTATGCCACGCGGGAGCGCGGTGCAGTTCTGGGCGGGAATACGCCGGTCGCCACGAGTCCTCAGAACACGCTGCTCTTCCCACCCTGGACGGCGCGACGAGATAACGCCAATCAGATCGCCGGCATGGGGGATTACAACTTCCCACAGCGAGTTTTCCCTCACACACTCGGTTATCTGAACTGGATGATCTCGCCGACCTTGAATATGCCGGTGCAGGCCTACGTGGGTGCCTTACCGATCAATTCTCCGCATCGCTTCCCGTGGTTCACGATGAGCAATCGGCCGTTCGCGAATCCGTATGAACTGCTGCTCGTTCCGGGCAGTGCACCGTCTCGCTTGCTCGCGGAGTTCAGTCAGTACTCGGTGCCACAAAACAATAATGGACCGCCCCAGGCGCGAGGAATGTATCTGGAAGTGGCCGAAGGATATCAACACCTGCTGAATTTCTTCCATGCCTTCCAAGGCTCGGCCCCCGCAACTCAAGGTCAGCCAGGCGCCTCGCAGCAGCTCGTGCGACTCTTCGATTTCATCGAAACCCCGTCGCCCTATGCGGGTGCCGAGCGGTGGTATCCAGCGACCGCCTTCTTCAACCAGCCGGACGCTAAAACTTTTCGTCCACCGTTCAATTACTTGTCCCGTTTCCGCGATCCCGGACGCATCAACATCAACACGATCTCCGACCCACGGGAATTTCAAGCGCTCACCGCGATGTTCCAGCACTACAACAACATCAACGGTTCGCCCAGTCTGTTTGACCGGTTTGTAGAAAGTCGGCGTGGCTACAGTGCCAATGAGTACAACGACTATCCGACGATCTTTGCCAATCCAGTGCGGACGGCGATGAGTGCCGATTTGATGCCGGATGTCAGGCAGATGCGGAAACGCAACGCTGTGGAAGCAACCTTGCTGCGTCCCGATCCGCTCACACTCAACGGCAATCAGCCACAGCCGCTGTTCGACTTCTTCAACATGGATCCCGATCAGCCCAGCGATCCCGCGAACGACTTGGCATTTGAAACCCATCGTAATCCTTACTTCCGCTATCGCGGACTGGCTCGACTCAGCAATCTCGTCTCGACCAACTCCAACGTCTACGCCATGTGGCTCACCATGGGCTACTTCGAAGTTGAACCGCATGGAGTGGTTGATGCGGGCCATCCTGATGGCATGCGGCTGGGGCGCGAAATCGGCTTGGATGTAGGAACTGCAGAACGCCATCGAGCGTTTTATCTGATCGATCGGTCGGTACCCGTCGGATTCCAGCAGGGCTTCGACCACAACGTTGATCGGGCGATCATGGTACGCCGCTTTCTGGAATGAGCGAGCGGCGATGAACTCGGACGATTTCGACGTTGAATCACTGGCTGAATATCTCCACCTCGCCCCGGCGCAAGTCGTACGGATGGCGGAGCGTGGTCATCTGCCCGGCCGTCGGCTAGCGGGCCAGTGGCGATTTTCCGCCGGTGAAATTCATCACTGGTGGGAAAGCCGCCTGGAAACACTCGACGATCAACAGCTCGCCGCCGCCGAAGGAGTCTTGAGTCGCGCGTCGCAGTCGAGTGTGGAGGGAGATGAGTTTCCCGGTTCGATCACGGAGCTGTTGCCGCTGGAAGCAATCGCGGTACCACTCGCCGCACGCACTCGACAAGCCGTGATTCAAGGCATGGTCGATACCGCTCTGCACACCGGCTGGTTGTGGGATGGTGGAAAACTGGCCGATGCCATTCGCGCTCGCGAAAACCTGCACTCCACCGCCCTCGATAACGGCGTCGCCCTCCTGCATCCACGCCGCCCCATGTCGACGATCCTCGCACAACCCTTTCTCGCCCTGGGCATCACGCATCAAGGAATCCCGTTTGGGCATAACCGGGGTGTGCTTACGGATATCTTCTTCCTGATCTGCTCCACCGACGATCGCACGCATCTGCGAATTCTGGCGCGGCTGAGTCGCTTGACAAGTGACTTGGTGCTGCTGGCTCGGCTGCGCCAAGCCACCGACGCTCGTGAAGCCCGCGACATACTGGCCGAAGCAGAAGCGAAATTGGGCTGAGTGGTGACGATGCGAACGCGACAGGTGTGGGTGCTGGGAGACGAGCGGCAGGCGGAATTTGCTGCCGCCACCCATTGGCTCACCGGTCGCAGTACCGTGCGCTGGCTGGGCACCCGCGAGCAACTGCAGCGGGACTGGGCCGAGTTGTCGACGGGTCCGGCCCCGGACTGGGTCGTGCTGTTAAGTAGTCATCCGGGAGAATGGCAGGCTCCAGACGTGCTGCAGATTCGCACGCGTTTTCCAGTCGCTCGGCTGGTCGCACTGCTGGGAAGCTGGCAGGAGGGCGAGCGTCGCAGTGGCCAGCCACTAGCTGGAGTCTGGTCGGTGATGTGGCATCGCTGGTTGCCATTTTTTGACCGCGAGTGGCAGGCCTTGCTGGCAGGTCGTGCCGGCTGTTTGGCAAGCCCCTCGACGGCGAGTGTGCCGGAGCTGCTGCTGAGCGATCGGTCGGCGGAGTCGGTGGTGGTGCGTCGCGTGGCGGTTTGTGCGACTCATCCCGTCACTCGCGCGGGGCTCGAGGAGACGCTCCGGCAACTGGGACATGAGGTTTTGGGGGCAGCGGGTGACGCCGACGTAGTGATCTGGGACGATCCGGGGTGGTCGCACGATCAGGGCCAGTCGTCGGCCTGGGTGGGGCTGTCGGAGTTGCTGTCGGCGGTGAATCCGCAGGTGGTTCTGGCGCTTGCCGCGGGCGTGCGCTGGCAGGAGGCTGCGGCGTGGCAGGCTCTGGGTGTTGGCGGCGTGCTGGCCAAACCTTTTTTGCTCAGCGATTTGATCTGGTGGATCGAGCATCTGGCGCTAGTCGGAGCGGGGCGGGACCCCTTCGTACCCCTCGTCGGCCACGCGCGTTCTCCGGTATAGTACGAGTTGCGGAAGTGGGGACGATAACGCGGTGGCTGGTTTGGGAGAGTGATTCGTGGCGCGGAAGTATCAACAACAGGAACCGACGACGCCTCATAAGGGCACCTATGCCTTTGTGAGTCTGGGCTGTCCCAAAAACACGGTCGACAGCGAACGCATGCTCGGCCTGTTGCAGATTGACGGTTATCGTCTGGTACCGGACCCAGAAGGTGCCGATTTTGTGGTCGTCAACACCTGTGGTTTTATCGAGCAAGCGCGGGCCGAGTCATTCCAGGCGATCGATCAGATGTTGGATCTGAAGCGGCGTGGAGAAGTGCGCGGCGTGATCGTCTCGGGCTGTCTGGCCGAGCGGCAGAAAGAGGATTTACTGCGCGAGCGACCGGAGATTGATAGTTTGGTCGGCGTATTCGCGCGAGACGAAATTACTAAAGTGGCGGATCGCTTCGTGGGGCATTTGGACGAACAGCGATCCGTCTTTCAGCCCGCACCGATTCGAGCTCTCTCGGATCAGGATCGCCTGCGCATCACGCCTCGACATTTTGCCTATCTGAAAATTTCTGAGGGCTGTCAGCGGCTTTGTACGTTCTGCGCCATTCCCAAGATGCGTGGCAAGCATGCCACGAAGCCGATGGAAGAGGTGGTGCGCGAAGCGGAGCAGTTGGCGCGCGATGGCGTGCGCGAACTGATCATCGTCGCTCAAGACACCACCTACTACGGCATCGACCTGTATGGCGAGCCACGACTGGCGGAGCTGCTGCGGCGATTGCACGAGGTACCGGGCATCGATTGGATTCGACTCATGTACTTCTACCCGATGTATGTGACGGATGAACTGGTCGATGTGATTGCGAGCAGCCCCAAGATTCTCCCGTACCTCGATATGCCGCTCCAACATATCGACGACACGATGCTCCGGCGGATGTCGCGGCGAGTGAATCGCGCGGAAACCGAAGAGCTTCTTGACCGGCTGCGATCCAAGATCCCGCACCTGGCCATTCGCACGACGTTCATCACCGGTTTTCCGGGCGAGACGGAAGAGCAGTTTGCAAATCTTGAACGGTTCGTCGAGCAGCAGAAATTTGCTCGTGTCGGTGTCTTCACCTATTCCAGCGAACCGGGCACGCCGGCTGCAGAGTTCGAGGGGCATTTGGCAGAAGAGGTAAAAGAGGAGCGTCGCGGGCGACTCATGAATGTGCAGCAGGCGGTCGCCTTCGACTGGACTCAGCGGCAAGTTGGGCGGCAAATCGACGTCATCCTGGATCAGGCGGTTCCCGATGGCCAAAACGTGTGGCTCGGTCGCTCCTGGGCTGATGCACCGGACGTGGATGCGGCCGTCTGGGTGACCGGCGGCAATCGCAAATTGGCGGTTGGTCAGATCGTGCCTTGTGAAGTCGTGGCTGTGCAGGACTATGACTTGGTCGGCGTCGCGGTAGGCAAGCCGAGGTAACGTGCCATGAATCAAGCGCTCGCCTCAGACCGCATCCTGAATGTGCCGAATGTCCTGACGACCGTACGACTGGTGCTCTCCATCGCCGTCTTCGTACTCATCAGCTGCGCTCAATTCATGCCAGCGTTTGTCGTGTTCGTCATCGCCGCCTCCACGGACTGGATTGATGGCTACTGGGCTCGACGCTTTGGACAAGTGTCGAAGGTGGGGCGAATCTACGATCCGTTTGTCGACAAGATCATCATTTGCGGCACGTTCATTTATCTAGCGGCTGAGAAGCCGGTATCAGGAATTGCGCCTTGGGTAGCTGTTGTCGTTATGGGACGAGAACTGCTGGTCACCGCACTCCGTTCGGCGATTGAGGCGGCTGGGGGAGATTTTTCGGCGAGCTGGCCGGCGAAATGGAAAATGCTCTTTCAGTGCATTGCGGCCGGTGCCAGCTTGCTGGTGCTGCATGATCACGCGACGGTGGGCGGCAGTCCAGAATGGCTCTTGTGGAGTTTACGAGTGGCGGTCTGGTTGGCGGTGATTACCACGGTTTACTCGGGCGTAGGCTATGTTTCGGCAGCCTTTCGCTTCTTGCGCAGCTAGAGGCCCCGCATGTCCGACCCGAGCCTCGAGATGACCGGATCACCGCTGGTGGCTGCGATCGTCCTGGCGCTGTTTAGCTGCAGTGCTTATCTCTGGTGGCAGGTGGTGCGTCGCCGTTTCGGCGCCGCGACTGCAGTGGAGGCCGCGACTGCAGTGGAGGCCGAGTCGCTGCCGCAGCGGAAGGTCGCGCTGTGGGGACTCATCGACCTCCTCTTCATCATGCTGCTACTATCGATGACGTTGGAGGCTGGCGTTAAGTGGCTCAAAGGTCGTGTCGAAATCCCCACCGCTGTGCCGCTTCACGAATTACCATCCACCGTGGCCAGTCAACTGGTCTGGGTCCAGTCGCTGGCGATGCTGCTGGCCACGTTTGGTGGACTTCTATTCATCCACATGCGGACCTTCGCGACCGCAGCAGATCTCGGCTGGTCGCAGCGTAATCGCTGGTCGGATGTGAAGCTGGGAGTGCGCACGTTTCTGCTCTGGAGCGGTCCCATTCTCAGCCTGCAGATTCTGCTCACCCTGTGGTTTCCTTACCATCATCCCCTGATGGATACGCTGAAGAAGAGTCCGAACTGGTCGGTGCTGCTGGCGAACGGGTTCGCAGGCGTTGTGGTGGCACCGATTTGTGAAGAGCTGTTAGTTCGGCTGCTTTTGCTGGGATGGCTGGAAAACATCGGCGAACGAGGACTCCTGGCGCGCGACTGGTTGGTGGGACCCGCGGGAGAACGTCGACTGCTTGTTCACTCGCGGCAATCCTGGCTGCCGATTGTGACTAGTTCCGCCTTGTTCGCTGCGGCGCATGTTTCTCAAGGTCCGGCTCCGGTTCCGCTCTTTCTCCTCGCCCTCGTCCTGGGTCGACTCTATCAGACGACCGGTCGAGTCTTGCCAGGGATCGTCGTGCACTTTCTACTGAATGCCTGGTCGTTTGGATTACTGCTGCTGCTGATCATGCTCAAGGGATCAACATGACCATCGTGGGAATCACGGCGGAGCCGATCGCCTGTCAAGTGCGTCGCGAAGTGGCGATTGTCAGTTCGCTGGGAGAGCACGTGGTGGGTAACTATGTGCTGGTGCGGGTGACGAGCGACACGGGGCAGAGCGGTGTGGGCGAAGCGAGTGTCACGTGTATCTGGAGTGGTGAAACGCAAGCGGGCGTGATCGCGCTGGTTCGTGATACGATTGCGCCGCTGGTCGTTGGTGCCGATCCGTTCGATGTGGACTGGATCATGCGACGACTGGATCGCGCCATCCATGGCAATTCCTTCGCCAAAGCAGCCGTCGAATGTGCCCTGCTCGACCTTCAAGGCCGCATCCTGAACGTGCCGCTCTATCAGCTCTTGGGAGGACGGGATCGCACGATCGACGAGGCGGGAAATGAAAGCTCGCGACGCGGAGTGCGATTGAAGTTTGTGATTGGCAAAGTGGAGCCGCGGGTGGCGGCCGAACGCGCGGCGGCGATGGTCGCTCAAGGCTGGCAAGCCATTAAAGTCAAAGTTGGCATGGATCCGGTGGCGGACGTGGAACGCTTGCGAGCCGTGCGCGCAGCGATCGGACCTCACGTTTTTTTGTCGGTCGACGCCAATGGCGGTTACACGGTTGAGCAGGCGATCTGGGTGTCGCCGCGACTCGAAGCACTCGACGTCGCGCTGCTCGAACAACCCACTCGGCGCGGCGATCACGTCGCCATGGCGGAGGTGCGACGACGCAGTGGATTGCCGATCATGGCCGATGAAAGTGTCTTCACGCCACTCGATGCCCTCGAGATTCTCCGGCAGCGGTCCGCCGATGTGCTCAGTGTCTATCCAGGGAAGCATGGGGGCATTCGAGCCACGCAGGCAATCGTGCGGATGGCAGAGGCGGCGGGAGTGGCATGCACGATCGGCAGCAACTTAGAGCGAGAAGTGGCCACAGCCGCCATGGCGCACCTGACGGTCGCCACACCGAATCTGCAGTGTGAACGATTTCCTGGCGACTTGATCGGACCACTCTACTTCGAACAACCACTTCCGCGCCAGCGGCTGCGCTATGAAGCAGACCGCCTCTGGGTCCCCGAGTCCCCAGGGCTCGGCGTCGAAGTATAACGGTGACTCAGGCACGAGGAGATGACGACCATGGCACGCAGTCCCGATTTGATGTCACGACACGACACCGCACTGCTGGTGATCGATCTACAACGGCGACTCGTGCCCGTCATGCAGAATCGCGACCGCCTGCTCGGTAATACAGGGAAACTGATTCGTGGCGCGCGACTGCTCGGGCTGCCTGTGCTGGTCACGGAGCAGTATCCCCAAGGGCTCGGTGAGACCGTGCCCGAGATTGTTGCGGAATTGGCCGCGGGCCAAGTGCGGTTAGCCAAGCGTGCTTTTAGTTGTGCGGAATTGGGGGAGCTGTTTGAACCCCTGCGCGCGGCAGGAATATTTCGTATTTTAGTGGCCGGTATCGAGACCCATGTTTGCGTGCAGCAAACCGTGCTCGATCTGATTCATCTCGGATTTCGCCTCTATGTAGCTGCCGATGCCGTGTCCGCTCGTCAGCCACTGGATCACGAACTCGCCCTGCGGCGAATCGAATCGAGTGGAGCTACACTGACGACCACCGAGGCGGCTTTGTTGGAGTGGTGTGAGAGTTCGGCGGCGGCCGAATTCAAGCAGTTAAGCAGTCTGGTGAAGGAAACCGCTGGATAGCTAATTTTTTCAAAGGATCGATAACATGACCGTTGTAGGCGCTGAATTGAATCCACCGGTTCGAACCTTAATGGGCCCGGGCCCTAGCGACATCCATCCGCGCGTTTTGCAGGCGATGGCCAAAGGTACGGTTGGGCACTTAGACCCCTACTATCTGCAGCTCATGGATGAATTGCAGCGCATGCTACGCGGTCTGTTTCGCACCGAAAATCGGATGACGTTCGCGGTAAGTGCCACGGGATCGGCAGGGATGGAAGCAACGGTCGTGAACCTGATCGAACCCGGCGACTCCATGGTCGTCTGTGTCAACGGAGTGTTTGGCGCGCGCATGGCCGATGTCGCCGGACGAGCCGGCGCTCAGGTCGTGAAGGTGGAGCGACCATGGGGCGAAGTGTTTACACCCGACGATCTGCGCGTCGCACTCGCCGGTCGCCCCAAGGCCGTCGGCATCGTCCTCGCCGAAACCTCGACCGGTGCCTGGCAACCGATTCCCGAGATCGCACGCGTGGTGCATGAAGCGGGAGCGCTGCTGTTAGTCGACGCCGTGACCGGGCTTGGTGGAGTACCGGTGGAGGTGGATGCCTGGAACATCGATGCGATTTATTCGGGGTCGCAGAAGTGCTTAAGTTGCCCGCCCGGACTCGCGCCCGTATCGTTCAACCAGCGGGCCTTGGATGTCATCCTCAGCCGTAAGACGAAGGTGCAAAGCTGGTATTTGGATGTGTCGATGTTGGCGAGTTACTGGGGACAGGAACGGGTCTATCATCACACGGCACCGATCAACATGACCTATGGCCTCTATGAGGCGCTGCGTTTGATTCACGAAGAGGGCTTGGAAAACTGCTTTGCGCGACACATGCGCAACCACCGAGCACTCAAGGCGGGCTTGGCGGCCATCGGCATCGGGTATTCAGCCGCCGAGGGGCATCAACTTCCCATGCTCAACGCCATCCATGTGCCGGCGGGTGTTGACGATGCCAAAGTTCGCTCCGGGCTGCTCAACCGCTTCAACATTGAAATTGGAGCTGGACTGGGTGCCTACAAGGGGAAGGTGTGGCGAGTGGGCTTGATGGGTTACGGCTCGCGGCCGGCCAATGTGCTGCTGTTCCTGTCGGCGCTGGAACAGCTGCTGTGCGAGCAGGGTTACGTGTTTACGCCAGGTGCAGGTGTCGCGGCGGCCAACGCTTGTTATCTGCGCGGCGACCACGGCTAATCGTGGCCGTGAGCTGGAACGGCGTAGAGGTCTCGGGGGACGACTGGAAAAGCTTGCGCTTGAGTTAAAATCCACCCGTTTACCCAATTTTCACGATTTCTTAATCGTCGACTGTAGCGATTGTGACGATAAGGAGAGCTGTCAGGCGGCGGTTTTAAGGCTTCACGTAGAAATCCGACCGTGCCCGCTCGTTTCTTCCTATCGAATCCAGGCGCATGATGACGGTTTTTGATCGGCGGCTAATCGTTTGTCTGAGTGTCGCGGTGGTGCTTGTCAGTGGCTGCTTGCAGCCCGTGCTAGCACAGACTCCTCCCCGTTTCGAGCGGGCGGCCGCGGTGGCGGCTGAGGCGGGTTTCCCTGGAGGAGCACTGACGGAACGGGGGCCGCTGGGCAGCTCCTCTGCCGGTGGGGCGCTGGGAGTGTTCGACGCTTCCACGCCGGAGACCGATATTCTCACTCCTGCCGCTGCGACCCCTGCGGCCGTCACACCCGCAATCGTCACACCCGCAATCGTCACTCCGGAAGCGGTGACACCTGCGGCGGAGAGCGATCACTGGATTGATCAGTTCATTTCGTTTTATGACCCTGAGATCGCGATTGCTCGGGAGCAGGCCTACCAAGAGACGCCTGCGCCGCGAGCAGCGGGTGGCGCGTCCGAGGCGCCTAAACCGAAAAAATGGTACGACAAACTCAGCATTCGTGGCTACGCTCAATTCCGCATCAATGAAGATGTACGCACGGAGACAGGCTCCGCGAATCCTCAGTATGTTGGCGATCGTTCGATTGGCGAGGACCAGAGTTTCCTGATTCGACGGGCGCGCATGATTTTCTCCGGCGATGTCCATGAGCGGCTCTATGTCTATCTGCAGCCCGATTTCGCCTCGAATGTTCCTGGCAGCAATGACAACACGCACTTTGCCCAGATTCGCGACTGGTATGGCGACGTTTATCTGGACGATGAGAAAGTGAATCGAGTGCGCGTGGGGCAGTCGAAAATGCCGTTCGGCTGGGAGAATCTGCAATCCAGTTCCAACCGTATCCCGCTCGACCGTAACGATGCCCTCAATAGCGGCTTTCGCAACGAACGTGATTTGGGTGTCGTGTATTACTGGACGCCGCGCTGGGCTCAGGATTTCTTCAAGGAAGTGCTGGAGCAGGGCCTGAAGGGATCGGGCAACTATGGTGTATTTGGTTTGGGAGCGTACAACGGACAGGGCGGATCGCTGCTGGAACTCAACGATAACCTGCATCTTGTGTCGCGCCTCACGCTGCCGATGACGCTGGCGAATTGTCAGCGCATGGAAGTGGGAGTTCAGGGCTACATTGGCGAGTATGCGGTAACGGGCTCCACGATTGACCCACCGGGTGCACCGGGACTAAGTCGCCCGAGTGGAACGGTTGACTTCTCGAATGCTTCGACAATCGCTGCCACGGCCAAGAACCGCAATGGCTGGGCCGATCGCCGCTTGGCCGGCAGCTTCATTTGGTATCCCCAGCCCTTGGGCTTCCAGGCTGAATGGATGGTTGGACGCGGTCCCGCACTCGATCCGACCCAAACAACGCTCGAAAATCGCTCGCTTTATGGCGGCTATGCGATGCTCACCTACAAGATTGACTCGCGAGGTATTTGGTTCCCCTTCGTGCGCTATTCCTATTTTCAAGGGGGATACAAATCAGAGCGGAACGCACCCTATGTCAACATCAGTGAATGGGAAGCGGGTACCGAGTGGCAGATCAGTTCTGGTTCCGAGTTGACGCTGTCCTACCTGATGACCGACCGGACGAACACGACGGCGAACGGCTTGGCCGGTTCCACCTCGTACGGCCAATTTGTGGGCGATGTCCTGCGGCTGCAGTTCCAAATCAACTACTAACGTTTTTGGGCTACCGGCAGGTCGCTCGCCATGCGTTCCACCTGCTGCATCACTCGCAGTGCATTCCCACCCAGGATTTTGCGAATCTGGTCGGGGGTGTAGCCGCGATTGAGAAGTTCCTGGGTGATACGGGGAAAGCACGAGACGTCGTGCAGGTCTGCCGGCACACTGACGATGCCGTCGAAATTCGAGCCCAAACCGACGGCATCGATCCCAGCAACTTTCACAATGTGATCGATGTGATCGACCACATTGGAGACGGAAGTGGCAGGAAGAGGATTCTCTTGTAGCCAAGTCTGAATGCCAGCGAGGAACTCCTGCTCATTTTTATATTTCTTACGCATCGCGTTCGCTTGCTCACTGCGTCGCGCATAGGCCGCCACCAACTCGGAGGTGAGAAACGCGGGAAAGAAGTTGACATGGATCACTCCTCCACGCTTGCCAATCTGCTCCAACAGTTCGTCAGACAGGTTCCGCGGATGGGGAGCCAGTTGTGCAGCACCGGCATGGGAAACGGTGATGGGTGAACGACTGATTTCCAGTGTGTCACGAATGGTTTTTTCGGAAGCATGAGCAAGATCCAGGACGATTCCCAGCCGATTCGATTCGCTGATAACACTCTTGCCAAAATCACTTAATCCCTGATTGAGGGGCCGATCCAGTGCGGCGTCGGCCCAAGCGTGAGAATCATCGTGAGTGACGGCCAAACAGCGCACGCCCAGTTCGTGGTAATGTCGCAACATCGCCAGCGACCCATCCAGCACGGCACCGTTTTCTAGCGCCAGTACTCCCGCAACCTTGCCTTCCCCGCGCAGCTTTAGCAGCTCCTCGCTGGACGTCGCCAGGCCCCAGGTGTCGGGATAGCGAGCCAGGAGGCTCTTGAGGGCATCGATTTGTTCCAGTGTTTCCCGGACGGCAGTCCCTTTTTTGACGCTATCCGACGAGACATAGATGGCGAAATACTCCGCCCCGACTCCCCCCTGACGCAGGCGCGGGAAATCAGTGTGTAAAAACGACTGGTGTCGCTGCAGATCGATGGTCGCGGGCAACTGGGGAGACCGCTTGAGAAGCGCTCGCAGTAAGTTGTTGTGCCCGTCAAACAGCAGGCTTTCCTGGTGGAGCTGATAGGCCTGGGGAGTCACGATCGTCGGCTCTACTCCGCCGGCAGGCATCCCCCACAGACAAGCTAGTAAGCTCCAGACCAAAAACCCGTTGATGCTTCGCAGACAAGTTCGGCTCAGGACAGTCAATTGCATGGCAAAGTCGATCCGCTAACGATAGGAGTGCTTCAGAACTGGTGCTGAGTCTGTGCAGAATGTGTTAAGACTCGATCGCTGATACATGAAGAAAGCGCGCGCTTTTCGTGAAGAAATGCGCTGCAGAAGATGAAGATTGCGGAAGATGAAGATTGCGGCGGATGAAATTTTCGGACGCGCGGCGGACGTGATGGACTGGAACCCCACCACAGAAACTCCACCAGCACCATTTCTTGTGGATATTAATCAAAAAACACTGTTGCATTTGAGGTACTGATGTCGTTAAGATTACTTTTCGTTTAGGATTTGAGCTGGTTATGTGGTTGCTACCGTTTGTTCGGGGAAGCTCAGAAACCCGAGTCGCTGAATGAAAGTCTTTGCGGTGCGGTGATGTGCGGGCGGTAGCTGATTGGTGCACGATCTGTGGTCTGTTTTCTCCTTTCGTTCAAGGGAGTGTGACTTGATGCGAAATCTTGCGTTCTTAATGTTTGCTCACCTGATTTTCGTGGTCGCTCAACCGGCGGTGGCGGCCGTCGTTGTGGCGTGGGACTTCAATAGCGGTGTCGCGGAGGGCGTGGTGCAGCCTGGATTTAAGGGCAATTCGGCAGGATTAACGGCCCTTGGCTCCTTCAATGCTGGATCGCTTACGCCTTCTGGAACAACCAGTAATCGTTGGCGTACCGGTTCGTTCAGCAACGTCGGTTACGATCTGACCAGCGGTCTGAGTTTATCGTTCACCTACACCGGTCCGGTTTCGCTGTATGTGGAGCAGTTCGGGTTCAATTACGCAAACTCTGCGGGTACGGCTAAGCGTTGGATCAGAGTCGATTACCAGGTCCAACGAGGCGTCAATGCCGGAGGAAGAAGTGAAGGGCTGAACGAGATCGCCGATCTATCGAAGACCAGCACCAGTTACTCGATGTTTGATACGAGTTTCTTCGAGCGTCTGACTGCTGGGGATACGATCATATTCCAGTTCTACTTTGGCCGGGACGCATCAGGCAGCGCGGTTCAGGTGGATCTCGATGCGATCAAGATTTCTGGTCAGATCGTGCCGGAGCCTGGTTCTTGGTTAATCTTTGGCGGAATGGGTTTGGGCATGGGAGTAGTGGCTTATCGCCGGCGTAGAGGCGCGGTTTTGTAAGCACTGGTTTTCTCGACGCCGGAAATAGGCCATGATAGGATTTCGCGTTGTCCGTCATCCCTATCCCACTGAAAACCGGTCATGCTTAACATCGGCAGCTTTGACGCTCAGTCATGCAGTGGAGTGAGTCGCCGTGCGTTCTTGAGAGCGGGTACGGCGCTGCCGTTCGTGCTCCCGTCAGTAGCGGCGGGGTTGGTGGGATCAAGTTCACTTGCGCCCCGTTCGGCATCCGCCAGTTCTCCGCTGCGTGGACGGGCAAAATCGACGATCTTCGTCTGGCTGTGGGGGGCTCCTAGTCATATCGACACGATCGATCCGAAGCCGGATGCGGTCGGCGACGTGCGCGGTCCGTTTGCCACGATTGCCACGCGGACACCCGGTTTGCAGTTCACCGAGCTTCTGCCGAAACTGGCCAATCGCAGCGACTTGTTTACGGTGGTACGGTCGCATGTAACGTTTTCCGGCGGCCATCCTGATGCTGGCACTTGGGGACTGACGGGGTTTGACGAGAAACCGACCCCCAAAGCTAATTTTGGCTCCATCGTCGCTCGGCATCGAGGCACGAAGGGCACTTTGCCGCCGTATGCCATGATCGGGCGCGGCCTGCCGCGCGATGTGGTCCGCAAAGTGGAAGGCTGTGGAGGTGGGCCGCTGGGGAGCGTTTACAATCCGTTCCTGCTGGGTTGTGATGAAGCGGGGCAAGTAGAAATTCCATCCCTCAAACTACTCGATGGCCTCGTGCCCAGTCGCATACACGACCGCTGGCAGTTGCTGGAAACTCTCGATCAAACGCGCCGCTCACTGGACGCCGACAAGCAAAGCTGGCGGCAACGACAATTGCAAGCCTATCAGTTGCTCACCCGTTCCGAGGCCCGCCAGGCACTGGACCTGACCAGCGAGAGTGCCGCGGTGCGCGAGTCGTATGGCCAGACCTCGTTCGGACAAAGCTGCCTGCTCGCTCGACGTTTAGTCGAAGCTGAAGTGCCGTATGTTCATGTGAACTGGAGTGAGTATGTCGAGGCGGTCACACCGAACACGGATTTCGGCTGGGACACTCACATTTTTAATTTTGATCTCCTGCCGGATCGGCTTTGTCCGATTTTTGATCGAGCGTTTACGGCGCTGCTGAACGATCTTGCCGAGCGACGCTTGCTGGACTCCACGCTCGTGGTGGCGATCGGCGAGTTTGGTCGTACGCCGAAGATCAATAAGCGAGCGTCGCGCGATCACTGGCAACGCTGTTACTCTTCGATCTGGGCGGGGGCGGGGATTGAGCCAGGTCGAGTGATTGGTGCGAGTGATCGCAACGGCGAAGATCCGATCACGACTCCGATCACGCCGCTGATGGTTGGCACGACGATTGCCGAACTGGCAGGACTTGATACGCAGGCCCGCGCCGAACTGCAAGTGCTGGATGGCGGCTCGGTCATTCACGAATTGATTGGTTAGGGCCAAACCATGCCTCTGGGTCGATGGGTGATCGGTGGGCTGATGATGTGGCTGGCGGGCTGCGCCGGCGGGGCGTTGGCCGAGGTCCGGCAACTCACCACCGACGGGCGTTTGAAGGATTCGCCCACTTTTATCGACGCGACTGGTCAAGAGCTGGTTTACGTGGTGCAAGAAACTCCGCAGCTCATGCGCGCGATGCGGCTGAGTCTGGCCGATGGAACAATCAACTCACTCAACCCGGAATGGTCGAAGAACGAATTCGAGCCGGCATTTGCGCGGGATGGATCTTGGTTGGCAACTGTTCAAAGCCGAGGGAATTTGAGCATGGCGCTGGTGATGCGTCCCTTTCCGCGTGGTAAGGAAGTCGAATTGCCTCCCGAAGGTGGCTTTTGTGGGTTCCGCAGTCCAACCTTCACACCGGATGGCAAACAGATTTACTACAGTTTTGCGGATCGCGATCGCCAAGCGATTATGGCGGTCAATCGCGAAGGTGGAGATAAGCGGACCATCATTGATGGACCTGGGCATGCCAACTGGCCGACGTTCAGTCCCGATGGTAAACAGCTCGCCTTCGCTTCCACTCGCCACGGCAACTACGAAATCTATGTGACGCAGCCGGACGGCACCGCCCCCCGACGACTCACCGATCATCCGCGTCAGGACATTCGACCACGATTTTCTCCCGATGGTAAGCGAATCGTGTTCACCAGTGGTCGAGATGGTAACTATGAGATTTATGTGATGGCCGCTGATGGGACCAACCTGCGGCGACTCACCCAGCAACCGGAACGCGATGACTATGCCTGCTGGCACCCCGATTCTCGACATTTAGTCTATGTCTCCGAGCGGGCCGGACGTTATGACCTCTATCTGCTCGACGCCGACGCAGGCCCCTAAGCTCTAGAGGTCTTGACCTTGAATCACCGAAAACCGCATTTGCCGAGCAAAATCTGTGTGGTCTGCCAGCGTCCATTCCTGTGGCGGAAGAAGTGGGCGAAGGTTTGGAACGAAGTGCGCTACTGTTCGGAGGCGTGTCGGCGGCAGCGACCACGCTGAATTTCTGAGCGGCTCGGAGGGTGTCAGCAGGTCGCCATCTTGTTACAATCCGAACTCGCCGGCGACCAGCGGAAGAAAGCCGCCGCGGGACGTGGATCATTGCGTGTGCAGCGATGAGTGGTAAGGCTGAGCGGTAAGGGGAGAGAGAAGGACGAGGCATGGCGTCAGGGCCGACGTGGGATACGATCGCAATTGTGGGCGTGGGGCTCATCGGCGGCTCGATCGGCCTTGCTCTGAAAAAACGGCGGTTGTGTCGCCAAATCATTGGCATCGGACGCCGTCCCGCTCCACTGCGAACCGCCAAACAGCTTGGCGCAATCGACGTCGCCACTACGAACTGGGAACGCGGTGTGGCCTCCGCTCAACTTGTCGTCGTCTGCACTCCCGTGGATCAGGTCGTCGAGCATGTGCAACGAGTGCGAGCGGCCTGTCCCGCCTCAACCATCATCACCGACGTGGGCAGCACCAAGGCCCGCATTGTCGCGGCACTCGATCATCCGCTCACCACCTCCCCCTCAATCACTTCCCCGAGTGCGGCCACTGCTGTGTCTGCCGCCTCGGCAGCAGCCAGGCAAGTTCCCTCGGTCGCTCGCTTTGTCGGCAGTCATCCGATGGCGGGGAGCGAGAAGACGGGAGTGCGTCATGCCACGGCCGATTTGTTTGACGGCAAGACGGTGATTGTGACCCCGAGTGGGACAAGTGGGACGGCGGCTGTGCGCACAGTGGAACGCTGGTGGCGGGCGATCGGCGGTCGCGTGGTGCGCATGACACCGGACGAACATGATGCTGCCGTGGCCTCCATCAGCCACGCGCCACACCTGGTGGCTGCGGCACTGGCTGCCACCTCACCGCGCCAGCATCTCCGGTTGATCGGCGGTGGTTGGCGTGATACGACTCGCATCGCGGCGGGTGATCCGGAACTCTGGCGACAGATTTTTCTGGATAATCGTGAACAGCTGCTGCGGTCGCTGGCAAATTTTTCGGCGGTTATCGATCAGTATCAACAAGCATTGCAGCGTGGCGATTCCGCCGCCCTGCTGAAGTTGCTCGAACTAGGAAAGAAGATTCGCGATGCTGTGGGAAATTGATATTTACCCGAGAGCGGGAGAACCCGATCGTGCTGGGAAGAGTATGGCAGCAGCGGCTGCCGATTTCGGACTCGGCGCGAGCCTCCACATTCAGAGTGCGCGGGGTTTCTTGATTGAGGGCGACCTGACGGCAGCCCAAGCTGAACAACTGGCCCGTGAACTGCTCGCCGATACCGTCGTGGAAACGACGATTACGGCGGTGGTCGGTGATCCGCGACTGAGTTCACCGCCGACTGCGGCAGCCTCCTCTTCAACGCAACTCATCCATGTTCTGCCAAAGCCTGGAGTGATGGATCCAGTCGCTCAGACAGCCCAGCAGGCGATCACGGATTTTGGTTTCACGGTGACGGCCGTGAGAACGCTCAATAAGTACTGGGTGAGTGGAGTCACTGCCGATCAGATCAAGCTGCTGTCGACTCGGATTCTCGCCAACGATTCGGTGGAGCAAGTCATTCTTGGACCGCTGCAACTGGAACGGCTCCAAGTGGGCACTCCCTATGCCTTCAAACTGCAGACGGTGCCGCTCCGATCACTCGATGATGATGGCCTGCAACGACTCAGCAAAACTGGTCAGCTTTATCTGACCCTGGTGGAAATGCAGACGATCCAGCGCTACTTCCAGCAACTGAAGCGCGATCCGACCGACATTGAACTCGAGACGGTTGCGCAGACATGGAGTGAGCATTGCAGCCACAAGACTCTCGCCGGTCGCATCGCGTATCGCGACGAGCGTGGTGAACGACGTTTCGAGAACATGCTGAAGGAGACGATCTTCGCCGCCACTCAGCAGATTCGCCGTGATCTCGGTGAGCAGGATTGGTGCGTAAGCGTGTTCAAAGACAACGCTGGCATTGTGCGCTTCGACGACCAATACAACGTGGTCTTCAAAGTGGAAACGCACAACCATCCGTCTGCAATCGAACCTTATGGAGGTGCCAATACAGGGCTGGGCGGAGTCATTCGTGATCCGCTGGGAACAGGCCTAGGAGCGAAGCCCGTTTGCAACACGGATGTCTTTTGCTTTGCGCCACCCGACACGCCCGCTGACAAACTTCCACCCGGAGTTCTGCATCCTCGACGCGTGATGAAGGGCGTGGTGTCGGGCGTGCGAGACTATGGCAACCGCATGGGAATCCCGACCGTCAACGGCGCGATTTACTTCGACCCGCGCTATCTCGGCAATCCGCTGGTCTACTGCGGCAATGTAGGCTTGATCCCACGCGATAAATCAACCAAGCAAGTGCAAACTGGTGATTGGATTGTGGCCGTCGGTGGTCGTACCGGGCGCGATGGCATTCACGGTGCCACCTTCAGCTCGGCAGAACTCACCAGCGAAAGCGAATCGATTTCGGGTGGAGCGGTGCAGATTGGCAACGCGATTACCGAGAAGATGGTGGTCGATGTGCTGCTGGCCGCTCGCGACCGCAATCTCTTCCATGCGGTTACCGATTGCGGTGCCGGCGGCTTTTCCAGTGCCGTAGGTGAGATGGGGGAGGAGATCGGTGCAGTGGTTTGGCTGGACAAAGCTCCGCTCAAGTATGACGGGCTTTCCTATACGGAAATCTGGATTTCGGAAGCTCAAGAGCGCATGGTGCTCGCCGTTTCTCCCGAGCAGTGGAACGAATTTCATTCGCTCTGCAAATCCGAAGGAGTGGAAGCGACGATCATTGGCCAGTTCGTGCCGACCGGTCGCTTGCAACTGAAGTATCACGATCATGTCGTGGGCGATTTGAGCATGGAGTTTCTGCATGAGGGCCGGCCACCCATCGTGCGCGACGCAGTGTATGCTCCGCAGCCCACAATGCCGCTGCGCAGCTGCACGACGAAACAAGCGGGCTTCGGTATCCGAGCGGCTGGCGAAGTGCTGCGTGAAATCTTGAGTTCGCTGAATGTGGCCAGCAAGGAATGGGTAATTCGGCAATATGATCATGAGGTGCAAGGGGGCAGTGTCGTGAAGCCACTGGTGGGAGTGGCGAATGACGGCCCCAGCGACGCGGCCGTCGTCCGACCCGTGCTTGGTTCCCGCCGTGGACTAGTGATCTCCTGCGGCATGAATCCTCGTTTCGGCGATCTCGATCCCTATCACATGGCGGCGAGTGCCATCGATGAGGCGATTCGGAATAATGTGGCTGTGGGCGCTGACCCGTCGCGAATCGCGATTCTCGATAACTTCTGCTGGGGCTACACCGATCGCCCCGAAACACTCGGCTCCCTCGTTCGCGCCGCGCTGGCTTGCTATGACCTCGCCGTCGCTCTGGGTACTCCGTTCATCAGCGGTAAAGATAGTTTGAATAATGAATTCAGCTATCTGGTTGATGGGCAAAAGCAGACGATTGCCATTCCCTCGTCGCTGCTCATCAGCGCTCTGGGCCAAGTCGATGATGTTCGTCAATGCATCACGATGGATTTGAAAGCGGCAGGCAATCGACTTTATCAAGTCGGTGTGACGCATGCGGAACTCGGTGGCTCCCACTACGCACTCGTCGAAGGATTGGAGGGAGGTGCGGCGCCCCAAGTGCATGCCGCGACTGCGCGACAGATCTTCTCTCATCTGCACGCCGCCATTCAAGCCGGAACCGTTCGCTCCTGCCACGACTTGAGCGAAGGTGGACTAGCGGTGGCAGTCGCCGAAATGGCCTTCGCGGGTGGCCTGGGGGCGACAATCAATTTGTCCACTGTGCCCCATGACCTGACCACCACGCAGCCTGATGAACAAGCGACGACCTTGCTCTTCTCTGAATCGAACACTCGGTTCCTCTGCGAAGTAGAAGAAAGTCGAGCAGATGAGTTTGAGCGACTGTTGCATGGAGTTCGTTGGGGATTGATCGGACGAGTGACTGCGGAGGGAGTGCTGCGAGTGACTCAGACTTCCGCAGCAGGTGAGACGGTTGTCCTGCAGGATGAAGTACCAGCACTCAAGGAATGCTGGCAGGCACCACTTCGCTGGTAACAGCGGACGAGTGCTTGTGGTCACGATTGTATAAACGCCAGATGTTGTTGTTTTGAGTTTCATTCCTTCAGCCCTTTGTCGGTCAACATGCCAGCTCCACGTGTCCTGATCTTGCGTGCGCCCGGAACCAATTGCGATGTGGAAACTGCTTACGCCTTTGAACTGGCGGGAGCGGTCACGGAGCGTATTCATATCAACCAACTGCTTGAGACTCCGGATCTCACCAAGCGCTTTCAAGTGCTTTGCTTGCCAGGTGGTTTCAGTTATGGCGACGATGTTGCCGCTGGCCGAATTCTCGCCAATCAGTTTCGACATCACCTGTCAGCAACTCTGCAAGAGTTCAAACAGGCGGGACATTTGATTCTTGGTGTCTGCAACGGTTTCCAGATCCTTATCAAATCTGGAGTGCTACTGGCAGATGAACCGGCCGGTCCACCCGCTACGTTAACGTGGAGCGAATCGGGGCGCTACCAAGATCGCTGGGTGGATGTGGTGGTCGATGGCAGCAAGTGTGTCTTTTTACAGGGCGTCCAAACGATGTACCTGCCGATCGCGCACGCCGAGGGCAAGTTTGTGACGCGCGATCGTGACACGTTATCGCGACTGTGCACCGCCGGACAACTCGCCTTGCGCTACGGCACCCAGCCAACCCAATCCGTCGACGATTGCTGGCCATTCCCTGTAAATCCCAATGGTGCCTGGGCGAATGTGGCGGGCGTGTGTGATGAAACAGGTCGAGTGTTTGGGTTGATGCCGCATCCCGAACGACACCTCGACCCTACAAATCATCCCCAGTGGACGCGATTGCCACCGCGCGAACATGGCGATGGCCTGAAGCTATTCCAAAACGCGGTCCAGTACTTTGGCTAAGAACGGTTTGATGCGAGCTCGACCAGTCTATTGGATGCTCGTATAGTCCACGATCGTTTTAATGCCCTGCGCGGTGCGATGTTCGTAATGCCAAAGCGCATCGGCAGGAGTCACGTGAGCGGTGATCAGACTGCGCAGCTGCTGGGCATGAGTGGCTTGCAACTGCTCAAGATGCGCTAGCGCATCGATAAAATCTCGCGGTGCAGAATTAACAGTCGCCAGATGTAAATGATTTCGCAGGATACCATCCCGCATCAATTGTTCTACGTTGAGTCGCCGTGGTTCAGGGAGTCGAGTGCTGCCGAGCCAGACCATGACGCCGCGCGAAGCTAATGACCTAGCCGCCTCCACCATCAACTCGTCGCTGCCCGTGCATTCTAAGATCAAGTCGTAGCCGTCGCGTTCCACATCCACCGCAGACCACGACGAATTCAACGAGTGGTAGGTGGCTCCAAATTGACGTGCGAGATCGGCGCGAAAGGTAGAGGGATCGTCGCGTCCTACCATCGTCACGGGCCAGCCACGCGAAATCGCGGCGAGCAGTGCAGTGAACGCAATTGGTCCCTGTCCAGTCACCAGAACGCGCGGTGGATCGGCTACCCAGGTGCTGGGCGTGAGTCGAGCTTGCTGGACGACAAACGCTTCATTAACAGCCTTCTCGGAGACCGCCAGCGGTTCCGCAAGCACCGCAATTTCGCGGAGTTCCGGTTTTACCTTCAGCAAGTGCTGCGGCTCGTCGAGCCACCATTCAGCAGAAAAACCATCCGCATGAAAAATCCCACGCTCGACAAAACAGCCAAACGCCAGCATGTCCACTCGATGCCGCTGGGCGAATTCCGGCAGAGCTCGACGTACCACCGGAACCACTAAATCGCCTGGCTTTACACTGCTGACCTCCGCACCAACTCGCTCGACTCGTCCTAAACACTCGTGCCCCAGCACCAAGTGCGGCGCACCTACTGGCACGGCAGGACGCTGTGACAACAGAATCTCGCGATCGGTTCCACAAACTCCCAGCGTCAAGGTGCGACACAACACCTCGCCCGCCTCCGGTTCCCGGACGTCCGGGATGTCGACGAGCGCCGGTTGGATCGAGCCAGGACGAGCAGCGATGGCGAGCATACGAGTTCTGCGGAAGGTGTGACAGCAGCGCGGGTGACTATGCTTCGGGAGTGAAGCCCATGATCAAATCAAAGCGCGCCGCCAACTCACCAATTTTCGAATTGGGAAGAGGATCAAAAGCGATGGTAATGTTGTTGCGCGCCTTTTCGTCACGCACCGACTTCCATATTCCATCCCTCTCGTTCGCCGGCTCACCCTTGATGTAACACTGCGTCGTGAACTTCTTCTGTCCCTTGGCCTTTACCGCAAAATGGATGTGCGGAGTGCGACCAGGATACGGCACCGGCTTGATCGTGCGGAAATAATACTCACCCGTCGAACCAGTCAGAAATCGACCGAAGCCTTGGAAATTGCCGTCCCGTTTTTCAATGTTCCCCGACTTCGTGTGCTGATAGGCACCCTGAGAATCGCATTGCCAGATTTCGACCAGCGCGTTGCGCAGCGGATTGCCGCGGGCGTCCAGCACTCGGCCCGATAAATGGGTAATCTTTCCCACTCCTGGTGTGATCGAATCGTTCACAATGATCAGATCGTTGTCGGTATCGAGTGGAAGTTTGTCGGGATAGAACGGACCTTCGGTTTGAGCCGGAGTTCGCGTCAATTCCTCGGCAAACAAACCTGGCACCGTGAAGAGTGACGGTGTGAGGCTGGCATAACACGCAGCAGAAAGGGCCGTTGTCTGGATAAACTTTCTGCGCCCGAGATAGAGCTTGGCGGTGGAAGCTACGGAAGTGATAAGTTCGCGATCGACCGAGTGCATGATGATCTCCCAAATGGCGGTTGACGACCTGGGGATGATACCGCACGGAGAGGCGTGCGCCGAGAATCAAATTGGATTGGCATTGAGCGATTCGTAATTTTTTTGTATTAGCCCCGTCCTCATCTCATCGCTCTTCGCAGGAACTGGCTTATGCCGAATCCCTTCGCCAATGCGCTCACGACATTGCCTACCTGGCTCGCCTCTTTCCGCCGGTCAGCGCGAGTTTCCAGGTCGGCGCAGGCTTCCAGGTCGGCGCGAGTTTCCCGAGCATCCTGGCGGGCGTCCATCCTGCTGAATTCGTTACTCTTCACAGGACCACTGTGGGGTATGGAGGAGCCGGTCGCCGAGCGGGTGAGGGTGGTGAATCAGGAAACCTTACTCTTCAGTGCTCCAGACGACGACGCCTATGCCACCGACCTGTTACCCCAAGGTGCTCAGCTCGAGATTCTCGAACGGACCGCCGCAGGCTGGTTGGCCGTACGCCCCGCCGCTGGCAGCTTCTCATGGATTCCAGCCAGCAAAATACGGCTGCGCGCCAACGGTCACACGGCGGAAGTCATCACGGACGATGCCGTGGCTTGGATTGGCAGTCGCGTCGAGACGGTGAGTCGGCATGAGCCTGGCATTCGGCTACGGCGCTCGGAAGTCGTAAAAATCCTGGGAAATCGGGAACTTCACGACGACCGCACGGGCGAATCCTCCCAGTGGATTCAGATTCAGCCGCCAGCAGGTGAAATGCGGTGGTTACGAGCGTCCGAGGTCGCGACGAATCCTGGCGCGACAACACCCGTACAACCTGTTGGATTCATCTCCGATCGCTCGGCACGCAGCGATCAGTGGGTCGCCAAAAATTCAGGGTCCAGTCGCACCAACAACTCCCCTCCCAGCGTCTCTCCAAGCTCCACGGCCAGCGGCAGTGACAGTGGTGGTGGTGGTAGTGGTAGTGGCGGCTTCAGTGGTAGTCGCAGTGGGAATCGAGCGTTCCCGTTTCCGGCGCTGCCTGGTTCTCCCAGCTCGCCCAGTACACTCAATGTACCCAGTTCATCCGCTGCTTCTCCTTCCACCAACATCCTGCTCACTCCGGAGCAATTTCTGCGCGAATATGAGTCCCTGAATCTGCAGCTCTCGCAGCTCGCCGCTAAACCGGTGGGATCGTGGAATTTCACGATGTTGCGGGAACGCACGATGCGGCTCATCGACGGTGGACCGACCTCAATCGATCGTGGCAAGGCCCGCTTACTGCTGGACAAGATTGATGAATTCGCGGGATTGCAGCGGCAGTATCAGATTGCCGAGCGGAATGTGGCGGCACCGCCCCGAGTGACACCGTCGTCGCTATCATCTTTCAGCGGTAATTCCGGTCTCGCGGCCAACTCCGGGAGGGCACCGAATTCCGATGGCGATGCGGAACGAACTCGTGCGACCAATCGAACGGGCCCGGAGGCTGAGCAGGCGATTGGCACGGGAGTGGCCTCCGGGGGACGTGACGATCGGTTAGCCAGCGCCGCCCTGGGACGCACATCAGCCTCGGCTACCGGCACTCGCGGCACTGGCTATGAGCCGCGTTTTGATGGCTCCGGCTGGTTGCTGCCGGTCCACAGCACCAAACGAGTGGCGCCCCCCTATGCACTCATGGATGATCAAGGTCAGGTGATTCAGTATGTCACGCCGGCACCGGGAGTGAATCTGCATTTGTACGAGCGGAAGAAGGTGGGGATCTATGGGCAGAAGGGAACTGCCGCATCGCTGAACGCGCCGATGATTACTGCTCATCGCATCGTCGACCTGGACCGACTGATCCGCTGATTCCAGGACAGAAACTGTGAACCGCCACGGCCTCGATGGCCGAATAAACCCTAGGACCGGCAAAGTTTGCCAAATGTCTGACCAGGGTTTTGAAAGCGGCGAGGCACAGAATGCAATCTGGCAAGCGCAATCGCGCGACATCTCGTTCCGTCACTAGTGCGGAACCGTTCGCTCGACAGTTTTCTAGTTTTGCCCCACCACCGCATTTCCACTCACTCTCGGATCCCGTCGTCACCTCGACTTCGCCCCGCTGGCAGTCGCATTCGAACGGCCAGCTCTGGGACTCGAAACCTGCTGCGGACGATCCGATCCTATCGCGTCGTGTGGTCCTCCGGTCCGGGTTAGCGGCGCTGATGAGTCTTGGGGTGCTGAGCAAGACGAGTCGAGGTAACGAATCATCATCAATCTCTGCGAACAACGTGGACGCTGCGGCTGCATCGGCACCAGCAGGTTCCTCCACCACCAATGCGGCTGCTCCAGATCCACGCGACATTGCGAAACAAATCATTCCCTTTGAACGACTCACCGGCCAAACGCAGGAGCGTTTGTGGAGCGTGATAAATCGCACGTCGATGTATCGTCGTTTGCCCGAGCAGGCGATTGTCTGTGATCCGGATCTGTATCTGTTCTTCTTGCGCAATCCCGAAGTCGTGGTCAACATGTGGCAGCTTCTGGGAGTCACCTCGATGCAGCTCAAGCGCATGGGGAACTTTGTCTTTGATGCCAAGGACAATGCGGGCACACAAGCTCGTCTTGAACTCGTCTATGGCACGTCCGATACGCATATTTTTCTGGCGGACGGCGCGTATGAAGGGCAACTGCTGAAGCGTCGCACGCCTGGCCGCTGCGTCATTGTTCTGAAGACAGATTACGGCCGCGAACCGGCTCCACAAGCTAAGATCACCAGTCAGCTGGACGCGTTCATGCAAGTGGACCCGACGGGTGCTGACCTTGTTGTGCGCACGTTGCAACCGGTGATCGGGCGCACTGCCGACCATAATTTTCGCGAGACCTTGTCGTTTGTCAGTCGAGTGTCGCAGGCGCTGGAGCGCAGTTCACTCGGTGTTCCACACTTGGCCTCCAAACTCACCGCACTCGATCCACCCGTGCGCGACAAGTTCGTGCAGGTCGCCACCAATGTTCATCATCGAGCGATTCTGCGCACTCCCGAGGGGCACTCGGAACTTCCCTTGACCTCGGATGTTCAGCAGCAGCCGATTGCACCGGTTCAAGCGCTGCAACCAGGCACCAGCCGTCCGGTGATCCCCGTGCGGCGCGCTGGATAGCGAGACAGCAACACGCCGGTGCTTGAAAGCAGTCGCCACGCGCTGCAGGATATGAGCTAGCAACCATCGAGTTCGATGTTGCGGTTCATTCTCTCACCAGCGGATCACCCATGAAACGATTAGTTCTTCTCGCTGGCCTATGCGCCAGTGTCCTGTTTCTCAACGCTCTGCCTGTCGCTCACTCGGCACTCACGAAAATCTGCGGCAGCGACTGCTTGGCAGCGGAACTGGATGTGAACAAGCTGTCCTCCATTCGGAGTCGGATGCAGCAGTTTGTGGATGACAAGCAGATTGCCGGCGCCGTGACGGTTGTCGGAAACTCGCGCGGTGTGCAACATCTGGAAGCGGTTGGGCAAGCCGATATCGCTGCCGCTCGCGCTATGTCGCGCGATACAGTGTTCCGCATCGCCTCGATGACCAAGCCCATCACCGGAATGGCGGTCATGATGCTGGTCGACGAGGGCAAGCTGGCGATCGAAGATCCCGTGGAGAAGCATTTACCAGAGTTTCGCGGACAGCTGCTAACAGCTCAGCGCACCGCCGACTTGGTACAACTGAAAAAGCCAAGTCGCCCGATCACCGTGCGCGATCTACTCACCCATACTTCAGGTTTACCGGGTGGCTTTCCAGCTGGCGTCGGTGATCTCTACGGCAAACGACATCTCACCTTGGCCGAAGCGGTGCTGGTGAGTTCCCAGCAGCCTCTCGATTTTGAACCCGGTTCCAAGTGGGCCTATTGCAATGCGGGGATCGATACACTGGGACGTTTAGTGGAAGTGTTGTCGGGAAAATCATTCGCCAGGTTTTGTGAAGAGCGGATCTTCGCGCCACTCGATATGCGCGACACCACATTTTTTCCCAACGATGAGCAGCTCGGTCGAGCCGCCACAATTTATCAGCGTACTGGCGATGCGCTGCAAGCCGTCGCCAAGCCTCTCATCGGCAGCCCCCGCGAAGCCAAGCATCCGATTCCTGCCGGTGGTCTTTTTTCTACCGGCCCCGATCTTGCGAAGCTCTACCAAGCACTGCTGCATAAAGGACGACTCGGCGAGGTCGTGCTGCTCAAGGCTGCTACTTGCGATGTGATGACGAGTGTTCACACGGGGGAGCTCAACTGCGGCTTTGTGCCCGGCACCGGTTTTGGATTAGGCTGTGCGGTTGTACGTCAACCCACCGGCGTCACCGAGATGCTCAAACCGGGAGCCTATGGTCACGGCGGTGCCTTTGGCACTCAAGGCTGGATCGATCCCACACAGGATCTGTTCGTCATCCTATTGATTCAGCGTTCCGGATTACCCAATGGAGATGCCTCCGAGATGCGACGTGAATTACAACGACTGGCAGTCGAGGCGCTGAAGTAAGCGGATGTGGTCGCGCGGTCTGGTCTGGCCATTTCCTCTGAGGAGTATGATTGTGTTGCAGTATGCAAGTGAGTTGTGCAACTTTCGGTGTAGGGCAGGGGCTAGCGGAGCGATTCCACTGCTAGCCATTGTCCTCGCGTTGGTGACCTTTGTTCTTGGCTCGCCTTCCGCGCTGCATGCGGCACCGAAAAAAGTGGTACTGATTGCAGGCAAGAAGAGCCATGGCCCGGAAGGCAACGGAATTCACGACTATCCCTGGTCCGTCAAACTGCTCAAGGTGATGCTGGACAACTCCAATGTGCGCGAGCAGCTTCAGGTGGAGTTTCACTTAGATGGCTGGCCTAAGGATGATCGTTGTCTTGACGAAGCGGCCACGATCATGGTGATTTCCGACGGACGCGATGGCGACTTGTACGAAGAAGCGCCCCATCTTGCGACCAAGGAGCGGCGGGCGCGAATTCAGAAACAGATTGATCGTGGTTGCGGATTCGCCACGTTTCATTTTTCCACCTTCGCTCCCGATGCCTACGCCCCAGAGGTTTTGGAATGGAGCGGGGCCTACTTTGACTGGGAAACGGACGGTAAGAAGCAGTGGTATTCGGCGATCACCACGCTTGATGCCCCCGTGGAATTACCGACCGCCGATCATCCGGTCTGTCGCGGTGTGCGCCCGTTTCAGGTGAAAGAGGAGTTTTATTACAACCTGCGTTTTCATCCGGGTGATACGGCCCTGAAGCCACTCCTGCGAGTGCCCGCGCTGGCCGGTCGAGAACCGGACGGTCGCGTGGTCGCCTGGGCTCGACAGCGGCCTGATGGTGGACGCGGCTTTGGTACTACCTGCGGTCACTTCTACGACAATTGGCGCAACGCCGATTTTCGTAAGTTCATTTTGAATGCCCTTTGCTGGACCGCACAAGTCGAGGTGCCGGCAGAGGGCGTGCGGGCGCGCTATTACGACCGCGACGAAATTACAAAGGCCCTCAGCAAGCTCGATGAACAAGGGCGCGCGACCGGTGAACCGGCGATACGAGTGCTGATGTTTGCTGGCAATGCTGCGCATGAGTGGCACAACTGGCGGCGGACGACACCCGCAATCGTCACCGCTCTAGAGCGCGATCCGCGCATTCAGGTGGACGTAACGCTCGACATCGAAGATCTCGCGCGCCGACGACTCAGCGACTACCAAGTCATCCTGCAGAATTATGTGAATTGGCATGATCCGCGACCGTTGAGCGATGATTCACGTCGGGCCTTTACGGAGTTTTTACGAACGGGCGGCGGCTTGGTGCTCGTCCATTTTGCCAATGGTGCTTTCAACTTTTCGTTGCCCATGGCCAACGCCTCTGACTGGCCTGAATATCGCCGCATTGTGCGTCGAGTGTGGAATCATCAAGGCAAAGGTGAGGCGCAAAGTGGTCATGATGCGTTCGGCAAGTTTCAAGTGGCATTGACCGCCACGAAACATCCGATCACCGCTGGATTGAGCGGTTTTGAAGTCTCCGACGAATTGTATTTCCGGCAAGATGGTGACGAGCCAATCGAACCGCTCCTCACGGCACGCTCGAAGGTGACGTCCCGCGATGAGCCACTGGCGTGGGCTTATCGTTATGGAGAGGGGCGAGTTTTTCAGACGCTGCTGGGGCACAGTGAGCAGACCTATCAGACATTTGAACCTCGTGAAATGCTGCGCCGAGCGGTCGCCTATTGTGCTCAGCGCGAAATTAAACCGCTCGAGCCGGCTCAGGACCCGGCGATCGGTGCGGCAGCCAACGCGCCGGCAGCCAAACCCGGTGCACCAAGTCCAACGGCCAACAGCGCGCCCTCAATCCCAGCCGCCACAAAACTGGTGCTGGTCGACGGCAAGTATGGCCAGGCATTGGATGTGGCTCGCAGTCCCGCTCTGATCGATGGTCGTGATGAATATCGAACTCCACCACTGACGGTCGACTGCTGGGTGCGACTGAAACAACGCGCCACTTACAACATTTTGGTGGCCCAGGAGCTCAAGAGTTCGGCGACACACTGGGAGCTGTTCACGATGCCCGAATCCGGTCATTTCACAGTTTATTTACCCGGTCATCGCCCCGATCACGTTCGCTCCACGGTCGATGTTGCCGATGATCGTTGGCATCATGTGGCGATGGTTTACGAGGCGAATCGTCTGCGTCTGTTCGTCGATGGAAAGATGGTCGCCGAGCAGCCAATTGAATTTCTCAAAGGTCAGACGGTGCCGGGTGGCGTTGGCATTGGTCAATTAGTTGGCAAAGAAATTGGCTGCAACGGATCAATTGACGAAGTACGAATTACCCGTGGCGTGCGAACGTTCGAGACTCTGCCTACCGAGGCTCCAGCACTCGACGATCAGACGATCGGTTTGTGGCGCTGCGATCGAGTGCCGGGGAAGCAGCCAGAGACGCAGCCCAACAAGCAGCCGAATAGCCCGCCGAATAGCCCGACGAATAGCCCGACGAATAGCCCGACGAATAGCCCGACGAATAGCCCGACGAATAAGCAGCCGTATGGGGAGCAGTTAATCGATGAGTCGAACCGGAAGAATCACGGCAAGTTAAGCTTGTCTGATGCCGGCGTAAATAAAGCAACTGCTAAAGGAGTTGCGGCGCGTCGCGAGGATCACTGGGGCATGGAGGCTGTCGGATTCAACTGGACAGAGCAAGATTCGGTTGATAATCGGTGGAATCAAACGGACGTGGGCAGTTTTCTGGCGAGCACGGTGCCGCTGCCGGGTCTATCGCCAGTGCGGAAAGGTTTATCGATCCGAGTGGGCGAGGATGAGCGGGGGACAATCTGTTACGACACCGCTCAGATGCAACTGCGCGCAGCTTGGCAGAATGGTTTTTTACAATTCCATCCGGCTCGATTTGGACTTATCAATTCGCCAGCACCCAAAGGCGAAATGCAGTGGATGGTACCGGAGGGGCCTGGGTGGACGGGCGGCGCCTTGCGGTATCGAGGATTGCAGCCGCACGGAAAACGAGTACTGCTGCACTATGAAGTTGGGAC
Source organism: Pirellulaceae bacterium (assembly GCA_044235425.1). Classification (GTDB taxonomy): domain Bacteria; phylum Planctomycetota; class Planctomycetia; order Pirellulales; family Pirellulaceae; genus JBJSXJ01. The sequence continues at coordinate 48,656 of JBIIHW010000023.1, forward strand.
GACAGCCGTACGGGAGCTCCCTGGACTGCGCAAAGTTGCCGCGGGCGATATTTTTTTGCGCACGCTGGAACTTGGGCCTGCGAAAGATGAGCTTCGTTTGCGACTGGGACCTCTGCATGGTGGCAAGAATTCTCGATCACTCGCTGCAGATGTCGTGTTAGTGGAACTCGCGGATAAGACGCTCATTTCTTGCTTGGTTGGCACCAATCCGCCGCGCTGGGACACTGCCGCCGACGGGCGACTCGACCTCATCTTCCCTCCTCAAGCAACCGCGAGAACCTGTCTTCTGCAGCAGGTTGTCATTCCCACACCGCAGGACGAGGCGGCGCGCAGATCGCTGGATGAGTTGGTGCAAGAACTTCGCCGTGGACAGCCCGAGTCGCTGGAGCCATTCGCTCGACCGGGCACCGCACGCTGGACGGCTGAAATCATCACGCAGGGTCGGCGCGGCAAGGATACCGATGGGCCCTATGTGATCGACACTCTGACCTTGCCCTATGAGAATCCCTACCGAGCGCTTTTCTTTGTCGGTGGCCATGATTTTTACCGTAATGGCGACATTGCACTCTGTACGGTCCACGGTGATGTCTGGCGAGTGTCAGGGGTGCAGGAACAGCTAGAGCGACTCGTATGGAAACGTGTTGCGACCGGCATGTTTCAGCCGCTGGGGCTGAAGATTGTTGCCGTGACGCGGCCGGACGGAACCGTGGAAAAGGATGTTGTGCATGTTCTGGGCCGCGATCAAATCACTCGACTTTACGATCGCAATGCAGATGGCGAAGCGGATTACTATGAATGCTTCAGCAATGACTACGAGACCTCGCCGGGTGGTCATGATTATGTGACTTGCCTGGAAACCGACTCTCAGGGAAATTTCTTTTTCACCCACGCGTTACACGGAGTCGTCCGGCTGAACGCTCAGGGTAAATCCTTGGGATCCTGGGCGACGGGGCTACGCAATCCCAATGGGATGGGCATGGGCCCCGGTGATGTTGTGACCGCCGCTCCGCAGGAAGGCGAATGGACTCCCGGTTCAGCCATTTTTCAGGCGCGGCAAGGCAATCATTTTGGTTACCAGGGACCGCGAATCACGCCAGACAGACCACTCGGCTACGATCCGCCCATCTGCTGGATTCCCCGGCTGCACGACAATTCCAGTGGAGGTCAAGTGTGGGTGACCAGCGATCGCTGGGGACCGCTGACTGGCCAACTGTTGCATCTCTCTTACGGTAAATGCACGGTGATGTTAGTACCGCGGGATACGACGGTCGAGGTTCCTCAAGGTGGTACCGTCGACTTTCCACTCGACTTTCTCTCAGGCGTGATGCGTGGACGGTTTCACCCAGCTGATGGTCAACTGTATGTAAGTGGCTTGAAGGGCTGGGTGAGTTCAGCGGTGCGAGACGGTTGTTTGCAGCGCGTGCGGTATACGGGCCAGCGCGTGACGATGCCGCTCAGCTTTGAGACATTCGCGAATGGACTGCTGGTGCGATTCAGCAATCGGCTCGATCCTCAGTCCGCCACCGATCCGGATAGTTATCACGTAACACGCTGGAACTATCGCTACTCCGCTGCCTATGGATCGCCCGAGTTTCGTGCGAGTGCTCCGCAAGAGGAAGGTCGTGATGAAGTAGAAGTGATCTCTGCAACCTTGCTCGAAGATCAGCAAGCGGTGTTTTTGGAAGTGCCCACGATTGCGCCGGTCATGCAGATGGCTGTGGAGTATTCACTGCGTGGTGAGGGCGGCGAGCCGCTACGACGAAAACTGTTCACCACGCTCAATCGGGTGCGTGACGAACAGTTTCCGGAGGAACGCATCCGGCGGCGAGCGCGACCGGGCCAACTTACAACCGCACAGCTCGCGAAACTCGCACCCGGAATCCTCGTACGCAGCTCAGCGGGTAGCGTTACGGAGTCACACGTGCGACGATCGATCAGCTACGGATCAGAGGCCGGCGAAGATGGATTGTGGCAAACCGGACGTGGCGGCTTGAAACATAAGTTCAGCGGTTACCTGCAAGTCGATTTGCGCGGCGACTATGAGTTTTGCTGGCGTGAGGAGGGACGCGCCAGCGAGCGGCCGGAGGTCAAGCGACTGACCTTACAGCGCGGTCACAACCGTTTCGAGATGACGGTAAGTGGCGAGGATGGAGAACCGGTGCAAGGGAAGGCCGGCGAACGAGTAGGGGAGCGAGTAGGGGAGCGAGTAGGCCTTCGTACTCTCTGGTGGCGCGGACAGGACTTTGACTGGGAGCCGGTGCCACCAACGGTGCTCTTTCACGATCGCACGGACTTGGCGCTGGTGAGGGAGTCCGAGTGGCGGCGTGGTTATTGGCTTTATCAGGACTTGCACTGCGGGCGCTGTCACGACGCCGAAGTGGGTGGTGCCGTTATTCGTGAAGCCGGTATTGGGACCGGGAAGGTAGTCGGTAGCGGCATCGGGAAGGGTGGGCCGGAGTTAACGGGACTGGGTACTCGGCTGCAGACGGATTGGATTTATGAATGGCTGCTCGACCCGCAGTCGCAGCGTCACGCGGCCACGATGCCGGCATTAATCGACGCAGCGCAACCGGCTGGACGACAGATGGCGGCGGATCTAACCGCTTATCTAGGCTCGCTTTCCGCACGCCAGCGTCCCGCTGGCCCCATGCCTAGCCCCGCGCCTGGCCCCATGCCTGGCCCCGCGCCTGGCCCCGCGCCTGGCCCCGCGCCTGGCACCGTGCCTGGCACCGTGGCAGGCACGGGGGCGGACGTGGGGTCGTCAGGAGCGGGGAGCGGCGCCGAGTTATTCGAGGATCTTGGCTGTGTCGGCTGCCATCGACTCACCCCTCCCGGCGAAGCAGATGAGTTTCAGCGGCTGTCCCTCATCCATGTCCGTCAGAAATACCAGCCGAACCAACTTGCAAATTACCTCGCCGATCCCACTCGCTGGTATCCCTCCACCCGCATGCCGAAATTCGATCTATCGCTCGCTGAACGGGAGGCACTGGCAGACCATCTGCTGAAAGTTAATGAACCGCCGCGTGTCGTTGCCGATCGACCGACGGGCGATGTCGCTCGTGGAGAGATCGCTTTTCAGACCTTGCGCTGCGGGCAGTGCCACGCCCTCGAACCTAGAGCCAGTGGCGAGCCGGTTACGCTCGCTCCCCCCACACCCATCCAGGATCTCTCCGGCGGCTGTTTGGCCGAGCAGCCGCGACAGGTACGCTATGGTTTGACAGCAGCCGACCGAGCAGCACTGCGGGCCTACGCCAGCCGCCGCCTGCCGCACGCGCCGGTCGGTGACGTCGCGGAGCATCTCGTGGAACAGCTGCGCTGTACCGCTTGTCACCAGCGCGACCACAAAGCGGCTGATTTACGGTTGATTATCGCGGAGGAGTCGGAGCGTGGGCTGGTCCCCGAAGCACTCCCGAATCTCACCTTCGCAGGTGATCGCCTGCGCCCCTCCTGGTTGCTCGCCCAGTTCCAAGGTACCGCTCACGCGTCACCACTGGGCCGCGCTCGCCCCTGGTTGAAAGCTCGCATGCCCGCGTTCCCGGGATATGCCGAGGTGCTGGCAGCTGGGCTGGCGGTTCAGCACGGACGATCACCGATCGCCCCGGCGCCGTCCGCAACGCAACCAGTCGATCGCGAGTTGGCCGACATCGGCCAACTACTCACCTCCGCCCAGAGCGGACTGGATTGTCGGCAATGCCATGCGGTAGGTCGCGAACAGCCAACCGGTGATGCCGGCACTCGAATCGCGCCCGGGATCAATTTCAGCTTGATCCCTCGCCGACTTAACGACGACTTCTTCCCGCGTTTTGTCACCAATCCCACTCGCTATGACATAACGACCAAAATGCCGCGCCTGGTACCGGACGGCCGCACTTCTAAAGTCACCGACCTGCTCGACGGCGACGCTCAGCGCCAGTTCTCGGCCATCTGGGAATACCTCCGCGGCCTGTGAATGGAGTCCACTGAACTTGATAGAATCGACGAGCGATGAGCGATCTTCCTGCGGCCTGTGACGGTCCGGACGGTCAACGCGGGGACCGTCATCGCAGTACCTGAACAGCAGGCAGTTGGCTTCGAACCTAGAAAAGACGAATTTCAGGAGAACGAGCGATGTCTCAGTGGGTGAATCGTGGCGAAGGGCGAAAACGCTGGAATGCGATCCTTCTGGCTGTGATCGCTTGGATCGGAACGCAGCCCGCCTGGGCCGGAAAATACAATCCGACCCTCAGCATTGGTGATCAAGCTCCCGATTTTCAGCAGCTCCCAGGTGTTGACGGAAAGCCTCATGCGCTGCGCGACTGGGCAGATCGTGAACTCCTGATCATCGTGTTTACTTGTAACACGTGCCCGACTGCCGTCGACTATGAGGATCGCCTGATCGAGCTCACCAGGAAACACGCAGCGGATGCTAAGTGCGCTGTCGTCGCCATCAACTCGAATAAAGTCGCGGACGACGAGTTGCCTGGTATGCGGAAACGAGCGGAGCTCAAAAAATTTCCGTTCGCTTATCTCCGCGACGACAATCAGCAAATTGCCAAAGCTTACGGAGCATCCGTAACTCCCGAATTCTTCGTGTTGGATAAGAACCGCCGAGTGGTTTACATGGGAGCACTTGATGATGCCACCGACCCCGCGGCCGTCAAAGTGAACTATGTGGAAGAGGCGATCGCGGCCAGCCTATCGGGTAAGAAGCCGGAAGTCACGGAAACCGTGGCTCGCGGTTGCCTCGTTCGCTACGGACGACAGCGAAAGAAGAATGAGCAGTCCGCTGACGCGGAAGCACTCAAGCTGTTCGATCAAACGATCCTGCCGACCCTGAAAGAGCATTGTTTCGAGTGCCACTCGGCGACAGCCACCGAGCTGAAAGGGAATCTGCGACTCGATAGTCGCGATGGTTTGCGCCGCGGGGGATCGAATGGTCCTGGCGTAGTACCGGGCGAACCTGACAAAAGCTTTGTCCTAAAGGCCCTGTCTTATCGCGAGGACGATTACAAAATGCCGCCGCGCGGAAAGCTCGATGAAGAGCTGCTCCAGGCCTTCAAGAAATGGATTGAAGCCGGAGCCCCCGATTCTCGTGCCAAGTAAGGGAGTGACTAGCGCCCAAGCGGTAACGGTTAAAGCTCGTAGGCTGAGCGATACTCGGTTATGTCGCGCGACTTCACGTAGGCAAAAGGTTCCGCCGTGCTTCGAGCGCGTCGCAAGTCTGCTCGCCAGGCATATTCATCGGGATGGTTTTGGCGGCGAGTGACAAATACGGCCGAGATACGCTGGGAAGCTACCGACAAAAGACTGTGGTAAAGCTTCCAGACTCCAGCAGGAACTGGCGAGGAGCGATGCGGAATCCAACCTAGCCTCGATTGCTCCTGACCAATCGTGGTCGGCAGCGCTCCATTGATGAGCAGCTGAGCGTGTGTGGTGTCCGAAAGTAATCCGGAGGCCAAATCCAGTGCCGCTTGTTGTTGTCCCTGACAGTTCGTCAGTAGCTCCGTGAGATCCAGAATGACACCGCAGCCGGTGGCTACAACCACCTGTCGGAACTCGTCTAACCGCACGCCACTGAGACTCCCGTGGGCCTCGGGCCCAGAGGTGAACCCCAGATAGAACGTACGCTGGTCGAGCTGACTTTGGAGCCATTCCACCTGCTGACAGACCCCGATCACCGAATCGATCGGCAGCGTCAATTGATGACTCACCGCATCCGCCCGGTTGATACGAGCTAAAGCGAGCAGCAGATCGACGTCACCGCTGGGAGTTGAACGTAAACCACCCAGAATCAATCGCTGAGTGCGCAGGCTGACATAACGCAGGGCCGACTGGTTACCAGACGATCGTTCCCGATAACTGCAGACCGGTGGATGAACGGCACCGGCCTCCAGCATGATTTCCAGCGCGTCAATCGAATGCTCGTCGCCAACTAGCAAAGTGTTGTCGGAATCCAGCGTGTAACCAACGGCTGGAACCGTGTTGATCCCGTTGAACTGGGAGTTGGAAACTGGGGACTGAGGGGCGAGCGAGCTGCCGGTGGGCTGGGCAACTAGGGAGGGGACCATGACGGAGACAACTCCGGAGAGGGCTGAAGTGAGAGCGAGTGGTGCGACAGGGCTTATCGCGTGATGCAAACGTAATGCCGCTCGCCCATCGACCATCGCCGGCTTTTGGCTAGCTGGACTGCAAAGCGTTTAAGGACAATGCGTTGTGACTTATGGGAAGATCTCATAAAGCGATCTACGGCTCGGCCTGAAAAACCAACCTACGTTAAGCGCCACCATTTTGACGGCGCTTTATAAATCAAAATGATGGCGCTTTTTTGAGATGTAGATGGCTGGGGAGTTTAGGAGTTTTAACTAGTCAGCACAGCTTTGATGGGTTTTGGAGATCTAGAAAAAACGAGTCAGCTTTCCGGATCAACAGAACTTTGCTGATCACAAAGAATGTTAGAAGTTTAACGATTGTATTGCCGATATCTAATCTGCCGTGGATTCTGCCCTCGTGGTTGGGTGGCTTGCGCGGCAAGCGAATGGGCGTCGAACCGGGGGGAACGACGCCTCCACAGAATCGAACATTCTTTTCGGGAAAGACCCCTGCGATGCGTCGGCAGTTGAAAAGTCGAATCGGCATGGCACTTGTTCTTCTGACTGCCCTCACCGGCTGTCATCCGATCCAGCCCAAGTATTTGCGCGAGACAGGTGACTTGTCGCACTACTTGGACAAGGTCACTGACCTGGAACATCCGGATGTTGACACAGAGCGATTGGCGGAAGTGGATCAAGCCGAGACACCTTTTACCGTGAGCAGTCCCGAGTTTCGGGAGATTTGGGAGATTGGTCTGGAGGAGTGCATTCACATCGCCATGCAGAACAGCAAGGTGATTCGCAATGCCGGTTCCATTCAAGCCAATTTTGGTTTTTCGGATGCCTTGATTGAGCGTACGGCGCAGTTGCCCACGGCCTACGATCCGGCACTGGTGGAAACCACTCCCGGACAAGGCTCGCGGTATGGTGGTTCACTGCGAGGTGGTGGTTCCAGCACGAACTTTTTCGGATCGGGTTTACAGCCCAACGGTGTCGGGCTCACCAACGCGGTGCGGTCCACATCGGTTGGTGGTGTGGAAGATGCATTGGCCGAATTCGATGCTCAATTTTACAGTGGTTTCAACTTCCAGAACACGAACCGAGCCTCGAACTTCCTAGGTGCTGGTGCATTACAGCAGCAGGTAACCGAGCAGCAAAACGGCACCTTCGAAACGGCGATTGCCAAGAAAACCGCTTCGGGTGCTTACTTCCGATTATCAAGCAAGACGGATTCCAACGTCAGCAACCAAGGTTTAGCCAAGAGTTCACCGACGGGGCTAGGTCGAACAGTCGCCGGTGCGTGGACGCAAGTGCTCGAAGCTGAAATGCGATTCCCCTTGATGCGTGGTCGCGGCGAGCAGATCAATCGCTTGCCAATCGTGCTGGCTCGCATCAATACCGACATCAGCTTGGCCGACTTCGAGGCGGGTGTACGCAACATGCTGATGGATGTCGAGAATGCGTACTGGGATCTGTATTACTCCTATCGCAACCTGGAAGCGGCGAAGATCGGTCGAGACAGCGCTCAGGCAACCTGGAAAAACGTTTACGAAAAGAAGAAGTTTGGAGCTCTGGCGGACCAGGATGAAGCCCAAGCGAAGGGTCAGTATTTCCAATTCCGAGGAGCGGTTGAGACAGCCCTCAAGGATCTCTACAACACCGAAAACCGATTGCGCTGGCTCATGGGCCTCGCCGCTACCGATGGTCGCCTGATTCGTCCCAAGGATGAACCGACGACAGCTCGCGTCGAATTCGAATGGGCGGCCATTCATGGTGAAGCACTGTTCCGCAGCACCGAATTACGACAGCAAAAGTGGCGTTTGAAGCAACGTGAACTCGAAATGCTCTCCGCTCGCAATACCCTGCTCCCGATCCTCACCGCCTCAACGGGCTATCGTCAGGTGGGTGTGGGCGACCGCTTGATCAATGCGGACCGCAACGGTACCGACTTCGTCAACTCGAACGATGCCGCCAACGCCGCAAACGGCTCCACTGCCTTCGATGAACTCACCGGCGGTAAATATGGTGAAGCCTTTGTCGTGCTCGATTTCTTGCCGCCCCAGTTCGGTGCTCGGCGAGAACTCTCGGCAGTTCGCAACGCAGAGCTGGCCATCGCCCGAGCGAAAGCTCACCTCGAAGAAATGGAACTCAACCTGTCCCATTTGATGACGAGTGCTGTGCGAGATTTGGATGCCAACTACTCACTCGCTCAAACCAACTTCAACTGGTGGGCTTCGACGCAAAAAGAAGTAGAAGCCTTCGAGGCCCTCTATCAAGGTGGCAAATCGACTCTCGATCTGGTCCTTGAAGCCCAGCGTAAACGAGCTCAGGCTCAGGTGCAGTACTACCGGTCACTCACCGACTACAACAAATCCTTGTCCATGGTGCACTATCGCAAGGGCTCGCTCCTGGAACACAACAACGTATTCATGGCGGAAGGCCCCTGGCCGCAGAAGGCCTACTGGGATGCGATCGACAAGGCTCGTCAGCGTGATGCCGGCCGCTATGTCGACTACGGCTGGACTCGACCAGGTGTCGTAAGTCGCGGAGCGATTGAACAGCACAACGGTCAGTCGGAAGAAGGAGCTCGCGATCCCAATGATCCGCTGCCCACTCCCAAACCGGCACCCGAAGACTCTCAGGACGATCCTGCTGACGCTCCCCAGAACGGACCAGTCACACTCAACATCACCCCAGCTGCGAAACCACTCGCCGCTTTGCCCCGAACCCTGCAAATGCTATCGGGCGAACGAAACTCGGCAACCGAACGTGCCTCAGCAGCCGAGCGACCTTCGGCAGCCGAGCGTGTGCAAGCCGTTACCTACGAACAGGCAGAGGGTGCCGGGAAGTCATCGGCTGGTTCATCTCGAGTGCCCCCGCCGGTAGTGATTGATCCTGAATATCAGACCCCGGGAGCCGGCAATCGTTCCGCCAAACGCCAGTAGCGGATGGCATCTGAGTCTCGGCTATCGAATGTCATGGCTCCGCCCGTTCTATCTCTTATTTTTAAATCTCGGCGCTCGCAGCTACAGTCCAAATTTCACGGCGGCGCCGCAGAGAGCAATTGCCAGCCCGGCTGCTGCGTGACTGAAGCGATGAAACTGCTGCCAGGAAATGACGCCTACACCGGCGTAGAGCAGCATCACGGTGGCGGTCATGGTAATGAGGGTAGAGAGGGCAAAGGCCATCGTCACGAGCACGACGACGAGCGCGTTCGCGTGGGCGGCCGGATACATCAGAATGGGGATCAGCGGCTCGCAAGGACCGAACAAGAAAATCGTGAAGAGGATCCAGGGAGTGAGCGAATCTGTCTGGCTCGCTTGCTCGGCGACCACATGGCGATGCGGTACATGCCGAATCGCTCGTACCAGTCCATAGACAAAATAGAGCAAGCCGAAGGTGAGTAAGAGCCACGCGGCCAGCTCCCCCCGCACCGTTTCAATCCACTCTAGCTTCAACAAGAGTGCTCCCAGGGCAATGCCGATTAAGCCGAGTGCGACGGATCCGGCGACGTGACCGAGTCCGCAGAGCAGGGTGATGACGAGCGTTTTACGGCGCGTCCATTGGCCCGCTCGAGCCATCGCCACGAATGGAACGTAGTGGTCAGGACCGAACAGCGTGTGGATAAAGCCAATCCAGACGGCGGTGCCCAGGAGTGCGGTAGTGGGAGACATGACCAGTTTTCCTCAATCCTGCTGGTCGCGATGAACTGGGCTGCTTGCCTCCCAACTCCCCCGCCGCACCAAGCAATCCAACAATCAGGCAGGCGAGCAGCTTACCACCCGGAAGCGACGGCGAGTAGCCGTAGGAGACTAGACGCGGCGACCATTGGACGGCAGCCCTGATCTGTTATCATCCTCCCTGCATCGCTCGACCTGAGCCGGGGCAACCTCAGCCATTCCATCTCCTTTCGCGGTCAAGTGACCAGGTATCAACCATGCAGACCTTGATGCTCACCCTGTTCCTGCTAACAGCTCAGCCCCAAATTGAACGCGTGTTGCCGCCGGTGGGAAAAAACCTGCCAGACGATGTGCGACAATCGCTCACCACTCGACTACAAGATCTCGAACGCGAACTCGCTGCACTCTCCGGCACTTCTGCAGCCGATCCCTCCCATCGCGCCGATGTAGCGATCTACCTCAAAGCCGTGAACTATGCACTGATCCACCATGAATTCTATGCGCCGGCCGATACTGCTAAAGCCAACTCGGCACTTGAACAAGCCGCCGCTCGCCTGAAGTCACTGCGCGGTGGAAAACGGCCTTGGAGCGAGGCCACCGGGACGGTTGTGCGCGGTTACCAATCCGCTCTGGATAACTCGGTGCAGCCTTACGGCCTGGTCATCCCTAAGTCACTCGACCTGACGCGCCCTGTTCCTCTTTATGTTTGGCTGCATGGACGTGGTGACACGCAAACCGATTTGCACTTCATTCACGAACGAGAGCGATCAACGGGCACGATTGCTCCGCCCGATGCGATCGTGCTGCATCCCTTCGGACGCCACTGCTTGGGCTTCAAATCAGCCGGTGAAATTGATGTGTTGGAATCGATCGAACAGGTTGGTCGGGACTACAAGATCGATCGACAACGCATCGTGCTCATGGGATTCTCAATGGGTGGAGCAGGTGCTTGGCATCTGGGAGCTCACTATACAGATCGCTGGTGTGCGGTGAGTCCTGGAGCAGGTTTTGCGGAAACGGCCAACTACAACAAACTCACTCCGGATCGCTATCCACCACGTTATGAACAACAGCTCTGGGGCTGCTACGACGTACCCAATTACGTGCGCAATCTGTTCAACGTGCCCGTGATCGCGTACAGCGGCGAGAAGGACAAGCAAATTCAGGCAGCGCGCATCATGGAATCGGCCTATCAGCGTGAGGGACGAACACTCCAGCACCTTATTGGCCCTAACGTCGAACACAAGTATGAGCCGGAAACACTGAAAGAACTGTTACAAAAAATCTCGCAAGTCGTGCAAACAGGCGGCAACCCAGCACCCGCTCATGTGCAGTTGCAAACTCGCACACTCCGTTATCACCGACAATTTTGGGTTTCAGCGCTGGGTCTCAATAAGCACTGGGAAGACAGCCGAGTGGATGCGCGGCAGCAACCCGACTCCACCCTCACCGTTACCACCCAGAACGTGACGTTGTTAAGCCTTTCGCCACCGCAGCCGACTCGCCGACTGCAAATCGATGGCCAAACTCTCACCACGAGCGAAGATGTCAAGCGCTGGCTCCTCCAGCGAAATGGGGAACAGTGGGTGAGTGTCACGGAACCCGTCTCAGCGACGCCAACGACCGCAATCCGCAAACGTCCTGGATTGCAGGGGCCGATCGACGACGCTTTCTTGGAGCCGTTCCTCATGGTGCTCCCCACCGGTCGTTCGATGTCAGCCGCCGTCCAGGATTGGGTGGAACAGGAATCCCAACAGGCGATTAATCGCTGGCGTGCCCTCTGTCGCGGCGAACCACGGGTGAAGCGTGATGTCGATGTGACCGAGCAAGACATCTTGGATTATCACCTGATTCTCTGGGGCGACCGGTCGTCGAATCGGCTGATCGAACGCTTATTCAAAACTGGCGAGAAGGAGTTTCCCTTTAGCTGGAACAACCAAACCATCTCGGTCCGTGCAGAATCGGTCGGCAGCAGTGAGCATATCCTTTCGCTCATCTACCCCAACCCACTCAATCAAAATCGCTACTTTGTTCTGAATAGCGGACTGACATTCCGCGAAGCGCACGACCGCACGAACTCGCAGCAGAATCCCAAGCTGCCCGATTGGGCACTCATCGATCTCAAGACGCCACGCTCGGCGACCGCTCCCGGTCGCATCGTCGCGGCAGATTTTTTTGATGAGCGGTGGCGGTAAGACCAATCAGGTCCCGCGCAGGTGCTGATCGAAAAAGCGATACGCCACTTCGCGAACGGCGAGTGGAAAATCATGTTCGCAGTCGGGATAATTGGCTTGCAGGTTTCGCGATTTACCATGCAGATCGTAGATGGGCTGCGCGGCCGCGATGGTGTCTCGCACTCCCGAGACTTCAAAATTGCTGTCGCCCACCGGTGAGCTTGCCAAGAATGGACGCGGTGCCAAGAGCGCGACAATCTCAGGGAAATCAAACGGCACTCGATTCGGATCATTGCCGTAACGGCTGGCAATGAGCGGCATATAGCGAGCGCTCGTCCAGCCCGCCAGCTTTCCCTGGTAATACTTGTGAAAGCGCGTGAACCCACAGTTGGAAACAAGTACTTTGAGCCGCGGTTCAAACGCGGCTGTGAACAGCGTGTTGTGGCCGCCCAGCGAGTGGCCGATGCAGCCCAGTCGTTCGCGATCTACCTCCGGCAAACTTTCCAAAAAATCAATCGCGCGGATGTTGTCCCAAATCGCCTTCATCGTGCCACTCTGGTACCCAAATTTGGCATTCGCAAAATCAAAGTTATGCTCGCCAAACGATGGATAGTCAGGGGCCAGTGTGACATAGCCGCGCTGAGCCAGATGCAGGGCGTAATGCAAATTGGGATTACCGCCCATTCCCGCCGGCTCCTGCTTACCGATTTGTACGGTCTGATGAAGACAGAGTATCGCTGGACGACGTGCAACGGACGTCGTATCCGGCGACGAATTGGCCGCTCCGCTTTGGTCCGCGGAATCCGCCTTCTTGGGAAGATCGCGATTCGGCCGCGGCGACGGCAGAAACAAATACGCGGATACACGGTCACCGGGCTCGGTTTGATAGTCGATTTTGCGACGCACCAGGTTGCCTTCGAGCGTCACTTGCTCATGCTGTCGCACGTCCAGTGGCACTCGCTTTTCATTCCCGGGCAGAGGCCCCATGGCGAGCTGCAGGCCCTCCAGAATTCGGGCTCGACGAATCTGCCACTCCTGCAGCGTTTCAATCAGGCGGCGACCGCCGCTGGCGTCGTGAAAGTAAGTGGGATCCTGATGATCCGTGTACAACGCCGGCGGCTGTTCGTTGTTACCCGCAAGACCGATGGTGCGCATAAGTACCTCTGAGCATCTCGGAGCACTCGTTAACGGATAACGAGTGGATGGTGGTTGCCCAACACCTTAAGCGAACTCACGGTCATTGACGATTCCCGGCTGCGGAATCGGATACTTACCGTTAGCGAGCGGCTTGAGCGGTGGTGGTCCATCCAGCGTCAGCTTGTCGATGTCGGGTGCGAATTCATGAGGACAGTTGAGCATGTCGTCGTAGGTGATGATTTGGCCGGTATGAGCCGCCATGCGTCCCATGGACGTCACCAAACTGGCCTCGGCACCGCGCTTGACTTCATTAAAGGGCCTGTCCTCGCGAATCGCCGTTAACAGATGTTCCCATTCCATCTGGTAAGGATTATTTCGTTCGGGTTCAAACTTCCAGACGATGTCTTCTTTACGCTCGGACTGACCCTTGTAAATGCGAGCTCGCGACGGCCAGTGCGAGGCGGAGGAGATGATACCGAGCCCCTTGGAGCCGTGAGCGTAGCTGGCAAACTGATCGTGGCAGCCAGCCATCGTGCGGCCATACATGAACATTTTGCTGCCATCCGCGAAGGTGTATTCGACGGAGTAATTGTCGAAGTTCTGGTCGATGTTATCGCCTCGGAATTGGCGACCACCGCTGGCTTGAGCCTGGACGGGCCAAGCATTTTTCATCCAGCAGCATTCATCAATGTTGTGAATGTAGAAGTCACTGAAGAGTCCACCGCTGGCCCATAGGAAACTGTGGAAACGCTGAATCTGATACATCAAATCGCTGATGCCGTCCGGCTTCGGGCCGCTGAACGCCGAACCGACTGGACCGTGCATGCGATAGCAACGCAGCGTGATCAAGTCGCCAATCTGCCCGTCCTGAATGCGCTGGAACAGCTCTTGTCGAGCTTCACAGTGCCGACACATCAAACCAACACCTACCTTCAGATTCTTGGCGACCGACTTTTCGGCGAGTGCCAACATGCGTTTGGTACTGGGACCATCAACCGTGACTGGCTTCTCCATGAACACGTTGATGCCCTTCTCGATGGCATACGAGAAGTGCACCCAGCGGAAACCGGGTGGTGTGGCAAAAATCGCGACATCGCCCGGCTTCAGGCAGTCCAGCGCTTGCTTGTAACCATCAAAACCAACAAATCGTCGCTCAGCTGGCACATCGACCTTGTCGTTAAACTGCTGCTTGAGACTCTCGTGACTGATCTTCAGCCGATTCTCGAAGACGTCGGCCATCGCCACCAACTTGACCGGCCCAGTTTTGGTGGAGAGCGCATTCGCGGCGGCACCGGTGCCGCGGCCACCGCAGCCGACGAGCGCCACTTGAATGGTGTTGCTCTCCGCTGCATGCACGCGAGGAACGGTCATCCCCACTAAACCTGTGGCGGCCGCCAACGTACCTGTAGTTCGTAAAAAATCGCGTCGCGATGCTGGATCAGAGGAAGCGTCAAATGTTGACATGAGTTCAAACCTCGGAAAGAAAAAGTAGGTGAGAAATTCCGACTCTGTTTTACGATGCCGTCCGGTAGAAAACAACTGCCGCCGCAGCCGGAACACCACGGCCGTTTTTGAGGACCTATGCTGAGGACCTATGCTGAGGACCTATGCTGAGGACCTACGCCGAAGACGTAAGTCGAGGACATAAAAAAAGCCCGAGCAGCTGGGGCTCGGGCTTTGATGAGCAGTCTACCCTGGCACTAATCCAGGAAGCCAACCAGTTCTTGGCTGCGGCTGGGCTGCTGCAATTTACGCACAGCCTTCGCCTCAATCTGCCGAATACGTTCGCGGGTCACCTTGAAGATGTGTCCGACTTCTTCCAGCGTGTAGCTGTAGCCGTCGCCCAATCCGTAACGCAATTTGATAATCTCGCGTTCGCGATAGCTCAACGTTTTCAGCACTCGGTTGATGCGGCTGCGGAGCATTTCTTGTGACGCGCCCGTGGCAGGGCTCTCAGCACCGCCATCCGGGAGCAAGTCACCGAAGTGACTATCTTCACTGTTCCCGACGGGTCGATCGAGACTGATCGGATAGCGACTCATCGCCAACACGCGTCGAGCTTCTTCGACGGAGGTCTTGGACCGCTTGGCAACTTCTTCGATCGACGGCTCGCGTCCCAGTTCCTGCAGCAACTGCCGCGAAACATTTCGTACTCGTGACATGGTCTCAACCATGTGCACCGGAATACGAATCGTGCGGCTCTGGTCGGCCACGGCGCGGGTAATCGCTTGGCGAATCCACCACGTAGCGTAGGTGCAGAACTTAAAGCCACGACGATATTCGAACTTGTCCACCGCTCGCATCAAGCCTGCATTTCCTTCTTGGATCAAGTCCAGGAAACTCAGACCGCGATTGCGATACTTCTTGGCGATCGACACGACCAGTCGCAAGTTACCTTCGGAGAGCTCTCGCTTGGCCTGCTGGTATTCCGCGTACACGCGCTTCAAGTAAGCGACTCGGTTCCGCAAGCTATGAGGTGTTTCCTGGCAGGCAACGAGGATCATGCGATATTCGCCGAGCCACTGTTGACGCTGTTCGACCAGATGCTTGTCACCCTTGCTGCCCTGAACTTTCGTCTTCAGTTCGTCCACGCGACGACTGAAATCGTCGAGCGTGCGAATCATCTGCTCGATGCGTTGAGTTCGCAAACCGAGTTCTTCGACCAGCCGGACGGCGCGGCGACGCCGGTTGCCCAGCCGCTGCCAGGCCTGCGCTCGCTTGGCCGGCTGCTCGGATTTACTCAGTGCCGTCAAATAATCGCGGCGATTTCGCTTTAGCAGCACTTCCAGGGTTCGCAGATTGTGCGGCAAGCGGCCGAGAATCTGATCTTTTTCTAGTCGATCGGTCACCGACACCTGCACCGTGCGATCAAACGGCAGTTCGCCCTTATGGACACGCTTGAGCACCTTGTAAGCGGCCTGAATGACATAATCGCACTCAAGTAACCGAGCGCGAAAGCGTCGGCGAGTGACTTCGATTTTCTTCGCGAGGTGAATTTCCTGTTGTCGAGTGAGCAACGGGATTTCGCCCATCTGGGTGAGGTACATCCGGACGGGGTCGTCCGACCAGGACTCGTTGTCGTCCAGAACCGCCAGCAAATCACCCTCATCTTCGGGCTTCACCACGATTTCGGAATCGACGACGGCCTCCACCGGCTCTAACTCGTCGTCCACCTCTTCGACTTCCACTTCCGCTAACGGCTGTAACGCAAAACCCTCCTCTTCGTCGGGCGTGCGTGTGGAATCATCCTCAAATTCTTCAAGTAGTGCGTCGTACAAAACTCGGGACTCCTACACCAAATGGTTGAGGCTTTGTCAGCAGCAATTTCGGGAATTTTGGTCTGACAGGAAAGCGGTCGGCGGGAAAACCTTCGGGCCACCGTGACTTACTTCCAGGTCATTCCATCGTCGTCTGAGTAGTCGGCAGGCAATTGGTTCGTCGGTTATTCCACCCACGTCACCTATGTCGACTCTGACTACTCGGACCTTCTCACCACCAATTCGGACTCTTCCGCTCTCTTCTAGGGAAACTCGCGCGTTCTTCCCTGAATCATTAAACTACATCGTTTAACGACACCGCTTAACGACGTTAAACCGCGTTAAACCACGCCAAACCGCCACCAGCATCCCGCTGACTGACAGAGATAATGTATCATCGGATCAAGCGTCCGTGCTACTCGCCGTTCATTTGGTAGAGAATTGCGAAAAGTGAAACTTTGCGGGCTCTTCCCGCTTCATCACTTTTTTTCGCAAGATTCATCCAAAGATCTTCGGAGAATAACACGGCTAACTCGACGTTACAAGCAGTTTCGCCGACCGTGGGTGATGGCGCCATTGTAGACGTCCGCTGCAAATCGTCCAGAAAAAAATTCAAGCTTTCCGGGAGCTGGTTTCGCAGCGATTGCCAAGTCCGTTTGGCGACCGCTCGCAGGTCGTGCGACTTGTCCGTCGCCAGGGTAGTCACTAGCATAGTCCGCTACTGATTTCAGCTAGCAATCGCCCGTGAACAGAGAGAACGCTGCATGCCCACTTCAACAGGTTTTGCCGGACAAGTTGCACTGGTAACGGGCGCCAGCCTCGGGATCGGGCGTGCCACCGCCGTAGCACTCGCTCGAGCCGGCGCGAAAGTGGCCATCAATTACCGGTCTCATCCCGAACAAGCCGCCGAAGTGGTCCAGGAAATTACCGCGGCCGGCGGCGCCGCAATTGCCCTGCAGGCCGATGTCGCCGATCAAGCCGCAGTGGAAAAACTCGTCCAGGACACCGTCGCACACTTCGGACGACTCGATATCGCCGTGAGCAATGCCGCTTATAGTGATCGCGAGCGGTTTTTCGAGGCCGATATGGCCGGTTTTCGCCGCACGGTCGATGTCACGATGTGGGGTGCGTTTTATGTGATGCGGGCCGCCAGTCAGCAGTTCATTCGCCAGGGTGGTGGCGGGGTCATCTGCTTGGTGAGTTCCCCGCACGCCTTCATCCCCGCTCCCAAGGCCATGGCTTACAACATGTCAAAAGCGGCCATTGAACATATGGCACGAACAGCCGCCATCGAAGTGGCGGAGTACCGCATTCGCATCAACGTCATTCAGCCCGGCTGGACCGATACTCCCGGTGAACGCAAGTTTGCCAGCGAGGATACGCTGCAACGAGCGGGCGCGAAAATCCCCCTGGGCCGACTCGGCACGTCGGAAGAAGTCGCGGAAGGAATTGTCTTCCTCTGCGACCCTCGCCACGAATACATGACCGGCGCCACGCTGCTCATCGACGGCGGAATCAGCTTGCCCTGGTGGGCCAATCGTGGCTCCGCCGCTCCCGGTGACTAAGCCGCCAGCCCGGCGACCGCGCGATGGAAGACAGGAGATCACAGGAAAGGGCTGGATCATCATCCAGGGCGGCAACAGGTTCGGTGGCGAAGCGAATACTACATAGGCCAAACCAACATGCGTTATCTGGTACCGTGCGAATGTGGACTGAGGATTCCGGTGTCGGCGGGACAAGCGGGCCAAGCGGTCCTCTGCGCTTGCCAGCGGTCAGTTAGTGTTCCTAAATTACGTGAACTGCGCCAGTTACCAGAGGCAACCGACTCCCAATCGTCCAGCGTCGCTCCGCCTGCGCCGGCGGCAGCTGGCCGGTGGAGCCCGCTGCAGACGATCTGGTTTATCTGCCTGATCGCCGCGGTGCTGAGTATCGTGGCCGTTGGACTGATGGCCGTGGCACGGGCTCGGCTTTCTCCTTGGACGGCCGAGACGCAGGCCGAAGTGGATGCTTCGGTAATTGATTCGCTGGGAATTGACCAGGTTCTGGGAGCCTGGATCGAGTTTCGTAGCCGAGGATTGGGGGAACCGACGCCTGATCCCCATATGTATGACAAGGGAGACGCGGAGTTTTTGTCGCGCTGGATGCGGCTACTACTCTTGCTCGTTACTCTGCCGGCCAGCATTCTGGCAGGATTACTCGGCGCGAAACTGCTGCTTAATCCTATTGGAAGGAAAGCGTCTGGTTCGTAGAATGCGGGCACTTCGACGCAGGCCACGATTTTGTTTCGGAAAAATATCCGGGATGTCGAGCGGATCTTTCCGATGAAAGAATCGGTCTGTTACGTTGTTACTTATTGTGCGGTGTACGCTGCGGATTGATCCTGCATCAAGCATAGTTTGAGGAGTTGAGAGGTTATGGCTCACGTTGTTGCCCAGCCGTGTTTTGCGTGTAAGTACACGGATTGCGTGGTAGTGTGCCCGGTGGAATGCTTCTACGAAGGCGAGCAGATGCTCTACATCCACCCGGATGAATGCATCGACTGCGAAGCTTGCGTGCCGGAATGCCCGGTCGAAGCGATTTTCCATGAGGACAATTTGGCCGAAGACATGCTGCCCTTCAAAGAGCTGAACAAGGAGATGGCGTTGAGCGGTCAGTGCCCCAGCATCACCGAAAAGAAAAAGCCGCTCTGCGAAGAATAAAGACTCGTTGCCGCTTGGTTTTTACAGCCAACTGGTCGACTTCAGACGAGAATTGGTCACGAGTACCTCGTGTTTCTCGACCTCTCTCGGCTTGAAATCAGCTTCAAAATTTCGTACGACCCGGACTTACGCGGTAAGTTCCGGGTCTTTTTTTTGCTCCGTCGCTCTCGCTGCTGTTTGTGGCAGGTGAGGGATCATCAAAGTTGTGACGGGTGCTTCATAACCGGCTGGGGTGCTGGGGAGGATATCGATGGCGGGTTTTGATCATGGTCCTGTAGAGGGTGGCGAGCAGGATTCGGCTGCCACCTCTGCCCGCAACAGTCGCTACGGGCTCATCCTGTTTGCCGGCTACCTGATCTGTTACGGCACCTTCGTGATGCTTAACGCGTTCTGGCCAGAGGTGGTGAGTGGCACGCGTATCGGCGGAATCAACTTGGCGATTGTCGGCGGCCTTGGGCTGATCGCGCTGGCCTTCGCTCAGTCCCTGATCTACACCTGGCTCTGTCGGCGACCGGCGGAATAACGTTTTTCGTTCAGGGCGGCGGGCGACGGAGTGACGCGTGGGTGTCCCGCTATTTTGGCAGTTGATTGAAACTTCGACGAATTGAGTTTAGGGAGCTGAACGAGTGCAACACAATCCATCGATCATTGCCATAGTGGTATTCGCGCTGTTTGTTGCCGTGACGCTGGGGTTGAGTTTTTATTTTGGTCGTAAAGCTCGATCGGCGCAGGCCTACTTTGCGGCGGGTGGTGGCATTCACTGGGTGGTGAACGGGGTCGCCTTTGCCGGTGACTATTTGAGTGCCGCTTCGTTCCTCGGCATCTGCGGCATGCTGGCCTTCTACGGCTACGATGGATTTCTCTATTCGATCGGCTTTTTAGCAGGCTGGATCGTGGCGCTGCTGGTGGTAGCCGAACCGCTGAAGCGACTGGGAAAATACACGTTTGCCGACGCCCTCGACAGTCAGTTTCAATCGCGTGGCATTCGTTTGGCCGCGGCGATCAGCACATTAGCGGTCAGTATTTTCTATCTGATTCCGCAAATGGTAGGCGCGGGAGCCTTGATCCAGCCACTGCTCGGATTTCCTCACTGGCTCGGCGTCGTCATCGTTGGCTCAGTTGTGACCTTGATCGTCGTCACGGCGGGCATGGTGTCGACGACCTATGTACAGTTCATCAAAGGTTCCCTGCTGGTGGTGTTCAGTGGAGTGCTCGTGGCACTCATCCTGCAGCGCGGTCTGACGGCAGACGCGAATCCCGACTTGTTAGCACCCCAGGAAGTCACCCTTCTTCCCAACAAGCAAAAACTGATTAACGGGATCAAGCAGGGGGAACTCGTTACGGTGTCTGAATCTTCGCAGCAGGTCGCTCATGATCTGCGCCCCGTGGGTCACGTCGCACGCTTGCCGAATGATCAGAAGTCGACCGGCCCCCTGTCACCACTCGATTACCTGCGCACGTTGCAAGATAGTGACGTCGTGGTTTGGAGAAAGAAATCGGATACCAAAGGAGCTGATCAATCCCGTGTCGTGACGTATGCTCCCGAAGTTGTGGCGGGTGAAAAGCTCTTGCGCCCCGGAAACCACCCCATCTTCAAAGGCATCAACAGTGGTCGCCTAGTCGATCGACTCGACTTCATCTCGCTGATGCTGGCACTCTTTGGCGGCACGGCATCTCTGCCCCACATTTTGATTCGTTACTACACCGTGAAAGATGAGACGGCGGCGCGAAAGAGCACGGTGGTGGGGATCGGTGTGATTGGTTGTTTCTACGTCCTGACACTGTTTCTGGGACTCGGGGCGATGACCAGCGGAGTGCTCGATGTTACCGATGAAAACATGTCAGCGCCGCTGCTCGCAAAAAGCTATGGCAACGTGCTCTTTGCCGTGATTTCAGCGATTGCTTTTACCACAGTACTAGGAACAGTGAGCGGCTTGATTGTGGCAGCCAGCGGCGCCGTAGTGCATGACTTACTGCCCGTGTTCATGGCCAATCCGTTGTCGGATCATGAAAAGGTGCGAGTGGGAAAACTGGCGGCCGTGGGAATTGGAGTGCTGGGGATGGCGCTGGGCATGCTCTTCCAGGGACTTAATGTTGGCTACCTCGTGGGGTGGGCCTTTAGCGTGGCAGCATCGGCCAATCTGCCCGCTCTGATCATGCTACTCTTCTGGAAACGTACCACTCGCCAAGGAATCACCGCTGCGATTTTGGTCGGGATGATCACATCGTTAGGCTGGATTCTGGTGAGTGGCGACACATTTGATAAGGTTTACAAAATGTCTCGGGACGATGCATGGGTCCCCTTCAGTCAGCCGGGAATTGTCACCATTCCACTCGGTTTTGTCGTCCTTGTAGTCGTTTCCCTACTCACTCAACGCGAGCAGCGTAACCGCGCTTAACCCTCTGGCTGAATCGCTGGAGTGGCTCTTGCCAATTCACGTTCTAAAAACGCGAGTTCAGCCTGACTCAATTTTTCAACGAGTCGCGCGTGGCGGCCTCGATCGGAAGTCACCCAGCCACGAGTGAAGTCAAAATAGAGAATGGTCTGCTGCGGATCGCTCGCGCCGGACTTGGTTCCACGAAAAAGGATGGCGTGAGAATAATTGGCATTCTCTGGTAGCTGCTCTTCGGGCAGGGACCAGTCATAGTTGGCGTCGACGACGAGCGCGTGGCGAGCGTGCACGAGTCCCCGAGCCGATGCCAACGAAACTCGTTGCATGATCGAGTATTTACGGCCCGCGACGATCGTTTGGTCTTCACCCGAATGGCCTGAATCGGTGATTCCGCTCGGCGGCTCGGACGATTGATCCTCGTTAGAAGATTCGGCCGGCGTCAACTTCCAGACCTCAATTTGTGGTGCATGACGAATTCGATTGGCATCGGCTACCCCCCACCGATCCAGGCAGCGCGCGCCTTGGCTGCGATGGAAAAAGACCGAAAAGGTGGCCAGCACAATCCCGATCGCAACCATCACCCCTATCGCGAACGCACCTCGATTCGTCATCGGCGTATTTTCCTCTTGAAAAACGATTATTATACTGTCACGACGTGAGGGCGGGAGCGGGATGGGACGAGCAAGCCGGCGGAATGTTAGTGCGAGCTCAACGACAACCCGGTTTGGATGCGCCTTCTCTTGTCCGTAGTAGGATACTGGTCCTTCTGTTTTTGACCGATCGTGGGAGGGTGAGCTAACCGTGGCCGACAAGTTTGATCCTTATCGCGAAGCCTTGGTAATGGAAACGAACACGTTGTGGCCGGGGGCACTCGCAGATGTCTCGGTGGCCGAGCGACAACGGATCGAGGCGATATTGCATAACACGCCGGAACAAGCTTCCCATTTGGAGTATGTTCGCGTGCATACGGGGTTCTGCCGTCAGATCACCGTGACCGAAGCAGATTTAAGTCGAGCTCGCCAAGCCAAGTAGCGAGTCGGTTGGCTGCGGACGAGTGAGTGACGTTAAGTGCTTGAGGAATCTACGTGGTGAGCTCGACGAGTTCTACGGTTCGTGTGGCCCTGGGCCCTCGCAGCTATGACATCGTGCTCGGCTCCAATCTACTCTCGTCGGTGGGTGAGCTCTTAGTGCAGCTCACTCAGGCCTCTCACGTTTTTCTGATCACCGACAATCATCTCCTGGAATCACACGCACAGACTGCCGCCGAATCGTTGCAGGCCAGCGGACTGCGCTGTGACCGCGGTGTCATTCCGGCGGGAGAGTCTTACAAAACGGTGGCGGAATGTGAGCGTATGTGGCGCGAATTGTTGGCAGTTCGCGCGGATCGAAAGACGGTCGTGGTCGCTCTGGGCGGTGGTGTGATTGGCGACATGGCAGGATTTATCGCCGCCAGCTACGCTCGTGGCCTGCGTTTTTTTCAGATCCCGACCACCTTGTTATCGCAGGTCGACAGTAGCGTGGGTGGTAAAGTGGGAGTTAATCTTCCTCATTCCAAAAATATGGTCGGTGCGTTTTGGCAGCCCGTGGGAGTGTTGATCGATATCCAAACCTTGACGACATTACCCGACCGCGAGTATCGCTCCGGATTAGCGGAAGTCGTGAAGTATGGCGTCATCCTGGATGCGCCGTTTTTTGGCGAGTTGGAACAACAGATTGCTGCGTTGAATGATCGGAACCCAGCAGTCTTGCAGCAAGTCGTCGCTCGCTGCTGCCGCTTAAAGGCCGACGTTGTGGAAAAGGATGAACGAGAAGAAACGGGTCTGCGGGCCGTCTTGAATTACGGTCACACGTTCTGTCACGCCCTGGAAACTGTCACCGGCTACGGTCGTTGGCTACACGGCGAAGCCGTTTCGATCGGCATGGTTTGTGCCGCTCGCCTAGCGCGACTTCTTGGTCGTATCGATGTGGACCTGGAGCAGCGGCAACGGCAACTTTTGGCCGCTCTCCAGCTGCCCACCACGCTCCCGACCGGCCTCAATCATGATCAACTCATCGCTGCCATGGCACTCGATAAGAAGGTCGAGCATGGCAGGTTGAGGTTCGTATTGCCGAGTGAACTGGGGCGAGTGGAATTGGTCGGAAACGTCGATGTTCAGTTGGTCCGACAATCAATGGCAGAGTGCCAAGCATAAAAAAATTTTGAAAGAAGGAAGCAAACGCGATGAGTCAACAGCATTGTCGATGGGGAATTCTGGGCACCGCCGGCATCGCGCGAAAGAACTGGCAGTCAATTAAGTTATCCGGGAACGGAAAACTGGTTGCCGTGGCGAGTCGACAACCGGAAAAGGCCAGTCAGTTTATTGCCGAGTGCATGAGTGAGGTGCCGTTCGCTGAGCCGCCGTGTCCTTGCAGTTATGAACAGCTGCTCGCCAGCCCTCACATCGACGCGGTCTACATTCCGCTGCCGACCGGTTTACGAAAGGAATGGGTGATTCGAGCGGCCGAAGCGGGTAAGCATGTGCTGGTGGAAAAACCCGTGGGAGTGACGGCGAATGATGTAGCCCAGATGCTCGAAGCGTGCCAAAAAAATAATGTGCAATTCATGGATGGAGTAATGTTCATGCACAGTCGACGTTTAGATCGACTGCGGGACGTGCTCGATGACGGCACCAGCATCGGTAAACTGCGTCGCATCGCAACTCAATTCAGCTTCCAAGCACCAGACGATTTTTTGGCGGGACAAAACATTCGCGTCCATGAAGACTTGGAGCCCATGGGGTGCCTGGGTGACCTGGGTTGGTACACGGTTCGTTTCTCCTTGTGGGTGATGCGGTATG
This sequence comes from Pirellulaceae bacterium, assembly GCA_044235425.1. Lineage (GTDB taxonomy): Bacteria > Planctomycetota > Planctomycetia > Pirellulales > Pirellulaceae > JBJSXJ01. The sequence goes on from JBIIHW010000023.1 coordinate 72,901, forward strand.
CACTGCCACGAAGAGTGACCGGGCGACTGCTCAATCACGTACAGAAGCCGGGCAGTCGAGTGGCGGTGCCGCTGGAGTTTTCCGGCGAACTGTTTTTTGACGGAGATGTCTCGGCCAGCTTCTACACTTCATTCTTGACCGAGAATCAGGAATGGGCGAGCGTCAGTGGTTCGAAGGGCAATTTACTGATCCGCGACTTTGTGCTGCCATTCTTTGGTAGTGAAGCCTCATTCGATGTCACCAACGCCGTATTCCGTGCCAGTGGATGTAACTTCAACATGGAAGGCCACACGCGACGCGAAACGGTAGCGGAGTACAGTAACAGCGCTGTGAATTCCCAGGAAACAAACCTGTTTCGCAATTTTGCCCAACTGGTGCTGGAAGGTCGTCGGGACCCGCATTGGGGCGAGATTGCCTTGAAGACTCAGCAAGTACTCGATGCCTGCTTACGTTCCGCGCACAACGACGGACGCCCTGAGTCGCTAAGCTAGTGCGTCACCACCAGCCGCAACTCACCGGCCTTGTCGAGCGACTCGTAGGCGTCACGGGTGTATTCAAAGGCTTGCCTGAGTCGTCCAATCGGTGCAGGCTTGCCATTTCCTAACACAGGATTGGTGATGGTCAGTGGCCGCGGTGCGATGAGTGCCGCGACGTGCCCGACATCACCCACATCTCGCAACAAACCGGGGACCAGCGTGCCCAGTCGTTGTTGACGATACGGCTCATCCGACACATAGCTCGCCAAGCTCTCGACACATTCGATCTGCTGAATTCGTTCATCAACCGCTGCCGAAAACAATGCCACCAAGCCGGCTGGCCCTTGACCAATCAACGACACCCGCAGCCCTCGAGTATCTGCCTGATCGTCCAGAGCATCCAGAAGACGGCGAATGTCATGCACCCATTGCCCCAGTAAAGGGCGACCGATCCACAACGACCATTCCGCCGAATTGTGATCGGGAGCGTTACCAATCGCGTCACCTGTCACGGAATCGTTGCCTGTCGCACGCAGATCCATGGTGATCCAATTCCGTCCGCGCAGTTGTCGAGCCAAATCACTTTTCGCCGCTTGGGCCTCGCCCTCGATATTCAGCAAAACAACGATGGAGCGATCAGCCGAGTTGCTTGTTCGCTGCGTTGCCGACAGACGAATCCCCGGCTCACTCGTAAACTTCCATGTTTGCAACCCCTCCGGCGTCATCTCGCTGCGTTTTACTTGCAGCGGGCCGACATCGCTGGTCGGCAAACCTAACGATCGCGCGAGTGCCTTTCGACGATCCGTTCCTAGTTCCCGCTGCCACTCTTCTGACGTCGTCGGTCGGCCACGGCGCGCCACCAACCGCTGCGCCTCCGCTCGCGCAAATTGGGGAATCGTCACATAATCATCGGGGCGACTCTCGCCAGGAAAACATCGAATCGACTCCGGCTCCTCCGTGACAATCTTGGGTTCGGGAATCGGACTTCCATCGCCTTGGCCCTTAAGCTGTTTGGTCATCCAGCCATACATCGCCTCCCGCATCGGCTGATTGTAATCGTGACCTGATTCAATGATTGTGTGTCGAACCTGATCGAGCCGATCGTGTAGCTTCGCAATTTCGGTCGCTCGCAACAGCGATCGCTGCGCCTCCCTCACGGAGAACTGGCGAGCATCTCCTGTCGCGGAGATTACCATCAGTCCTCGCGGCGCAGCTAAGCCCAGCACATCTCCTTCTTCGGTAAAACGCAGTGCTCCCGGCACGACCTCACACATGCAGCAGGCCGCGCCCAAATAGGCTTGATAGTTGCCTACGGAACAGACAGGCACGACTGCTGCGACACGTTCGTCGAACGTCCCAAGATACATCGACTGATTGCCACCACCACTAGCTCCCGTTACTCCCATGCGACTGGCGTCCACCTCCGGTCGCGTACGTAAATAATCAATCGCTCGCATGTTTTCATAGATTTGAACGCCGGTCAGAGAACGACCGATCGGCAGCAGCATGGCACCCGTCATTTCACCGTGATATTCACCCAGGGCCTTCCCGATCGCGCGCTCGCCGGCGCCACAGGCATCGACTGCCAATACAAAAAACCCAAGTTTGGCCAGTCCAATGCAACGCGATTGCACAACGGGATCCTGTTTCGCTTTCGCCCAGTGCCCATGTACACACAGCACCGCTGGCACTCGTCCTTCGACTGCCGGCACATACGCATGAGCGGTCATCCAGAGATTTGGGAATGTCTGAAAGACGATACGTTCCAGACGATAGCCGTCGCGCTGCAACTCGCCTAACTTACGCGCCGCCAACGGTGCTGGCTCCGCTGGAAACGGTCCCCAGGCGTCGACCAGTCGTCGACGTAACTCGTCGCGACGCGTCTGCCAATCTGCCAGTGTCGCCGGCGCTCGATCGCTTTGCCGCAGCTGTGCGGCTTGGGCACGTACAAAATCCAGGAACCCCAGCTTCTCAGGCTCCTGCGCGGAAAGCTGTGGCTGGGAGCATCCCCACCAACCACCAAACCCCACACTGATCAGCAAGCTGCTCGCAAGCCACAAGAATTGAACCGATGCTTGAAATCTCATCGAACGTCACTCGCTTCAGAACAAGGATAAAACTCAATTCGCGGGCGGATTGAGATGGATCTCAGGAATCAAATCGGGCACGACTACAACCTGTGGAAACTCTTCCTGACTGGCTAGCAACTCCGCACAACAACGCTCCAAGTCACTCAGCAACTTCGCTACATCCACGCCTTCGTAGTGCGCTGGATATTGCTGTAAATACGCACGACTGGAATGGTAAAGCTTGATCGCACCCCGAGCATTTCCATTGCCGAAATGATGCAAGCAGACCGCCACTTGAATCAGTCCCTGATAAAACTTCCGTGAGGGCCCCTGATAGTCCGTCCACAGCTCCTCCCACGCCTCGTGCGCCTCAAAAAAGTCGCAATCGTTGAAGTAGCGGACGCCGTCCAGAAAATGTTGGTCGTAGTTCACGGTCTAGGCTCCCAGCCATTGGCAAGCGGTTATTTACTGCTCTACACTGTACCGTTGTTGTACCGATTATTCATGGTCTCTGGGAGAAACCGTCGTATGAGTGGCCCGATTATTCGCAGCGGTCCGTCGCACAAGTTCACGAACAACTTCGATCAAGCGTTCAACAACGGGGCCGCCAAATCCGCAGCTCCCGGGAAGAAAGCGACGGCGGCCAAGAGCAGCAAATCGGCCAAGCCCGCTGCAGCTGCTAAAGCGTCCAAGGCCTCTAAGCCCGCCAAGTCGTCCAAGAGCGCTAAGGCGAAGAAGTAGAAGGCTGGTAAAACAAAGCGACGGCGCGTGTTGGTACGGCTCGCGCCCTTCCGAATACGATCCCCAATGACTGCATCATTTCGCTAGTATCGCTGCTCTACCTGAAAACGCTCGCCACGCCAGCGAAATTCGAACCGAGTCACAGTTCGCTCGCCCTCTTTCATCTCCGATGGGGGCGAGATGATCGTGAAAGGTTTCATTTGCAAGGTGGGTAAATCCGTCCATGCGGACTTGTCGCGATCATGAGCTGCCGCGGCGTCAACTGCTGATTCTCCCTCGGCTCGCGGCGGTTCAGCTGGCTTAGCGAATTCAGCTGGATCCGCGAGCTGCCATCGAGCTTGCACCTTGTCTGGTAAGCGATGAGTGACTCGCAATTGCAACTTTGTATGTCGAGACTTTTCGTCCACTTCCGCTTTGCTGGGATGCAGAAATAGTCCCGCCAGATCTGCCATCGCTTGTTGCCGCACGGTCTCACTGACTGCCGCTTCCTTAACGGAAGCGATTACGCTGCTAATTTCGCGATCATACTGCAGTAGCGCTCTGGCTTGTTCGTCCGGTGTCCCAGCTACACTCGACAGCATGCTCTCTTTCAGCTGCTGCAACGTGGGTGGAGCAGCAGTGCCCAATCGCCAAGCCGCTCGATACAAAGTCTCCAGATGCTCGAGTCCCGCAAAACGCCAGCGATTGGCTGGTCGCTCACGATTCCAATCCTCCGGCTCCGGTCGCGCATCATCAATCCAAGGAACAATTCGTGGATAGCCATCTTTGCCAACCAATGCCATCGGTTTGCTGAGCAGTCGCGCTCGCTGCTCCACATTCAGCGGCACTGCTGAAACTTGTTCAGCAAGCTTTTCGCCTGAACCAGCACGCACGACAATCGACAGTTCGTCTTTCTTGATCGTCACGGTTACGCCAAACTGACCACCGCTGGCCACCGCCGCCATTTTCACTGCCTCTTCCAACGGAAACTCTCGTCGGCTTAAACCCAAGTCCGGACCATCGACTACCAGATGTTGATTGCGAGCGATCACGACCTGGCACATCGACCGCTCGCTTACTCCTAAACCAAATCCACCCCAAGCTTGTCCTCCGACTCCGGCGACTACAAATCCGATCGTCGGCTCTTCAACGCCGCGACGTGGTGTTCCCACGATCGCGGGACGCTCGATCGTCGGGTAGTCCATTCGCAGTGGATTCCCAGTCACGGCCTCCGCCGGCGTGTACTGCAAATCCATCTGAGAAAAGAACTGCTTATTCCAGGGAAAGCCATAAGCCCAAATCGCATTGCCATCCTGCTCCCAGCCCCAATCGACATGATGAAAACTAGCCCGCTGCGACTTGATCCAGCGCGCCCATTGATCGTTGAGTTGATCGAGCGGACCGAAGATACTCTCCATCATTTTTACATTTGATTCATCCGAGATTTGTCCCAGGTAGAACTGATCACGCCAGATACGCCACTTGAGCAGGCGATCTGGATCCGTGAGCAGGAATTGCTGATACATCGTGCCGATGCCCTGTCCACCTTGCCAGTATTTCCGCGCGACATCTTGAACCGGGATAAACGTTTTCGTCAGCTCAGCCAAACCCGAGTCGGTGTAGTTATTGACGCAAGCTTTATCGAAACAGAACACGGTGAGTTGATTGCGCGCGGGATCGAAAACATGTTGCTCCCCCGCATAGGTCGGCCCCTCCGTGCCACCCGTCCCGTTGCAGATCATATTGAGCATGTGCAGATTTTCATGCATCACCAGCGCCCTCTGATGATAACGCAACGTACCACTCGGGTAGTTGTAGGCCGACCGGTTGGCATAGGCCGTGAAACCACCACCAAAACCGCCCGCTGGCCCCTGGCCTAAATCACTCACCATCGCCTCGCGCAGCTTCTCGGTGTTGTTAGCGAACGTGATATACATTCTTAATTCCGGATCAGGCGGAGCTGCACCGATATGGGCCACCCAGTGCGGATGAGCCAACTCGGATACTCGCAGAACATTCCGCGAATATTCCTCGTCCATATTCGATTTGAGCGCAAAATGTTCACTGACGTAGAAATCGAAACCGGGCGTATTTGCAATTCGATCTCCCGCATACGTGCGCGGAATCTGCTGACCGATCTTGACGATAGGAATATCAGCTGCCGTCGTCGTCCGCCCGTTCACCACTAGTCGTACTCGTAGCTCACTCGGCGCTGGCACTTCAGCGTGAAGTTGGAGCAGCCCTATCAACTCGACGCTGACAAACCAGATGAAAGCAGTCAGTGCGATTTTTGTTCGATAACTGGTCATGCAAGATCACGATCCATGTGAAAAGAACTTAGTCGCCGATCAGAGTTAATCCGCGATGACGGGCGGCCGCTGTAAATGAACATTGGTGGCCCGCTGGTAGGCTTCAGCGACGGTCAGCAACGCTGCTTCCCCAAAAAGTCGGCCAGTGAACGTCAGGGACGTTGGTACACGAACACCATCGCGTTGCTCAAAACCGTTAGGAAGCACGACGGTTGGATGGCCCGTCAAGTTGGTGATGACCAGATCATTACCACCAACGTAAAGGTCGACTTGCCGCATCACGTTTTCCATTTCCCGCATTACAAGCGTGCGCAATCGATTGGCTCGCAAATACTCTACCGCTGTTACAAACTCGGCCTTGCGAAACACATCTGGCCAGCGATTCAGGCCTTCCGTATTGCCACTGCGAGTCAGATCATCGAAGGCTGTAGCAGCTTCGACTTCCAAGATCATCGTGAGCGGTGCGACAGGAAAATTGCTGCCAGGCAACTCAATCGGTATCAGCTCCACTCCAAGCTCGCGCAGTACCTTGAGCTCCTCACGCTTTCCCACATCACGACCATTTTCCACATATCCAACTCGCAGTCTCTGCATGTCTTCCACGAGTGGCCAAGCGAACGGCCGATCGATAGCCGCTTCATCTTTTCCGTCGGCGCCATGAATCGCAGCGAAGACCAAACCACAGTCGTAGACACTCCGCGCAATCGGCCCGACCTTATCCATGGACCAAGCGAGTGTCATGCAGCCGGAACGACTCACTCGTCCAAAGGTTGGGCGTAGTCCGGTAACGCCACAGCGAGTACAGGGTGAGACGATGCTACCAAGGGTTTCACTACCGAGTGTAAATGGTAATAAGCCGGCTGCAGTTGCCGAGCAGGAGCCGGCAGAGGAACCGCTGGCTCCCTCCTTTAAATTCCATGGATTTTTCGTGACGCCGCCATACCAGTCGTCACCCCAAGCAAGTGCGCCCACGGCGAGTTTACAGGTGAGCACCGCGCCAGCTTCTTCCAATCGCTGCACAACCGTCGCCGGACGTTCAAATCGTTGCTCGCGAAACTGCGGCGCGCCCCAAGTTGTTGGATATCCTGGCACAGCAATCAAATCTTTCGCTCCCCACGGAATTCCATGGAGCGGGCCTCGATATTTGCCTGCCGCCAACTCTTCGTCGGCCCGCTGAGCCTGACGCATCGCCAACTCTTCGGTCAGTGACGTGACCGCCAGAAGCTGTGGATCGGACTTCTTCAATCGATTGAGAGCCAGAGTGGTAAGTTCCACCGACGAGATTTTCTTTTCACGAATCAGCCTGGCCAATTGATACACGGGGGCGAACGCCAAGTCATCCGGCGGCGGCAGGTCTTTGGGACCATCCTCTGGCAACTTGAACGTGGCATTGGGGCGGTCCACTCGGCCTTCGACCGGTTGATGTGCTGCCGTGTGAAACTGAATGGCCGGTGGAATTTCATTGGCCAGCGGCACCAAGCGTAATGCCTCGACACCGCGCATGGTCCGTTCCAAGGTGGTCGCGATCGCTTCGCGCTGGGCTGGTTCAAGTTTTAGCCCCGTGATCCACTCCGTCTGCTGAATCAGTTCGCTCGTCACTGTTCCATTGCCCGCCGGGGCCGCCTGCTGCTCGACAGCGGCCACCGTTTCGGCAGGCACAAGCGGATGAGCAGCTGCGGCCGTCGCGACACTTGTCGCCGCTAATCCCTTAAGCAAATCGCGCCGCGTCGTGCGGTGACTGTTATTGTCTGTCATAGGTTCTCTAGGATGGGACAGAGAGTAGTTTCGAAATCACTCGGCCATCGCTGAATGCCATGGGCCGTTTGATCGGAGTGCTATGTTCTTTTGAGAAGTCGATGTTGAGTGCTCGCAGCACGGTCGCATAGACATCGGCTACTGCATGAGGATCAGCGACAAGTTCCGCCGGCGGTCGATCCGACGTGGCGGCGTCGGGAGAGGTCTCCCCGATTACTTGGCCCGCTGCTAAGCCGCCACCGGCGAGCGCGATCGTAAAACCATGTGGCCAGTGATCGCGTCCACCAAGCGGGTTAACGCGCGGCGTCCGCCCAAACTCTCCACAACACACAATGATCGTATTCTGCAGTTTACCGCGTTGCTGCAGGTAATCGAGCAGCGCGGCGAAGGCGGGGTCGAGAACCCGCGCTTGCGTGCGCTGACCTTCGTGATTGGCGGCATGCGTGTCCCAGCCGCTGAGCGTCACTTCGACACATCGCACACCGACGTCGATCAAGCGAGCGGCCGCGAGACAGCCACGACCAAACTCAGAGTCGCCGAATGAGCGACGCACCGCTTCGGTTTCGCGCTGAATTTCGAATGCTTGGAGTTGCTCGGATGTCATCATCCGACGCGCTCGCTCGATGGATGCCAGGTGCAGAGTTCGATCAGCATCGAGATTTCGAGAGCGTCCCTGAGCAAACGTGGGCTCTACGACTCGCTGCAAAGCCTCCAGACGTTTCCGAAAACGCTCCTCACTCACGCGTGGTTTCACGTCGGCGATGGACGAGCCCACTTGTCCCACTTTGAAGGCGTCATATTGATCACCCAGATACCCGCCGCGAGCCGCCCATGAGTTCGGCAAGATCGAAATGTGTCGAGGGATTTCCACTTCGTCGGTTAATTGATGACATAGGATCGCACCGAGGGAAGGATGTACCAGCGTGGGATCGGGACGATAGCCAGTCTTGAGATAATAAGTCGCTCGTTCATGATCACCCTCCTTACTCACTACGGAGCGAACTAGTGAAACATGCTGTAGTCGCTCGGCCAACAAAGGATAGTGCTGATCGATTTGCACTCCTGGTATTCGAGTATCAATCGCTCGACTACCGGCGGCACTGTTGGTACCGGGATGAGGGTCGAATGTTTCGAGCTGACTTGGGCCACCTTGGAGCCACAAGACGATTACCGAACGTGCGGTAGCCGATTGAGCTTGAGATGGTCGACTGTCGCGTTGATCGGACTTCACTAGTTCCTCAGCCACTGCAGTCCAGGGAGTAGCCGCGACTGGTATACCTGACGCCGTTAACGCTGGCACGGTCATGCCGAGCCTCTTCATCCCCGGAGCGGCCATGGCGATGGCGAATCGTGCCGAGTCTCTGAGAAAGCGCCGACGTGCGGAATTTGATTGGCGGCCAGGGATGAGCGAATGCTCCGAGTTACTCGTAGGAGACATGATTTATTTCCTGCATAAACAGTAAGCAGCCAAGTCTAATGATTCCAAGAAAACTCGGTGCTGTTCAAGAGAATCCACCAGACATCTTCGAGTGCCTCGTTGCGTGCTGAACCATGTTGATCCTGAATCAATTCCACCAAGCCACACTGTTCCTCACGGGATGGCGTCCGCGAGAGGATTGTGAGGTACGCAATTTCGATCGCCTGCTCATCACTACCGGCCAGCGCGGCCACTCGAGTTGCGGCGTTCAACACGATGTTGTCTTTGGTACGTTCTTTGACCAATTCGCCATTCATCATTAATAGACGTTGAGGGATGGTTCCACCCCGATCTGAAAACTCGTCTTCTCCCATGTCGCCGTAACGTCGCACAAAATCTTCAGTCTCGTTGCGATTCATCAATTGACGAATGATGTGTGCATTCGCATCGATGGTTTTCAACGTGGCAGCTTGGGATAGGGCCCCCGCCACTTGCTCAGGTCGCAGTCGCGTGATGGGAAACACGGCCCAGCTCTTTTCCTGAGCGGTCGTCGGGGTTGTGTTATCGTCGGGCGACAGGCGACTATCCAGCTGATAGGCACGCACGAATGCAATCACGCGAATTAACCGCCGCGTGTCATAACCATGTTCAATAAAGTCATCAGCGAGTGGTTCGAGACCGGGAGGAAACGGACCATGTAATGGAATCTCATCAATCGGTTCGACGAGTGGTCGACCGGTCATGAAGGCCCAAAAGCGATTCACCGTGACCCGTGCGAAGGGTCTATTTTGTGGGTGAGTTACCCAGGTGGCCAACCGTTTCCGCAGGGCGCCGTCGCGCGGTGCGATTTCGGGCAAGTACGGAACCTTGGGGTCGACGGAACGCTCGGCCATTTCCCCCAGGAATTGATATTTATAGGGCTTGGCTTGCCGGTCATCGCGAATACCAGTGATCGATGTTCCGACATCGCTAAAGAAGGCTGCTAAGTGATGAAAATCTTCCTGTCGTCCCCAACGCGGAGTATCAGCGACGCCCAGCGTTACTTTTTCAAGCCGATCATCGTGGCACTGCAAACAATCGATCCGCATTCCGAGAAAGGCACGTGTGACGCGATTGGCAAGTCGCAGGGGATCGGGCCGGTTATCGCGATTCGGGTCCGAGGTGACCGTTACGAAATTCACGGCTGGTGAGTCGGTCCACAGTCCAGCTTGAGCGATGAGCTGTCGTACGATGGCATCGTAGTGAACGGGTTCGCGATGAAGCTGGTCGCTCAGCCACGAGACGAAGCGGCGACGGCGATAGACGAGAAACGGGCCGTCGTCGGTTCCCACGTAAACACGAGCCAGTCGCTCGGCGAGGTAATCGGCCGTGCGACGATCGGCAAGCAGGTGAGTGAGCCACCAGTCCAACTGCTGCTCGGCGGGAATCGTATCGAGTGTGCGGAGCTCTTCCAGCGATGGAATGGTGCCGGCCAGTCCCAGCGACAGTCGCCGCAGAATGGTGTTCAAGGGAGCGACGTTCGCGGGAGTGACAGATTGTCGCTGCCACTCTTCTTGAAACTCGGCATCCACGCGGGCGAGTATAGACTCGAGTTCGGGGGGTGGAGACTGGAAGTTTGACGAGGTGGCAGGTGAAGTGTGGGAGGCGGCCGGATGAGCCCCGGAGTTACCCGTCGGGTTGTGCTGTGAGCTGGTGGTCGTGGCCGAGGGTGGACGGGAAAAAGCTGAAGTGCGAGTGGCAGCGAGTCCGGGCGGGCGCCACCACTGCTGAATGATGACCAGCACCGGGAGCAGGCAGGCGATTACGAACACGATGTCCCGTCGACCCATCTTTGGTTTTCCTTTGGCTGCTCATTATGATAGGGATTACCTGAGCGTAAGTCGTCGGGGTTTCAGCCGCCAGGCGTTTATTTTTTAGAGTGGTATTCGAGCGGCAGGGTGCGGCGAAATGCAGGATATTGTGGTCGCGGAATTGGTTCGAGATGAAACGCTACTCGGGCGACTTCGGCGCCTTTTGACATCGTTCGTCCATGGGATTTGGGACTGGAGCTTTGGCTTAGTGAGCATGCTGCTAGGCTTAGCAATACTGGCCACGTTTCCGCTCCTGCAATTCATCAGTTTGGGTTATTTGTTGGAGGTGAGTGGCAGGGTGGCGCGGAGTGGTCGGCTGCGGGACGGGCTGATTGGCGTCCATCAAGCGGCTCGCGTCGGCAGCATGGCACTCGGCTGTTGGCTCTGTCTTTGGCCGCTTCGATTCATCTCCGATCTGTGGTATTCGGCTTGGCTGATCGATCCTGATAGCCGGGCGACGCGAGGTTGCCGAGTAGCATTAATTCTGCTGACGATATTCCTCGTTTTTCATCTCGCTTGGGCCTGCTTTCGCGGTGGCCGGTTGCGGCATTTTCTCTGGCCACAGCCGCTGGTTTTTTGGCGAAAAGTGCGTCGAGGTGGGATGTACGGGGAGGCGCGAGACCAGTTCTGGCAGTTTCTGGTGAACCTGCGTCTCAACTATTTCTTTTGGCTGGGGTTGCGCGGGTTTCTGGGCGCCATCGTTTGGCTTTTTTTACCCGTACTGCTGCTGATTGCGGCGTTCAAGCTGCCGCCAGTTCCCGGCGTATTGGCGGGGCTCGGCGGAGCGTTGTCGCTGGCGATCGTCGCCATGATGTTGCCACTCCTACAAACTCAGTATGCAGCCGAGGGGCGACTGGCGGCTTTTTTCGAGCTCCGTGCTGCCTGGTCGTTGTTTCGTCGAGCACCGTTGGCGAGTTGGTTTTCACTTCTGGTGGTGCTGCTCTTTGCCCTGCCACTCTACCTGCTGAAAATTGAGTTTCTACAGCGTGAGGTGGCGTGGTTACCGAGCATTGTGTTTGTGGCGTTCATTGCGCCAGCTCGACTGCTGTGTGGCTGGGCTTTGGGTCGTGCCCGGCGTCGTGAGCGGCCGCGATTCATTCTCACGTGGCTCATGGCCGGTCCGGCGATGATTCCCATCGTTCTGTTCTACGTATTCATCGTCTATCTGAGTCGCTACACTTCGTGGTATGGTTCGTGGAGTTTATTTGAGCAGCATGCGTTTTTGCTGCCGGTGCCATTTTTGGGGCTGTGACGATCGATGACCCTCCGTAATCTCATAGTCATTCTGCTAACCGTCTCCATTTCGCTCCTGTGCCACCAAAAGGCTCAATGGAACCGACATGCCCTGACGATCAGCGAGGCGCTGACATTGGTTGAGCGGAACTATTTTGAGGAGGTGGAGGAGCGAGCTTTATTTCAGGGTGCGATGCAGGGACTGGTGAGCGGGCTCGATCCCAATTCGAGTTATCTTGATCCGGGACGATTTGAGCAATTTCAAACGGGATTAACTCAGGAATTTGGTGGCATCGGCGTGTTGGTAGACTTTAACGCCGAGAGTCGTCGTCCCACGATTATCAGCCCGCTGATTGATTCACCAGCGCAGCGAGCGGGGATACGGGCGGGAGATGTGATTTGGGCGATCGACGGACAGGACACGCAGGAACTGACCATGCAAAGTTCCGTGGCACTGATCCATGGTCCGGTAGGAGAAGGGGTGACGTTATCAGTCGTTCATCGTGATGCCACGGCACCGGTGGATATCAAGGTGGTCCGAGCCGCCATTCAGACAGACTCCGTGCTTGGCGATGCACGGCGAGCGGATACGAGTTGGGATTTCTTTCTCCAAGAGGATCCACGTATTCAACTTCTGCGTCTGGTGACATTTGGTGAGCGGACAGTGAGTGAAATGAAAGCGGCCCTGAATACGCGTCATCCCACTCAGGGTGCCCCCCTGGGCATCATCATTGATCTACGGGATAACGCCGGCGGCCTGCTCAACACGGCGATTCAAGCGGCTGATTTGTTTATCGATGAGGGGCTGATTGTGAGCACTCGAGGGCGCGGTGGCGTGGAGTTGAGGCGTTACGAGGCGGATTCTGATTTGATTATGGGGAAGCACATTCCCCTGGTTGTTTTGGTCAATGAGTCATCGGCGAGTGCCAGCGAGATTCTGGCGGCTTGTTGGCAGGATCACGACCGAGCGGTCGTGATTGGTACGCGCTCATTCGGCAAGGGAACGGTGCAGAACCTGATTCCACTGGAAGGCGGGCGCAGCGCGTTGAAGCTTACTACGGCGAGTTATTGGCGGCCGAGCGGCAAAAATATTCATCGTGGACAGAATGCGACGCCCGCGGACGACTGGGGTGTGAGCCCGAACGATGGCTTTGAAGTGCCGCTTTCGGACTACCATCGCCGGTTGGTGGATCGTTATCGTCGTGTGCGCGACCTGCAGATTCCCGCTTTGGCTTGGACCGGAAGAGCACCTGGGATCGAAGCGTTTCCCGAGGAGCAGAAGGGGGAGAATAACGCGCGTGCCGAGAGCGTGGTAGCGGCTCCCATCGATGATCCGCAATTGCGACGCGCAATTCAGTATTTGCAGCAGCGTATGGCAGTGGCCGTCTCCTCGTCCCCTTGATGAGCGGCGGTTTGGATGGGCGAAAAAAACAATTTTTTGTTGCGATTGGCGCGAACCTTAGTAGGGTTGAGGCGGTCTATTAGGGGCCTGCCTGGGTGCGCCGAGGCGGGAAAATCGCAGATTTTGGCAACGGCAGATGTCCAACTTCCTCGATTTGTACGATTAGGTTAGTATCAGCAAATCCTTAATTCTTTCAGTTCTCTCGATTCGCGCGTAGCGCGGCGGAGGCATGTCATGACGAAGTTCACCTCTATCTCGACAAATGCGATCGCTACCCACTCGATGGTGGCAGGCAATCCATTTGTTGGGCTGAGTGACCGTTATTGCCTTCCCGCCCATCTTGAACGCGCTGGGCAACAGAGTCTTTCCGCAACCCTTCGACTTGTATCCCGAGCGATACAGGATTCGGGCTGGGGCCGAGGCTCTGCGGGACGCCGCAGTGGCTCATTGGCCATTCGGCGTTCGCCCTGGTGCAGCTGTCCATTGAGTAAGTACTCAATCGAGCCAGCGACGAGGTAAGCGAGACCGATGCGGTCTCCTTATCAGCACTGAGGCGAATCTAGCTGGCGGCGCATGGCGGTTTAACCGTGCGTTTCCTTTGAATCTCAACGAGCAGATGCGTGCTGGCTCGTCTCGAGGTTATGGGTTCGGCGTACCCACTGGACACTTGCGATGTGAGAGGAGAAAGTCATGACGACTTTGGAGATGCTGGAGAGCGAGACGATTGGGGAGTTGGTACGGCTGGCGCAAAGCGGTGACCGTGGGGCCTTCGGGCAGTTGTATGGCCGCTTCGAGCGGTCGGTGTTTGCGATCGCACTGCGTCGCGTGGGCAACCATGCGGAGGCTGAGGAGTTGACCCAGGATATCTTCATTCAAGCGATGGAGAAGCTGGTTCAACTGCGTGAGCCGGAGGCTTTCGCAGGTTGGCTACGGTCGATTGCGGTTCGAAAGTCGCTAAACCGTGCGATGCGACGCTCAGTGGACTTGTCGCCGGACGATGAGTTCCTGGAGAACCACTTTGTCGACAAGACGTCGCCGTTGGAGACGGTGTTGGGTCGCGAGCGTGCGGCTGGTCTGCAGGAGGGATTGGATCGATTGGGCGCGATGGACCGCGAGACATTGGTGGCATTCTATGTGCGAGATCTATCGTTGGCGGAGATGAGCGACGAGTTCGCTGTTCCGCTGGGAACGATCAAGCGCCGACTGCATGTCGCTCGTCAGCGTCTGGCACGCGAGGTGGAGGCATTAACGGTCTAAGAACGCTTTTTAACCGATCGCTCAGCGCTGAGGTGGCTGAGCGATCGGTGTTTTTTTTCAAATAGAGCGATATGGTGGGCTGCGGCTGGGCGCACGGTGGTTGGCTGAGTGTTTAGTTCTTGATGTTGGGCCCCAACACTCGGAGAATCTCTTTTTCGCTGGTGAGGCCAGCTTGGACTGCGTCATCCGCTTGCTCGCGCAGAGTTGGCGATGGCGATTGTTCTTTTGTTGGATCGAGGATTTCCGCGAGCAGTACACGTCCTTGATAGCCGCTTCCGAGACATTTCTCACAGCCGACGGGAGTGCGAGCGGTCGATGAGCCAGACGAGGGTACCGCACAGTCGCAAAGACGGCGAACGAGTCGTTGTGAGATGACGGCTTTGATAGCATTCTGAACTTGGTATGACTCGAGCCCCATTTCGCCTAAACGCTTGATTGCATCGGCGGCGTTGCCGGCATGGAAGGTCGTGATAACGAGGTGACCGGTGAGTGCCGCGGTGAGAACTCCTTCGGCGGTGGCCCGATCACGAATTTCTCCTACGAATATTACCTCGGGGTCTTGCCGCAGGATGGACTTTAGCCCGGTCGACAAATCGAGACCAGCGACGGGATTCACTTGAGACTGCGCAACACCGGGGAGCTCGGCTTCGATGGGATCTTCGATCGAAATGGTACAGCGTCGGCTATCAGGTTCCAAATTAAGTTCCCGCAAACAGGCATAGGCGGTGGTTGTTTTGCCGCTCCCGGCCGGTCCCGTGATGATCAAAGCTCCTGAGGTCGCGGTGAGTAGCTGCTGGAGGGCGAGCCGTTGACTGATTGGTAGGCTGAGTTGATTGAGTTGTAACCAGCGGTGAGCCTTGGTGGTGATCCGAATTACGGCACGCTCGCCGTGCAGAGTTGGAAATGTGCTCAATCGCATTTCGCAATTGGTCGGCGGTTCCCTTAAACGCCCCTCTTGAGGGATATCGGAGCGGTAGGTAAGCAGGTCGGCGAGTACCTTAAGGCGGGCTACTACATCGGTTAGATGTCCGCGGGGAAAAACGCCGGCAGGAAGCAAAACTCCGTCGATCCGCCATGCAATTTCGAGTCCCTCGCGGAGCGGCTGAAGATGTACATCGCTGACGTTTGTGGTGCTCGCTGCTGCCAGTAGTAGCTCCACAAATCGACTGGCATAATCTCGATCGTGAGGGTCAAGTTGACGCAAAAGATCGAGTGACATAAATCAAATTCCTAAAGAAACAGCAAAGTTAGACTGCCACCGTGGCAGGTGAATTTAAACTGGTTTTATCTATTTCTCTTACTTGTTTCCATTTTGGATTCCCGGTTGACGATTTTTAGCAATCGCGACCGCTTTCATCATTCACCAAAACACAAAATCTTGCCTATCGAAGATGGGAAAACTGCTAAATTATCGCTTACCTCAAATTACCTGAAGCCACCGGCGCGCATCGTCCACGCAGCCCGATGCCAATTCGAGCAAAAACTAACCTCGGCAGCCCTCGCGCTACAGCCTAATCCGTCTTAGATTTACCTTTTCCAGCCTTCCAGCCTTCCAGCCCTCCCTCGGCATCAGGCCACAAGTGGCGCTGCATCCGCCGCTCGCCCGCTCGCATCAACCCGAGCGGCTGGAACCGCCGCCTCGCTCCTTCGTCCGCCGATGCGCCTCCGCAAACATCGCCGCCATAATCTCCAATTCGCGATTAAAACGACGACTTGTCACCCGCATCGCAAA
>JBIIHW010000024.1:0-86220 GCA_044235425.1 Pirellulaceae bacterium
GGTGACAAGTCGTCGTTTTAATCGCGAACTGGAGATTATGGCGGCAATGTTTGCGGAGGCGCATCGGCGGACGAAGGAGCGAGGCGGCGGTTCCAGCCGCTCGGGTTGATGCGAGCGGGCGAGCGGGGGATGCAGCGGATGCTAGTGGACGCTAGTGGACGCTAGTGGACGCAGCGCCGCTTGTGACCTGATGCCGAGGGCGGGCTGGACGACTGAAAGGCTGGAGGCATGGCGGGATAAAAGTCTCACTGCACGAAGCTGTTAGCCGAACTACTGGCCTCGATCTTTTACGGTGTGATTTTTTGTTTTTTTTGTTCGATGATTATCGAGCTGGTATCGTGGTGCGCGCCGAGGGAGCGTGAGATGTAAAAGGATGCTGTTTGGGATAAGTCAGGCAACGCTTTTCGAGAGTTTTCGATAAACGATGACGGGTAACGAATCAAAAAAGCATCGTAAAGCCAAGAAAAAGCCTAAACACTTTCGGGCTGGCTTCGGGCTGGCAAGGCGTGGTGCCTAACGCGGTGGCAGTCTAACATTACGGTTTCGACAACCGATGGCTCGCTTGCATTCATACCACTCCGCTTCCAGAATGACCGCCCGATCGATTGGCTTGACCTAGCTGTCAGTGTCGGAGTCCTGCGTCGAACGTTGCAGTTATCAAAAAACAATTCGGCAATCATCTCTCACACCTTCTTTTTGCACAGAAAGCAGTAAACTATGCGACCTGATGGATCTCACGGACACGGTAAAAGCTTTGCAGCGACTGTTTGGATCTGGTTGTTTACACTCGCCTTGGCCTTCACGGCAACCAACGCATTGGCGAAAGGCCCAGCAATCACGGATCCCGCGAAGGCGGATGCCGACTATGCCTTACAGGGCGAATACGAAGGCGTTATCAAAACGGATGAGGGACCGGTAAAATATGGGGCCCAAATCATCGCACTGGGTCAGGGCAAATTTCACGCAGTTGGCTATCCCGGCGGGTTACCGGGCGCTGGTTGGAACGGTGGCCCTAAACTGGAAATGGACGCCGAATCCAAGGACGGTGCAGTGGTATTTAAGGGCGACGAAGCCACCGCCACGCTCAAAGCCGGCACCATCACCGTCGCTGCCAACCAACAACAACTCGGCACACTAAAAAAGATCGAGCGAAAAAGCTCCTCCCTCGGTGCCGCTCCGCCTCCCGGCGCCGTCGTCCTCTTCGATGGAAAAAACACCACTGAATGGGAAAACGGTCGCATCGAAGAAGGCCTGCTCGTACAAGGTGTCACCAGCAAACGTAAATTCGGCAGCCATCAGTTACACATCGAATTCCGCTTGCCATACCAACCTGAGGAACGCGGCCAGGGTCGTGGCAATAGCGGTATCTACATGCAAGGCCGCTACGAAACCCAAATGCTCGATTCTTTTGGTTTAAGCGGCGAGCACAATGAATGTGGCGGCATCTACTCCGTCAAAAAGCCCGATGTCAATATGTGCTTCCCGCCTCTCACCTGGCAGACCTACGACATCGATTACACCGCCGCCAAATTTGACGCTGCAGGAAAACTCATTGCTAACCCACGCGTCACCGTGAAACACAACGGGGTTATCATCCATAAAGATGTCGAATTACCCGGCGACCGCTCGACTACCGCCGCCCCTTCCGGCCCTGGCCCCGCCCCCGGACCCGTCTTCCTGCAAGATCACGGAAATCCGGTCCGATACCGCAACATTTGGGTTGTTGAAACGAAGTAGGGTTTGACGTGCGTACGAAGGACTACTCGATGCTCCGGCTATCAACCAGACTACAACCTGCGATCCCCGATCGCAGGTCCGCTCGGTTTTTTTTTCGCCACCCTCATGAAACGGGTCGCGAGCGTCCTCCGCTCCCCATCACTCTGCTCGTACTCTCATCGATTGCCATAATTTACATCTTTCTTCGCCTCACCCTCCAAACAATTAGCGCGGCGGACAACACCTCACCCGCTGCCGGGCTCACCAAGTCAGCCGCTGCAGCAGTGGCTACTGATACCGGCAAACGACCGCGCTTGGTGGTCATCATCAGCGTTGACCAATTGTGCTACGAATACCTCGAACGTTTCCGAGCCAATTTCACTTCAGATGGTTTCTTTCAGCGCTGCTCCACCGAAGGAACCTGGTTCACGGAATGTCATCATCGCCACGCCTACACCGTAACCGCACCGGGCCATGCGGTCCTCATGACCGGCAACTACCCCGGACCACTCGGCATCATCGATAACACCTGGTACGACCGACGACTCGGCAAAGAAGTGTATTGCGTCGAAGACTTGAATTATCCCATCGTGGGCACTCCGACCACCCAAGCTGAACTCAAGGGCGTCTCACCCTTAAAACTGCACGCCGAGACCGTTGGCGACGTACTCAAACGAGCCACCAACGGCCAGGCCAAAGTGTTCGGCGTGACACTCAAAGATCGGGCAGCCGTGTTGATGTCAGGCAAACAAGCTGACAGCGCCTACTGGTTTGATCCTAACTCCGGAAACTGGGTAACAAGTCGCTATTATCGAGCCGCTTTGCCAGACTACCTCGTTCAACTCAACGAAGGTGATACCGCAAAATGCTATGCGGGCAGCCGCTGGCAACTGCTTTACCCCGCAGAAAAATACTCCCCGCGCCACGCAGATGACGCGCCTTTTGAAGGTAATTATGAAAAACTAGGGCGAGCATTTCCTCATGAATTCGTCACTGAAACAAACACTCAATATTATAAACAGATTCTTTGCTCACCCTTCGGTAACGAGATGACGTTACGTGTCGCTGAACTGCTCATCGAACGTGAACATTTAGGGCAAGACGAGATTCCTGATATCTTGAATCTCGGTTTCTCCGCTAATGACTACGTGGGACATAATTTTGGCCCTCATAGTTTGGAAGTCGAGGATATCACCTATCGCACCGACCTGCTTCTCGGAAGACTCCTCCGAGTACTCGACGAAAAAGTCGGCATTGGACAATGGACTTGTGTGCTCTCCGCTGATCATGCCGTAACCCCCATCCCGGAATACGCGCAGACACTCGGCCTCCCCGCTCGGCGCAGCCCGCTTGGTGACCTCACTAAACTGCGAGCGAAAATCGAACAGGCACTCGTCGATAAGTTCGGCCCACCACCCTTGGGCAAGACCTATGTCGAAAGATTATCTTCGCGCGAGCTCTTCCTATCGACCAGTCTGATTGAATCGATGGAGCTCACACGGATCGAGCAGTATCGCAGCACTGCTCGCGATTTACTCGCCCAGGAGGCCGGCGTCGCACTGGCGTTCACACGCGAAGATTTGATAGACACCGAACGAACTGCCGATGACATACCAGCCGCTCGCATCGCTCCTCACCTACAACACCTCTTCGCCAGCGGCTCTGAACCACTCACGCTCTTCCGTCGCTCATACAACGCTCGATTAAGCGGCGACGTGGTTTTTTGTTTGCCACCGTACTGCATTCAAGGCTCAACGCCCGCCACGCACGGCCTACCCTATCGCACTGATTCCCATGTCCCGCTGCTCTGGATTGGAGCTGGCATTCGCCAACAGCAACGGAACAATACTCCCGTGGGACCAGCCCAAATCGCTGCTACCCTATCGCAGCTACTACAAATACCACCGCCCGCTCAACATGTAGCCCCGCCACTCGCGGATCTCCTAACGCCCTAGCGACACTGCAGCTCGCTGCCACCGCGACTTTCAACGAACGGTATCAAAACTAGAACAGCTTCAAAAAACGTTCGTAGGCATAGTCCCAAGGCAAGGGCTGCTGCGGCTGAAATTCCTCAACCGCGAAGCTCTGACGAATAACGTCTCGGGCTTGCGCGATCGATCCCACGTCGCCACTGGCAACAGCTTGCAGCATCACATTGCCACTCGCCGTCGCCTCTATCGGACCAGCCACAACTCGTCGATTACATGCATCGGCAGTCATCTGACAGAGCAGTTTGTTTTGCGTACCACCGCCCACGATGTGAATGGTGCTGATATGGCCGCCAACGAGTTGCTCGAGCCAACCGAGCACCATGCGATAGCGTAGTGCCAAGCTTTCCAGCGCACAGCGGATAACCGCGCCGACTGAATCAGGCGTCGGTTGGTTCGTTCGCGCGCAGAATTCTTTGATTGTCTTGACCATGTTCGCAGGTGCAACAAAGTCACCGTGATCGGGATTGATAAGCGACAGCAGTGCCGGAGACCGTTCAGCCAACTCGACCAAATGCGACCAGCCGAATTCATGCCCCTCAAGCTTCCAGATTCGACGGCACTCCTGCACCAACCACAGACCCGCAATGTTTTTCAGTAATCGAGTGGTGCCGCCGACACCACCTTCATTCGTGAAATTCAATTCTCGACAGCGATCATTCACAATGGGCGCGGGAACTTCGACACCCATGAGCGACCAAGTTCCGCTGCTGATGTAGCACCAATCAGGTCGTTCGCCAGGTCGACTGCTCGCAGGTACCGCCATCACGGCACTGGCCGTGTCATGAGTACCAGGCAGTACTACCTGCACGTTGCGAAGACCCGTCGCCGCTGCGACGCTCGCACGCAGTGCACCCAGACTCGTGCCAGGCTGTACCAGTGTTCCAAGAATCTGCGTGGGTAACTCCAAACGATCAAATAGTTTTTTGCTCCACGTTCGAGTACATGGATTGAGAAACTGCGTCGTCGAAGCATTAGAGTACTCGTTCGCCTTCTCACCACTCAGCAACCAATGGAGTAGATCGGGCATCATCAGAAACGATTCCGCCACCTCCAGCAGCGGCGACCCTGCATATTTCATCGCCAACAACTGAAACAACGTGTTGAACTCCATGAACTGCAGCCCAGTCTCAGCGAAAATCTCCTCGCGACTAACATCAGCAAACGCACGATCGAAAATTCCATTCGTACGTCGATCTCGATAGGTATAAGGATTACCCAGCAGTTCATCGCCGCGCCCAAGCAGTCCGAAATCAACGCCCCAAGTATCGACTCCCACACTGACAATCTGATCCCCGAACCGACTGGCCGCCGCTCGCAAGCCTTCCTGAATGCGAGTCCAAAGACTTAGTAAATCCCAATAAAGTCGATCGGCAGCGGTGATTCCACCATTTTCAAAACGATGGACTTCATCGAGTGCGAGGCGAGTGCCATCGAAACGGCCTCCCACCACTCGCCCACCCGATGCACCTAGATCAACGGCAAGATAAAGCTTATCAGCCATGGTTGGTCACTCGATTTGACTTTGAGAGCCTGAGATTCAGCGACAGAGCAAGCTGTGGAGTTTAGCGACGAGCTCGCGGATGCTTCAGCGGCAGCCAATGACCCGCTGCCGCACTCGACGCGACACATTGCTCAATAAAATACATACCTTCGACGCCATCGAACACATTCGGATAAATCGTGTCGCGGCGTTCAAATGACTTACCGGTTGCTCGCAGAATCATGTCGTCATAAGCCGCTCGATAGATATTCGCAAAGGCCTCAAAGAATGCCTCTGGATGACCGCTTGGCAAACGGCAAGCAGCCTTGCCAGAGTCATTCATAAAGGGTGCGTTGGGATCTCGCGTATACAGCCGATGGGGCTCGCCGTTGCGACGCACCACCATCACATTCGGCTCTTCTTGTCGCCACTGAATCGCGCCCTTCGTACCATCAATCTCAATAAAGAGATCGTTCTCACGACCATGACTGATCTGCGACGCGGTCACCGTACCAAGCGCACCGTTGTCAAATCGAATGACAGCCGTACCATAATCATCCAGCGCTCGCCCCTCCTCAAATGAGCGCAAGTGAGCACTGACGTCGGCTGGAATGAGTCCTGTCATGTAGCGGGCGAGGTTATAGGCATGAGTGGCAATATCACCAAAGCAGCCCGCTGCGCCGCTCTTCTTCGGATCGGTGCGCCAGGAAGCTTGTTTTTGGTCGCTGAGTTCCAGGCGTGTGCGTAACCAGCCTTGAATATAGAAAGCTCGAACCGCATTGATCTCACCTAACTCGCCGCTCAAGATCATTTCCCGAGCTTGGCGAACCAGGGGATAGCCGGTGTAGTTGTGCGTCACGGCAAATACCACATTCGATTTTTCCACCACCTTCACGAGTTCCTCAGCTTGCGCAAGATCAAAAGTGAGTGGCTTATCGCAAATGACATTAAACCCCGCCTCAACGGCCGCCTTGGCAATCTCAAAATGGGTATGATTGGGAGTTGTAACGGAAACGAAATCGATCCGCTGATCGGCGGGCAATTTATTCTCCGCCTGAAACATTTCCTGATACGACCCATAAGCTCGCTCCGCCGCGATGTCATAGTCAGGTGCCGAAGCTTTCGACTTCTCGGCGCTGGACGACAAGGCGCCGGCAACTAGAGCGGCGCGGTTATCAAGGACTGCCGCCGTCGCGTGCACTCGACCAATAAACGAGCCCTGTCCGCCACCGACCAGAGCCATTCTCAGTTTACGATTCAATGCGCCATTGGTTGCCATGAGGTGAATCTCCGCGAAATTAAGGGAACTACAGCCGAAAATCGTGGCTCGGCCAGAGACAAGCTCGAGCCGCGAGGCGGAAGTGTAAACTACCGCCGCCCGCTTCCACAACCGCCAAGAACCACCGATTCATCGGGATTCATGCGGCCCCAAAGTCACCCCTAAACCAACACCACGAAAGTCTGGCATGAGGACGGTGAAACCAGTACGATACCGACTGTGGCACGATTCCGTTGCCGAGCGAAAAGCCTCCTGAGGAGCAGTAATATGTTGCGCTGGTTGAAAAAACGATCGCGGTTGGCGTTTGCGAGTGGGTTGAGCGTGGGACTGTTGGTGGGAGCCGGCATGCTCGTCGGCGCCTGGGCCACTCGCACTCAGACTCCCGCCCAAGTACCAGTGCCCAGTTTTCCGCTGCCTAATCAGGTGAACGCTGCTGCCTCCCATGGTGGCCAAACCTTCGCCATGTGCACCGGTCCTATCTACGAAGGGATCGAAGGCGTTTTTATCCTCGATTACCTCAGCGGCGAGATTCAATGCTGGGTCCCAAACGGTCGCACCGGCATGCTCGGTGGTTTGTATAAGCATAACGTGATGGTCGACCTCGGCATGGAAGCCGGCAGCAACAACAAGCCCTCCTTCGTCATGGTTACCGGAGCTTTCAGTTTACGCAGCGGTTTTGCTGGCAATGTTCGTCCCGCGGAAAGCGTTCTCTATGTCGGTGACGTGAACTCAGGTGCCTGGGTGGCCTACATGATCCCTTGGGACCGTACACTTGCTAACATGGGCTCAATGCAAGCTGGGAAGCTGATCAAGGTCGGCGGTGGTAAAGCCCGCGAACTGGCGATTCGCGACTAACCCATGACGAGTTCTCGCGCCACTCCGCAACTGATTCATCATCCCTCCTTCATCGCTTCAGTTTCCCTCACACGCTGACGGTTCAGTATGCAGGTTATCTATAACGGTGCGCCACGTGATCTCTCACCAGGCGCTACGGTCTCGGGACTGCTGGCGGAACTAAAACTGGCTTCGCGGCCAGTAGCCGTGGAAGTGAACGGTGACGTTGTGCCTCGCGAACGACACGGCGATGTGATATTGCAAGCGGGCGACCGAGTGGAAGTCGTAACGTTGGTGGGAGGCGGGTAGGTCTGTGACTGAACGAACTGCGACAGCTGAGAAGATCCTGCGGCTCGGTACTCATGAACTACAGAGCCGCTTAATTGTGGGCACGGGACGTTACGAGTCGTTCGACATGATGCGTCGTTCGATCGACGAGTCAGGAGCCGATTGTTTGACCGTCGCGGTTCGCCGCGAACGTCTGCATGACGGACAAGGCAATAATATCCTCGATTTCATCGACCTCGACCGTTACATCCTGCTCCCCAATACCGCCGGCTGCTATTCTGCCGATGACGCCGTTCGCTGCGCTCGACTCGGTCGCGAGATCCTGCGTGATTTAGGTAACCCGGGTGCCGACTGGGTGAAACTGGAAGTGCTCGGCGATAGCAAAACCTTACTCCCCGATCCACTCGCCACCCTGACCGCCACCGAGCGTCTCGTGCAGGATGGCTTGCAGGTTCTTTGTTACACCAGTGATGATCCCGTGATTGCACGCCGCTTAAAGGAAGCGGGGGCGACGGCAGTGATGCCGGCTGGGAGCCCCATTGGATCCGGTCAAGGCGTGCTGAATCCCAACAACATTCGCATCATTCTCGAATATCTCAAAGATGGCGATCCGGAGTATCCAGTGATCATCGATGCAGGCGTGGGCACGGCGAGCGACGTCGCATTTGCGATGGAACTCGGGGTCGATGCCGTGCTGCTGAACACCGCGATTGCTCACGCACAAGATCCCATCGGCATGGCACGCGCGATGCGTTTAGCGTGTGAAGCGGGACGGCTGGCGAGTCAATCGGGCCGCATCGCTCGCCGACTATACGCCACCGCCAGCAGTCCGCTGGATGGTACAATCGGTGGCCCGCCGCGCTGGAGTCGCTAACAGCCCAGCGATTTATTTCTTACCTCCGGGAGTGATTTGCGATGAGCCTGATGAATCGATGGCGTTCGTGGAGTCTCGCACTGCTATGTTTGAGCCTGGGCCTCGCCCCTGCTGGTCAGCGACTGGCCGCAGCCGACGAACCGGTGAAGCAGATCCGAGTGGGCATTATTGGACTTGATACGTCTCATGCAGTTGCCTTCACCAAAATTCTGAACAAGGAAAAGCCAGGCCCCGAGACGGCAGGTGTGCGAGTTGTGGCCGCCTATCCCAAGGGAAGTCCGGATATTGAGTCCAGTGTTTCGCGTGTGCCGGGCTACACGGAGGATGTGCGCAAGCTGGGCGTGGAAATCGTTGATTCGATTGATCAGTTGCTCACCAAAGTGGATGCTGTGTTACTGGAGACCAATGATGGACGACCTCATTTGGAGCAGGTTCGACCGGTGTTGAAAGCTGGCAAACCTGTCTTCATCGACAAGCCGATTGCCGCGTCGCTGGCCGATGCCGTCACCATCTTTGCGGAGGCCAAGGCGGCCGGCGTGCCGGTCTTTTCTGCCTCCTCACTGCGCTACGGAAAAGCCACTCTGGCGGCCCGAGCAGGCTCACTGGGCCGAATCAAGTCCTGCGAGACCTTCAGTCCAGCATCTCTCGAAAAAACTCATCCCGACCTTTTCTGGTATGGCATTCATGGAGTGGAATCGCTCTTCACGGTTATGGGCACCGGTTGCCAATCGGTGAAGCGCGGAAAGACGGCCGATGGAAAAATTGAAGTGGTGGGGCAATGGTCCGATGGTCGGTCCGGGACTTTTCGCGAAGGCAGCGGATATGGTGGCAAGGCGGTTGGTGACAAAGGCGAAGGTGAGGTCGGCAAGTACGATGGCTATGAACCGCTCGTCGTCGACATTGTGCGATTCTTTCGCACCGGCAAGCCTTTGATGACCGCCGAAGAGACACTGGAAATCTATGCCTTCATGGAAGCAGCGGATGAGAGCAAGCGACGTGATGGAGCTGTCGTCACGCTCGCTGAAGTACTCGAAAAAGCTCGTCGCAAGTAACTCTGAATGGCGCGACCGTGAGCAGAACTGAGGCAGCGCAGGAACCTAGCGGCGAGTTAACCTCTGCCGCTTGGAGAACGATTCTCGAGCGGCTATCACATGTCGCTCGCCCGGCTTTGGTTGAGCGGCAATTGCGGGCGAATGATCAGACGCGTGAATCCTGGACAAGCTTCGCCGCTCAGCGCCAGCAAGTCACCCAGCTCATTCGTGAACAGATTCAGGGGCGGCTCGCGCAGTGTTCCCACACGCCTGCGCTGCGCGTCGCCATCCTCGGTGCGGGAAACGCCAACGACCTCGATCTAGAAGAACTCACCAGCATCGGTCGATCGCCGGTCGAATCCGGTAATCGAACCGGCCAGGTTCAACTGCAGGTGAGTGGAGAAGCGAGTGAGTTGACAGTACGACTGCATTTGTTTGACTTAGATGAAGTCGCGATTGGCAGCATTCGACAGCGGCAGCCTCAGGCCGATTGGTCGGCGATTTCATGTCATGCACCGATCGATTTGAGCGGGCTGGAGGAAATCGCGACGGACGAGATTTCCAGAGCAGTGGCTAGTGAACGAATCGCGGAGCGTATGCGAACGCTCAGTGATCAAGTGGACTTTGACATCGTCGTATCGACTTGTCTGCTCAGTCAAATCATCGAAGCTGTTGTGACTGAGCTAGGAGGCTGGCGAGATGATTATCTTCCGCTGGTTCAGCAACTGCGCACAGAGCATCTGCGACTTCTGTCTCACTGCACTCGATCGGGCGGCACGATCATCTTCATCACCGACTTTGTATCCTCGGACAGCTGCGACGCGTTGCATCAAATCGCTCCGCGGGAGTTACCCGAGCTAGTGCAGCAATTGATTGCTAAACGAAATTTCTTCACCGGGCTGAATCCCGCTGTATTGGCACAGTTCTGGTCGAGTGATGCGATGGTGAGTCCACGCGTCGAGCGGGTGCGGATCACTCAACCTTGGCTTTGGAATCCTGGACCGCGGCTTTACGTAGTCTGTGGATTCGTTGTGTCATTGGTGGCGAATCGCTGCTGAATGACCGCGAGAATACCACGAGCGACAGCCAGCTTATCGCCCTTCAGCGAAGCCACCGTGCAGCCCTGTGCATCCAGTAACTCCACTGAATTAGCGAGTGAGTCGATCGCCTCGGGACCGTTGAGCACCATCAGATCGCAGCTCTTCTTTTCCATTTTGACGAGCGCTCGAAATCGTGCGTCAGTGGTTTCCAGCGCAAATCCGACAAGCCATTGATGAGGTTTTTTCTGTAGGCCTAGAGTAGCCATCACATCAGCGGTTTCAATCAAGTTCAAAACGAGTGGCTGACCGGTTTTCACGATCTTGTGTTCTTCCACGCGATGAGGCCGATAATCGCACGGTGCGGCGCAGCCGATCACGCCATCTACCTGCGGAAAGATGCGCTGACATTCGCGCAGCAAATCCTCCGTGGAAACAATCGGTATCACTTCACAGGCGGTGGGGTAAGAGAGCTGCACGGGGCCGCTGATCACAATCACATCGTGTCCCAGTTCCAGGGCAGCGACGGCGAGTGATTGTCCCATCCGGCCACTCGAAGCGTTCGTCAAATAGCGGACGGGATCGAGGTATTGGCGAGTGGGACCGGAAGTGATGAGGATACGAGCCATAGCGAGCGCCGGCAAAGATTAACGAGCGAGGGATTAACGAGCGAGGGCCGCGGCGACGGCGGCGGCAATGGATTCGGGTTGAGCCATTCTTCCTTTCCCGCGCACTCGACAGCTTAACCAGCCTTCTTCGGGATCGATGAATTCAACTCCGTCGAGGCGAAGTTGTTGAACGTTTCGCTGCACAGCTGGCTTAGCCCACATTTCCGCATTCATCGCCGGAGCCATCAGCACTCGGCCCGTAAACGCCAAGTAGAGAGTCGAAAGCAGATCGTCGGCCAGTCCGTGAGCGGCCTTCGCGAGAAAGTCGGCAGACGCGGGAGCCACGCACAAAAGTTGTGCGCGGCGTGCGAGTTCGATGTGTGCGCCGAGTGGGTAAGCGGCCTCGTCAAAAATCTGAGTTGCGACGGGACGACTGGTGAGCGCTGCGAAGGTGGCTGGGCCAACGAACTGCCGAGCGGCCGTAGTCATGACAACGGTGACCGCATGGCCAGCTTGGACCAGTTGACTGACCAGCGCCGCTGCCTTGTAACCCGCGATACCTCCGGTGACACCGACTACAATCTCCGCTGCAACGACACTCCCGGGCGCTTCGTCCGGCCGCTGGAACTCATCGATGCCGCCGCCAGGACCACTCATGTTAGTCGCCGATGCTGAAGTCGGGTCCTTCTTGACTGATCGGCATGTCACCCGTCACTCGCACTTCGTTGGAAGCGTCGAGGAAGATTTTGTCTTGAAGAATTTCCTGCAGTACGATTTTCATTTTGTCCTGCGAATCAGTGATCACCATCGGCTTCAGGCCTTGGTTGAGCTGCAGGAGGCGCTTTTGGATGAGCGTCGACAATTTGAATCGTCCACCAACTTTGTTGACGATCGCTTCTTCTTTCAATTCTTCGTGCATGAAACTCTTCTCGCGTTAAGGGCCAGTTTCAGGTGGAAGTTGCGTACTGCCGCAAGAGACCGATGATCTCCTGTGCCGAACGATCAGGATCGTCATTGACGACCGCATGCCGATAGCGTGGGAGAAATTCGATTTCTTGGCGGGCAACTTCCAGACGGCGCTGCAGCGATTCGGCGGATTCCGTGCCGCGCCCTCGCAATCGTCGCTCTAGTTCGTCTATCGAACCGGGGTGCAAAAAGATCGTGATGGCGTCCGGGTATCGTTCCACTACGGTCATTGCACCGGCAACGTCAATCTCCAAGATTAACCACTTCCCCTGCTGTAAGCCAGTGGTTACCTGACTCCAGAGGGTTCCATACCAATCTCCCCGCCCGAAAACTTCCTTCCACTCCAGAAACTCTTCCCGCGCTCTTCGCGCCGCAAACTCGTCCTTGGAGAGGAAAAAATAGTCAATTCCATCCCGTTCCCCCGGTCGCGGCAGTCGCGTGGTCGCGGATACGCTCAGCGCCAGCGGCCAGGGAGCTTGGTCCAGAAGGCGGCGCAGCACGGTGGACTTGCCGGCACCCGACGGGCCCGACACGATCACGATGCGACCTGACTGAGCACTACCGGTCATCCCCTTCCCCATTCACTCCACGTTCTGAATCATCTCTCGTAATCGCTCGATGGCCGTTTTGATCTCAATCACATGCAAATTGATTTGCGTGTCATTGGCTTTGGAGCCGATCGTGTTGGTTTCGCGAAACATTTCCTGGGTGAGGAATTCCAGCTTCCGACCGCTACTCTCCATAGCCCTCAAAATGCTGTCGAATTGCTCTAAATGACTGCGCAAACGCACAATCTCCTCCGAAATGTCGCTGCGATCGGCAAACAAACCGATCTCCCGAGCAATGTCGGCGGGATTGATTTCGATGCCTAAATCTTTGGCCCAGGCACGGGAGCGGTCCAGGAGCTTCTGACGGTAGGCCGCCACGACATTGGGCGCCAGTTGTTCTATCTGAGCCAATTCCGCTGCGATGGCCTGGCGATTGGATTGGAGGTCGGCAAGCAGCGAACGACCCTCATCCAGCCGCATACGGTGGAGGTGCTCAAGGGCGGTGCGCAGAGCCCGCTCGACCAACGGCCACTGCTGCTCGACGTCGGTCGACTGAGTGGCTCGCTCATCAACCACTCCCGGTAACCCCAACAACGATTCCAAGCGAATCGGCTCCGACCACTTCAAATGCTGCTCGATCGCCTCCAACTGCCGTCGGTAGCTGGCGAGAACGACTTCATTGAGTCGGTAGTCATCGGGAGTCGATTCTCGCTGAATCTGTACGCTCACCTGAACACTACCGCGACGCACTTGGTCACGGACAAGGTTCTCGATGGCAGATTCCAGAGCAGCCAGGCGATCGGTGGTTCGCAACGTCAGTTTGAAGAACTTGTTGTTGACCGTGCGCACTTCCACCCAGACGTTACAGCCGACGCCCTGCAGTCGAGCCTCACCATGTCCGGTCATGCTTAACAGCACGTTGGGTACCTTGCATCTGAATGACCGCTTGCGGATTCACGGGCCGCGCAGCGGTATTGAGTGACGCTGTGGTCGCTAACCCAGACCGTATCGTACCTGCCGGAACTATTCCGGCTTTTTGTCTTCCGCCTTCGGCTCGTCCTTCTTGGGCTCGTCCGGCTTCTTTTCTTCAGCCTTCTTTTCTTCCGGCTTTTTGTCTTCCGCCTTCGGCTCGTCCTTCTTGGGCTCGTCCGGCTGCTTTTCGTCCGGCTGCTTTTCTTCAGCCTTCTTTTCTTCAGCCTTCTTTTCTTCAGCCTTCTTTTCTTCCGGCTTTTTGTCTTCGGCCTTCGGCTCTTCCTTCTTCGGCTCTTCCTGGCTTGGTTCGGTCACGGGATCCGGTTTCGATGCTGGCTCAGTGCCGCGGCTAGGCAGATCACCGGGCCGATCGGACTCGGCTTCATTGGCTGTGCCGCGACCGTCGTCAGCCGATTCAATTTCACCGGGTGGATTCTTGACGTTGCTGGCCTTGAAGGGGCCGGACGACGAGGTACTGAGTGCTTTGACTGCGCCGACGCACAAGATAATCCAGATGACGGCACAGACGATGGTGATGCGAGTAAAAAGGTCACCCGCCTTGGTGCCGAAGGCACTTTGGCCCCCCATACCACCCAGTGCACCGGCCAAGCCCCCACCACGTCCTCGCTGCACCAAGATCAAGAGAATCAGGAACACTGCGGTGAGGAACATCAGGATTCCGAACACATAGTGCAAGAATTGAGCGAACAGCAGTGCAGACATGGGATCTTGATGCTCCATTCGAACAAAAATCGGATGATGACGGGCGGCACCAGGGCGGCTGGGCGCTGGCCCGAACCGTCGCGTGCGACCTTCTACTGCGAACCGGCAATAATACCAAGGAAACTATCAGCTTTCAGCGAGGCACCACCGACCAGGGCACCATCGATGTTTGGCTGAGCCATTAATTCGGCGGCATTGTCGGGCTTGACGCTGCCGCCGTATTGAATGCGGATACGTTGAGCGATGGCGGCATCGTAGCGGCTGGTCAGCATCCGTCGCAGCTCGGCATGCACCTCTTCGGCCTGCGCCGGCGTCGCGGTTTTGCCGGTGCCAATTGCCCACACCGGTTCATACGCAATCACCACCTGACCGGCCGCGGCGGCGTTGAGTCCGGCGAGTGAGCCGCTGAGTTGCTCTTGAACGATATCGGTGGTCTGACCTGCTTCGCGTTCCGCCAGGGTTTCGCCGACGCAGACGATGGGGGTCAAGCCTGCCTTCAGCGCGGCCTGAAGCTTGCGATTCACGTCCGCATTCGACTCACCAAGAATATGTCGTCGTTCACTGTGACCCAGGATGACAAACCGACAGCCGATGTCGACGAGCATGGTGGTGCTGAGTTCACCGGTGTAGGCTCCATTGGCTTCGTGATAGACATTCTGAGCACCAACCCCAATGGCGCTCCCCTGCAGCTCGGCCGCCACGGCATCCAGATAGACGCTCGGCGGACAAACGGCGACATCGACCGGGCCACCTGCTGGCACGGCGGCTTTGAGGGCGCGAGCTAGGGCCAAGCTGTCAGACTTGGACAAATTCATCTTCCAATTGCCGGCGATAAACGGACGTCGCATACGCTGCACTCCAACTTAAGACTTACTAGGCGGGACCGAGATTTGTCGTCCGAAGAGCTCCGCCAGGCGCCGAATCTGCTGGGCGAGTTCGGCATATTGGTTGGGGAGCAGAGCTTGCGGGCCATCGGACTTCGCTTTCTCCGGACAATCGTGCACCTCAATGTGCACTCCATCCGCTCCCGCAGCGACCCCTGCCAGGGCGCACGGCGGGATCAGATCAGGTCGTCCCGTCGCATGACTCGGATCGACAATGATCGGCAAATGGGACAGCCCTTGCACGAGCGGCACGGCAGCGACGTCGTAGAGATTTCGAGTGGCCGGGTCCCATCCCTTCACGCCCCGCTCACACAACACCACCTGCGAATTGCCCTGCGATAAGACGTACTCGGCACTCATCAGCAAATCGGTCACGGTGGCTGACATACCGCGTTTCAAAAGGACTGGTTTGCGAGTGCGTCCGACTTCGGTAAGCAGCGAGAAGTTCTGCATATTACGGGCACCGATCTGAATCATATCGGTGTAGCGATCGATCACCTCGACTTGGCGTGGATCCATCACTTCGGTGACGATTGGCAGTCCCACGGCGTCGCCTGTTTCCCGCAGGATCCGCAGGCCATCTTCGCCCAGTCCCTGGAAGGCGTAGGGGCTGGTACGTGGCTTGAAAGCGCCGCCCCGCAGAATGTTGGCACCGGCTGCTTTGATGGCGCGAGCGATCGTCAGCATGCGAGCGGGATCTTCCACCGCACAGGGACCAGCGATCATGGCAAGGTAGCCGCCACCGATCTTCACGCCAGCCACCTCCACCACACTCGACTGCGGATGGGCCTCGCGACTGGCCAGTTTATAGGGCGGCAATATCGGCACCACGTCGATCACTCCGGGAATGGCTCGCAGCGGTTCCGTCTGCAACTTTTGTTCGTCGCCAATCACACCCACGATTGTGCGAAAAGTACCTCGACTGACGTGAGCACGAAGCCCTAATTCTTCCACTCGGTCCACGACATGTTGGACCTGCTCGTCAGTCACTCCGGACTTAAGAATGATAATCACGCCGTCGATCCTCACCGCTGTTTTCTCACCGCATGGCCGCTGGTGGCAACCGCCCTCCCCGGAACGTGCCAGCCCCTGATACAGGGCCCCGTAGCTTACCACAGGATGTCGGACGCCGTCGAGATGACCTGCGGCGAGGTGTTGGTGCGGGCAGCCTCGTCCCGGAAAAAATACCTCTGGATTTTCGCTGGCTCACTGATACAATAACGCCCGGTATTAAGGTCGATGACTCGAAGCGCCGCATTCTCCGTAGTTTGCAATTGGTCCTATTGGTCCGCCGCTTTTACTCGCTCTTTTACTTGGCGGACCACCATGTCTGGTCCCTTTCGCATGGGCCTGGAAAGTGCAAACAGGCCAAAGGGCCCTTTCTTCAAGGAGTTGAATGATGGGCAAGAAACTGTATGTCGGCAATTTGAACTATCGCGTGACCAGCGAGAACCTGGAACAGCTCTTCAGCCAATTCGGCCAAGTGGTCAAGGCTGAAGTGGTGAAGGATCGCGACACGGGGAACAGCAAGGGTTTTGGCTTTGTGGAAATGGCGGACGCTGGCGCAGCCAACAGCGCCATCGAAGCACTCCACGACAAGGATCACGAAGGTCGTCCTCTGATCGTCAACGAGGCTCGTCCTCGTGAAGATCGTCCTCGCGGTGGCGGCGGCGGTGGCCGTGGCTACGGTGGTGGCGGCGGCGGCTATGGTGGCGGCGGCGGCTACGGCCGTCGTTAATCGCTGCAGCCTCACCCGCAGTTGCTGAATCAACACGCGGATCAGATAGACTCGATCAGGGTCTAACTGGTCCGCGATTTTTTTTGGGCCATCTGGGATTCACGTCGAGCTGACACGGCGAATGCCGGGGGATTTTCGCAGGCCTGGCGCCGGTGCCCCAGGGTTTTCCGTTGAATCGAACCTAAGAGTCCAGGTGTTCTCAGCGTCCGTCAGTTTTTCGGGAAGCCCTGGGGAAGAGATTTGTCGACTAGTTTTCCTGAACGGCGCATAAAAAAAGCCCCCGGAAACAGCGGGTCCCAGGGGGGCTAAGAACTCCGCTATGTTCCGGGAGCGATTGGACGGTGGGCGACGACTCACATCCTGTGAGTCGTCGCGCGCCTCGAACCCATTCACCACAAGGGATCCGTCGTTCGCGAACAGCTTCCGTGCTGCTGTTGAACGCCGCGGTCCGCAGAGACAAGTTCGCAGGCAACTTGCTCCAGATGCAGACTCAACCTCGTGGTTGCTCGTGTGAGGCGGGAGAATACGGGAAAGCGTCTTTCCGGGTCAATACGGAAATTTTTACGCCCCAGCTGGCTCTAAGGCCTGCTTTAAATCGGCGATCAGATCAGCCGTGTTTTCGATGCCGCAGGAGAGCCGAATCATGTTGTCGTAGATTCCAAAACGAGCTCGATCTTCCGGTGCATAATCAAAATAGCTCATCACCATCGGCTGCTCGATCAGCGATTCCACACCGCCCAGGCTCGGACCAATGCGCGGAATACAGACGCGATCAATCACATCTGCGGTCTGGCGCCAGTCGGCATCCCGCAACAAGAACGTGATCAAACCACCAAAGCCGCGCATCGTGCGCCGCGCGACATCGTGATAAGCGTGACTTTCCAACCCCGGATAATAAACTCGCTCCACCCGCGGATGCGCAGCCAGGAACTGAGCGATGGCCAAGCCATTCGCATTCTGCCGCTCCATGCGCAATTCGAAGGTCTTCAGCCCGCGCTGCAGCAGATAAATATTCTGCGGCGAATTGATGGCTCCCATGATGCCGCGCAGTTTTCGGACCGGCTCCAATTGAGCTTCGCTACCCACGATGACGCCGGCCAGCAGATCATTGTGCCCCCCCAGATACTTCGTGGCCGAATGCAACACGTAATCGACGCCGTAGCGCAGCGGCTGCACGTTGTAAGGCGTCGCTAACGTCGCATCAATCAGCGTTTCCACGTGGTGACGGCGACCAATCGCCGCAAACTTTTCCAAATCCACCACGCTGAGATGCGGATTGGTCGGTGATTCGCTGATGAGCATCTTCGTGCGGGGAGTGATGGCGGCTTCCATCGCTGCATAATCACCCGTTTTCACCTGATGCGTGACCACGCCGTAACGCGACAGGTGCTTCGTGCAGAACTCGCGACTGCGATGGTAGCACTCATCGAAAAAAATCACCTCGTCGCCACCATTCACCTTCGCCATCAGCAGCCCGACGATTGCCGCCATTCCAGTGGCGAAGAGAAGTGCCGTCTCGCCGCCATCGAGTGCGGCGAGTTTCCGTTCGACCACCTTTTCGCCCGGGTTTCCATAACGCCCGTATTCCTCCCGTGGCTGCTTCTGCTGAATGAAATCCAGCACTGCTTGAGTGTTATCGAAGGTGTAGGTAGCGGCACATACGATCGGATCAACGATCGCATCCGCCAGTTTGTGATGAGCTTCGCCGGCATGTACCGCCAGTGTCGAAGCCCCTAATTCGGTGGCGGGCGAAATACGTTCCAGTTGCAGCCGTCCGGTCATCGCTTACAAGCTCCCCAAATCCAAACCTACCCCAGCGCACCGCAACAGCAGGAACCGTCACTCGGAAGACACGCTCGGGAGAACTCGGCCAACATGACCGCTGCGGGCCCTGATGCATCGTCCAGCACGATGCGACCGAAAGAGCAATTACGTGGGGGGGAAAGTGGTTCGAAGACCAGCTCCGAACTCCCTATTCCCATTACAGTCCACGCCAACGGCTCTTTAGCAGGTCAGGCTGCAAGCGGCCACAAATCCCTCATGGTCGCCGGATTGTAATCCGCAAACAGGGACGCGACAAGCAGCGCCACGGGGCGAGGCAACGTGGAGCAGCGGGCGGCGCAACCAAACTCGCCACGCCATCGCTGTGCCGGAATCATCTGGGGAAATCACCCACCTGGGCCCCGGAATCGCTTCCCACAAAGCCCCCCGCAAACGTACAATGGCACTTGTTTGTCATTTGCCCCGCTCCGACCCCTGCACTCGGGCTCGCCCCCTCCTAAGGCCGCTGCTCGGCATCTGACCCAGCCACGAGAGGATTCCACTTGCCACGATTCACCGTTGAGCGACTACTCAGCTTCGAACTCATCCTCGCGCTGCTCTTGCCATTCAGCCCACTCACCAATTTGTGGCCACTCTCCGTCATCGCCAATTCCGAAGCTGCTGCCCAAGAAAATCCTTCCGCCGCTGACCTCCGCCGATTGCTCGATCAGTTAGGTGACGAGCAGTATCAAGCGCGTGAGCAGGCGGCTGAGAAACTGCTGCGGATGGGACCACCCGCCGTCGCGGCCTTGCAAGCCGGGCGGCGACACCCCGATCGCGAAGTTCGCTACCGCTGCGAACGTATCTTACTGCTGATCACTCAGCAAGATTTCGAATTGAAACTCACTGCATTCCTGCGTGATGCCGGGTCGGGAAAGAGCAGCGATTTACCGGGCTGGGAAGCGTATCGCAGCAGCTATGGCGATACGCGCGATACACGCCTGCTGTTCGTCGAAATGCAGCGCGCCGAACCAGAGCTGCTCGCCGCTCTCGACCGTGGCCCCGGAGCAGCGATTGATCTGCTGGTATCGCGAGTGCAAGAGTTTCAGCGCGGTTTACAAGGCCAGAATGCCGAGATCCCCACGGGCAGCATGGCTTCACTCCTGCATGTCGCGGTGAAGGCACGAGCAGAATCAAACTTGGCGGCCGGTCAGCAGCTCTATTCACTCTGTCATCAACCCTCATTCCGCAATGCCATCACCACGGGCGTACATAAGGAACTCCTGCGAAAGATGCTCGGTGATTGGATTGTGCGCGGAGATGACAATTTGGCTTACATGGGAATCATGCTCGCCATGCAGTATGAGATGAAGGAGGGAATTGGACCGGCAGAAAAGATTATGAAGAACCAAGGATCGCAGCCCTACATTCGCCAATATGCGATTCTCATGCTCGCTCGGCTGGGCGGTCCCGAACATCTCCCGCTGCTCGAAGCCTGCCTCACCGATGAACGGTCGATTGGTACCTGGCAGATTCAAAACGTGAACATCAACACGCAAGTGCGTGATGTGGCTCTGGCCTCCTTGGTGCTCCTCACCAAACAGCAACCAAAGGATTATGGATTTGAGCGGTTACAGACCAATCCTCAACAATTATTTTCACCGATCACAGCTGGTTTTGAATCGGCTGATGCCCGCGCCCAAGCGGTGAAGAAATGGCGCGAATACCGTGAAAAGATGCCGGCTGTTGTGCCGGCAGCCAAGCCGGACGACGGCTCTAAGAAATAACTCTAATTGGATACGAGATGACAGAAAAAGTTCGTTTTGCAGATTTGGATATATCCGTCGAGATGTTGGAATTACTGGAGGACGTTGGTTATGAGTATCCAACGGACATTCAAGCCGGTTTAATTCCGCTCGCTTTGGAAGGCTATGATGTTTTAGGTCAAGCGCGGACAGGCACGGGTAAAACCGCTTCCTTCGTAATTCCCATCTTGGAACAAGTTGCTCCGCGTGATGAGATTGCCGGCGTACAGGCCATCATCCTGGTGCCCACCCGAGAACTGGCCGTGCAGGTGCACGACGAAGTAGTGAAACTGGCCGATGGGTTAGACCTCGATTGCGTCGCCGTCTACGGTGGCACGCCCATTCGCGGACAGATTGAAAAGCTGAAGCGCG
Source organism: Pirellulaceae bacterium (assembly GCA_044235425.1). Taxonomy (GTDB): domain Bacteria; phylum Planctomycetota; class Planctomycetia; order Pirellulales; family Pirellulaceae; genus JBJSXJ01. The sequence continues at coordinate 20,908 of JBIIHW010000024.1, forward strand.
GAGCGGAAGTGGTGGTGGGAACACCGGGCCGAGTGCTCGATCACATCAGTCGCGGCACTTTGCAGCTCAACGATATCTGGTGTGTCGTGCTCGATGAAGCCGATCGAATGCTCGATATCGGCTTTCGACCCGACATCGAAAAAATCTTGCGCCGTTGCCCGCGCGATCGACAGACGTTGTTGCTGAGTGCCACCGTGCCGGCCGATATCAAGAAGTTGGCGGAGCGCTACATGGTGAAGCCGAAGGTTGTCAATTGCGCACCACAGGTCGCGGTGGAAACAATTGAACAATTTTATTTCACGATCAATCCCGATCAGAAATTTGATTTACTGGTCAAGCTGATTGAACGCGAACAGCCGAAACAGGCCATCGTCTTTTGCCGTACGAAACGTGGCACGGATCGCATCGCCGAGAAACTCGGAAAGAAAATCCAAGGTGTCTCCTGTATCCATGGTGACATGGGTCAGGGAGCACGCGACTCCGTCATGCGTAAATTCCGCGCCGGCAACGTCCGCTACCTTGTCGCCACCGACGTCGTGGGACGAGGCATCGATGTCTCCAGTATCTCACACATCATCAACTTCGACATCCCGGAGTTCTGCGATGATTATGTACATCGAGTGGGACGTACGGGCCGGATGGGACGTGAAGGCGTAGCTTATACGTTTGTTTGCCCACACGAAGGTCCACAGCTGACGAGCATCGAGAACCGCATCGATCGATTGCTCAAACGAGATCAGATGCCCGACTTGGCGCCGTCACGCACCATGCCGGGGGCAATTCCTGGGTCCATGCCGGAGCGACCGGGCCCCACTGGCCCGTCAGATGGTGGGGGCGGTTCTACGACCGCTGGCGTCGACGGAGCGGCAGTGACCGATGAATCTGCTGGCACGGGATCCCCGCCACGTGCAGTCCCCGCCGAGCTCCAGCGACGAGGTGGCAAACGCTATCGCCGCGCACTGTAGGTAATCGCGGAACTCATCACGCAGCGAAGCCTCCAAACATTTCCCGAAAGCCCGTCTCTGGTGTCTTTGGCGAGAATGGAGACATCCTTCTCACCTAGACATCTTTTGCACGGAGACACGGGGGACACGAAGAGGCGCTGACAGAGTTCTGTCGACGATGCGTGTTCGTGCTATCGGCGTTGATGTCACTCGTCCCATTCGTGTCATTCGTGGTCCAGACCTCACCTCATAAAAAACAGGTGACGGACGATGTTTATTGATCGCTACTGCCTGATACACTGGACGTTGTTCAGTTTGCTCAGCGGGACAGGCCAGGGAGTGTGCAGCGATGGCTATCGGTTTTGGAATTATCGGTTGTGGGATGATCGCCAAGTTTCACAGTAAGGCGATTGCGGACATTCGTGGTGCTCGACTGATCGGGTGCTATAGCCGCACCGGCGAAAAAGCTGAGCGGTTAGCGGCGGAAGTGGGTTGTCAGCCCTATGCCGATTTACCTGCGATGCTCGCCAATCCCGACATTCATGTCGTCACGGTCTGCACGCCCAGTGGAGCTCATCTGGAGCCGGCGGTGGCCGCCGCCAAAGCCGGCAAGCATGTCATCGTCGAGAAGCCACTCGAAATCTCTCTCAGTCGCTGTGACGCGATCATCAAGGCCTGTCGTGACAATCAAGTGACCCTCGCCACCATCTTCCCGTCACGCTTTCATGAATCCGCCCAGCTGCTCAAACAAGCCGTCGATGCCGGCCGCTTCGGGCGTCTCACCGTCGGCGATGCCTACGTGAAGTGGTATCGCACTCAGCAGTATTACGACAGCGGTGCCTGGCGAGGAACTTGGAAATTGGATGGCGGTGGAGCGCTCATGAATCAAGCCATTCACAGCGTCGACCTCCTCACCTGGCTCATGGGCCCCGTCGCCGAGGTGACGGCGCGAGTGGCCACGTTGGCTCACGAACGGATTGAGGTGGAAGATGTGGCGATGGCAACGTTGAAGTTTGCCAACGGGGCACTCGGAGTGATCGAAGCCACGACGGCCGCCTATCCCGGCGCACTCAAACGCATCGAAATCCACGGCTCCGAGGGATCCGCGGTGCTGGAAGAGGAAAGTATTCGCCAGTGGTCATTTGCCAAAGTTACCAAGCGCGATGAAGCGTTATTGGAGCGCATGCGAAATAAGACGAAGACCGGTGGCGGGGCCGCTGATCCGGCAGCCATCGGTCATCATGGCCACATGCTGCTCTTTAAGGATGTGCTGGACGCAATCAAAAAAGGGCGCACACCGCTCATCGATGGCACCGAAGGTCGTCGCTCCGTAGAAATCATTCAAGCGATCTACAAGGCCGCTGAGACCGGCAAAACCGTTACTCTGCCACTGAAGAACGATCCCGTTTTCCGGTCGCGATAATCCAGCTTTTATTCGCGTACGCTCAAACGCTGAAAGCTGCGGTAATGATCGGGAGTGTAATAGCACTCTTGTTCTTTACCGAGCACAATTCGCTGCGGTCCGGGGCCGCGTAGCTTGGGCGTGGGATGCACATATTCGGTGTAGTAGCCATTCGGTTTTCGCGGTAAACGTCCTTCGCGGTTCTGGAAGACACTGCCATCGTTGCGATGTGGAAACGATTCCCCACGACGTATACGGGCTAGCGTCGGGGAAACATCCACGTCACCCTGATAGACAATATTGCCGTCCTCATCACGAATGGTTTGACCACGGATGATCGTGCTCCTGGTTGCCGCTGGCGCTGGTGACGTTGCGGCTGGTGACGTTGCGGCTGGTGACGTTGCGGCTGGTGACGCGGGAGATTTTGCCGCTGGCGATGTTCCAGTCTTGGAACTAGTCACCGACCGCTCGCGGTCCTGCGGCTCTGGATCCGTCGACCGACCTTCAGCCGCGCGGTCCGCCGGCGCCCGCTCAGTCGGCGCCCGCTCACTCGGCGCCGCGTCATCCGTCGCGGAGCCAATCGTAATCGGCTCGCGCGATTTCCTGCCCGCTCCACCTTCACCCGACTCAGCGCTGCCCTCCGGAGCTGCCGACGAACGATTGTCCGTGGCGGGAGTGGTGGAAGATGGTTTTCCGCTGGACGGCAACCAGCCTTTTTTCTCGGCCACATAGATGGCCAAAACCACGGCTAGCATCACTGCCAACCGCCACATGGCTCGGCGAGCTGATCCTGGTTCACGACGCAGTGAAGTCGATCCATTCTGATCCGTTTGATTCATCGCTCTCAACTCATCCTGCTTTTTAAAATCTAGACTAAACCGGAATTCGCTTGCCTGAAGAATTGCCAACTACGCGAACGCTAGCATATCAAGAATCTGATTGAGCGGTGAGTCGCTGATAATCATCCGGGGTATCCAGATCGTCCGTAATCGTCGGCTGCGATACGACGATTTCGCGCACCGGGTAAACGCCGAGTAACCGATTCACACCCTCATTTTCTTCGAGACGATGCACGGCCTCTGCGAGCTTCCAGGGAAAAAGTACCGGATGCCCGCGGCGCCCCTGATAGGTAGGCACTAGGATGGTGGGCACTAAAAACGTAGCTGCCGTAGCTGCCGTAGCCGCCGTGGCAGCCGCAACAGCAAACTCATCAAGTAACTGCTGGATGACCGCAACCGACAGGCGTGGTTGATCAGCAGGTGCAAGCAGCCAGGCACCGGGTAACGCTCGACCCGTCTCGTTCGACTCCGCTTCCAGCCAGCGCAGAGCGTACTGCACCGAAGCTTTCATGTCGGGCGGATCCATGGCAGGCTGCAACACTTCCACCTGCTCCTGCCGACAGATGGCGGCCAGCGGGTAATCGCTCTGCCGGACCACAACCAAAATGCGATCGACCGCCGTCGATTTCCACGCTTTCAGCACGTGCTGCATCACGGCCTGACCATTCCAGGGCAGAAGCAATTTTGGTTCACCCATCCGCCGGCTGTGTCCAGCGGCTGGTATAATTGCCACGGTTTTCATTGAGCTGAACCGGATGAAAAAAAGGTTCCAGAAAAAGACGAGACGAAGAATCGAGACGTGAATCAGGAAATGGATTAAGTGGGCCGATGAATCGACAACCTGCACAACAACCGCTGGTGATCGTTCGCCCACCGGGCCAAGGTTCCGGATCGGCTATTGTACGAACAGTGCTGCTGCGCGACGATGCTTGGCGACTGGCAATCGCCATGTTGACTCTGCTACTCATCGATGCGTTACCGGCCTTCCTCGATGTTATCGGTCACTGGCAATCTATCCACTCTACCGGAGTGACTCGCTGGGCCGGCTTACTCTTGCTGATAACCGTGATTCATCTCGCTTATCTCTGCTTTGTCGTGCAGCTGGCCGACTGGAGCAGTTTCTGGGTGATCGCGCTGTTCTTGCTCGTCCTGGCCATGGCGCACGCAGTGCTACTGGGACTGCTCATGTACGCCAAGCCCAACAGTCCACTGATCAGCTGGTGGGAGTTAACCGATTTGTTGAGTTCGCGGTGGTCGCGCTGGTGGGCATTGATTGTCACCAGTGGTGCCAGTTTGTTGGCGTTGATTGCGGGCATGATGGCGGTTCGGTGGCGAAAGGTAGTCCCGCCAGCATGACTCATCCTCTCGATCGTCGTGATGGGGAAGAGGGCCATGGGGATGGCTCGAGCGCTCCCGGTCTGCCCTGGCTGGACCAGAAAACTGCGAGTGACTACGGAGTGCTGGCAGGCTGGTATGTCGCCGGCATCGGATTCTTCGTCGCTGTGGTCGGCGCCTTAATTCTGGCGACTGAAAACCCCGCCTTCGATGTTGTGGGAAGCGCGATTCACACGGCCAGCAAATTAATCCTGGTGCTTGGCCTGCTGATCCTCCTCATCGCCTATCGCTGCCGTCAGATGTCCACGGTAAGCCAGCGGCATGTCAAGCGGCAGCAAGCACGACAAGCGCGGCTGGAGGTGGTCGATGCGGAACTGATTGCGACCGGCTCCTCTCATCCGATGAGTAGTCCTTTGCCGCCGCTACCGCGCCGCCCGATCGTCAACGCCACACAAGATCTGCTCCGCCAAATGTCCTCCATGAATCATCCACCCAACCAACAAAGCCCGCGATCATCGGCGGATAGTAAATGAGCGACGAACACAAAGCCCCAGAGACCGCTGCAGCTGCCCGACGTTCACGCCTGTGGGCACGCTGGTCGATCATGGCTGCAATGATCTGTTTGATGAGTAATTTTCTCGCCAATCGAATTACGGGACGATTTGGAGCGGATCGCTGGGGCTGGTTGAGTTGGCTGGTGAGTTGGAGCACCATGCTCATGGTCGTCTTGGGAGTCATCCTGGGACTCGCTGCACTCCTCACCGGCGCACGACAGCTCTCCCAGTCCCGCCTGCATCATCAACTCAGCGAAACCGAGCGCGCGACGGATACCATCGGCATGGCCTTAATCGGGTTCGTGCTCAATCTGATGATCGTGCTCAGTGTCATCTATTTCCGTCGCCTGCTGGCCTCCAGCGTGGATATTCCCTAGCCCGCCGCTGCACATCGCGACGCGAAAACCAGGAAGTAGACACCGCAAGAATTAAGCGCGCGAAGACACCAAGGCACCAAGTGAGTATCGATGGGCAGCTCGACCAGGCCTGATTCAAGTTGCACCAACCAACACTTTCCCTCTCCGCCCTCCGAGCTTTTGTGTCTCCATGCGAACCATCCCCCGTCCAAAAACCCAAACGCCGACACCTGAGAAACCGTGACGCCTGGAGTGATTATCCGCGGCACTCCTCGCGGCGGAGTAATCTTTCGCGGGGAATTCCCAGCGGGAACCATTTCCGTTTTCACCTAGCGCGAATTAATCTTGACAGCTTGTCCAAAGTGGGCAGCTGTCGGCGGTAGCTGGACGGGCCTGAGTTGTTCCGCATCGCGGCACACCCGTTTCACCTTTTTTTTGGAGGCATAATCGATGTCATTGGGAAAGAAATGTGCAGCCGAGGTTCTCGGCACGTTCTGGTTGACTTTTGGTGGTTGCGGTAGTGCGGTGTTGGCGGCGGGAGTTCCCGACGTGGGGATTGGTTATCTGGGTGTTTCCTTGGCGTTCGGTTTAACCGTGCTCACGATGGCTTATTCGATCGGCCACATTTCGGGCTGTCACCTGAATCCAGCCGTCTCGGTCGGGCTGATGGTCGGCAAGCGTTTCTCGGCTGGCGAATTGGTGCCGTACATCATCTCGCAAGTGCTCGGCGCAGTTCTCGGCGCCGGTGTGCTCTACGTCATCGCCAGTGGCATGGATGGGTTTAGTTTGAGCGGTGGGTTTGCCTCGAACGGTTACGGCGAGCATTCCCCGCAGAAGTATTCGATGGTCGCTGGTTTCGTGTCGGAAGTGGTGCTGACCTTCGTTTTCTTGATGATCATTTTAGGTTCGACCGACAAGCGAGCTCCGGCCGGCTTTGCCCCGATCGCGATCGGTCTGGGTCTGACACTGATTCACTTGATCGGAATTCCTGTAACGAATCTGTCGGTCAATCCCGCTCGCAGCACCGGCCCAGCTTTGTTTGTTGGCGGTTGGGCAATCGCCCAGTTGTGGCTCTTCTGGGTTGCTCCGATCGTAGGCGCCGCCCTGGCAGGTGTGGTTCACAACATCCTGTTTACGAACGACGATTCCACCAAATAACTGCTCGCGGTTTATTTGGCTGAATCACTCGCTGAAAATTGCCGGCCGCAATATCCGGCCGGCCATCGCCATCAAAATCCGCGACCTCGATCGATGGGAAATCGAACGCTCCCTGCAGTAACCTCCGCCGCGCGAACACACCAGACGACGTCTGTTCGAGAAGAATGACCGAGTCGTGTTGGTCGAGCGGTGGAGGATCGACGAGGTCCCCGGAAAGAAATCCTGCGGCGACGATATCGAGATCGCCATCAAGGTCCATGTCGACGGCGAGTGCGCGATAGGCGCCGATGAGGTCGGTTAGTCGATGGGATCGGAAGCCTGCGGCACCCCGATTTTCGAGCCACTGGAGTCCGTGATAGGGCTTGGCAATTTTGCTGTCAAACGTGTCACCATTGCTGTAGAGCAAATCGAGATCACCATCGGTATCGAGATCTACAAGTTCTATTCCGCTCGAGCCGAAGGCAGGATCTTGTGACGGACTAATGACCTGTCGCTGGAACGTGCCGTCTCCTTGATTGATCCAAGCGAGAATCTCTTCATAACCTTGGCTCATGAGTGCCAGAAAATCGGGTTTGCCATCACCATTCCAGTCGACAATCGGCAGATGAATTCCACCCGCTCGGCCGTCAACCTCATGTCGAGTGAATTTCGGGCGACTAGTCTTTTCACTTTGATTCTCCAGCCAGAACACGCTGCCAGTCTTCTGCCAACCGAACTCAGCCACAACGAGATCCAGATCGCCGTCGCCATCGAAGTCAGCCGCACGTACATCCGCCACTCGACCAAGGCCCCCGAGTAACTCCACTATCTCCCAGGGCTGGTTCTCTGCGGCAGGCCGCAACCAAACCACTCGACCATCGTGATGATCGCGAGCTTCGAAGCTGCCGAGGTCGGCCACAAGCAGATCGGTCACACCATCTTGATCCAGGTCCGTTGGTTCCGCGCGACACGGGTGCCGCAGCTTGGCCAGCAATCGCGATTTGCCGCTGGGATGCCCAGCACGCACTTCACCGCTGCGGATATCGCTGGTGAGCAGGATCGGTTGTGAGTCAGGAAGCAGTTGAGTCCAGCGAATGTTGCCGATAGCTGGTGCGCCGTCCGTAACAATCTCCCACTCTTGTTTCTCCCACCGCATGCTCGCTGGATGCTCCGCGTAAGTTGGCGGCGGAAAGCTGAGTTTCTCGGGGGCACGACTTTGAAAATACCGAACAACCGTGGCAATCGGTGGAACCTTTAGATCACTACGACCCGATTCCACGAAGAAGCCAAAAGCGCGATCCACTTCGTCATGCCAGGCATGACGAGGAAAGTAGTCCGCCCGCGGATTGAGATGACAGGCGGTACAAAACCGATCAATCTCCGCAGCCACTTCCGTCGATATTTCGGGACGCGACGGAGTCGATGAAGGTGGGACCGCAGGAGATTTCGTCGTAGACGACTGGTCCTGCTGGCTCGAGGAAGACGCTGGGGATGACGAACCAGCATCCGAGGCCGGAGCTGCCGATTTCGAATTGCAGCCACTCAGGGCCATCAGCAACAGGCTCATGACCCACCAGAATCGATCCGAATGCCTACCATTCAGGCCCGTCACGGTGCGACTCCCAGCGACTGCAGATAAGCAAGTAAATCGGCCGCTTCCTGCGCTGTCAGGTCACTGAGTAGTGCGTCGGGCATGAGTGATTTTGCACTCCGCTTCAGTTCACTGACATCCGCACGTGCGATTCGCACTAAGCGCTTTTCGGCTGTGCGCAGTACAACTTCGGTCGAATTGTCTTTGACGAGCAGTCCGGAGAGTAAGCGTCCGTCGGTGGTTTCCACGGTGTAAGCGGCGAAGGCTTCATCTACCTTCAAAGATGGCTGCAAAACATGCTGGATCAGCTCGCTGGCCTGCGGATATTTTTTGTTGATCTCGCGCAGGGTGGGCCCCAAAGACTGCTCACGGTCCGCGGCATCATGGCACGCTCGACACCGCGCACCATCGCTGAAGAAGATGAGCTTGCCGCGCTCCCTATCCCCTTGGCGTTCCAGCACCACTCGGGGATCTACGCGATGCCCCAACGTCGGACGTCGCTGCGACTCCGGTACAAATGTTTCCACCAAACCTCGAATGTCACTCTGCGCTAGCCCGCGTCCCAGTTCCACCGTCGTCGCCGCATCCGTGCTCGTCAGTCGCCCAGCGTGCAGCCGCGTGAGCAATGCCAACGCACCTTCGGTCGTACTCAGCAGCTCCTTCACCGCTGCTTGTCGCTCGGCCGGAGTGCCGCCGTCCGCGGTGGAAAGTAATGCGAGTGCCTGCGCGGCGGTGGAGTTTTTGGTGAGTGGAGCTGAACGAGTCTGCTCCGGAGACTCCGCGTCTACCGTTGGCGGAAGCGATCGAATCCACTCTTCGATCAGCGCCACACCGGCACTATCGACCAGTCGTGAGCCGATATAAGGCATGCGGGCATATCCCAATTTCGACATGCGATAGAGCAGCACGCTGCGGTACGGATCACTCGCCTTGATGATCTTCGCATCCGACATGCCAAAGGTGCCAATGCCGGTGCCCTTGTTCGTGTTGAGTTGTTCGAAGGGCAAATCACGGCGGAGGTAGAAGGAAACAATCGCGTTGCCTCGCGGATGATGACACATGCTGCAATTGACATGCAGGTATGAGCGAGCGCGATCGTCGAGTGATGCTTGGGGATCATGTGGATCCACCAGCTGCAGCCCAGCGGCGGCGGCGTTGTGAGCGGTTGCGGTGGAGTCGCGATTCGTTTGAGAGGACGTGGCCGTTGCAGGAGTTTTTGTCGCAGGAGCGTTCGCCGAGCGGATCCCGGCGGCGGCTGAAAAATCATGCGCGACAAGCGCCCTCAGGCGTTCGTCCGTGGCGGAAGCGCCACGCAGTTGATGAGGAACAAATCCCAGGATGTTACCTGCGTTGGCGTTGTGACAGAGCTTGCACTCGTTGACGGCGTTGACATGCCACGTGCGTTCACTTTGACCCATCGGCTGATGGATATCTGCTGCCCTGATCACTCGACTGGCTCCCTGAGCATCCACGAGTTCCGCGTCTCGTCCCTGTTCGTCCCATAGATAGCTATAGGGATGCCACTCTCCATCCTCGTAGTGCAAGAGCTGCGTTTCGAGCCGCAGCATGTCGCTGGTGTCGCGAGTGGCAGTTGTATCAGACGGGCGCGAGCCTTTTCGTGAGGCTTGCTGGGGAATGAAGAGTTGTTTAACGAGCACGGTGCCGTGGGGAAAGTTCGGAGTCACGGCGATCCAGCGCTGAGCCGTCGCACCATCCATCCAGCGCGCGACTTTGACGTCGTAGGGTAACACGCCCGCGGCAGGTTCCAATTTGGCGACGTCTTGGAACAAACCAGTTTCGCTCAAGCGGCGCGGAAAACGTGCAGAGAGATCGGGCTTGTTCGAGGGGAGCAGTTCGTAGATCTGGCCGGTAACATCGAAATCAAGTACCAGCAACTGACCAGCCTCAGTCTGCGTGAAGGCGACAATTTGCAGGTCTGTGTCGAGCAGTGTAGTGCGCGAATAGCCGCCCTCAGCATTGCGCTGCAGCGCCCAAATTGTGCCGGTAATATAGTCACCATAGACGAACCAGCCGTCGAGTGCCTTCAGGGTTGATCCGCGATAGACCGTTCCCCCAACAACGGAGTTGGCCTCGGTGTGAGGATGATCGACAGCCGGTGGCAGGATCGGAGTCGGCCCAATAGGTACCTCGGTACGTAAGGCAGCACGCCCCTCCATGACCGGCCAGCCACCATTCCCTCCCTTCACCACGCGATGCACCATTTCCCATGTTTCCCAGCCATTGTCGGCGACGAACATCTCACCAGTTTGCGGATCGACACCGAATTTCCAGGGATTGCGGAGACCATAAAACCAGATTTCGGGTCGAGCACCGGGGAGGTCGACAAACGGGTTGTCCTTGGGAACCGAGTAGGGTTGCTCGGGCGAAGCCGGGTGATCGACATCGAGGCGAAGGATGGCACCGAGTAAATCATCGACCGTTTGGCCGGTCGTAAGCCCATCTGGTGGATTGGGGCCAGCTCCATCGCCCGTGGCCACATAAAGAAAGCCATCCTTACCAAACTCTAAACAACCAGCATTATGACCTCCCGCAGGCCATGTGATGATGACTTGTTCGCTACCAGGGACGAGCTGCGGAGGATGGTCAGCGGTAAGCTCGAGACGAGAGACGCGGGTATGGCCGCCGTCAGCTGGATGCACATAGCAGACGAACAGGTAGTGATTGCGGCTGTAGTTCGGATGCGGCTCGGCATCCCACAGAGAAAGGTTTTTGGACGACAACTCGGCAGGCAGCAAGGCGCGCAGATCGACCACCAAGTCTGGGCCGATCCCCTTACCCGTCTCTTGGTCTGTCTCGTTACCAATACCTTGCTCACGTCCCGCAGCCGGCCCAGTAGCAGCCGACCCAGTAGCAGATGTGCGGTCGCTGGGCGCACCCTTGGCAGGCGGAGCGGGCAGAGTAAGAATGCGGCCGCCAATTTCGGTCACCAGCAACCGGTTCGATCCAGGAAGCGACTCGACACTCGTTGGCTTGCTGAACGCCACTTGCGGATAAACCGATCGCAGGCGGTAGGCCGGAGGTGGCTGAGGCGCGCCTTGGATGCGCGACTGAGTCCAAACAGCTGGTTTTTTGGCAGCGGCGGAATCAGCTGCGTTTTGGCCAGCAGCCGGATGGGTCGCCACGACCATCATCCCAGCGAAAACCATCGCCAGTAGTCGAGTGGAACGAGACATGACAGGACTCTCCGGAGTTCAGGGAGGTAGTAAAGAAAGTATCAGACGGTAGTTCGAGACGGTTGGCAAGAACCTTCCAACGCGTTGCGATCGAGTGGTGTAGCCAAAACCTTTCTGGTTCGTAATACTATCTGCCTTCACGGCTGGCGATTTTCGGGAGGCTTCCTGAACCAAGTAAGAGCCTGATCGTATATCGTAGTTGGCCAGAAAACACCTCCGTTCACTTTAGCCATCGCCAGTCTGATCATGGGGATTCGTCGCCCCCTCAATCTTGCCTCTTCGTTCCCACGGCAAGCCTCACCGATCCGCCTTTTTTCCCCTGTTTGAACTCACCCCAGCGTTTTGCATAACTAGAGGACCTATTTATGACCCCAGCCCAACAACGTCGTCTGCGTCTGCATCGTCGCTTTCGCATGGAACTACTGGAGGAGCGAGCGTTGATGACAGCGGCCCCGCATGAATTGCGGGTTCGGCCCGAGTGGTTTGGAGTAGTGAATGGTGCCGAGTCGGTGGGGCGGATGGAGGCGGTACAACCGGCGCGTGGTGACTTCTGGAATGTGCAGTTGGATTTTGCTCGCACCAACCAGCTCACCAAAGTTGCGGACGTCGAACCGCTGCTGGGTAGCGCTCCGTTCCGTTATTCGTTGGTGCGCGGTCTGGGTGAAGTGGGGCAAATCCAACTGCGTACCTGGGCTGATCCGGCGCAGGTGCGTGATTGGCTATCGAGTAACGATGTGGTGCAGTCGTTTAGTACTGATTCTGTGGTGAGTGTCGAACGCGTACCGAACGATTCATTCTATGCGACCTACCAGTGGGGGATGGAAAACACGGGACAGTTTGGTGGTACGGTGGACGCTGATATTGATGCGGAAGCGGCCTGGGATCGCACCACGGGCAGTAGCCATACGGTGGTCGCAATCATCGACACAGGGGTTGATTACACGCATCCCGATCTAGCGCCGAACATGTGGGTGAATCCAGGGGAAGTAGCGGGCGACGGTATTGATAATGATGCCAACGGCTTCGTCGATGACATTCACGGCTTCGACTTTTTCAATAACGACGCTGATCCCTACGATGACAATTACCACGGCACTCACGTTGCCGGCACCGTCGGAGCTCGCGGAAACAACTCGATCGGTGTGGTCGGTGTGAACTGGGACGTCAAGCTGATGGCGCTCAAGTTCCTCAATTCCGGCGGCAGTGGTTACACTTCGGATTCCGTCTTGGCAACCAACTATGTCACGATGATGAACGAACGAGGCACGAATGTGCGCGTGATCAACGCGAGTTATGGCGGCGGTGGCTATGATTCCTCCGTGGCGTCATCAATCGCCCGCTTTGGCGATGCAGGTGGACTCTTTGTCGCGGCGGCCGGCAACAACGGTTCGAACAATGATTCGACGCCGTTCTATCCCGCAGCCTATGGCTTGCCGAATCTCGTATCCGTTGCTGCTTCCACACGCACGGAAACCCTCGCCAGCTTTTCAAATTATGGCGCGACGACAGTCGACCTGGCCGCTCCCGGTCTCGAAATTGCCAGCACCTATCCAGGCAATCAATACGCTTATTTGAATGGTACGTCGATGGCGTCGCCCCACGTTGCCGGAGCGGCCGCACTCGCCTTCACGGAATTTCCTGATTCCACTTATGCCGAAATTCGCCAGGCGCTGCGCGCGGGGGTTGACCTGAAGCCAGCCTACAGCGGCAAAACGATTACGGGCGGTCGGCTGAACTTGAACAGCACACTCAATTATCTTGCCGCCAATGCCCCCGCCACACCGTCGATTTATCTCGGCGCCGCTCTAACCTATGAATCACTCGATCTCACCTCCGGCGGTAGCAACGTCACAACACTGCTCAACAGCAGTTCGGGAACCGCCACCACTGCGCTGAATCTCGGCGCAAACACGTTCCGCTTTTATGGCACGAACTATACCGGCGCTGCCTCTTTGTATGTCTCTGAAAACGGTTTGATCACGTTTGGATCCGCCAATAGTTCGGCGACCAATAACAACTTGGTGAGTTCCCCCTCACAGCCCACGATCGCTCCATTCTGGGATGACTTAGTGTTAGGTTCCAGCACCGCTGGCGCGGTCCTGTCGAAACTTGAAGACACGAATGCCGATGGCACAGCAGATCGCTTAATTGTGGAATGGAGTAACGTGACGGGGACCAGTGGTTCGTCCACAACAGGCACCTTTCAGGCAATTCTGGAGTTAAACACGGGTAGTAGCGATGGCCGTATCACGTTCAACTATCCCGATCTGAATTTTGGAGTGACGGCGATGAATCGTGGTGCGAGTGCCACGATTGGAATCTCGAATGGATCTGCATCAGGCGCACGAGAACTGATCTCTTTTAACAACGGCACGAACGCCCTCATCAACTCCGGCGCCGCGATCCAGCTCGATCGAACTCGGCCGGTTGCTCAGTTCGCTACAATCACCCCAAATTCGCGTCTCTTGCCGCTCTCGAGCGTTACGCTGACATTCAGCGAACCCATTCAGGAATCAACGTTCACGCCGAGCGATCTTTCGCTGACTCTGAATGGCTCGCCAGTTGCCCTGAGTAATGATGTCACGATTAGTTCACTCGGGAATAACCAGTATCAAATCTCTGGTCTTACGATGAGTACGAGCTACAGTGGCACTTTCACGCTATCGGTGAAGAACTCCGCCGTTCGCGATCTCATTGGGCACTATGGAGATGGGACGAGCAGCGTAACTTGGAATCAGGTTCTGCCGGCCGCTCCCGTGAAACTGTTGTCGGTCAGTTCTACAGATGGCACGACGTTGTCAGTGACCTACGAAATGCTCGTCGCCAACTCCGGCGCGTTCTCGCTCACCGCGCTGCTCTCCAGCGATACCATACCCGACACGGGCGATACCTCATTAGCCACCGTCTTGATCCAAGCTGCTGCCGACTTAACCTTAGGAACGCACACGGTCAACTTTCCCATCGGCACCGGATCCGGACGAATTCCCCTGCCCGGCTCGGGTGTGTCCGAGTCGTCGACAGATTATGGAATCTTGTTGACGGCGGACAGCAGCTATGGACTAGGTGGCGATCCACCCGACAACGCCGCTGATCTCACCCTTAGTTTTGTCGGTGCCTACAACCCCGGTGCTGGCATTATCTATGTGCATGGCAGCCCGACGGCTGACACAATTACGATCGGTGGCTCGCTGAACATTTCCGTTGGCTCCACCAACTACAGCTACTCCACGGCTGGAATCACACAAATTCGAGTCCGTGGTCGTGATGGCAATGACACCATCAACGCCTCCGCTGCCACGTTGCCGATTTTTGTGTTAGGCGGTTCAGGCAATGACACCATCACAGGCGGTTCGGCCGCTGATATTCTCGACGGAGGTGCCGGCGATAACTCACTCAATGGCGGTGATGGCAACGATACGCTCATCAGCTCCGTAGGCAACGATGCACTCGGCGGCGGCAACGGGAACGACACGTACGTGTTCGATCACGACAGCCCACTCGGCAACGATTCCATCACCGATGTCGCTGGCATCGACGTCATCGACTTATCGTCCACCACAACCACCGGAGTGACCCTCGATCTATCGCTCACCACAGCTCAAACCACCAGCGCCAATCAAACTTTGACGATCACCGCGGGGACCGCTTTAAGGAACATCATCGGCACGCCACTCGCCGATCAACTTACCGGCAACGCTGCTAATAACTCTCTCCAAGGCGGCTTGGGAGATGACACCCTCTCCGGTGGCGGCGGTGCCGATACGCTCGACGGAGGTGACGGTAATGATCGCTATACATTCGATACCGACGTTGCTCAGGGATCAGACACGATTGTTGATATCAGCGGAATTGATACGCTTGATTTTTCCAGCACCAGCACGAAGACGATTGAATGCAGTTTATGGGCAACCTTCACGCAGTTAATCAACTCCAACCTCAACCTCACATTACCATCATCGACCACCATCGAAAACCTGATCGGTGGTCAACTGAATGACACACTCTGGGGAAACAGTCTGCAAAATGTGATCGATGGCCAAGCAGGAAACGATACCCTTCGCTCGTCCCGCGGCAGCGATACGCTGGCTGGTGGAGCGGGTGACGATACGTATCTGTTGAGCTGGGATGTGGCCATCGACGGTATTTCCGGTAATCAGGGCACGATCACCGTTACCGATACCAGTGGCACCGACACTCTCGATTTCTCCAGCGCGACTACCTTGGCCGTAACCGTGAATCTGGCCGCCACGACTTCGCAGGTTGTCAACTCGAATCTGTCCTTGATCCTGTCCGCCAGCGGTGCCATCGAGAATGTCTATGGCACGCCGAGCGATGATTTCCTCAGCGGAAACAGTCTCGATAATCTGCTCAAAGGCGGAGCAGGCAATGACACGTATCGGTTTAATGTCGGTGTAGCCCAGGGAAGCGATACGATCGACGAGTCGGGAGGCGGCACCGATACGCTGGACTTCTCGACCACCACCTCGGTTCCCGTCGCCGTAGACCTTGGTCAAACGACGACCCAAGTCGTACACGCCAATCTGTCACTCACTCTCGACAGTGACTCCTCCATCGAAAACCTGATCGGCGGTTCACTGGCGGACAGTCTGACGGGTAACTCGCTGGCCAATGTCATCACCGGTGGTGCTGGAGACGACGTGCTCGTCGGCGGCACTGGTAACGATTCGCTGTCCGGAGGAACCGGCAACGATCGCTACAGCTTCAACACGGACACCGCTCAGGGAACCGATACCCTGGACGAATCGAGTGGCGGCATCGATGCACTCGACTTTTCCAATTCCACAACGCTCGCCGTCACCGTAAATCTTGGTCTCGCCACCACTCAAGTAATCAACTCGAATCTGTCGCTCATCCTCGGTTCTGCGACCACGTTCGAATCGGTTTGGGGCAGCCCTCTGAACGACAACTTGATTGGAAATGCGAACGCCAACACGCTTCTGGGCAACGGTGGAAATGACTTGCTGTCAGGCTTAGCCGGAAATGATGTACTCAATGGCGGCGACGGTGATGATACTTATCTCTTCAACACGAACTCGGCGCTGGGCACCGATACACTGACGGACTCCAGTGGAGTTGATTTATTAGATTTTTCTGCCTCCACCACACTCGGGGTAAGCGTCAATCTGAGCGTCACAACCAGCCAGGTGGTCAATACAGGACTGTCGCTGGTGCTAAGTTCTGCGAGTGCTTTTGAAAATGTGAATGGCACGGCGCTGAATGATGTCTTCGTCAGCAACAGTGCCAACAACGTATTCCGTGGTGGAGCTGGAAATGACAGCTACCGCTTCAATACCAATACGACTCAGGGCACCGACACTCTCGAAGAAACGGGCAGCGGAATTGATTCCGTTGACTTCTCGACCACGACTGCAGCGGCCGTTTCGGTTAACCTCAGCATCAACGATGCCCAGGCCGTGAATTCCAACCTCGTGCTCATCCTGGGCACCGGTACGAATTTCGAAAATCTGCTCGGCGGCGCACTAAACGACACCCTCATCGGTAACTCCAACGCAAACATTATCAGTGGCAATGCCGGTAGTGACACGATCGTCGGTGGCGTTGGCAACGATACGCTCATTGGAGGTGCCGGCAACGACTTCTATCAGTTCACTGCAGACTCCGCACTGGGCACCGATACGATTGACGAAGCGGGCGGTGGTGTCGACACACTTGATTTCTCCTCCACCACCACGCTGGCAGTGACCGTGAATACCGGATTGGCAACCATTCAGTCGGTTAACTCAAACCTATCACTCATTCTGGGCTCGGCGTCCACGATCGAGAATATAACGGGCACCCCGCTGAACGACACGTTGCTCGGCAACTCGCTGGCGAACACGATTCTGGCCGGTGACGGCGACGATACGCTCACGGGTCTGGGTGGAGCTGATGCGCTGAACGGCGGCAACGGCAATGACACCTACATCTTCGTCACCAATAGCGCTTTGGGCACCGATACCCTGACCGATGCCGCTGGAACCGACCTGCTCGACTTCTCCGGTTCCACTACCTTGGGCGCCACGGTCAATCTTGGTATCACGACCACTCAGGTGGTGAACAGCAATCTATCCCTGATCGTGACCTCTGCAACCGCGTTTGAAAATATCAAGGGTACCAGTCTGAACGATACCTTTACCGGTAACACGCTGAACAACCTGTTCGTGGGTGGTGCCGGCAACGACAGCTATCGGTTCAATGCCAACACCGCACTTGGCACGGATACCATCGACGAATCCGGTGGTGGAATCGATACGCTCGATTTCACGACGACTACATCTGTCGCAGTGTCCGTGAATCTAAATCTCGACATGGTGCAAGTCGTTCACATGAATCTGGCGCTGATACTCGGTTCCGGCGCGAACTTTGAAAACCTGCTCGGTGGCTCGCAGAGCGACACCCTCATCGGCAACGCGAACGCGAATACGATCACCGGCAACCTTGGTAATGACACGATCACGGGTGGTGCTGGCAACGACACACTGATCGGTAGTGGCGGCAATGACATCTATCTATTCGATGCCGATTCGGCCCTGGGTGGGGATACGATTAATGAAGCCGGTGGTGGCCTCGATCTGCTCGACTTCTCGTCCACGACGACCCTACCGGTCACCGTCCACCTGGGAGTGACGACGGTTCAAACCGTAAACTCCAATCTGTCGCTGACCTTAACTGCAAACAACTCGATGGAACGTGTGACGGGCACTCCACTGGCCGATACGCTCACCGGCAATTCGCTGGCGAATACCATCCTCGGTGGTGATGGTAATGACATACTGGCCGGCTTGGGCGGTAACGATACGCTGAACGGCGGCGGCGGTAACGACACTTACCTGTTCAACACCACAACCGCTCTCGGGACGGATACCCTTTCTGATTCGGCCGGAGTTGACTTGCTGGACTTTTCAGCTTCGACCACGTTAGGGGTGACGGTTAGCCTCGGCACCGCCACCTCTCAGGTTGTGAATTCGAATTTGTCGTTGGTCCTAGGTTCCGCCACCGCCTTCGAGAACCTCACCGGTACCGCATTCAATGACACTATTACCGGAAATGCTCTCAGCAATGTTCTGCGCGGCGGCGCCGGAAATGATAGCTACCGATACAACACGAATACGGCCCAAGGTAGCGACACCATCGACGAATCCGAAGGCGGCGATGATACACTCGACTTTACCACCACCACGCTGGTCCCAGTGACCGTGAATCTCGGCCTGAGTGGAGCGCAAACCGTGAACGCCAATTTGACGCTGAATCTAGGTTCTGACACCAGCATGGAGCGACTCATCGGTGGATCACTCAACGATACCCTTACAGGCAATGCCAACAACAATCGGATCGATGGTAATGCGGGAAATGATACGATTTCAGGAGGCGCCGGTGACGATATCCTGATTGGCAATGCCGGCAATGACACGCTGAGCGGGAACGACGGCAACGATATTTATCAGTTCAAAGCTGATACCGCACTCGGTAGCGATACGCTCAATGAAGCCACCAGCGGCGGCAATGATCTACTCGACTTGAGTGCATCCACCACTGCTGTCACCGTGGATCTTGCTTCGACCACCCTCCAGACGGTCAATGCAAATTTGAAAATTATGCTGTCGAGTAACGCTACATTCGAAATGCTGGTCGGCTCCAGCGGCAGCGACACACTCAAAGGAAACGCCGCCAACAACGTCATCTTCGGCGGAGCTGGAAACGACACAATCAATGGCCTCGATGGAGCAGACATACTGGTGGGCGGAAGTGGCGCCGATATGGTCACCGGCGGAAATGGTGATGATCTCATCATCGGCAGTCTGCTAACCTACTACAATGAAACTACTCGAGCGCTCAACTTGGCATCCGTGCTGGCCGTGCAAGCCGAGTGGCAACGGAGCGATATCGGTTATCCCGATCGGATCGCCAATCTGGTAAACGGCGGCGGTTCTAATGGCAGTGTCACCGTCCATGGCACCACCGCCACCGATGACGCCGCTGCTATCGATTCCCTCTTCGGAAATGCTGATCTCGATTGGTTCTGGATCTATGGCAGTGATTCCGTCGCGGATCTCCATCAAGGCGGAACCGAAGTGACGAACTCGTAGCGCACGATGGCGCCCGGAGACACAGTTGAATTGCTCAAGGCGACACGGGTGAATTACGCGCGGAGACACCCTCGTGCGAAATCAGCTTCACTTCCTATCGGCGCTCACCTTGCGCGGTTCGTAGGCATGCGAGCGTTTACGGATGACGACGGCGCGTACGATGCGATCAGACTCTTCAGCTGCTTGAGTCGTCTGGCGCCGATGCAGTTTGGTCAATACTTCTTGACCCTCCAAGATGCGACCGAACACCGTGTGTTTGGTGTCGAGCTGAAAAGCGGGGGCGAAGGTGAAAAAAAACTGCGAGCCACCGGTATTTGCACCCGCATCATGTGCCAGACTTAGGTAGCCTGCAAAGTGATGCCGCGCATCCTCGCGGTCTACTTCACTGTAAATACGATAACCAGGTCCTCCCGTGCCGTCACCTTTCGGACAGCCGGCTTGCGCGAGTAATCCGCCCACCACACGATGGAATGTCAGGCCATCATAAAACTTGTTCTCAACCAAATGGATGAAGTTGGCAACCGTCTGTGGTGCTTCATTTTCAAATAATTCCACAACGATTTCGCCTTTACTCGTCGTCAAGCGCACTCGCGGCAAGTCATCCGCCTTTCGCTCGCGCTCCCGGCGCTGCTGCTCCTCTTCCCACTCCTCGCGTATCTCCGTTAATTCAGCCAGCAGCATCTTTTGAGCGGCATCAAGCAAGTTAGCCTCGGCAGCTTGCTGCAGATAACGCTGAGCGGTGGAGAAATCATTTAAGCCATAAGCAGCGGCGGCAGCTTTGCCGAGCAGCGTCTTGTCCGGACATTCTCGCTCGATCAGTAGGCGAGCGATCTCGAGTGCTTGCGCGTATTGGTCCGTTTTGAGATCGTTGGAGAGTAAGCCGAGGAGCGTGCGAACAACTTCTTTTTGTTCATTTCCCAGCCGGCGATACTCAGCGATCGACGACGACCGCAATCGCGAAAGAGCTCGCGGTGCACTGGCAACCAATTCCAGATACGCCTTGCGGAGCGGCTCACGCTGCTCCGCAGGCACTTCCCGAAACTGGGCGATCATGTCGCTGAGTCGCTTTTCGAGCACATCCCATTCGGCTTTGACTTTCGCGAACTCCTCGACCGGCTGCGGTTCGGCCACCGACGCCGATCGCTCATCGCCCTCAACCGATCGGCCAAGATCAGTGCCATTCAACAAGCCACCGGCACTCGCCGTAATCCATATCAGGCAAGCGTACCACAGGCCGTCACGAAACTGGGAATTGTTACCCATCGCCGGTCCTAGTACGAGCTCGCAAATCATTTCACCTTATTGGGAACATACTCATGGTCCCGCTTTCGCAACACCGTTACCTCCAACATTTTGTCGGGCGGAGTGCGAGAGGGATCTTCGGGATTGATGCGCTGAATCTTGGCGAGCACATCCAGCCCCTCGACCACTCGACCAAAAACCGTATGACGGCCGTTCAGATGACTCGTTGGTACAAACGTCAGGAAGAATTGCGAACCACCGGTATCCTTGCCAGCATGAGCCATACTCAACGTGCCACGGAAATGACTGCGACGATTGTCCTTTGGCCATTCACAGTAGATTTTGTAGCCGGGATCGCCCGTGCCAGTGCCAATCGGGCAGCCCCCCTGAGCCATGAAATTCCCGAGCACTCGATGGAACGATAAACCGTTGTAGAACTTGCTCTCCACTAAATTAATGAAGTTGCCCACCGTCTCCGGAGCTTCATTCTCAAACAACTCGATGACCATGTCACCCTTGGATGTCTTGATTTTGACTCGCGGCAGATCATCTTTTTGCGACTCCGCTTGTCGCAATTTCTCTTCCACTTCCCACAACTTCTTGTATTCATCAACGGAAACTTGAAACTTCTTGGCTAACTCGTTCGTGAGCGCGTTCGCATCCGCCGCCTTCTTGAAAAGCTCGTCCGCCTTATCGAATTGATTGAGCGAAAAGGCGACGACACCTGCAAATTGGTAGAGCTCCGCCAGCTCACATTGGTTATCCAGTAACGTCTGCGCCAAGACGGATGCATCCTCGTAGCGATCCTGTCGCACATCATCCTCGAGCATGTTGACGAGGAAACGAGCTAGAGCGAGGTCCACATTGGGCTGAGCGACGTAGGCGGCGGTACCGAGCGTCCGCAGTTGCGGAATCAAGGCATCACCCTTCTTCACCGACTCGTCCCACGACTTTCGCAGTTCCGCCGCTTCCGCGTCCGGCGCCGTCTGGAACTTAACCTTGATCGCTCGCAGATCCTTCAGCACACCTTTCCATTCGGCCAGTTTGGCTTGATATTCCTTGATCGCCTGCTCACCTTCGACCGGAGCAGGTTTCTCAGCCGCTGGCTTCTCAGCCGCTGGCTTCTGAGCTGCAGGCTTCTCAGCCGCTGGCTTCTCAGCCGATGGCTTCTCAGCCGCTGGCTTTTCAGCCGCTGGCTTCTCAGCTGCAGGTTTCTCAGCCGCTGGTTTGGGCTCATCATCCGCTCGCAGCCACTGCGGCTCGACGGATACACCGAGCATCGCCAAGCTGGTCGTCATCAAACTTCCGAACCAAAAAGACCGCACCGCCGAGATTCGCTGCAGATAGCCGATCCTGTTCATCGCGTCGCACTCCACTTTTTGGGAAGACCTGATAAGCATCTTCAGGGACGGGCTTTTGCCCACGTCCTGCAAGCTCCGTATTCTACCAGCGAAGGATGCTGCGGGTAGACGCCCCCCGCCCAGGCTGCTAAAAACTTCTCAGCCGAGCAGTGACTCGGCGGTCGCTCGAAAACTCAAATCAGGTTCGTTTACCAGGTCGCTGGCGAGACTACGCTCAGCGGCAGAAAGGTTGGTTGAGAGGATGGGACGTCGTCGTTCAACCGATCGTTCACGGCAGGATTCCTCGCATGAGGAAACAGCACCTCGACCAACTCCCGCTGCTCGAGGCGGTTCCGAGCAGCCGACGGGGGAGGTGCGAATTATTGGTGGATCGCTGCGTGGCCGAGTGTTACCGTTTTTAGGCGGTGATCACCTGCGGCCGATGAAAGATCGAGTGCGTGAGGCGGTATTCAACCTGCTCGCCGACAATGTCAAAGGTACGCAGGTGATCGATCTGTTTGCGGGGACCGGGGTGCTGGCCTTCGAGGCGCTCAGTCGCGGTGCCACTGCCGCTCTACTGCTCGAACGACATTTTCCCACCGCGCGACAGATGCAACGACGAGCCGTCGAAATGCAACTAGGCGACCGAGTCGAGGTGCTTTCGAGCGACACGTTTGTCTGGGCCAAACGATTTTTCGCCGGCACACTCGCTAATCCCGATGGCACTCGACGTGACCTGTTAAGCGAATGGCAAGGACGACCCTGGCTGATCTTCTGCTGTCCGCCTTACTCCCTCTTCGTCACTCGCCCCGACGAAGTAATTCAACTCGTGACTCAATTGCGCGATCGAGCTCCACCGGGCAGCTTACTGGTGGTGGAATCCGACGAACGGTTTGATCCGGGCCAACTTCCCGATGCCGAATCCTGGGTCACGCGAGTTTATCCACCGGCCGTGATCGCCATCTGGCGTTGCCGCAGCGATTCGTAGCTGATCACGGCCGCCGCAACCGACACGTTTAGACTATCGGCACGTCCCAGCATCGGCAGCCGAATCGGGGTCACCTCCGGTCCCAACCACTCATCACTCAACCCCTGCGACTCAGCGCCAAACACCAGCGCCACGAGGCCGGTGAGATCCGCTGCGGTATATTCGACCGTGCCATCCACGCGCGCGGTGAACATGCGAGTTCGTTGCTGAAGGAGCCATTCCTTGGCGGCAGCACTTTCGGCGGCACACACCGGCACAGTGAAGATCGTCCCCAAACTCGCTCGAATCACATTGGGATTGTATAGGTCTGTACCACCACAGCTGATGACGGCCGCCGCACCCACGGCATCCGCCGTCCGCAAGACCGCTCCTACGTTGCCAGGTTTTTCTAATTGTTCGAGGACCAGGATCAAGCCGCTGGCGGGAAGCGTCAGATCAGCAAGCGTCCTGCGCGGCAAACGTGCCACTCCCAATAACCCCTCGGCGCGCTCACCGTAAACAAGCTTCTCGAGCACGTTGGGCGTTACCGTACAAACCTCTGGTGCTCGTTGGCCCAGCTCACCAGCCTGAGCCAGTAGTGCATAGGCCTCTTCGCCCGCACAGCGTTCCGGACAAAAGAATAATTCCAAGATCTCGACCCCCGCCTCCAGCGCCCGACGAAGCTCGCGCACTCCATCAATCAGCAGTCGACCTTGACGCTGACGATCGCGTCGATCGCGGAGCTTGACCGCTTCCTTCACTCGCGGATTGTGAACACTGGTGATGAGCATGCTGCCATGATACGGAAGACAGGTGGATGACGCTATGACGCACGGCCTCGCTCACCGGCAAGCAAACGTTGCTTCATCGTCACACCCTGCGGAGCGGAAAAACCAACCAGCTGTCCACTCGCTCCGACCACTCGATGACACGGCACCACCAATGGCACTCGATTTTGAGCCATCACACGGCCCACCGCCCGCGCCGCTTGCGGCGATCCGACCTGTCGACCGATCTCGCCGTAGGTCCTTGTTTCGCCGCAAGGAATCGAGCGACAACGAGCGATGACGTGACGCTGGAAACCAGTGAGCCCATCTTCATCAATCGCGACATCCCGAAAATCCCCGCCACTAAACGTCTCTGCATACCGTCGTAATCGTCGCACTAGCTCCTGGCGCTCGTCCGACACCGTATCCGCCGGCTGGCGCTGGCAAGCGTCCGCTGAGCCGGGAAGGACCGCCTGCAATGCGTCTGTCGGAGCCTCATGACCGAAAGAAAGCTGAGCGAGCAAAGTGCCGCGCCACCGTACCGCAATCCAGCCCAGTTGACTCGGAAATACCGTCACCAAGCTCGCGGGCTCCAGCCACAACCACTGCTCGCCGTCGCCCCAGTTCTGTATTTCCAGCGGTTCTTCTCGCGGCTGGGCCAGGTTCCCCGCTAGCGGCTGCCGGTCGCAAGACTCGGCTGTCTCGCGCCCCGGGACGTTCATCGACATCGGTATCACTCGCTAATCGTTATGATCGGAATTCGATTTCCAAAAAAATGGATTTCAACGGTCATTCCGGGTCATCAGGCATTTGACGAGAAAAAGCTGCCACGAAATGATGGATTTTGCTTTAGTCGACGGTCGAGGTTGGCTCGGACATTCCAAGACATTCGCACCTCGCCCGGTCATCACCCGACTATCGCTCGTCTGAACCCTTGGTACCCCTGGCACGAGGAACGTACGAATGACTCGCATGACACTCTATGGTGGACTGCTGTTGCTGACACTCACCTCGAGCGCAAGTGCACAGCAAACCTGGCAAACACTGCCCAGCAATCCGGTTTCAGGATACCCCGCTCCCGCTTACTCAGCACCTGCCTCTGCGGCACCGGCCTATGCGGCACCGGCTTATACGACACCGGCTTATACGACACCGATGTATGCCGCTCCCAACTACTCAGCTGCCGCTTATCCGCCGCCGGCTTATGGCGCCGGTACTCCGTATATCGTGCCGTCCTACCCGGCGACGCCTTCCTATCCAGTGGCCGCATACTACCCTGCGCCCTCTTATGCAGCTCCATCCTATCCAGCGCCGCCAGCTCGCTGGTGGAATCCGCCCGTGGGCAGTTGGTTTGGTTCGGCACGTCCCGCCACTCCCACCTATGCCGCAAAACCAGCCTACGTCATGCCGCCCGCCTATGCTGCTGCACCCAGCTACACACCGGCAACCGCCTATGCTGCCGCGCCAGCATACGCGCCAGCACCCAGCTACGCTGCCGCCCCAGCTTACACAGCGTCGCCGAATTTCGTCACCACCATGCGACCCGCCGTTCCACCACCGGCGAACGTGCCAACCAACTTCCTGTATACGCGTGGTTTATTTGGTCAGCCGCGGATTGTGCCCCTGCCCTAGGCTCCGCCGAGTCGCACCGACCGACCCGGGGAACGGGGATATTGAAGGAAGGAAAAGGGAGCGGCTCGCCTACCCCTGGCGTTGCCAGGGGCTGATAGGTGTCTGGCCGTCCGGGCCGGGATTTGCCTTGCTACAGGCTGCCGCTTACCCGCCCACATCCCCCGTGCTCCACGTGCCGTTGATGAGCCGCCACATGCCGTTGGGGTTTTTGTCGCGCAGAGCGTCGGGTAAGCGCTGCGGTCGCACGCCATCGAAACATTGCAGCATGCCGAAGCGGCGTAGTGAGGCCGGAATGCCGACTGCGGTAAAGCCTGGATGGCCCGTCGCGGGAAATGGCCCGCCATGGTTCATCGCCGAACTGACCGCTACGCCCGTTGGCATTTTGTCATTCAGCAACCGGCCTACTCGTTGTCGTAGCCGAGGTGCCAGATGGTCATAGGCATCATCATCGCTGCCCTGAGTGTCGGAGTAGATGCAACCGGTGAGGTTACCTTCCATGTGATCGAGGATCACACCGGCTTGAGCCAAACTGTCGGCGACAACAAACAGCGCCTCATTCCCAAACGCCTCTGCTTGTAACTCTTCCGGATGCTGCAAAAACTGACTTCCCGTTACTCGCAATAGCGTGTTCGCGTGACAGTAGCCGGTTCCACCACCGTCGGTGTTGCCCACCACAACTTCCGCACCGGCAGCGGTGAGCGTATGGATTCCGTGCCGCAGCGAGGCTTCCACATTCTTCGACAGCAAAGTACCGACGGGAGCCTGCTTGAATGCCGCCGCCACCTTGCCGATGAACTCTTCGGTCTCCGCACCCGCGACCAGAACCACCAGTCCCGGATTGGTGCAAAACTGCCCGGTCCCCATCAAACAGCTACTCGAAAACTGCTGCACCAGGTCATCCAGTCGCTCCCGCAGCGCGCCCGGCAAAATCACCACCGGATTGACACTCGACAACTCCAGATAAATCGGCTTGCCAACTCGATCGGCTGCCGTTTTGAGTGCCAGACCTGCGGAGCGACTACCGGTGTAGCCCGTCGCGCCCACTCGCGGATCCGACACCAATCGTTCGCCATCCGCATGTCCCGTGCGATAGATGAGCTGCACGGTTCCCAAGGGCAACCCTGCGGACTGCAGTGCTGCCAGAGCTTCTTCGGCAAATAACCGAGTTGTTCCCGGATGTGAGGAATTCGCTTTCCCAATCACCGGATTGCCGGCGGCGATCGCGGCCGCAAAATCACCGCCCGCTAAACTGTTGAACGCGAACGGAAAATTATTGGGACCAAATACACAGACCGGTCCTATTGGTGCCAGATACGAGCGAATATTCGCGGCACTATCAATGGTCGGTAACGACCAGGAGCCCTCGCGAGCTGCCGCAGCTGCCTGTCGCAACTGCGCCGTCGTACGCGGCAACTCAACATCATTCAAGCGTGGAGCCTTGGGCAGTGCTGTTTCCAGATGAGCCATCTCGACCAACTCCGCCCGCCGAGCCTCGATGCGCGTTGCAAACAATTCCAAGAAGTTCGCGATCGCTTCTCGCGGTAATGCTCGCAGCGCCGCTGCAGCCGCCGTCGCGGTCGTCAACGCCTCGTCGCAGTCTGCCCAGAAACTCACCGGATACTCGTCTGCCAAAGGCTCCTTGGTACGAGGATTTTCCGCTCGAAACGATTGATTCCCATACGCGGGACGCCAATGACCGGAGATCAATACAGGCTGCATGATTAATTGAGTCGCTCAAAGAGGAAAGAAGAAAACTTTTTTTACGGCCATCGATTCATGGTTGCGCGGCAGCTGCAGCAGACGTTACACTGGCCACCGGTTCTGGATTGTACGGTGCCAGCTATCCCATGGGGAAGGTTGCATCCACCAGCCGCCCCTCGCAAAACTCGACCAATCGTCCACAGGAATCTTCGATGAACACGACACGTCGTATCAACCTGCTAGTGATCTTGATCGCCAACTTGACGTCAGCAGCGAGCACTCTGGCGATCAGCATCCCATCCCTCCTGGCCGCCGACGTCGCGCTTCGTGAACAGGAGTTACCTACAAAACTTACCGTCGGCTACGCCGTCCGCCTCCTCGACATGAACGCCGATAAGCGACTCGACATCTGCATTGTCGACTCCGAACGGATCCTCTGGTTGGAAAACCCGAATTGGAACGAACATGTTTTGGTCGGACCGGGACAAATCAAAAAAGACAATGTCTGTTTCGCTCCCCACGACATTGATGGAGATGGATTGCCAGAGTTCGCCGTAGGCGCTGATTGGCGTCCCTTCGATACGACCAAGGGCGGTACCATTCAATGGATCGGTCGCGGTGAGAAACCACAAGACGCCTGGCGAGTCTATCCGATTGGCGAAGAGCCAACGGTGCATCGCATGCAATTCGCCGATCTCGATGCCGACGGGCGAGCCGAACTGATTGTGTCACCGCTGATGGGTCGCGGAACAACCAAACCGAATTGGGCCGAAGCACCCGTTCGTCTACTCGCTTACACCATCCCCAAAGATCCTCGCCGTGATCCGTGGGTCCCTAAAGTCCTCAATGAAGATGTGCATGTCACCCATAACCTCATCCCCGCCGACGTTGATGGCGATGGCAAACTGGACCTGCTGCTGGTGAGTTTTGAAGGAGTGCATTGGCTGCGCCGCACGCCCAGTGGCAACTGGCAACGCACTCGAATCGGCACCGGTAACCAAGCCACTTCACCCAATCGTGGCGCCAGTGAAATCAAATACGGAAAACTGGGTAAGACGGATTACGTGGCGACCATCGAACCGTGGCATGGCAGTCAAGTTGTTGTTTACACTCGACCAACCACCGCCGCCCCAGCCATCGATCCCAGCGCAAAGCCCAATGAATGGCTCTGGCAACGGCATGTGCTCGATGAAAAACTCGCCTGGGGCCACGGCGTGTTCTGCGCAAACCTGGATGATGATGCCGACGAAGAACTGATCATCGGCGTGCGCGATGATCTCGATCCACAGAATCGTCGTGGAGTGCGTATCTATGATCCGACCGATGCAGCCGCGGGCAAGTGGTCACGGCAAATGATCGACCCGGGCAGCGTCGCCGTCGAGGATCTGGCAGCGGGTGACTTGAACGGCGACGGCCGCGTCGACATCGTCGCCGTCGGACGTCAAACCCATAACGTCAAGATTTATTGGAATTCTAAATGATCATCTCCCCGCGCACTCCTCATGGGATCGAGAAACCGTAATTGTCACTCGACTGCATGCAGCGAAACCTCAACTGGTTCAACCAACATTTACGTCGCGATCAACGATAAGCGAGCGTACCTGAGCGGCGGCATGCCCAGCTCCGCAGATTCCTCAAAACCATTCCGCCTTGCGCACCACGTTGTTCAGCGGTTCGCCGGCCACGAAGCGGCGGATGTTTTCTAGTAGCGTCGCGCGATGACGTGCGGCAATATGGACCGAACAGGCTGCGACGTGCGGAGTGATAATGACGTTCGGCATTCGCCAGAGTGGATGCTGGTCGGGTAAAGGTTCCGTTTCGAAGACATCCAGCGCCGCACCAGCAATTCGTTCGGCTTGCAGCGCGGCCACTAAATCGTCCAGCTTCACGATCGCACCTCGACCAATGTTGATCAGATAGCCAGTCGATTTCATTCGGGCCAATCGCTGCGCGTTGAAGAGCCCTGCCGTGGCGGGCGTGTGGGGCGCACAAATCACGACATAATCACTGCGACTCAGTAAATCATCGAGCTGCTCGATGCCGCCCAGCAGCGTCACTCCGTCAGGCGCCGCGTTCACCACCGGATCAACCGCTAGCACTCGCAACCCAAAAGCAAGTGCACGCCGAGCGACCTCTTGACCGATCTGTCCCAGTCCGACAATCCCGAGCGTGTCATCGCTGAGGTGCCTGTGAGCTCGATCCATATCGCTGACAAAACAGGGACCCGCGGAAAAGGTGGTGCGCTGGTTTTCACCACCAATCGGTGACCACACCGCTTGTTGCTGCTGACGAATATACAGATGCAGGTTGCGAGCAAAGCAGAGAACATAACCCAGCACATGATCGGCAATGACGTCGGAGAATAGTCCGCGCATATTCGTCAACGTACAGGGATGCTCGACAAGCTCTGGAAAGATGTAATGTTCAAGACTTGCCGTTGCCGACTGGACCCAGCGCAGTCTTCGAGCGGCGGCCAGCAGTGGCGGCGTGATCTTACCGAAGAACGCTTCCGTCTCGACGATCTCCGCTAATGCCTGCTGCTCGGTGGCACACGAGACGACCTGTAACTGATCGGCGGCTGCCACCTGCTGCATGGCTTGCAGCCGCTCTTCTTCGACCGGTGGATAGCAGATCAGTTTCAACATACTCGACTCCGATTATTCAGGAATGATGGAGTTCTTGGTGGTTGAGGCCGAGACGGGTCGCGGTACGTAGAACTCCAGCAGTGCCTGCAGCTGCTCGCGCCGGCCATTCCACGGCAACCAGCGACCGCGCCAGGCGGCCAGCGGAGTGTCATCCCAATCGGGAAGCAGTAACGCTCCGTCGCGCAGCGGTTTCCAGCGCGCGATCAGCGACCATGCCACTCGGCGACTTCCCCACCACGTCAATTCCACGATACCAGCTGGGCCAATCTCATACCGAATGGGGAACCACTGCCGCCAACTGACCAGCAACAAAGCACCGACAATAAAGAAGCTCAGGCCTCGACCGGTATCCGCTCTCTCGACAGCCACGACGAGAATCGCCGTCACCAGGAATTGCAGCAGCGTACGCCACGGAGCATCGCGAGGTGCCCAGGCGGAATAGTGCAAATCTGCCGGTGCCATGCGCGGCTCCATGCGTCGCTCCATTCGTCACTTAACTGGCAGTCCGCTGATGAAGAAAACGGCGATCAAGCCAGCAACCCACCAAAAGGCCGATACTCGCTCCCATGGAGTCACAGAGCCAATCATAAAAATCAGCGTAACGATCGGGAATCAGCGACTGCGTCAACTCATCGATCGCTCCATGCAGACTCAGCAGCAAGGCAGCCAGCACGAACCAGCGTCCGGGTCGTCGGCGTCCGGCGATAAAAACTAACCACACCAAACCGGCGAGACCGAAATAAGCACAGCCATGAATGATCTTGTCCAGATGCGGAATTGACCACGATGGCTCAACCTTCTCACCCGTGTATTCCCCGTACAACCATGTGTAATACCAAACACTGAGGATGTTACCGGGCATGTGAGTGCTGAAAACCCAGAGCGCCCAGTAACAGAACAACACCACGCTGGAGAGCCAGGGGTGAAACCAGAGCAATACCGGGACGATTTTTTTTCGAAGTGCCATACGTTAGCATTGTCGCTGTTGATGAAGAGGAGCAACCTGAACCGTGATTCTACAGGAGCCGTGCCAACCATGCGATTGACGAACTCAACCGGCGATAAACGCTACAGCAGAAGAACCGTGATCAAGGCCACCATGACGTTGGCGACGGGCATGGCCATCGCCAGGACGCTTGACACCACCTTTCCCGGTCTGGTCCCGGATGATCGAGAACGACAACTGCTGGCCGCTGATGCCGAAGAAGGTTGGCGACCACTCTTCGACGGTAAGTCACTCACCAACTGGAAACCCACTCGCTTCGGCGGTGATGGCGAGATTCATATTGAAAATGGCGAGCTGATTTTCGAACAAGGCTCGCCCCTCACAGGTCTCACCTGGACCAAGGAGTTCCCCAAACAGGATTTCGAGATCAGCCTGGAAGCGAAGCGCGTGGAGGGAAGTGATTTCTTCGTGGGGCTGACCTTCCCGGTGCGCGATTCGCATGCCAGTTTCATCGTGGGTGGCTGGGCCGGCAGTGTCGTCGGGATCTCCTGCATCGACGGTCACGATGCTTCGGACAATAACACCACCAAAGTTATCAAATTCGATAACGGCAAATGGTACAAGTTCAAAGTTCAGGTGCGAGCCGATCGAATTAAGTGCTGGATCGATGGAGAAGCCATCATCGACGAAGACATTAAAGGCAAACGCATTCACACTCGTAATGAAGTCGACCCCTCGCGACCCTTGGGGATCGCCACGTTCGAAACCAAAGCCGCTCTCAAGAACTTTCAGTATCGGGTGGTCAAATAGTGGATCGCAGCGATTGGGACGAGGAGTTCGAGCAACTGCCCCTAGCGTCGCCGCATGAATACTACATGCGGCAAGCTCTGCGCGAGGCCGAAGCTGCTCAGGGCGAAAACGAAGTGCCGATCGGCGCCGTCATTGTGCGCGATGGACGTGTGATCGCGGCGGCTCATAATCAACGTGAACAGCTCCACGATCCGACCGCTCATGCCGAAATGGTCGCGATCACCCAGGCTGCCAGTCAAATCGGCGACTGGCGCTTGGAACGCTGCGCTCTCTACGTCACACTCGAACCCTGCCCAATGTGCGCCGGTGCCATCCTGCAAAGCCGTATTCCCATCGTCGTGTTCGGCGCTACCGACCCCAAAGCCGGTGCCGTCCAATCTCTCTACCAGCTGCTCAACGACCAACGCCTCAACCATCGCTGCCATGTAATCGGCGGGGTGCTCGCCGATGCCTGCGGAGGCCTGCTCACCAGCTTCTTCCAAGCGCAGCGAAAACTGGGGAAGAAGTAAGGGGTGGAGCCGGGTGAAGATTCCATCGGTCGACAAAACTGCAAATCTCTCGAATCTCTCGAATCGCACGAATGAGCATCAGTTCCATAACTTGGCCGAAGGCCATCAGACACCGTAGCCGCGGGCATCGCCCGCGTACCGTCACCGACCTCGTTAACGTTAGCATCCCTATCCGAGTTTGGCCGAAGGCCATATTCAGCTCGCGGTATGTCAGGTAATCGCATCCCTACTGAGAGTCCCAGGGCCCGGCCGCTAGCAACTGGTCAGTATGAATCGTATACCCACCGGTATTTCCGGCTGGACCCAATAAAAAAGGATTCGTTGTGATGCACAACGAATCCTGAATGGTTGGATCGGCGATAGATTACGCCCGTGGCGATGAGTCGCGAGGCTTACTCGTAATCGGCACTCTTGAGCGGAATGTAGCGGTAGGGATCAACTGCTTTCTCGCTGTTGGGCGTGCAAAGCTGCACGTAAACGCGATATTCGATCCCTTCTCGCAAGAATGCGACATGGCGATCGGCAAAGACGGCGTTGACGCCGCCCGAGTGATTACTCGAGGGACGCAAGTATTCTTCCGTCATCTGCGACCACTGGTTCACTTGCTTCTTCATCTGATTGATCTTCATCGCTTGTGTCGTCGCGGTGGGCTCAGGCATGTTGGCGTCAGCGGCCAGCATCGGGGGAGGCGTATCGCTGCGATAGAGCCAGCAGAATAAGTTTGAACCACCAGGGAAAGCCGGCGCCGAGCTCGCTTCGTACTTGTTATTCAGCGTGCCGTTGGTCCAGTAAGCCGCCAGCAGCGACTCCGAGTACATCAACGTGTTGCTCATGCCATCCTTAATGTTGGACAGAGTCACTTTGCTGGGCATGATCACCGTGCCGTTCCAATTCGCGGGCGCTGGTAAGGCGTTGACGAACAAACCGTTGTCGGGACCTTCGACGTAAGGATTGGTATACGTATAGGGGGCACCGGCCGTGAGCGCGGTCGCGGCTGGATTCGCACCGCTCGGCTTGTACCCACCATTGGCCACGTACGAATTGTGCGGGAAGTTAGAATCCGGCGCTGAGTTGCTCGGGCAACGCATGGTCGCGATGTAGGGAGCCAAGCGAGCATCGGTGAGTGACACCGACGATTCATTCCAGAGATCATAGAGCGGCTGCTGATCCATTTCGGCCAAAATCGGCACGAACCAAGATGCCTCCTTGCCACCTACCACTTCCCGATAACCTGGCAGACGCTGCCGGTTTGTCTCCCAAGTCAGCGTGCCGACCGCCAGCTGCGAGAGCTGATTGGCACATTTGATTCGCCGAGCCGCTTCACGAGCAGCTTGCACGGCAGGCATCAGCAGGCCCATCAAAATGCCGATAATGGCAATGACGACCAATAATTCCACCAGGGTAAAACCTGGACGACGACGTTGTGACATGGAATGCCTCCTCTGCCCTGCGTGGATGAGAGAATAAAAGTTAGGACTTGCTTAACAATGAAAAGCGACTACTGTTTCCCGAGCCCGGACGATAAGCCAGTATTGGCTGAGGATAAGCTTAGTCTGATTGTGTCAAAATAACGATAGCGAGTCTAGTTTTCGTCTGTTTTTTCCCGGCCTGGTTAATCTCACTGGCGATTGCCGGACAAATTCCCAAATCATCCCGCGCAGGTTCCCATGACCGTTCCACTGCTGGCCTTGGAAAAAGATCTACCGGTGGAACAATCAGCGACCTCCCTGGGACTACTGCTGAGCGGCGGACTGGACAGCGCCATTCTACTGGCTGTCCTGCTGGAGCAGGGTCGCACCGTGTTCCCCATCTTCATTCGCGGCGGATTGCTGTGGGAGAACGAAGAGCGGTTGGCGGTGGAACGATTTTGTGAGTCGCAGCGCAAGCGGCATGGTGATCGGCTGCAGCCCGTGGTCGAACTGCAGCAGCCTGTGCGCGACCTCTACGGGGACCACTGGAGCACCACCGGCCAAGGTATTCCCGGATCGGACTCCCCCGATGAAGCCGTTTTTTTACCGGGGCGCAACGCCCTGCTCCTCGTCAAAGCCATCCTCTGGTGTCAATTACATGCAGTCCCCGCACTGGCACTCGCCCCACTCGCCTCCAATCCCTTCGGAGATGCCAGTGATGCGTTTTTCGCCGACTTTGAACGAGCGATGACCCAGGCGATGATGAAGCCCATCCAAATCCTGCGGCCGTTCGCACAGCTAAAAAAGAGAGCAGTCATGCAGCTGGGAGCTCATTTACCGCTGGAGCTTTCCTTTTCGTGCATCGCACCCCGTGCGGGAAATCACTGCGGGGCATGCAATAAGTGTGAGGAGCGGCGAGTGGCCTTCCGCGATGCGGGAGTCACCGATCGCACCGTTTACGCGGGATGACGTGGAGTGACGCGGGACGTGGAGTGACGCGGGGTGGCGACTGGACGAGTTCAGAACAGTGAAGACAACTTAAACCGGGCAATTTACCCGGACTATGAGGATTGCCCATGTTTCGCATCGAACGACAATTTGATTTCTGCTACGGACACCGTCTGCTGAATTACGAGGGCAAGTGCCGCTTCCTACACGGGCATAATGGCCGCGCCGTGATCACGCTCGAGTCACCCGATTTGGATCATCGCGGCATGCTGATCGATTTCTCGGACGTCAAGCGCATCGTCGGCAAGTGGCTCGACGATACCCTCGACCATCGCATGATTCTGCATCGAGACGATCCGGCGGCAGAGTATCTGCAGAAGATGGGCGAGCCGTTATGTTTGGTGGATTACAATCCGACGGCGGAAAACATCGCCAAACTGATATTCGACTTCACTCGCCAAGCTGGGTTTCCTATTATCGCGGCCCAATTGTGGGAAACACCAAACTGCTCCGCGACCTATCGACCGTAAGGAAAGTCCAAGCTACCGCTTGATGCCTTTGCCCACCACTTGGCTTCGCAGCCGAGTGTGGGTAGCAACTTGCGCAAAAAAAAAGTCCGGGCGACCTCGATCTAGGCCGCTCCGGACTCGGTCCCCCCCGGGATACGTTCACCAGGGCTGGTGATGTGTTGGGTTACTGATGTTATCGGTTGAGTGGGCAGCGCAGCTTTGGCAAAGTTTTATTTCAGGGTAAGAAATCGTAATCAGGCCTGACAACAAAGACTGAATAAGGTGTAGCGATCAGGTCGATTCTATCGCTAGGTCGTCACACTCATTCGTTGCACTGCGAGAAAGGATGCTCACGGTGTCTCACGCCGATCATCACGCGTCTGACTTAAATACGTCTACACCCGCTGGCTCGCCCACCGACACTCGGCGCCCGTCGCTGCTGTCGATCATCAGCGGCTTGGGGTGGCCGGTGTTTCTGGGTTTGGGAGCAACCACGCTCTTCTTTGTCCTGATTCACCGCGGACCACTGAATCATCCGCTGATGCATCGCTATTTTGCGTCGCATCCGGTGACTTACTGTGAGACCGCGCTGTTCTTCATTGGCATGGCGGCACTCGTCTTGAAACTGGCCGAAGTGACGAGTCAGTACTGGGCGTTTGGCGGAGTGTCCTTGCGGCCGGTGAAGACTGGAGGCGATTCGCTCAGCGACTGCCCCGCACTGCTCGCGGAACTGAACCAACTACCCGTCGGCGTGCGACGCTCACACCTCGCTCGCAGACTCGGCGATGCTCTCGAAATGGTGCGTCGAACCGGGTCCTCCCAGCAGTTGGCCGACGAACTCAAGTATCTGGCGGATGTCGAAGCAGCCGCTCAGCAGGAAAGCTATTCGCTCGTCCGCATCGTCATCTGGGCGACGCCGATGCTGGGTTTCCTCGGGACGGTGATGGGCATCACCGAGGCGCTAGGGGACTTAAGTAAGAACGCCGAACTGCTGGCGACATCGATCGATACCGCCATTCAAGGTTTGCTGGGTGGCCTGTACGTCGCCTTCGACACCACCGCTCTCGCGCTTACCCTCTCCATGCTGCTGATGTTCATTCAGTTTGTGATTGACCGTGTGGAACAGCAATTGCTGTCGTCGGTTGATCGAGCAGCGAATGAGCAGTTGATGGGGCGGTTTCCGGCGCTGGTCACCAGCCGTGATCCGCAGGTGGCCATGGTGGAACGGCTCCTGCAAGTGCTCAGTCGCGGCGCAGAACAATTATCTCAGCGACAGGCCGAAGTCTGGCAGGCATCGCTCGCCAAAGCCGAGCAGCAGTGGCAATCAATGTTCCGCGTCGCCAGCGAGCAGATGACGACCAATTTGACGACGCATCACGAACAGTGGGAACGCTCCTGCGACGTGCTGACCCGAGCCATGCAGGCGTCGAGTGAGGTGACGGGATTGGAACGAGCGCTGAATTCCAACCTCGCCGCACTCGCCAGCACAAAGAATTTCGAAGACATGGTGATGAGCTTGACTGCAGCGATCCATCTCCTCACCACTCGCCTGTCAAATACTCCCGAAACAATTGCGTTGACTGACCGCTCACGATTGACGGCCGAAGAACTTCGAGTGCTTCGAGGCAAGGCTGCATGAGACGTGCCGTATTCCGCCGGACCTCCCAAGGAATGGCGTTATTTCCGTTCCTCGCTGTACTCATCTGCACCATGGGTTCACTCATCGTGCTGCTGGTACTGGTGCTGCAGCAAGCACGCGTGCAGGGCGGTTCCGCCGTGGCGGAAGCGGTCGCCGAAGCGGAGCGAGACGCGCGTGAGCAGCGAGTGGCGGCGGAGCAGCAGCGACGCGAGCAACTGGCGGCCGAGCGGCAGGAGCAGCGCAAGCTGCGCGAACTGCACGAAGAGCTGGAATGGCAGCGCGAACAGTTTGAGGAACAGCATGCGTCGCAAGCCGAGCAGGTACGGCGACAACGGCTGGAACTGAGTCACTTGGAAGATCATATCCGTCGACTGGAAGACCAGCATCGGCGCTTGATGAACGAGCATGACAAGTTGTCTGCCAAGTCGCCCGACGAAGACGCGCAGCAGGCAGAGAAAAAAGTTACGGATGAGCAAGCCGCGGAGTTAGCCGAGCTCCAACAGAAGATCGCTGACGCTAAGAAGAAGCTGGAAGAAACGCGGGCCCGCAACGCCAAGCGGCCTCCCTCCTTCGCCATCGTTCCCTACACCGGCAAGAACGGCACTCGACGCCGACCGATCTACATTGAGTGTGGTGAGGAAGGGATTGTGTTGCATCCGGAAGGCGTGGTGTTTATGCGGCGCGATTTCGAGGGTCCTTTGGGGCCAGGAAATCCGCTCGATGCAGCCCTGCGAACGGTTCGCGAGTATTGGGCGAAGGTGAACGATCCCCAGCAAACGGGCGAACCTTATCCGCTGTTGATTGTGCGTCCGAGTGGGGCGATTGCGTATGCGATGGCGCGAGCGGCGATGAAGTCGTGGGAGGAAGAGTTTGGATACGAGTTGGTGGATGCGGAGACGCGGCTGGAGTTTCCTCCCGCGGATCCGGAGCTTGAGCAGTTGCTGAATCGAACGATTCGAGATGCGCGGCAGCGTCAGTCGGCGCTGGCGGCGGCGATGCCGAGTCGGTTTCAGGGTGAGCAGTCGATGGCGGACGGCCCGGGTTTTCGTAGTGCTGGCAGCGGGCCGATTGCCGGCGTTGCTAGCGGCGCGGGGCTAGCGGGTGGTGCTAGCGGAAGTGCGCTATCTGGCGGTGCTAGCAATGCGGGGCTAGCAGGCGGTGGCCAGCAACTGGTGCCAGGCACCAGTTCGCGTGGCGGCGGATCGATAACAGGCACAGCTAGCGGCGCAGGGCTAGCAGGCGGTGCTAGCGGTGCAGGGCTAGCAGGCGGCAGCGGGCAACTGGTGTCTGGCACCAGTTCACCCAGCGGTAACGGTTCGCTAGCAGGTGGTGCTAGCGGCGCGGGGCTAGCAGGCGGTGGTAGCGCGGGACGCGCCGCAGGGAACGGGGCCTCCGCAGGCGCGCCCGGCGGCAGCGGGACCGGAGCCGGCGGAGGCGCTCCCGGATTCGCTGCCACCCTGCCCGGTGTCACTCCCCTCCCAGGCTCCTCCGACTCCAACGACGCTCGACCCCCAACTGGCGGCGCCTTCTATGGCGGTGCCGCCTCCCAGTTCAACTCCGCCTCCTCTCGCGGTAACTCCTCCAGCAGTGGAAATGGCACCGCTACCACCTCCGGCTCACCAAATTCATCCGCTAACGGTTCCTCCCCCGGCAGTTTTTCGGCGTCGCCCAGTGCCACCGTCGCCGCTCAACGTGGTGCCAATTGGGCACTACCCAAACAAGCCACCTACTCCACCGGAATCAGTCGACCCATTCGCATCCGCTGCTTACCAGATCGACTTGTCATCATGCCCGAGCGTGGCGATGACTTCCGTCCGCGAACCGTGATCTGGAACCCCAACAACCCCCAAAGCTCTACCGAAGAATTCGTCGCGGCGATCTGGAAACATACCGAACGCTGGGGGATCGCCGTCGCCGGTGGATATTGGAAGCCCGTGCTGAGCGTCGAGGTGTTGCCCGGCGCGGCTGCCCGCTATCAGGAACTCACTCAACTGCTCAGCGAGAGCGGTTTGGAATTTCAAGAAAAACAACCGAGTAACGCTCGTGGCCCGTCGCGCAATACAACACGCTGAAGCACCCGGACAGGATTCCTTCCTGGACGTCGTCGCCAACCTGGTCGGGATCATCATCATCCTGATCATCGTCGTGGGCGTCGCCGCGAAAAAAGCGGTCGTCTCGCATGGAGCTGCCGCAGCACTCGCCGCCTCCAAAGCGACACTCGACTCCTCCCGTGATCCAGCAGACGACACTGCGAATGACCCGGAGGCCCTCGCTGAGGACGACTCGGCCAGCGGCTCCCCCAACGCCTCCGACTCCGCTGCCACTCCCACAACCCCCATAACCGCTGCGGATATCCGCGAAGCCAAACGCTCCATGGCCGCCGTCGAAGCATCGATCTTCGAAACCGCCGGCAAGCTGCAACGCGACCAGCTCGAGGTGAACTATCGGCGACTCGAACGTGATCGCGTGCAGGCCCTCGTCACACTCGCCGCACGCACGGTCGAACAGCAACGCGAAAAGCTGGAAGACGAACGTCGCTCGGAATTCGATGAATCTCGAGCACTCGAAGAGGCGCGTCGCGAACTGGCCGACCTGCAGCGCGACCAATTAGCACTCGAACGAGCTCGCCCGACCAAAGGGATCTTGGAGCATCTGCCCACGCCGATGGCCAAGACCGTCTTCGGCAAGGAAGTGCATCTGCGACTGGCCGGTGGCCGGCTCGCCTTCATCCCGTGGGACGAATTGGTGGAACGGCTCAAGGCCGACGTGCCGCGCAAGATCCATCGCTTGCAGGAGACACCGTCTTTCACCGAGACCCTAGGCCCCGTGGATGGTTTCTCCATTCGTTATACCATGAAGCGCACCGAACAGCGACTGGGTCCCGGATCGACCGGACCCGTGCAGCAGCGTGCCGAGCTCGATCGCTTCTTGATGCTGCCGATCGCGGATGATGTAGGCGAATCGGTGGACCAGGCACTACGAGCCAATTCCGATTTTCTGGCGCGCTTCGAGCGACTCGATCCAGCGCGCACCACCGTCACCGTCTGGGTCTACCCAGACAGCTTCGGTTACTTCCGCACCTTCAAGAAACTGCTGTTCGACAAAGGCTTTCTCACAGCCGCTCGACCTTTGCCAGACGGTCACCCCGTGGGTGGTTCACCGGACGGTACCCGTTCCACCGCCGAATAGCACTCCAAGTTCCTAAAAAAAACCTTCCTCCCGACTTCAGCCCAGGAGATTCCGCGCATGAAAATTGTCATCGTAGGCGCCGTCGCCGGAGGTGCTTCCGCCGCTGCTCGCGCGCGACGACTCGCCGAATCGGCAGACATCGTGCTCTTCGAACGCGGCACCGTTCCATCGTTTGCCAATTGCGGTATGCCTTATTACGTAGGTGGTGAAATCCAAGACCGCGCGAAGCTGCTGGTTACACCTCCCGAGCGTTTGCGTCGTCGCTATCGCCTCGACTTGCGCTTGCAGACCGAAGTCGTGGCTATCGATCGAGTGCGCCAAATAGTCGTCGCGCGCGATCTGACGACGGGGCACGAGTATGAGGAATCGTATGACAAACTGATTCTATCGACCGGAGCGGCGCCTTTGCGTCCAGCACTACCGGGCAGCGATCATCCGCAGATTTACACCCTGAGAGAACTCCGCGATAGCGATCGCATCAAAGCTGCAATTGATCGCGGCGTCTCCGATGTACTAATCGTGGGCGCCGGCTTTATTGGCTTGGAAATGGCCGAGAACTGTGTGCGCCGCAGTCTGAAAACGACGATCGTTGAACGCAGTCAGCAGATTCTCCCACCCTGGGACGCTGAGATGACGACCGCCGCAGTCGCTCATCTCCGGCAGCACCACATCGATCTGCGCCTCGGCGATCAAGTCGTCAGCTATGCCGATGAAGGTGGTCGAGTGCGCGTCACGTATCAGTCCGGTTCGACGCAACTGGTCGACTTCGTAATCTTAAGTGTCGGAGTGAAACCCGAGAATTCGCTGGCGATCGCCGCGGGCCTGGACGTTGGCACTCGTGGTGGCATTCGTGTCAATGAATATCTGCAAACCAGCGATCCTCGTATTTATGCGGTAGGAGATGCCATCGAAGTGCGCGACTTCGTGCTCGGCGAACCCACCCAGATTCCGCTCGCCGGGCCCGCGAATCGCCAAGGTCGACTCGCGGCTGATCACGTTTGCAATCACAACCCGCCTCCCTATCGAGGCACTCAAGGGACCGCGATCCTGCGCCTCTTCGAGATGACCGTGGCGATGACGGGAGCGAGTGAAAAATCACTGCGTCAAGCGGGACGGGAGTACCGCAAGGTTTACCTTCATCCCGCGCAGCATGCTGGTTACTATCCGGGTGCTGAGGCGATGACCATCAAGCTGCTCTTCGCGCCCACCAACGGACAAATCCTCGGCGCACAAATCGCAGGAGGCGAGGGAGTCGACAAGCGCATCGACGTGCTGGCAGTTGCCATTCAAGCGCGACTAAGCGTGTTTGATCTCGAGCATTTAGAACTGGCCTATTCGCCGCAATTTGGATCGGCGAAGGATCCGATCAACATGGCTGGTTTTATAGCAGCAGGCCTGCTGCGGGGTGATCATCCCCAAATTGCCGTCGACGAATTGCCAACGCTCGCGGTGGAAACGTCACTCGTAGATGTACGCATGCCGAGTGAATTCCAGGCCGGCTCGATACCTGGAGCCGTCAACATTCCCGTCGACGACCTCCGCGACCGACTCCACGAACTTCCGCTTGACCGCCCACTCGTGGTCTACTGCCAAGTCGGCATGCGCGGCTATCTCGCCACCCGCATCCTCACCCAGCACGGCTACCAAGTCCGCAACCTCAGCGGCGGCTATCGCTCGTATCAGCTCGCGACAGGATAGTTAGTCTACGGTAGAGAAAAAGCGGACGGTTCGCAGAGGAGCCGCAGATATGCGCAACCGTTCAACGATGCCACTATCGGCGACCTTCTGACAATTGTGACACTCGCCAAATCGCAGTCGCCAGTCGCGCGAGCTGTTTTTGTCGTTCATCTAGTCGCGCAGGTGTCCAGTCAAGATTTTCATCCGCAAGTTTTTTGGTCAATTGAATATTGCTGGTAGCGAGTACTGGACGTTTATCAGAGTAAGGTTTATTGCCTACGTCTTTATTCTTGCCCGATTCGAGCATTACCATGTTCGCTAAGCGAAAAATTCCGTTCTCCAGGTCACGGTCCGGAAATGCTTCCCATCCCTGGTCGGGAGATTGCGGCAGTACGTGCTCAATACTGTATGCAGACGATTCAGCATCAAGTTCAACTCCACCTTCTTGCCGTTCGAGTTCACAGAGTATGTAACGGACAATCTTGGCATTTCGAGATTGCGTAGTCTTGATCGACTTGTCCGCAAAATCTTGCCGAAACGCATCATCTGTTGGATAGATAGGTTTCAAAACATCTAAGACTGACTGAAGCCGGCATGACGCATCTTTCTGGAGTTGCATCGCGGCGGCGTGATACACCCGTTCTTGTTCGCCTGCATGTTGGCTGCCAATAACGTTGTAGCGGAAGGCAATTACTGAAGTCGCTCGTAGTAGTCCCCTAAAATCTTCGTATGTCAATCGACTGCGAGCCGCCATTAGCATCGGGTAAGGTTGTCGGACGGAGAACATTCGAAGTTCACAAGCGGCGGCTCGCCAGTCTGGTGGCCATTCCGAGCCTTCCGGTTGGGCCAAGGCGAGGTAAGTGTCAATATCTTCATCCATCTCCCTGAGCAAAGTAAACACATCGCTCGGCTTCTGGACTTTTGCCCTCACAGTTTTGAATAAATCCGCTTGTCTGGCGAACGAGTGGCGACTATTCCAATGCATCCGCAAGAAATCGGGAAAGCTCTCGCTGCCCAAGCGACCGACCATGCTTTCCCATTGACGTTCTAACTCCACCAGATTCGCTTGTGGTGTCTCACCCTTCGCCAATACCGAAAACAACCAATTCTTTAGGAGGTCGGTTGCAGACAGCCGGACGCCTCGAGCGTTAAGTGTTTCGAAGACCTTGTAAGCGTTCAGTTCATCCGCGACAGTAATCACCGTGAAAAACAGTTTGTCACTCATCGATTCGATGAATTGTGCTAACACCATTCCGGAATCTTTTTCGTTGCGGACCATAGCCTGTAACTTGCGTTCCAGCCACTCAAAGCCTTTTCTCATCGAGTGAGTCGACGCGGGAAATCCGCGTTGAGGTAGGTGATCGGCGAGCTTAACCAAGTAGTCACGGTAGTATCCGTCGTTGTTCCGATTTAGAGCCAGCTTGTTTCTGCTGATGAGCGTTACTGGGTCCAAGTAGCCAATGTAAGTAGCTCGGATTTGGTCCAAACGACGTTGATTGTCCTCGGGATTGCGATTCTCCGAGATGATTTTTTTCATCACTCGCATCGCGGCTAAGACAATCAGACTTATCGTTGTCAATCGCTGCTGACCATCGATCACCTCAAAGGTTCGGTTGTCTGACGTCTGCAAAACTAGATAGCCCATGTAATGAGCCGGCTCCCCGTCTTTGGCAATGGTCTCCTGGATGTCAGTCCACAGATCCTCCCATTCATCCTCGCCCCAAGAGTAATCGTGTTGAAAGGGCGGAACTCGGTACGTCAGGCCGTTGCCTAACATCTGTCGGTAGGTTCGATTCTTAGTATCAAAATTGGTCGCTGACATATTTACCTAATTCTGTATTTAGGTTTAGCAAGCGAACAGTTGAATCGTTTTTTGACCATCGAATCCTAGTCGCCGGTGATCATTTTCGTGTCACCACAAAAATGGCATCCTGCCATTCAGACGCGGTCTCGTGGCGCGAAGGCTTATCGCGTTGGTGCCAATCCCGAAGCCGAAAGGATAGTAGTCTGCTGCGTGGCAAACTGCCGGACCTGAGGTCTTGACCCCTGAGTCGGCGCTCTGGCCGGCAATTGAGTCGCTCGTTAGCGTTGCCCGATCATCCGCTCTCGCGGTTGGTTGTAATCAACCTCGTCTCGTCTAGCAACCGCTTGCTTGGCAACTCGGTTTTGTGGTCGTCACGCGCTAGCTTCCGCCAGCTTCTAAATGTGCCGCTCGACGATCATGGGGCCCAGACCGTCCTGTTTGTCCGCCGCTTGCCGGTCAACGTGGGCACCAGCACCGCGATCTTTTGATCC
Organism: Pirellulaceae bacterium; assembly: GCA_044235425.1. Taxonomy (GTDB): domain Bacteria; phylum Planctomycetota; class Planctomycetia; order Pirellulales; family Pirellulaceae; genus JBJSXJ01. Next base: position 64,593 of record JBIIHW010000024.1, read on the forward strand.
GTAGCGTTAACCGAACTCAAGAGCCGGTTCATTCCAGTGCTAGGAAGGGCAGGACACACTCACCAATAGACAATCGACTGGATACCAACGCGATTTTTTAAGCGGCGCGGTGGGCGGGGGACTCGGTGAGCGAGGTGGCGAGCGGGGCTAGGACGTCGTGGACTCGACGTTTCGCCTTTTCTAAAAGGTCCTGCAGCAGGTTGCGATCGATCACGCTCAACGCTCCCAGCGACTCGGCTAACTTCGACCACGAGACCAGCAGAGTCGATTCGGGCAGACCAACTTGGTCCAAGAAACCAGCGACTTTCGTCATGCGCGACGAACAGCACAGATGGGGGATCCCCAGCGCGAAGGCGGTGATGTTGGCATGCAAGCTGGTCGCTGCCACGTAATCGCTTCCCGCTAGCACCGACAACATGCCACGCACCGAGGACTCTTCCAGATAATGGAAGCGGCCATAACCGTAGTGCGCGATATGTCGCAGGAATTGCTGGTCGTCGTGGCAATGCCCCACCGGCAATAACACGATCTCGCAGCCCGTATGGTGCTGAAATTCCTTCAATTGCTGAATCACCAAGTCGGCGGAGTAGTTGTCGAGTGGATACGATTGAAAGCAGACGATGGGGCGTGTGATATCGACTCCTTGCACTCGCATCCAAGCACGCCCCGCCGCACGCAAATGGTCGACCGAGAATAAATCACCCAGCGTAACGACCATGTCAGGAGCAACCTCGATCGGCCGCGTCACTCCAGCCGCCTTCAACTTCGCCCGCGATGGTTCATCGCGTAGGTAGACCAACGCGGCCGATTCTAGCGCCGCTTGCACCGCGGGCGCTTCTTCCGCGCTGAACTCGAACGGCACTCCACACGACAGGTAAAACAATTCGCGTACTGCCGGATAGGCGCGAGCATCGAGCAGAAAGGGACCGGTTTCAGGAATCGCTGCCGAACTGGTTTTCAAGTCAGAGCGGTGGGCAGGAAAAAATTGTTGAGCGAATTCCTCGGCCAAATCCGTCCCACCACTGTTTAACCAACGTGAGCGCCGGCGCTCATAGAGCCGCGTGTAGTGGCGAGCGAGTGCGCGACCGTCGGTACGGATCAAATCACCGCCGCCGATCAGGAGTGAAGTGGAACCAGGTGCGGATCGAGTAAGCAACCGACGAATGGACTGATTGGTATATCCAGCCGCTTGCGGTGCCGGCCCCGAAAGAAAAGCCGTCGTGATGATCGGTGCCGTCACACCCCGGCGACGAAGTAGTTCGCGCAGTACGATGGGGTAGAGCAAGTCACCGTAGTTTTCGCAGTCGGATGTGTTGTATTGTGCAATCATAAACCCACCGATTTTCTTATCGGCCACGGCAGAGGCTCGTGGCGATGGAATCTCTCCGCCGGCCTGCCCCGTTCCGAGGGGAACAGCCGGTCAAGCTGGCAAACTGTGCGGGTCAGGGCCCGATTTCCGCCTCATCAGCCACTCGTCGCGTCCCCTTTTCATTGAATCCAGGCCCCAGCGGCGACTAGAATACGAAGCAAGAATGAGCGTCGCAGTAAACTCAACGGGGATTCAGTGGTGACTTTCGATCCGTATCACACTTGGTTAGGCATCGCGCCGTCCGAGCAACCAGCGACGCTTTACCGCTTGCTGGGAATTGCGGAATTCGAGTCGAATCGTGAGGTGATCACGAATGCGGCCGATCGGCAGATGCGTCACGTCCACTCGATGAATATCGGACCCCATGCCCCACTCTCACAAAAACTGCTCGGGGAAATCGCGCAAGCTCGACTAAAGCTACTCGATCCGGAACAAAAAGCACGCTACGACGCGCAGCTGCAGCAGGCCAAACAAGCCGCGGCGGCCGCGGCGGCGACGCCGATACCGACCAGCCCCGTGCTACCCGCTTCCACCAGCCCCGTGCTCCCCGCTTCCACCAGCCCTCGTCGGCTGCTCGCCGATGATCCCAGCGTAACCGGCGCCCAGCGACCGGCGCCCACCGCGGCAGCACGGCCTGTGTCCCTGGGTGGCAAACCTGCAGCCGTGGCTGCCACCGCCACGAGCGGGCCGGTGCCCTCGATCCGCCGCACGCGACGGAAACAAAACCCGCTCTTCGAAGTCGCTCGTGTCGTGCTTGGTGGTATGGCAGGACTCGGAATTGGTGGACTGATTTTGTGGGGCTTGGGAAAGACACCGGTCGACGTCGTGAGCAGCATTACGGGTCGAAATCCAACTGAGCAGGAACAGCGACAAGTTGCCAGTGATTCGACGGAAGCACCATCAAAAACCTCCGGTTCCGACCGTCCCGTACCTCGTCAAGCCGTCGCGAATCCCGGTCGCGAAGAGTCCCCGTCGGCCGATGACACGGCGAAGTCATCTCCACCGTCGACGGGCCCTGTCAAACCTCCGCCTCCCGATCCGTCAACTCTGAAGCCCAGTCCACCCGTTCCTAACACCAAGACTGCGCCCCAACCGAACGCACCACTCGCCACGGCTCCAAACGGGAACGCCGGAAAAACGGCTCCCTTACCAGTGACGGGTCGCGGTTCCGGAGGTTCAGCGAACACGAACAATCGTGCTCGTCAGCCGATTCCCACCGACGATCAACTCACCACTGCTCGCCAAGCCATTCGTGAGCTCTACGGTGATCGCTATCAGGTCTGCCTCGGCAAGATGGGTAGCGAACGTTTCGATGCGCTGGTCGAGCTGGCGGAAGAGCTGAATTCGATTTTCGAGGATGAGAAGGATTTGCCGACCAGCTACGGCTTGTTGGAGCTCATTGGGCAGGTGGGCAGCTCGGCTGGCGCCACTAAATTGACGCTTGCATCCATCGATAAGCTGCAGTCTGTGTTCGCGGTTGATCGCGACACGCTGTATCTCGAATACCTGAAAAAACTGGCCGCGACATTACGCCAAGAAGACGTAGGTCGCGAACCGCACGCCCAGCAAGCACTCGACGCCGCCCAAGCCATCGTCGCACTCGCCGAGCGCAGTGAAGATGAGGAGCGATATGAGCGGGCAGTCGAAGCTTGGAAGTTGTTAGCGGAGAGTCGGCAGGGACTGGCCTTTGAAGGTCTGCAGGCGTCCGTGATCGATCAACGGCTCAAGCGTGCCCAAACAAGTGTTCAAGCGGTACAAGAACTAGCCGAGAAGCTGAAAGAGTTGATGGCAAGTCCGGCCGATGCCGCATTGAATCTCCAAGTGGGCAAACTCTATTGCTTTAAACTGCAGCAATGGGAACGTGGCGCGCGGTACTTGGCGAAAAGCGATCAAGAGAAGGTCAAGGTAGTAGGCGATCGGGAAGTTTTGCAGCCGGAATCGGCTGCTGATCGTGAAGCGCTGGGCGACGCCTGGAGCGAATGGGCCAGCATGCTGCAGGACGATGAACGGGTGCAGGCCGAGTTTCGTGCGAGTGAATGGTATCGACTGGCGTTGCGGCAGGTGAGTGGACTGGCGAAGGTCAAGCTGCAGCGCAAAGTCGACATGCTGACCAAAACCGTTTCACCGACCGAAGAGTCCACCGTCGCCAACGACAACAAAAAGAAAATGCCCTCCAAAAATTCGGAGTCCCTCGAAGGCGACGAAGTGATACTGACGGTGGATCTCACACAGCCTTTTGTTTCGACGACCTGCCCCATGCCCCCCGCCACCATGGCGAAGAATGTGCAGATCCAGGTTTTGGACATCGATTCACCGGGTGGAGCTCAGGTTCGAGGTAGCAAAGACAGCTTTGATCTAAAATCGAAGTTTTTCATCGACTTCAAGGATGCCAACAACGTCTGGCTGGAAGTGGAGGTCGAGCAGCGGAATCGCGAAATCCATATCCAAATGATGCCCAAATGTCGGTATCAAGATCGCGGTCTCGAATATCCCTTCAACTTCGAAACCCTGGAATTCGCCCAAAAGAATAGCGAATCCGCCGCCAATCGAGCTCGTAGCCAAGCGGATCGAGCCCGGTCGCAGTTTGACGATTACCAGCGTCAGCTGAAAGATAAGAACAACACTCCCCAGCGAACGCAAAGCTTTGCGGTGAAGGCGACTGAACAAAGTCGAGTGCGGGTTCGAGCGGAGGCGGAGCTCGCGGAATGGACGGCCATTCGTCAAGGCCTGCCGAAGGCCACCGATTACGCCCGAGACATTCACAGCAAAGTGCGTGTCTACTTATTGGTAAAGACTGTGCCAAATCGTTGAGTGCCGGGCGAACGGTGATTAGGATCGAGTGATCGGTTCGTATTCCCCGCAATAGGTTCTCGCAGGTTCGATCATGTCACAGTTACCCTCGATCCGTCGCCCGAAGACGATGCGTCGTCGCTCAAATTCGAAACGTCTGCTGCTGGAAGCTCTGGAATCACGGCAGATGATGGCCACTGACATGCAGGTGCGTTTTGAGTTTGCTGATACGTCGGGGACGCCCGTGACGGCCCTGGATGTGGGCAACAACTACCTGCTCAATGTTTTTGTCAAAGATGTGCGTCCCAGCGCGGTTGGGGTCAGCCAGGCTTATTTCGACATCGCGTACAACTCAAGTTTGCTTGCGCCCTCGGGTGCGATCGTTCACACCGGTACCCAGTTTCAAGCTGCCACTTCAGGAAGCACGGCGACAACTGGACTCATCGACGAGGCAGGTGGAAGTGACACCGATCAGGTTCCGCCACCGCCAGCGGTCGTCGAGCAGCTGCTGCTGCAGATTCCACTCACCGCACAAGCAACCGGTACCGTCAATCTGACGGGATCGCTGGCCGACGGCCTGAATCATGAGACGCTTCTATTTGGTTCCACCACACCGCTGACGTCGGCCGAAGTTCAGTTTGTGGGCGGCTCGATTGCCGTCAATAACGGCACGATCTTGATTACACCGACTTCTGGGCTGACCACGACCGAAGGGGGCGGTACTGCGTCTGCCACCGTCGTGCTCAGTCGCGCTCCCACGGCCGATGTCTCTTTCAATCTTTTCTCATCCGACACCAGCGAAGGCACCGTATCCCCCAGTTCCTTCACCTTCACGCCTTCGAATTGGAATATCCCTCAAACGCTCGTCATCACCGGCGTCGACGACTCGATCGATGATGACAACGTGCTCTATTTCATTTTCACGGACGCTGCGACAAGCAGTGATCCAAATTTTAACGGCTTCAATCCCGACAATCTGCTCGTCACGAACATCGACGATGAAATTGCGGGGTTGCAAGTCTCGCCCACTTCGGGCTTGGTAACCTCGGAAACCGGATCGACGGCGACTTTCAGCGTGGTGTTGCGCACCGAGCCTACCGCGACAGTGACGGTTGATCTGTCGTCGAGCGACCTGACCGAAGGCACCGTTTCGCCCTCAACCTTGACGTTTACCACCGCCAACTGGAACGTGCCTCAATCCGTCACGATCACCGGAGTTGATGACGTCATCGATGATGGAGACGTGCCCTACTCGATTGAATTTGCACCGACGAGCAGCACCGATCCCAAGTATCAATCGCTCAGCACCGGCAGCGTCTCGGTGACCAATCAGGATGATCCTCAAGATGTCGCGGGATTTGTGCTCAGCCGGACAAGTGGCCTCGTCACGACTGAACTGGGCGGCACCGATTCGTTCACCGTGCGCCTCGCCACTCAGCCCACAGCCAATGTGACCGTTCCTGTCAGTTCGAGTAACAGCGATGAGGCGCTGGCGTTTGTCGTCCAAGGATCCAATCTGACGACTTCATTAGTTTTTACACCTGATAACTGGAATGTTCCTCAGACCATCGAAGTGACCGGCGTCGACGACAGCATCGACGACGGCGATACCGCGTTCAGTGTCATCCTTGGAACCGCGACTAGTGCCGATGCGAAGTACAGCGGCTTGAATCCCTCCGACGTTACCGGTGTCAATCAGAACAATCCGGCGGAAGTGGCTGGTTTTACCGTGACGCCCACGGTGGGACTGTTCACATCCGAGGCGGGCGGAACCGCCACGTTCACGATCGTCTTGAATACGAAACCACTGGCGAATGTCACCGTCCCGATCAGCTCTGGTGACCTGTCCGAAGGCACCGTCTCCAGCAGCTTCGTCGTTTTCGCACCCGGCGACTGGAACATTCCACGCACCATCACGGTCACGGGAGTTGATGACGCCATCGACGATGACGACGTGAGCTTCACCGTGTTCCTCGGTGCCGCGACGAGCACGGATCCGAAATACAACGGACTCAATCCCGAAGATGTGACCGTCATCAATACCGATGACCCCAATGAAACGGCAGCCGTCCTCGTGACGCCGACCGTTGGTTTAACCACCAGTGAAGCTGGAACCGCCGACACCTTCCAAATCGTACTCGCCACTCAGCCGCTCTCCGAGGTCATTATTTCGCTCACGTCGAGCGACACCACGGAGGGTACCGTCTCGCCTTTGACCATTACTTTCACTCCAGAAAACTGGAATGTGCCCCAAACCGCCACGGTTACGGGTGTCGACGACTTCAGCGAAGATGGAGAGGTCGGTTATACGATCGTGACCGCAGCGGCAGTCAGCGACGATCCGAAATACGATGGGATCGATCCGGCGGATGTGTCCGTCAACAACGCTGATGACGTGACCGATAAGGCCGGAATCACGGTCGCTCCCACTTCGGGACTCATTACAACCGAGGCTGGTGGTACGGCCCAATTCACCATCGTGCTCGACAGTCAGCCGCTGCAGAATGTGACGATCGGTCTGTCGGTCGATGATGAATCAGAGGGCTCGTTGAGTGTCAATTCCGTTTTGTTTACTCCGGAAAACTGGAATGTGCCACAGACGATTACCGTGACGGGTGTGGACGATTTGATTGCCGATGGGGATGTGGCTTACTCCGTGGTCACCGCTGCAGCCGTCAGTGCCGATACAAAATATCAAGGCCTGAATCCCGCTGATGTGTCACTCATCAATCGCAATGATGTGACTGAAGTTGCTCGGCTCATCGTCGCCCCATCGTCCGGTTTAGTGACAACGGAAAATGCCAACGCAGCGACACTCACGGTCAAATTGGGCACGCAGCCAACTGCGAATGTCACGATTGCGGTGTCATCGAGCGATACCAGCGAGGGGACGGTAAATCCAAGCTCGCTTACCTTCACCACATCGAATTGGAATGTGGCGCAGTTCGTCACCGTCGTCGGTGTTGATGACCTGGATAACGACGGCGATCAGAGCTACTCGATTGTTTTGGATTCGGCGTCGAGTGATGATCCGCAGTACGCTGCTCTCGATGCAACCAATGTCTCGGCAAGTAATGCAGACAACGAGAATCCCGGCGTGATCGTAACGCCAACGTCTGGTTTAGTCACTTCTGAAACTGGTCAAGCGGCGAATTTTACCGTCGTGCTGCGCACACCGCCCTCGAGCCCCGTCACGATTCCTGTCTCGTCCAGTGATCCAACGGAAGGTCTGCCGGCTCCCAGCAGCTTGGAGTTCGACTCAACCAATTGGAACATTCCTCAACTCGTCGTCATCACCGGCGTCAATGATTTCCTGCAAGATGGAAATGTTACGTATCAGATTAATCTAGGACCTGCGGTTAGTGCTGACGGCGCCTATCAAGGCTTTGTTGTGCCGTCGGTCAGCATCACGAATAACGATGATCAAGACACGGCCGGAATTTTGGTTTCGCCAACCAGTGGACTGGTGACAACGGAATCGGGTGGCACGGCTACGTTCACGATCGTGCTGCAATCGCAGCCGACGGCCGATGTCACCATCGCGCTGTCATCGAGCGATACGACGGAAGGCACCGTTACGCCGACGAGTGTCACGTTCACGGCGGCGAACTGGAATGTCGCGCAGACCGTGACGGTGACGGGCGTCAATGACGTGCTCGACGATGGCGATGTGAGCTATACGATCGTGACGGCAGCAGCGGTGAGCACCGATCCGCAGTACAGCGGGCTAAATGCGGCGGACGTGTCCGTCACCAATCAGAACGTCGCCAGCACGCCAGGAATTCTGGTGACACCGACGAGCGGACTGGTGACAACCGAGTCGGGTGGCACGGCCACGTTTACCATCGTGCTACAATCGCAGCCGACGGCGGATGTCACCATCGCGCTGTCATCGAGCGATACGACCGAAGGTACTGTTTCGCCGACCAGTGTCACGTTCACCGCAGCGAACTGGAGTGTCGCGCAGACGGTGACGGCTACCGGTGTCGATGACTTGCTCGCCGATGGCGATGTGACTTACTCGATCGTCACGGCAGAGGCGGTGAGCACCGATCCGCAGTACAGCGGACTAAATGCGGCGGACGTGTCCGTCACGAATCAGAACGTCGCCAGCACGCCGGGAATTCTCGTGACACCAACAAGCGGACTGGTGACAACCGAGTCGGGTGGCATCGCCACGTTCACGATCGTGCTGCAATCGCAACCGACGGCGGATGTCACCATCGCGCTGTCATCGAGCGATACGACCGAAGGCACTGTTTCCCAGACCAGCGTCACGTTCACTGCGGCGAACTGGAACAATGCGCAGACCGTTACGGTGACGGGCGTCAGTGACTTGCTCGCCGATGGTGATGTAGCCTACTCGATCGTGACGGCAGCGGCGGTGAGCACCGATCTGCAGTATAGCGGGCTAAATGCGGCGGACGTGTCCGTCACGAATCAGAACGTCGCCAGCACGCCGGGAATTCTGGTGACACCGACGAGCGGACTGGTGACAACCGAGTCGGGTGGCACGGCCACGTTTACCATTGTGCTGCAATCGCAGCCGACGGCGGATGTCACCATCGCGCTGTCGTCGAGCGATACGACCGAAGGCACCGTTTCCCCGACGAGCGTCACGTTCACGGCAGCCAACTGGAACAATGCGCAGACCGTCACGGTGACGGGCGTCAATGACGTGCTCGACGATGGTAATGTGACTTACACGATCGTGACGGCCGCGGCGGTGAGCACCGATCCGCAGTACAGCGGACTAAATGCGGCGGACGTGTCCGTCACCAATCAGAACGTCGCCAGCACGCCGGGAATTCTCGTGACACCGACAAGCGGACTGGTGACAACCGAGTCGGGTGGCACGGCCACGTTTACCATTGTGCTGCAATCGCAGCCGACGGCGGATGTCACGATCGCGCTGTCGTCGAGCGATACGACCGAAGGCACCGTTTCCCCGACGAGCGTCACGTTCACGGCAGCCAACTGGAACAATGCGCAGACCGTCACGGTGACGGGCGTCAATGACGTGCTCGACGATGGCAACATCACTTACACGATTGTCACCGCGGCGGCGGTGAGCACCGATCCGCAGTACAGCGGCCTGAATGCGGCTGATGTTTCGGTGACGAACAACGATACGAGTCCGAACGCGGCCATCGTATTTGGTTCGACCTCGCTTTCGGTGACGGAAGGAGCATCGACCAGCACCACCGTAGTACTGACATCTCAACCTACAGCCGATGTGGTCATCACCTTCACGGCCAGCGTAACAGGACAACTGACCCTGACTCCCTCGCCAATCACGTTTACGTCCAGCAACTGGAATGTGCCGCAAACGCTGACGATTGGCACCGTGAATGACACAGTCGTTGAACCGTCACGCTCGATTTCGCTGGGAGCGGCAGTGACGAGTGCCGATAGCATCTACCAGTCGACCACTCCGCCGGCCCTATCCTTACAACTCAATGATGATGACTTGGCGAGTATCGCTTTCACGGCTGCTACGAGTCAGGCGATCGAGCAGACGGGAAGTCACACCGTCGCAGTTCGACTGACCATTCCCGGAGGGGGCAGCTTGGGCGAATCGTTGACCGTGAACATTCTTGATCCCAAGACCGGCACCGCGCAGACACCGGGCGATTACACGCTCAGCACTACCTCGATCGTTTTTCCTGCCGGCAGCACAACGGGCGCGACTCAGAACGTTTCTCTTGCGATCGTGTCCGACACAACCATTGAGCCTAACGAAACGATTCAATTGCAACTGCAAGTGCCCTCTAGTGGGCTGAGTGGCGCTGTTTCTGTGGGAACCCCGAGCACCACGGAAATTACGATCGTTGATGATCCTAGCACGGCCACGCTGAGCGGTGCTGTCTGGATTGACATAGATGGTGACCAAGTTCGTGATGCTGGTGAAGCGGGAGTAGCCGGAGTAGGAGTGACGCTGAGCGGCGTGGATGTGCGCAGTCGCACCGTGCAGATCACCACTCTTACCGACGCGACCGGTTCTTATCGATTCACCAATTTGCCAGCTGGAACTTACCGCATCACCCAAGCTCAACCTGCGGCACTACTCGATGGGCCCGAAGTTTTGGGCACGGTCGGGGGCGCGGGGAGCGGCACGATTGAAGCGGACAGTTTTAAAGATGTGGTGCTCGGCGCCGGTGCAACCGCGGTCAACTACAACTTCACCGAAGGTACTCTGCAGCAAACCATGGTCACACGGCGACTCTTTGTTGCCTCGCAAATCTTGGGTACCAATTATGTGCGAAACGTGATCGCGACGGGCGAACAAGCGGCGGGAAATACCGCTCAAGCTGACGTTGTGCGCCAAGGTCAGTCGTTTGAAGTTCGCCGCATCGGTGCGAACGTGGATGTCACCACCACCGGAGCCGCGACGAACGTCGTCTTCACGCCAGCTAAATCCCAACAAGCAGCCGACGCCACGAAGCATGTGGTGCAGTTGAGTGGCATGAACTTCGATTTCCCCGCCGTCGATGTGCAGAATTTTGTGTTCCGAGGCAATGGCAATGTCGCGACAACTCGCGATGAAATCACGTTCCGCGATTCAACTGCCAACGACCAGCTGGAAACCGACGGCAATCGAGCGGTGCTTTCGAGTGATGATTATCGAGCTGAAGCAATTGCCTTCGAGCTTGTAAAGGCAATTTCGAAGTCCGGCGGCACCGATACTCGAACGAGTATTAGCGCGATTGACTACGTCTTGGAACTCGAAGGCTCGTGGACGTAATCAGCACGCGGGCTGGAATGCGGCAGCGGCCGGAGTTGCTGTTTTTTGGAAACACTGAGGCACCGGAGATCACGGAGTGTGATGAGGCTACACACTCGGGAGATGTCAGTGCGCGTACGAGATTCAGAAGGAAATGGTTACATCCCAGCTTGGGCTGACTAGTTAGAACTGATGTTCCAATCGTAAGCCGATGCCTTGGGCCCAGAAGTCCGTGAAGTTGAATTGGAACTCAGGTAATACTCCGGTCGAACCACCACCCGCCGCGGGCAACTGATTGGGATCGATCACGGTGTTCACGAGGTTGCCAGCTCGAGCGACATGCGACCAGTAGTTGAGTGAGTAGACCACCGAGAAACGCCAGCGTGGAGCGAAGTCGTAGTTCATACGCAAACCGAGTTCTGAGATGGTCGAAAAGTTATTCGCTTCAAAGGTACCGCTGTTGGATGGCAACGCTAAGACTCCACCACTAGCCGTCGAGCTGGTGCCGTTGGCGAGTCGTGTTGTCGTGGTTCCATTGATCGTGGCGGTGGAATGCGTGTTACCGAGTGCCAGATTCAACAGCAATTCGTAGGTCCATCGCTGTCGCACCATCTCACAAGCAAAACCAATCTGCCCACCGTCGAATTGATTGCTGGTATCAAAGAGATCCGTCGAGCTGACCGTAGTACCGGCCGCCAGCACGGGTGAATTCGTGGGGAAGCCGACAAGTGCCGTGATGGAATCATCAATACGCAGCGAGTCATCAAGCCCCGCATGACGATAACCAGCCGTGAAATCCACGAATGAATCGCAACTACCGGCCAGCGGAGTTCGATAGAGAACATCGATCGAATTGAAGTTTGTGGTCGCCTGCATAGTGAAGGAGCCACTGAGTTGATTGGGAATGGCGAGCAGGTTGGCATCCTGCAGCCCCGTGGTTGAATTGAGGAATGGGCGAGCAATGACCGCCGTTGCCGGACTCACCGCATTAAACGTCGTGGTCATTTCATCGGCGAACAGGTAGTTCGACTCGATGCGCGTGCCACAGCCAGGATTAAGCCACATTCCCAAGCCCACGCGACCCGCCCCGCGTCCCTCATTGTTCAAACCTTGATCGCCCAGCAGGATCGTGGTTCCCGGGGCGCCCAAGATTCCCATCTCATTGATCGGAGTTGTCGCAGGGCTACTCGTGGCGAGAATCGGCACGTCCATGCCTTTCGTCCATAGCGCTAGCACTTCACCACTGGCATATAGTCGACCACGCAGAGGCGCACGGCCCTGATGATGCACCGCTCGATGACTGACCACCGGTTCACGATATTCGTGCCCCAGCGGCTCGCCACCATCAATCACTCGTCCCTCTTCGTCGGTCCAAACCGGTTGACCAACAATCCACTCCGAGCCCATCGGGCGTCCCGGCCCATCGATGTACTCGGGCTGGGAACCGCGCGGCGCCGCGGGACCGGTTGTTGTCGAGCGAGACCGCTCAGCACTGGAATTCCCAGGATTGGAGTTCGTTGGGAACTCGGGAGGCGCTGGCACACTACGGCCGGGTGCGACACCGGGTGCCGCTGATCCGCCACTGGCACTTGGCCGACCTGCTGGCGGAGCACTGTTTTTCTTGAGAACCGAGCTGCCACCGGCTGCACTAGGCGCCGTCTGATAAGCCGCTCGCGACACCGGATAATTCAGATTCGCCGAGCTCCGATTGGTTTTGGCAGTCGGACGATTCGCTCGCCTCGGCTCTGGTTGATCCGCATCCGACGGACTGTTTTCGGGTGCGTTCAACTCCAGCTCCCTCGGCTCCTTAACGAGTGGTCGTTCCCACGACGGAGCTTCGGGCACGGATTGACCTCGCAAGGGATTAGTCGGCAGCCCTTGCGCCCAGCCGCTGTTGGTGAACTGAAGACCACCGATAAGTGCCAGCAGCGCGAGCATCCGGCGCGTTTTTAAACGACGCCGACAAGCGGCTCGACTGGCATTGAATTTCGATTGGCCACGCGATGATAAAAGCTTGGAGATCACGGCAAAGTCGCCTACAGCGGTCGCCCCCCTGCAACGTTTGTACGGCACAAGTTAGTTTCGGCACGAGCAGCATGTGAACTTAAGTAAAGGAGGATGATTTTTCTGAACACAGCGAGTTTGGCGAATGCAGCGGATTTTCTTGGTGCAGATGAATGATCGCGTGGCCAGAGCATTGCAGCACCCTGGGTTGGAAAGGCCGCCCACGCGCCATTCATGGAAAAAGACGCTCACCGGATTGGTCGGGGTGGCAAACCGGACGCTCGCGCGTTTCAGCTAGTGTGGCCTACAGCGGCACCGACCGAACCGGGGAGGGAAAATCGCCCCTCCAGGCAGCCGTCGTGTTAATTAGCAGAAGATAGGAAGCTCGGGTAAAACCGCAGGACGCCAGGTTTACTTCAAGAGCCAGGCGAGGAGGCCTTTTTGTAGATGCATGCGATTGGCGGCTTGCTGTACGACCACACTCTGCGGACCATCCATCACGGCGTCCGTCACTTCTTCGCCCCGATGAGCGGGTAAGCAGTGCATGAAGCGAGCGTTGGGAGCCTCGCGCATCAAGGCCTCATTCACCTGATAGCTGGCAAATGCCTGTAAACGTTCCGCCCGTTCACTTTCCTGCCCCATGCTGGTCCAGACGTCCGTGTAAACGGCATCGGCACCCTTGACCACTTCTCGAGGATCGGTCGACTGGTGTGGAACCGCAGCGGGATCGATCGTACGCAACTGTTGCAAGAACGACTCTGGGAATTGGTATTCACGAGGCGCGGCCACGGAGAACTGAACGCCGGTTTTGGCGCAGGCAATCGCGAGACTCGAAGCCACGTTATTGGCATCGCCTACGAAGGCCAGTTTCAGTCCACGTAACGAACCGTACAGTTCCTGCAGGGTGAGCAAGTCGGCCAGTGCTTGGCAGGGATGCGCAAGATCGGTGAGTCCGTTGATGACGGGGCACGTGGCGTGTTCCGCGAGCGTGGTGACGGTCGCATGCCGGAATGCCCGGCAGACAATCACATCCACGTAGCTACTAAGCACTCGAGAAAAGTCCGCGATCGATTCCCGTTTTCCGAAGCCGGCATCTTCGCCGAGAAACAACGTATTACCACCCAAGTGCATCATCGCCGTCTCGAAACTCACTCGAGTGCGCAGCGAGGGCTTTTCGAAGATCAGTGCCATGACATGACCGGGCAGGAGCGGTTGTCGGCTGCCGGCGGCCAATTTCGACTTCAGATCAAGACTGATTTCAAAGACGCGAGCAATCTCAGCGGCGCTGAGTTCCAATAGATCGATTACGTGGCGCATGACTGATCACTCCGTCCCGCCACCAGCGACTTCCTTGATCACGCTGCATAGGATGTCGCAGCCCTCCTCGGCCTGCTCCACGGTTAGGTTCATCGCGGGCAATAGGCGAATCACGGTGTTGTGCGTGCAGTTGATCAGCAGTTGGCGCTGGAGGCACTTTTCGACAATCGGAGCGCCCTCGATCGACAATTCGACGCCGATCATGACACCACAAACTCGTACGTCCTTCACCACCTCGCATTCCCGCTGTAACTGTTCGAAGCGTCGGCGGAAGACTTGTTCGAGTTTCTTGCTGGCCTTGAGCAAGTCTTCTCGTTCGATTGTTTCGAGCGTGGCGATACCGGCTCGAGCGGCAATCGGATTACCACCGAATGTGGCGGCATGCATGCCGGGTCGCAGGCTGGCAGCCACTTCCTTCTTTGCCAACAGGGCACCGCCCGCGATGCCTCCGCAAAGCGCTTTGGCCAACGTGAGAATATCTGGTGTCACTCCAAAGTGCTGATAACCGAACCAGTGTCCCGTGCGGCCGCAACCGGTTTGAACTTCGTCAAAGATGAGTAGCAAGTGGTGCTTATCGCATAGCTTCCGCAGTCCTTGCAAGAATTCTTTCCGGGGAATGCGCACGCCGCCTTCACCCTGTATGGGCTCGATCATGATCGCCGCTGTTTCGCTGTCGATGCGCTGTTCGACGGCTTCTAAATCATTCCAGGGTGAATAGACGAAACCAGCCAGCATGGGACCCAAACCTTCGTGGTACTTGGGCTGCGCGGTGGCGGTGAGCGATCCCATGGTGCGACCATGGAAACCACCCTCGAAGGTAATGACCTTGTACCGCGGCTTGGTGCTATGGAGTCGCGCGAGCTTAATGGCCGCTTCGTTGGCTTCGGTGCCGGAATTACAGAAAAATGCCTGGCCCCCAAAACTTCGTTCCGACAACATCTGCGCCCACTGACCTTGAACGTCCATGTGCCAAGTGTTGGGAACGTGGATGAGTGTCGCGACCTGTTGCTGCACCGCCTGCACGACTGCGGGTGGACAGTGTCCGATCAAATTGCAGCCCCAACCGGGAAAGAAATCGAGGTACCGGTTGCCTTCGCTGTCCCATACCCAGGAGCCCTCGCCCCGCACCAGATTCACCGGATAGCGACGGTAGTTCGGAATGACGTATTGCTGAAACAGCTCAACCGTCTCCGCGGAACTTAAACCTTCGATTGCCGTCGCCATGAGATGCTCCTATGCAGATAGAGAAAACTCAAGTTGGTTAATCACTGAGTATTTCGGTGCCGACACCTTCGGTGGTATACGTTTCGAGCAGCAACGAATGACGCACTCGCCCATCGATGATGTGGACTTTGCGAACGCCGCGCTGCAACGTTTCCAGACAAGCCTCCACCTTGGGAATCATGCCCGCCTCAATGACTCCGGAGGCGATGAGTTGTCGAGCTTCGGTCGCGGTGAGTGAGTTCATGAGGGTGCTAGGGTCATTTTTGTCTCGACGCACGCCATTCACATCGGACATGAAAACCAGTTTTTCAGCCCCCAGCGCTTGCGCGACCGCCATGGCGGCAGTGTCCGCGTTCACGTTCAGCTTCTGTCCGGCGTCATCCATACACATCGACGGAATCACCGGCACTTGCCCGGCATAGCACAGGTTGGCGATCACATCCCGATCCACTCGAGTGACTTGGCCGACATGTCCCAGATCAATGGGATTTCCGTCGGCATCGGGCAGGGTCAGTCTTTCACCAAAGAGCACGTTGGTGGTACGAAAGTTCAGATTCATCGCTCGACCACCATATTGTTCAATGGTTTGAGCGATCATTTCGTTCGTTTCATAGGCCAGTTTCTGCTCGACGATCTCCAGTGTCGCGTCGTCGGTGTACCGTCGGCCTTGAATGAAGCGGGGAGTAATTCCGGCGGCATCCATGGCTCGGCTGATGACAGCTCCACCCCCGTGGACCAGGACGGGTCGCACACCGACCGTTTCCATGAAGACAATGTCCAGCAAGACATGTCCCAGAGCGGCAGGTTGCTCCATCACGCTGCCGCCCAGTTTGATGACCACCACTTTGTCTCGGAAGCGGCGGATCCAGCCGAGCGCCTCGATCAGGATGTCGGCCTTGTGGATGGCACTTTCCACGTTTTCAATCTTTCTTGCTGCGGTTTCCTGGGAGTTCCCAGCTTAAGGAGGCCCGGCCAGCCTGCTACGGGCCGGACCCATTCATGGAAACCACGCATTTTAGGACCCCACGGCGCACCCTGTCAACGCGGTCAGGATTCACCCCGAACAGCGGCCCACCGGATGGTTGCAAGCCACTGCACGGAGCGACACAATAACGGCCGATTTTTTTCCAGCTGCACCTCCCAGGAGAGACTCGCGATGGCACGTCCCGTCACTCTGTTCACCGGACAATGGGCCGATCTGAAATTAGAAGATATGGCTCGAAAAACCAAGGAATTTGGTTACGACGGGATCGAATTGGCCTGCTGGGGGGATCACTTTGAAGTCGACAAGGCAATCGCCGACGATAAGTACTGTGTCCGCAAACGTGAACTGCTGGAAAGCCTGGACCTGCAATGCCACGCCATCAGCGCCCACCTCGTCGGCCAAGCCGTGCTCGACAACATCGACGAACGGCATCAAGCCATCCTGCCGCCGCACGTGTGGGGAGACGGCAAGCCGGCGGGAGTCAATCAGCGAGCCATCGAAGAGCTCAAGAATACCGCTCGAGCGGCAAAGAAACTGGGGGTCGGTGTCGTCAATGGCTTCACCGGTTCCAGCATCTGGCATCTGAACTACTCCTTCCCACCTGTGCCCCCGAAAATGATCGACGACGGCTTCAAACTGCTCGCAGATCGCTTCAACCCCATCCTCGATGTTTTCGATGAATGCGGAGTGAAATTTGCCTTGGAGGTGCATCCCACCGAAATCGCCTTCGATATCTACACCGCTCAGCGCGCCCTCGAGGCACTCGACCATCGCGAGGCCTTCGGCTTCAACTTCGACCCTAGTCACCTGCATTGGCAAGGCGTTGATCCAGTCGAGTTCATTCGGGCCTTTCCCGACCGTATTTATCACGTCCACGTCAAAGATGCGATTGTGACGCTCAATGGCCGCAGCGGGATTCTGGCCAGTCATTTGAACTTCGGTGATTCGCGCCGCGGCTGGGACTTCCGCAGTCCCGGTCGTGGAGGTGTTAACTTCGAGGAGATTATCCGAGCGCTCAACGATGTGGGTTATAAAGGCCCGCTGTCAGTCGAGTGGGAGGATTCGGGGATGGATCGTGAATTTGGAGCCCGTGAGGCAGCACAATTTGTGCGTTCCAAAGATTTCGCACCGAGTGGCCGAGCTTTCGACTCCGCGTTCGAACGCTAAACCGGTTTGTCGTTACACTAGGGAAATGACGACGCCCTGCCATCCACGACAATCACCAAGCTTTCACCCCACGACACGCTCTTCGGCGCTCGTCGTGGTCCGCGTGGTGACCCTGGCGTCTGCGATGATCCTGTCGTGTGCTGCCAGCGGCGGCTGGTCGTCGCTGATTCGCGGCGCTAAACCGGCGGCCTGCAATACCCTCAGGGCCGGTGAAATACCATTCGTCTCAGCGCTGGTGGCCGCCGAGCATCCGCCGGTGGAATCGTGGTCCCAGCGCAAAGAGCGTTCCGATCGTGCGTACGCCGAACAGCTCGAAGCACTCGCGCAGCGAGCCGCCTCGCTGGAACTACCCGCGGCCGCCGCCACCACTCGACGCTGGATTGTCTCCCGTGATCCCAGTCGCCACGTTTACTTCCTACTTCCTGCTGCCGATTCGGCATCCCCAGCAGGCACAAGTTCCACTTCCTCGAAGAGTTCCCCTGCGGCGGATGAAATTGAGCCTTCACGCCCACCGCCTGACGCTCCGCAAGTAGAACAGCAGTGGTATGCCAAACTCGAACGCTTGCGAACCGCTCGGGCCGGCGAGTTGTGGGAGTTCGCACAAGACGCGATGAAGCTGCAGCACGGTGCGCTGGCTTACCGCTGCTTGCATGAGCTGTTACGGGAGCAGCCAACTCACGAATTAGCTCGACGTGTACTCGATGATTCCCAAGCTCCTGGACCGGGACGTGGGCAGCCGAAAACACCGCAAAGCTCAGTCGGCAAAATTGACCATCCGCAGCTCGGCTGGCGCAAAGGTCAGTATTGGCGTATCGATTCACCTCGGTTTCGCGTCTACACGAATCACAGTGTCGCCGCGGGACTCGATGCCGCTCGGCGACTCGAAGCCTTTCATCAGGTGTGGCGACAGTCTTTCTTCGAACTCTGGACCACAAACGAAGCACTCGCGGCACGATTCCAAGGACGCGACGAATCATTAGGGCCCCGCAAAGTTCACGAAGTGATCTTATTCAAGAGTCGCGATGAGTATGTTGAGAAGCTGCAAACGGGTGAACCCAAAATCGCACTGACGACTGGCATCTACTTGGACAAACAGCGCAGCGCATTTTTTTACTACGGTGATGAGTCGGCTCATCCCTCCTGGTACCACGAAGCAACTCATCAGATTTTTCAAGAGCTTCTGGATGCGGCGGAAGGTGTTGGCAGCGACGCGAATATGTGGGCGCTCGAAGGCGTCGCGCTGTACTGCGAATCCTACCAGCGACACAACGGATACGGCACTCTCGGCGGACTCGACGCTCCGCGTTTGCAGTTCGCGCGCTACTATGGCTTGCGGAACGCCGCTCCCCTGCCCTTACCCGAACTCATCGCACTCAGCCGTCAAGCTCTGCAAAACCATCCACAAATTCGCTCACTCTACAGTCAATCTGCGGGACTCGCGCACTTCTTGATGGACGAGCGACAGCCGGACCAGCGTGGTGCTTTTCTGCAGTATTTGCAGCGCGTGTACGCTCGGCGCGACAACGCCAATTCTTTGTTTGAGATAAGCGGTAAATCGGCCAGCGATTTGGAGACTGCTCAGCGACGTTTTTTGACCGTCAAGAATGAGGATTTAGCGTTATTTGTGCCGATCCCCAAACTTCGCCAGCTGTCACTCGGACGAACTGCCGTCACGGACGAGGGCTTAAAATCCTTAACGGATCATGTGGATCGTTTGGAGTGGCTCGACTTATCGCACACCGCACTCACCGATCACGGCTGGCAAGTATTCGCGAATGCCGTGAGGTTGAGGCAGTTGTTTCTGGAACGCACGGCCATCACCGATGACACTGTGCGACAACTCATCGTCTGCAAAGACCTGGAAGAACTCGACCTGTCCCACACGAAGATCACCGATGCCGGATTGGCTCAGCTCGCTCAGCTGAAGAAACTCAAACAACTTTATCTCACCGGCTGTACGATTTCAGACGCTGGTCTGCCAGCGCTGAAATCACTCAAGCAATTAGAAACATTGGATCTATCCGACACACAGGTAACGCCGGCGGCCATTGCCACGCTGCGGAAATCACTACCCAAGTGGCAAGTGGATAATCCTTAGCTGGAAGCGGAAGCTATCATGTCGTCCGAAACAACATCCGCCGAAGGCGACCTGCCCGACGATACGATCCGCAGTGGCAGCTTTCTGCAAGCGGCGAAAAAAGTGCGGCAGTTTCCCACGACACCGGGCGTCTATCTGATGAAGGATGCTGTTGGTCGAGTGATTTATGTGGGGAAGGCGAAGAGCTTGCGGTCCCGCGCCGGGAGTTATTTTCAAAAGGGTGCGGATACGGATCCCCGCACGACTTGGGTCGTCGAGATTTGCGATGCGGATTTCATTGAGTGTGAAAGTGAAGTCGATGCTTTGCTTGTCGAAGCGCGACTTATCAAAGACATTCAGCCGAGATTCAATAAGGAGCTGAAAGACGACAAGACATTTCCTTACTTGATGATTACCACCGGTGAGGATTTTCCGCGTGTTGAAGTGACTCGCACGCCGCCGGATCGAGGTGTGAAACTGTATGGCCCTTTCGCCAATGCTGGAGCGCTGCGAGGCGCATTACAAGTGCTGCAGCGAATCTTTCAGTTTCGTACCTGCAGTCTCGATATTGAAGATGGCGATGAACGCTGGCGTTGGTTTCGCCCTTGCTTGCTCGCCAGCATCAAGCAGTGCACCGCACCCTGCAATCTGCGTATCAGCAAGGATGATTACCGGCGCGATATCAAGCGGCTGCAGATGTTTTTAGAGGGCCAGAAACAAAAGCTGCTGAATCAGATGCGAGAAGAAATGCAGACTGCAGCCAAGGAGTTGCAATTTGAAACAGCAGCTCGCCTGCGCGATGAAATCCACTTGCTGGAAACCTTAGATCGCCGCGGGGAACTGGAAACGCACGAGCAACCCGAGGTATTTCATATTGATCCTAAGAAGGGACTCGCCGGTTTACGAAAAGTCCTGAAGCTGACAAAACCGATCCGCACGATTGAAGGAGTTGATATCGCTCATCTGCAAGGCAATGAAACGGTCGCCAGCCTCGTACAATTCATCGATGGACTGCCGTTCAAGCCGGGCTATCGTCGCTTCCGAATTCGCGATGTACAAGGGATCGACGATTTTCGCAGTATTCACGAAGTCGTCGCACGCCGATTTCAGCGATTGGATGAACAGCAGGAGACATTTCCCGATCTGCTGCTGATCGATGGTGGAAAAGGGCAATTGAATGCCGCGTTGTCAGCCTTTGCGAGTCTCGGGATCACTCCACCTGCGATCTTGGGATTAGCCAAACGCGAGGAGGAGATTTTTCTGCCGGGCGAGTCGGATCCGATTAAATTGAGCCGACACTCGTTTGCCCTCCGCCTGCTGCAATACGTGCGCGATGAAGCGCACCGCTTCGCCCAACATTACCACCATCTACTGCGCGGTAAATCAACCTTTAATGAGTAGCCTTAGGCAGTTTTTTGGGTTCGAGTAAGAATGTGAGCGGAATGGGGCAAGCCATCTGGTGAATGTGAATCACAAGCGGAATCGCGCAAGCCATCCGGTGTGTGAATTACAAGCGGAATGGCGCAAGCCATCCGGTGTTTTTGAGCGGAACGGAATTACCTCCTAAACGGCGGAGCCGTGGCATTCGATAGCCAGGCGTGTAAACGCCTGGACCTGTGCCCAACGCGTTCGCCGAATCGCGGAGCGATGGCATTGGATCCGTCCGGTCCGAGTAATTTTCAACATTCATGCGATGCGAACCCAATGCCGCGGCTCCGCCGCTTTGTTTTTCCACTCGATGCCGTTCCAGGCGTTTACACGCCTGGCTATCGAATGCCATCGCTCCGCGATTAAGGAACCCCGCCACCCGAACCCCTCCACCCGAACCCCTCCACCCGAACCCCGCCACCCGAACCCCGCCACCCGAACCCCGTCACCCGAACCCCGTCACCCGAACCCCTCCACCCGAACCCCGTCACCCGAACCCCGCCACCCGAACCCCGCCACCCGAACCCCGTCACCCGAACCCCG
>JBIIHW010000025.1:0-84492 GCA_044235425.1 Pirellulaceae bacterium
CACTCTCGTCGGTCCACTCGTCGGTCCACTCTCCGAGTGGACAAGCACGCGAGTCAAACGTTGCCACGAGCTTCACGCTTAACGGCTCGGAGAGCCGTGCGACACTCTCGTCGGTCCACTCGTCGGTCCACTCTCCGAGTGGACAAGCGCTCGAGTTAATCGCTGCCACTCAAGTTCCCCTTGACCGCTACATCAACGAATCAGCGGCTGAATAATTTTGGCGGGATAGACATCGGTGAGTCGTTCGTCGCGGCTGTTGTGGGCGAACGTCAGCGACTCATGGTTTAACCCGAGCTGATGCAGGATCGTAGCATGTAAATCGGCCATCGACGTGCGATTAACCAGCGCTCGGTAGCCAAAATCATCGGTCGCTCCATAGATCTGTCCACCGCGAATTCCACCGCCGGCCAGCCAGATACTGAACCCATACGGATGATGATCGCGGCCTTCGGTGCCGCGCTTTTTGGCATCCCGCTGTTCAGCACCCGGTGTCCGACCAAACTCGCCGCCCCAAATCACCAGTGTCTCATCGAAAAGTCCACGCTGTTTGAGATCGGTGAGTAACCCCGCAACGGGTAGATCAGTTTGCTGACAGCAGCTGCGAGTGCCATCGGTGTTGTTGTTGTGAGTGTCCCACGGCTGGCCGCGCATGAAAATCTGTACAAACCGCACACCTCGCTCCACCAATCTGCGCGCCATCAGACAGCGGCGACCATACGACCGAGTGATATCTTGGTCGAGCCCGTAGAGCTGCTGTGTGGCGGCAGTCTCTTGCTGAATATCCAGCGCACTGGTCGCGGTCAGCTGCATACGCGCGGCCAACTCAAAACTTGCCATCCGCGCATCCAATTCCAGCTCTCCCGGCCGCTGCTCCCGATGCCGCTCGTTGAGTGCCTGCAGTAATTCCAATCGGCCACGCTCCACACCGGCGGCGCGCACAGCCTTCGGCTGCAAATGCAAAATCGGTAATCCCTCGGACCGTATCGCAGTGCCCTGATAGAGCGGTGGCAACCAACCACTCGACCAATTCCGAGCTCCATCCGTCGGCGATCCCGTCGGGTCCGGCAGAGCCACATAGGCTGGCAAATCCTGATTCTCGGTGCCCAATCCATACGCTACCCACGATGCGATATTGGGCCGGCCCGAAACGATCATTCCGGTTTGTGCCATCCAAATCGCCTGCTCATGATTGCGATGCTCCGTGTACATCGAACGAATCACTGCCAACTCATCGACATGCCGCGCCACGTGTGGCATGACTTCCGCCATCTCAATGCCACTCTCCCCATGACGCTGAAACTTAAACGGACTTCCCAAAAGATAGGTAGTTCGCTTCTCATCATCCGCCACTTCACCGGGTGGAGTTTGGCCGTCGTATTTGTTTAGCAGTGGCTTGGGGTCTAGTAAGTCGACATGACTGGGACCACCATGCATGAACAGCTGAATAACGGCCTTCGCACGCGGCGGATGATGAGGCACTCGCGGACGCAGATCAAACGCTGCGGCCTTTTCATTCGCCAGTACTCCCCCAGTGCGACTCGCCATGTCACCGCCCAGGCCCAACATCGTCAGCGCCAGCGTACCCATGCCACCACCCGCCTGACGCAATAGCTCACGTCGCGAAGGCTGATAGCCCCGTTCCCTCGTCCGGCGTTGCTCGTCATTCATCACTTCGCGACGATCTCTCTTGGTGCGATGCATCATAAGACACTCGGTTTTTAAAAAACGTAATCAGCAGCTAACCCTAGCAAACCATGCCAGCCCATAGCTCAGTCGATATAGATGAACTCATTCGCCGCGAGCAACATGTGACAGAGATCAACAAGTGACTGACGCTGAGCCAGTTCGGCCGCCACACCCGACGCGCGGTACTGCTGCGATTGCCGGTCTCTAAAAGCCACCAACTGCTCTCGCTCCGCCACCTCCATCGGTCGACCAAAGGCTAGCCATACCGCAGTAGCGGCTTCACTGGCCGCTCCGTCGCTCACACCTGCTTCACTCCCCGCCGCTGCACTCACCGCCGCCTCTCGCACCGCCGCTGCACTTCGAGCCGCTTGCACACGACCCACACGATCTGCCAGCGCCGTCGCGGCGGTCTGCAGCAGCTCACTATTCATGAGCGTCAGAGCTTGCGTCGACACCGTGGAACGCACTCGTCGAGTGCAATTCGTTTCCATGACCGGCTGATCGAAGGCTTGAAGGATGGTAAGCGGATTGAGCCGTAGGATTTGAATGTAGATCGCTCGACGACGATCCGCCGCTGGGTTCGCCACCGTCACTTCGCCATCTGCTTGGCGAGCCACTGGTAAGGGGGCACCAAACATTCGCCGATCCAACAAACCCGACACCTCCAAAATCGCGTCATGCACCGGCTCCGCCTCTAGCCGGCGCAGCCGTTGTCGCCACAAGAGTCGATTATCGGGGTCGATGCGCGAACCATCGCGAGCGAGTGTTGACTGCAATTCCACGCGCGACTGCTGGCGATATGTGGCGGAAGTGACAATGAGTCGCTGCAGATGCTTGACGCTCCAGTTACTTTCCACCAATTCCGTCGCCAGCCAATCCAGCAGCTCGGGATGACTGGGCTTAGCGCCGATCGTTCCAAAATCCTCCGGGGTCGCCACCAAGCCCTCACCAAAATGATGCAGCCACAATCGATTGACGAAGACGCGCGCCGTTAAGGGATGTTGTGGTTGAGTGAGCCAGCGGGCAAACGCTAACCGTCGGCCACTCGTCTTGGCCGTTGGCTCGGGAGTCTTCCATTGAAATGCCTCGGGCGCCTTGAGCGCACTTAAGACGCCCGGTTCCACAGCGGCACCAGGGGTGAGCGCATCGCCACGACGCAAAAGTGGAGTGACGACTTGCCCCGGTACGTCATACAGCGCTCGGATCTCATCAAAAGCGATCCGTCGTCGCTGCTGGTCAGCCACAGCCGCCGCATTTGCCGCCGTCGCTTGCTTGTATTCGGGGTAGCTCTCCGGCAACTGTTTGTCGAGTGCATTATTGTCGGGCTGAAGCTGCGCGGCGAACTTCTCCGCCAAATAGACTTCCACAGGATTACGCTGATCCGCTGGCTTCTTTAGCGCCATCTGCACGTCCGCTCGAATCACTTCCGGTAACGCGTTCAGTCGATCGATCAACAATCGCTGCTTGAAAGCCTCACGGCGCTCCGCTTGTTCTTTCTGCAACCGAGTTACTTCGGCGTCGAGCTGGCTATTGTGATCGGCCGCTCGCTTGCGCTCTGCGGCCGTCGCCACGAACAACCGCCGCTCCATTTGCGGTATCCACTGAGCGGGTCGCAGTGCTGCCATGAACACGGCTTGCAAGCGATAATAATCGACCTGCGGAATTGGATCATATTTGTGGCTGTGGCAGCGAGCACATTGCAACGTCACACCCATCGTCGACGAAGCGACAATCTGCAGCGTATCGTTCAAGGTGGGATAGAAATACTGTGCGTCCGCATTCTTGATCGAACTGAAATCGGGTCGACTGGAATCCGGTGCACAGCGCAAAAAGCCGGTCGCCGTAATCGCCTCGATGATCTCGTCCGACAATCGCTCACTGGTCGCATCCGCCGTCCAGTAATCGGATAACTCGTCGCCCGCCAATTGCTCTTGCAAGAACCGATCGTAAGGCTTGTCTCGATTGAACGCTCGCACGACGTAATCTCGATAACGATAGGCGGTTGGCAGCGGGCGATCTTCGGCCAGCACTCCTGCCGAGTCAGCGTAGCCGGCTAAGTCGAGCCAGTGTCGACCCCAGCGTTCACCATAAGCAGGACTTGCCAGTAATCGTTCCACCAAACCTTCCACAGATATCTCTGCACCGCTCACCGGTTCCGGCTGATTCCTCTCCTCAACAAACTCCTCCACCGCTGGGGGTAAGCCGAGCAAATCGAAGTGCAAGCGTCGCCGCAGGGTACCGGTATCCGCTTCCGGCGAAAGCGTTAATCCTTGAGATTCCAATTTGGCAAGAATAAACGCATCGATCGGATTGAGCACACGATCGGTCTGACGAACTGCTGGTATCGTGGGACGGACAGGTGGAGTGAACGACCAGAGCTGCGCTGTCTCACCAGCATTCGCGTCGACCAGCGCGTCTCCATCCGATCCCGCCTCCGCTCCCTTCGCACCGTCGTTGATCCAAGTACGAATTACCGCCTTATCTTCTTTACTCAGCGGTGGACCACCCGCTGGCATCTCGTCGGACACGATCTTCGCCCAAAGCAAACTCGACTCCGCCGCCGCGATGCGAATCGCAGCTCCCCCATCGCCACCTTTGAGCAGTTCCTGGCGAGTGGTCAAACGCAAGTTTTGTCGCGGTTCTGCACCGGCATGACACTTCCAGCAGCGCTCCTTGAAGATTGTCGTGATGCGCCCCTCAAACGTTACCGGCTCGGTTTTCGGCGCTTCTTTCGGGGTTTCAGCCGCCCGTAAGCGGTTCCCTGTCCATCCGCTCCATAGGTCCCACCCTTGGTACACCAGCAAGCTCAGTCCCAGCAGCGTCGCCAGGGCTACATCTCGGTAATGACGAGCCCGCGGCCGTTTCGTCAGAAATCGCTTGATGACTCGCATCGACACACCTTTCCTTCACCCACAACCGCTCATGGACTCGGCGCAGAGAACCAGACCACCAGGCAACGCACTGGGACGCACCTCTTTTGACCGTATCTCGGATTCTGCCTTCAAGATACTATATGATGACCGTTCGAATTACTCTATCGAGGCGATTGATGATGAACGTTCGGTTTTGTTTAGTCGTTATTCTCTGCACCTTTGTTATCGCGAGTGGGTCGTCAGGTTGGTCGTTCATTTCGACTGGTCGATCGCTGTTGGCCGAAGAACCACCTGCGAAGACTCGCAATCAGACCCCGGAGATTGCCGCTACCGAAGCGTTCTTTGAAACGAAGATTCGGCCGGTACTGGTGAATTCGTGTTACCGCTGTCATGGTGACACCAAGGTGTCGGGTGGTTTGCGAGTTGATTCGCGCGCAGCACTGCTGCGCGGTGGCGACTCGGGGCCCGCCATGATCGTCGGTAAAGCGAGTGAAAGTTTACTCGTCCACGCGATTGAGCGTCGTGACGATGTATCCGCCATGCCACCCGATCGAGATCGGGCGCTACGACCCGATGAGATCCGGGATTTCAAACGCTGGATTGATACCGGTGCGCACTGGCCCGCTCAATCAGCTCGCTTTGAATCCCAACGCCACTGGGCGTTCATTCCGCCGCAACGTGCTTCTCACACCGACGTCTCGGCGGATCCCTGGTGTCAGACTTGGATTGATGAGTGGATCCGGCGACCACAACGGGCAGCAAATGTTTCCCCTGCCCCACGCGCCGCGCCCGCCGTGCTACTGCGGCGAGTGACGTTTGATTTGACTGGGTTGCCGCCCACACCCGATGAATTGCAGCAATTCGAACAAGATCTGGTCGATTCAAATTTCTCAGCCGCTTGGGATCGCGTCATTGAGCGATTGTTGTCATCTCGCGCCTACGGTGAACGCTGGGCTCGACACTGGCTTGATGTCGTTCGCTACGCGGACACTGCCGGTGAAACGGCCGACTATCCCGTACCGCTGGCCTGGCGCTACCGCAACTACGTCATCGATGCGTTTCAGACCGACAAACCTTACGATCAGTTCCTGCAGGAACAGATCGCCGGTGACATCCTGGCGACTCAAGGCCCTCCCGAGCGATATGCGGAACGAGTCACCGCGACGGGCTTTCTCGCCATCTCGCGGCGCTTCGGGTTCGACTCCGAGAACTATCATCATCTCACCATTCAAGACACGATTGATACGATCGGACAGTCGGTACTCGGGTTAAGCTTGGGGTGTGCACGCTGTCACGATCACAAGTTCGACGCTATCTCGATCCAGGATTACTACGCGCTCTACGGGATTTTTGCGAGTAGCCGCTACGCGTTTCCGGGCTCCGAGCAGAAGCAGCGCGTGCGGACGTTAGCTCCACTCATCCCACCCACACAAGCGTTAGTCGAATGGCGCAACTATCAAGCGCAGTTGCAGCAACTGGCGACGCACCTGACGGCGCTCAAGCAGCCGGTCGCGAATGTCGTGCTCCGTTCACTCGTGGACTGCGACGGTGATTTTGAACTGCAAGCACCGGCCGCGGGTGGCAGCAACGGTGTCCTCGTACCACCCTGGCTCTATCACGGCACCATTGCGGTGACCACAGCCGCTCAAAGCCCTTATAAAAACGTCTATTCCGGTGGCCGAGTGGGTGCAAGCATACCTGCCAGTAGCGCCGCCTATCGCATCGAACAAACGTTTCAGACCGAGAAGCCTCACCCATCCGCCGCGGTGTCCTGGATTAATCTCGATCTGCGATTGAGTGGTGCCGACGCGAAGAGCGAAGGAACTCATCGCGTGCTGCTCGGCGCTGGACCCGGCCGTGACGTATGCGAATTGGTTGTGGCCACGAATGGTCTGCATTTACGTCGCGGTGAGCAGCTGGATTTACTCGCGCCACTGCCGCTGAATCAATGGCTGAATTTGCAATTGGCTATCCATTGGTCCGAACAAACGATCTCTGGTCGCTGTGGTGCGCCCGGCGCGATCCATGAAATCGCTAAGCAACCTCTGCCCCGAAACCTCTCAGGTCACGAGCCGACTGCAGTCAACCACATTGCGATCCTTGGCGACACACTCACCGGCGGAACTCGACCGGCACTCGAGCTGGACAATTTTCTTCACCAGACGACCACGCCGAACCCCGTTTCCTTGAGTTTTCCTGTGACTATGGGCCGCAATCAGGACGGTGAGACAAGCGCCATCAACCATGGGGCCGATCCAGCTATGATCGAGGCCCAACTGCGCGAGCTGGCTGGACGGGATGGCGACTTTGAGTTGCAGACGCGGGATGGTGTGCCCACCGCTCCGTGGAATCCCGGACCAAACAGTGCCGTCAAAATCATCGCCGCCGCTCAAAGTCCCTACCGAAATATCTACTCGGCCGGTCAACTCGGTGTGCATCTACCAAATCGCGCGCCTTACGATGGGTTTGGCTGGACGGTGCCAGATGTCAAGGCGGACCCGCTCGGCCGCTTGCATGTTGCCTTCGATTTTCGCTTGGGTGATCAGCAAGCGGGTGGGGAAGGGTCATGGCGGTACTACATCGGTCAAGGTGCAGGGACATCGGCCGCTGTGGAACTGTTCTTCAATGGCTCAAAGTTTTTCAAACGTAGCGGTGACACTCATGAGGCGGTAGCAACCGTGCAAGGGAACCGCTGGTATCAAGTTCGCCTGCTGCTCGACCTGAAAGCCAAAACATACACCGCACAGCTGGCCACGCTGGTGCCAACTGAGGCGACACCGGGTGATCAAAAATCCGAAAGCAATGAATCAGTCGACAAGAATCTGAAAGTCGACACGATCGACTTCGCTGGCCAGTTTGCGGCTGGCTGGAATGGTCGCATCGACTACTCGTTCATCGACAGTTATGGACATCTTCCTGGCACTCGCCCAGCACTCGACGCCGACAACTTCGTGCTCTCCGATCAGCCACTCGCACCGTTAAGCACCAAGCCCACAAGCGAACAGCCGGCTGATCGGCAGACACGACAGGCAAAGATTGCGGCTCTGCAGCGGCAGCTCGAGCAACTGCGTGCCGGTGCCGAGCAAACTCGCCGCCGGTACGAAGAGCTACTGATGAATGGCCCGTTTCCGCTGACCTATGGCATGGCCGAAGGAACACCACATGATGTTCCAGTACAACTGCGAGGTGAGCCCGATCAGCTGGGAGCAGTCGCACCACGCGGCTTCCTGAAATTGCTCGGAGGCGCACCGTTACCGCCACAAACTCTCGGTAGTGGGCGACACGAGTTAGCTCTTTGGCTCACTCAACGAGATAACCCACTCACCGCCCGCGTCATGGTGAATCGGATCTGGCAATATCATTTTGGACGAGGGTTAGTGAAGACGCCGAACGACTTTGGTTCACGCGGGCAACCACCCACGCATCCGGAACTGCTCGATGCACTCGCCGTTGAATTCATGGAGCAGGGCTGGTCGGTCAAAGCGATGCATCGATTGATTCTCCGCAGCGCCGTTTATCAGCAGAATGCACAAACTGACTCGACGGATTTATATCAAGGCTTTCAGCGTCGGCGATTAAGTGCTGAGGAGATTCGTGATGCGATATTGGCTGTAACCGGACAGCTCGACTCGCGTCCTGGTGAGGGGCACACGTTTCCTTCGCCACTGCATTGGGGATTCACTCAGCACGGTCCCTTCAGTGCCGTGTATGAGCATCGACAACGCAGCATCTACTTGATGACTCAGCGCCTGAAACGACATCCCTATCTGGCCCTTTTCGACGGCGCCGATCCCAATGCCACCACCGCCATCCGACTGGGCACCACGGTACCCACCCAAGCTCTGTTTTTCCTGAACGATCCGTTCCTACATGCTTCCGCTCAAGCTTGGTCGACAGCTTTGGGTGCGTCGCAATCCGATGACCTTGCTCGACTCCAGCAAGCCTATCGTCAAGCGTTTGGTCGAGCAGCGACCGAGGCGGAGCTACAGGACGCCCAACCATTCCTGAAGGATTACGCTGCGGCGCTGCGCGATGCATCCTCCGACGTCGGTAAGGATTGGAAGGAATTGACTCCCGCCCGACAGCACGAACTACAAACACTTGCCCTGGCTGCTTATCTGCGCTCCTTGATTGGCAGTAACGAATTCCTCTATCTCGATTAGTCTCATCCAACATCACTGACCGTGACCCATGAATATGATCCCCAACTTTGATCCCCAGCGACGTCACGTGATGCGCTCACTCGTGGGTGGCTCGCTGATTTTTCCTTCGCTGGTACGGCAACTCGCGGCCGAAGACACCGCTCGTGGCAGCTCCGCCAACTTGGAGACGCTCGATCCCTTGGCTCCCAAGCCTTCGCATTTTCCCGCCAAGGCGAAGCGAGTGATTTTTTTGTTTATGAGTGGTGGGGTATCGCATGTTGAGTCGTTTGATCCGAAGCCCAAACTCGTCGCAGATGCGGGCAAGAAAATTCCCATTCACGAGTTTCAAGGGCGCAAGGGCGAGTTTCAGATGTACCTCAAGCGACCGCACTGGGAGTTTAAACCCCACGGTCAAAGCGGCATTGAAATCAGCAGCTTGTTTCCACACATGGCGCGCTGCGCCGACGAACTCTGCGTCATTCGTTCTCTGAAATCCAATCATACGAACCACTATGAAGCGACATTGGGAATACACACGGGATCGTTCACCTTTGCGCGACCGAGTATGGGATCCTGGATCAGTTACGGACTGGGCACCGAAAATCGAAACTTACCGTCGTTCGTCGTGATCGCGCCGCAAACACCTTATGCCGGAGGGCAGGTTTGGGGCAGTGATTTTTTACCGGGCTCTCATCAAGGCACTCGCGTAGTCCCCGGAGCTGAACCGGTCGCAAATATTCAGCGCCGAGTGGCCAGTAATCGCTTACAGGAACTCGAGCTGCAAGCGATGGCCAACATGAATCGTCGCCATCAAGCCGCTCGTGCCAACGACTCACAACTCGCCGCCCGCATGAAAACGTTTGAGACAGCTTTCGGTATGCAGGCGGAGATGCCGGAGGTTTTTGATCTGACGCGAGAAACGGATGAAACCCACAACCTCTATGGTCTGCCTCGCGGCTCGACACAGGGCTTCGCCTGGCAATGCCTGATCGCTCGACGGCTGGCACAGCGGGGAGTGCGTTTTATTGAGTTGATTGATGTGGGTTCGTCAAACAACTGGGACGCGCATGGCGACATGGATTCGCATCTGCCGCTAGCCAAGAACGTCGACCAGCCGATCGCTGGCTTACTCCAAGATCTCAAACGACTCGGAATGCTCGACGATACCCTTGTTGTCTGGACGAGCGAATTTGGACGAACTCCATTCAATGCAGATGCCAACGCAAAGGGCCGTGAGCATCATCACTGGGTCTACTCATCATGGCTCGCCGGTGCCGGCGTAAAGCCTGGCATGACGTATGGTGAATCCGATGAATACGGCATTGATGTCGGCAGTAACGAAGTCCACGTCCACGACTTTCATGCCACGATCTTGCATCTCATGGGACTCGATCATACTCGCCTTACTTATCGCCACTCCGGCCGCGACTATCGTCTGACGGATGTGCATGGCAAAGTCGTGCAGCCGATCTTGGCTTAGCATGAATCCTACGCTATCTCCCCGTCACACAAACTACAAATCGCCACATCCCCATGCCTCGAATTGTCATCGCTGAATGCAAGCAAGAAGTCTCGTCGTTCAATCCAGCTCGCAGTGACTATACGGATTTTCGGGTCGTCCGCGGACCAGACATGAACGCGCATCATCGACGAGTGCGCGAGGAAGTCGGCGGCGCACTCCATCGGTTCGACCAAGACTCAACCATCGAGGTTGTGCCTGCTTTCGGCGGCAGTGCCATCACGTCAGGTGGCATTCTATCGGCGGCGGGTTGGCGCAAACTGCTAGAAACATTTCTCGCGGATCTAGAGGCGGCGCGGCGCAGCGGGAAGCTGGATGGTGCGTTTTTTTCGCTACATGGAGCGATGCAAGCCGAGGACGAGGATGACCCCGAGGGATGTTTGCTGCAAGCAGCCCGAGAGCTCCTCGGCAACCACCTACCCATCGTCGTGTCACTCGATTTACACGGTATTTTGACCGACCGCATGCTGCGATACAGTGACGCCGTCGTGGCCTATCACACCTATCCGCATGTGGACTTTTACGAGACAGGCAGTCGAGCTGCACGAGTGCTAATGCGTTGCGTGAACGATGGCGCAAAGCCGCTGACAGCCCGAGTGAAAATACCGGCGCTGGTTCGTGGGGACGAACTTATCACGGAAACCGGTTCAATACGTCACTCCATCCAGCAAGCGCAGCAAATCGAAGCCACCGAGTGGGGTTTATCGGCGGGCGTCATGTGGGGCAATCCATTTACGGATGTACCCGAGCTGCGCACGAATGCGTTTGTGGTAGTTGATCGCACACGGTTGAGTGAGAGTTCGCAGCAAGCTGAGGAACAGGCGGCCACTGCGGCCTGCCAGCTCGCGAATCTCTTCTGGGAGCATCATGAAAAGATGGTCGTTCCGCTGACGAGTCTGTCGGAGAGTGTGCGGATAGCAAGCCAGATTACGAACGGGACGGTCATCTTGATGGATGCGGCCGATGCGACCAGTTCGGGCGCCTCCGGTGATAGTAATGCGATCCTCGCCGAACTACTCGCCCAGCAGTATCGAGGTCGAGCACTCATGCCATTGATTGATCCCGCCGCTGTGCAGCAAGCGTTTGCGGCTGGTGTTGGTCGTACGATCAACACAGAGCTTGGTGGAGCGTTTGATCGACGTCGGTTCACACCGCTGCGGTGTGAGGCTCGCGTGCGCATGTTGTCGGATGGAAAGTTTTTTAGCGAGTCGTTTCGCTGGCCCTGGGATTCGGGGCCGACGGCGGTGCTGGAAGTCGGCACCTACACGATCATCGTAGGCACTCGTCCCATCAGCCTATTTGATCGCTCTTGGTTTCTAGCCCATGGACAAGATCCGCAGCAGTTCGATGTCGTGGTTGTGAAATCACCCCACTGCGAACATCACATGTTCGATGCTTGGTGTGCGCGGCGGATTAACGTCGATGCACCGGGTGCCACGAGTGCCAATGTGAAGAGCCTCGGGCACACCCGTTGTGAGCGACCCTTATTTCCACTGGATGAGTCTGTTCCGTTTGCGGCTCACGCGGACATCTTCGAAGTTGCGGCCGAACGAAAGGTAGCATTACACTAGGGACCCGGACCGGTGGAGAACGCCGAGTCTACCAACCGAGATCATCGTGTCAGTTCCCTGTTGTTGTTCCCGATCGTTGTTCCCGATCGTTGTTTTGAGTCGTCTTTTTTTAATTGTTATTTGATCGTCTTTTTTTTCTTGGGGTTGCCCACAGGAGTATCGGTATGTCTAGTGCCGCTGCATCGAGCCAATCACGGCGTGTGTTTCTCGCTCAAGCTACCGCCGCCACGGTTTTGGGTGGTCTCGCCACTACCAACTACTCCCTCTGGGCGCAGGAGAGAGCGAATCAAGCGACGAAGGCAGGTGTTGAGAAGGCAGCACAAAATGGCAAGAAAGTCGACCGCTCCGACAAAGGTGACAATATTGCGTTCGGCTTAGTTACTTACATGTGGGGAGCCGACTGGGATCTTCCCACGTTACTGAAGAACTGCCAGGAATCGGGACTGAAAGGCGTGGAGCTACGGACGACTCATAAACATGGCGTCGAACCTATGCTCAATGATCAGCAGCGTGCCGAGGTGCGTAAGCAGTTTGCGGCAAGTGGCATCACGATGGTTGGCATCGGCAGCAACGAAAAATATGACCATCCCGATCCTAAGGCACTCGAGAAGGCGATCGCGGCGACGAAGGAGTTCATTCGGTTGAGTCATGATGTGGGTGGAACCGGAGTGAAGGTCAAGCCCGACGGCTTTCATAAAGATGTCCCACGGGAGAAGACGATCGAGCAGATCGGCAAATCGCTCAACGAGCTGGGTGATTATGGCGCCGGGTTCGGGCAGCAGATTCGACTGGAAGTGCATGGTGGCTGTGCGGAGCTGCCGACGATCAAGGCGATCATGGATATTGCGACAAACGAGAATGTGGCGATTTGCTGGAATTCCAACCCGCAGGATCTACAGGGAGCTGGCCTCGAAAAGAACTTCCAGATGGTGGCGAAACGATTTGGCCAAACCTGCCATATCCACGAATTAGAAACCACGACCTATCCGTGGGCGGACCTGTTCCGTTTGATGGTGGATATCGACTACCAAGGTTGGATGTTGTTAGAAGCGGCGAGCAAGCCGGAGGACCGAGTGGCGGCACTGAAAAAACAGCGGGAGCTGTTCGATGCGTTACTCGCAAAAACCAAGGGTTAGAACAAGTGTGAGGAGACTTGAGAATGACCAAGCGACAAGACCAGAAGCCCACCCCGCGACCTGCAGAGCTGAATCGCCGCCGTATTCTGCAATCTGCGGTGCTCGCCAGTGGTGGGCTGTTGCTTGAGCAGTTCTTCACCCAGGGTCGGTCGCAGGTTTCCCGGGGACTGACGCGAGAGATTCGCGCCGCGGGGACCGAGGAGGCGGTCCAGTCGCGAGCTCTGAACTGGCTGAGCGACGTGCAGCGGCGGCCTGAAAAGCTGCCAGCGGATGCGCCGCAGCTTGCTCCTTTGCTGACGAGTCCGACGAATCAACCGATTCGAGACGTGGAGAGTTGGGTGAAGCGGCGCGAGGCGTTGCGAACGGAGTGGCGAGCGTTGCTGGGGGACCTGGGTGTCTCGCGCGAAAAGCTCCCGGCCTGCGAAACGATTCGCGAAACGACGAGCGACGGTGTGATCACTCGACTCATTCGCTACGACAGCGAACCTGGTTGGCCAACCGAAGCGTATATCCTCGAGCCGACGACTGCTGCTCCGACCGCTGGTCGACCTGCCGCCGCCATCTTTCATTCCACGGTTGACCATTCAATTTTGCAGCCGGCGGGCTTAGCGGGTCCCAGTTCCAAACATTTTGGCTTGAGATTAGCGCGACGCGGTTTCACTTGCATTTGTCCACGCAATTTCTTGTGGCCCGACAACGAACATATTCAAGCGGATGCGCAGACAAAGAAGTTCGCACAGTTGCATCCGCGAGCCACCGGCATGGCCAAAATGCTTCATGATGCTCAACTGGCTCTCGATCTCTTGATCGCACAACCGCAGGTGGATAAGCGGCGCGTGGCGGCGATTGGCCATTCACTTGGTGCCAAGGAAGTCTTGTATCTGGCGGCGCTGGACGATCGAGTGAAGGTGACGGTGAGTAGTGAGGGCGGAATCGGGACCAAATTCTCGAACTGGAATGCACCATGGTATCTCGGTGCAGCGTTAGAGCGATTTGCCGCTACACGCGAACATCATGAACTACTCGCCCTGATCGCTCCACGGCCGTTTTTGTTACTGGGTGGTGATTCGGCAGACGGAGATCGAAGCTGGCCATTCATTGAATCTGCCTTGCCGGTTTATCAACTATATGGCGAACCGCCGGCGCTCGGACTACTCAACCATCAGCAGGGCCACAGTGTCCCGCCAATCGCGGAACAGCGGATCGATGAGTGGGTATTGCATTACACATGAAAAGAGAAGTGACAGTATGTTGGTTTATGCCGTGAATCGTCCGGAGCTCGGCCCACTAAAAATGCCGGATCGCTTTCGTACCGATGTTGCTTATTTTATGACTCCCGGGGGATCGCCAGGAGTTCCTCCGCTGGGTCCCCGTGAGTATTGGGTGCGGCTTAGCGATGCTCGGCAGTGGCTCGACGATCTGGTGGTCCGAGTGGTCTCGCCGCTAGATGCCCAGGCGCAAGCGGAAGTGGAATTAACGGAGGAGCAGGAAGCGTGGTTGGAGTGGATGATCAATCACTCCGTGGAACACATTCGGCTAGAGTCTTAGTTTCTCCGCCCAATCAGGAATGAATCGCTCTGCCACCAAGCCCGCTGGGCAACGCCGTGGATTAGGGGCGGGATTCATCGACCGGTCTTCCTGAACGGCGGAGCCGTGGCATTTGATAGCCAGGCGCGTAAACGCCTGGATCGTGCGCCCAATAAAACCTCCGGAATCGCGGAGCGATGGCATTGGCTACCCACGGCGTTGCCGTGGGCTGGTCTGTGGCTGCCCCTCCGGGGCGTCGGACAATGCGAGCTTCGGAATCAACGCTCGAATTCTCCAACCCACGGCGTTGCCGTGGGTTGTGAGTCCCGCCCGGGCCGCTCCGCCTTCCACTCCGGCGTACCGGGGCACGGGCTACCGCCCTCTCCGGCCCCGAGCCGCTCCCGTCCCGACCTTGCGTCGGGCGAAGCGCTGACTTCCTCGGTTACCTACGCTTTCATCGCGACAGCGAGTAACCGAGGAAGTCGTCACTCCGACTGGCACGGGGCCAGTCGAGAGCCGCTCCCGTCCCGACCTTGCGTCGGGCGAAGCGCTGACTTCCTCGGTTACCTACGCTTTCATCGCGACAGCGAGTAACCGAGGAAGTCGTCACTCCGACTGGCACGGGGCCGAATGCTGGCAGCTTAAGCCATGAGTCGTTTCATTGTTGATGTGGAGCGCGAATAAGCCCCGGAGGGGGCGCGACATATCAGCCCACGGCAACGCCGTGGGTTTATGACGCGACGGCCCACCCCGCGCCGTTCATCCTCTGGTTTGGTAGGGCGGCCTTCGGCCGCCCTACCAAACCAGGCCCTGTTAATTTGATTCCTAAAACATTGGATTTGTTCGCATTGCCTACCCACGGCGGTGCCGTGGGCTGATTTGTGGCTGCCCCTCCGGGGCGTTGGGCATGTGCGCAACGGCGTTATCCAACTGATGCTCAATGTGGTTGCGAACTCATCGCCTACCGCGCAGTGAATATGGCCTTCGGCCAAACTCGGATGGGGGATGTTCCAGCGGTCCTTGGGCGATGC
Source organism: Pirellulaceae bacterium (assembly GCA_044235425.1). Lineage (GTDB taxonomy): Bacteria > Planctomycetota > Planctomycetia > Pirellulales > Pirellulaceae > JBJSXJ01. The sequence continues at coordinate 15,486 of JBIIHW010000025.1, forward strand.
TCAAGGCTACGGTGTGCCTTGGCCGTTGGCCAAGGGATAGAGCCGTTGCTCATTCGTGAGATTCGAGAGATTCGTAACCAACAGAGAGCGTCAAGCATCGCTGCGAGCCAACGAGCAAAACCTGCTAGCTTGCCTGCGAACTGCTGGCTCCATTAGCTCCCTCATCCCCAACCCTTCTCCCCCACAGGAAAAAAGGGAAGTCAATTTGCCGACGCTACGCTTGGCGTTTTTTCCTGCGGGGGAGAAGGGAGTGCTCTTAGGTGAATGTGACTCGCTCGGCTCCGCGGCTCCCGCTCGGCGCACGTGCCGAAAATTGAACTTGCCGCCGATTCCCTGCCGATTCATAATCTCGCGGACTGTTCGCCTCATACCCTGGGGCGGGTTGCGAGCAGAAAGAAACGATTATTTGACCAAGCCGAATGACTCAACGGCTGATCAGGGGAGATGAAACACAATGCGTGGGATTGTATTAGCGGGTGGAGCGGGTACTCGCCTGCATCCCATGACCTTAGCGGTCAGTAAGCAGTTGCTGCCGATCTACGACAAGCCGATGGTCTATTATCCGCTGAGCTTGCTCATGTTGGCTGGGATCCGCGAGATACTGCTTATCTCCACTCCCAAAGATTTACCGGGTTTTCAATCGCTGTTTGGCGACGGTCGCCATCTTGGGATCCGTTTGGAATATGCCGCTCAACCACGACCGGAGGGAATCGCGCAAGCCTTTCACATCGGCGCGTCGTTTGTTGGCGACCAAAGTGTGTGTCTGGTGCTGGGTGACAACATTCTATACGGCCATGGCCTTACCGAGCTTCTGCAGGAATCGGCGAAAATCACATCTGGCGCTCAGGTGTTTGGCTACCACGTCAATGATCCTCGCCAATATGGAGTGGTGGAATTTGATGTCGATGGCCGCGTCGTTGATCTCGTGGAAAAGCCAGCTCAACCGAAGAGCTCATATGCGGTTCCGGGGATCTATTTTTATGGTCCTGAAGTGATCGAAATGGCGCGCGATCTGAAACCAAGTGCGCGTGGGGAACTGGAGATCACCGATTTGAATCGCCTGTTTTTGCAAGAGGGGAAATGTCGAGTGAAGCTGCTGACACGCGGCTATGCTTGGCTCGACACAGGCACCACTCGCAGTCTCTCCGACGCTTCGAATTTCATTCAAGCGATCGAAGAGCGGCAGGGATTGAAAGTCGCTTGTCTGGAGGAAATCGCCTGGCGCCAAGGATGGATGACGGCAGCTGAATTGCTTAAGCAAGCACAGACGTTGGGCAAGAGCAGCTATGGTGCCTACCTAACCAGTCTTGCTAATTCGCTGGCGGATTTCCCCGCTCCGCGTAGCCCCGGTTAGGAATTTGGCATGCCTTCTGCCAGCCAGCCGTCGGCGAACTGGATGCCACCGCCAGAACAAAGCCAGCAAGGAATGGGACGCTGGCTGGAACGTCGCTATAAATCACTCCGCCGCCGAACTAAGAATTACATTCGTTCCTGGGTCTGGCCCGCTCGAGATCGTCTGGCCCAGCGCCGCAATCGGCGACTCTGGCCATCCATCGCGGCACGAATCGACCAACCTCTACACTACACATTCCTGATTGTCGCGGGAGCGGACGATCTGTCGCAGCTCCGTACGTCATTGAAATCACTGTGCGCCCAAATCAACGCTCGGTGGGATGTCATTCTGCTCTCGCCCGCCACCTTAATCAGTCGATTAGGCAAACTTTGGCACGATTTGGTTGACCGAGGTCAGGCAACTTGGATCGATGCCGATGCTTCACGCTCCCTTGTCGCACAGCTTAATACCGCCTTTCAGGCGATTCGCGGCGATTGGTTCGGCATGTTAGAACCTGGTGATACGATCACCGTCGATGCCACCATCTGGCTTCAGCTCTATGCACTTGATCATCCCGACGCTGTTTGCTTTTACTCCGATGAGATTCGTCAGACGCAGCATTATCTACGTCCCGCATTCAAACCTGCCTTTTCGAGCGAATTACTGCTGAGCCAGCCGTTCACGGGACTGGTCACCCTATTTTCTACGGCCGCGGCCAGACAACTCGTTGAGCCGCACGACTCCCCTGCTTCGGCGCCCTTCGAGGAACGTTTTCAGGACTGGAGCCCTTACGATTTTTTCCTGCGACTTGTGGAACGACACGCCAATCAGACGATTGTGCGTATTCCGGAACTCCTGGCGGTCCGGCACCTAGACCGCGAGCCCACTTGGCAGCGGAACGCTGACAGCGAGCTGCGACTGGATGCGATGCGCGCGGCTATGACCCGCAGACAACTCTCGGCCGAATGTCACTACGATCAACAAACCGGTTGGCCCCGTATCCGATTCTCCTCCACTCAGCAGCCGCTTGTCACGATTGTGATTGCCACCCGCGACCACGCCGACTACTGCCGCCACTGTGTCAGCTCGCTACGAGCTCAAACTGCATATCCAAATTATGAAATCGTCGTAATTGACAATCAGTCAACAGAACTTGAACTCCTCGAATGGCTCGATGAACAAACTCGACAGGGGATTCTCCGAGTGCATCGGTATCCGCACCCATTCAATCACTCCGCGATGCACAACGAAGTACTGATGGATCTGAAGTCCCGCTATGCCGTGCTGCTCAACAACGATGTCTGGGGATTTTCCCAGGGCTGGCTGGAGGAGTTAGTCGCGACTGCCGAACAAGACTCGACGATTGGTATCGTCGGTGCGCAGCTCATCTACCCGGACGATACGATTCAGCATGGTGGCGTGGTCTATACCAATCGCGGACCGTTTCATGCTCATGCAAATACACCACGTTATGAGCTGGGATTGCAAGAGCGACTGCATTCGCTGCAGGAGCTTAGTGCGGTGACCGCGGCACTGGCCTTGCTGCGGTGTGACGTCTACCAGCAAGTCGGCGGTTTTGATGCCGAGCAGTTACCAACAAGCTATAACGACATCGATTTATGTTTCAAGCTGCGGCAAGCTGGTTATCGGTGCCTCTACAATCCCTCCGTGCAGGCTTATCACTTTGAAAGTAAATCGCGCGGCCGATCGAAGTTAGAATGGGAGTATCTCGGACGGTTTCGCAGTCGCTGGAGTGCGGTGCTCGAACAAGATCCATTTTATCAACCTCGCCCAGGTGAACGACTGATGCCGGGCGAACGTAGCACGCATGGCGAGCGATTGAGGATACGACTCGAGCGGACATCGAGGACCACAGCGGCGATTTCATCGGATTAACTTAAATTCTGCCATGACAGCCATCCTCGGAATCTCTGCCTTCTACCATGATTCGGCAGCAGCGCTCGTCGTGGACGGCAAGATCGTCGCCGCTGCTCAGGAGGAACGATTCACCCGGAAGAAACACGACTTCGCGTTCCCGCAAAACGCGATTCACTATTGCCTGCAGGAAGCGGGCCTTCGTCCCGACGACCTGGATTACGTTGGTTTCTACGAGAAGCCCCTGACGAAGTTCGAGCGACTTCTGGAAACGTACTTGGCATTCTCTCCGGCTGGTTATCGTTCGTTCCGCTTGGCGTTACCACTGTGGTTAAAGCAGAAGCTGCATTTACCGCGAGAAATTCGTCACGGTTTGGGACCGGGATTTCGCGGCAAACTGATCTTCACCGATCATCATGAATCCCACGCGGCTAGTGCCTTCTTCCCCTCACCGTTCGCAGAAGCCGCCATCCTGACACTCGATGGAGTAGGCGAGTGGTCAACTACTTGTGTCGGCGAAGGTCGTGGTAATCGGCTGAAACTCCAGCAAGAAATTCGCTTCCCTCATTCCCTCGGACTGCTTTACTCGGCATTCACCTACTACATCGGTTTTCGAGTGAACAGTGGTGAATACAAAGTCATGGGGTTGGCTCCGTATGGTGAACCTAAATATGTCGATTTAATTCGCGATCACTTAATCGATATTAAGGAAGATGGCTCGTATCGGATGGATATGAGCTACTTCAATTACTGCCAGGGACTGACGATGACTTCGAATAAATTTCATCGTTTGTTTGGTGGCCCACCACGCGATCCCGAGAGCCGTCTGAGTCAGCGGGAGATGGATATTGCAGCGTCATTGCAGCAGGTAACCGAGGAGGTGATGCTGCGGTCAGCGCGACATGCTCATCAATTGACGGGTCAAAAGAACTTAGTACTCGCGGGCGGCGTGGCGCTGAATTGCGTCGGCAATGGCCGAATTCTGCGTGAAGGTCCCTTCGAGAATATCTGGATTCAGCCCGCTGCTGGCGATGCCGGAGGTGCCTTGGGTGCAGCGCTATTCACTTGGCATCAACTACTCGATCGGCCCCGTATCACCACCGGGCAAGACTTTCAGAGAGGCTCCTTCTTGGGGCCAGAGTTCACCGATGAACAGACGCGATCTGCACTGGATGCTCAAGGCGCAATCTACGAAGTGTGTGCTACCGATGATGAACTCTGTCACCGGGTCGCAGACCTGATTGCCAACGGCAAAGTCTTGGGGTGGGTCCAAGGCCGTATGGAGTTCGGGCCACGTGCCCTGGGAGCTCGCAGCATTCTCGGTGATGCGCGACATCGTGCGATGCAATCGGTTATGAACCTGAAAATCAAGTTTCGGGAATCATTTCGGCCGTTCGCTCCGATCGTGCTGAAAGAGCATGTGCATGAGTATTTCGAGATGCGTCCCCAGGAAGATAGTGCTTATATGTTGCTCGTCGCACCGGTGCGAAACGAGCTGCGCGTGTCACAGGGGGACGAATATGAAAAAGCTTTTGGTATCGATAAGCTGAATTATCCGCGGTCCACAATACCGGCCGTGACCCATATCGATTACTCCGCTCGAGTCCAAACGGTCGACTCCGAGCGACATCCCCTTCTTCATCGCTTGATGACTCGGTTCTACGAAAAAACTGGCTGTCCGGTCCTTATTAATACCAGCTTTAATGTGCGCAGTGAGCCGATCGTCTGTTCGCCCACGGACGCCTATCGTTGTTTCCTCATGACGGACATGGATGCACTCGTCATCGGTCACCAGCTGATCATGAAAGATCGGCAACGTCAGCAGACAAGTGAAGCAGAGCGCAGGCATTATCTATCCCAATTCAAACTTGACTAATTCCCCGACGACTAATTTCCCGCTCTGATGCGAGCAACTGACGTATGACCCTGATTGAACTCAACTGGAATCCAACAACTCGACAGCTGCGCCAATTCGCCGGTCTTTCACTATTGGCATTACCCAGCCTCGGGTATCTTTGGAGTGGCAGCTGGCCGGTGGTCGGCGCGCTGGCTGCCGTCGGTTGTTGTTTGGCTGCCATCGGCTATTTTCAACCAGCCTTTGTACGACCGCTGTTTCTGGCGATCTCGCTGGTAACGATACCGATTGGGTTTGTCCTTGGCGAACTCGCGCTGCTGATGATCTATTTTTTGTTGCTCATGCCGATGGGCATCGTGTTTCGCCTGATGAAGCGCGATGTGCTGTTACGACGGCGCGATCCCCAGGCGCAGAGCTATTGGAGTGACAAGCAGCAGCCGAAAAACGTCGCCAGCTACTATCGCCAATTTTGAGCGGACGGCCCATCCGCATCATCAGCTCTCGGCTACCTCCCGTCGAACAAGGACTTTACGATGTCAAAAACCGATAAGCAGCAAGCCGATGAGCAGCAAGCCGATGAGCAAGGGAATGATGCTCAGCAAAATGACTTTGAACGAGCAGGCGAGGAGGCGTCGCTGTCGATTATCGGTGAGTTTTGGTTATTCGTCACTGAAAACAAGAAATGGTGGCTGATTCCGCTGCTGCTCGCTTTTCTGCTCGTCGGCCTCCTGGTCGTACTCGGCTCTACCGGTGCCGCTCCATTCATCTACACGCTGTTTTAGCGTTGTCTGGGGAATGGTGCAGCGATGCGATGGGATGTGCCTGGATGCAGTGATGACCGCTGTTGAAATTCCCACACACCAGGAGCCGCGTCCCCCGCCACCCGTTGGTCAGTCGGTTAGCTGATCAGTTCCGTGACGACTTTGCCGGCAACGTCGGTGAGTCGCATATCGCGGCCCTGATAGCGATACGTCAAGCGCAGATGATTTAGGCCCAGCAAATGCAGGATCGTGGCATGCAAGTCATGCACATGCACAGCACGATCCACCGCGTAATAGCCTAGTTCGTCAGTTGCTCCCCACGTGATTCCGGACTTAATCCCTCCACCCGCTAGCCACATGGAGAACGCTTCGATGTGATGATCGCGGCCTGTTAATTCTCGAGGCTCCCCTTGTGGAGTGCGTCCGAATTCACCACCCCAAATCACCAGTGTTTCGTCTAGCAGTCCACAACGTTTGAGATCACGGACCAGTGCCGCAGCTCCTCGATCGGTCTCCAAACAAATCTTATCGAGCGACTCGCCTAATTCAGTGCCCTTATTACCGTGATGATCCCAGTCGGTGTGATAGAGCTGCACAAAGCGCACACCGCGTTGCACGAGCCGCCGGGCGAGCAAACAGTTTTGCGCGAATGACGGTTTGCCTCGTTCGATCCCGTAGAGATCCAATGTTTCCGCGGTCTCCTGGGATAGATCCATCAGTTCCGGCGCGCTCGACTGCATCCGAAATGCCATTTCATACGAGGCAATTCGAGTAGCGATTTCGGGATCCCCGGTTGCACCCTGGCGCAGTCGATTTAAATCGTTCACCGCCTGGACGAATTCACGCTGCCGATCACCGCTGATACCGCGCGGATTGTCGATATCCAGGATGGGCGCGCCTTGAGTACGAAACGGAACGCCTTGATAGGTTGTGGGTAGAAATCCACTACCCCAATTCACCGCGCCACCTCGTGGACCACGTGGTCCCGATTGCAAAACGACAAAACCTGGCAGATCCCGCGACTCGCTACCGATCCCATAGGTCAGCCAAGCGCCCATCGAGGGCCGGCCGAACAGTGGCGATCCACAGTTCATAAAGAACTTGGCCGGACCATGATTGAAGACATCCGTTTTCATCGCTCGTAACACTGCGATGTCATCGACAATCGATGCCAAGTGCGGCAAACACTCCGACACCTCCGTACCACTCTCACCGTGCCGAGCGAATTTTCGTCCACTACCCAGTAACTTGGCGTCGCGTTTGATAAACGCGAAACGCTTGTTCGCGACATACGATTCCGGTATCACCTGCCCGTGCAGCTCACTTAACTTGGGCTTCGGATCGAACAAATCAAGTTGACTGGGGCCGCCCGCCATGAACAGAAAAATCACGTTCTTGGCCCGAGCGGTGAAATGGGTTGGGAGCGGGGCGAGCGGATCACTTCGTCGCTGCGGAGCGGTCCGGGGATCCGTTATTCGCTCCGTCTCACCTGCTGACTGCAATTCGTCCGCCACCAATAAACCGTCTGTGCGCAGCAGCGATCCCAGCGCCATAGCACCTAAACCGACTCGGCAGTCCTGTAAGAAATGTCGTCGAGTTAATTCGAGCGGTGTCATGTAGGTTACTCCCGAGTGATGAATTCATCGAGGTTCAGTAGCACACGGGCGACCGCCATCCAAGCGGCTCGCTCCGCATCTCGCTCGCCACCCTTCGCCCTCTTCCCATCATCGCTCTTACCAACCTTATCATCTGCATTCTTTTGATCACTCCCCAGGTTGCCCTGAGCGGCATGGCCAGCATCGCTTTCGGTTGTGCTCATCTCGCGCAGGAACTCATCGGCCAGAGCTGGTTCCGCCGCAAAGGCCTGCCGCTGGCTTTCCACCAATGTGACCAGGTAATTCATTTCATCCGCGGTGGGATCGCGAGACAGCGTGAGGCGGACGAGATGCTGGATCCGTTCGCGGACACTCACCGAACTCTCCGCCAGCAAGCGTTCGGACAGCGACCGTGCACATTCCACAAACATGACATCATTGGCCAGGGTGAGTGCTTGGAGTGGTGTATTGCTTCGCAGTCGCTTCGTGCAAGAGACGTTTGCGTTTGGAGCATCGAAGACCGTCAGCATGGGATGGGGCAGTGAACGCCAGAAAAACGTATACATGCCGCGTCGATAGCGGTTCGCTCCCGTCTCCGTCTTCCATGGTTTGGGATCTTGAGTGAAGGCATAGACGCCTTCTGGCTGTGGTGGCATGACACTCGGACCACCTACGACCGAAGTCAACAAGCCGCTGGCACCCAGAGCTAAATCACGAACAATCTCCGCCTCGACTCGCAAGCGGTTTTGTCGCGCCAGCAGTTCATTGCGCGGATCAAGCTCCGCCAGATCGGGACGTGCGTCCGATGACTGACGATAGACGGCTGATGACAGCACGTCCCGCAACCAGCGTTTCGTAGACCACGCAGCGCGATCCGGCTGCTGAAATTGCCGGGCCAGCCAATCGAGTAATTCCGGATGGGTAGGCGGAGTGCCTTGTAAGCCGAAATCATCATCGGTCTCGACCAAGCCACGACCAAAAAGTGTCTGCCAATAACGATTGACGATGACCCGTGCTGTCAGTGGATTACGATCGTCCACTAGCCACCGTGCCAGCTCCAATCGGCTGGCCACGTTAGTTGGCAGAGACGGTAACACTGCCGGCACTCCCGGCTGTACGACCACTCCCAAATTCAGGAAGTCACCACGTTTGTGAACCTGCGTCACGCGTGGCTCCGCACGGCGTCGAAGCACCAGCGTCTGCGGAATCTTCGGTTCCCGCTCGCGCAGTCGAGCGATTTCGTCGAGCAGCGGAAACGCTTGCCTGGCATGCTCGGTTTGCCGGTAGTAATCTTCGAGCGTTTTCTTGTTTTGTGCGTCGCGCTTTTCCACAGGCATGTCATAGGCAATTTGAATTGGTCCCGGCAGTCGTGCGCGCTGCTGCGGTGTTACGGTCTTCTCCCAGGCAGCTTGCTGCTGCTCCAGCTCCGACCGGCGAGCCTCAATTTGTCGATCAAGCGCCGCAATCTGTCCGCGCACTTGGTCCCTGGTTTCGAGATCTTTTCGTTCGAGGTTGAGCTGGGTAGGAGCCTCAATGGTTGGCTCATCGCAGTCATTTAAAAACGCAAAGAACTGGTAGAACTCGCGCTGTGAAATCGGATCATATTTGTGATTGTGGCAACGTGCGCAGCCGAGTGTCAGCCCGAGCCAGACTTGGCCGGTTGTGGCCACTCGATCCGCCACTGCTTCCACACGAAATTGTTCCTGATCCGTGCCACCTTCTTCATTGATCAGCGTGTTACGATGAAAGCCCGTCGCTACTAGCTGTGCATTGGTGGGCTCAGGCAAGAGATCACCCGCTAACTGCTCAATCGTGAACTGATTGAACGGCAGATCCTGATTTATGGCTCGCAGTACCCAATCTCGATAGGGCCAGATCTCGCGACCAAAATCGCGCGTGTAGCCGTTGGAGTCTGCATAGCGAGCCTGATCGAGCCAATGTCGACCGAAACGCTCACCGAAGGACGGTCGCGCCAGCGTGCGATCAAGTGCGCGTTCGTAGGCATCCGGCGCTTCATCAGCCAGAAACTCAGTTAACTCGTCGACGGTTGGTGGGAGCCCCGTCAAGTCAAGTCGCAGCCGACGCAGCTGCGTGGCCGCAGCGGCTAATGGCGACGGTGCGAGCGGTGCAGCTCCCAGCGGTGACGAGCTGAGCGGTAAGGAGGCTCGCGTTGCCGAGGCGTTCGCTGTGGTTGCCGCTCCCGGTGACTTACCGTTTGCCTGATCGCCCTCTTCGTTCTTTTTCCCTTCGATGGCTGCGAGCCTTTTCAAGATAAAAAGATCGATCGGAGAGCGTGCCCAGGAGCGCTGGATAAGGAGCGGCGGTACCGTCGCCACGGGCGCCTGAAACGCCCAGTGCTTGGTCTCCACCGTTGGTCGTTCCTCGGTGGCCGGAGCCGCTGCGCCGGCGTCAATCCAGCGTCGCAAGACTTTGATTTCATCAGGCTTCAACGCCGGTCGATCTTCCGGTGGCATCCGCGACACACCACCGGTCGCCTCCACCGCGTGAATCAAACGACTCTCTACTGCCTTACCCGGCACGATGCTGGGACCACTGTCTCCACCCGCGCGCAGGTCGACCGCTGTGTCTAACCGCAGTCCAGATTCCTGAGTGCGGCTGCCGTGACAGGTGGTGCAATGTTTAGCCAGCAGCGGCTTCACGTCACGCAGATAGTCAATTGCCTCCTCACCCGCCTGGAGCGTGATAGACAAACGACCGGTCAGTAGAAAAAAGACGACCAGCAACCACGCTCGTCGTCGTCGCATTCGAGTCGACCAAGGTTTCATGTCAGCTCTCCCAGCCTCTCACGCCCCAGCCACTCATGGTAAATCGCTGGCCGACAAAACGCATCACCCAGGCCGATATCCTGGACCCGGTTTGTGGCGCGATTGTTTGCGCGACCGTTTCTTAGTTGGTTCTTGAGGTTTCTTCGGGCCCGACCGGGCTGCCGGCGGAGTATGGACAAAGTCACCACGAAAACGCTGATTGGCATCGGCGCGACGTTTTTCGATCGCCTCGCGGGGCGGCTGAGCCGGAATCAGGCAATCACAGCCGCCTCCGATCAAATCACCACGTCCCGCCTGCAGCAATGCCGCACGAACTTCGAAATAGTTCTCCGGTTTAAAGAACTGCATCAGCGCCCGCTGAAACTTTCGATCGCGCAGCTGTTTTGCAGTTTCGACCGGCTGACGTGTGAAAGGATCGATGCCGGTGTAATACATGGCGGTCGCCACATCGAATGGAGCCGGAATGAAATCCTGAACTTGATCAGGTTGATAGCCGTTTCGTTTGAGGAACACGGCCAGGTCAATCATGGCATTCAAATCACTGCCCGGATGACTCGCGATGAAATATGGAACCAAGTACTGTTTCTTGCCCGCCTTTTGCGACTCGCGCTGAAAAACCTCGCCAAACTTTTCAAAGTCATCATTCGCGGGTTTACGCATCAGTCTTAGCACTTCGGGATCCGTATGTTCGGGAGCGACCTTGAGGTGCCCGCCAACGTGATGCCGTACTAGCTCACTGATGTATTTGGGCGAGCGACGTGCGAGATCCATACGGATGCCGCTGGCGACCAGCACCTTCTTAACGCCGGGTACCTGTCGAGCTTCGCGCATCAGATCGATGAGTGGTTCGTGGTCGGTGCCGAGCAATTTGCAGATCGTCGGATGAACACAAGATTGTCGTCGACAAACCGCTTCGACTTCCGGACGAGAACAACGCATTTGATACATGTTCGCCGTGGGACCACCGATGTCACTCACAACACCTTTGAACTGGTCATCTTCCGCCATCTTCTTGATCTCGGTCACCACCGATTCCTGGCTACGCGACTGAATGATGCGGCCTTGATGCGTGGTGATCGAGCAGAATGTACAGCCACCAAAGCAACCACGCATGATCGTGACCGAATCCTTGATCATCTCAAACGCGGGAATCGGCTCACGATAAGAAGGATGGGCGCGACGAGTGAACGGCAGACCGTAAATGCGATCCATGGCGGCTTGCGTGATCGGAAACGGCGGCTCAGTCGCCACCACCGATTGTCGATCATGCCACTGCACGATCTTCCGTGCGTTATAGGGATTGGTCTCGTGATGAATCATTCGTGTCGCCTCGGCGAACTGACGCTTGTCGGCGACGACCTGTTCATAACTGGGAATCACGAGCGCATCCGGCGGTGGCTGAGTCGATGCCCCGAGCGCGTAAGCCACTCCGCGCATGTCATACAGATCACGCACGGTGGCGCCAGCCGCGAGTCGTCGAGCGATCTGCAGAATCGCGGCCTCACCCATGCCGTACACCACAAGGTCTGCCTTGCTGTCGAGCAGAATGGAGCGGCGCACTTTGTCGCTCCAATAGTCGTAGTGAGCCAAACGACGCAGCGACGCCTCGACGCCACCGGCAATAACAGGCACTCCGGGAAACGCTTCCCGCGCACGCTGACAATAGGCCAGCGTAGCGCGATCTGGACGCAGCCCGATGCGGCCACCGGGCGAGTAAGCATCTTTGTTCCGCACTTTGCGATTGGCGGTGTAGTGGTTGAGCATCGAATCCATGTTGCCGGCGCTGACCGCAAACATCAGCCGCGGTCGTCCGAATTGACGCCACGGCGCGCAGCTCTGCCAATCCGGCTGACTCACCATCGCTACTCGGAAACCTGCCGCTGATAACACTCGTCCCAGAATCGCGTTGGCGAAACTGGGATGATCGATGTAGGCATCGCCCGTGATGAACACAACGTCGACGTAGTCCCACCCACGCTGCTTCATCTCGGCAGCCGTGGTGGGTAAGAGGGCAGCGCCGTCAGGACCCTGGTCCGGCAACGCCGCCAACGCGTCTGAACCGGAGGGGTCGTCCGACACGATCGGGAGCGAAAAACGAGCCGACGAGTCTGCCGGGGTGCGAGCCAGCGACGGATCGGACGAATGAGTCGACATGTCAGAGCTGTTTCATTCAAGTTCCGATTCCCACTGCAACCCGCACGCTGCGGTCACTAACGGGAATACTGCACGTGAAAGCCTTTGGTCTTGAGCGGAATACGGTAGAGACTCACGTCTATAGTGACGTACAGCACGTTCGCCTCCGCGCCTAGCCCAAACTCCACGTTACTCGGTAAACCGACGGGACTCCCTGGACCTTCACTCGTTTGGCTGGCCGGTCCCGTAGGAATAAACGCTACCTCTTCGCCCGCCGGATTGATTACCAGAACTCCCGGTCGTTTCAGGCCGCGAGCGGTGAGATAGATATGACCATCTTGATCGACGCACATCCCATCGCAACCGGCCTGGTCGCCAAAATCATGGATTGTTCGCCGCGGACCGGAAACTTTTCCATCAGCACCCAGCGGAAAAGCATAAATCTTCATGGGACCAAGCTTCGGCTTGGCTCCCTGCGGATCAATTTTGTCCGTGCCGTTGTCGTGATCGGCGACATACAGCGTTCGCCCATCCGGACTGATCGCAATGCCATTGGGCTTGGAAACTTCGTGCGTGACCTCGATCACAGTCTTATCGCGATCAATTCGATAGACAGCGCGATGCTCCAGCTCCCGTGGCTCGTCACCCAGATAGCGTGGATCGGTGAAATAAATTCGACCCTCGCGATCCAAGCAAAGATCGTTCGGAGCATTGAACTTCTTGCCCTGATATTTGTCGGCGACCGTTTCGCGAACGCCCGTCTTCACGTTCCAGCGCGACACGCGTCGCCCACCTTGGTCTGAACCTTCGCAGGCCAGCAGAAATCCTGCCTGATCGAAGATCAGACCATTCGCTTTGCCGCTGTCGAGTGTGAAGACGGCGGTTTGCCGTGTGGCCGGGTCGAAACGCATGATCACACCGCGGTCGTCCCCCAAAGGAATATCGGTGTAGTAGATGCTGCCATCGGGAGCCACCGCGGGCCCTTCCGCCAAGCCTCCCTTGATCGGCAGTTCCCGAGTGTAAAGCCGTTCCAGCTTCGCATCCGCTGCGACAATCTTGTCACCTGTTGGCTTGCCCACTTCCGCCGCCTGAGTCACCCCAGCCGTCATCCCCGTCTCCATCCAACCGCGATCCAGTCGGGCGACCGAACTGTTCGCAAACATCATCGCACCGGCCATGATAGCCCAACGCTTGAGCACTCGACGATTCTTCCACATAACGACACCTAAGAATAGGAATTGGGGAATAGTGAGGTGAAACAAACTACGGCCTGCGAACTGAATGGGTCCAGGTAGCTATCTTGCCGCCGATTCCGTTTGGCAGCGGATACGACTACTTTGCCTTGAGCTCATAGACAGTGAGCTCCTCCTGGTCACGAAGGAGCAGTTTTCCCTGAGCGACAACGGGATGAGCCCAACTGGGGCGTCCGTGCGACTTGATCTTGAACCGACCATGTTCACGGTACTCCTCGGGATTCGCTTCGGCGAGCGCCACTTCGTGACTTTCACTCAGCACATACAGCATACCGTCGGCAGCGACGAGCGAACCTTTACCGACACTGCGATGTTGCCAGGCAATTTTGCCAGTTTTGAAATTCATGCAGATGAGTGGACCACCGCCGTTGCTGTACATGTAGTCGCCAATCTTGACGATCCCGCCGTGGTGACAGGCCATTTTCTTATCGAAGTAAACTTCTTCGGCCTTCTGATCCGTGCCACCACCTGTGATCCGCGCTAAACCACCTCCCACTCCATAGGAACTGGAGGCAAACACGAGGTCATCGTCGACGATCGGCGCACAGCAGTTAGCGGTGCCGTTGGCGGGCGCTTTGTAATTCCAGAGTAGCTTTCCACCTTGCAGCGATACCCCAAAAACACTTTGATTGCCGAACTGTACGATCTGCCGAGTGCCTGCGATTTCGGCTACCACGGGGCTGGAATAGTGAGCCCCTTCTTGCACTTCCTCCGATTGCCAAACTTTGGCTCCAGTCATTTTATTGAGTGCTAGTACGGTGCCCTTTTTCCCACCGGGTGTGACGATGACCAGATCGCCCACGATGAGTGGTGATTCGGAGTAACCCCAACCAGGCACTCCACCACCAAAATCGTTCGTCAAACTTACATGCCAAATCGTGCTGCCATCACTGGTGTTCATGCACGCGACATCACCAAAACCGCCTTCCACGTACAGTCGATCGCCATCAATGGTCGGAGTGCCGCGGGGACCGTGTCCCATGTCGTTCCGAAAACCCCCGTAATAGTACCGCACTTCGGCGATCGTCAGGCGACCGTCACCAGCTGGCTTTTCGCGTAAAAAATAATTCGTAAGCTCTTCTGCCGTCACCAATCCATCACGTCCCGTTTCCGACTTCTGGAAGTACTGCTCCAGTTCTGCGGCGGTGACAAGATCATCGCCTTTATTCGTGGCGGCATCCCGCAGATCGACTCGACCAAAGAGTCGGTCGAGATCGTTGCCACGTGCTTCCTGGCGTGTGACTTTTCCGTCTTGATCTTTGTCGGCCAGCTTCATGAGCTCCGCCGCTCGCGCTTTCGCCAGCTGCGCGGCATCGACGTTTTTATCTTCCTGATCCGCTCGTTCAAAACGATCGCGCAGCGTGTTGCCCGCTTCGGCATGAGACAGCTTGCCATCTTGATTGGCATCCAGTTTTTTCAGCAGCGCCGCGGCACGACCTTTCAACCGCGCTTCCGCATCACCGGGTGCGTCTTTGTCGAACTGATTAAAGTTCCAACCAAACTGAGCCAGCGCCTCGACTTCATCAACCGTTCCGTCCTGATCACGATCAAGCCGCTTGAATTCCCGCTCCACCTTGTCCGAGAGCAATCGAGCGACCGGGGCGGGCTGAGTTGCCCAGAGACGACGACCAGTTTTCAGGTCGATCGCGATTACATGCTCAATCCCCTCCAGGTCACCCATCGTGTAGATGCGGTTACCTTGAACGGCGAGTGAAGAGTAGCCGACGCCCACGTCATCTACCTGCCAGACCACGGCAGGACCATCCTTCGGCCATTCTTTCAGCAGATCTTTTTCCAATGCAATGCCGTCGCGATTGGGACCGCGCCACTGCGGCCAATCGCCAGGTTGAGAGGGCACCTGGGCCCAAAGACTGGTAGAACTAACGAGTAGTCCAGCGAGAGCGGCGAAGAATCGCTGTCCGCGGTGTGGTCGTCGGTTACCACCTGGCTGGGCTGATGAGGCTGAACGAACGAGCTTTAGGTTTCTTCCAGACGACGGCCGGTAGCGTATCATGGTGGGCACCTGAGAGGGTGTTAGGGGAGGGACTGATCGCAGCGTATTGTGCGATGCAGCGGGCAGCGTTGCAAGTTTTCTTGATCGGCTCGTGTCCGGATTTCGGTGTCAGCCATGACTTACTGTGATAAGGGGAGATAGGGAATGACTGCGGGTCCGCCGCTCGACGAACTGGAATGTCCATCCTGCAGACATCGTTTTTCGGCGTTGTTGAGCGACGGCGTTGATATTTCGTGTCCTCAGTGCGGCACGGTTGTGGCTTCCGCCAAGGGCACCACCTCGCAGTCGATTCCGCAGGGAACTCAGGTCCGCCGCCCGCCGATCATGGAGGCTCCCGAGACTCGCTCATTTCATCCGACTTCCACGAATCGCTCGAACTTCATTGGCAAGATCATTGGCAGGTATTTGGTCAAGGAAGAGCTGGGGCGCGGTGGATTTGGCATCGTTTTGCTGGCACTCGATACCCAATCGCAACAAGATGTCGCGCTCAAACTTCCCAATGTGGACGCCTTTAAGGACCACGCCGAGGGAAGCTTGGCGAGTTTCAACCAGAATTTTGTGAGCGAGTCGCGGATTGTCAGCCAACTGCGCCATCCACACATTGTCTCGATCTTCGAAATCAATTTTGACGAATCACAAAAATTGCCTTACCTGGTAATGGAATACTTGAGCGGGGGAACGCTGGAGTCCCACACGCTGTCTGGCAAGCCTCGTCTTGATTGGCAAGCCGCTGTACGCTTCGCGTCGCAGATGGCAGCCGCACTTTCTTACTTGCATCAAGGCAATTACGTCCATCGCGACTTAAAGCCCAGCAATGTTTTGCTGACAGGAAGTGGCGAAGTCAAAATCGCCGATTTCGGACTGGCACTCCATGAGACCAATCAATTGGATTTAGAGGGCGAGCATGCCGGTACCGTCCCATATATGTCCCCCGAGCAACTGGATCGTGAAATCCATCTCATCGATGGTCGCTCCGACCAGTGGAGCCTGGGCGTAATCCTGTACGAGTTGCTGACGCAAAACAAACCGTTTCGGGGCAATCGGCGGCAAGTACTGCAGGCGATCAAAGAGGGACGATTTCGCACCCTGGCCGAGCGGGAACCGGGTTTACCGCCAAAACTCGACGAAATCTGCCGCCGCTGTTTGTCCCCAAATCCGCGTGACCGCTACAGCAGCATGGCCGAGCTGCAGCGCGAACTGCAAACCACACTGAAGAAACCTTGGTGGAAAAGCACCCTCCGGATCGCGATGGCTTCTTCACTACTCCTGCTGGCACTGGCTGCCGGTGCGATCGCCTATGACCGTGCTCACTCTCCTGCTCATCATCCTCTCCAGCAGCTCGTTCAACCGGATACAGAGTTGCGACTTCCGCATCGGGGCTACGCCAAGCCTTTTGTCTGGCCTTACCAGGAATTAGGGCATTCACTGACGGTCGGCAATCCCTTTGCGATCAACGTCAGCGAAAAGAACACGGTACTGGAAACGTCCTCATGGGCCTTATTAGAACTAGGTCGCGTTACGCCCACCCTCGATCGCCAAAAAAAACCGCAACTACCAAGTACCTGGGCTCTCGAATTCAAACTTCAGCGACGAGCTATCAATGGTTATGGCGGAATGTACTTTGCCTGCCGCGAGGATCCCAATCCACCGGCTCGTTATCAAGAACAATCTTCCGCCAAACGCTGGGCTCTGCAATGTATTGGCATACGCGCAACTCCTACAAGTGTTCCTGAGAGTGGCTCGTTCAGTGACGATCAAGAGCTTGAAGATAATATGATATTCCGCGCGGTGCGAAATATACTTTATATCCCCGAACCGATCGATGGCGAAACGAAGGGGCCGGTTGAATCGAGTGTCGAAGTACTTAGCAAGGATCCCATCAAGAAAGACTCGGAAGGAATCTATCATTTCGAGGTCGTGATGACGGGCGGCTTCATCTCCGAAGTCCACTGCAATGGTGTCTCCTTGCCAGAATTAACCGATATTTTGCAGCCCAAGTTTGACTGGGCAGCGAATGATGGAACAATAGGCATCTATAATCTGCACCATTCAACGACGGTCCGGGATATCAATATCCGTTTCTCGAAATAATGTTTTACGTTTTTTTCTCAATAGGAGCCGGTCGATGGCAATTACAACGGTAGTCCCTTATTATAACGGTACGCATCCACTGAGCCGAGTCAGCTTTTGTTCGGGAGTTCTCCGATGTAATGGTACCGCCTCAGAACCCGGTTGGACTCTTTCGGCATTACGGCTCGCCGTGCGGTCAGGTTCTACCGCCTTAACCAATGTCGATGCTAGACAGGGCACACCACCCAAAACCTTGACTTTACAAAATAATGTTTACACCTGGACTTCGGAGCATTACGGGGTCAACGGCAAAGGGACCGGCTGTCCAACGACGGGTATTACTCAGTTCAAGGCTTATGCTCGCTGGGAGAAGTTTGGTGAACCGATCCGAGAGGAGTATCATCCCAACTCCTCGTCCATCAGCTTCACAGCGACCACTTCCGCGCTGGATGGCAGTGACCCGCTTCCCGACGATGGCGAAGGAGAGGATTTGTTGCAAAAAGTCGTTCGTATTCCTGGTACCAAGGGCACCATATTCCCAACGAACCCTGCATTCCTGCTCTATGAGCTGGATGTAAGTCGCGACAGTTCCAATTTCCGCCTGTTATTGCCCAGCGGACAGCCGCTCCGGGCAGCTCGGATTGAGGTCGCGACACTCGAAGTCAATTGGAGTGCTTTTGGAGATCGTTATCAAACGTTTCGATCGACCCTCGGCAATCTGCAATTTGGGAACGAAGTAGACCGCCCGTTTGAAACCGTCTTCACGGGTGCGATCTGTGCACACCAACCACTCAATGCCAGTGGGCGACCACAAATACTGGAGGTAGTCGCCAGTCAAAATCTCGAGCGGCCTACGGTCGTCGAGCTTGACCCGACCGATGACGTCTACCTCTACCCCAATTTCTATCCCAGTGTGTTGAGGCCGCACCAAGGCCGGTTGCTCGTCGCCGTTCGGATCGCCTAGTAACTGGTCACTCGCCGAGACTACAATTAACCCGCTCGGTTTCCGAGCGGGTTTAAATTGGTTTTCAGGTGCTGCGAGTGTAGTTCGATGAGTGTATGTACGAGCGTTGGCCGGGCCGAGATGCGCACCAATGGGGTGTGCGTTCGTGCTGATTATCGTCGCCTAAGGATCGTTCTACTCGTTTCCGCGTTCAGCGCGCTGTTGCTAGCGACTTGCAGCGGACAGCAACTCACTCGCGAAATTCAGGCTGCAGAGCCGCTCTTTGCTATCGATGGAATGGCGGCACTCTCCCAAGGTGGCTGCAATCAGGGTGCCTGTCACGGGAACCTCCACGGCAAAGGTGGCTTCAAACTGTCTTTGCGGGGTCAAGATCCACAGATCGATCATGTCACGATCACGCACGAACAAGCAGGTCGACGAATCAATCTACTGGAGCCCGAACAGAGTCTGCTGCTGTTGAAGGCGACTGGAAAAGTGGCCCACCAGGGCGGCGTGCGGTTCTCGAGTGACAGTCCGGC
Organism: Pirellulaceae bacterium; assembly: GCA_044235425.1. Taxonomy (GTDB): domain Bacteria; phylum Planctomycetota; class Planctomycetia; order Pirellulales; family Pirellulaceae; genus JBJSXJ01. The sequence goes on from JBIIHW010000025.1 coordinate 34,643, forward strand.
CTATCAAGCACTGCGAGACTGGATCGCCAGCGGAGCCCGCTTCGTCACTCCACAAAGCAACCGAATCGTCGCCTTAAACGTAGAACCTGCCGAGGCAATTTTGGTCGAGCCGGTGGACCGCGTGACACTCAAAGTCACAGCGACCGACGCGCAAGGGCAGCGCCGTGATGTCACGGCACTCACCACCTTCGAGGCCTCTAACCTCATTCCGTTTGTCAACGCCAGCGGCGAAGTGCGGCGGCAGCAGCTGGGTGAAACCACGATCCTGGCTCGCTTCCTCGATCATCAGGTACCGGTGCGAGTAGCCTTTTTGCCCGCCCGAACCGGCCCGATTCCGCCGCTCGCACGGCCCCGCACGCCACTCGATCAACCGCTGCACGATCGCTGGGCCGCCCTGCAGACGACACCCAGCTCGCCCGTAGACGATGCCACCTGGCTGCGGCGACTCTACCTGGACACCCTCGGCGTCTTGCCAACCGCCGATGAGGCGCGCGAGTTCGTCGCTGACCAAGCCATCGATAAACGCGAACAACTCGTCGACCGAGTTCTGCATCGTCCCGAATTCACCGCCCAATGGGCACTCAAATGGTGCGATATCCTGCGAGTCGAAGAAAAGGTGCTCGATGTGACCGGCGTGGAAGTTTTTCATCGCTGGCTCACCGATCGGATTCGCACCGCCACTCCGATCAATCAATTGGTGAGTGAATTACTCACCGCACGCGGCAGCACCTACGAGTTTCCCGCCGCCAATTTTTATCGAGCCAATCGAGATGCGGCGACTCGCGGCGAAACCACCGCTCGACTCTTCCTGGGAATCCGCTTGCAGTGCGCCCAATGCCACAACCATCCCTACGATCGCTGGACGCAGGATGACTATTACTCCTGGGCGGCGCTCTTCGGTCGAGTCGACTATCAGATTCTGTCGAATGACCGCGCTGACAAGCTGGATAAGAATGAATTCAACGGCGAGCAGGTCGTGGAAGTAAAAGAGGTTGGCGAAGTCAAGAACGCGCGCACGGGTCGCGACGCTGAGCCACGATTGCTAGGCGCAAATTCGTCAGCAGTTGCCGCCACCAGCGACCGACTCGACGCGCTTTCCAACTGGCTAACAAGTCGTGACAATCGCCTGTTCGCTCAGGCACAAGCCAACTTCATCTGGTATCACCTGCTGGGTCGAGGTGTGGTGGAGCCGATTGACGATGTCCGCGCAACGAATCCGCCGTCGGTACCAGGCCTGCTGGAATACCTGGGCACACAGCTCATCGAACATGATTTTGATCTGCGGTATCTAGTCCGCGAGATTGTTACGAGTGGCACGTATGCACGCTCCGTCGGACCTTCCGATTTGACCGATGACGAGGGACTGTTTGCACGAGCGATCGTGCGACGCTGGTCCGCTGAAAAACTACTCGACGCTCAATCCCAAGTACTGGACCAGCCGGCACCGCTAGCAGGTTATCCCCTGGGACTGCGCGCCGCTCAGGTTCCGGGAGTTAAACGAGTAAAAGATAATCGCAGCGGAGAAGGCGATCGGTTTCTCGCCACCTTCGGTAAACCCGCTCGACTGCTAGGCTGCGAATGCGAACGCTCCAACGAAACCACTCTCAAACAAGCGTTTTGGTTGCTGAGTGGTCAGGAATTGAATGAGCGTATCACGGCATCCAGTAACCGGCTCAGTCAATGGGCTCGCAGCACCACAGCAACGGACGATTTGATCGTGGAACTTTACTGGACCGTTTTGACTCGGGAGCCGACCGACCGCGAGAAAGAAGCGGCGCGGGAGTGGCTGAGCGACAGCGCCGATCGGACAACCGCCTTGCAAGATCTCACCTGGGCACTGCTCAATGCCAAAGAATTCCTGTTTCGGCATTAACTCCGCAGAGATAAACAGCACCAGAGATAAACAGCACCAGAGATAAACAGCACCAGCGATGAACAGCACCAGCGATGAACAGCACCAGCGATGAACAGCACCAGCGATGAACAGCACCAGCGATGAACAGCACCAGCGACTAAATAATGAAGTTAAGTGAAGGCCATATAGTTCATGAACAGGACCAGGAGGAACTCAGATGATTAGGATCTTCAATCCATTCGCTCGCCGCTCTGCGAGCCGCACTGTTATGACCAGGATCTTGCTCGGGATCCTCGGACTGGCCTGCAGCGTGGGAGTGATCGGTAGCTTGGCAGTGAATCCTGCCCAGGCCGGCCCCAAAGACAAACGACTCGATATCTACTGGGTTGATGTGGAAGGTGGAGCCGCGACACTCGTCGTCACCCCGGCTGGTGAGAGCTTGTTGTTTGATGCCGGAAACCCCGGGCGACGAGACTCGGAGCGGATCCTTAAAGTGGTGACGCAAGTGGCTGGACTGCGACGAGTCGATCATCTGGTGACGACGCATTATCACGGCGATCACTTTGGCGGTGCCGCGGCACTTAGCGCGCTCCTCCCCATCGGCTCCGTCTATGACAATGGTGAGTTTGAGGGGATGCCGGATCGACCGGATAAGGCCTATCGCGAATTTAAATGTGAGAAGCGAGTGGTGATTAATCCGGGTGATCGAATTCCCATGAAGCAATTGGCGGATTCGCCAGAAGTCAAAGTCCACTGCGTGGGCACTCGACAATCGTTTATCACGCCGATCGCTACCGCACCGGAGAATTCGCAAATCTGTGCCGACGCGCGGCAAAAGGATCGCGATGGCTCCGACAACGCCAACAGTGTTGTAACGCTGGTGGAATTTGGTGGCTTTCGCTTCTTCGATGCCGGTGACCTCACCTGGAATCAAGAAGCTCGACTGGTTTGTCCGAAGAATCTCGTGGGTAAAGTGGATGTCTATCAGGTCACCCATCACGGGCTGGACGCCAGCAACAACCCGCTCGTTATTCGGTCGCTCGAGCCGCGTGTGGCCATTATGAACAACGGCACGACGAAAGGCTGTTTACCCGAGGTATTTACCAACCTGAAGCAGACGAAATCGATCGAAGCGATTTATCAGGTACACAAGAATCTGCGCCCGGACGGTGCGACCGCCAACGTGGCGGACGAGTTTATTGCGAATCAAGAACAGAACTGCCAAGGGAATTTCATTCACCTGTCCGTGGATCCTACCGCGAAGACTTATACCGTCTCGATCCCCGCCACCTCCCATCAGCGCACCTATCAAACTCGCCAATAACCGCTCAGACTGGACAGACGATCCAATGCTCGACCTATCAGCCAATACTTGGAGTCGCCGTTCGATATTGTCGATCGGCGGACTAGGTCTTTTGGGGCTCAACATACAGCGGGTTCTCGCTGCAGCAGAGAGTCGAGCGGCGATTAAGGCGCGCGCTAAGTCGGTGATTTTTCTATTTCAGTGGGGTGGCCCCAGCCATCTGGATACATTTGACATGAAGCCCGGAGCGCCCGCCGAGATCCGTGGGCCGCTCTCCCCCATCGCCACGTCGGTTCCTGGTCTGCAGATCTGTCACCAACTGCCAGCAGTCGCACCGCAGATGCATCGCATGACGATCATCCGCAGCATGACCCACACGATGAAAAACCATAACTCGGCTGGCTATTACGCGCTGGCGGGACATGCGCCTGCCAGTGATGATCAGCGGCTCCGCGACTCCTTGGATCTATGGCCGGCCTACGGCAGCATCATCGATCGTTTCGCTCCGAATTCCAACGGGATGCCCACATTCGTCTCCTATCCCCACACGATTCGCGATGGCTCGATCACGCCAGGGCAACATGCCAGTTTTCTGGGTAAACAGCATGATCCGCTGTTCTTTAAAGAGGATCCGAATGCGGCGAATTTTCAATTACCAGAACTGAGTTTACCGGCCAACTTATCCGTCGATCGTTTGCAACGGCGGCGTGCGATGCAGCAGTTGGTCGATCAGCAAACTCGTTTGTTGGAAAGCTCGGCTGAAGCTCGTGGTTTTGATGAATACTACGACAAAGCGATCGGCATGCTGACGTCGGATCGAGTGCGAAAGGCGTTTGATTTATCAGCTGAACCGCCGGAACTGCGCGATCGTTATGGACGCACAACCTATGGTCAAGGTTGTCTCTTGGCGCGGCGGTTGGTGGAGTCGGGTGTGAAGGTTGTGACCGTTTATTTTTCGGACAGTATTGGTGGTCAGAGCACCACGAATGGTGGCTGGGATACCCACGGCTTCAACAACACACGCATGTTCCCCATTGTGGAAAAATATCACTTCCCAATTACCAATCAGACTCTGCCCACTCTTCTGGATGACCTCGCAGATCGCGGATTGCTCGATGAAACCCTGGTGGTCTGGTTTGGAGAGTTCGGTCGCACTCCGAAGATCAACGAGAACGTTAGTCGTGATCATTGGCCCCAATGTTACTCGGTGCTGCTAGCCGGTGGAGGAACTCGCGGTGGCTATATCTATGGCGCCTCCGACGCTCGCGGCGCCTATCCAGACGAACATCCGGTTCGGCCCGAAGACCTGGCGGCGACGATCTACCAGTTGGTGGGCATTGATCCACAAACGGAGGTCCGGGATCGAGCAAATCGGCCGCTCGCGATTGCCGGACGACCCGTGCTGGATGTCTTCACCTGATCTACCTCGCGCCCTAATGATTACCTGATTCAGTAACGTGGTCAGTGTGCGGCCAATCGCTTACACTAGGTATTCACAGGCGGTCACTCGCTTCTCTTTCATATTCAAAGGATTTCAATAATGACTCATGCCTGGCACGACGTGACTCCCGGTGAACTGTTACCGATGGAGTTCGTCGCGGTGGTAGAGATTCCCACAGACTCCAGCGTTAAGTATGAACTGGACAAGAAGACAGGCCTGCTGCGACTCGACCGCATTCTCTACTCAGCCGTTTTCTATCCGGCGAATTATGGTTTCATTCCGCAGACGCTGGCCGAAGACAACGATCCCTTGGATGTCCTGGTTCTCTGTCAGGAACCACTAGCTCCGCTCGCGCTGGTGCAGAGTCGAGCGATTGGGTTGATGACGATGATCGACAGCGGAAAGATGGACCACAAGGTTCTGGCAGTGGCCGTTCATGACCCCGAGTACAACGGGTTTATGGAGGCAGAGGAGCTGCCCGCACATCGCTTGAACATGCTGCGCCGCTTCTTCCAGGACTACAAGACGCTGGAAGGTAAGACGGTGGAAGTGGAAGAATTTCAGAGTGCAGCGAGCGCCAAGCCGGTTATTGAGGCGGCGCTAGCACGCTACAGCGAGGCGCGCCGCCGCGGTTTCACCGGGCCCTATTAAAGCCGTCGGAAAGGTGCGAGACCTCCGGTGTATCGCTAAGAACTGGACGTCTCGCGCCCAGCGCCGCTTTGATTGAATGGGCAAAGATGTACTGAAGCCCTTGCCCCCTACCACTTTTTGGGGTGATGTTTTGCTCAGTCAACACTCGGGCTGGCTGGACCAAAAACGCGTTAAGTTGTATGGGCTGTATGGTCGATAACGAATGAGGGGTCTGTGTGCCTGCGCGCCGGACCTGTCTTTCGTTCGCCGATTCAACGCTGGAATGCCCATCGCCATGTACGAATCGTTTTTTCTTCTCCGTCAGCGGCCATTCTCGGCGTCCCCCGACCTCTATCACTATTTTCCGTCGCCTATGGCCGAACAGGCTCGCGAACAACTGGTGCAGTGCATCGAGCACGGTGCTGGACCTGCGCTGCTCATTGGCCCCCCAGGCACGGGTAAGTCGCTGCTCTGCCAGCTCATCGCTGACCATTTTCAAGCTGCCTATCAAGTTGTCAGCCTCAGTCACTCCACCGTCTGCACTCGTCGCGCTCTCTTCCAAAGCTTGCTCTACGCGCTCCGCTGTCGCACGAAAGGCTCCTCGGAAGGTGCCCTGCGACTCGCCATGTGGCATCACCTGGAATCACGACGAGCATGCCCGAATGGAGTGCTCGCGATTATCGACGAGGCGCATAAGTTGCCGATTCCGCTGCTGGAAGAGCTCCGAGTGCTCACCAACTGTGTCCTCGACGGCCAGCCTCGATTCCGGCTCGTGCTGGCTGGTGGTCCGTCGCTTGAAGAACGCTTTACGGACCCCGAACTGGAAACCTTCAATCAACGACTTGGCACGCGCGCCTACCTGCAACCGCTGGTTCGAGAGGAAACCGCAGCCTACGTCCGCGCACTCATCGCCGCCGCCGATGGAGTGCCCGATGAGATTTTTACGGATGAGGCCCTGCGAGCGTTTCATTACGCGACCGATGGCATCCCGCGACTCATCAATCAACTAGGCAATGCCACACTTACGATGGCGGCTCGCCAACAGCGTCGACCGATCGACCGCGAACTGGTGGAGCATGCTTGGGCCGACCTGCAGCAATTGCCCACACCGGCACAAACACCCACCGACCCCGGCCGTGCGGCCGATCCCATCCACTCAAACACCAGCTTCATCGAGTTCGGCTCGTTGACGGATGACACAAATGAGTTGGCTGACGGTAGCGACTATATCGAGTCCTCAGCGCCGGATGCTTCGACGGTGACCAGTGACGAATCGTCGGCCTATGAGGTGCCCGCCACGCACAATGCTTTCTACGATCAAATTCACCATGTTGCCGCTCAACTGGAACGACCTCTTTTCCATTCACCAGCCAATGAATTGCCAGCCAATGAGTCGCCAGCCATTGAGTCGCCAGTGAATGAGTCGCCCGCTCAGCCGGCGAGTGGCGCGGCAGAGGTGATCGATCAGCAGCGTGCCGAAGCACGACGTTTACGGTTTCGTTTCGACCCCCCTGTGACCGCTTTTCCCATCGGCGCGCCGACAAGTAGTCCCGATGAATTCCATAGCGGAACAGTCCCCGCTCCACACTTTCTTCACCGACAACTCGACCAAAGCCGGAGTTCGCCAGGGCAGCAGCCCGAATCAACGCCCACGACGGAACGACCAACAACTCCACACGCCAAGCCGCACGACCGGCCACTCGGCCATGAACTCCTGATTGTGCCGGACGAGGCTGAACCGACGGAACGCACGCCGGGAGAACGGCGGCTAGACCAGCGACATGACCTGGATTCCGACCGACAGAAAAGTCGTGCCAACCGCATGGATTATCGCCTCTTATTCGCTCAACTACGTCGTCGCCAGTGACCACTCGAAATCCTCCCACTGTCCTGGTAAGCGTCGCCACCTACAACGAAATCGACAACCTGCCCCAACTGGTCGATGAGTTGTTCCGAGCGGCACCGGACGTTCACTTGCTCGTTGTCGATGATCAGTCGCCTGACGGCACCGGAGCTTGGTGCGATCAGTATTCCACTCGCGACTCGCGACTGCGCTGTCTGCATCGTTCCGGCAAGCTGGGCCTTGGTACCGCCATCATCGCGGGCCTGCGGTGGGCCATCGATCATGACTATGACGTAGTGGTACACCTGGACGGCGACCTCAGCCATTCACCGTCGGATGTTCCCCGACTCCTAGCTCGCCTCCTGGGCGAGGATCGTGCGGCGCCAGGGCCGAACCAAGTGGATACTCGTGCTTCAGACACCCGCGACAACCTGCCGAGCGCAGGCCACGATCACTGTCCCGATGTCGTAATTGGATCGCGGTATGTTTCGGGTGGTGGAGTGGAGAACTGGCCGTGGCTGCGACGACTAATGAGTCGAGCGGTGAACACCTACTGCCGCTGGCTCTTGCGTATTCCCGTGCGCGATTGCAGCGGCGGTTTTCGAGCGTATCGAGTGTCCTTGCTCCGGCAACTGGATTTCAGCCAACTCGAAGCGACCGGTTACGCTCTGCTCGAGGAACTTCTGTTTCACTGTCATCGCGCCGGCGCGGTGCTGAGTGAAGTGCCGATCGTGTTTCGCAATCGGCGTCACGGTTCATCGAAAGTAAGCCTGGCCGAAGCCTGGGGCGTGCTCACCGTCGTCTGGAAAAATCGTCGTCGAACGTCCTGATTCAACGACCGACGCATTTGACCGCTACCCCGAAGCTTATACATCCAAGTTGCGAACATCGAGTGCGTGCTTTTCGATAAACTCACGACGCGGTTCCACCTTGTCGCCCATTAGCACTCGGAACATGTCATCCGCCGCACCGGCATCACGCATGCTCACTTGCACCAACGTACGATTGGCCGGATCGAGCGTCGTCTCACGTAACTCTTCAGCATTCATTTCGCCCAAGCCTTTGAAGCGTGTGACCGACCAACCCTTCTGACCCAACTCGCGGATCGCCGTCGGTAGTCCACGCAGATCATTGAGTGCCACTTCGCTGTCAGCTCGACGCAGCACATAGCGTGGAGTCTCAATCCCGGTGCGATCTTGCGGAATCAAGGCTTGAATATCAAACCCCAAATCCTTGATCTCCTTGAGTCCGGCATTGATGGTACGGACTTCGTGCAATTCCGTGATATGCAACTGAGTGGCAGTGGGGACTGGAGCGGCTCCGCTGGCCGCGTCACCCGTCGTCGCCTTCTCACCACTCGTCGGCACCGCTTGATCATCCGTAACCGTAAGTTCCCGACCAGCCGCTTGCTCCTCGCGAGCCAAAAACTCATCGAGTTCGGCACGGGTGGCAAACCAATATTCCTTGCGACCGAGAAATACGTGGAAGACAGGCAAGCGATCGCCACCATCCATGCGGCGTGCATGCGAGCGTAAACTGACACCACGCTTTTCCAATGCGACGAGTGCATCTTCCATCGTGGCCAAAGCTTTCGAGAGACGCGTCATTTCTTCGCCAGAGATCTGCCGCCCGTCGCCAGGATCGAACACGGCATCCGCCAAACCGCGTTCCATCAGCTGCGATTTCATCTCCTCATCGGTCTGCACATAAAACGTCTCTTTCTTGCCACGCACGCGGAATAGAGGTGGCTGAGCGACATAGACGTGCCCCTTCGACACCAATTCACTCATCTGCCGATAGAAGAAGGTGAGTAGCAACGTACGGATGTGCGAACCGTCGACGTCGGCGTCGGTCATGATGATGACTTTGCTATAGCGCCGACGCTCGAGATCCTGTTCCGCTCCAATCCCGCTGCCGATCGCCTGAATCATGCTCTGAATCGCTTCGCTGGCGAGCACTTTATCTTCGCGAGATTTATATGCGTTGATGATTTTTCCACGCAGCGGCAGAATGGCTTGAAACTCACGAAGTCGACCACCTTCGGCGCTACCACCGGCCGAGTCACCTTCGACGAGGTAGAGTTCGCACTTGTTGACATCCTTACTGATGCAGTCGCGCAGTTTTCCGGGCAAGCCGCCACCGCTGAGTGCACCTTTACGCTGCTGAACCAATTCCTTCGCTTTTCTGGCGGCCACTCGAGCTTCCGCGGCCAGCAAACCTTTCTTCAAAATCGACTTAGCGGTTTTCGGATTCTCTTCCAGGTACTTCGACAATTTGTCGTTGACGACGGAAGCGATAATCCCCTCCACGTCGCTGTTGCCCAGTTTGGTTTTGGTTTGGCCTTCAAACTGAGGATGAGCCACCCGCACGGAGATCACGCACGTCAAACCCTCCCGGAAATCATCCCCGGTCGGTACGAGGTCTTTGAAGAGATCCTCTTTTTTGCCATAGGCGTTCAGCGTGCGAGTCAGAGCAGAGCGGTAACCGGAAACGTGCGTACCACCTTCCACGGTATGAATATTGTTCACGTAGGAATGCACGTTTTCCGTGTATTCCGACGAATACTGCATGGCGATTTCGTACTGGATTCCCTCGCTATCCCCGCTGAAATAGATCACGTCAGCATGCAAAGCCTCGCTCGCCCGATTCAAATGCTCGACGAATTCCAAAATGCCTCGTTCATAATAGAACTCAGCACCCTCATTGTTCCGCTGATCATGAAACTTGATGCGCACACCGCTGTTGAGGAACGCGAGTTCCTGCAGTCGCTTGTGCAGCGTGTCGTATTGAAACTTGGTGATACTGAAGATGTTGGGATCGGGTTTGAACGTGGTCTTGGTGCCGGTCCGAGTGGTGGAACCGACCTTGCGCACCGGCCCCTGTGGTTCGCCCCGCTCATACTCTTGCTGATAGACATGACCACCACGGCAAACTTGCACCTCGCACCACTGCGACAAGAAGTTCACCACCGTCACGCCGACACCGTGCAACCCACCTGATGTTTGGTAAGCACCTTTCTCGAACTTGCCACCAAATTTCAGCACGCACATCACGCCTTCCAGAGCGGATACATCGCGACCATATTCGATCGATAGCTGCTCATGTCGATCAACTGGAACACCGCGACCATCATCTTCGACAGTGACGGAGCCATCGTTGTTAACGGTAATCGAAATGTTCTTGGCGTAGCCAGCCATCGCTTCATCGATGGAGTTGTCGACGACTTCATAAACGAGGTGATGCAAGCCGCGAGTGCCGATGTCACCGATGTACATGGCCGGTCGTTGCCGCACGTGCTCCTGATCGGACAAATGCTGCAAATCGTCCGCGCCGTAATCCGCGTCCCCTCGAATTGGAACGGGCGGAACATCCGCCGCTGTCGGGGTTGGCGAATGTTGCTCTGCCTGCGCCTGCGTCTCAGCGTGCTTGGCTGCATCGTCGTCATTCGGTCGCACTTCGTCACTCATCAGATCCATCCTCGGACGTTACCAACGTCAAACTTTTCCCACTCGAAATTTCAGACTGCGAATTTTGTGATCCGGTATCAACTGCTTCAGTAGTCGCAATAACTCGGCCTGCTGAAACGTCAGTTCCTGGACAAGTGCCGGATGACTGACATGAATCTCAAACACTCCACGTTTTACGTCCCCCGGCAGCATGTTTTTCAGCGAATCCTTGGAACGGAGTACCGTGGCGACGGCTTGTTCCCAGGCTGACTGTCGTTCCGCCGCCGTTGCCGACTGCGAATATCCACGTCGCGACATCAAGTTGCTCATGAGCGTCGCGATGGAGGTTGGTTCCTTGGGTCGCTTGGGTGGCCGCCACTTCAATTCGTCCAGCAACTCATTCCAATCCTCGTCGTGGATCGATGGTTGTGGTTTGCGACGCGGCATGGACAGGCACCTTACCCAAAAAACCGATCGAATTTGTTCCTTCGACACGGCCCTCAGTTAGTTATCTTTGGCCAGCGGCATGACCACATAGGCATATCCATCTTCCGTCAAAAACAGCACCGCCGCGGCCCCTGATTGAATCTCCACCGTGATCGTGCGATCGGCATCGAGCACCTTGAGTACATCCGAGACATAGCGATTATCCAGCGAAACGGTGATCCTTTCGCCCGTGTAATCGATGGGCAACTCAACCAACGACTGTCCAACTTCAGCCGTGACTCCACTCATCGACAACGTACCATCACCAAACGTAAAGTCGATGCCGCGACTCTGTTCACTCGACACAATCGCCGCTTGACGCAGTGCGGTGAAAAAAGGACCAACCGTCAGTTGGACGCGTGGTGCATTGGAACGTTGCGGCAGAACATCTCGCCAGCGCGGAAACTTGCCTTCCACCAACCGCGAGAAAAAGGTGATACCACCTTTGCGTACCACAATGTCGTTATTGCGAGCGGTGATTTGCAGGTCGCCGTCACCATCCGTCAAACCACGGTCCATCAGCTGAAACGCTCGCGAGGGCACGATCGTCGTCGTACCCTCTTTGCCATGGTCGCCAATCATCGTCGCCAGACCTTCCATCTTGGCAAGCCGACGGCCATCCGTACCAACGGCAGTAATCTTACTGTCGCCAAACTCTAACAAGACTCCGCCTAAGGCATAACGGCTACTTTCCGTCTCCGTGGCAAACAACGTACGACGAGCTAATTCATGGAATAGTCGCGTCGAGACCGTGTGACAACGATCCTCGCGACTTACCGATAAATTCGGAAACTCTTCCGGATCCCCGCTAGGGAATTTCAATGTTGCTCGCTGACCCTTGACCGTCGTGCCGTTGCCGTCGGAGGTCAATTGCAGACGCTCATCCGAGTTTTCTCGAATCAAATTACCAAAACGCTGGACAGGCAGAAGCACCGAACCAGGTTGCTCCACCGTTACTCCTTGAACTTCCACTCGCACACCCACTTCCAAATCGGTGGCGGTGAGCAGCACACCGTCTGGTGTGGCATCCATTTTGACATTCAGCAACACGGGCTTCGGCGAACGTGCGGCGACAACAGATGCGGCGATCGAAAATGCGGCCGCCATTTGGTTACGATCAAACGTGATCTTCATACGGTTGCTTCCTTCAACAAAACGCTCAAACGACTCTTCAGGGTCTCTTCTATGTCTCTTCTTTATTGCTCTTTTATTTATTGTTGTCTTATTAATAGAGCGACATGAACCAGGTCACGGTTGCTTCGTCGTGTCGCTCTAAATCCATTCCCATCCATTCTTTCGCTTGACCAACTGACAGGTTTTCTACCGTGTAAAACCGGTTGTTTGCCTGTCTTCACTCGGTCACATCTCTGTCTCTACTTGTCGATCATTCGCTTTTGGCACGACGGAGGTTGCTAAACCAGTCACAATCAGTGACAGGATGCCACACGAATCAAACATCTTTTGCACCTCGTTTCGTTTTCCGAGGCGTCGTCGCACGCCGTCGCGCTGGTGGCGCTGGCGATTGTGACGCTTTCGCCTGCGGCCGTTGTAAGCGAACGGTGAGTTGCTCGATGGCTTGTTGCAGCATTGGGTCAACTGACAGTAATTCTTCCGTCTTGCGACAAGCATGCAGCGCCGTGGTATGGTCGCGTCCACCAAAGTGATGACCGATGCGATCAAGACTTTCCTTCGTCAGCTGACGACTTAGCAGAATCGCCACGCCACGCGCTCGCACAATCAATTGCCGCCGACTGACGCTCTTCAGTTCAGTCGCGGTCAGTCCGAAATGTTTAGCGACCGCCGCCGTGATCGAGGCGAGTGTGACGGCGGGGCTGATTCCCTGCGACTCCAAACAATCTTTCACCATCGATGATACTGCTGCGGTCGGATCTCGCTGCAACAGTTCGCTGATTCGAGTTAGAAGTTGTTCGAGCTGGGGGACAGTCCAGTGCTGGGCGCTGTCGATTTCATCGAGGCGTTGAGCGAGCTGCTCGGCAACTTCACTGGACAACGGAATCCGTCGCTGAGTCGCCAGTTCCTTCAGGAGCGATTGCCGCGCGGCGGAGCCGGGCGGGGCGACTGGCACAAGTAATCCTGACACTAAACGTCCGATGAGTCCGGGAAGAAGGTTGGTGAGCTCGAACGGAGCCGCACGTGAGGTGACGACGACTTGTGCTTGCCGCTGTTCGATCGCGTCGCATGCCGCCAGCAATTCCTGCTGCGCACCGGGACGATTGGCAAGTGCGTCGAGACCGTCCAGGATCAGCAAATCCGCCTGCCGCAGGCGTCGCTGAAAATCACTGATTGAGTTTGTGTCGACAGCATCCGCATAGCCGCGAACAAATTCCTGTCCATTCCAGATGACGACGGCGGACTTCGGCCGCTGACTCTCCCAACGGCTCGCCAGCAGCTGCGTGAGTAACGTTTTGCCGGTTTCGGCGGGTCCGTAGAGGACGAGTGGACTGTAGGTGGGCGGACACTGACCGAACTTTTGACACACTTCCAGCAGTAAAGCGTTAGCTGAATCGCCATGATAGTCGCGCAGCGAAACGCGTGAACGAAGGTCTCGTCCCCGAGACCCCGACCCCGGCACCCTGCTCGGCGAAATGACAAATGCTCGTGCGATCACGCCGTCTCCGTTCGCCCAAGAATAAACCGTCCCACAAGGCTGCGGATTATAGCGATTCGCGGGGCTAATGACGAGGTGTAGCGGCTTATTTTCCTGTTCGTGTCGTCAATCGCAAGTCGTTAATTACATGGAGGATGCGTTGGCAAGCTTCGGTAACTTCGGGAAGGGTCGTGCGAGCACTTACGCTGAAGCGTAAGGCGCTGCGAATTTGCTCCTCCGGAACCTGCATCGCCCGAAGTACTGGCGAGGGCTGACTGGAGCCGCTCGCACAGGCTGGACCCGACGAACAGGCGATGCCCGCTCGGTCTAGCGCCAGCAGCAACCGCTGGCGATCCAGCCCGACAAACGATATGTAACTCACCTGCGGTAACCGCTCGACCCCACTCCCCTGAACAACGATGTTCGCGCCGTTCGCCAACAGAGTACGCTCGAATTGGTCGCGCAAAGTTTGCATGTGCTGCCAACGTTCTGCCGCCGCCGCTTGCCACTGCTCCAAAGCCACTCGAAACCCAACTGCCAGTGCCACTGGCTCCGTGCCCGGCCGCAGCCCGGACTGCTGAAAGCCACCATGAGTCAGTGGGTTGAGGGTTACGTCGTGGCGCAGCAGGAGAGCACCGATCCCCACCGGTCCATGAAACTTGTGGGGCGTAACGGTCATAGCCGCCAAACCCCATTCATGAAAATTGAGCATCAATTTGCCGGCAGCTTGTACGGCATCTGCATGCACCGGTACCGATTTCTCCCGTGCCAGTTGCACAATCTCCCGCACCGGCTGAATCACTCCAGTTTCATGATTCGCCAACATCACACTCACCAAACGCGTCTCGGGTATCAATAATTCCCGCAGATGGTCCAGATCGGCCACGCCATCCCGAGTGACCGCTAAGTGACAGATCTCGAACCCAGCGCGCCCGAGTGCTTCCGCGGCAGCTAACACGCTTGGATGTTCGATCGCCGACACGATTACGCGCGGAGGTGGCTGTCCGGCCATCGGGGCACTACCGACCAAACCGGTCAAAGCGAGATTATTGGCCTCGGTGCCACCGCTGGTGAGGATGAGCCGGTCGGCACGCATACCCACCATGTGACCACCAAGGATGGTCGCGATTGTCTCGCGCGCTTGTTCGAGTGTTCGTCGCGCGGCTTGTCCCAACCGATGCTGGCTGGCGGGATTGGCTAAACCGGCCAAGGCACACTCGTGCATCGCGGTGGCCACGACGGGGTCGAGATGGGTGGTGGAGTTGTTATCGAGGTAGATGAAGTTCATGGCGGTTTCAAACTTTGCCAATTGCAGCGTCCTCGCTAATATGATCTGCCCAGCTCAGTTCAGGAAAGAGGATGTGCGGCAGAGAACCACCACCATGGAAGCAACCGCTTCAAACCAACGACGACTCGGCGTGCTCCTTAGCTTTGTGCTGGGGATGCCCGTGCTCGCGTTGCCAGCTGTGAATCGGCAGTTGGAACGGTGGGGCTGGGAGGCCGCGAATCATCTCGGTATCAGTGCCTCGTCCACCGCCCGCGAAGGTACCACCGGTCGTGTTGCGGCAACCGCTCGTAGCGGTCAGTGGGAGCCGAAATCTGCTGCCCGATCGGAAACGGACACGCCAGAGGCGGCCGAAATGGGCCGCATCATGCAAAACTTGCAGTCGCTCGGCGCTACCTCCTGGCAACTCGAACAACTTCCCAGCGAACCTGTCACGAACGGTATCGAACCCAGTGCTCGTTATCGGTTCATCGCGGGGGTGACCGGCAAATCGGGCGGCTCGGCCCGTCCAACATCGCCGCGCCGCTTCGCCGCCCAAGCGCCCGACGCTCTGAGTGCCATGCGAGCGGTGGAACGCGAGGTGGCTCGTTGGCGTCGCTCGCCAGGTACCGGTGACTAATGCACAGCCCTCACTCGGCACACTCCCGCTTCCTAGCTCCCCCCGCAATGGCCGCCGCGCAGCAACCGGCGCGACTGCTGCACAGTGTGGCTGGTCGATTTCAGTCGCCGCTGGCCCGCGTCGGTGAGCAAGCTTGGGATCGAGTGCGTCAATCGGGAGAGCCAGCGAATCGCGTGCGGACGTTAGCGCCAGGCGAGTCACGCAAGAAAAGACAGCGCCGGCGCACCGCCGCTCAGCGCGATCTCACTTTGCGTCGCCTGGAAGCTATTTTGTTCCTCGCCCGAGAACCACTCACGGGGCGCAAGCTGAGCCAATACGCCAACTTGGCGGATGCCACTGAAGCTCGTACACTAATTCGCCGATTGAACCAAATCTACGATCGTGGTGGTCGCGCGTTTCGAGTGGAGGAGTTAGCAGGCGGGTTTCAATTGTTATCACGTCCCGAATTCGCAACGTGGTTGCGACGACTCGGCCATGTTCCAGCTGAAGTTCGACTCTCCGCTCCCGCTCTCGAAACACTCGCCGTGATCGCCTATCGACAACCCGTACCTCGTGCCGATATAGAAGCCATTCGCGGAGTGAACTGTGGAGAAATTTTGCGGCAACTGATGGATCGTGATCTCGTCCGAATTGCAGGTCGCGGTGATGATTTAGGTCGACCCTACCTGTACGGCACGACCAAACGCTTCCTCCAAATGTTCGGTTTGCTAAATTTAGACCAGTTACCGCGAGCCGCAGCACTGCGACCAACAACCACTACCACAACAAATACCACACGCACGAGCACGACCGTCACCAGTAGCACCATCACCAACAGCACCGCCACGAGTCACTCCACAACTAGTGTCCCAGCAGCCGATCCCATACCATCAGATTCTCGCGGTAACCCCTTATCGCAAGCCTCAGAGTCTCGTAATCTAGTAGAACAATAAACTACCAGTCATAACCAACCCCGAACTATCACTCGATTCGTGATCGATTTATGGAGGAGGAGAGTAACGTGAGCGTCACATCAGCCTTGAAGCGGCCACATTTCGAAGAACTTGAAGAGCTGTTTGCCGAGGTGCGCAGTTTCTGCTCGCCGCGACTGGATGACGACTTCGACGACGAAGAGTTTGAAGACGAGGACGAAGAAGACGAACTCGGCGACGACGAAGAAGAACTCGACGACGAAGAGGAAGACGTCGAAGAAGAGGAATTTGAAGACGAAGAGGAAGAAGAGGACTTCGAAGAAGAGGAAGAAGAAGACTTCGACGACGAAGAGTGGGAAGAGGTTGACGAGGAAGAAGAAGAAGGCGACGAAGAAGAGGAAGAGGAAGAAGAGGACTGGGAAGAGGAAGAGGAGGAAGAAGAGGAAGAGGAAGAAGATTGGGATGACGAGGATGAGGATGAGGAAGAAGAGGAAGAGGAAGACTGGGAAGACTAGTCCCCTTCCCCCAGCCGGCTCGTCAATCGGCGAGTCGGAAGAGGCGCTTCAGTGCGTCTAGTAAACCATGCGGGGTGCCGGTTTGAGCCTCATCCCGTAAGGATTCCAGCGGTGGATGCAAAAGCTTATTCACCAGCCGCTCGAACGACCGCCGAATTTCATCTTGCAATCGCGGATCGACTTCTCCCAGTTTGTTGAATAGCCGTTCGAGTTCGAGGCGTTTCACGTCATCGGCATATTCCCGCAAGCGGCGTATCGTGGGTGCGGTCGCTCGATGGTATAGCTCGCGCATAAAACGCGACGTTTCTTGTTCGATGACCGTTTGAGCTGCGGGCCATTCCTGTTCGCGGGCCTTGCGATTGGCCTCGCAAACACGCCGTAGGTCGTCAATCGAATACAAATAGACGCCATTGAAATCGCCCACGGCGGGATCAAAGTCTCGTGGCATGGCCAGATCGAGGATGAAGAGTGGCCGCTGAGCGCGCCGCTGATCGATCACTCGAAATCGCTCGGCCGTCATGATCGGCTCCGTCGCCCCCGTCGTACTGATTACGAGATCCGCGTTGGTGAGTAGTTCATCCAATTGAGACCAGGAGTGAGCCTGACCGCGAGTGCGGTCGGCGAGTTCCTGGGCGCGATCGAGATTGCGATTTACGATGGCGATCTGTTGAGCGGATTCATCGATGAGATAGCGGAGCGTTTCTTCGCCCATTTCTCCGGCACCGATGACGAGCACTTGTTTGTCATCGAAACGTTCGAAGAACTGTTTGGCAAAGTCGGCTACGGCCACGCTGGGAATACTAATCCGTTTTTGCTGAATGGACGTTTCCGACGCCACTCGCTTGGCGACGCGAATCGCCGCCTGAAAGATGGCATGCATAAGTGGGCCGGCATTATCACCGGCTCGAGCCAACTCATAGGCCTGCTTCACCTGTGCGATGATCTGCGCTTCGCCCACGACCATGCTGTCGAGGCTTGCGGAAACCGTAAACAAGTGTCGGATCAAGTCTTCACCCGTTCGTTCGCGCAAGCCGTCCTCGATTTCGCGGTCGACCAGTCCATGAAATGTGGCGATGAAACGAACGAGCTGCTCGCGGGAAGGACATTGCGCCGCCAATTCCGCCGCCACGTACAATTCGACACGATTGCAGGTCGACAGCAGAACTGCTTCCGAGTCGGGAAATGACTCCCGCAGCTGGGCGAGTGCTTGGCGCGTTTGATCGGGGCTAAAGGCCAACCGCTCGCGTGCTTCCACCGAGGTGTTATGGTGGCTGCAGCCAACCATCAGCAGTTTCATCGGCGACCT
Source organism: Pirellulaceae bacterium (assembly GCA_044235425.1). Taxonomy (GTDB): domain Bacteria; phylum Planctomycetota; class Planctomycetia; order Pirellulales; family Pirellulaceae; genus JBJSXJ01. Next base: position 52,891 of record JBIIHW010000025.1, read on the forward strand.
CGAACGGGCACGGGCAATTCCAACGTCAGCGGCTCCCGCTGCGAGTCGCTTAGACGCCAAATCGGCATCGCGGCCACCTCCGGAGGGCGCTTCGCTCCATGTCGACCCGTCAAGGCAAAGATCATCGCTAACGCCAAAAAGATGAAGCTCGCCAGAGTCAAATAAGCAACTTTACGTCCTTGGCGAGCGGGTTTGTAAAAGGCTTCAAACAGTGAGGCGGTGGTGAGCCAGAGGAACAAGATGCCCGATGACCATACCACCGGATCACTCCACGCTACTGCACCCGCACCACGGCCCGCATTCATCACGATTCCGGCGAGCAGGCCAATACCCAGGGCGATCGTGGAAAGCAGCAGAGAAAGTTTATTGGCCCGCTGGAGCCACTCTAAACTTGGCAATCGCAAGCCCGGGCGAGGCGGTAATTTGTGCTTGAGTCGATAGGACTGCAGCAGATACATCAGCCCCGCTACAAATCCGAGCGCCACGGTGACGGTGCCCAGTAACAATGCCTGTCCATGAATGGTCCGCCAGTAGCCCAGAGCTGCATCGCGCGGGAACGGCGGCTGGTCTTTCAGCAAAAAACCGATGCCAATCAGCCCGAGCACCAAAGGCAGCAGAAATAGTCCTACGGCGTTTTCCAGACGACGCACCGCCAGCGTCAAGTAAACCGCCGCGAGAATCCAGGCACCGATCAAACACCAGTCGTACCAGTTTGAGAGCGGGGCAAGATGCACGCCCCCGACTTGAGTACGAGCGATCAGATAGAGACTATGAGCAATCAAGCCGGCCGTGGCGAACACCAGGATCACCGCCATGCGTACCGGTGCGCGAAACAGCAGCCGCGACGCCTCCGCCGCTAAGCTGATCGCGTAACTCGCCGCAAAACAGGTAATGGTGATTCCGCTTAACATAATGTTCGAGTCTACTAACCAGCGTTGTGAGCTGCCAGCCTATGATCCGGAACTCTCCCCACCCCACCGACCCGCCTGCCGTCTGGAGACTCGAGCATGTTAGCCGTTGAATCCGCGCAAACTGCCTGTCAGTTTTCTCTGGCCACCGCTGATATCACCCCCGCCATCGGTACCTACCATCGCATGTGGGGCGCCGCTACGCACGATCAGTCCGAGGGCCTGCATCGACCACTTCGCGCTACCCTCCTACGCATCGAACCACAGGCGTCAAACTCTTCCTCACATTCTACCGCCGCTGCATCTACTTCTGCTTCTTCCTCCAGCCAGACCGAGCCCGCGCCTTTGATCTGGCTGGCCCTGGATCACTGCTTGTTCGGGCCGCCCGAGCTGGCGCTGGTGCTGGAAGAGATGAGTCGCCGGTCGGGTCGCGATTGCTCGCAGGTGCTCGTCATCTTTTCTCACACCCACGCTGCCGGCCTGATGACACTTGATCGCCAAGACCTGCCCGGTGGCGCCGGAATTCCGGATTACTTACGGCAGATTGGACGAACGGCCGGTGAACTGCTGCTGGAAACCGAAAAAACGAAACAGCCCGCCACCATCGTTTATGGTCAGGGTACCTGTCACCTCGCCGCTCATCGTGACCTCTGGGACAAAAGTCGGCAGGAGTTTGTCTGTGGTTATCATCCCGACGGCCCTACCGACTCGACGCTCGTCGTCGCTCGAGTTACCAACCAGCAGCAGCAGATCCTGGCGACGCTGGTGAACTACGCCTGTCATCCCACCACGTTGGCCTGGGACAATCGACTCATCTCACCGGATTATCCCGGTGCGATGCGGGCGGTGGTGGAACGCGAAACGAACGCTCCCTGTCTCTTCATCCAAGGTGCCTCTGGCGATCTGGGACCGGTCGAGGGATTCGTGGGTGATGTCGAGGTCGCGGATAAAAATGGTCGCCAGCTGGGGTTCGCTGCCCTGGCAACGTTGACCGCTTTGCCGCCCCCGGCTACTCGGTATGAATACGCGGGTGCCGTCGTTTCCGGTGCGACGATCGGAGTCTGGCGACATCAACCACTGGGGCTCGAGCGTCAGCAGGCGGTCGCTCGCTGGAATAGTCAGCGCGAAACCTTACTGCTCGATTACCGTCCCGAGTTACCGACGATCGAGCAAGTGGAACAGGAGCGAGCACGGCAGTTGGTGGAAGAGAGTGAGGCGATCCGGGCAGGCGATGAACCGCGAGCTCGTCGCGCTCGAGCACTCGCCGAACGACAAACTCGCCTTCGCGCACGACTCCAGCAATTACCCAGCGGCTCGCAGTACCCACTGCGCATCGATCTCTGGCGATTGGGCGATGCGATCTGGGTCGCCGTTCCCGGCGAACTGTACAGCATCTTTCAATTGCAACTTCGCGGCAGTTTTCCCGAGCGAAAAATGATCATCGCCACTTTGGCGCAAGGTTGGGGACCATCGTATATTCCTCCCCAACAAACCTATGGCTCAGGCATTTACCCAGAATCGATTGCCGTGCTGGCCGCGGGTTCCTTGGAAAAAATCATTCACCACGTGCAGAACTTGATCGAGCGAATGCTGGAGGGATAAGGGATCATGAAGATCGAGCGAATTGAAACGTTGGTCTGCCACGCTCGTATGCGCAACTGGATTTTTGTCAAAGTCGTGACGGACCAACCCGGACTCATCGGTTGGGGTGAAGCCACGCTCGAATGGCACACGCGTAGTGTAGTGGCCGCCATCGAAGATCTTGCCGAACTACTCGTCGGCTCCGATCCCACTCGCATCGAATACCTCTGGCAGATGATGTTTCGACAACATTTCTGGCATGGAAACGGGATCGTCCGTGCTACCGCCATTGCCGGTATCGATCTGGCACTCTGGGACATCCTGGGCAAAGTGACGAACTTGCCTTGTTCCAAGTTGTGGGGTGGTCCGGTCCGCGATGAAGTGCGCACCTACTGCCATTTAGGTGGCGGAAGAATGGAGGATTTTTACGAGACGCCTGTCGACAATGCGAAACGATTCGGGGACCTCGCCCGTGAAGCGGTGGAAGCTGGTTTCACGGCCTTTAAAAGTATGGCCGTCCCGTCGACGATGCCCATCGAGGGGCTCAAACCCGTGCGTGCTGCCGAAGCCTGTGTGCGGGCGATGCGTGAGGCAGTTGGGGAAGAGATCGACATCATGGTTGATTGCCATGCACGACCTTCGCCCGCCATGGGATTGCAGTTCGGTAAAGCGCTCGATCCCTATGGATTATATTTTTTTGAGGAGCCGTGCTGGCCGGAATGCGTCGAGGGGCTGGCCATGATCAATGCCGCGCTGACAACGCCCGTCGCCACCGGGGAACGAATTACAAGCTTAGAGCTGTTTCGGGATTTGTTCGCGCGACGCGGCTGCGAAATCTGCCAACTCGATATCACCCACTGCGGTGGCCTCTCGGCCGCGCGTCGCATCGCCGCACTCGCCGACGCTCATCGTATCGCCCTCGCCCCTCACAATCCGCAAGGCCCAGTCAGCACCGCCGCCTCACTGGAATTTGGATTTTCACAGCCCAGTTACATTATTTGTGAGACGGTTCATAACGATGTGCCGTGGCGCTCCGACGTGGTACAGGAAGGATTCCAGATCGATCCACGTGGTCGAGTGGTGCGGCCCAATCAGCGTCCCGGGCTGGGAATCACCATCAATGAAGACGAAGTCAGAAAACATCCCTTTCAACAAGAATTACCTCAGCGCGTCTTCTATCAAGACGGTAGTGTGGGGGACTGGTAGGACGAATCGATGCTCACGCTTGCCCACCTCTGTCAGTATTTAGAATCCTTCGCCCCGCGCCGACTCGCAGAAGAATGGGATAACGTCGGACTACTGGCTGGCGATCAAGCCCGTGAAATCAAACGAGTGATGACCTGCCTGACGATTACACCCGCCACGGCTGCCGAGGCGGTCAGGGAGCGGGTTGATCTGGTGGTGAGTCATCATCCGTTGCCGTTTAAGCCGCTACGTAATCTGTCCACTGAACAAACTCCCGGCGCTCTCCTGTGGCAACTCATCACGGCTCAAGTTGCAATCTTCAGTCCCCATTCCGCCTTCGATTCTGCTCGACGAGGTATCAATCAGCGCTTGGCTGAAGGTTTACAGCTCGACAACATTCAGCCCCTACAGCCACTGGCCGGTGATCCCGAAGGACTCGGCGCCGGTCGCCAGGGCACTTGGCCCCATCCTCGGACTCTCGCGGAAGTTACCTCGCTGTTAAAGCATTTTTTAGGAATCAGCGGGCTGCATCGAGTCGGCGCTGCGGATCAACGGATTGAACGGGTGGGAATTGCATGCGGCAGTGCCGGTTCATTCCTGCCACATGCCCGCCGGGCCGGTTGCCAATTATTCATCACGGGAGAGACCAGTTTTCATTCTTGTCTGGAGGCCGAAGCACTCGGTATCGCCCTGTTATTACCGGGCCATTACGCCAGCGAGCGGTTTGGGGTAGAAGCGCTGGCGGGTGAAATTCAGAATCAGTTTCCAGTTCTTGAGGTTTGGGCCAGTCGAGTGGAGCAAGATCCGCTGACTTGGTCTTAGGTTCCCGCCGCTCCCGCGACGCGTTGACGCCTATGCGAGTGGTTCTAGAATAGAGGGTTCCCAATCCCGCAGTTCCTGCCGGTAAAACCAGTTGGTTGCCGGTCGAGTTGAAAGCCCGCCTGATGACGATTCGCGCTCTCACCGCACTACCCGTATTCAACGAGGCTCGTTCGGTGTCTCGCGTTCTCGATGAAGTCTGCCGCTACTGCTCAGATGTGCTCGTCGTTGATGACGGCTCTAGTGATGGCACGGCAACCATTCTTGCGCAGCGACAAGATGTGCAAGTAGAAACGCATGCGAAAAATCAAGGTTATGGAGCCGCTCTGCGCACCGCCTTCCAGTACGCTCTCCAGCATCGATACGACGTTTTGGTAACCATCGATTGCGATGGACAGCATGAACCGCAGCTCATTCCAGATTTCATTCAGGCCTGTCGAGATGTGGAAATGGTTTCCGGCAGTCGCTACCTCAAACGCTTTCCTGGTGATAGCCAACCGCCCGCTGAACGACGGCGAGTGAACGAAACCGTTACCGCGCTGCTCAATGACCGTCTAGGTTTTTCACTCACCGACGGCTTTTGTGGCTTCAAAGCCTATCGAGTGGCCGCACTACAACAACTCAACATTACCGAAACCGGTTATGCCATGCCGTTGGAAGTGTGGGTACAAGCGGCCTGTCTGCGCTGGCGGATCGTGGAGTTTCCGGTGCCGCTGGTCTACTTGGATCTAACACGCTCGTTCGGCGGCTCACTCGACGACGCCGATCGACGTCTAGCTCATTATTTCCACGTTTTTGAGCGCTGTCTTGCCGCCGCTCAATCTGCTGGACTGCCAATTCCCCGAGCTGCGGGAAATGATCGCGCATGAATGCCGAGGACGCTTTATTCGCGCCGCGACATTATCGAGCCCCGCGCGAGAATCACTCCGCACTCGTCGATCCCCCTGGATCTCAAATCCATCGTTGGTTGACTGACAATCAGACGACCGCTGCGGTGCGGCAAACGGAACCGCTAGCGAGTTGGCGACCGATCGCACGCGCAGAGATGTTTGCACTCGCTCGCGCTTACACTGGGCAGTATCGAGATGTAGCGACCGCGCTGTCCGTGCCGACCCCATTGACGGAAAGCGCATCCCCGAAGTTCATCTTGTCGGGACATCAGCCACAGCTGTTTCATCCTGGCGTCTGGTTCAAGAATTTCGCGCTATCAGCCATCGCTCGGCAACAGCGAGCGATTGGCATCAACTTGATCATTGATAACGACAATGCCAGGACGCTGGCGATTCGAGTACCGGGTGGCACGGTGACCGCGCCCCATGTGGTTGGTGTGTCGTTTGATCAAGCCACCGTTGAGATGCCGTTTGAAGAGCGGATGCTGGTCGATCGCAGCGGGTGGGAATCGTTTCCGCAGCGGGTGTCCGCAGAGCTCAACGGTCTCCTCGCCAATCCGCTGTTACCAGCCTGGTGGCCCGAAGTTGTGCGGCAATCAAAGCGCACCAGCAATGTCGGTCAAGCGCTCTCGGCTGCTCGACATCAGCTCGAGCGTCAGTGGGGGCTGGAGACTTTCGAGGTACCGCTGAGTTGGCTGTGTGAGACGCGGTCGTTTCGCATGTTCGCGCTGCAGTTACTGGCAGCTCCCGAGCGTTTGCAGCAGGCCTATAACGGAGCGCTGGCGACTTATCGAACCGTTTATCATCTGCGCAGTCACGCTCATCCCGTTCCGGATCTGACTCGCGACGGCGACTGGTACGAAGCTCCGTTTTGGTTATGGAGCGAACGTGATCCGCGACGCAGGAGGCTTTTTGTCCGGCGGATCCCCACGGGATTGGAGTGCACTGATCGGGCGCAATTGGTTTGTCGCTGGACGATCGATCGAGACGGAGATGGCTCCGATGGTGCCGATCAGCTGGCGAACTGGTCGCAGAAAGGTGTACGGCTGCGACCACGGGCACTGCTGACGACACTCTACGCCCGCTTGCTATTAGCTGATCTGTTTCTGCACGGCATTGGCGGCGGCATGTATGACCAGGTAACGGATTTGTTCAGTGCCCAATTCTGGGGTGTAGCGCCAGCCCCATTCGCAACACTCACCGCCACTTGTCGATTGCCCATCGAACATCCGGTGGCAACTGATGACGATGTGCGAGCGATCAATCAGCGCTTGCGTGATGCCTGGTTTCATCCCGAGCGTTATCTGGCTGGAGATGACGCGGAGATAGCAGGGCTCGTGCAGCAGAAGCGGTATTGGTACCAGCAGCAATTGCCGCGCGGCACGCGGCTAGCCCGCCATCGGGTCATCGAAGCCGTCAACGAAACTCTACGCATGCGCTTGGTGGCCTTGCGGGAAAGTTGGTTGGCGGAACGAAAGGAATTAGTCCATCGGTCGCGCCGTCATGCGTTGCTCGCTTCGCGCGAATTTGCTTTCTGTTTGTTTCCCGAAGAAGAATTGCGTCGAGTGCTACTGGAACTTTCTGCCGCTGCGCTTTAAGTTATTCGCAGTCTTCTTGCCCTATGGATGTCTTGTGGTGTTTTGCCGGGCGGCAGCATCAGGGGAAGAGCGGAAGACGATTCTTGGAAGGATTCTTGTCATGACGATTCGTGCGTCGCGAACTGCGCGATTGGAATTGGCTGCCGCCACCGATCACACGACTACGCCTCCGCTGGTGCAACCAGCGCTGGTGGGTGATCAACATGGCATCTTTGAATTCTTGACCAGCGTGTTTCACGCACCTACGGCGACTCAATTTCAGAATCAACTGGATGATCCGTTTTATGAGCCGTCGGATCGGCAATTGCTGCACCATCAAGGCAAAATTGCCGGTCATGTGCGCGTGGTTCCACGAGAAATCCGTTTTGGTGGACTGCAACTGCCGGTGGCGGAAGTATGTGAGCTGGCCGTGGCCTCTCCGTTGCGTCACCGAGGGTTTGGTGCGCTGCTGCTACGAGCGGCGGAACGCCGTGCGGCGAGCGATAAGGCGGTCCTGGGATTTGTGCGCAGCGCTGGTTCGCCCTGGTTTCAGCGTCGCGGTTGGGTGCCGCTCACAGCCTTCTGCTATTCCCAATGCAATACTCGCGAGATGCTGGCACGGCTCTCGGAAGATGAACCCGCTCCCACCCCAACATGCGAACTCATCCATCAGCAGCAGCGCTTGCTGCCCATCAGCACGCGCATCTGGCGACATGTGGAACGTGAAGCGTTGATGCGAATCTATGATGCCAACACGCGTGATGCCTATGGGCCGGTCGTCCGTTCCGAAGACTACTGGCACTGGCTGATTTCTCGACCTGGATTCGGACAGGTCTACGTAGCAGTTGAAGGACGCGATCGCTGCAGTCTCGATAACACACCACTTGTCGGCTACGCCGTCGTTCATCGTGATCGAGTCGTGGAATTAATGGCTGACCCGCGACGCCCCGATGCCATTCGTTTTCTGCTGGCCCGAGTGGGTGGGGAGTTCATCGAGCATGACTTTCATAATTTCCGCCTGGAAGCACCACCCAATAGTACACAGCACGAACTGCTGCGATCCGCCGGTGGCCAATTCGTGCACAAGGAAACCGATCACGGCCAACGCTGGCATGTGCGTATTCTGGATTCACGCGCGCTGCTGGAGCTTGTGAATCCCGTTCTGGCCGCACGAGCTCGTCGAGCACAATTGCCAGACTGCGAACTATCCGTGGTAGGTGGCGAGCATAACTGGAGGTTCCAGTGGCGCGCGAATCGGCTAGCCTCCGATCTGTCCGTCGGCGCCGATCATCAGCTCCTCGGCGATGCCGCCCTTCCCGCTCAGTTGATTCTGGCACAGATTTCGGTAGATGATGCACTGGCTGCCGGTCGACTCCGAGTCACCTCGGAACAGGCACGCGACGCCGCTCGAGTGCTCTTTGCACCGCAGCCCTATTGGCATACACCACTAGATTATTTCAACCCTTAGCAGGTTCACGCATGCGTTTTCGGGCAGCTATTTTTGACCTCGATGGAACTCTCGTTGATTCCCTTGCCGACATTGCCAACGCAGCGAACGAAGTCTTGGAAAAACAGGGCTTGCCCACGCACCCCATCGCCGCCTATCGCTACTTCGTGGGAGACGGCGTATCCAAACTATTCCAGCGAATTCTGCCCGCTGATCAAGTCACCGATGAACGACTCGCCCAATCGCTCACAGGCTTTGATGAAGTCTACGGCCGCATCTGCAATCAGTACACCAAGCTGTATGACGGTGTGGTCGAGATGATTGCCGAGCTGCGGGAGATGAATGTCGCCCTGGCAGTACTCTCAAATAAGCCTCAGCACTTCACCGAAAAGGTCGTGAGCGATTTTTTTCGGCAGTCTGAGTTTGCCGTGGTAGCTGGCCAGCGGAATGAAATCCCGCGTAAGCCTGATCCCGCAGGCGCTCACGTCATTCTCCAAACACTCGGGGTAACACCCGCCGAGTGTGTCTATCTTGGTGACACCGCGGTCGATATGTTAACGGCTTGTCGAGCGGGAATGGTGGCGGTCGGTGCGCTCTGGGGATTTCGCACTCGTGATGAATTGCAATCCCACGGCGCTCACCATCTCATCGAACATCCACGCGAATTCACCGCCATCGTGCGGGGTGAATGAATCCGATTTCTTGACGATGATTCCGATTTCTAGGAGAAGCAGGCGATGGCTACCAAAACAATCACCCTGTTGGACGTTGCCAACGGTACGTTTATCGAACAACTCAATCTGCAGCCCGCCGATGTCGGTGGCTCTGCGAAAGGTTACCAAATCACCGCTCGTCGCTTACGCGGAGGACTGTCCGAAGGAGTGGATGAAATTCGAGTGAATAACGGTGCGTTTTCGTTTTCGGTCCTGCCAACACGCGGCATGAGCATCTGGAAAGCCTGGCATGGGAATCACGAATTGGGTTGGCAGTCGCCCGTGCACGGACCTGTTCATCCCGCCTTCGTACCCGTCGCTGAACCCAGCGGACTCGGCTGGCTCGACGGCTTCGACGAACTTCTCGTACGCTGTGGCTTGGAGAGCAACGGTGCACCCGAGTTTGATGACGAAACGGGACGCCTCAAGTATCCACTCCACGGTCGCATCGGCAACAAACCAGCTCATCATGTTACCGTCTCAGTGGATGGTGAGACGGGTGAGATCGTCGTCACGGGCTCCGTTGATGAAACCCGGTTTCATTTCCTCAAAGTGCGTTTGACTACCACCATTCGCACCAAAGTAGGAGAACCAGGATTTCAGCTTCGCGATGAAGTCACGAATCTCTCGGGCAGCCCAGCCGAAATTCAAATGCTCTACCACGTCAACTTCGGCGAACCACTACTCGACGCCGGTTCTCGTTTAGTCGCCGCTGCGAAAACCATCGTGCCACGCAATGACCATGCGGCTGAATCAGTAAAGAGTTGGGATCACTACTCGGCACCCCAGCCGGGCTTTCAAGAGCAGGTCTACTTTTTCGAGTTGCTGGGTGACGCTCAAGGACAAACACAAACACTGCTGAAGAACGCACATGGCACTCGTGGTGTGAGCCTCACCTTCAACAACAAACAGTTGCCCTGCTTCACTCTTTGGAAAAACACTACCTCTTCGGTCGATGGAACTGTGACGGGCATCGAGCCGGGTACGAATTTTCCCAATCCCCGCATCTACGAAGGGAAACAGGGTCGAGTGGTCAAATTAGCGGCCGGCGGTCGAGTGGCCTTCGATCTGGGATTGATCTCGCATCAGGATGCGGCCTCCGTCGAGTCAGCTGAACGTGCTATCCAGAAACTGCAAGCTGGCAGTCAACCCAAGATCCACGATAAGCCTCAACCCGGCTGGTGTGCGGACTAGGACCCATCGCGCACGGCGATACGGTTTGTGTTTCCCACGGAGACGCAAAGATGCAGAGGGGGAATGTTGGCGGCGGGACATCGAGGCGATCGGAGATGATTTCGTTTGTGGTAGCCGGTTAACATCAGGTATTCGGTAGCGAATCACGTCCAAAGGTCTTTTTACACTTGAACGATGTTCTGTAATCAACCGCCGACATTCACCCATCGAATCTTACCCTCTAAAGAGACTCCGCCCATCCCTCTCCGCGCCTCCGTGTCTCCGTACGAAACAATCCGAGTCCCCGTACGCAACCTACGCTACCATGCGATCCGTGTGCTGCACCTGATCGGCCTGATGCTGACGCTCGTGGCGATGGACATTGGTCGAGCGGGAGCGGAGGAGTGGCGAGAGTTTCGTGGACCGCGAGGTGATGGAATCACGACGGCGGCGCAGCTGCCCACCACTTGGAATCTGCTGCGCAACATCGCTTGGCAAAGCGAAACGCCGGGCCGTGGCTGGTCCACTCCGATTGTCGTCCAAGGCAAGATTTGGTTGACGGCCGAAGAGTCACAAGCAGTGGATGATGTGGAGCGGAAGAAGCGAGTGGCGGCGAGTAAGTATCAAGAGCAGCAGTTTCAAACACATGCTGCGGTCACGTTATACGCACTGGAAATCTCGGCTCAGACCGGCGAATTGTTACGACGTATCGAGCTATTTACGGCAATCGACCCGTCACCAATCCATGCAGCCAACAGCTATGCGTCCCCCACACCCGTGACGGACGGCGAAAATCTGTACTGTCATTTCGGGTCATTGGGCACATTGGCTCTGGAAATGTCCACCGGAAAAATCCTCTGGAAGAAACGGTTTGCGGTGGATGACATCACGGGGCCGGGCAGCTCTCCGATGCTCTACCAAAACCTACTCATCTTTCCTTGCGATGGAACGGACCAGCAGTATGTGGTGGCGCTGGATTGCCGTTCGGGACGTGAGGTGTGGCGTACCACGCGACCTCCCATTACGTTGTCCGAGGAAAAACATCGGCGAGCGTTTAGTACTCCGCTGCTGCTCCGATCGGGCCAGCAGGAGCAGATTGTTGTCCCGGGTGCACAATGGGTAGTGGCCTATGAACCGCGTACGGGCCGAGAGATCTGGCGACTGAATTTTGGTGATGGCCACGCGGTCGTGCCTCGACCGGTATCCCATCGAGGGCTCGTTTATATCTGTACGGGCTATATGAAGCCACGTCTGTTAGCGATCAAGGTAGATGGTCAGGGCGATGTAACGGAGAGTCACGTGGCTTGGACGTACGACAAACAGATTCCCGAAATCTCGTCGCCCATCGTAGTCGGCGAATCACTCTTTTTTGTCGCCGGCCAAGGTGTGGCGACTTGCCTGGATGCGCCGACTGGCAAGTTGCACTGGCAGCGTCGACTGGGTGGCAATTATTCGGCGAGTCCGATTGCGAACCAGGAGCGAATTTACTTTACCAGCGAAGCGGGCACGACGACCATCGTCGCGGCAGCCACGGAATACCGCGAGCTTGCCAAGAATCAGCTCACCGGCCTCATGATGGCCTCACCCGCAGTATTCGATAACCGCTCCCTGCTCCTGCGTTCGACCGATGTGCTGTACTGCATCCAAGGTCGGTAACGAGTTGAAGGCAGTCAGGGAGGCGTAATCTGCAGAGTGAGTGTTTGCAGTTTGCCGCGGCGATCAATCAGCAGCTCCAAGGGCCCGGGCGCCGTCGTGATGCGGTCGCCAAACTCTTTCGCATCCACAATCGGCTGCCCATTCAACTCATAAATACGATCACGAGTTTGCAATCCAGCGAGATGGGCGGGTGAACCCGGAACAACCATGGTCACTAAAACGCTGGCGGGTTCCGCATCATCGTCACGCCAAGTGAGTCCGATGCGGATGGGCCGACCATCGATCGGTATCTCCATCGCGACGGGTGCCGCTAACCCAGGTCGCTCGACCAGCAGCTGCAGAGGCGAAGGGGCTGCTAAAACCTGCTTTCGCAGTTGGTCCGAATCGACCACAGGTTGATCGTTGCAGCGCATGATGCGATCACGAACTTGCAAGCCGCCACGCTCGGCGGCCGAACCAACCACGAGTCCCGTGATTTCGACGCCCTTCCGGTCTTCTGTTGGTACCCAGCGGGCGCCCAGGCGCGGTGGAGGCAGCGGATGCTCGATCTCAATCTGACCACGGTTCGTCGGATTTTCCGTGCGCGATGCCACTCGAAACCCAGCCACCTGAGGTGCATCTGCCACTTCAATCAAACTGCGTAAGGCGAGGCGCGTGACGCGCTGAGCTCCCGCCCAATCAATCTTTTGCACATCGTCGCTCGGACGGTGATAGTCCTCATGCAATCCTGTGTGAAACATCAACACAGGAATGCTATGTGTATAGAAGGAATGATGATCACTGTTCGCTTTTAACTCCCAGTTAAAGTCGAGTTGTAATCCTTCATCAAAATTTGCTCGGCTGAGTAATCGTCGTAGTCCACGTGTCGTGCGGACGCCATAGACCTCAACTCGCTCGTCACGCAGTCGTCCAATCATGTCCAGATTAAATGCAAACACCACTCGCTGTAGCGGCACGGTTGGTGTAGTCGTCCAGTGCTGGGAACCGAGCAGTCCTTTTTCTTCTCCGTCCCAAAGTGCAAATAGGATCGTGCGCTTGGGCGGCTCGGGCAACTTACTGATGGTGCTCGCCAGTGTCAGCAGGCAAGCGGTTCCGCTGGCGTTGTCATCCGCACCATTATGAACGAAACCATACGGACCATAACTATTGCGCGGAGTCCCATAGCCGACGTGGTCGTAGTGCGCACCAAAGATCACGACTTCCTTCCGCAGAACAGGATCGCTTCCCTCGATCATACCGAGCAGGTTATGAAAACCAGCGTTAAAAGCTTGTTTGTAGGACCCCTGATCTCCTGCCGGCTGTAATCCCAGATCCTCGAACTGTTTGACGAGGTAGCGAGCAGCGGCAACACCGCCTCGACTACCCGCCTCACGCCCCTCGAATTGATCGTCGGCCAGAACGTTGACGTGATTCTGTAATGACTCAACTCGAATCCGATTCAGCGCCTCTTCCAATGCCTTTCGTTCGACACTCCAGCCGTGCAGAATCGTCGACTCGAACAAGCAAACAGCGAGGCAAGCCGTAAGCAGCCAGCGCAGCCCAAGCGTTCGTGGCGTGCGTCCACGAATCAAGCATCCTGTCTGCCAGTGATTCGCGTGTGAAGAATGATGAGCAGTAAAAAAATGTTTCACGGGCAATCCATCCCCGCTAGTTGTCCTTCTTGCGCTCCGTTTCCTCTGCCGGCGTTTCTTGACTCTCCTCGGGAGCATCATCGCGGGAGAACCACATCATGTGTTGCCACGGCAGTCGATCGAACTGTTTGACCAGTCGGAATCCGTTGGGCTGCAGTTCTTTCAGAACCTGGGCCTTCGTCATTTTGTGCTCAGGCTTGATCGGTACGTTGAAATCCTCACCGCGATACTCGACCAGCACGAGTCGTCCGCGAGGTGACAGCGACTCGCGAATGGCGGCCAGCATTTGTTCTGGATATGAGAACTCGTGATAAACATCCACGCAGAGCACGAGATCTATCTTTCCCTTCGGAAGACGCGGCGAGATAGGCGTGCCGAGGATCGGCGAGATGTTTGAGATGCCTTCCTGATCGGCGCGATCATTGAGAAACTTCAGCATCTCCGGCTGAATGTCAACGCCATAGACATGTCCATTCGCGCCCACCATCTTGGCGAGCGGAATGGCGTAAAAACCATTGCCACACCCCATGTCGCAAATCGACATTCCTTGCTTGACACCCAGCGACGCCAGTACTAACGAACAACGTTCCTCGCGCTCGCGCGTGTCACGCGTCAGCCATTCAGCACCCGTGAAGTGCATGGTCTGAGCGATCCGGCGCCCCATGTAGACGTCGAGCGGCTTTGGTAGCTTGCGCGCGATCGGATTTGGGCCGTCGTTGAAATCCTGAGCAGCTAGCGGGGATGAACTGAGTAGGGCGATGATTAGAACTGCCCAAAGACTGGTTCTCAGATTCGCCCAGAGAATTACTCCTCCGAGACTTTGCTGAGGGGACTGCCTCGTAATTTGCTCGCTCTGTTTCATCGGCTGTGCTCCGTCTGAGGACCCCGGTATTCGGAGCCGGAATTGTAGCGATTGGAACGGCCACCGGCGCTACTTAGACGCAGTTTCCGCTGATTTTTCTGGACTGCTCGTCGTCGGCTTGGGCCGCTGCATCCAGTCGACAACCCATTGAACTGAGCTATAGAAAACCGGTGTGAGCAGGATCCCGAAGATCGTCACTCCCAGCATGCCAGAGAAGACGGCCACTCCTAGAGTGTGTCGCACCTCAGCACCGGCTCCGGTACCAACGATGAGTGGGACCACGCCGAAGATGAAAGCCAAGGAGGTCATCACGATGGGCCGTAGTCGTAGGCGACAGGCTTCACGGATCGCGACTTGCCGAGTTGCTCCATCGGCATGCCGAGCGCGCGCGAATTCCACAATCAGAATCGCATTTTTACAGGCCAAGCCAACCAGAACTACGAAGCCGACTTGGGTGAAAATGTTGATATCAAGCCCGGCCCAGCGCACACCGATCACCGAACAGAGTAAGCACATCGGCACGACCAGAATGACGGCGAGCGGCAGGGCCCAGCTTTCATACTGGGCTGCCAATACTAAAAAAACGAGTACCACTGCCAGGAGAAAGGCGAACTGCGAGGTGCTCGTCGCATTTTGTTGCAGCAGCGCCAGCTCCGTCCACTCCGCCCGCATCGAGGGGAGTAGCTGGGCCTGTGAAACTTCCGTCATCCGATCAATCGCTTGCCCGGAACTAGAACCCGGCGCTGGATTGGCGCTGATGATCGCGGAAGGATAGAGATTGTAGCGCACGACCATCCGCGGTCCACGCGTTTCCTCGGCCCGCGCCATGGCATCCAGTGGCACCATTTTGCCCTGCTCACTACGCACACTCATCCAACGTAAGTCGCTGGGGTTCATGCGATACGAACTGTCTGCCTGTACATTCACTTGCCACGTACGACCAAATCGATTGAAGTCGTTCACGTAAAGTGAACCTAAATTGACTTGCAGAGTACCGAAGAGCTCCGCGAGCGAAACATGCCGCAACTTTGCGACGTCGCGATCGATGTCCAGTTTCACCCAGGTGGTATCGCCACGCTGTGTCGAAAAGAGATTCGCCAATTCAGCATGACGATCTCCGGCATTCACAATGCGATCACTCACGAGTTTCAAGCTGTCGTCGCCAAGTCCTCCTCGATCTTGAATGACGATCCGAAATCCTTCGCTGGTGCCGAGTCCATCAATCGGTGGAGCACCAAAGACATAGACTTCAGCCTTCGCCAACTCTGCTGTCAGATCACGTGTCAATCGCTCACTCAGCATCTTTCCAGTCAGATCAGCTCCGCGCTGCTCGAAATCATCTAGCATCACATACAGCGTGCCGACATTGGAGGCTTTGGCATTCAACAGTACCGAGTTTCCAGCAATTGCCAGCGTATGCCGCACTCCCCGCATCTCCGACGCCAACTGTTCCGCACGCTGCAGGACGCTGGCGGTGCGATCTAGTGAGGCCGATTCGGGCAGCTGGACATTCACCAGCAGATAACCTTTATCTTGCGTGGGAATGAAACCTGTCGGAGTGCGATCGACGAGCTGATAAGTCCAGAAGAGCAGGCCGCCGTAGGCTAACAAAATCAGTGGCGTTACTTTCAGAAAACCGCCTACCAGCGTCACATAGCCACTCGTCACGGCACTAAATAATCGATTGAAAATATCCAGTGCCCAAGCGAGCACATGATTGATGGGCTGTGCGGCGAGCCTCAAGGCCACGGCCGCCACGACACCACAAACCACCATACTCCACCAGTGCGCCTCGCCAGGCAGCTTGGCCACATAGGGTTGCAGCCAGGGATCGACCCAGAGCGAAATCCAGCGTGCTCCCAGCCAGGCACCAACGATCAAAAACAAGAGCCGCGGAAGTGGCTCGGCGCTATGCTCCAGCGCCTTGATCGCGGCGGAGGCTTTCGTGCCACCCTGAGTAGCTCCCGATGGTTGAGGGGGAGCGTGTCGCGGTCGCAGCAGCAGCACCGCCAAGGCGGGACTCAGCGTCAACGAATTGAAGGCCGATAGGATGGTCGAGATGGCGATTGTCAGCGCGAATTGGCGGAAGAACTGTCCGACGATACCACTGATGAAAATGCACGGTACGAAAACCGCGGTTAGCACCAGTCCGACCGCGATCACCGGGCCGTCGACTTCATCCATCGCTTTCACCGCTGCCTCACGCGGCTCCAGTCCACGCTCAATCCACTGCTCGATCGCCTCCACCACCACGATGGCGTCATCCACCACAATGCCGATGGCCAGCACGAGCCCGAACAGAGTGAGTGTATTCAAACTGAAGCCACAGGCGGCCATCGCCGCAAAGGTGCCGATAATTGCCACCGGCACCGCCACCAGCGGAATCACTGCCGCACGCCAACCGCGCAAAAAGATCAACACCACCCCAGACACCAGTAGCACGGCATCACGCAAGGCATAAAACACCTCATTGATCGACTCGCGAACAAAAGGTGTCGTGTCATAAACAATCGCATAGTCGACACCTGCGGGAAAGCGCTGCTTCAGCTCCTCCATCTTCGCTCGCACTGACCGGGCGGTATCGAGCGCGTTGGAGCCAGGCAGCTGATAGATCGAAAGTGCGACGGTAGGTTTCTGATCGAGCGTACAGACTTGGTCGTAATCGAGGGCCCCGAGTTCTACTCGAGCTACATCCTTGAGGCGTGTGATGCGGCCCTCATCGTCCGTTTTGAGGATCATGTCCGAGAACTGCTGCTCCTCCGACAATCGACCCATCGTGGTCATCGTGTATTGAAAGACCTGTTCGGGCGGAGCGGGAGGTTGTCCAATTTGCCCCGCTGGCACCTGAATATTCTGCTGCTCGATCGCCCTGACGACATCATTGGGCGATAACCGCCGCGTCGACATGCGGATCGGATCAAGCCACACTCGCATGCTGTAATCACGTTGCCCCAGAAACGCGATATCACCCACACCGGGCAAGCGAGACAGCTCATCGCGCAACTGGATCGTGGCATAATTGCTCAGATAAAGATTGTCCCGACTGCTATCGGGGGAATAGAGATTGATCATCATCAGGACGGATGGCGATTTCTTTTTCACCGTCACGCCACGTCTTCGCACCAGCTCCGGCAAGACCGGCTGCGCCAACCCCACTCGATTCTGCACGAGCACCTGAGCCAGATTAAGATCCGTGCCAGGTCGAAATGTCACGGTCAACGTGTAACTACCGTCGTTGGTACTACGCGATGACATGTAGAGCATGTCTTCGACTCCGTTCACCTGCTGCTCAATCGGTGCCGCTACGGTATCGGCAATCACGGTGGCATTGGCCCCCGGATAGATCGCGGAAACTTCGACCGTGGGCGGTGTGATCTCGGGATACTGCGTCACCGGCAAAGTCACCAGTGCGATGCCACCCGACAGCGTGATGATGATGGATAACACCGCTGCGAAAATCGGTCGATCGATAAAGAAACGAGCAAACATCGAGTGACCTTATGAGGAAATCTGGACCGGCTCTGTCGCCGAAGTCGGTTCATCAGAAACAGCCGGTAAGGGCGGATTCAGATTTGGATTGGGATGCGGATTGGGATTCAAATCCGGATTCGGGAGAGCCCTTTTTCGGCGAACAACAAATCGATCAATGACATCAAAAAACACCGGCGTCAAAAAAATCCCAAAGATCGTGACTCCCAACATCCCGCTGAAAACTGCGACTCCTAGTGCCCGGCGCATCTCGGAACCAGCGCCGTTCGCCCAGGCCAGCGGAACAACGCCCAAAATGAAGGCAAAAGATGTCATTAAGATCGGACGCAAGCGCAATTCGCAAGCGGTGAGGATTGCTTGTCGGCGGTCCAGTCCCGCCTGCCGTTTGGCCGCGGCAAATTCCACAATCAAAATTGCATTCTTACAGGCCAAGCCAATCAAGACGACAAAACCAATCTGAGTGAAGATGTTGATGTCTTGTTTCACCCAGGCCACGCCCGCAATCGAACTCAATACACACATGGGAACTACCAGGATTACGGCGAGTGGCAACGACCAACTTTCATATAGGGCCGCCAATACCAGGAACACAAACACCACCGACAGAGCGAAGATCAGCATGCCCGTATTGCGAGTGGTGCGCTCCAGATAGGTAATCTCAGTCCACTCACTGGACATGTTGCGCGGCAACTCGGTCTCGGCGAGTTTTTCCAGGGAAGCGATCGCCTGCCCAGTACTGAATCCGCTGGCCACGCTGCCATTGATCGCGGCAGCGGGATACATGTTGTAACGAGTTACCACAATGGGCGCTGATTCCATCCGTACATTCGCCACGGTCCCCAGCGGTACCATCTGATGATGACGATTGCGAACGTTAAGCTTTCGTACATCGTCCACTTCGTTGCGATACTTCATATCGGCTTGCACGATCACCTGATAGGTGCGGCCAAAGCGGTTGAAATCGTTCACATATCGAGCTCCCAGATAGCCTTGGAGCGTACCAAAGACATCAATCGGATTAATGGCGTGAGCGTGACAGGCTTCGCGATTGACATCCACAAACAATTGCGGCGAATTTGCTTTGTAGACCGTGAAGAGGCCGGTGAGTCCAGCTTGCTTGTTGCCCTCGGCCACCAGCTTGTCGGTGAACTTCTGCAGCGGAACGATACCAAGCTCCCCACGATCCTCGATCATCAGCTTAAAGCCTCCCGCTCGTCCCAACCCACTGACCGCCGGCGGTGGAAACAAATTCACGGTCGCTTCGGGTACCTCGCGCGCGATGCCGGCCTTGAGATCCGCAATGATGGCATCGGACTTAAGTGCCGGATCCATTCGTTCCTCAAAGCCTCGCAGAATGATGAACATCGAACCAAACTGCGGACCATAAGCACTCAAGATGAAGGAGTTACCCGCAACGGAATTGACATTCTTGACTCCTGGATGAGCGAGGACGATTTTTTCGATGCGTGCCATCACGTCCCGAGTGACTTGAGCGGCCGTGGCATCCGGCATCTGTACACTGGCGATCACATAGCCTTTGTCCTGCGAGGGTATGAATCCCTTAGGAAGTTGTCCGAATCCCCAGACGGTCAGAAGCAGCAGGCCTCCATAAACAAACAACACGAGCAGCGGCACGCGGATCAAGCGCCCCACGATTGTCAGATAACCACGATTCGCCCGATGAAATCCCCAGTCAAAGCAGCGAAAGAACCAACCACATGTGACATCGATCAGCCAGGTCAACGGATCCCGTCGCGATCCGGGTTTACGCAGCAGAAGAGCGGCCAGAGCGGGGCTGAGAGTCAGGGAGTTGATGGTGGATAACAGGGTTGATACCGCGATCGTCAGAGCAAATTGCCGGAAAAACTGACCAATGATGCCCGAGATGAAGGCGCAGGGAATGAACACGGCCGAAAGGACGAGACCTACCGCGATGACCGGCCCTGATACCTCCTGCATCGCTCGATGAGCTGCTGCGCGCGGCTCTAGCCCATGCTCAATGTGCCGCTCAATGGCCTCTACCACCACAATCGCATCATCCACCACGATGCCGATGGCGAGTACGAGACCGAAGAGTGTCAGATTATTGATGCTGAAGCCAGCAAGCGCCATGGCGGCAAAGGTACCGATGACAGCCACGGGTACCGCGATCAGCGGGATCACGGCGGCTCGCCAACCTTTCAGAAACACCAAGACGACGATCGCAACCAACACCACCGCATCCCGTAACGCATGAAATACCTCCCGAATCGACTCGCGGATGAATGGCGTCGTGTCATAGCCAATTTCGTAGACCATGCCCTCCGGGAAGTCGCGCGACAATTCCGCCATCTTCTCGTTAATCATGTCGGCGGTCTCGAGTGCGTTGGCGGTAGAGAGTTGAAAAATAGCTAAACCAACCGTTGGCTTCCCATCAAATCGATTGGCCACATCGCTGCTGCGAGCACCCAGTTCGATGCGGGCTACATCGCGGAGACGCACCAGCCGTTCGTCGTCGCTGACACGCACAATGATGCGGCCGAATTCCTCGGGTGTCTGCAGTCGACCAGTCACCGCGACAGGAAACTGAAAGACCTGATCGTGACTCGTTGGCGGCTGACCCAATTGTCCCGACGCCAATTGAAAGTTTTGCTCGCGGAGCGCACCAAGCACGTCGTTCACCGTCATGCCACGTTCCGCCAGTAGCTCCGGATCCAGCCAGACACGCATGCTGTAATCACGCTGTCCAAAAATCAGCACCTCGCTGATGCCCGGCAAGCGGGTCAGCTCATCCCGCAAATGGACCAAGGCATAATTGCTGAGATAAAGCTGGTCATATCGTCCCGACGGTGAATTCAAACTCACCGTGAGCAGTATGTCGGGAGAACGGCGACGCAAAGTGACACCGGTTTGTCGCACGACGTCCGGTAACTGTGGCAGTGCCAGACTCGCGCGATTCTGCACCAGCACTTGAGCCAAGTCGAGATTCACGCCGGGCTTGAATGTGACCGTGAGCGTGTATGAACCATCATTGGTTGACTGCGAGGCCATGTACAACATGTCCTCGACGCCGTTCACTCGCTGCTCAATCGGTGCTGCCACGGTCTCAGCCACTACCGTGGCACTGGCGCCTGGGTAAACACAATCAATCTGGACCGTGGGTGGCGCAACTTGTGGATACTGAGCGATGGGTAATTCACGCGACGCCACCGCACCGGCCAGCGTCACCAAAATGGAGATGACCGCCGCGAAGATAGGTCGATCGATAAAGTAACGTGAGAACACCGAGCGTCACTCCTGAGCACGTCACCAGCACATTCCATGCAAGACCCGTTTTCGTGCGTGTCACTCTTTCGCAATCGCGACCTTTTGACCAGGTCGAATGCGCTGCTGTCCCGCCACTACCACGCGCTCCCCAGGCTCCAAGCCACTTTCAATCACACGCAGTTTTTCCAGAAGTGGTCCCAATGTCACTCGCCGATATTCCACTTCGTCGTCCGCGTTGAGCACATACAGGTGTCGCTGTCCCTGATCGGTCACCAGCGCCTCCTCCGGTATACACAACCCGGTACGCTTTTCACCCATCGCCATGCGACAGCGCACGAAAAATCCGGGTAGAAGTCGTAAGTCGTCGTTGGGGATCGTCGCTCGAAAAGCCAGCGTGCCTGTGTCGGCGTCGAGTTCGTTATCGATGAAATCGATCTCACCGCGAATCGACGTATTGGTCTCATCGAGGAGCGCTAGGTCCAATGCCCATTTCTGTTTGGCCGTATCAAACGACTCCCCCGCCGCTAGTGCTCGACGAAACTTGAGCACCGTTCGTTCATCGACGACGAAGTAGGCGTAGATGGGATTGAGCGAGACGATGTGTGCCAGCGATGTGGCGTCGGCGGTAACCATGTTGCCCGCATCGATGAGATGACGACCAATACGTCCGTCAACGGGCGAGGTGACCGTGGTGAATCCCACCTGAAGCTCAGCCAGTTCCTTGTTCGCTTCGGCCACGCGCAGCGCTGCAATCGCCTCCGCCCGATCAAACTCCAACAATTCCGCTTCCTCGGAGGAAATCGCTCGACTGGCCAGCAACTGCTTGGCACGTTCGACCTGTCGAGCAATCCGATCGACGCGCGCTTTACTCTGTCCGATCGTCGCATTGACTCGATTCAGTTCCGATTCGTAGGTGCGCGGATCGATGACGAAGAGTGGTTCACCTTTGCGGACCGTTGCACCGTCGCTGAAGAGTACTTTATCCAGATGACCGGTGACCCGAGCACGAATATCAACTTCCTCGGAAGCAGCGAGTCGCCCGGTAAATTCTTCAGTCGGAACAAACTCTTTTTCCACACCGGCGGCCACGATCACTTCGGGCGGTGGAGCGGGAGGTTTGACAGTGGCGGCAGCTGGTCGACAACCGGTGCCACAGGCACCTGCCACCACCAGAAGCGATAAGAGCAAAGAGACTCGTGGATCAATCATAGGAGGGCGAGATAGCGTGCGCTGCAGCAGTTCGACGCGTCGTAAGTTTGGTAGGAAGGAAAAACGTGGGCAGGTAATTTGCTGACTGACTGGTCAGTCAGCTTGTGATTGCGTATTGTAAAACGGATCAATGCAAATGCAATTGCCTCGCAGATCCTCGCTATGAAAGCCAGCAAACGTAAAACGACGAAGACTCAGACGACGGAGCGTGAGGAACGACGACGAACGATCGTCAATGCCGCCTCGCGACTCTTTGCCGATCATGGTTTCTCGAATTGCGATATGGGTCGCATCGCGCGAAAATTGAAAATCGCCAAAGGTACGCTCTACCTCTACTACCCCAGTAAACAAGCACTGTTTTTTGCTTGCGTTGATGATGGGATGCAGCGGATGCAGACAACCGTCCGGGAAGCGAGTGAATCGGTCGAAGATCCATTCGCTCGATTGGCCGCCGCCATGCGCGCCTACCTCGATTTCTTCCTGCAGCATCCCCAGTATGTCGAGCTGATGTTACAGGAACGAGCGATTTTTCGACGGCGGAAGGCGGCCAGCTATTTCGAACATCGCGATGCGGCTCGTGTCAGCTGGCGCGCCTTCTACCAGAAACTGATTCAAGAAGGACGCCTACGCTCAGATTTAAGCGTCGATGCTATCCTGGATACCCTCGGACATCTCGTCTACGGCACGATGTTCACCAACCATTTCCTCGGACGCACGCAGCCCCTGGTAGATCAGGATCGGCGGATGCTTGATATCGTCCTACGTGGTATCCTAAGTGACCAAGAGCGTCGTCGACGCGATTAAGACTGCCGCGAAAAGCGGCCACTCAACACCACTCAAAGTGCTCGCGATCACTTTTTGATCGATAAAACCAGGAGAAAGTTTCGATGCCTAAGTTAACCGTGGAAGGTGTGGGAGAATTTGAAGTACCACAGGGTATGCGCTTGGTGCTCGCCATGACCCAAGTCGCTGGCGTGGATCAGCTGCATGCGTGTGGTGGTAAGTCGCGATGCACCACGTGCAAAGTGGAATTCGTGTCGGGGGAGCCACAGCGGATCACGACCGCCGAGCGAGATATTCTTGCCGCTCGTGGACTCAGCGGGGTGCGGCTGAGTTGCCAGATTTTATGCGAGCAAGACATGACCGTGCGCGCGATTAGCCGGTTCGAGGGCAGTGGACGCAAAGATGCCGGCGGTCCACCCGCGTCCGAGATCGAACCCCCTCCGGTTTGGGTCGATAAAAACTAGCAGCTCGTCGCCTGTCACTCTGCTGCCCCAACGATCCTCGTGGAGTTCAACTTTGATCATTTCCTGTTGACACGCCGTTAAGTTCGCCCAAGTTTGCCAGGTTTTTTCATCTTTGTGCCTTAGTTTGAGCCACAGATTGCTGATCTGGCGTTTCGCCATCCTTCTGAATTTGAACGGCATCTCTCCGGAAGTTTACGATGTCATGTTGAATCTGCCACTCCCGTCGGTCCACTCTCCGAGTGGACAAGCGCCTAGAAAAAATCCCACATCGCACTTCCCGCTTGACGACTTGGAAAGTCGTGCGACATGTTGGTCCACTCTCCGAGTGGACAAGCGCCTAGAAAAAATCCCACATCGCACCGCCCGCTTGACGACTTGGAAAGTCGTTCGACATGTCGGTCCACTCTCCGAGTGGACAAGCGCCTAGAAAAAATCCCACATCGCACTTCCCGCTTAACGACTTGGAAAGTCGTGCGACATGTCGGTCCACTCTCCGAGTGGACAAGCGCCTAGAAAAAATCCCACATCGCACCGCCCGCTTGACGACTTGGAAAGTCGTGCGACGGAGCCGCTCCCGTCCCGACCTCGCTGCTCCCGACCCGACCTCGCTGCTCCCGACCCTACCTCGCCGCTCCCGTCCCGACCTCGCTGCTCCCGACCCGACCTTGCGTCGGGCGAAGCAATGACTTCCTCGGTTACCGGGCGGCGGACGCATGAGGCGAGCTCTGCGATGAACTTCCCGCTTGACGACTTGGAAAGTCGTGCGACGGAGCCGCTCCCGCCCCGACCTTGTGTCGAGCGAAGCAGTGACTTCCTCGGTTACCTTCCGCTTTCATCATGTCGGCGAGTAACCGAGGAAGTCGTCGCCCCGACTGGCACGGGGTCGAATGCTGGCAACTTAAGCCATGAGTCGTTTTCTGGTTGATGTGGATCGCGAAAAAGCCCCGGAGGAGGCGCGACATATCAGCCCACGGCAACGCCGTGGGTTTATGACGCGACGGCCCAACCCGCCCCGTTCATCCTCTGGTTTGGTAGGGCGGCCGAAGGCCGCCCTACCAAACCAGGCTCTGTTAATTTGATTCCTAAAATATTGGATTTGTTCGCATCGCCGACCCACGGCGGTGCCGTGGGCTGGTATGTGGCTGCCCCTCCGGGGCGTTGGGCATGTGCGCAACGGCGCCATCCATCTGATGCTCAATGTGGTTGCGAACTCATCGCATATCGCGAGGTGAATATGGCCTTCGGCCAAACTCGGATGGGGATATTCCAGCGGTCCTTGGGCGATGCCCAAGGCTACGGTGTGCCTTGGCCGTTGGCCAAGGGATAGAGCCGTGCGACATGTCGGTCAGCTCTCCCGTCGGTCAGCTCTCCGAGCTGACAAGCTCCCAAGAAAAACGTTGCCACAAGCTTCCCGCTCAACGGCTCGGAGAGCCGTGCGACGCCCGTGCCGCTCCGCCTTCCACTACGGCGTACCGGGGCCTGGGCTCCGCCCTGATCGGCCCCGAACGCCTACGTTCCAGGCTACGCTATTCTGGTTCTGGTTTCTTTATTCCTGCTTGCTAGTTGCTAGGAAGGCTCATGACGGACTCAGGGCCAGCCGGAAACCCAGGTTGTACCCGCGGAACGTCGGGCCGATCCTGCTGCGGTACGCCGACCGGCACCTCGCCGCGACGCTGATGCTCCAACTGCCGCCCCGGTCAACCCGGCCCGAGCCCTTCGAGGGACCGACCGGGTCGGCTGGCGGCTCAGCGGCGTACTCTCCGTACCAATCCTGGCACCACTCCCGCACATTTCCGTGCATGTCGTGCAAACCCCACGCATTCGCCTTTTTACCGCCCACCGGATGTGTTTGACCGCCGCTGTTTTTGCCATACCAGGCGTAGTCACCAAGCTGCGATTCATCATTGCCACAACAGTACTTGCCCGTACTGCCGGCACGACAACTATATTCCCACTCCGCCTCCGTCGGTAAACGACACTCGCCCGCAGGTATACTCACCCAACGTGAAAAACACCAAGCCTCATACCACGACACCTCCACCACGGGATGATCCGGACCAGAACTGTATTCCGAACGACGTTCGCCATGCGACGAATCAAACAACTCGTACTCAGCATTCGTGACCGGAAAACGGTGAAGCGAAAACTTCCGTGTTAATGTCACCTCGTGTCGCGTTTCGTCGTCATAGCGCCCTTTTTCCGTCTTTGGTGATCCCATCTGAAACGTTCCCAGTGGAATAGCAATAAAGCCTTCGGCGATCTCCTTCGCTATCGGATGGTTGTTACCGTGCAGGCATCGATACTCCGAGCGGAACTTATCCATAAGCCGCTGCGACTGTTTCGCTGTTAATGGCAAAGTGGATTTACTCGTCGGCTCCAGCCAGCGATTCCAGAGTCGCCAAATATGCTCACAGGGACGTGGACGATCCTGGTCGATCGGCTGGCGTTCAGCCAATAAAACACCCAGCGAGCGAACTGCAGCGTCTTCATGGATATGGTCGCCAGGCATCTGGATCACCTGCTTCCATAAGTTACTTAGCCATTCTTCCTCGTACGCAAAATTCCGCACACATTGGTCACCCGCACCAGCGATCACCATATACAAATCAGAATCAGTCGCATGATTCATCAGGTAATGAGCGGCGTACCATTCCATCGTCTTGCGATCACGAAAACTGCGACATTCCGTGTTGAACGAGTCAATATGACCACGATGCGACACTTCGATCTCTTGCAAAACATCGACAGCCCACAACCACTGCTCATTCGCTTGGATGAAATGCTGGTTTGAATCGCCAGAAATGGAAGGCTTACCGGATTGGGCAGCATCACTGCAGCATCCATGCAGAAATCGTGTCTGGGCGCGTTGCAGAAATGCTTGCACCGCATTCTGCCCCAACTTCTTTGGATGCTCGGAACTATCTGCCAGCACGCACGCATTCCAGCGTTTCTCTAACATCATTTGCAGTGCGATCAATCCGCAAATACGTATCAATAAACGTAACTGCTCGTCCTCACCGTGAGGTTCCCCAGCGGGAATGCGCACTGACTCTCGCTTGCGCCGCTCCTTCACATGCGTCAGGCCTCGTTGCAACAGCACGCGAGCCACATGTGCATGCAATTCACCAGCGCTACGAAATCGCAAGCTCTTTTGCTCCGACGCCGACAACTCTCCCTCGACAACCGTTTCCAACAACGTCCGGATTTCCCGTAAATTCAAAGGCAACGCAAGATCTCGCTCGACGTTCTTACGAGGACGACAAATCCAATCCAGCGGAGCTATTCCTTGCTGTTTAAAGAAGTCTTTTTTTGCCATGTCGGAGAAATAGCGGTTCTGCTCCGCCTCGTTGAATGGCTCCAGTCGCAGTCGCTTGGTCGTCTTCAGCGATTCGTTCTCGAATGGCTTGAGCGCATAGGCTCGACCGGTGATGAACCACGCGCAGGCAGTCGCGGCGGCGTCAATCGGTGACTGATCCACGCTCGCCAAGGCCAGCATTGCGGATAGATGTTCGCGGTCCGCAAGCGTCATCTGGTCGAACGCATCCACGAAAATCACGACTCGCTGATCCTGAATTGCCGCTTCGACCTCTTTTGCCAGCGACTGGTCTAGTGCCGCTTGGGAGGCCGTAACTTCTTTGGTTGATGACCGATTTGCATCTAGTCGCTTTTCGATCTGGTCGAGCAGCATGTCGCGGATCGTGAGTGGTTGACCTTCGCGGCGCGGCCAGCGCCCCTCAAGTCGAACAACGAGCGGTGGGAATTCGGTGAACCGCTTGTTCCAGCGTTTATTCCAGTGGTCGGCGTCGAGCAATAGTTCAAAACATTTGTGAGTAAAGGCTGTCTTTCCCATGCCTGCATCGTCGTACAGCACCACGCGACGACTCTCGAGTAATTCCCCGAGCATCTGAATGGTTGGCTCTTCGCCTTGACCTTGAATCAGTTTGCGTACGTACTTCGTACCGTGCTGATCGCTTTTTACCCGGCGTTCCCAACTGATGCGCCGCCAGTAGTAGTGCTTGAGTCGTAATTCATAAATGGGAGTTCCCTGGATGGGCTCGCGCAGGGCTTTTAGACATGACTGACAATAACTTTGAAGGATAGAAAATGAGGGTTTCTCGATTGCAGTTGGTCCCAAATAACCTCCTGCCGCCATGCTCAACTGGGAATCACCCGCGTTTGGACTCGGCTTGGAATTCAAAAGATCGATAACATTTTTTATCTTTGTAACGACCTCTAGCCACGCGGAATCCTTATTGAGCGATGTGTCGATGGTTTGGTTGTCCGTTGGAACCGCTTGAAGCTTTGCGAACGGTGCTATCGTCCATAAACATGGGCGAACGATAATCGGAACGACGATGGCAGATCCCTCGTCATTTCGTTGCAAAGCCCGCTTCATCTCCAAGTCGTAGCAATAGTCAGAGTTGTTGAAGTCTGGACTTACCAAGAGCAAAATAATGTCCGCTGATTCCAAGTTTTCATGAATCTTGTTTTTCCACTCTTGGCCGACACCAATCCTCCGATCATGCCAGATTTCAACAATTTGTTCGCGCTCAAGTATGTTTAGGTGTGCGCCAAGCGCTTCTCGATGCTCATCGTCTTTATGAGAATACGAGATGAAAATCTTTTTCATCGGTCGGTGATCGATTAGGTGTCAAAGGGACGCGGGCAGATAGTGACTTACCGGAGCAATGGTACTGCCCCAATTGATGCTCGTGCAAGCCACAGACGGATGGCGTCACCCACCACCCGAACCACGCAGCACGTAGTTCCCGTCGCGACAGCAGGTAACCGAGGAAGTCGTTCCTCCGACTGGCACGAGGTCGAATGCTGGCAGCTTAAGCCAGGAGTCGTTTTCTGGTTGATGTGGATCGCGAAAAAGCCCCGGATGGGGCGCGACATATCAGCCCACGGCAACGCCGTGGGTTAGGAAAGAGTTTCGTCGACCAATCGTCCTGAGCGGCGGAGCCGTGGCCTTCGATAGCCAGGCGTGTAAACGCCTGGATCGTGCATCCTGAACGGCGGAGCCGTGGCATTTTTTAGCCAGGCGTGTCAACGCCTGGATCGTGCGCCCAATAAAACCTCCGGAATCGCGGAGCGATGGCATTGCCTACCCACGGCATTGCCTACCCACGGCGTTGCCTACCCACGGCGTTGCCTACCCACGGCGTTGCCGTGGGCTGGTCTGTGGCTGCCCCTCCGGGGCGTTGGGCATGGGCGCAACGGCGCCATCCATCTGATGCTCCATGTGGTTGCGAACTCATCGCATATCGCGAGGTGAATATGGCCTTCGGCCAAGGGATAGAGTCGTGCGACATGTCGGTCCACTCTCCGAGTGGACAAGCGCCTAGAAAAAATCCCACATCGCACTGCCCGCTTAACGACTTGGAAAGTCGTGCGACATGTCGGTCCACTCTCCGAGTGGACAAGCGCCTAGAAAAAATCCCACATCGCACTGCCCGCTTAACGACTTGGAAAGTCGTGCGACAGGGCTGCTCCCGTCCCGACCTTGCGTCGGGCGAAGCAATGACTTCCGCGGTTACCTACGCTTTCATCGCGACGGCGAGTAACCAAGGAAGTCGTCGCCCCGACTGGCACGGGGCCAGTCGAGGGCTGCGCCAACTCCCAACGGCTCTGCTTCCCCGAGCGATTTGCGGTGCCCGTCGCGGTGCTCTCAGTGGTGCTCTCAGTGGTGCTCTCAGTGGTGCTCTCAGTGGTGCTCTCAGTGGTGCTCTCAGTGGTGCTCTCAGTGGTGCACTCAGTTGTGCTCTCAGTGGTGCTCTCTGGGGTGCTCTCAGTGGTGCTCTCTGGGGTGCTCTGGTTTGGGAATGGTGCCTTCTATGGTGCTAACCAGTTCGCCGGCTATTGTCACGAAATGTCATGTTTTGCATCGTACACAGGGCGTGGTGGCGGGGGGAGCTTCGGCCTTCGAGGCCGACGTTTGTCTCGACACGGGCGGGAGTTAGGGCGTCAAAGAGAGACGCCGCTTGGCGTTAGCGCCGGCCGCGTAAGCAGTTGCGCGGTACACGAGAAAAATATCCCCGACAGGATTTGAACCGTCCGGGAAAACCTTCGGCTTCGGAGGCTGTTGGCACCGTCGCCATAAACGCAAACGACACCCAGCGTTCGCGCCAGGGCCAAGCACCGCGGTGCTCGTAGTGGTGCTCTGAGAGCGGGAATGTCCACGATCTTTCGCGGAAGATTCAACTCGACGGAAACGTTGAATCGAAATCTACGAGTTTTTGGTAAAATCCCTAGGCACGGCGACTCTTGGAGTTTCGTAGCTTCAACAAAAAAAGCCCAGTTCTTAGCACTGCAAACAACAAGGTGGAATCATGAACCGAATTTCAGTCCGCTCGCGAGTCGATGCGGACGGCGTGTTGCGCGTGGTTGTGCCGGTTGGCTCAAAGGAGGCTGATCGTGAATTTCAAATCACGATCGAACCTGCAGTCGATAGCAAGACGATGGGCACCGATTACGCAGAGTGGCTCCACTCCGTCGTCGGTCAATGGCGGGGCGAGTTCGAGAAAATGCCTCAAGGTGATTTCGAGATCCGGGAATCACTATGAAGTACCTCCTGGATTCGAACGCCTGGATCGCCGTTTTTCGAGGGCGAAGTGACTCGCTCGTCCGGGCCCTCGAGGACTGCGTCCAAATGACATCATGTTGTGCTCGGTGGTTCTTGCTGAGCTGTGGTACGGCGTTTTCCGCAGTCGCAACGATGATCAAACCCGCAATCGCAGTCTCGTCGAACAGTTGCAGGCACGTCACATATCCTTGCCCTTTGACAACGAAGCGGCGCGGGAAGCTGCAGCAATCCGTGCGGAATTAGCCAGCGCCGGAACTCCCATCGGTCCCCACGATCTGCAGATTGCTGCGATTGCACGTAACAAGCAGATCGCAATCGTGACTAACAACTTTGCCGAGTTCTCACGAGTTCCCAACCTTGCCGTGGAGAACTGGCAGCAGCGGTGATGTCGCCCCTGTTCCCGATCTCCGCTCGCAAGGCGGGTGGGATCGAGCGTAAAACGCACAAGATGATCAAGCGCGACTTAGCGGCAGCTCGCCAGCACTGGCACTTCATCACGTCGCTGGAGCGCGCGGGAGTGCGCCCGAAGGTGGCCCAAATGCTCGCACGCCACAGCGACATCCGTTTGACGCTCGGCATCTACGCCCACGCCGAACTAACCGAACAAACCGCCGCCATCGCCACGCTGCCCGGTGTGCTGGAGGAGTAGGTGAAGGGCGATGCGGGTGTACGTTTCAGGCTCCGCTCATTGGTTCTTGTTTCCGTTCCGACTCGCGGACTCAGATTCCAACGAACTCAGGGCCAGCCGGAAACCAAGGAAGTTCCCGCGGGACGTCGGGTCGAGCTCGAGGCGGCTCGCCGACCGGCAAAACGCCGCGACGTTGCCCCAACCGCCGCCCCGGCGAACCCGATCCGAGCCCTTCGAGGGACCGGTCGGGTCGGCAGTCGGCTCAGCGGCGTACTCTCCGTACCAATCCTGACACCACTCCCAGACATTCCCGTGCAGGTCGTATAAGCCCCACGCATTCGGCTTCTTCTCTCCAACAACATGAGTGCGGTTGCCGTTGGCTAAAAGAGATTTTAAATACGCCCGGCCATCCTTGCCTAACTGTAGCCACAATTCTTTAGAGTTCACAAAATCCCGGCCACTATTGTCGCCATACCAGCAGTAATCTTTTAGTTTTTTATTGTCGTCTCCAAAACTGTACGCTGCCTTACTGCCAGCGCGGCATGCATACTCCCACTCCGCTTCCGTCGGCAAGCGATACCCGCGACCAGATGCTTTCTCTTCGGGAAGCAACGACAGACGACGACAAAATTCCACCGCATCCTCCCACGAAACCGTTTCCACGGGATGATTCGTGCTATCACCCGCAACCTTAGCGCCCTGGAAATAACTCGGATTCTCGCCCATTACCTTCTCGTACTGACCCTGCGTCACCT
>JBIIHW010000053.1:0-33620 GCA_044235425.1 Pirellulaceae bacterium
GTCGGTCTGTTTTAATCTGATTCATGGCGTATCCTAGTGCCCACTTCGGGCCGCTGAAGGGTTGAAGTTTCAGCAGGATGCGCCACCTTTTTCAACTTTTCAAGAACACAACTTTCGACAATATCTCAGTGGCGATCGGGTGACGGCGATGCGGCGCTCTCATGCGATTTTCGGAGAACTCTCACGCGGCGGGGCGTCGCGGTAAGTGGTTGCCAGCACGGGCGTAAAACGCAAAACGCCGAGGGCGGTTGCTCTCGGCGTTTGGAGTTAACAGGCTGGTCGCGCTTGATTTCGCGATTTGGAAAAGCTCCGTCTCCGAAACGCTCTTCGAACCCAAGAGAGAGACTCGCGCTAAGCAAACCAAAATGCTCTCGCATAATACTTGTTTGGGTTCAGCGAGTCAGACAGACTCAGTGGCCAGTCGGGCCCGCGAGACTGCTTCTCAGAGCCGTGGAGTTGAATAGGAGGCCGATTTTCTGAGCGTCGTGTTTTGACAGAGGGATTCACAACGCGCGACCTTTCCTGCGATGCCGAACACACTGCCGAGAGGATGGCATTCAAAATGAATAGCGAATAACGACGGCAACTCAGGCAATGAGGACTGCTGATGATCGAACTACCCGGCTAGCGTTTTCCCTTGTAAAATCAAAGCTCTCACCAAGGGACTTTTCCAATCGAGGATGCCGATGATCACGACAATCGATGCACCGTTGCAATGGGTCGAAACCGTCGCTACGCTTCGACTACCAGAGCAAGCCGACCGGCATCTACAACAGTTGATGGATCGCAACAACGAGGGGCAGTTAAGCGAACTAGAGCGAGCCGAACTGGCGGCGCTGGCGGAGCTGAGCGAGCGGCTGTCACTGGTGAGGGCCGAGGCTCTGCATCTTCTCGGACGCAAACCATAAAGCGAACTGTTTGTGGCAGCTGAGTTTCGTGAACCGATTACGACCAGGGCCGGCAGGCGTTGTGAATACTGCCAAATGCACCAGTCGTTGCAAGGAGCCACGTTCCACATTGAGCACGTGATTCCACGCGCTCTGGGCGGCGCGAGTGATTTGAGCAATCTGGCTCTAGCCTGTCCGAGCTGCAATTTGCACAAAGCAGATCGGATTTCAGTCTCGACAGGTTCCAGCGGTGAAGTTATCGCGTTATTTAATCCGCGATTGCACGTTTGGGCGCAGCACTTTGAGTGGGACGAATATACTCTCGTCGGGAAATCGGAAATCGGCCGAGCAACAATCCTGGCTTTTGATCTTAACCACGAGCGCCGCATCCGAATTCGGCAAGCAGAGCAGCTTTTTGGCCTATTCCCGCCCGACCATGCCAGCGAATAACACCATTACGCGCCCCTTTTTTAAACTCATCCTATTGGTCAAGAGCCCTAAATCACCAAGTCAAAAGTGCTCTCCTCAACTTGAT
Organism: Pirellulaceae bacterium; assembly: GCA_044235425.1. Taxonomy (GTDB): domain Bacteria; phylum Planctomycetota; class Planctomycetia; order Pirellulales; family Pirellulaceae; genus JBJSXJ01. Next base: position 1,423 of record JBIIHW010000053.1, read on the forward strand.
CGCTTCCAAACGCAAACAAAATTCCTACGACCATCGGCTGAGAGATTCAGTATTTCTCTTTGGACAAGCGGAAAGGGCGCGCCGGATCGGTGTCCCCCGCTCAACAATCCACGGCTGGAAGAAAGCTCGCGCAAAGCCAGTCGTAACACTGCTTGCCCCAAACGTCTATCTCGACGAACTCGAAAAACGGGTCTACTTTCTCGAGCGACCTACAGCGAGGTTGCGGGGGCTGCTTCGATTGTGCATCGTGCTCCTTCGAATCTCGGGCTTCTCTCTTGCCGGTCAGCGACTACCACAGGGAAGCGATAAACTAAAACTGCTTCAGGCCATCGACCGGACAAGTCGGCTCGTTCGATTTCCCCGACTCCTCAACTGGATCGGAATCTCTTCCGCGAGGTACTACGCCTGGAAAGACTTACAAGCGTGCGGGCTGACAGATGTCTCGTCTTGTCCCAAATCTTCGCCCGGTCAAATGACTCCTCTGGAACGGTCTCAAATGCGTTCCATGCTGGAGTCACACCACTATCGGCACCTGAGCGTCGGGGCGATTGCGCGTCTGGCTGCGAGACTGGGAACGGTCTACGACTCCTCATCGACTTGGTATCGCGCGATCCAAGCTGGGAATTGGAATCGTCCTCGCAGAAGAATCTATCCAGCCAAACCGCGAGTTGGCCTGCGAGCAACGAAGCCGAACGAGTACTGGCACCTGGATACGACGATCATCCGCCTGCTCGACGGGAGCCGTGTCTACCTGCATGCGGCGCTCGATAACTACTCACGCCGAATTCTCGCCTGGCGATTGAATACGACGTTTGATACCGGGACGACAGCCGAACTCCTAAAAGAAGCCGCGGAAAGACTCCACGGGCAAACCGTTCCCTCGGCGGTGATGGATTCAGGAGTGGAAAATCTGAATTCGAAAGTAAATGAACTCGTGGCTGGTGGAGCGATTAAGCGCATCCTTGCACAGATCGATATTACCGAGTCGAACAGCATGATCGAAGCTTGGTGGCGGCAGCTGAAGCACCAATGGTTATATTTGCACGAACTCGATAGTGCGACTTCAGTTCGCAAACTTGTTACCTTCTAAGTCGAGCAGCACAATTGCGTGGTTCCGCACGTTGCCTTCCTAGGCCAAACTCCGGACGAAATATACTTCAGCTCACGTGCAAACATCCGCACCGACCTAAAGCCCAGGCAGGCTGCCGCAAGAGCCGCAAGGTTAGCATTCAATCGTGCATTATCCTGCGACCACTGCAAAGCAAAGGAAAGCGAACCAGCGCTGGTCACGATTCACACCAACACGAGCTAGCCACAAGACACACTGACCGAACGTTTCAAAAAAGAACTTGCCCGGCGAGCGACCAGCTCGAGGGCTGCCTGAAGGTACGTAAAGTGTCACGAATTTGAATGAGAAACCGCCCATCTGGCGGGATACAGCTCAAGACGCGTCAGGTTTTTTCCCCAACTTGAACCGTTTGTTCTCGAGTTCACCTAACCTGCTCTGATAAACTCAATCGCCTGAACCAAGCCGACCAGTAGCGCCGAGTTCTCGGACGTATTTGTCCAGAATGTCTTGCAGCGCTGGACGGCTGAATTGCGTACCGCACTGGCAGCCGTCTAATCCAAGTTCGAGACTCGAAACTAGGCCCCGAAAGGAACCGGCCTGTTAACTTTTTCCGGTCGTCCGGGGAGAGATTCCGAGATTCCGCGACCGAAAATTCGGGGTGCGGAAGGAACCCTGGTGGTTACGTTCGGACCCTCGTTGTACTCCGTCGAAACGGAGATCGCGACCGAGATCGCTGGATCGTCGCAAACCGTTGCAAGGACTGGCCATAAACGCAAAACGCCCGGAAACCGAACTCTCGGCACCGGGCGTTAACTGTCTTGTCTGGTTTGTTCGTAGAAAAACAAAAAGCTCCCCATTGGGAACTCGAAATTCAACTCGCGCGGTATATGAACTCCAGCATCTCCGTGTACCAAGCCTATCAGCTCTTCTTCTCGATCTTTGCCCAGCTGTCGCGCAGGGTTACGGTGCGGTTGAAGACGGGTTTGCCCGGCTGACTGTCGATGGGGTCGAGGTAAAAATAACCTTGACGCTCAAACTGGAACGGCAATCCGCCGGGAGTGGCCTGGTTAATGCTGGGCTCAACCAGCGCTTGGCCTACGGTGAGTGACTCGGAGTTCAAAGACGCTCGCCAATCTTCTCCCTCCACCAAGGCGTTCATATCTTCCTTCAAGAACAAGCGATCGTAGAGTCGCACTTTGGCTGGAACGGCATGTGCGGCGGAGACCCAGTGAATGGTCGCTTGTACCTTGCGGCCGTCTGGAGACCAGCCACCGCGAGTTTGTGGATCATAGGTGCAGCGCAGCTCCACAATGTTACCCGCTTCGTCCTTCACCACCTCTTCGCATTTGATGTAATAGCCCCAGCGCAGACGCACTTCCTTGCCCGGCGACAAGCGAAAGTATTTCTTCGGTGGCACTTCTCGAAAATCATCCTGCTCGATATACAACTCGCGGGAAAACGGCACCAAACGTGATCCCGCACCGGGATCCTCTGGGTTGTTCACCGATTCAATCTCCTCCACATGCCCCTCAGGAAAATTCGTGATGACAACCTTGAGCGGATGCAGCACCGCCATGATGCGGGGAGCTCGTTTGTTCAAGTCGTCACGCAAGCAGTGTTCGAGCAGCGCCACATCGGTCAAGCTGTTATGTTTGGTCACGCCAATCGTCGCACAGAAGTGACGAATCGCCTCCGGCGTGTAACCTCGACGCCGCATGCCGGCAATCGTCGGCATCCGTGGATCGTCCCAGCCCGTAACATGCCCCTCTTCCACCAGCGACAACAGCCGCCGCTTACTCATCACCGTATAGGTCAAATTCAATCGCGCGAATTCGATTTGACGCGGAGCGTAAATCTCGAGTGCCTGCACGAACCAGTCGTAGAGCGGACGATGAATTTCGAATTCGAGCGTACAGATCGAGTGCGTGATGCGTTCCAGCGAATCCGACTGACCATGCGCATAGTCATACATCGGATAGATACACCACTGGTCACCCGTCCGATGATGGTGAGCATGGAGGATCCGATACATGACCGGATCACGCAGATTGATATTCGGTGATTCCAGATCGATCTTGGCACGCAAGGTTCGCGCCCCATCCGGGAACTCACCAGCTTTCATGCGTGCAAAAAGATCGAGATTTTCAGCGACCGTGCGATCCCGATAAGGACTCGGCGTGCCCGGCTCTGTCAGCGTGCCGCGATGCTCCCGCACCTGGTCGGGCGTCAAATCACAAACGAAAGCTTTGCCCGCGCGAATGAGCTGCACCGCCCAGTCATATAGCTGCTGAAAATAGTCCGAGGCATAGTGCAGACCATCCCACTGAAAGCCCAGCCAGCGCACGTCCGCCATGATCGAATCGACATATTCGACATCCTCTTTCGTCGGATTCGTATCATCGAATCGCAGGTTGCACTTGCCACCGTATTGCTGCGCGATTCCAAAATTCAGGCAGATCGATTTCGCATGTCCGATATGCAGATAGCCATTGGGCTCGGGAGGAAATCGAGTTTGCACTCGACCCGCATGCTTTCCCGTACGGTTGTCTTCATCAATGATGTCGCGAATGAAGTCGACATGCGGCGTATCGGCAGTATTCATCACCTCTCCTGACCTCTCCTGATGGCCCCGACGGGCACTCCTAACCCTCGTTCGATCGTTCGCCTCGCCCAGCCCCGAGGCCCTAATCGCCTGAATCCATGATTCTAATTCGCTCAACCGAATTCGGGGAGACCGATTCAACGGGTCGCGCGAGCGATCGCCTGATCGATTCGAGCCAAGCTGCGTTCCCGTCCCAGAATCACGAGAGCCTCATACAGCCCCAAACCCACCGATTTGCCCGTAATCGCCACTCGTAAGGGATGAATGATCTGCCCTAACTGCCAGCCCTGACGCTGGACCAGTTCCTTCACGGATTCTTCGAGCACCGACGCCTCATAGGGTTCCACCAGCGCCAGCACTTGTCGCAGTACTTGCAGCCGCTCCACGGCCCCACTGGCCGCGATCTGTTTAGCGAAATCCTTTTCGTCATATGCCAACTGTTCGTCGGCCACGAAAAACTCAGGGAATTGCAAGATATCCCCCGAAGTCTTGATGCGATCGCCTGCCGCCGCCACGACCTGCATCAGAAACGGTCCCGCTTCACAGGGCGTTGGAGTGGCAATCCAGCCCGCTTTCTGCGCGTAAGAAAGAACCAGTGGTACTTTTTGCTTGAGCGGCAACTGCTTCATTTGTCGCTCCTGAAATGCCCACAACTTTTTCGGATCAAAGCTGGCTGGTGCTTTATTCACTCGTTCCAGCGAGAAATGAGCGATCATTTCTTGACGAGTAAAGTCTTCGCGTTTGTCATCCAACGACCACCCCAGCAGCAGCAAGTAATTGATAATCGCCTCCGGCAAATAACCTGCCACTCGGTAAAAATCCACGACCACCGGATTAAATGTTTCCGCCGTCGTGGGCTGACCGATCTGCTGAGCGATCGCTAGCGCGTGATCATGCAGTTTCTTGAAGTCGGCATGCTTGAGGTATTGCGCGATTTTGCGTTTGCTGAGCTTGTTGGCACTGCCCGGCTCGGCCACATACGGCAAATGAGCAAACGCGGGTAATGCATATCCCAGTCCCTGCATGATAAAAATCTGACGCGGCGTGTTCGAAAGATGCTCCACCGCTCGAATCACATGCGAGATCCGAAAATCATGATCATCCACGGCGCTAGCCAGATGGTAAAGGCACGTGCCATCCGCGCGCTGAATCACATGATCCTGCTCATTGGACCAGGCAAACGAAACGTCGCCGCGAATCAAATCGTGAAACTGACACTCACCCTCACGCGGCATCTTCAGACGCACAACACCTTGCCGCCCCTCCGCTTCCCAGCGAGCAATCTCAGTCGGCGTCTCGGCCATCCAGCGACGACTGTACAAAAACGGCCGCTTCTCCTGCTCCGCGGCCGCGCGCTCTTCTTGAATCTCCGCCGTCGTGGCGTAATCGCGATAGGCATGGCCGCTGGCGAGCAGTTGCTGAACGGCTTCCTGATAGCGTGCTAACCGCTGGGACTGAAAATAGGGCGCATACGGCCCACCCACGTCCGGCCCCTCATCCCAATCAATACCGAGCCAACGAAACCCATCGAGAATTGGTTGCAACGCTTCCGCCACATTCCGCTGCTGGTCCGTGTCGTCAATGCGCAGCAAAAACTGACCACCATGCCGCCGTGCAAACAGCCAGTTGAAAAGTGCAGTTCGAACTCCACCAATGTGCAGGTAGCCGGTGGGACTGGGCGCAAAACGAGTACGTACGGTCATCGGTTCTTATTCCTCCAAGAACGAGAGTTTACCACTGATCGCTAAGCAGCGCGGCCGCGCGCGAGTTTCTTTTGGCGACGACGCTCGGCTCGTGACAGACCGCGAGTGTCCGTTTCGTCGCCAGCATCCTCGTCGTCGTCGCCTCCCGAATCCTCATCCGCTGCATCGCGATCCTCGCCCTCAGAAGTCTTGTCACTACTGGAATCGTCCGCGGAATCTTCCGCCGATCCCTCGTCTCCCTCGCCGTCGCCCGATTTTCGAGCAGCTCGAGCTGCCTCACGTTCGGCTTGCTTCTGTTCCTTCGCCAGCGCCTTGGCCTCGGCACGTGCAGCCTTTTCCGCTAGACGCTTGCGACGCGCCGCTTCTCGTGCCGCACGGCGCTTCGCCAGCAGACCTTGAGAGTCGAGATAGACATAGCGCGAGTATACGAGCAGCGATCCCAGAATCAGCAGGTCACCCGCTAAACGAGCGGAGGAGATCAAGAGTACATTCACAGTGTCGACCGAGATCGTCATCCAGCTGGTCGCTAAGAGCGTCACCAGCAGATAAGAACACCAGGCGGCGACAATCCCCGCGATCGCTCCCCAGCTCGACCGCATCTCAATCACCAGCCGGACCGTCACCGCGGTAACCCCGATCATCATCAGCCAGCACCAAGCTGTTTGTGCCGTGGAGGCGTTGGCATCACGGCCGAGTCGAGTGATGATTACGTCAAACAACGAACGTGGTACATCGTGCAAACGTGTGGCTGCATCAATGCTCGCCACCAACCCTAGCACTGCACAGCGCATCCAGACTCGATATCGTCCGTGATAATCATCCGTGCGGAAGCGGCGGATCGAAAAAATCACCAAGCTCGCCACCGCCGACAGCAGCAGAAAAACCGAAGACAACCAGGCCGCTAAACTGCCCGGTTCACGCGGATCTAACACGCGGATGTTGAGCGGCGGAATCCAGCGGGCGATGAGCTCTTGATGAGCAAACGCTCCTTCCACAATCGCACCCGCCAGCAGCGAACCCAACAGACAAATCGCCAACGTCCACGGACGATACGGAATCAACTCCGTAATGTGTGGCTGATTCTCTTCCAGCGCCGCTTCCGAATACGAACGACCGGGCAGCGAGGCTTTTCCTCGACGCTTGCCGGGGTTCGTGCCCCCGTCGTCCACCGACGCCGACGGATCTTCCTTGAGAACCCGTCGCCGTCGCTGGTTGGATTGTCCGCTCCGCCGAAATTCCATGGAAACTCAACACATCTCCACGACAACATCCTTGCTGTCGGTGACGTGACTGGGACTGGTGATGAGACGCTTCGCTATGAATGAGGTCGACCACTGGCTACAACGCGCTAGAGGAGTGTCGGCAATCCACCCTCCCCTTCATCACTCTGCCTGCCCGAGGCTGCCCCACAAGCCCATCCCAAACATCCCAGTCGCTGCAGCTTACCTATTCCGAGACAATTGGGTTGCGCAGCACGCCCAGCCGCTCAATCTCAACCTCCGCCACATTCCCCGCTCGCAAATAGATCGGCGGCTTGCGAGCAGCTCCGACGCCGGGAGGCGTACCGGTGAAAATGATGTCGCCCGGCTTCAGCGTACAGATGCCGGAGACATAGGACACCAGATGATCGATCGGGTGAATCAACTGCTTGGTGCTGGAATCCTGCAACGTCACGCCATCCAGTCGCAGACTGATCCGGAGATTGCCAGCATCCCCCACTTCGTCAGCCGTGACCAGTTCGGGGCCGTACGGTGCAAAGGTGTCGAATGTCTTACCGAGCAGCCACTGGCCCCCCGGCTTTTGCAACTGCCAATCTCGAGCCGACACGTCGTGACCGCAGCAGTAACCCGCCACATGCCGCAGCGCCTGCTCTCGTGGAATGTGCCGGCCTCCGGTACCGATGACAATGACGAGTTCCGCTTCGTAATCCACCTTGTCTGTGACCTTGGGTAGCACGATCGGTTCCAGGTGAGCAGTTACCGCCGTGGGGAACTTATTGAACACCACGGGCTCGGGCGGAATCGGTTGCCCCGACTCCGCCGCATGATCGGCGTAGTTGAGTCCAATACAGATGACCTTCTCGGGATCAGGGATAGGGGCCAAGAGGCGAACAGAGTCCGCGGGCAAAAGCTGGCCCGTAGCGATGGCCGCACGGACTCGTTCCAGAGCGGCGGAACCGAGTGCCAAGAGTGCTTTGAGGCTGGTGGGGAGCGACGGATCGGTCGCGGAAAGATCCACATAACCGCCCTCGCGAACTCCCGCCACTCGCGGTCCACTCGGACTTTGATAGGTCACGAAACGCATACGATTTTCTCCCGGTGTGAGCGCTGGAATGATTGAGCGACACCGTACCGCATGCCCGTAGCGCCGACAAGCACCCGCCGACAAGCACCCGCCGACAAGCACCCGCCGACAAGCACTCACGACAAGCACTCACGACAAGCACTCACGACAAGCACTCACCGCCGTCCTTCGTCGCCGCATGATGTACCACTGCCCTCTCATGCACGAACACTCCGCAACCCCCCTGATGATCATTCGACAGACCTGGCCGTCGCGACGCGCACTTGCTTGCCAGGTATGAATAACGCAAGATGCTCTTCGAGGCATCCCGTCTCGCATCCTTCCTTCCCTCCTTCCTTCGGACATTCAGCCTCCCAGCTGACTCGCCCCGCGCTATGTTCACAGAGATTCACTATCCGCTTGCTCAACACTCGCTCACTGCACTTGTCGGGCCCACATGCAGTCCAGGGAATGGACCGCCGCTGGTGCTGCTGCATGGAGTGCTCCGGCGAGGCAGTGATTTTGTGCCGCTGTTTCCGCACTTGCTCACGCGCTGGCAAGTCGTCGCACTTGACCAGCGTGGACATGGGAATTCCGATCGCGTTGCTGGCCGCTACTTGGTAACGGATTACGTGAACGACGTGGTGGAATGGATTCGAGGCACCTTTCGCGAGCCGGTGGCGATTTATGGTCATTCACTCGGAGCGATGGTAGCTCTGGGTGCCGCCGCTGAACTAGGTACAAATTGTCGCGCGGTGCTGCTGGAAGATCCACCGTTTGAAACGATGGGAAATCAGATCGCCGGCACACCGTTCCTCAGTCAATTTCAGGGACTGACCAAGATTGTGCGACCGGGTCGTACAATCGATGAGCTCTTGCCGGAGCTGGCGAGCCTGCCGATCACGATTCCCAAACAGGGGATCACGATCCCGTTTGGACAACTGCGTGATTCTGTGGCGTTACGTTTCATGGCGTCTTGCTTGCGGCATGTTGATCGTGATGTTCTGGAGCCGATCGTTGCTGGTCGCTGGCTTGACGGTTACGATTGGCATCGGCTGGCTCAGCGTCTGCGTTGCCCCTCGCTGCTCTTGCAAGCGGACGGGGATGCCGGTGGTATGCTGACCGAGGCTGACACGCGCAGGTTTGCCGAGTTGGCTACGGGTAGCCATATCGCTCGACTACCTCAGATCGGACATCAAATGCATTGGCAGGCTACGGAGTCGGTACTGCGAATCGTGCTCGCTTTCCTTGAATCTACGCGCTGAGAATACGATGAAAACAAGTGTTGGAATTACGGTGATCGAAAATGGTCAGGTGATCGATGGCACAGGTGCGCCAGCGATCCCGCACGGTGTGGTCGTCATCCAAGATGGCCGCATTCAATATGTGGGACCAGCGACCGGCAAGCCTGTCTTGCCTCCTCACACCACCACCATCGACGCCCGCGGTGGCTCGATCCTGCCGGGGCTCGTAGAGGCTCATTTTCACCCGACCTATTTCAACGTGGCGGCGCTGGAAGATTTAGACATCAAGTATCCAGTGGAGTATGTCACGCTGCTGGCGGCAGCGAACGCGCGGCTGGCACTGGAATGCGGTTATACGGCCGCGCGGAGCGGTGGCAGCTTATTCAACATTGACGTCTGGCTGAAAAAAGCGATCGAAAACGATCTCACGCCCGGTCCACGATTTGTCGCCAGTGGTCGCGAGATCTGCGGAGTGGGTGGGCTGATGGACTGGAATCCAGACTTTCGCAAGATCGGCATGGAGGGCTTGGTGCTCCTCATCAACGGTGCCGATGAAGCTCGTGCCGCCGTGCGAAAACTGGTCAAGGATGGAGTGGAATGGGTGAAGACGTATCCGACCGGTGATGCGGCGGCGCCCGACGTTAACGATCACCACACGCTCTGCATGACCTTCGAGGAGATGCATGCGGTCGTCGCAACCGCTCACAACCACGGCTTGAAGGTGACGGGACACTGCCGAGCAACGGAGGGCATCAAGAATGCACTGCGCGCTGGCTACGATGCGATTGAACATGGCACATTCATGGATGACGAGGCCCTGGAGCTTTTGCTCAAGCGCGACGTGCCCGTGGTGCCAGCTCTCTATTTTGAATTAGCGAGTGTTCAGAATGGTCCGTCGCTGGGGATGCCCCAAGCGGTGATTGATGGCCACCAAGAAACGCTTGAGGGTGGTGCCGAATCCGCTCGACGAATCCTGCGGGCTGGCGGCCGACTTGGCATGGGTGGTGATTATGGCTTCGCTTGGAATCCGCACGGTGACTACGCCAAGGAGCTCAGCTTCTTCGTTCGTTACGTCGGCTTCACACCGCTCGAAGTGATTCACTGCGCCACCCAAACAGGTGCGGAAATCATGGGGCAAGGCGCTGAGTTTGGTACGCTAGAGAAGGGCAAACTGGCCGATGTACTCGTGGTCGAAGGCGATGTCTTAGAGCGTATTGAGCTACTCCAGGAACGTCACCGTTTCATCGCAGTGATGCAAGGTGGAGTGATCAAAGCGGGACAACTTAGTCGTCCGCAGTAAGCTTTCGCTGGGGATTCACAAATAACCAGCAGAGCGCCGTGATGACAAGTGCGGTGGCGCTCCAGCGGAATACCAACGGCCACTCGCCGGCTTTGGCGAATCCGCCAATGCGCTCACTGAATACTCCTGCCGCAAAATTGCCGCACATGTTGGTGAATCCCAACACGGCTGCTACCGACTTGCCACCGATATCTTGGAACACAGCCCAGAGCGCTCCAAGACCAAAATCGATCAGAAAACCTGCGATGGCAAACAAAGCAATTTGAATCTTCGGATCGTCGCTCAGGAGGGACGCTAGATAAGCACAAGCGGCACCACTACTGCCGATAATTCCCGGCAGCCGACGTCCCCACGTCAAACCGACTCGGCGCACCAAAGCATCGGTCGTCAGACCTCCCGCCACTCCCCCGCACATACTCGCAAGCAGCGGAACTGCGGTTAGTATTCCCAAATCGCTCCGCGCCCAGCCGTGAACTTTTTCCAGGTAAACGGCATAGAACGTCACGAGGAAAATCCAGCCCACATTGACGAAGATACTGATGCCACACAGAAAGTACAGACTTGGGGAACCCGCACAGCGAAGCAGCACAAGCCAGAGCGGTTGACGGGATTGAACTGCGGGTCTGCTGTCCAGCGACGTTGGGGCAATCAATTCCACTTCGGCGTTATTGCAGGCCGGATGGCTATACGGATCATTACGAAACCAGCTCGAAAACAAAACGGCCCAGATTATGCCTAGTGATCCATAGAGCAGGAACAGCACTCGCCATTGCCCGGTCTCCCACCCGAGCCACGCGCCGATCGAGGTCATCAAGAAAACTGTCACCAGCGAATTGAGGAGAGAACCAGCGCGGCCGCCCATGGTGGTAACGCTATTGGCCAACCCACGCTGCTGTGGCGGAAACCACCGTTTGTTCACGCTCGCGATGCAAGGATACGCGCCAGCCTGCGCCAGTCCCAGGAGCGCTCGACATACGATCAACGACAGCACGCCTTGAATCAGTCCCATGCCCATGATCGCGAGCGACCACAGTAAGACATACAACGTGAGTGTCCAGCGTGCTCCCAAACGATCACTCAGCGAGCCGGCTGGGACCTGAGTTAAGGCGTAGGTATAGAAGAACCAAGCAGTAGCTTTTCCTAAATCCTTTTCATCCATTCCCAGTTCGTCCATCATCGGTACACTGACCAGTGACAATGAAAAACGATGGAGGTAAAGCAGCACGGACATGCTGCAGGCAAACCCGAGCACTACGTACCGCGCACTCGAAGGAACGCCGAGCTGTTTGTCGTCCACGGGCGACTGAAACGGCGCGAACGACACATCCTCCTCAACTCGTCCATCGTCCGATTGCCGTTCGCTCATGGACCGCCTCATTTTTTCTTGGGCGTCATCGGAGCACTTATGGTTGGCTCCGGTGCGCCTTGTAAACGTTCGCCTATTTTCACCGCCGCCAGTCGCTCTCGACCACGCTGCACGTAATCCTCGGACAGGTCAAATGCGACATGAGCCCGCCCAAGTTTCTTAGCGACTACCATCGTGGTGCCGCTGCCGGAGAATGGATCGAGCACCAGTTCGCCGGGCTGCGAACAGAAACGAATGATGCGTCCCAAAAGTTGTTCGGGCATCTGACAACCATGAAATCCCGCGCGCTCTTTAAACGTTCCCGCCACTCGCGGAAAATACCAAGTATCTTCGTCCTCTTGAAAACACTCGGAAATATCTTGTGGTCGCAGAATCCAGGTATCGTCGGGGAGTCGCCCCCGCGGATTGGCGCGCATATCTTGGTAGACCAGCTGCCGCGCGGAGGGGATACGATTCTCCAGCTCATCCGATCGAAATGTAAAATTCTTAGGATCTTTCAGGAAGTGGAACAGATGCGCATGCGAGCGGCTGAACTTCGCCTTACAGTTCACGCCGAACGTGTAATACCAAATCACCCAGCTACGACAGTGAAAGCCGATCTCTTGACTCAATAGCTTCAGCTCCGCAGCATACTCATCGCCGATTGCCAGCCAGAACGTACCGGTCGGCTTCAAGGCTTGATAGACGCCTTCAATCCAAGCTCGCGACCACTTGAGATATTCTTCGCGTCCCTTCTTGTCCTCATACACGTCGTATTCATAGCCGATGTTGAACGGCGGATCGGCGAACGCCAAGTCCACTGTGCCCGGGACAAGCTGCTGCATGCCAGCAATGCAGTCCTGATGATGAATGGCATTGAGCTCGATCGAGTTCGGCATGAGCCGGAGCGCTCCCATAAATTGACGACGAGACGATGAAAACGAGGATCACGGGTAGAATCTGCAGACTTACCGGTGCGAAGAGCCTATGCCAACCGTCCGGCGCATTCCAGTAGGGCTCGCCAGCTGCCCAGTTCCACCCTAATCAGCCTCGTCCAATGAGATACCGGTGAGGATCCACTTCCTCGCGCAAAATCCGAAGCTGCTCGGCTGTTGGCGGCTCCGTTTCGGGTAATGGGTCACACACCAGCAGCTCAAAGCCTGTGTTCGCCTGAACCTCTTCCCAGCTAACGCCCGCGTGCGTGGATTCCACTCGCATACGTTTGGTTGAGTCGTCAAATCCGAGCACCGCCAGGCTGGTGATCACTTTGAAAGGACCGGTGCCTGCCGGAAGACCAGCTGCTTCGCGCGCTCCAGGTCCCGTTAAGTATCCAGGCGTTGTGATGAAGTCCACCCGCGGCACAAAGCGCCGCTTATCATGCGGAGTGATCACGAGGGTGCGCCAGCAGAAAGAACCTAAGTCATTGGCTCCCCCGCTGCCTGGCAATCGCACACGCGGCCGTGTGTAGGAGTCACCGATTTGTGTTGAGTTGAGGTTTCCGTAGCAGTCGATCTGTGCGCCACCCAGGAACGTGTAATCAACCATGCCACGCTGACAGGTCTCCATCACATCCGCCATGCTCGTAGCCATCAAGCCTCGGTAGAATGTGCGCGAATCGCCCACGCTGATCGGCATCTTGGGTAAGAATGGCCCCACGCCACCCGCCTCGAAAATCAGCGTCAAATTCGGTGAAGTCGTCTTTTGTGCGAGCATCGCGGCCGCACAAGGAACTCCAGTTCCAACTACCACAATTGCGCCATCTTCGAGATAGCGAGCGGCCGCACAAATCATCAATTCCATAGCATTATAGTGCGTCATCACTCGCCTCTCACTAATTCGACCTGTGCAGCGGAACCAGCTACCTTCTGCAATTCCACACGCAACTCCCCAGTCACACCACTCGGCACTCGCACCTGCAGCACATGGACTCCGGCACTCAACTCCAAGTCCACTTCCATCGACGCACCATCTTGATCACCCTTTAATTCCAGCGTTTGACCATCGAGATACCACTGCAGCGCCTCTGGACTGGCGATGAGCAAACGAATCTTGCCGGCCGTCGTCACCCGCATGTCGCTCGCAAGCAACCACGCTGCGGGCGGATTGCCTGTCACGCTGGACCGCAAATCGGCAAGCGGTAAGCGGCCGTCGAACATCGACCAATGCGTTGTCCAGCGACTAGCCGGGCGTGTCATCACCTGCGCGACAGACTCGTCCCCTAATCCAGTCGTCCCACGCCACCGCTGCACGGTTCGATCCGTACGCATCGCATAGGGCCCTGGCCTTCCCAGCTCCGACAAAAACTTGATCAGATCCAATAGTTCGTCTTGAGTGAGGAACTTGGTAAGCCCTTGTGGCATGAGCGAACGCCCCTCCGCCTCTTCGTCAATCTCTTCGACTGGAATCGTGATCGTCTTGCCCGTCGCATCCCGCAGATTAACGCGAGTTTCATTGCGATCGATAAGCACTCCCGTAAATGTTTCGCCGCGCTCGGTGACTATCACTCGAGTAACATACTGCTCCTTGATGGCTTGGTTCGGATCGAGGACCGACGCGGCCAGATACTCGATCGGGGAAATCGAACCAACTGCGGTCAGTTCAGGTCCTACGTTGCCACCAGCCCGCTGCAGCGCATGACACCGCAGGCAACTCAAATCGGCCCGACGAAAGATGAGCTCACCGCGTCGAGCGTCACCGCGCTGCGCAGCATCCGCGGCCAAACGCTGTAACTCAGCCGCTGTCGGCGGTGCTGTATCCACGGCCACTCCGGCCGCTTCACTGAACACGCGAGTTAATTCGGGGTCGGTGCAGCCGACGGAGTACAAATGGCGCAGGGCCATCTTGGCCGTATCCGCATGCAGCGGCCGCTTGGGGATCGCAGTCGCCAGCAGTCGCGGCCCCACTTTCAAGCTCAGGAATGCGTCGAGCAGATCGCCCACTCGATCGGTTGCCGCCGCCTCGGACAGCGCCGCCGCCGCCGCTGGTGCTGCCGCCTCGGGCGCGAGCTTGGCATAGGCGGCCAGCGCCTGGAGACGGACTCGCATCGAAGGCGATTCGCGCGTCGTCAATTCCTTGAGCAGTTCGCGCGAATTCGGATCATCGAGCGCCGCCAGATCGCGCACCGCCGTGCGGATCGCTTCCTGTTCACTTCGCGGATTTAATAACACTTCACGCAGCTGCGCGGCTATGGAAGCAACTTGCCAAAGTGACGCCAGCCGACGCAGTCCGCGTTCAAGTGCTGGTTCACGCTGTGTCGCCGGCGACGTCAATAGCCGTTCCAGAATCGCAATATCACCGGTCGGACGCAATTTGCGATTCGTCGCCGCATCAATCAGTGCGTCAACAATTTGCACGCGTACTTCCAGTGCATCCTTACTCGCTACCAGATACTTTTCGAAGACCAAGGTCAGATCTTCCGCTCCACCGTACTGGCAAACGAGCTCGACGGCGAGTGGCAACTGCGCGGTGGGGATGTCGCCAGCCCGTAATCGTGAACTTACCGGTCTGACAAAGTCGCGTGACTGGCTCGGTTCGGTTTGAGAGCGCAGGCGCCCGTCGAGTGTGGCCCAAGTTTCTCGCAGCACATAACGCAAGTGCTCGTCGAACGGCCGCTGCAGCGCATCAGCAGCAACTGTCAGCGCTCGTTCAACTTGGTCCCCACGAAAAAAGCTGAGTGCTCGCAGAGCTTCCAGTCGCACACGAGGGTGTTCATCCTGAATGAGGTGTGCCAATTTATCTAGCGCGGCGGGCAAACGATCGTGCCAGTAACAGAGGACTCGTACGGCCGCGGCACGTGCCCGCGGCTCGCTTGACTTCAGCACCGCATCCAGCAACCGCTCATCGACTTGATCATGCTGCTGACGCAACCAAAGTCCTTCCAGGTGATCGTGCGCGCCCTCGCGGCTTCGTCGATCGCTCTCCGCTAACCAGCGATCAACGGCGGTACGAACTTGCTCGGAGTCCCGCGAACGCAGCTCCGTGCGCACGCGATAGCATGTGCGTTCGTCTGGCGCCGCTCGTAAAACTGCCAGCAATCCCTCGATCGTGGCACCAGCAATGGGCACAGGTTTGGCGAGCGATTTCTTTGTGTAACGGACACGCCAAATGCGACCATGAGATTGATCGCGACCGGGGTCGCGGATGGAATGCTGCATGTGCCCGACGAGTGGGTTGAACCAATCGCAAAGATAAAGCGCTCCATCAGGACCAAACTCGATATCGACCGGGCGGAAATTCAAATCGCGCGACGACAAGAGCGGATCAGCCGCCTGCCCCACGACGGCCGATCCTTCATCACGCAGCCGATATCGCAGGACGCCTTGAAAGCCGATGCAATTATTCAGCAGATAATCACCCTGCATATCGTCGGGAAAATTGCGACTGGAAACAAGTTCACAGCCAGCGGTCGGACGCCACTGCTTTTCGAACAGCTGCGGCGCTGTGGCATGCTTGCGCGGATAATCCACATCGCCTGAGATTGCCGCTCCGAAATAATTGAAACCAGGCGACGCATCGGCGATGTAATTCTGTCCCCAGCGATCGATCGTATGACCCCAGGGATTCGCAAAACGATACGACACAAACACACTCAGCCGTCCCGTTCTCGGCTCAAAGCGAAACACTCCCGCGTTGGCCAGTCGTGTTGGTCCGTAAGGTGTTTCGATTTGAGAATGAAGAAAAGTGCCTTCCTCGAAGTAGAGTGCTCCACCTTGATCCCAGGTAAATGCCGAGATGGCATGATGGGAGTCCGCTGAATCGAAACCATGCAGGATAAGTTCCCGGCGATCCGCTCGATCATCACCATCGGTGTCTTGCAGGAACATGAGATTCGGTTGCTGTGCGACGTAGACGCCACCATCGCCGAGTTCCAATCCGGTAGGCAGATATAAGCCGTCCGCGAAGATCGTTTGCTTATCGGCCTTACCATCACCATCGGTATCTTCGAGAATCAAAATTTTATCGTTTGGCTTTTGGCCCGGAATAAGCTGTGGGTAGGACGGCATCGTAGACACCCACAATCGCCCTCGCGCATCAAAGGCAAACTGCACCGGATTCGCCAAGTCGGGGAACTCGACCTCCGACGCGAACAGATTCACTTCAAAGCCCTCCGCCAGTTGCATCTGCCGACGGGATTCTTCGGGTGTCGTGATTTTGATTGGGGCTTTGAAGTTGGAGGAAATCGTTGGCAATTCCCCCGTTTCGCGATCATCAATTTCGGCTGGCACCGAGCGTCCTTGCGCTAAATCCCAGATACGTCGATCACGCACCGCTGTCATCTTCCGCAGCTTGGCAAATTCTGGCGGGAAACTCACTGTGCCAAACGGATTCCGACGCCCTCCATAAATGTAGAAACCATTCACAGCTCGCAAATCATAAAAGAACTGCTGATTTTTTTCGTTGACTGCCGCCCGCAATCGTTCCGCTCCGTTGGCATCACGCTGCTGATCGACGCTCGTCGGGTTTCGGTTGAGCGGCGCACCGAACAGAGCCTGATCGAGAATTGCGGCGACCTGCCGATCACCGTCGGCGTTGAGATGAATTCCGTTGATGGTCCACGGATTCTTGGCCGACTCCATCCCACGCCGCGAGGGTTCGAAGAGATCGACAAAGCGAATGGAACGTCGCGCGGCCAGGTCACGCATGGCAGCGGTGTAGAGCGCGAGGTTGCGATTCGTCGCTGCTCCGTCAGGTAGAAATCTCTGCTGCAGATTTTCATGAGCAATGGGTGAACAGAGAACGACCGTCGGCGGCTGGCGACCGTTGTACTTGGTCGTCGTCACTTCTCGCAGCCAATCATCCAGCTCGCGCTGAAAACGTGACAGCCCCGCTGCGCCGGCGAACGATTCATTGAAACCAAACATCGCCAGCAGCAGATCGGGCTTATGATCAGCCAGCGTATGCCCGTGCTCACCGAAATTTTGCGAGCGTGGTCGCAAGTTGACTTCATCTGCCGACCAGCCGAGGTTCCGCACGTACAGTTCATGTCGAGGAAACCGCTCGTGCAGCAACGTTTCCCAGTGACCGTAATATTGCATCCGTTCCGCCAGCGTGTTCCCGACGATCACGACGTGTGCGCGCGGTTCGATCACCAGCGGACCTGTAGTCGAGTTCGTGGGTGGTGACTCCGAACGCTCGTCTTGCGTCGCAATCTTTTCAGCCGCCCTGCCCTGCTCTGCGGTGAGCAGGAATAGCGGCAGCACGGAGAATATCGCGGTGAGTAGGGCCGTAAAACGAACCGCAACAATCGCTGTTGAGCGCTGACGGTATACACTGCGCGCAAAAATCCCTGTCATGGTAGGAACTCGCTCCATCCCAGATTGCCTTTGCTCAGTCCAAATCGCTTCGGCTGGCCAAGGACAACTCATAGGCCAACCTGGTATCGAAGGCCAACAATATAGTGGCGCAAGCAGGTGCAATGCGATGCTCGGAGAACGGAACTCCGTCGTCTAAGCGCGTTCGATCGGAAATGCCAGCACTTCGTCGATCGATTGCGCACCCCAAGCAACCATGAGCAAGCGATCGAATCCGAGAGCTACGCCGCTGCAAGGAGGCAGCCCCGCGCGCATTGCGGCCTCCAGTCGACTTGTTTCTGGCAATTGGTATTTGCCGTCTATTCGTCGCTCGCGATTCACCCTTCGAGCTCGTTCGGCCAAAGCATCTGCATCCAGCAGTTCGTGATAGCCGTTTGCCAATTCGATGCCGTTCACGTACAGCTCGAATCGCTGCGCGACGGCCGGGGGACCGGGATCAATCGTGGCCAGTGCGGCTTGCGAAGCGGGATAGTCGTACAGAATTGTGGGGAATTCACGACCGAGCTGCGGCTCAACCCACTGCGTTAACAGCCAATTGAGCCAAGCATCCCGATCATCTGGCGGTAGATCGGGCAGCGGCCCCCCCAGTTGCTGGGCACGCTCTACCAAGGCTTCATTCGAAGCCACGGTCGGATCAAGCTGGACGTAACGACGAAATGCCTCAGCATACGTCAGCGATTCGACGGCCGGTACAGGCAGGAGAGTCTGAGCGAGTTCGGCGAGTAGGCGTCGACCGGCCACATAATCATCGCCCACTCGATACCATTCCACCATCGTGAATTCAGGATTGTGCAAGCGGCCGCGCTCACCACCTCGAAACGCTCGCGTCACCTGATAAATCGCTGTTGCTCCGGACACGAGCAAACGCTTCATGCCGAATTCGGGAGACGTCTGCAGAAAAAATCGCTCACCAAGATCCGGCTCGCGGGGGTCCGTGAAGAGTGTCACGGGAATGGGATCGAGATGCCGGTCGACGACCGAATCGGTGGAGAGCAGCGGAGTTTCCACTTCGACGAATCCCCGTTCGTCGAAAAACAATCGTAGTCGCTGCAGCCATTGAGCTCGACGGCACAAGGTTTCCCAAGTTGCCGTCGGTGCATAATCCGTGACGGGATTAGTCGTACGTTCGCGAGGCGTGGGGAACGAAGACGCCATCACGCGTTAGTCTCGCACGCGTTCCAGGTATTCGCCGGTACGAGTGTCAATTCGAAGCGTGTCGCCTTCGTTGATGAACAGCGGAGCCAGCACTTCCGCCTCGGTCTCCAGCTTGACGGTCTTGGTAACGTTTGTTGCCGTGTCGCCGCGAGCCCCTGGTTCGCAGTACGTCACCTTCAGATTTACCTGCTGCGGTGGCTCCATGGTTACGGGCAGACCGTTGTAAAGCAGAATGGAACAGACGGTTCCTTCCTTAATCCACTTCCAGTTCTCATCCACCTTATCCGCCGACAACTCGTACTGGTCGTAGGTGGCATTATTCATGAAGACAAAGGTTTCACCCTGCTTGTACAGATACTGAGCGTCCACCTGTTCTACGTCGGCACCTTCCAACGTATCACCGCCCTTATAAACGCGATCCAGCACGTTACCGCGGATCAGATTCTTAAGCCGGCATTTGTAAAGAGCGTTACCCTTGCCCGGTTTCACGAAATTCATTTCCACCATGACATAGGGTTCGCCGTCGATCTGTACTTTGAGGTTCTTGCGGAAATCACTGGTTTTGTACGTGGTCACGAGTCTAACCCTGCTACGCGGATCGGGACGGGAACGGTATCTTGTGACAGCATCTACTGCCGCAAGTCGATCGTAAGTCGAGCGGAGCATTATAAGCGGACCGAGGCTTTTTCGAGAAGACTGGTATGAGCGACTCGCAGCGCTGGCAAATCGCCTATAAAACGGCGCTCCGCGACCCTCGAGAATTATGCCGAATTCTCGAGCTTCCCGCCCAGTATCATGACGCGGCCGTGCGAGCAGCTCAAACCTTTCCCCTGTTCGTTCCGCGCGGTTTTTTAGCTCGAATTCGCCCAGGGGACCCTTCGGACCCGCTCCTCTTACAGGTCCTGCCGCTACACGCCGAACTGGAGGAGGCCCCCGGTTTCACCCCTGACCCCGTCCAGGACTCGGCGGCCCAGACCCGCCCAGGACTCTTACAGAAATATGCGGGACGCGTACTGCTGATTACGACCGGCGCGTGCGCGATCCACTGCCGCTACTGCTTTCGCCGGCATTATCCTTACGCCGAAGCTCCACACTCGCTGGCCGACTGGCTTCCCACACTCCAGGACATCGCCGCGGATCCGTCCATCGAAGAGGTCCTGTTGAGCGGCGGGGACCCGCTGTCGCTCGTCGATCAACGACTCGCCGAACTCCTCGCACAACTCGCTCAGATTCCCCATGTCCGTCGCGTGCGCTGGCACACTCGATTGCCGATTGTAATTCCCGAACGAGTGACGTCGGAGTTGATCGCGCTCCTGCGTTCGACTCGACTGACGCAACTCTTCGTCGTCCACTGCAACCACCCGCAGGAGATCGACGACGCCGTCGCTAACGCCGTCACTCAGCTCGTTGATCACGGCATCCCCGTGCTCAATCAAACCGTTCTCTTGCGCGGCATTAACGACTCCGCTGCTATTCTCGCGGCACTCTCCCGAAGATTGCTCGATTGCAAAGTGCTGCCCTATTATCTACATCAACTGGATCGAGTGGCCGGTGCCGCTCATTTTGAAGTGCCTGTCGATCAAGGTTTAGCGATCGTGGAGCAACTGCGAGTGCAATTACCGGGCTATGCCGTGCCGCGCTATGTTCAGGAAGTTCCTGGTGCGCCGAGTAAGCTGCCCGTCGAGAATCTTGTTTGATGCCGCCCCACACTCTAGATGGGATGATCTCATGAACCGTCGAACTTGGACCGCTCTGCTGATTGGACTAGTACTGGCGACAATCTGCCATGCACGACTGTTCCCGGGGGTGTGGTGCGACTGCCAGGCGGCCGAAGGCGGTCCGATTCAGCCGCTCGCCAATGAGCATGTGGTCGTGTATCGATCCCCCGAGCCGGGAAAAGTTTTTTGCTATTCACCCGGGCTCGTGCGGCTGGACAGTGGTCGGCTAGTCGCGACGCTCGACTTGGGTGGCCCAGGTGTACCAAAACTTCCCGGTCCTAAAGCGCCGAAGTGTACCGAAGCTGGAACCTGGCAGGGCAAGATCTTAACCTCCGATGATGGTGGCCAGCACTGGACACCACGGCTCGATTTTCCTTTCGTTCACGCGCGACCGTTCTCAGCCGGCAAGTCCCTCTACGTCTTGGGGCATGACACGGATTTACAAATCATCCGCTCGGATGATGGCGGCGAAACCTGGACGCCTACCACGGCCTTAACGACAGGCCAAAAGTGGCATCAGTCCGCCTGCAACGTGCATTACGCGCGGGATCATGTTTATCTGGTGATGGAACGGCGAGTGTCGGATGAGATTCAAACCTGGTATGTCGGCGAATTGGCACCGGTGCTGATGCGGGGTCGAGTTGACATGGATCTGACCAAGCGCGAAAACTGGACTTTCGCGAGCGAACTTCCCTTCCGCGAAGTGATTCCCAACGTCAAACGAGATCCTGAGATAGATTATTTTGGAGTGCCTTTTTTTTCGGCGGCATACCCGCGCGGTTCCCAGCCAGCTCCTGGGCGCGGGGCCGCTCCCATCGGTTGGTTGGAAGCAAATGTCATCCAGTTCAGCGATCCGAATCATCTTTGGCATGACCCGCAGGGCCGCACCTTTCATCTCTGGATGCGAGCCCACACCGGCGGCACCGGTTACGCCGCGATCGCCAAGGTCGTCGAACAAGACGACGGCGCGCTCGTCACGCAATTGGAACGTGTGCCCAGCGGCAAACGAATGCTGTACGTCCCCTGCCCCGGCGGACAGATGCGTTTTCATGTGCTCTACGACGACCAGACTCGGTTGTTTTGGCTGTTGAGCTCGCAGGCGACCGACTCCATGACACGCCCCGACCGACTCGGCCCCGACCGCTTCAACCTGCCGAACAATGAGCGGCATCGTTTACAGCTGCACTTTTCCAAGAACATGGTCGACTGGTGTTTCGCGGGCCTCGTCGCCACCGGCGAAACACCTCGTCAAGCACGTCACTACGCCAGCCTGATCATTGCCGACGACGACCTGCTGCTGCTCTCGCGGAGCGGCGACCAGCAAGCCCACTCCGCCCACGATGGCAATATGATTACGCTCCACCGTGTGAAACAATTCCGGCGTCTGGTGTACTAACCGCCATCCGTCGTCTCAGCCACCAGTGCCATCCCGCGTCACTTCGTGCCATCCCGCGTCACTTCGTGCCATCCCGCGTCTCCGTGCCTCCCGCGTCTCCGTGCCTCCCGCGTCTTCGTGCCATCCCGCGTCTCCGTGCCTCCCGCGTCTCCGTGCCTCCCGCGTCTTCGTGCCATCCCGCGTCTCCGTGCCTCCCGCGTCACTTCGTGCCGGCGATGCAGTAGAGGTGATCGAGTGTCCGCAGCAGAATCTGGCCGTCGACGAACACGGGAGTTGCAACGGTGAAGTCGGCGTCGCCCGAATTGCCGAGCGAGTTCTCCGCGAGCACCTCGAACTTATCACCCTGTCCGGCGACAAACACGGTGCCATCTTCGCGCGTCATGTAGATTTTTCCATCCGCGAGAATCGGCGACGCGCTGAAGGCGTTGCGATTTGGTTTCACATCACCGGTCCAGATTTCTTTACCGGTTTGAATATCCAAGCAGGCCAGTTTTCCCTTATCCGTGCAAACATACACTCGACCGCCCTTCGCGATTGGCGTGGGGACATCCGCGCCCAGCTTATCCAAGCTCCAGAGCACCTTTCCGGCCTTGTCACCCTTTAGTCCGATTGCCGTGATCGAGGCCCCGCGAGCATACGGAGCGATCACCACTCCATCCGCTACGACCGCGGACGCGATCGAGCGAAAGTATTGATGCCGAGTGGGATTCAGTCCACCGACTCGCCATGTTTCCTTGCCCGTTTCGGCATCATGAGCCGTGACGTGATCGGCTCCGAGCACGACGAGTGTCTCTTGGGAGCCGTCACGAACGACGACGGGCGTGGAGTAGCTTTGCGCGGCTTCGCTGGGGGCATCAAGATTGCGATCTTGTTTCCATAACTGCTTACCGGTGACTTTGTCATAGGCGACCAGATAAGAAGGACCGGTTTGCATCACGGCGACCACGACCGCTTTTTCGGTGACGACGGGTGAAGTGCCCAGATCCCACCAGAGTGTATCCTGTCCGAATTGATCCTGCAGATTATGTTGCCAGAGGAGCTTGCCGGTCATGTCGAGGGCGGCCAGATCGCCGCTTTTGAAATAGACGTAGACCTGCTTGCCGTCGGTGGCAGGCGAGGGGTTACTGCCGGTCGCCTTCTTGTGCTTCCCGCCCCGCTCCTTGCCCACCTTGGTCTGCCATTTCGCATTCCCTTGGCGATCGTAGGCAGCGACGAGGTTATCACCGTCGAGTCCGTAGGTCAGAAAAATCTGCTCACCCCAGACGACCGGCGTCGACGAACCTTTGCCCGGCAAAGCAACTTTCCAGCGGATATTTTCCGTGCCACTCCACTTCACTGGGTAGTTTTTACCGCTGGCCACTCCGTCACTGTTGGGTCCCCGCCAATTCGGCCAATGTTCGGCAGCCAGCGCCGTGGCATGCAGCGACAACGGCAGCGATGTCATTCCCAGGAAGACCGACAGCAAGGCGAACAGTCGAACCATGACAGAATCTCCGAAAATCAAGTCTCTGAGGCGGGGCGGAATGAGGGCGGACCGGACCGGCGGCAAGTTGTCAGAAAGCTTGCCGTGGACGCTGGAACGGGCGTCATTCTTTCCGGTGGAGCGGCGCGAGTCAACCTGACCCGGTTGAATCCCACGCGGCACTCGTCTAGCTTGTCCCGAATCTCACCTCACGTATTCCCCTTGCGGGAATTGTGCTCAACGTACTTTCCTTATTTTCTCCCAGTAGAGGAGCCTTGGTTATGGAACGTGCCAACAACCCGTTGTCCAAGAAGAATTCAGCCGCCACAGCCGCCATTCCAACCGAAGCCTCAGCGGCAGTCGCACCTGTGGGCCGACGTTCGTTCCTGGCTGCCGCCGGCGCGGTGGCTGGTGCGGCACTCGCCGGTGCCAGCCTCAGTTCACCCGCGGAAGCCCGCGACTACGGTCCGAATGCGCCGCCCGTTCGCTACCCCGATCCCGACATCAAGGCACTCGATAAACGCTTCGAGAAATACAAACTCGGCAATGCACCGATTCAGCGACACCACACCGGCACGCTGTGGGCTGAAGGGCCAGCCTGGAATGGTGTAGGACGCTATTTGCTCTGGAGCGACATTCCGAACAATGTGCAGTTGCGATGGTTGGAAGAGGATGGACACGTCAGTGTCTTCCGCAATCCCGCCGGCAACAGCAATGGCAACACCTTCGACTTTGAAGGCCGCCAGATTTCGTGCGAGCATGGCAATCGTCGCGTCGTGCGCTACGAGTACAACGGCAAGTTGACGGTGCTCGCGGATAAGTTCGACAACAAGCCGCTCAACGCCCCCAACGATGCGATCGTGCATCCCGATGGCAGCATCTGGTTTACCGATCCCGGTTATGGCAGCTTGATGAACTATGAAGGGAACAAAGGCGAACTAGTGATCAAGGAAGCGATCTACCGCATCGATGGCAAAACGGGCAAGCTCGAAAAGCTCACCGATGAAATCTTCAAGCCGAACGGGCTCTGCTTCTCACCCGACTACAAAAAACTATATGTCGCCGACACGGGCGCATCGCATTATCCAGACGCACCGCGAAACATTAAGGTCTGGGACATTGTGGATGACAAGAAGGTTGCTAAGGGCCGCGAATTTGCGTCGATGAAACTGGACGGGTTCGACAAGGCGGGTTTCGCGGACGGAATTCGAGCGGACTTGGATGGGAATGTTTGGGCGAGTGCCGGCTGGGTCGGTGAAGGATATGACGGAGTCCATGTGTTTGCTCCGGATGGCACTCGCATCGGACTCATCTGCCTGCCCGAAATCTGCAGCAACGTCTGTTTTGGCGGCACCAAGCGCAATCGGTTATTCATGACCGGCAGCCAGTCGCTGTACAGTGTCTATGTCGAAACCCAAGGCGCGCATATTACGTAAGTTCGGTCGTGTGATCGGTCGCCCTCGGAACGCGGGACCTGCAGAAAGTTACCATCATGGTCTCGATTGACGAGATATCGAGTGAGATTCCTAGTAGTTTTTCGCTCCCTCGGTATCTCAGTTCGTTTCATCCGAAACGTTTACCGCACTGGTTCACCGATGTCTTGATCATCGGTGGTGGCGTCGCGGGCTTGCGAGCTGCCAATGCGATTCCGCCATCGCTCTCGGCACTCGTGGTTTCCAAAGATGAGTTGGAACTATCGAATAGCAGCTGGGCGCAGGGCGGGATTGCGGGGGTGATGGATCCCGAGGATCGCTTCGAGAATCATATCGCCGACACGTTAACGGCGGGTGGATCCCTGTGCGACCAGGGCGTCGTAGAGATGGTGGTGCGGGAAGCCCCGGAGCGGATTCGCGAACTGATTCAGTGGGGCACGCACTTCGACGAAACCGCCGGGGAACTCATCTTGGGCCGCGAGGGCGGGCATAGTCATCATCGGATTGTGCATGCCCTAGGAGATGCCACGGGCCGCGAGATGATGCGTGCATTGATTGCTCATACTAAGCTGCAGTCTCATCTCCATCTCTGG
Organism: Pirellulaceae bacterium; assembly: GCA_044235425.1. GTDB lineage: Bacteria > Planctomycetota > Planctomycetia > Pirellulales > Pirellulaceae > JBJSXJ01. The sequence goes on from JBIIHW010000053.1 coordinate 27,037, forward strand.
CCCCGCTGCTTCACCCTCGACTTAATCACCGCGGACGGAGTTTGTCGCGGTGCGCTGGTGGCGGACCAGCGGCGTGGGCCGATGCTGGTCTGGGCTAAGCAGACGATTCTGGCGACGGGCGGAATTGGGCAAGTTTATCGGGAGTCGACGAATCCGGCGGTCGCGACGGGCGACGGACATGCGATTGCGCTGCGAGCGGGAGTGGCGCTGCGCGACATGGAGTTCCTGCAGTTTCATCCCACCGTGCTTTATATCGCGGGGAGTGGCCGGAGTTTGATTACGGAGGCGATTCGCGGCGAGGGGGCGCGGCTGATTGATCGGCGCGGCTATCGCTTCATGCCGGATTATGATCCGCGTGCCGAGTTGGCGCCGCGGGATATTGTTTCGCAGTCGATCGAAACTCAGATGCAAAAAACGCATCATGCCTGCGTATACCTGGACTTATCGCATTTAGATGCCGACTTTGTGCGGCGCCGCTTTCCCGGGATCGCGCAGACTTGTGCCAAGTTTGGACTCGATATCACGAAAGATCGCATTCCGGTACGCCCTGGTGCTCACTACATGATTGGTGGCGCAGTCGTGGACTCACACGGTCGCACGTCGCTGCCAGGGCTCTGGGCAGCGGGTGAAGTGACGTCCACCGGCTTGCATGGCGCGAACCGCTTGGCCTCGAACAGCCTGCTGGAAGGGCTGGTATTTGGAGCTCATGCCGGCGAGGGTGCGGCGGCAGCGGCGGCGAGCATGGCGGATTCATTTCATCCAGGCTCTCTGTCGTATGAGGCACCCGTGGTGCCGACCGAGCCGCTGGATTTGGCAGATATCAGGAATTCGCTGAAAAGCCTCATGTGGCGCGCGGCAGGGGTCCAGCGTACACAGGCGGACTTACGCGAGGCGCTGGAGACGATCGACGCCTGGTGTCGTTACGTGCTGGTGCAGCCATTTGCCAACAGCGAAGGCTGGGAACTGCAAAATATGCTGACGGTCGCCCGCCCGATGATTCAAGCCGCGCTGCTGAGAGAGGAATCGCGGGGCGTGCATCTGCGAGTCGATTTCCCGGATACCGACGAACTCCGCTGGCGCCGACACCTTAGCTTCCGCCGTCAGGAAGACTCTCAAGTGACCGTCAGTGTCGAAGGCTAGTCGGGACGAAGCGGCAACGGAATTGGCTTGGGACCATGGGAGGAAATCTTCGCCCGTGCCTGGTCGTTTCTGGCAGGAATGATCTGGGACGATCCCAGACATCAAGAAAGCCCGACAGCGATCGGTCGGGGTTTCCCTGGGCGTCTTGTGGCGAGTGCGGGTGATTGTTCTAATGCTTGGCCGGTTAATTTTAGGCGGTGTATTCCGGTGCTCAGACCTTGAGTGAAACGGGTTCACCGTGAAGCTGACCAGTCGCACCTTGGGAATGAACGAGGAGGTGGAAATGACGAAGAAACGCGAGTTGGGAGCGGGAGTTAAGTCGCGTGAAGCGGCATCGAGCGGCACGGCGATGATCGAAGCCATCGGACTGTCGAAATTCTATGGCCCCTTCACGGCCTGCCGCGACATCTCGTTTGAAATTGCCCAAGGCGAAGTGGTTGCTTTCCTTGGTCCGAACGGTGCCGGCAAAAGCACGACCATGAAACTACTCACCGGCTACCTGGCACCTTCCGAAGGGTCCGCTCGGATTGCTGGCCACAACATGCAAAATGACCGGCTTGCCGGTTCCGCTAGACTGGGCTACCTCCCCGAAAACGGTCCGCTCTACCCCGACATGACGCCCCGCTCGCTGCTCGCCTTCTTCGCCGATGCACGCGGGATGTCGGCTGCCTATAAGCAAGAACGCATTGAAGCGGTCGTCGAAACCTGCATGCTGCAAACGGTCGTGAACAAGCCGATTGGCAAGCTGTCAAAAGGCTATCGCCAGCGAGTTGGCATGGCCCAAGCGCTCCTGCACGAGCCGGATGTGCTGATTTTGGATGAGCCCACCGCCGGACTCGACCCAAACCAGATTCGCGAAGTACGCGATGCCCTCACCCGCATCGGTCAGCAGAAAACGATTCTGCTCTCCACCCACATTCTGCAAGAAGTGGAAGCGATGGCGAGTCGCGTGATTTTGATCAACGAAGGCCGACTCATCGCCGACCGGCCGGTGGGTGACCTGGTCAACAAATACAAGAACTTGGATGAGGCGTTCCACGATTTGACGAGGGCCAAGGCGGGCTGATCGTGGGACTAGGAAGGGTTGGTCACCGGGAGTTTCCTGTGACTCGCCGGAGATCCGGCCCCGCTCCACTTTCCCGATCACCTGCCCCGCGTACCGTCAAGAACACCTTTAGTTCATCGAATTGAGAATTGAGAGTTGTCTGAGGAGGCTAATTACCCATGCTCTGGCAAATGCTGAAAGTTATCGGACTGGACCTGCTCTTTCTGGCAGTTCTCGTTGCCATTCTCTATCCGCTATCGCTGAAATTTCGAGCGGCATTCGCCGTGATGCGTCGCAACTTCGTCGGCTATTTCATTAACCCGACCGGTTACGCCTTTCTCTGTCTCTTCGTTTTGCTGACCTCGTTCGCGGCGTTTTGTCCCGTCGAGTTCTTCAACTCGAATTTGGCGAACCTCGACCAGCTCAACAAGTGGGCCCCGTACATCCTGCTCGTGTTCATCCCGGCGATTACGATGAGCATTTGGGCCGAAGAACGTCGTCAGGGTACCGACGAACTGCTGCTGACGTTGCCCGCCGGCGACTTTGACATCGTGATGGGCAAGTACATGGCCGCCTCGGCGATCTACACCGTCTCACTGATTTTTTCGCAGATCAGTCACTTCGCGGTGCTCATCGCCCTTACGGAAGGCGACCTCGACACCGGCCTGCTCTGCTCTACCTACCTGGGCTACTGGTTTGTGGGTCTCGCCATGATCGCGATTGGCATGGTGGCGTCGTTCTTCACCGCCAACTTGACCGTCGGTTTCATCCTGGGCGCCCTGCTGAACGCGCCACTGGTTCTTCTCTCATGGGCCGACTGGATCATGCCGGTTGGTATTGCCTCAAGCATCTCGCAGTGGAGCTTAGCGGAACAGTTCGACGATTTTGGCCGTGGCATTATCAGCTCCTCTTCGCTGATTTATTTCATCATGCTGGCGGTGCTGGGGTTGTACTTGAGCATGATTCTGATCGGACGTCGGCACTGGCTGGGGGGCCACGAGGGCACGATCAAACTGTGTCACTTTCTGGTTCGAGCGGTCTCGCTCGTCGCACTGGCGATGGGCCTGAATATGATTTTAAGTCGCAACGATGTGGTCCGAGTGGACGCGACGGAAAATCAGGTGAACAAGCTTTCGGCGGATACCCGTCGCCTGCTGGCCACCCTCAAATCAGACCGGCCGGTGATCGTCGATGCGTTCATTGGCGCCGAAATCCCCGAAGATTACGTGAAGACACGAGTCGAACTGCTGTCGATGCTGAAGGAATTTCAGTCGGCCTCGGGAAATCGCGTGCAGGTACGAATTCAAGACGGGATTGAACCGACGAGCGAAGCTGCAGTGAACGCAGAGAAGCGTTTTGGAATTCGTCCGCAGATTGTACGTACGCAGGCCCGCGGCGTTTTCAAGGATGTGCCGGTGATCATGGGTGCGGCGGTAACCAGCGGCCTGGAAAAGGTCGTTGTGCCGTTCTTTGACTACGGGATCCCGGTGGAGTACGAACTGATTCGTTCGATCAACACGGTGGCCCGCGGCACTCGCAAGAAACTAGGCGTGGTCCGCACGGACGCTCAGCTGCTAGGTGGCTTCTCGTTCGCGGGCGGGTCGCCGCAAAACATTCCGAAGTCGGCCATCATCGAGGAGCTGGAGAAGCAATACGAAGTTACGGAGGTCGATCCGACCAACCGGATTGATGACAACAAGTTTGACGTGATGCTGGTTGTGCAGCCATCGTCGCTCGGGCCGCAAGAACTGGAAAATGTGATCGATGTGGTGCGACGCGGGCAGGCAACGGCGATCTTCGAAGATCCGATGACGGTGATCGATGAAATGCGATTTGTACCGGGCACAGGCATGCCGAAGCGTCAAAACCCGATGGCGTCGATGTTCGGCGGCGGACCTCCCCCGCCCAAGGGCGACATCACGCGACTCTGGCAAGCACTGGGGATCGAGTGCGAGGGGGAACGTGCGGGGATGGCAGCTGGCATGGGAGGTCCTGTCGGTTTCGATGCCGCCGTCGTCTGGCAGCGATTTAATCCCTACAAAAAAGTCCAAGTTGCGGGGTTCACGAACGAGTTTGTTTTCATACGGCCGGAGCAACCCGGTGCCGACGCTCCCTTCAATGAAAAGGACAGCGTCTCGTCGGGCATCGAAGAGCTCTTGTTGCCCATGCCGGGTGCTTTGAAGCCCGTCAAGGAAAGTCCGATCACGTTCATTCCGCTAGTGCAAACCGGCACCAGCTCTGGCACGATCTCGGTGCAGAAGTTCCAGCAGAATCAAGACAACCCGATGATGCTGCAGATCGAAGAAGGCCCCAGTCGCAACAAGAAGTTCACGCTGGCCGCTCGACTGAAAGGACCCGCTAAAGACGACGGGAAAGATGCCAAACCCGAGGCACAACCGGGTGAGGCGTCCGGAGCTCCCATTAACGTGATCTATGTCGCCGACATCGATTTGCTGGCTACGGCGTTCGTGCGTATTCGAGCTCAGCCCGACCAAATGTTCCGCTGGCGTTTTGAAAACGTGACCTTCGCACTGAACGTCATCGACAGCCTTTCGGGCGACGACTCGTATGTCGAGATTCGTAAGCGTAAGACCAAGTACAGCACGCTGCGAGTGATCGAAATGCAGAGTGAAGACGCACGTACGCAAGAGCAAGAGGAACGGCAGAAGTTTGAAACTGAGTATTCGGAATCGATCAAGAAAGCGGAAGCTGCTGGCAAAGAAGCGGTCAAAAAGTTCGAAGATGCCAAGACCGCTTTGGATGAACGTCGTCGCCAAGGCGAGGCCGTGGATCCAAAGGAAGAGGAAACGAAGATTGTGCAGTTCCTGATGCAGACGAAACTGACGCAGGACAAGTTGGAAAATGAGCGCGAGCAGCTCAAGCGTAAACGCGATGACCGCATCAAGGCCTCAGGGCTGAAGATGGAGCAGGCGATTAAGCGCATCCAAGACGGCTTCAAGATGTGGGCCGTGATTCTGCCACTGATTCCGCCTCTGCTCGTCGGCTTGGCGGTGTTCGTGATTCGACAGATGCGTGAACGAGAAGGCATGTCGGCCGCGCGGCGTCGGTACTAATTCGATTGGTATTGGGGTTGAGGAGAGATCCAAGATGAACGAACTAAACAAATCCTTATGCTTTATGGGCTGCGCGATTGCGGCCATCGCAGTTGCCATTCTGCTTCAGCCGAAGGACTTGGGCGTCGCCCCGGATGATTCAATCGGCAAGCCCTTGTTTGAGAAATTTGCCGATCCTCTGGCGGCCAAGTCGCTGGAGATTGTGAAAGCCGATGCGGCGCAAAACCAGCTTTCAACCTTCAAAGTGAATCAGAATTCGGACGGCAGCTGGTCGATTCCCTCTCATGGTGATTATCCCGCCGATGCCGAGAATCAGCTGCGCGATGTCGCTACCGCTCTGGTTGACTTGAAGGTGATCGACGTGGTTTCGGATGTGCGTGACGACCACGAGTATTTTGGTGTGCAAACTCCCGAGAAAGATGCCAAGGCCTCTCAGGAGAGCATGGGGGTCATGGTGCGGATGCGCGATGAGAAGGGAGATGACCTCGCTTCACTGATCGTCGGCAAAGCAGACAAGCAAAAGCCAGACCACCGGTTTGTGCGTATTCCATCCCAGGAACGTGTCTACCTAGTCAAAATTGATCCTGCCAAGTTCACCACGAAGTTTGGTGAGTGGATTGAAAAGGACCTGCTCAAACTCAACGCACTCGATGTTGATCAGATTCGTCTGCGCGACTATTCCGTATCACGCACGGAACGTGGTTTCCGCATGGATCCCCGCTTGAATGCGAAAGTTAGATGGAACAATGAGCAGAACGGTTGGAACTTGGAAGAAATGGCTCTTTTCAATCGCGGCCAGGAAGTGCCCACCACGCTGGCGGAGAACGAAGAGCTGAACAAGGAGAAGCTGGATGCCTTGAAGACGGCCCTTGACGATTTGCAAATCGCCGATGTGAGTCGCAAGCCGAAAGGACTCACGGCAGACCTGAAGGCAGACGCTGGCTTCTTGAACGATCAAGAAGGAGTAAACTCGCTCTTTACACGCGGCTTTTTCCCGCTCAAGCCAGCCACAGGCGATGATGTGGAACTCTTTTCCGCCAACGGTGAAGTGCATGTCGGGATGAAGGATGGCGTGGAGTACATTCTGCGATTCGGCAATGTGGCGGGTGTGGAAGAGGGCTCAGCGGACACCAAGCTCAATCGTTACTTGTTCGTGATGGCTCGTCTGGACGAATCGAAGTTTGCTCCGCCCGATCTGGAAGTGGAACCCGCGGACGTGCCGGCGGAGAAGCCGGCGGAGAAGCCCAGCGAGAAGCCGGCGGCAGAGCCGAAGGAAAACGGTGGTGGCTGTCGCGCGGAAGACGAGAAGCCAGCAGCGGAAGAAA
>JBIIHW010000041.1:0-48265 GCA_044235425.1 Pirellulaceae bacterium
AACCTGCCGCTGAAAAACCTGCCGCTGAAAAACCTGCCGCTGAAAAACCTGCCGCTGAAAAACCTGCCGCTGAAAAACCTGCCGCTGAAAAACCTGCCGCTGAAAAACCTGCCGCTGAAAAACCTGCCGCTGAAAAACCTGCGGCTGAAAAACCTGCGGCGGAAACTCCCCAGCCCGGGGAAAAGAAGGTCGATCTGGCAGCGGAACGGGAGCGCATCAAACGCGACAATCAGCGTAAACTGGATGAGCTCAAGGACCGACGCAAGAAGGCGACGAGTCGAGTGACGGAACTCAACGCTCGCTTTGCCAACTGGTATTACGTGATTTCCGAGGATACTTACAAGAAGATTCACTTAGGGCGCACGGATATTATCAAGGAGAAGTCGGCGTCGGCAGCGGACGAGGGGACGGGGCTGGATAGCTTCCGCAAACTGCAAGATGGTGGTTTGATCAAGGGAGCTGCCGAGGAGGATCACGACCACGATCACGAAGTGCCAGGGAAGCCTGGGATCGGAAAACCAGTACCGGGCCGCCCTGTTCCGGGACGGCCAGCTCCGGGTAGTCCGGCTCCTGGTCGACCGTAAGAGCTGCGACCGCGATTGGTTTTCGAACCGATCGTTCGTCCAGGTCCACCTGACACTCGAAAAGTTGACGCTCGTGCGTCCCCTTTTCGGGTTCGACCGGCTGGTACTATAATCCCGCCATTCATTACTGAACCTGTAGGCGGTGAGGAGGAATTAGCTGTGGCGATCAAGGTAGCGATTAACGGTTTCGGGCGAATTGGTCGATTGGTGTTCCGCAATCTGGCGGCTCGACCTCAAGACTTCGAAGTGGTGGCGATCAACGATTTGACCGACACCAAGACACTGGCGATGCTCCTCAAGTACGACTCGACGCACCGCATGTTCCAGGGCACGGTCGACTTTGTGGAATCGAAGGACGAGCTGATCGTCAACGGCAAAGTCATCCCCGTTCTCAAGGAACGTGATCCGGCCAAGTTGCCGTGGGGCAAGCTGGGTGTGGACGTCGCGCTTGAAAGCACCGGAGTGTTCACCGGCAAGAAGGATGCTGCCAAGGGCAAGCCTGGTTACGACAGTCACTTAGAGGCTGGTGCCAAGCGAGTGGTGCTGAGTGCACCGGCGAAGGACAAGCCTGATCTGACCGTGGTCATGGGTGTGAATGATCACCAGCTCAACAGTTCACACTACTGCGTTTCGAACGCCAGCTGCACGACCAACTGCTTGGCACCGCTAGCCAAGGTACTCCACGAAAACTTCACGATCGTTAAAGGCTTGATGACAACCGTTCACAGCTACACGAACGATCAACGTCTGCTCGACTTGGCTCATGACAACATCTATCGTGCTCGGGCCGCGGGCGCGAACATTGTGCCAACGGCGACCGGTGCGGCGAAGGCAGTGGGTGAAGTGCTTCCCGAGCTCAAGGGTAAGCTGACGGGTATCGCGCTGCGAGTGCCGACGACCGACGGTAGCGTCACGGACCTGACCGCCGTGTTATCCCGAACGGTGACCGTTGCCGAGGTGAATGCAGCCATGAAGGCTGCCGCTGACGGCCCGCTCAAGGGCATCATGCAGTACGTCGATGACCCGATTGTGTCGAGCGACATCATCGGCAATTCACATAGCTCGATTTTCGTCAGTGACTGGACTCAGCTCATCGCTGACGAAACGACGACCGAGGGTGACAAGAAGATCGAAAAGGGAAATCTGATCAAGGTGTTGAGCTGGTATGACAACGAGTGGGGTTATAGCTGCCGCACGGTGGACCTGCTCAAGAAGATCGCCGACATCAACGGCTTGGGCAAGTAAGTCGCTCGGCTTGGGCGGTCGCCAGACAGCCCAAGTGAACGATCGGGACGATACGGATTACGCAAACAGGACGGCCACGCGAGATGTCTTCGGGCAATTCGTGCTGGCCGTTTTTCATGAACGGTCTTGGACGCGGGAGAGCAGCGATGGCAATGGTTGATTTTTCGCAAATGACGGCCACACGGCCTACGGTGGAAGATGTAGAGGCCCGCTACGCGGCGCTCAACGCCGCTTGGCGGCAAGCGACCGTTGCTGAGGAGCGTTTGGCTGTGCTGCACGACTGGGATCAGCTGCGGCGCCACTTGGAAACATGGGAGGCGCTTGTGCAGCTGCGTTTTCAGCAGGACACGCAGGACGTCTCGGCGCGTACGGAACGCGAGTATGCAGACCGCATTCGCCCGCAGCTCACCGCTCCTGCCATGGAGTTCAAGCGGCAGGTCTTGGCCAGCGAGCATCGTCAGGAAGTGGTGGCAAAGTATGGCCAGCATCTGCTTGACCTCTGGTCGGCGGACATCGTCACGTTCGCACCCGAAATTGCGGACGATTTAGTGGCAGAGAGTCAGCTGGAAGCGGAATACACGGAACTGCTGGCGGCGGCCCGGATCGATTTTCAAGGACGCTCGGTCAACCTTTCTGAGATCGTGAAATACCGCGAAGATGCCGATCGCGCGGTGCGTTATGCGGCCGAGCAAGCGCGCTGGGGCTGGTTTGCTCAAAATCGTCCGCAACTCGATCGCATCTTCGGTGACTTGGTCCGGCTCCGTCATGGCATGGCGCGCAAGCTGGGATTCGACAATTTCATCGGGCTGGGATACCAGCGAATGAAACGCGTGGATTATTCGCAGGCGGATGTGGAACGATTTCGAGCAGGCGTGCGGACCTATGTCGTGCCACTGGCCCAGGAGCTGCGTCAGCGTCAACAAACTCGTCTGCCCGTCGATGAGCTGATGTTTTGGGATGAACCGGTACATGACGCTCGTGGTAATCCAGCACCACAAGGCGATCACGACTGGATGATTGCGCGAGCGCGCGAAATGTTTCAGGAGATGGGGAGCGATCTGGGGCCCTTCTTTCAGCTCATGATCGATACGCACTTAATGGATCTTAAGAATCGCGATACGAAGGCGGGCGGAGGCTTTTGCACCGCGTTTCCGGATTACGGAGTGCCTTACATTTTTGCGAATTTCAATGGCACCAAGGGCGACGTGGAAGTATTTACACACGAGATGGGACATGCCTTCCAGGCTTATCAAAGCCGTCATCAGCCGGTGCTGGACTACCTCTGGCCAACCTATGAATCCTGTGAGATTCATTCGATGAGTTTAGAGTTTTTAACATGGCCCCACATGGAGAAATTCTTTGGAGCGGACGCGGAACGATTTCGCCAGATTCACCTCATGCAGTCAATCCTCTTCATTCCCTACGGAGTGGCGGTGGATCACTTCCAGCATTTGGTCTACGCGGAACCGGAGGCCACGCCGGAGCGGCGACATGCGATGTGGCAGGAGGTGGAACGCATGTATCTGCCGTGGCGCCAGTATGGTGACCTGCCTCATGTGCGCGACGGCGGCTTCTGGCAATTCCAGCGTCATATCTACCTCTCCCCGTTTTACTACATCGATTACACGCTGGCACAAACCTGTGCTCTGCAGTTCTGGCGCCGATCGACCCGCGACTTTGATGCCGCGATGGCAAGTTACACCGAGCTTTGTGCTCGCGGTGGAGCGGCTCCGTTTCAGGCGCTCTGCCAGTCCGCCGGCTTAGTCAGTCCGTTCACGGCCGATGGCTTACGAGACGTGGTCGCGGACGCCCGCACCACGTTATTTCCATAATTTTTTGCTCCGAGATGCAACGCGGACTGCCATTTTTCCGTCATAGATGGGAGTGGGGAGGTACGCAAGCAAGGAGCAACGAGCATGGCAGTCAAGCGTGAAGCACGAGTTGGAGCCGAAACGAACCCCGGGAGCGAAGTAGATTCAGGAACAGCCATCGGCGGTCGCCAGACGAGGCCGACATGGACCGCCGAGCGGCTGGCACAATTGCAGTTGGCCCTGATCGATGGGGTCGGCCCCCGCACTCGGCAACTTCTTCTGGAATACTTCGGGACGGCAGAAGCTGTGTTTGCCGCGGGGATCGAGCAGTTAAGTCGTGTGACGGGCGTGGGACCGAAACTCAGTCGTCGCATCTGCGAAGCGCCCCGCGAACTGGACATCGACGGTGAACTCGACGCCTGCCGTGACCATCAGATCGCGGTCATTCTGCATGGGGATGTTGAGTATCCGCGGCGATTGAGTGAGATTCCCGATCCCCCCGGTGTACTCTTCGTGAAGGGTGAACTGAGGTCGACCGATGAACTGGCCGTCGCCATCGTGGGCACTCGACATGCCACCTACTATGGCCTGCAGCAATCGGAACGACTGGCCAGCGGACTGGCTCGAGCGGGATTTACGGTGGTGAGTGGATTAGCGAGGGGTGTGGATGCGGCCGCCCATCGCGGCACACTTGCCGCCTCCGGTCGTACCTTCGCCGTGCTCGGCTGTGGTTTTCTCCGCATGTATCCACCGGAACACGAGGAGCTGGCCGATGCAATCACTCAGCAAGGTGCCGTGATCAGCGAATCACCACCTCGACGGCCGCCGATGAGCGGCCTGTTTCCGCAGCGAAATCGAGTGATTACGGGGCTCAGTTTGGGCGTGATCGTCATTGAAGCGGGCCAGCGCTCCGGTGCCCTCGTCTCCGCCCGCCATGGCATGGAACAGGGCCGTGAAGTGTTCGCCCTGCCGGGCCGAGTGGACAATCGGATGTCGTACGGCTGTCATCAACTGCTGCGAGATGGTGCTCATCTGGTCGAGACAGTGGACGATGTAATTACCGCTCTCGGCCCGCTGGCGATTCCCGCACAGACGACAACCGGCCGCGAGCTGCGTCATCCGGCGGAACTGACGCTGAGCGAGCATGAGCAGCAGCTGCTCGACGTGATCGAGACCACTCCGCAGACAATCGATCGCATCGCCAGCCGCAGCCGCTTGCCCATCCCCCGTGTGCTGGCAACGCTGAGCGTGCTCGAGATGCGACGTCTCATTCGCCGCCTCAGCGGAAGCTTGATTGTGCGAGTGTGACCAGCCGTTCACCGGCAGCCACTCTAGCCACTTTTGCGAGCGGACCAGGTCCAGTGTCGATCGCTGGTCAGAGCCACCGTAGCGCGATCAAAGCCCAGCTGGGCGACCATCTCTTGGACCTCTTCGCAGGTGAGAGCAGCGTGGAGTGAATCGGCAAACATCGCGCGACTATGCTCGTTCTCTTGTCCCGCGTAACAGGCGACCAGCTGCTGCAACTGGCCTGCCGACGTGGGTCGCACCAAGTCGCGAAAAAAGAGCTGTCCTCCGGGTGCCGTCACCCGCACCGCCTCGCGCAACACTTCCAGTGGTTCGGGAATGTGATGCAGAATACTGTTCGACATGACAGCGGCGAAGAAACCGGCCGAGTAAGGGAGTCGCTTGGCGTCCACTCGATCCAATTGCACTCGCTCGGTAAGACTGGCGATTTCGATGTTCAGGCGAGCGATATCGAGCATGGTGGCGGCGGCATCGACCGCCAGCACTCGACAGTCCTCGACGCGGCGACAGAGCTCGATGGGGATGCGCGCAGTCCCGGTACCGAGATCGAGCACTTGCGTGGGCTCGGGAATAACCGCCAGCAGATCTTCGACAAAACGACGATTGACGGCCGAGTGGTCCATGGAGTCATAATCCCGGGCCTCCTCCAGCGTATCCATGTATTCCACTTCCAAAACGCGCTCCATTCCCATCTTCATTACGATTACTCCGGGCGAGGAACCTGCTTGGTGATCACGCTACCGACGAGAAATAGAACGGCGACCAGCGCATAGGACAAGGCCAGTGACCAGGTCGCCGAGGCTGCGTCGGGCGGTAGACTGCCCGGCCAAACCAGAGGATTTCCTGGGAGAGGAGAATGCATGATGCCGAACAAGGTCGCGACTGCAGCTAAGGCAGCACAAACGGCAGCACGACGTAGCTGCCGATCAATGAGAGCAGCCAGGAGCGAGGCCCAGCAGAGACTGGTGATGACAAACCCGTTGGCCAGCAGTCGGATCGTTTGTAATTCGGCCGCCAGCGCGGGCGGCAACTTCGCCACCGTACCGGGCGGCACTAAGGCTCCCGTAAGTTTTTCCACATAGATCTGAACCAGGGTTGCCAGTGCGGGGACACAGGCGAGCGCCACGGCGGGAAAATGACGGACGGGAGTGGCATGAAAACTTTGAGCGGTGATTTCCAAACCGACGAATACCAGAATCGGCAGCACGGTCGCTTTAGGGATCACGACGTAGAGGTAACCAAAAAAACCGATGAGTCCAGCGGCACCAACAAACAGGGCCGTGGCTAGCGTGTAGGCGGAACGCCCTCCCATCGCTTTGTAGGCGGGATGACCGATGTAGGGCGTCGTTTGAATGATGCCGCCGCACAAAGCTGCCACGATGCTGGCGATCGCTTCGACACCGACGACCGCGCGCGTGTCGTAATCGTCGCCAACAGCAGCGGCACTTTCGGCGCAGTCGATGCCTCCCACCACAGTCGCCAGCGCGAATGGAATCACGATCGGCAGGTAGGGCATGGTGGCAGGAATGGCTGACAGCCAGGAAAAACGCCAGACCTCCAGCCACTCGTAAGGCCACAGTCCCGCCGCTGGATCAATCCCTTCCGCCGCTTCCTGCCAATCGAACCCAGCCCATTTCAGGACGTAGTAGAGGGAGCCGGCGACGAGTAGCGCTCCTAAGGCGCCGGGGATCTTCAGCGGCAGATCGAGTCGGGCGACGAGGGTGGCGAGGATGATTGCCAGAGCGGTCCAGCCGATGAGTGGTTGATGGAGCAGTTCCAGTAGAGGAATGAAGCTGATCAGGACCAAGGCGATGGCGGCAAGCGACCCCAGCAGTCCCGCTCGCGGTACCAGTCTTCGAACGTGATTGGCCAGGGGAGCACAGATCAACTTAAAGATGCCGCTTACCAAAAGCGCGACAATGCCGATGTGCCAGGCTTGTCGAGCGGCGAGTTCGGGATCCCCGAGTGCTTCCTTAGCCTGGAGAAAAGCGGGGCCTACCACGAGGAGCACGGTGCCGAGCGTGCTAGGGGTATCGAGCCCGAGGGGCATGGCGGTCACATTTTGTCTCAAAGTGCGACGCGACAGTCTCAAAGCTTGACAAAAGAAGAGAAAATCGCCGACCAGGACGCCAATGGCAGTCCCCGGAACGAGGTAACGGAGTGCAAATTTTGCCGGAAAGCCGAAAACTGAGCTCAGTAAGCTAACGGTCAGCAGCAACTGGGCAATATTATCTAACATCAAGCCAAAAAAGGCGTTAATGTCGCCTGGCGCGGCCCACTCGAGCGTTTTGCTGCGGGAATTTTCTGACATTGGCACGCTGCTTGCATCTGGAATGAGTCGTGAGTTTAGAGCTCGCCGAGCTTAGTGTCAATTTTCGAACGAACTCTTTTCCCGCTGGAACGTACAAAACCATGTTCGCAACTCTGGAAATGAATCGCGCAGTCGTGTCGGACCCTGTGGTAGAGAACGATGAAGAGCTGTTTCTGCGTTTTCGCGATGAGGGTGATCGAGATGCCTTTGAGCAACTGGTGCATCGCTACGAGCGAGAGTTGTTCAGTTATCTGCGACGTTATCTGGGTGATGCCGAGATGGCCGAGGATGCTTTCCAGGCAGCCTTCACTCAGGTCTACGTAAAGCGGGCGCAGTTCGAGGAGGGGCGAAAATTTCGGCCATGGTTGTATGCCGTGGCCACCAATCAAGCGATTGATAGCCAGCGTCGAAATCGGCGGCACAAGGCGATCAGCCTCGACCGCAAAAACTCCCACTCCGAGAGCGACGTTGGCAAGTTAGTTGACTTGTTGGTCAGCAATGTACCTGACCCAGCGTGCGATGCCGATCGTCAAGAACAAGGCGAAGTGGTGCGTAAGCTGATCAGTCAGTTACCGGAAAACTATCGCCAGTTGATTCATTTGATCTACTACCAGGGCCTGAAATACAGCGAAGTGGCTGAGGCCCTGAAAGTGCCAACGGGAACGATCAAGAGTCGCATGCATAGTGCCGTGCTGAAACTAACGGAGCTCTGGAACAAAACGCACTCGGAATCCTAACGATTTATGAGCGGACAACTACGCGACCATCTGTTGGGTTTCTTGACGAACGGTTTGGAAGACCACGAGCACCAAGAGGTGCTCGTGGCCTTGGAGACGGATGCTGAGTTACGACAGGAACTGGCTCGCTTGCGATCTCACGTAAGCTTGCTGGCGGCGGCTCACGGGTCAGTCGATCCACCACCTCGGCTCGCCACTCGTACCTGCACCGCTATCTGGGACCAGGTCACCACCAGCGAACAACACTTTCCCGCATCCCCTTACCCCGCCAACTCCACTCACACTGAATGCCGGTTGTCTCAGCGTGAGACAGCATGGCGAGAATATCGCTCCCGCAGCGGTTTCTCTTTGCCCGATTGGCTCGTGTTAGCCGGCATCCTCGTGATCGCCGGCTTTCTTCTTTTACCAGCCATCTCTCACAGTCGCTTTCGCTCCCGGGCCGCCGTCTGTCAGAACAACCTGCGACAGCTAGGGATTGCCCTGTCAGCCTACAGCGACCTTCATCAAGGCTATTTCCCCCAGCTATCGCTCAACGGTCCGCGAGCATTTGCCGGCGTTTTTGGTCCCGTGCTACGTGACAGCTCGCTGCTGGCCCACGCCAACCTGCTGGACTGTCCCGGCGGTGGACATCGTGGCTTACTGGCCCGGGTGACTCCCGTTACCCTAAACCAGCTCGACCAAGCGGTCGGAGACACGCTGCGGGAATATCAGCGACGAGCGGGCGGGGACTACGCCTATTCCCTGGGTCATGTTTCTCGTCAGCAATATCGTGGCCCACGAAATCGCCATCGCGCGTACTTCCCCATCCTCGCAGATTGTCCCAACTTACCCGGCTTCCTCCCAACACTCGCCCATACCACGCGTGTCGTTCCCTCCAACCCGCTCTCACCACGAGTGACACGCACACCGCTGGAACGCGGGGGATTGCACAGTCCACATCATGAGCAATGGGGACAGAATGTGCTCTTCGAGGATGGTCATTATCAGCTCGTCACGGTGCAAACCGACCACGCCAGTCGAGATGACTTCTACCTGACCCGGCGGGGCTATATCGCTCCGGGTGAAGACGAAGAAGATGCGGTACTCGCCCCCAGTGAAACGCTGCTGGAACTCCCGAGTGATTGGCTACGAAATCAGTAGATGAGTGACGCGAAAGCGGGCCCGCAGCAGCTCGGCCCGGGGCCACGCCGGGGTTGATTCCGACCGAGATTTCGGTGAGTCACTGTCCCTGTTGGCTGGAACGAATCGCGGAGCAATGACATTCAAATAGCCAGGTAAGCAAGCTCCTGGGAATCGAAGCGTCTGGAACTCAGTCCACAGAGAGTTCAAGGCACTCGCGCGCCTGGCGATCGAATGCCTCGGCTCGACGTGTTCACGATTTCGCGAGCTCGCTTGTATTTACATTCGACGTAGATCAGGTTCTTTTGGGACCGACCATGCCCACCAGCGGAACCGGTGCGAATGCCGCCGCAATGTCTGCACCGCAGGAGGCCTGAAAGTATGTGCTTGCGATTTGGGCCACCGCGACGCCCGTGGGTGAGCGAGCCCAGGTAGACGGGATGCCTGAGCAGGTTTTTGACATGCGTCCAATCCCATTCTTTCCCGCTGGGGGACGGAACCTTCCGACGATTCAGATCGACGGCCAGCCAGCGAGCACTGTGCGTGGTTGTACAGAAACATGGATCCGCCATTCCGAGAGACTGGTAGACGAATCAACCTAGGCGGGATTGCCTTCGGGCGCTACAATTCCGCCGGCAGCTGCCCGGAGGGTAGCTGCAGGAATGGCTGAAGTGCAAAGGAGTGGCCACATGCAACAGGGACGTCGACGAACCAAAACCAAGCTTCTCATCGGCTTGCTGGTGCCCATTTTGTTGGTCTGGGTGGCTCCTCTGGTGATCCCTCATACCGCCCTCTGGAATACGCTGGTAGACCGGGCCGTCGCAGGCCAGATCCGGGGCCAGATTCGCTGTGGTCGAGTGTCATTGGGGTGGCTCAGCCCGATTCGATTGTACGACGTGCAGTGGCTCGATACGGAAGGGCAACCGGTGGCAGTCGTCGGCAGCCTGGCCAGCAGTCGTTCACTCCTGGGACTCGCCCTAAATCGCGGTGATCTGGGAGAATTCATTATCTCGAACCCACAAGCTCGCATTAGTTTGCGCGCCGAGGGCAGCAATCTAGAAGATCTGCTCATCGCTCAACCTGCAGCACCTCCGAGCAACTCCGCGCC
Organism: Pirellulaceae bacterium; assembly: GCA_044235425.1. Lineage (GTDB taxonomy): Bacteria > Planctomycetota > Planctomycetia > Pirellulales > Pirellulaceae > JBJSXJ01. Next base: position 10,221 of record JBIIHW010000041.1, read on the forward strand.
GCCGCTCCTCACCGTCACGGTGGTGGATGGTCGAGTGGATATCGAGGATCTTGTGGCACGACAAACCTGGCGTGCGGATCAGTTGCAATTGCAGTGGATTTCGTCGGCCAACGCCCACTCGACCGCTCAGTGGCGCGGCACGCTGGCACGCTTAGTCGATGCAGCGGCCGAAGTACCTGCCGCTGGGATCACAACCTCCGTTCCCGGCGCTTTATCTGATCAAGAGAGCCGCATGGGAGTTGGTCAGTTTGAAGGTCGTGTTTCCCTCAGCAGTGGGAATAGCCCAAACGGGGCTCCCGCTACGTCTGAACCTGGCACGAGCCTGAGCACGAACTTGGGTGCCGGCGAACTGGAACTGCATACGAACGGCTTGCCGTTGGGCTGGGCGACTCCGCTGCTACGCCGCTGGGTGGGACCACTGGCGGTGGCCGGCGAGTTGTCGGTGGATGGCAGGTTGCACTGGTCGGGCGACAAGCAAAATGTGGAATTAAAACAATTCACGACCCATAACCTGGCCGTTCATGCCCCAGCTTATCTGGGAACGGAACCGCTGCAGCTAAGCCAGTTGCAGTTACTCGGTCAGGTGCAAGTTGAGGGTGATTTCTGCACCCTCCAAGGAATCGATCTACAAACCGAAGTGGCACAGCTACAAGCCAATGGTGGCTTCTCACTGGCGGCACTGCGCGGGGAGGCGGCGCGCAATGCCTTTCTGGAATTACTGCAATCCGAGGATTATCGCTTGCAGGGTTCACTCGACCTGGCCCGACTCGCCCAACTTGCTCCGCAACTGCTGCGAGTGCGAACAGGAACGGAGATCACAGCGGGCAAACTGAGCTGGCAGCTGTCGAGTGCGGCGGAGGGAGACGTACGACGCTGGACGGGCAACTTGGCGTCCAGTGATTTAGAGGCGAACAGCGATGGACGTCGCGTGCAATGGCAGCAGCCTATTGAGATGAATTTTGCGGCACATCAATCGGCCAACTCACCCACTTCCACCAACTTCATTCTGGATCGACTGCAATGCCAATCGACATTTTTACAAGCCGAAGCCGCTGGCCAACTTGACCAAGGGCGACTGGTGTTGCAAGGCGACCTGGGAAAACTCGCCGAGGAACTCGATCGCTTCTTTGATTTACAGTCCTTGCAACTTGCCGGTTCCTTACGAGGTGAATTGAACTGGCAACCAGCAGGCCAGGCGGGTGATGGGCAGCAGCCGCTATCAGCGCGCGGCGACCTGCGATTGAGTCAATTGACGGTGACCTTGGGCCCGGAGCAGTCTTTGCAGGAACCCGACCTCAACCTCCAAGTATCTACTTCCGGCGTGTTGACTAGTCAGGGAATTGAACGCATTGAAGCGGCACAGCTACAGATTCAAGCGGGGCAGGATCAACTACTGGTGGACTTGGTGGAACCAGTTGCTCAACCAGCCACGAATCATCGTTGGCCGATCACCGGCCGCTTGGCGGGTGATCTCAATCGCTGGCTCTCACGAGCACGACTCTTGGTCTCGACAGCGGGCTGGGATGTGGGTGGCCAGGGCGTGATCACGTTCGCTGGCGCCGTATCGCCAAGTGAAGTCGCCTTAAAGTCCGCGAAAGCGGACATCAATGACTTACAGGTGGTCAGTGATTGGCTGTCGCTACGCGAGCCACGAGTACAGTTGGAATCGGATCTGAGCTGGCAATCCGCGAATCAGCACTTGACGGCCAACTCCTTGACGTTTGCCAGCTCTGCCTTGGCCTTTCGCGCCGATCAAGTGGACGTGACACTCGGAGCCGGTCAGCCGACTGCCCGTGCCAATGTGGGCTTCCGCGCCGACCTGACGCGACTGAGTTATTGGTTTCAAGATCCACGACAACCTTGGGATTGGAGTATCGCTGGTAAGGCTACGGGACAAGTAAAAGTGGATCAGCAGCAAGGCGTGATCAATGGCCGCTGGGCAGTAGATTTCGAGCAACTGGCCTATCATCAAAGCGTGTCGGAAGATGCTGCGGTTCCCAGTGGTCGAGCAGCCATCGGTGGCGCTGGAAGTAAGCCTGCCGCGAGTGCCACGGGCGTACCGCCGATGAAACTAGTCTGGCTCGAACCCACCCTGCGACTAACGGGTCAAGGCGAATTTGATCCCAGCCGTGACCGCGTTCAGCTTAGCGCCTGCGATCTGCTCTGCGATGCTCTGAAACTTTCGGCAACGGGCGAGGTGGCGGGAATCACGAAAGATTCTCAGGTCGCACTCCAGGGCGAAATCGCCTATGACTTGGCTGAAGTAACTCGACGCTTGCAAGGTCGGTTGGGCGAACAGTTCTCCCTAGAGGGCCAGGAAACTCGCCCCTTCCAGCTGCGCGGACCACTCCGACAAATGTCGCTCACCCAAGTCGGTGGCCAACCGGCTGGAGGCAATGTCGCTGGGGGAGCGCTAGTCCGCAATCATGCTGCCGGTGCCGTGGGGAAACTGGTGAGTACGCCGCCGGCCGATGCTGCCGCCGCGGGCACCAACTCGCCGTGGCCACCGCGCGATTTAGCAGCTCAGGCCAGTGTCGGCTGGAGTGGCGCGGCACTGTTCGGTATTCCGCTGGGACCAGGGCAGATTGAAGCGAACTTGAATCAAGGAGTGGTCTCTGTAAAACCGATTGATGTGGCCCTAAGCTCGGGACGGCTCCACCTGGAACCACAGCTCTACTTACATGAACCTCGGCCGTTGGTGATGGCTCAGGCCGGTCGAGTCCTGGATCAAGTGCGGATTGCACCGGAAATGTGTGCCGGTTGGTTGAAGTACGTGATGCCGATCGTAGCTGACGTGGCAGAGGCCGACGGAAAGTTCTCGGCGGAACTCCTCAAGCCGGCCGTGGTGCCACTGGATGATCCAACCAGCGGTCATCTCCAAGGCAGCCTCACCGTGCATTCGATTCAAGTTGGTCCTGGGCCCCTGGCCCGTGAATTGCTGCAGGTAGCTCAGTTGGCCAAAGTGATTGGCGACGGGCGTCCGGCCAGCGCCACATCGGAACCTGGAGCCGGACCGGTGTGGCTGCAGTTGCCCACTCAAGAAGTGCCCTTTCATCTGCGCGAGCGGCGTGTTTATCACGAACGATTGGTGGTCAAACTGAAGGAAGTGGAACTGGTCACTAGCGGCTCGGTGGGACTTGATAACACACTGGATCTCGCCGCTGAGATTCCGATTCGAGATGAATGGGTTTCCAAGAACCGTTACTTGGCCTCCCTGCAAGGTCAAAAGCTTCGCTTGCCAATCAGCGGTACGCTGCAGGCTCCCAAGTTAGATCAGCGAGTGCTGCAGCAATTAACATCACAAACGATTACCAACGCCGCTGGTAAGGTGATCGAAAACGAACTCAATCGTGGTCTTGATCGATTGATTCGGCCGAAGGGAACAGCGCCCGCTCCGGGCGGCAACCAGCCTGGCGCCGGCGCGCCAGGTGGCAATTCGGGTGGAACCTTACCCGGCAACTTCCCGATTCCCAACATTCCGCTGCCACCAGGAATTCGCCCACGCTAACGAGCCGATGCCAGTCCCGGGCAACTCGCCCCCCCCCTGCCAATTCAGACTGGCTAACGACTTGACCTGGCGTCGGGCGAAGCGATGCGCTGCTTGGTTACCGGCTTAGGCGACCGGCAGCAGTTCGTCAATCGCTTGTCCACCGGTCAGGATGGGCATCGGTCGACCACTGTGGTCGGGATACGAGACGGAGGTATCGATGCCCAGATGCCGATACATCGTCGCCCACAAGTCGTTCGGAGTAAGGGGTCGATCGAGTGGATATTCGCCCTTGGGGTTGGTTGAGCCGATGACTTGGCCGGTACGCATGCCACCGCCACTGACCAACATCGACATGGCCTGTGGCCAATGATCGCGTCCCGGCTGCGCCACTCCCGTTTGCGATCCTGCCGTGGTCGTGATTCGCGGCGTGCGTCCAAACTCGCCCGTCACGATCAAAAGCACTTTTTTGGTCAAACCACGATCTTCGAGATCTTCGACCAGTGCTGTAATGGCTTGGTCATAAATCGGTAAGCGCACCCGCAGATCATGGAACATGTGACAGTTGACAGCATGAGAATCCCAGTTGTAGGTGCCTTCCTTCAGCCACGGCACGCCGGAGATATACGGATTCTCCATGACCATCGTCACGAAATTACAGCCGGCTTCGACGAGGCGTCGAGCCAGCAGCGCTCGATGCCCCCAGGCGTGGCGACCGTAGCGCTCGCGCAGCGCTTCCGATTCGCGACTCAAATCAAATGCTTCCCGCGCCTGTGGACTCAACATCAAGCTCACCGCTTGCTGATTGAATTTATCCAGCGAGTTCATGACGTCGTTACGTTCAAAACCGCGTCGCAAATTGTCAAATCCGCTGAGCAGTTTAAGTCGATCATCCAGCCGAGCTTCGATGTCTTTGCTGACACCTAGGTTGTCAATCTTGAAGGTGGGCGAACTGGGATCACCGCCAAAGGTGAAAGGGGTGTAGGCAGAGCCGAGATAGGCGGAGCCAAAGCTGAAGGTATCGACTTGCGTGCGACCTCCATCGGCTCCACAGATATATGACGGCAGTCCCGTTTGTTTTCGCCCTTCGCTCTCTTTCGCCACGACTGAACCGACCATCGGAAAATCGTTGACAAAGCCCGTTGGTTCCTTGGGGTCACGACCCGTTAAAAACTTCTTGTGTCCACCACCATGGTCCGCGAAGTTGTGGGCCACGGAGCGAATGATGTTGTATTTGTGAGCGATCTTGGCATGACGCGGCATCAATTCACAGACGTCCAGTCCGGGAACATTCGTCGCAATCGGCCGGAACTCGCCGCGATAGTCGAGTGTCGCGGCGGGTTTCATATCGTACGTCTCCATGTGGGGCGGCCCACCGGGCAGCCAAATGAAGATGACGGAATGATCCGCTTTGTGGGAGTCAGTCGCGCCCGTCGCTCTCAGCCGCAGCAGATCCGCCAGGCCCAATCCGCCTAGCGCCGCCGAGCCGACCTGGAGAAAATTCCGACGGGATACCGGCCCAGAACACTTCGTCGCGGCTTTCATGGCAATCGACTCCTAAAACGCAGACTTCCCCAGGCAATAGAATTATCTATTATCAATCGTTTATCGATCCTCTGTCAACCGAAACATCAACTTCACCCGCGACGGATGAGATTTTCGAGCGACTCACTAGCGACTCATCGCGCGCGCACTTTGGCGGCACGTTGCTTTTGCGCGACCTCGTGACGGGATTCAAGCCGTGTCATAAGTCACGGAAGCCCACGGATGGCACTGCGCTGGGCTGCTCGGTTACTGGCCCCGCGGGCCGACGGGCGATTGCTACGGCATACTTTCAAAACAAGACACGAATCTTGCTCGCAGTTTTCGTTCAGGAGCCATCAGAAGCCCGCCATCGCTGTAGAAATCCCTCGTCTTTTCAGCACTCCGTTAGGGCCGCGGCTTGGGCAGTTGAGCATCCGCGTAATCGAGAAACGCTTGCCAATCGACGCGATTCATGGAGTGCTTGCCGTCGCGAATAAAGTATCCGAGTCGGCCGGCGGCCAGTTTTCCCAGCGGTGGACGGCTGGGCGACGCCAGGCCGCCAGCTTGCAACAGCTGATAAACCGGTTCGGCCGCGCGTAGCATTTCGAATTGTCCGTCGGGGTTGGCCCACTGGTCTTCTTGAGCGTTGGTAAAGAGCACGGGCCGCGGGGCACACAAGGCCACTAGGGCATGCTGATCAAACGGCAGCTTCGAGGGGTCGTCGTTGAAGGCGGTGAAGGCATCGCAGAACCAATGGGGAAATCGATCGTTGATCTGCTTCACCGACTCCCCCACTTTACCGCGGCTGGGGGCCGTGCCGCCGCAGCCGGCTTGATGGGGCATCGCAATCGCAAATCGTTCGTCCATGGCAGCGGCCAAAAGTGCCGTCTTGCCGTTGCGAGAATGGCCGACCGCAATCAAGCCACGTTCCTGAGTGAATTGATCTGCGTGCTGTTCGAGCAGATGATCGGCCACTCGATGATAGCCCCAGGCCCATGCTGCAATGGCGCCCGCATCATCCGGTTTCGGACCGTTTTGACCCGCAGGTAAAAAATGAGGCTCGATGCCGTCCGCAAAATCGGGTGTGTCGGGATCGATATCCCCGCTGTAAAAGGTCACCAGAGCATAGCCGCGCTGTAGGATCAGATCGACGTTCCAAACATCCGCTTGCCCACCGCGTCCCTTTTCGGTTGCACGCTCTTTCTCTACACCCGCACACGAGTTGTAGATCCAAGTGGTGGGAATGGCGATTTTGGGATGATTGACCACGGCATGATTGCCACAGAAGTTCATCGCAACGAAAGCGGGAATCGGCCCCGCGTGTTTCGGGCGAATCGTCAGCACTCGTAAGCGCTGAGGTAAATCCGGGCCCTGAAACGCCACGGTTTCCTCCGAGATGACCGCCTGTCCCTGAAGGAATGAAGCATCTTGCCACGAAGACTCGACCACCGCAGACCGCGGACGAGCGGGCAACCGGCCGTACATATAGTGCTGGAAAAGAGCCTTGAGCTCGGGACGACGCCTAGTTCGCCACTGTTCCGGGGTGGTGATACGACTGCCATCGAGCATGACGAGTGGATCCGGCAATTCCGCTCGCGACGGAAGCTCACTGGCGAGCGGGAAACTCTGCGAACGACCTTCCTGAGCATACCCAGGAGATAGGGTGACCAGCAGCAACCCGGCGGCCAGCCCCAAGAGGCGACGAGGAACGATCGATGCCATAGCGGCAACTCCGAGAAAAACGGTGAGTGTTGACGGGCGACAGTGTTGACGGGCGACAGTGGTGAGGGGTGTTAAGTGCGGGGAGAGACCGAGCGGCCGAGCGGCGAGGCGGTGGGCGATCGGTGGAAGTTCGCCAGCGTTCTTGTAACACACGGTCCCGGGCACTTCAACAAGTTGTCATGTAGTGGCCGGGGGCCTGCGAGGAGTCCGTGATTCCGAGTTTATTGCTGTCGCCGAAGTCGCCGAAGTCGCCGATCCAGGAGGCAACCACCTCGTCGGTACTCGTCGCCCGCAGCGTCAGAAACTATCATGGGAACGTTGTGTTAAACACCCAGTTGTGGAACAAGTGACGTGATATGACCGCTTCGTCTCAGCCGCCCGCCCCTTCGTCCCCCGTTTCGTCTGCCAGTGCTTCGGCCGCCGACCGTGGACAACGGGTTAAGGAGGAGCGGATGGATCCGCAGATCACCAGCATTCAACCGGGTGGCGGCTGGTGCATGTCAGCCGAACTCGCCTGGGGGTCGTGGCGCCGGTTCTACCTGCGTACGTTTCGGCGCGGCTATGTGGAGCGGATGCGTAGTTGCCGGCAAGGTGAACCACAGGGCGTACCCCATGAAGTGCTCGACCCGCGTGACTTGAAGTTCTACTGCAATCAAACGGACTGCCACTGGAAACCTGCGGACGACCCTTTTGTCTGGCGCGGTCATCTGGGTGTAGCTCGCGTCGGACTGGCGGAACTGATACTCATCAGTGGTAGCTTCCTGCTACTGGCCGCTGTGAGTGCCTGGGCTGCTCTGAGCCTTTGGTACTTTTGGCCGGTGGCAATCACCTGTGCCACACTGGGCCTGTTCGTGGTCACGTTTTTTCGCAATCCAAGACGAGTGGCACCGGTGGGTGAGGGCATTTATGTGGCTCCCGCCGATGGCAAGGTGGTGACGATCGAACGCCTTGAGCATGACGAGTTCATCGGTGGCCCGGCCGTCGTGATTGGTATTTTCCTGAGTGTGTTTAATGTTCACATCAATCGAGTGCCGGTGGCAGCGCGCGTCGTGGGGCTCACGTATCATCGAGGCAAGTTTATGAACGCACTCTTCGCTGACTCGGTGAAATACAACGAACAGATGCATGTGCGACTGCAGGAAACCGGTCCTCAGGGACGTCGTATGGTGATCAAGCAGATCGCCGGCGCCATCGCTCGTCGGATTGTCTGCTGGGTCCGACCGGGCGATGAACTGGACTGTGGTGAGCAGTTCGGTATGATCAAGCTTGGCTCGCGCACCGAACTCATCATTCCCGACGAACCGGGACTGAAGGTCGCGGTGGAAATTGGGGAAACGGTCCGAGCGGGTGCTTCGGTGATGGCTCGATATGCAACGAGGAGCGTAGAACATGGCGGAGGTTGAAACCACGCGACGCGGTGGCTCGATTCGTGAACTGCGCAAGCGACGACTCTTCGCTGTGCTCCCTTCTTTGCTGACTTTGGGTAATGCCGTGTGCGGTTTTGGTGCGATCACCTACGCGGCCAAGCTCGGTCCTGAATTTGCGTCCAAGGAAGATCTGTATACAGCCGCACTGCTCATTTTTGGAGCGATGGTTTGTGATGCGCTGGATGGGCCGCTGGCACGCTTCTCGCGTCAGACTTCCGATTTCGGCGCCCAGCTCGATAGCCTCTGCGATGCAATTAGCTTCGGTGTGGCGCCGGCATTTTTGATGCTCAAGTCATCTTTCGAGCATGTTTTTCATCCGCGTATTTTGTGGGTGATTGCGGTGCTTTATATGCTCTGCGCCATCCTGCGACTGGCACGCTTTAATGTCTCGAAGCAGTCAAATCCCGATCACGAACATTTTTCGGGGCTACCCTCTCCCGCGGCAGCTGGGATGGTGGCTTCGCTGGTGGTGATTGCGCCCGGACTGACCAAGTGGTCAGGTCCCGAGGTGTCCGATGCGATGCAGAACATGGGGGATTGGATCAAGTGGATCACAACCTTTAGCTTGCCCCTCGTAACCCTGTCAGTCGCTTGCCTGATGGTTTCGCGGATTCGGTATCCGCATCTGTTTAACCAGCTGTTTCGTGGGCGCCGCAGTTTTCGCCATTTAGTGCAACTGATTTTTGCCATCGTGGCCGTCTTTCTCGTTCACGAACTGGCGATTCCGCTGATCATTTTCTATTACGTGCTCAGTGGCCCACTGAAGGCGATCGCCGGTCGCTTTCCACGCCTCAGCACTAGCCAACTCGCCAGCGATCGCAGCGAAGTGCGCCGCTAGATGCGCCCCTCAGACCAGGATCGCTAGACAGCAGGCCGCCGGTTCGATTTCGACCGTCTTATGGCTCTAACCGCTCGGCCGACAGTCGCTTGCCACCATGGATACCGCGCGGTTAAATGACGCCTTGGTGTTTTTCCTACTAGGTGTTTATCGAGGAGTAGCGTTTCATGGGTCGCGCGAAGATTACGATCGTGGGTGCGGGCAATGTGGGAGCGACAACGGCACATTGGTGTGCGGCGGCAGAACTGGGCGACATCGTCCTCGTCGATATTCCCCAGACGGAAAACATGCCCAAAGGTAAAGCACTCGACCTCATGCAAAGCTCGCCCATCATGGGCTTTGATGCCAACATTACCGGCGCCACGTCCTACGAAGCGACGGCCGGCAGCGACGTCGTCGTGATCACCGCCGGAATTCCTCGTAAGCCGGGCATGAGTCGCGATGACCTGTTGACGACGAATGCCAAGATCGTGTCGTCGGTGGCGGAACAAGTGAAGGCCACCAGTCCAAATGCGATCGTGATTGTGGTCTCCAATCCACTCGACGCCATGGTGCAGCGAGTGTTGCAGGTCACGGGTTTCCCGTCCCACCGAGTGATCGGTCAAGCCGGTGTGCTCGACACAGCTCGCTATCGCACGTTCCTCGCCATGGAACTAGGCGTGAGCGTCGAAGATGTGTCGGCGCTGCTGCTGGGCGGACATGGTGACACGATGGTACCGCTACCCAGCTGCACGTCGGTGGGTGGCATCCCGGTCACGCAGCTCATCCCCGCCGCTCGCCTGGCTGAAATCGTGCAGCGTACTCGCGATGGTGGTGCAGAGATTGTCAGCTTGCTCAAAACCGGCAGCGCTTACTACGCTCCCGCCGCCGCCACGGCGCAAATGGTCGAAGCCATCGTCCGCGACAAGAAGCGTCTACTGCCCTGCGCCGCCTACTGCGATAAAGAATATGGCGTGGGAGGCTACTACGTGGGCGTTCCCTGCGTTTTAGGTGCGCGTGGCGTAGAGCGAATTGTCGAACTGCAACTCACCAGCGAGGAAAAACAAGCGTTCGAAAAGAGCGTCAACGCCGTCAAGTCCCTGGTGAAGACGATGGGCGAATTGCTCAGTCAGTCCGCGTCTGCCTAACGTAACGCGCGGTGACCATCGTCGCGATGATCGCCGGGGAAATCATTCCCCGGCGATTGTCTTGCCAAGCGGTTGACGTTTTTCTCGTAACGAACTGCTCACTAACGGGCATTCAAACCATTCTCGAGCGTGCTGTCCGAGCGATCACACGCAGCGATCGTGATTCATCATCTTGGCGTTGACAGCGCGTAACGCTTTGATTTACAACGCGACGATTCAGATCGGACCCGGTGGCCCGCGAAGGATCAGGTATGAATCGTATTGAGCTATCGTCCAGGCGTCCCAGTGGTACTCATCCAGCCCACTCCGCCGTCGGCTCGCTCGCACTAGCTGACATCCCCGCTCCGTTTCGCTCCGCCGCTGCTAGCACGCTCCGCTATCACCTCTTCATGCCGCTGCATTATGAGCCGAACTACGCTTATCCGCTGATCATCTGGCTCCACGGGCCAGATGATCATGAACGGCAGCTAGGGCGCGTGATGCCGGGGCTGAGTGTGCGTAATTATGCAGCGATCGCTCCGCGTGGCACGCGGCGCTCGCACCCGCAATCCGCACTGCTCACCTGGGGTGCATCTCTCGAGGAGGTGCAGTTAGCCGAACAGTATGTGAGCGAGTGCCTTGAGATTGCCTCGCAGAAGCTCCATATCAATCCTGAGCATGTCTTTTTAGCCGGACTGGGTTGTGGAGGCAGCATGGCGCTGCGAATTGGTGCTCGGCAACCGCATCTGTTCGCTGGCCTGGTTTCCTTAGGAGGCGAATTTCCTGCGGAACCGGGAATTTTGACGAACGTAACGCGACTGCGGCGATGCCCATTGTTTCTCACCCAAGGTCGCGATGCAGAGGGTTACACGGTCGACCAATTGTGTGAGAATTTGCAGCTCTTCCATGCTGCGGGGATTTCCGCGACGGTCCGGCAATATCCGACGGGTGATGAATTGACAACGCAGATGCTCCGCGACCTTGATCACTGGTTGATGGAGCGGGTGACGGGCCAGACGACAACGGAATCGTCTACTTTGGACAGTTCCCGTTGCCCCCTGAATTGAACGGAACTGCGTTTCACCTTGACACCAAGCGTCCATCTCCGGTAGATACGCAATCGTTGCTCACAGCATCGCAGCCAGGATGGCTGCGTTTTCGGAGGTCCAGGGATGGAGTTCCTCAATCGTCTACCGCGCCAACTGGCCACCGCATGGAGCCAGGCGTCGGGATTTCTGCGCGGATCGCTCCTGGCGATGCTGGCCGCGCTGGTGCTGCTCATCGCTGCTCTGCTGCACTGGAATTCGCGGGCCACGTTTGACGCTCTCATCAGCCACCAGACGATATCACCGGCTGAGCTGTCCGCGATGGAAACAGCCTTGGCAAAAGCACGGCTGAATGAAGCTCAAGTCAAGGATGGCCAACTGTTCGTGCCGCGCTCGAAAAAAGATCTGTACCTCAAAGCTCTGGCAGACGCCGGCGCGTTACCAGCAGCATTTTTTTCGCATACCGAACGCGTCTTGAGCCAGGACACTCCATTTCACAGTCAGCGCCAACGTGATGCTCTCTGGAAACTCGCCAAGGAGCGAGAGCTGGCACTGATGCTGCGTAAAATGTCTGGGATCGAAGAGGTGAGTATCCAGTACGATGAGTCGGAAACGGCGACATTTCCCAAGCGTCGGGAGCGCCGCGCGACGGTAGCTGTACGAGCGACTGCCAATCGGGCGCTGGATGAAGCGCGCATTCGAGCGATTCGACGGACGGTGATGAATTCCGTCGGCATCGCTGATCCTCAAGCCATCACCGTGCTGGACTTGAATGCCGGAGTTGCCTATTCGCAAGAAGACGATTTGGCCACTGCCCCAGCGACGGCCGCCGTCGAGTCGGATTACACGGCGTTACAGCGACGTCTCGAGCAATCGTATACGGAAAAGATTCGTCAGCGATTGAGCATGTATCCGGGCATGGTCGTCAGCGTGAATGTGGAATTGGATGCTGCCGGACAAGCGCCCCGACATGTGGCCGCCTCAATTGGCTTACCGGAAAGTAGTCTGCGCCGCGAGTGGCAGCGTCGCAGCAAAGTTGGGCCAGCCGCGACGCCTCCCGCCCCTCAATCACTCCAATGGAAGCGGTTTGAAGAGGAGAATCGGCGCTTGGTTGAAGCCGCAATTGTGCCCTTACTGCCACCGTCGCTACTAACAACCGATCAGCAGCGCGCGATCACGATTGAAACGTTTGCCGATGCCGGTCCACTCAACTCCCCGCTCGCGCTGGACTGGCCGCTGATTTCCGCTTGGGGTCGCGATCATGCAGCCACGCTTCTCGGAATGTTTGCCGGGTTACTCGCCATCGGCTGGCTGACGCACTCTCTCAAATCATCCTCCCGCATGGCCATTGAATTGGGCTCGACGGCCGACACGGATCGACTGGGACTGGAGCCGAATGAAACCGCTGCCACTACGGTTTTCGCTCAGCCACTGGAGCTTAGCACTCAGGAACGTCCGCTCACCGAGCGTCTGCGGAGTGAGCGGCATGAGCGCGGCGAGCGGCATGAGCGCGGCGAGCGGCATGAGCGCGGCGAGCGAACTGAACGTGCCGAGCGAGTTGATCTGCGTCAAGAACTGGCCAACCGCGTACATCACGACCCGGAATTAGCCGCTAAGCGCTTACAACGCTGGCTGGCCACTCGATCGTAAAAGGCTGGGCAGACCATGACGACACTTACGGACTCATTCACGCAGCATTCCACGGCTCTGCGAAAGGTAGCAATTCTAATCGCCAGCGTGGATCCGCCGATTGCTGAAACCTTACTCGAGCAATTATCTCCCGAAACTCAGGCCGCGATTTGTCAATTGGCCAGCGATTTGACAGACATTGATCCCCACGAACGGGAGCAGGTGGTAGCCGACTTCCTGGCTGGAGTGGAATCGGAAGAGGAGTCGGTCGAGGAATCAGCCGCCGTGGAAGTGGACGACTCACTTGCCCGCCACCTTGCTCGGCACGAAGACAGTTCGACATCCGAGGGCCTGACAGCGATCAAGAGCTATTTACCGTGGCGCGACTTGCCAGCTCGCTCCATCGGGCAAACGTTAGGCACCGAGCATCCGCAGGTTGTGGCAGTGATCCTCGCTCATCTTCCTCCCACTCAAGCCGCGGAAGTTCTGGGGACATTACCGGCTGAGATGCAAACGGACGTGCTCCGCCGAATTGCCCGAGCGCCTCAAGCTGCTCCGGAATTACTACGTGAAATCGTGGACCTCATCGAAACTCGGCTGCCCTGGCTGGACGCCACGGGCAACGCACCCGAGCAAGGAGTAGCGGCAGCGCGAGCGATCCTGGAAGCTGCCAGTGAACCCCAACGAGTGGCCTGGACCAGCAAGTTACGAGGAAATGATGCCACCGTGGTCGAGGCACACGCATCGTCAGCTACCTCCCTGTCGTGGGATAAGGACTTAGAACAGCCAGCGGACACCGAGGCTAACGACGAGTTTGACCGAGTCTCGTCGCTGGCGGATCCCGCACGAGACATGCCACAAGCAACGCCTGCTACCGAACGACCGTCTTTAGGTTTTGCGGAATTACTCACGTGGAGTGATCCGCAGTTGGCGAAACTACTCGTCACCGCGGAACCGCTCGTTGTGCTGCTGGCACTCGCTAGCGCACCTGCGGATGTCGCACGCAAGTTTCAAGCACGACTTGCTCCCCGAGATGCTCGTGAATTAGCACGACAATTGACTCGACTGGGCCCCTGGCGTTTAGCCGACGCAGCCGTCGCCACTGAGAAACTTTTGCAGTTGGCTACCGAGATGCAAGCGCAGGACGGCCAACCGTCAGGTCTCAGTAATCCCGCATCTGAGCAGCAAGCTGTCAGCAGTTCGAAGTCTAACTTTTCGAATTCTTGTCATTCAGCCCATCATTCGTCCCATGCTTCAGCCCCGGAAACAACTCGTCGAGGTGCGCGATGGCGGGTATTCTGAAAACGATGATTCCCAAGTCGGTGGCGGTTCTCCGCGATCAGGCGTTAGCCGAAGCGAGTGAGATCACGGCGGACACTCGCCGCTACTGTGACGAAGCGCGGCGGGAAGCCGAGACACTGCTAGAAGCGGCGAAACTAGAGGCGATTGAGATTCGGCAGCGTGCGGCAGCCGACGGCTTACTGGCGGGTCGGGCGGAGGCAGCGCAAGAAGTACGTGCGGCCGTACAACGTCAATTAGCGGAGGCACCGGCTACGTGGGCCAGCGTACTGCAAGCGGTGCAGCGCAGTCGTCAGGAATGGCTAGCTCGGTGGGAGCGTGAAGCACTGGATCTGTCAGTGGCGATTGCCGAGCGTTTGATTCGTCGGGAAGTCCAACAGCAACCAGAAATCACGCTCGACCTCATTCGCGAAACGTTGCAGTTAGCCGCCGGACGTAATCGCTGCCAATTAGCCCTGCACCCGAGCGATCTAGAACTCTTGTCTGAGCAACTGCGACAACTGCAGTCTGATCTCGGGAAGTCGGTGACTGTCGAATTAGTCGCGGATGCCCGACTAGAGCGTGGCGGTTGCCGCCTACTGACGGAATTCGGTGTGATCGATCAACAGTGGTCGACACAAATTGCACGCGTACTGGAAGAGTTGCGTTGAGGCACGTCGAATGAGTTTGTTAGCGGAGATTCCGGGACTGATGCCCAGCGGTATTACGGGCAGTGTCGTACGTCTCGAGGGATCGATACTGGCGGTCGCTGATCTTCCCGCTCCACTCGGAGCTCAGGTGGAAATCCAGCGACCGGGTCATTCGCCTGGTGCCGGAGAAGTCATCGGTTTTCGCGGCGAGTTGACGCTCATTTTTCCTTGGGATGAATTGGCGGGTATCCGCTACGGTACCCGCGTGCGACTGGTACGGACTTCTCGAACAGTACGGGTCGGTGAATCACTTTTGGGACGAGTGATCAACGCACGGGGCGAATTCCTGGATAGTCGTACCGGAGTACTCATGGGAAGTCGAGTACCTCTGGATCGAGCGCCACCGCCAGCGGTCTCCCGACCGCGCATCGACACGGCAATCTCGACCGGTATTCGTGCGATCGACGGGTTACTTACCTGCGGCCTGGGACAACGAATGGGGATTTTCTCCGGAACGGGAGTCGGCAAAAGTGTCACTCTTGGCATGATGGCTCGACACACCTCTGCCGATGTCGCTGTCATCGCCTTGATCGGTGAACGGGGACGTGAAGTGAACGAGTTTTTGGAGCGTGATCTGGGCCCCACTGGGTTGGCTCGTAGTGTGGTCGTCGTCGCTACCAGTGATGAAGCGGCACCGCTGCGAGTTCGCGCTGCCTGGCTCGCAACGGCAGTCGCCGAGTACTTTCGTGATCAAGGTCAACATGTGTTGCTAGTGATGGACTCCATTACCCGATTCGCTCACGCGCAGCGTGAAATTGGACTGGCAGCAGGTGAACCACCAACCACTCGCGGCTATCCACCCAGCACCTTCGCGTTGCTCCCCAAATTAGTCGAGCGAGCTGGTCGATCAGCACTCGGTAGCATCACGGGATTTTACTCGGTGTTAACGGAAGGCGATGATCCCCACGAGCCCATTAGTGACACGGTCCGCGGGCTCCTTGATGGCCATGCTTTTCTCTCTCGGCACCTGGCCTCTCAAGGTCACTTTCCAGCAATTGAAATACTCGACAGCGTCAGCCGACTCATGCCACAGGTGACGACAGCCGAGCATCGATTGGCGGCGGCCAAAATCCGTGAACTACTGGCAATCTATCGCCAACATGCTGATTTGCTGTCGATCGGGGCCTATCGCTCAGGAACGAATCCTGTCGTGGATGCGGCCATACGCTTACAGCCCGACTGGCAGCAGTTTCTTCGTCAAGGCACCGACGAATCTTCCACCGTCTCCTCGGCCTCCACTCAACTTGAGCAACTGGCCGAACAACTTCGACTGCAGCTCGCAGCCACAACCTGATACTCCGAATGCTTCACTCACCCACTCCAACTGCCACTGCTGATTTCCGCCTGAGTTCGCTGCTGGATTGGAATCAGCGTCAGCGTGATTTACGGCAACTGGAGCTGTCGCACATGATCCAAGCCGAGCAGCGATTGCAGATGGATTTGCGAAACCTCATGGGACGCATTCACGAATTAAGTGACTGGCAGCGCAGGTCGCTCATGGCAGGTCCTATCGATTCTGAAGCACTCATTGATCACCAGCGTTATCAAGATAAGCTCCACCGCGAACTGCAGGAGCTACGTCAGCGCGACGAACAGCTGCAGGCTGAGCGTTCCCAGCACGAGATGGCGGTCCAAGCAGCTCAGCAGCAGGTGCGCATGCTGGAAACCCTCCGCGATCAGCAGGCTGAGCGATTTCGGCGGCGCGTTGCACATTTCGAGCAGCGTACTCAGGATGATATCACGTCGCGACAGCATCACCTCAGGCGACGCGATATCGCCTAGGCCACAGCGGCTGCTGGGGCGACACGACCACAGCGGCTAAGCAACCACAGCGGCTATTTGGCTACGTGGCTACGTGGCTACGTGGCTACGTGGCTACGGCCGTTCAGGTTTTGATCTTGTCACCAAGGACAATTTCGGGGACAAGACCGCCTATGAAGTCGCTCCCCCATTCGCACACGGATATTGATGAACTGCTGGCGGCCGCCGAGCAGGCGTTGTCCCGTGCCGACACTCAACCTGCTCCCCAAACACCAGCGGTCCAGTCGATTGATTGGCCAGAGCTTTCGCAGTCCGGAGCGCCAGCTCCGACCAAAATGAATGTGAATGCCTCGAGTCAGCATGCAGCGGCGATTCGCCTGCGAATCGAACTGATTCGTCAGACGCTCACGCCGACTCAGATCGCTGCCTGGCGGGCTCAGGAATCTGTATTGCTCCGTGATGATCGGCCTCAGGAGTTATCATCGCTCGGCAGCAGTTCAGGCGTGGATGAAGTTGATGCAGGTCGACCAGTGGTGGCCATTTACCGGGATGACCAATTGGTAGCGCGTGGGGAACTCGTGCTGATCGACGATCACTACTGTTGCCGAGTGACGGAGATTATCCGTCCCAGTATGCGGAGGGCTGCCTGATGAAATGCCCCACGTCGAACAAACTTAGGCCGACATCGTGGTTGCAGTTTTCGATGGCGGGATACGGCATCGCCGTCATCGTGTTTTTGGTTGGCACGGGTGGAGTAGTTCGTGGGTTGCAGGCTCAGACGACCGATACGATTCGCCACGTACAGCCCGCGCCATCAGCGAATCAACAAACAAGTTTTCCAGTGCCATTTCGGCAGGGTAAGGCGGCGGTGACTCCCCTGCCCCTCGCCGCTCCCAAACAGTCCACCGGAAATACCGCTCAGCGTTCCCCTACGACTCCGCCGACCAGTCTGACGAAGACGGTTTCCAGTTGGTCGCTGATCGCGGGTGTCTTTCTGGTGCTGGTTTGGCTCTTACGGAGCAAACTGCCCACTGCCACTCGACGTTTGCCCACAACCGCTGTCGAGCTACTAGGACGTACGTCGATCGGTCCTCGGCAAGAACTTCAACTTGTGCGAGTTGGCAACAAACTATTGCTACTGGGGTCAACGGCTCATGGCTTGTCGACACTCACGGAGATTGTGGATCCCGTGGAGGTGGAGCAGTTGGAGCAAGCGTGCCGTGATGGTATGAGCGAACGACCAACGGCGGTTTCTCATAGTGTACGGCGAGTGATTTCGAAGTTCGATGAGACGGCGCGGCGAGTGGGGCCGGCTTGCTTGGCAATTTGTCTTGCCTTGAGTACCGCGACTGCCTGGTGTGGTGAAGACGGAGTGCGTGATTTAGAGACAAGTGTAACCGCCGAGGTCACCCGTCAGGTGGCGGAAACTGACGCCCCGCAACTGCTGGAAGCGGGCCAGCGATGGACCGATTCTTTACCTTCGGGATGGCCAACTTGGTTGCTCTTGTCGGCGCTCAGTGTCGCTCCGGCAATCCTCTTAATGACCACTTGTTTTGTCCGGATTACGATTGTCTTGAGTATGCTGCGTCAAGCGATTGGCTTGCCACAATTGCCACCGACTCAAGTGCTGACAGCCCTGTCTGTATTCCTCACCATTCTGGTCATGACTCCTGTTTGGAACGAAGTTTACGAACAGGCGATTGTCCCGTATCAGAGCAAGCAAGACCCGATCAGTTTGGAAGAATGTTGGACGCGCGCGGTTGTACCACTACGGCGATTCATGAGTCGGCAGATCGACGCGGCCGGTAATGGCGACGACGTTTGGCTCTTCTATCAATATGTCCCTCAGTCATCAGCTGCGCAACCGGCTACTTACGACGAAGTGCCACTGCAGGTGTTATTACCTGCGTTTCTGCTCAGTGAGTTAAAAGTGGCCTTCATGATTGGCTTTCAGATTTACTTACCATTTCTGGTTGTTGATTTAGTCGTAGCGGCTGTCACGACGGCGATGGGCATGGTCATGCTGCCTCCCGCAATGATCTCGTTGCCCTTAAAGCTATTACTTTTTGTGCTACTGAACGGCTGGCATCTTGTTGTAGGTATGCTGCTTCAAAGCATCGCACCGTATGGCTAACGTCGCGCGTAATTGGACGACGAGCTTTTACGATTAGGCTGGATTTTGAGTATGGATACCACACAAGCGATCGATCTGACACAGCAGGCTCTGCTGCAGGTATTCATGCTAAGTGCTCCAGCACTACTGGCGGCGCTGGTCATCGCGCTGACAACTGGTGTCTTGCAAACGATCACTCAAATTCAAGATGCCACGTTATCGGCCGTGCCCAAACTGCTCGGTGTGACACTCGTTCTGGCGCTGAGCCTATCCTGGCTGCTGGAGCGTCTGGTGGCCTATTCGCATGACTTGATTCAGCATGCACCTCGTCTGCTCTCCAGTGTTCCATGATAGGTAAGTGTCCGAGGGAGTTCTGCCGATGATGGACTGGAGCACATCGCCGCCACTCTGGCTTACCCATTTCGGTCACACCCTCTTGCTGGTCACGGTGCGTCTCGGGGGCCTGGCTGCATTTTTGCCTGGCCTGAGCAGTCGTTGGCTCTCCCTAAGACTGCGAATCGTATTTGTACTCAGCGTCGCTTTACTGATTACACCCACTGTGCCTCGTTGGGACCACGGCAACTCGGGCGCGTCTTTACTCATCCCGATGGGCTGGGAATTGATGGTTGGTGTGTTACTGGGGCTGACTGTGCGAATCAGTCTGCTCGGCATGCAAGTAGCTGGCCAATGGCTTGGTCAAATCAGTGGATTGTCGCTGGGGGACACCTTGGCACCAGAGGGTGATGCGGAGGGGTCATCGCTCAGCCAACTTTTTCATGGGCTCGCACTGACCATCTTTTTCGGATCCGGCGCACATCGTCATTCGATTGCGGCTTTAGTGGAATCCTTTCACGATTTACCACTGGGCGAACCACGTATGCCGACCATGCTGGTGGCAGGACTGATTGAATCACTGACGCTCAGCTGCGAATTAGCCATCAGGATCTCCTTACCCATGGTGGCGGCGACGACAGCGTCCTTGGTGATCATCGGGTTGATTGGTCGAGTGCTACCCCAGATCAATTCGTTCGTGATGGGTGCCACTGCCAACACTCTGCTGCTTTTTGGGTTAGTCATTGGTGGCCTGGGTGGCGTGGGCTGGCTGTTTGAAGAGCATCTTTCTCGCTCGGGAAAGACGATCTACGAAACCCTCATTCATCCTGGCCAGGACAGTGGGTCACTCCAGCAGGATTTGCGATCAACACGAGGCAAGCTGAACATTTATGAGTGAAGCTGGCTTTGCCGAACATGATGCCACACCAGCGCGACGCCAACGAGCACGTGAGGCGGGCCAAGTGGCGCGCAGTAGTACTCTGGTGGCGGCAGTCGTTTCCTTAGCAGCCTTCGTAATGCTACGGTTTGGTATGAGTCAGATCGCCGACTGGTTGGTACAGCTCAGCCAGCAGCGATTTAGTGCTGTACCTTCCACGCTGAACACTAGTCAGGAACTGGTCGCTCAGCTCCAATCACTCCTCGTCGGTGGTCTGCTGGTTATTGGCCCGCTGCTCATTGGCCTCCTGGTATTTGCACTGCTAGCCAATGTCACTCAAATCGGCTGGCTGTTTTTACCTCAGCGAGTGCTTCCGCAAACCGAACGCCTGTGGACCCTCGAGGCCGGTGGTTCCTGGGGGGACCGTGGCATTCGAGCTGTCTCTTCGATCGTCCAACTAGTCGCGTTGATTGCCATTGGAGTGCTGAGTGTCTGGAATCGCCGTGAGCAATTCATGCAACTTGGGGATGGTGACTTGGTGGGTAGCATGACGAGCCTGCTGAGGTTCGTTGTTGATACCGGACTGCACGTTTCTCTCGGGCTGCTGATCGGTGGACTGGCGGACTATGCCTATCGCTGGTGGCGTCATGAGCAGTCTCTGCGCATGACAACGGAGGAGCTGAAAGAGGAACTTCAGCAGACCGAACGGCGCGGGGTGCGTCGTCCGTCTATTCGGCCGTCGACGTCGTCTGCCAAGCTTGAGACAACAGCCATCCCAGCACTCGGAAATAAAACAGCGTCGTAACAAGCTGACCGAGTGCGATTGGAATGACAAGCAAATAGGAATGCAAGCTGAGGGCCGCGGAAACCATACCCAGGATTACGATGGGCACGGCCGAGGCCAGCGCAAAAAACTTACATTCCTGTGGAGCGGCTTGAAGAGTCTTAAAAAGATTCAGGGAAAACGGCGAAAAAATGGAATTCTGTTCGAGTATTGATCCCATGGTGAGGGGAAATAGGAGATAGGTTGAAAGCATGACGAGCATAACGAAAAACGGCCAGTGATCGCCGGGCGAGAACAAGAGTAAGGCGATCAGTGAACCGGGCAATGAGGCATAGAAAAAAGCAGCCGCAACTTGCAGGGCACTCTGCAAGATGTCGCCCGATTCACTGGGCCAATCTTCTACAGTGATACCACCGTTCGCGGTGGCACGCAGGAGTGCAAATGCGTGACAGGCAAGTGCGATAAACCAGCCCACACCGGCCACAACACCGACACACCACAACAGCAGGGTCATGAACGTGGCTTGTGATTGCTGCAGTTCAACACTTAGTCGAGTCTGGGCCAAAACGGCAACACAGCCGATGAGCGCCAGGATCAAAAACCGTGCGAGAGTCTCCGGCGGACGTGCAAAGGCAAAAAAATTATGTGTCGCTTGATCATCGAAACCGCGCCGCTTTTGGTATTCCTTCTCGTCCTCCAGTTCGCGTGCTGCCCGCGCCAGAATGTCGGCGGCTTGGTTTTTGGTTGTCTGCTGAGCCGTCAAGGTGGCGGGGATTCGATCAGGTTTATCGATCGCAATCCGTTCCTCACGATTTTCCGCGGCAAGCGTTTTCTCGAGGAGATTCCTTCGATTCTGGGGACTGGGTGGAGTGATCGTGAATTGATGGTGACAATCAACGCAGATGGCTAACGTGCCAATGCGAGTATCGTCAAAGTCCATGCGCGTGGCGCAGAGAGGACAGTCGACGGTGAATTCAAAGGCATCAGCATTTGCGGCGAGTGGAATATCATCCAGACCATCGAGACCATCGAGGGGGGCCGACTGGTCGGGCAACTCCGGGACCGAATTCTCTGGGGCCGATGAACGAAAACTCGCACCACACTTGGGACAGCCATGAACTTCCCCCGGTTCATCGCTGATCACGCGTAAACTGGCTTGGCATTTCGGACAGACGATCTTCATGAAAACTCCGTGGCTAGAGAGTCGCATCATACCGCTGCCAATAAGTGACAGCAAAGGTCTCATGGCAACGCATTGGTGCGGTGAGCCTGACCTCTTTTTCAAGCATTCAAAATGCTCTTCTCTGGCCCAGCGGTTGGGAAGCGCCCAGATCGATCTAGACGCGACGCGACACTTTCGGTACCGTCCGCCCCTCTTCGGAATGGATTCCCTGGGGACTGTTTGGGCCGAACGGAGCGTCACGCGCCGTGGTGCCCGCTTGGAAACAACGAATGACTCGACCGTCGCGGTGGCATGATCTGATTTTGCCTTTGAGCATCGTGGCTGGGGTATTTGTCATCCTGGTTCCGCTGCCTGCCGCACTCTTGGATCTACTACTCGCCATCAATTTGGCGGTCTCCGTTATCATTCTGTTGACGACGGTTTATGTGGCTACGCCTGTTGATTTTGGAACCTTTCCCACACTACTACTGGCTACGACTCTGGGGCGACTAGTGCTCAACGTCGCTTCCACTCGTCTGATCCTCACTCACGCTCCGACGCAGGGGATCGATGCGGCGGGTGGAGTGATTCGGGGCTTCGGTGAATTTGTGACGGGAGATCGGCTGCTGATCGGCATCGTCCTATTTGCCATCATTTTTACGATTCAATTCGTGGTGATTACCAAAGGGGCAACTCGTATCAGTGAAGTTGCTGCTCGCTTTGCCTTGGATGGACTACCCGGTCGTCAAATGGCGATCGACGCGGATGTGCAGGCAGGTTTGATTGATCATGCGGAAGCGCAGCGTCGTCGGGCCGAAGTGGGGCGACAAGCAGAGTTCTATGGAGCGATGGACGGAGCCGGGAAATTTGTCCGTGGTGATGCGGTCGCCGGGCTGCTGATTCTGCTCGTTAATCTTTTGGGCGGCATGATTCTCGGGTTTCTCGATGGCCAACTTTCCTGGAGTCAGATCGTGGACGTGTTTTCGCGATTGACGATCGGCGATGGCTTGGTCAATCAAGTGCCTGCTCTGCTGATTTCCTTGGCTGCCGGTCTATTAGTCACGCGCAGTGGCCAGCGTACGAATCTCTCCCATGAGATGACCAGTCAGCTCTTTTATCATCCACGCGTGCTGTTCGTTGCGGGGCTATTCTTGTTGCTGCTCATTACCACTAGTCTACCCACTCTGCCACTTGCCCTGCTGGGAACTGGCTGCCTCGCGCTATCGTATCAATTTAGTAAGCGACGTCCGGCAACGACTGGTGGTTGGACGTCGGTCCAGGCTGGAAGTCACCCAGGCGGTGGTTGGGGCACGGCGGCCCCGATTTCAACTGCCGGGATCGCGAGTGATTCTGGGCAACTAGGTACCGGACAGCAGGCGTCTACGCAGGCAGGACTTGCCAGCGCACCTGGTCGCTCAGCCGATACGAAGGCGCAGCGAGAGGAACGGATTGAAGACTTTCTGGCGATCGATCCCTTAGAAGTGAATCTTGGATTGCGTCTGTTGCGACTCGCGGATCCCCAGCGCGGCGGAGACTTACTGCGACGAGTCACGGGAGTGCGTCAACGTATTGCCAGTGAACTCGGGATTGTCCTGCCCAAGGTGCGCATCCGAGATGATTTGAAATTGGGCGAACGTTCCTATCGCATTCAGATTGCGAACAATGTGGTCGCGGAAGGCACGCTCCATGTCGATCGAATCCTCGCGGTAGACACTGGGATGACAACGGGTAAGTTGTCGGGTGAGGAAACTGTGGACCCAGCCACAAAGCTACCTGCCCATTGGATTCCGCCGATTCAGCGTGAGCGGGCTGAGGCACTCGGCTACCAGCTTTGGGAACCCGCCACCGCTTTAGCTCATCACCTTCAGGAAACCGTCCGCCAGCATGCGGCTGAACTGCTGAGTCGTGATGCGGTACGACATCTGATCGATGAACTGCACAAAACTTTGCCCGCGGTTGTCGATGAATTGGTTCCAGCCACGCTCAGGCTTGCCGAGATTCAGCAAGTTCTGCAGCATCTCTTACGGGAAGAAGTACCAATTCGTCAGTTATCGCTGATTTTGGAGACGCTAGGAGATCATGCACATTTGACGCGTGACACGTGGGAACTGGCTGAAGAAGTACGACGTCGTCTGGCACGTACCTTGATGGCTCGTCACCGCACCCCCGACTCGAAACTGCGTGCCGTCACGTTAGATCCGGTGGTAGAGCAGCAGTTGCTGGAGTCTGTAGATGAATCCGTTCGTCCGCCGCGGTTGCAGATCTCACCAGCCGCTGTAGAGGTCCTATGTAGTAACCTCCAACAGGCGCTGCAGCAGGCCAAAGAGTTGTCGTTGATGAGTGGAGGAGTGCGTGGCGGACAGTCGGCCGTGATTCTGGTCGCAGGACGTATTCGAGTTCCATTACGACAACTACTTGGTAGACGACTGGGGCGGGTGAGTGTGATTAGTTACGAAGAGGTGACCGCCGACACACTCGTGGAATCGATCGTCACCGTGGCTGAAACCTATGCCATGTCGGCGATGGTGAATGAGTAACGGGAAGGAGTTAACGACATGGAAGTCAAAACATTTCGAGCCCGTTCGATTCAAGAAGCCTTGGAGTACGTACGGCAGGAATTGGGGCAGGAAGCTGCTGTGATTAGCACTCGCGAGGTGCGCACTGGTATGTGGGATTGGTTTACGGGTGACAGTCAGATTGAAGTCACAGCGGCGACCGATATCACCGTGGCGCAGCGCGTCACCCCGACTTCATCCACTGCCGCCGCAGACAACGTCCCCTCCCCGTCATCCGCCTCAAGCGCCAGTGGATCATCAGCCGCCGCAGCAGGGTCACCTGGGTCAAGCGATCGCTTAGTTCCGGGCGGCGCGTGGCCTGCTTCTGACCTTCATCGTAAAAACGGTACTAACACGGTTGGAATCGAAACTTGGAGCGATCGTTTACGCCGGGAATCGCGCAGTGAGCTGCGAAGCTGCGACGCTGCACCGTCGCTCATTGAACAACTCTGTCGCGATCAACAAGCGAGTCCTGGGGAGCGGCGCGGACTTTCGCCAACTTTGCCCCTGTTATCAGCTCTGTTGGCGGCCGAGTTACCGGAAGAGCTTGCGCGTGAGTTTGTTGAGCGTGCAGTGGTAGGGCTGTCGGAATCGGATCGGGACGATGAATTGCTTTTACAGGCTCGGCTGCTGCGACTTCTGGAAGATGAATTTCGTGTGACGGGTCCCATCCGAGTTTTATCCGGACAACATCGCCGAATCTCGCTCGTAGGACCAACGGGAGTTGGCAAGACCACCACCATTGCCAAGTTGGCGGCAAGGTTTCAGCTTGAAGAACGTCTCTCGGTCGGCCTCCTGACTATGGACTCACCGCGTTCGGTGAGCGTTGATCCCTTGCGAACGTTCGCGGAGAAGCTCGGAGTTTCCTGCGAAGCAGCTACCACTGAGCGGGAACTGCTCACCGCACTGGAACGGCTTTCGCAGTGTGATGTGATCTTGATGGATACGGCGGGACGAAGTCCCACGGACCACTTGCGTCTCCAGGAACTGAAGCATCTCCTGTCCGAAGCTGCCACAGATGAGGTTCACTTGGTGCTCAGTAGTACCACGAGTCCGGGACAGATGCGAAAAGCTGTAGAACAGTTTGGGAGACTCGATCTTGATTCACTGATCGTCACCAAAATGGATGAAGCAGTGAGCTTGGGATCACTCTTGACGGTTCCTCGCGTTACGCGATTGCCACTCAGTTATCTGACGACGGGGCAGGACATTGCCCATGACCTGGAGGTGGTTGATCGCCGCACGATGGCTCGACGCCTGCTCGTGGGCATGGAGGGAAGTTGGTGAGATGGTAGGGAATGAAGGGAATCCAGCTCTGAATCTACGTGCTCGGCGACGCGGGGTGTCCGATTTTGGACCGCAGCCGCGCATGATGCTCGTGGCGGGCGCGAGTGCTCAGCAAGGCGTGACGACCGTCGCGCTCAATGTTGCCGCAAGCCTCGTCGATTATGGCGCCCGAGTCGTACTTGCCAATCTCGACTTGCATGGCGATCGCTGTGGAATTTGGTGCCAGTTGACCGGGAAAGCGGAGGCGAGCGGATTGCTGGCGGGACGACAAGATATTCATGAGTTTATGAATTTGGGTCCGAGTGGCCTGCTGGTGATACCTCACGTTTGGCCCCTCACCACAGCCTCGCGGACCAACATCCGACAAGCGGTTCCCCGACTGGTAGCTAACTTGCAATCACTCGGGCGCCACGCCGATTGGGTCGTCGTCGACCTGGGGGATGAGATTCCGGCTGATTGGCAGGCATTGTATGGTGCTGCCAGCGCGTGGTGTTTCGTAAGTCGCCCGGAGCCCGATGCCGTGACGGAGACGTACGCCCTGATTAAATGGTTATCGAGCCGAGGCTGGGGCAGCGACCTGCACGTGGTGTTAAACCGTGTGGATGATCGAGAGCGTGAACAGGCCGAGGCCACGTTACGTAATCTACGACAGTCGTGTCGTCAGTTCCTGAGTCGCTCGCTAGGAATTACAGGAGTCATCACCGACGCCTCACTGATCTCGACTATCAGCCAAGCTGGCAAAACACTGCTGAGTGCTAGCCCTACGTCGGCTACTGCGCAGGAGTTTCTGACGCTGACGCAGCAGTTCCTGGCCCCACAAACCGTTTACCAATCCCATCCCACAGTCAACTTAAACACGAATTCCATTTTTTCATCTTTTCAGTAATCAGATTTCTCTTTAACTTTTACGACCCTGGAAGCCGATGAACGACAGGCGCGGCAGCACAGTCCAGCTTGTTAAGCTGCAACGACTGGCCGAACTTTGTCGACTGTAGGTAACCGGGGCGCAACGCGAACGCATCGACACCACAAGGAACGTGGTGGAGTCATCACGGAGGATTGCATGGCGACGACACTGACACCGGTAGAAGACATTGAGCAGGTATGGCGAGAATACAAGGCGGATCCGAATAACAAAGACCTGCGAAACCGGTTAGTCGAGCAGTACTTGCCGCTGGTGAAATACAACGGTGAGCGGATTTGGGCTCGTTTGCCGGAAGGCGTTGAACTTGATGACTTAATCTCCGCCGGCGTCTTCGGACTGATGGATGCCATCGATGCCTTCGACATGTCGCGCGGAGTTAAGTTTGAAACTTACTGCGTGCCGCGAATTCGTGGTGCCATGCTCGACGAATTACGGACCATGGACTGGGTCCCGCGTTTAGTACGATCCAAGGCGAGCCGACTGCAAGAAGCGACGAAATCCCTGGAAGCTCGCCTCGGTCGCCATCCCACGGAACAAGAACTTGCGCAGCAAATGGAGATGCCGGTTGAAGAACTCGAACGCATGATTCTGGAAGCCAATGCCGTCAACCTCATCAGCCTCAACAAAAAGTGGTATGAAACGGACAGCTACAAAGATGTCCGCGAGATCGACATTCTGGAAGACAAGAAGGGTGAAGACCCGACTCGTCGTATCCAAAAGACGGATCTAATGCGTTTGGTGACAAAGGGGCTGAATCGTAACGAGCGCCTGATCATCATTCTTTACTATTACGAAGAGTTGACGATGAAGGAAATTGGTGCGACGCTCGACCTGAGCGAAAGTCGTGTCAGTCAGATGCACAGCAGCATCGTCCAACGACTCCAGTCGCAACTGGGCCGTCGACGTCCGGAATTTGGCACGTGATCCGAGTCACTTGGGTGGGCGACACGATATCCGCTCGCTCTCCCGCCAAACTCAATCTGTTTCTTGAAATCCTGGGGAAACTCCCTGATGGTTATCATGAGCTGGAAACGCTCATGACCACCGTAAGTATCTACGACTTCTTACAACTCGCTCCGAGCGATTCGAGCGATATCGAGTTGGAGGCCAACTGGGGCCGAGGCTATCAGGCACGGGCAAACGCCGATTTATCAGCAGGCAGGGCGACCGTCTGGGAAGCTCTTCCTGACAGTCGGTCCAATCTTGTCTATCGAGCGCTCGATCGGTTGCGGGAGAGTGCTGGTGAACGACGTGGAGTCCGAGCGTCACTGGTGAAACAAATCCCGGCCGCCGCTGGGCTGGGTGGTGCTTCCGGTGACGCCGCGGCGGCATTACTAGCCGGCAATCAGTTTTGGAATTTGGGGCTCGGACAAGAAAAGCTCCTCACCATCGCCAATTCCCTGGGCAGCGACATCGCTTTTTTTATGAGTGCTGCTGCGACGCCGATCTCATCCGCTGTTTGTCGCGGGCGAGGCGAGCGGGTGGAACCAATCGCTCACCTGCCCTCGATCCCGTGTGTGCTCATTCGGCCGCCTGCGGGACTGGCCACTCCGGCTGTTTTCCGCGCGTGCCGACCAAGTTCGCAGCCGCGATCGGTCGAGCCACTGATTACGGCGCTGCGACGCGGTGACCTCGGAACAGCCGGTCGACTGCTCCACAATGGACTGCAACCGGCCGCCTGTGAACTGTCACCTTGGATCGCACGTCTAGCCAAAATGCTGGCAGAATTCGAGGTCGCTGGGCACCAAATGAGCGGTAGCGGGACAACGTACTTTGCGCTTTGTTATCACGCCCGACAGGCTCGACAGCTGGCCGGACGCCTACAACAAGCAGGCGTCGGCGCTGTCTATCAAGCGGTGACGGCAGTCCCGTAGACTGATCACTGGAGAAATCGAACCAGAATAGCAATCAACCAGTGAGCTAGCGGCTGAAGCTACTTGACCGGGGAGTAGTCAACGAGCGTCATGTAGACGCTTTCTACCTTTGCTACGATGGCGCCGTCTTTCTCCGACTCGTCTCGCACCTTCTTCCAGTCAGGGTCGTTGCGAAATGCTTCCCAAGACTTCTTCGCTGCCTCCGCACTTTCGTGTGAGACCACATAGATCAGTGTATTTTTTGCTAGTTTTTCGTCCGTCGGCACCCAGTACATCCCATTCTTCATGCCGTGCTTCTCGAAGAGCTTGATCGTGTGCTCGCGGAAGCGTTTGTGTAAGGCCTCCAGACGACCTTCGTGTGTGGTGTAGGTGCGCAGTTCATACAGGCGTTGATTCACAGCTTTTTTCTCCTCGCCAATCGAATACCCAGCTAGTAGAGCGACCACTCCGCCTAAGGCCAGCAATCCAGCCCAGCCCCACGATCGCTTCGTTCCGACTTCAGTTTTCACGCTCATCGACTCTCGCTCCTTGTAAAACCGGTTTACTCCTGGAACCCCAAACTCCGCCTCCGCCAACGAAAAAAGCTCGGTGAGCATTAATCTAACCGAGCTTCAAGTGGATAACTACAAGGCTACCAAGGGTAACCCATTACCGCCAACTTAGCTTGGTGGGGGCGGCGGAGGAGGAGCGACAGCCCCAGTTCCACCACCTGCACCACCCGGCGCGTCCGTTTTCGGCGGAGCGGCAGGCGGAGGAACATTTGTAGAAGGCTTTGCTGGACCGCTGTCACCACCACCACAACCGGGGATGGCGAGCAAGCCACCAGCAATCACCAAGCTCATCACAAACAAACGCATGATCAATTCTCCAAAGGTCAAAGTCGAAAACTACGGAAGCTGAGCGGCACGACCATCCTGCATGCCGCTTAAAAACAAGTACACGTTGCCGTCGATCGTGGTGTTAATGCTTCGCACTGAACCGTCGGCAAACGCGAACTGGACCGAGCCTGGGTGCTCAGCACTGTACTGATACCAGTTCTTACGATTGGTGGAATCCAATCGCCAAGCCGTTGGCATCGCGGAGCCGCCCATCCAAGAGTAGGAATATTGGATGGATTTAGCTGGAGCGGCATTGTACCCCCCCACGGCTTCTCCGAGCAGCATCGTATTGCTCGTGCCATCCAGCACGGATGCCATGGTGGTTGTCGAGCGGTTGGAGAAGATGCCAACGTACTGATCCCAACCTGAACCCGTCGGCAGGTTGTTTCCGAGACCGCCCGCGCAGACCAAGTAGTTCGTGCGGCCAATCCCCGGATTGTTACCGCCGAAGAACAGCAGCTGCATACCAAAGGCGTAGGTGATCAACGAGGCGCTCACACCACCCGTCGACATGTAAGGGTTGGTCGAAGGGCAAACCAAAGATGGCAGCTTCGTATTCGCAGCATTCCAGGACAGGTTGTTGCCCCACCAGGGAGTCGTCGTCAGTACGCGCGGATCCCAGCGGGTGTCAAGGAACGTAGGATTGGCGCCGTTGGTATCGGCAAACGAATCCCACAGCGGTCCCTGCTCGGCGTATCGCAGCAAGTAGGGCAAAGCTCCAATGTACTGATCGGGCTCCGAGCCGGTGAACGTCGCATTCGCGATCGGGTTACCCGTGGTCGGGCCGACATAGCCGGGTGGAAACCTTCCTTGGCCGTCATGGAAGTTATGGGCGGCCAACGCGAGCTGCTTGATATTATTCGTGCACTGCGTACGGCGAGCCGCTTCACGGGCAGCCTGTACGGCTGGCAGCAGCAGCGCCACTAAAATTCCGATGATCGCGATCACCACCAACAGCTCAACAAGAGTGAAGCCACGTCGCTTCTGAGAGCCAGAAATCCAAACGCGTGTTGACATACGTCGCCCCTTAGGCAAAAGGCATGAAACAAAAAAAAATGGAGGGAGAAAACCACTAGTAACCTGGGTGCTCGCTACCCGTTTCAGGTGACTTGTATTAACGAAAAATAAACTACGTCCATCTTTTATTCAATCAATATCTGTCGCGCGAACGGACTTTTTTTCGATTGCGCCCACCGACCTGAACACCCGGTCAAGTCCCCCTCGGCAGGGCGACACCCTCAAAGGTGGTAGAAACTGCGGCAAGGCGTAGAATTGACGGGCAGGTTATGCCTAACGCGGTGGCATTTCCAGCGATCGCTCAGCCAAGGCGCTCTACATGCGAATGAAATTCGCCACCGGAAAAAAAATCCAAAATTCGGTAACCAATTCCCATTCGAGGGTCCACGGCAAGCTGGTCCGTCTCGGGTTGAAACGGAACTCCGGTGGCTGGGCAGGTCAGCAGGGTGATACCCTGGGCCCTTACGATCCGCTCCTGATGAACATGCCCGCAGCTCAGAAGCCGGGCGAGAGGATAATCGGCGAGTAGTTTCAGGAGCGGCGCGGCGTCGACAAGTCCGACTTGATCCAACCAGAAACTGCGCATTGAAAACGGCGGATGATGCAAAAAGATGCAGATGTGGCGTTGGGCGCGCGCAGTCAAAACATCCCGCAACCAACTCAACTGGTCATCGCCCAGTTGGCCGGCGACCTTTCGAGGCCAGTGCGAGTCCAGCCCGATTAAACTCCATTCGCCCACATCCTCGACAAACACGACGCGATCCGCCACTCGCTGGACTCGAGCCGCAAATCGATCTGCTAACAACTCCCGATCATCATGATTGCCGGGGACGACCCACAAACGTGTTTGCCATTGAGTGAGCCGCCGCGCAAGCAACTCGTAGGTGGTGCCCAGTTCGTCGTGTGTCAAATCGCCGGTGATGACCAGTCGATCAGCCGCTGAGTAGCGGGCTTCGATATCGAGCAGTACGCGCTCGAGCGTTTCCTGCGTCCGCACTCCCTTTAGCTCCGCGAGGGGATCGGTTTGAAGATGGCAATCCGAGATTTGAATCACGCGCATGGATAACTCCTAGGTGCGTTGATCTTGAGTTCTGATACATCCAGTGACGGAGGGTTCAGCCCACGTCTCCTAGATCCAACGATTCGCCGTACCGCTGAACGACCTGCCGGCGCAAGCGCGCGCAGGACTCGCTGTCCCACAGGGCACGATTGGCGATCAGTTTCTGAGCAGCGTCCCGCGCGGCCAGCAGGATCGCGCCATCGCGCTGGAGATCCGCGATACGCAGCGGTGGGAGACCGTGCTGCCGAGTACCAAATAAATCGCCCGGACCGCGCAACTGAAAGTCTAGCTCGGCCAGCTCAAAGCCATCGGTGGTGCTGACGAAGGCATCCAAGCGAGCTTGCGATTCGTCCGACTTGGGCTGCGCAAACACGCACAGATAGCCAGGATATTTGCCGCGACCAATACGTCCGCGCAGTTGGTGCAGCTGCGCCAATCCAAAGCGTTCGCCACTTTGAATGGTCATCACCGAGGCGTTGGGGACATCGACGCCCACTTCGATGACCGATGTCGCCACGAGGACCTGGACATCGCCTTGCCGAAATCGCTCCATGACCGCTTCCTTCTCTTCCGAGGTCATGCGTCCATGGAGCAATTCCAGACGAAAATCGGCCAGGGGACCATGAACCAATTCTTCGTACATGCTGGCGACACTAGCGATCGGCGGTTTGGCGGGAACGGCTTGTTCGTCGGTGTCCTCTTCCATCAGCAACTCGGCGGCCTGCGGATCAAGCAGTGATTCGTCGCTTGTCAACACGCGCTCGACATACCCCGTTTCTCCTGCGCCGGATGCGGCCAAATAATCCTGGTTCGAGCCATTGACCAACTGTAAACCTCTGTCGGCAGCACTCGCTTCGTCGGGGAACGCCTGGTCGGCTTCGGCAGCGTCTTGGTCTTGTTCCTCGACCAGCGGTGCGATGACATACCCTTGGCGGCCTTCACGCAGTTTCTTGCGAAAGAAATCCCACCAGCGCTCGTAGCGATCCTCGCCCGCCAAGTAGGAGTGCACCGGCTGCCGCCCCGGCGGCGGTTTGCGCAGTACCGACACGTCGAGATCTCCGAAGAGGGTCATCGACACGGTGCGTGGGATCGGCGTGGCGGTCATCACAAGGTAATGGGGGTCGATGCCGGCCTGCTTCAGCGCCGCCCGCTGGCGCACTCCAAATTTGTGCTGCTCATCGATGACGACGAGTCCCAAGCGGGAAAACTGTGTTTGGGCGCGAAGAATGGCATGTACCACGGCATGTGTTCCGATGATCAAATCAATTTCACCGGCGGAGATTTTTTCCAGGAGTCGGCGGCGGGCGCCGAGGCCGAGAGACCCCGCCAGTACACCGATACGCACTCGACTACCTTCCAAACTTTTTTCCAAGGTGCGTGCATGTTGTCGAGCGAGCACTTCGGTGGGAGCCATCAAGGCGGCTTGGCGATGATGAGCAACGGCGAGCAGCATGGCGTACATGGCGACCAGGGTTTTACCGGTTCCGACATCGCCTTGCAGGAGTCGATTCATGGGGGTCGAGCGACCGAGATCGCTGGCCACTTCAGCCATCGCTTGCCGCTGATCGGCCGTCGGCTCGACCTGGAATAATTTCAAAATGCGGGCATCTAGGGTGGCGTTCGTGGGCATGGCGGTTGCGTGCCCGGCGGCAATGATTCGTTGGCGACGAAGGGCCAGCGCCAGTTGCAAAACAAGCAATTCCTGATAGATGAAGCGGCGCCGTGCCTGTTCCAAGCTGGCTTGATTGGCCGGCTCATGAATCTGAGTCAGCGCGGCAGTAATCGGCCACAAATCATGCTCATCCAGAAAATCACAAGGCAGCGACTCTTCCACCAGCGGTCCATACTGTGCAACGGTGTCCTGAATCAGCCGCCGCATGGCAGCCTGATTGATGCCATCGGTCAGGCTGTAAATCGGCAACACTTGTCCGGCGGGCGGCGACTCTTTGTCGCCCAGCATTTCGACTCGTGGATGAGTGAATTCCCAGCGCAGCCCACGCAGCTTGGGAGGGCCAGCGACGAGAATACGCTGTCCGGGAGAAAAATTTTTGCGGAGATAGGGCATATTGAACCAGATGGCGCGGGCAAAATCGTTGCCCTGACGAAAGAGCACTCCCAGTAACGTGCGTCCCACGCCCGTGTTTTTCATCTCGACTTCGACCACCTCCCCGCAGACACTCACCGGGTAGTCCTCCACCAGCTGATCGATGCGGCGCAGCTCGCTGAGGTCCTGGTAAGCACGAGGAAAATGAAATAAGAGATCGCTGGCGCGATAGAGCCCAAGTTTCTGCAGCAGAGGCGCGCGGTCTGGCCCAACTCCCTTAACGAACTGCACGGGAGTGGCAAGAAGTTCGCGAGGTGTTTGTTCGCGCGGCATCCGCAGTGGGCCTCCTATTTCATGGCGGGACGATTGTAAAGTCCGGCGCGTGGTTCGTGATCGCCCCACACCGGATTTCTTCTTTTCATCGTAAACACCGGG
The DNA here is from genome assembly GCA_044235425.1 of Pirellulaceae bacterium. Lineage (GTDB taxonomy): Bacteria > Planctomycetota > Planctomycetia > Pirellulales > Pirellulaceae > JBJSXJ01. The sequence continues at coordinate 44,093 of JBIIHW010000041.1, forward strand.
CAAATCCGGCCCTCGAGGAAGTCATTTTCGGATGCATGCTTTCGGCGCAAGCATTATGATATCCGTGGTTCACGTAGCGGCTTGGCAATCGTAACGCCAACAGGCCAGTCCCAGGAGACGTACCATGCGCAGTCGTCATGTTTCAACCTCATCTAACTTCAATCACTCGCCACAGAGTCTGGTGGGCCGTCTGGTGGCTCTGACTCAGCGAACCGCACAAGCGACCCAGTGTGTGCACTGGAAATTGTTGATAGCTGCCGCTTTATCGACGGCACCGGGCGCGGTCGCTGTCGGTGCACCGCCTGCGGAGTCCGAACCGGCTACCGAACCGGCTGGGCCCACGGAAGCTGAAATACGGCGCTGGATTGCGGAACTCGACGCGCCTCAATTTGCCAAACGCCAGGCCGCCAGTCAGCAGCTTTTTGAGGCGGGTCGACCGGCGATTGCGGCTTTGCAGAGGGCCGCGGCAGAGGGCAGTCGCGAGGTGATGATGCGGGCGATTGATGTACTGAAGCGACATACGCGATCGGCTGGTGCGACTCAGGAAGCGGCCCGCGATGCACTGCTTGAGTTATCGGAAGCACCAGAATCGCTGGTGGCTCGCACGGCTCACGAGGCACTCAAACCACCAGCCGCCGCTTTGCCTCGCAATGAAGTAGCTCGTCGTCCTGCGCAGCAGGGAGCTGTCCCAGGTGTACCCAATCAGATTCTCCCAGGCGGCATCCAGCTGGGTAATGGTGCGATTCAGCTGCAGATTCAGGGTGGCGTGCCAAGAATGGGGAATGCTGGAGGGGTCCGGCGGATGCAAATGCAAAATGTCAACGGCAACAAGAAGATTCTGGCGGAGCAGCCGGGTCGCAAGGTGAGCATTGAAGAGCAAGCGACGGGTCCGATCAAAATCGAAGTCACGGAGACGAAGGATGGCAAGGAGGTGACACGGAAAGCGGAAGTGAAAGACGTGAATGAGCTGAAGAAGAATCACGCGGAGCTGCATAAGATTTACGAGGAGTTTTCCCAAGGCGCTCGACCGGTTCAGCTTCCTGCCGGCATTCTGCCCAACGCCCGCTAAAGGCTCTAATGGAGCTCATCTTAAAACGCAACACGGCGTCTTGATCGCCAGGATCAAGACGCCGTGATTGTGAGGGTGGTGGGTCAGGCTGACCGCATGTGGAACCGGTCAGCGACCCTTTCGTTCGTGTACGTTGTGGGTCAGAACGTCACGACGAAGTCGAACACCACCACTTGCTGATTCGACTTGGTGCCATCGTCGAAGGGCACCGCACCGTTGCCATTTCGCTTGCCTTCGTACCAGTCAGCACGGAAGGCCACTCGCGAGTAGGCATTTGGGGTCAGGTAGTACTTCGGGCCGAAGGTGAAGGCGTAGAAGCTGCCATCGAAGCCAGCGGGCTGAGCGTAGCCGCGAGCGTCTGGGGAGCCGAACGAAGGCAGCACTTGGCCGACACGGAAGCCCTGCTCATCGCGGAACCATTCCATATTGGCACCCCACTGGAGGCGGCAAGTTTGGTTCCAGAGCAGGTAGCTATTGAGACCGTACCAGCGAGCAGTACGATCCTCACCACCCACGTTCACAGCATCACCCTGCACACCGTAGTCGCTTTGCAACACGCCGATGACGTCGTCCGAGAACTTTCGGGTGTAGGTCAACGTTTGAAGGTAGCGAGTGCTGTAGCCGAGTCCGGTGGTGCTGTAAGGACCAACACCCGTGAAGTTTGGCTCGCGACCGTACAGGCCGACCCAAGCGATCGTATCGCCGTTATCGCGAGTGTAGTTCAAGGTGCCGAGGTAACCCAGGTTTGGATTGCCGCTGCCATCGAAGTTATCCCAGCCGCGAGTGATACCGTTACCGATCGACAATTTGTCGCTCATCTTCCATGTGGCGAGGGCACCGGTGTGCGTAAAGGGTTCGCCATATTGGAAGGTGTAGGGCAGCACGGGGAAGAAGTTACGGTGAGTACCGACGGCGAAGTAGCCAACGGGCGACAGGAAGTGACCCATCTTGACCGTAACATCATCCTTGGCGATTTCAAAATAGGCCTGAGGAATCGCGGCTCCGTAGAACGACGAGCTAGAGCCGTTGAGGTTTGTTTCCAAACCAGCAGCCGTATTCCAGCGGTAGTTCGTACCGTACAAGGTATCGATTCCGTAGCCATAATCCCAGCCGGCGCCTTGGGTATCGGCGGCCCGATTGATGGTCAGGTACAGTTCGTTCATCTGATATTCGTTGGAACGATCGGTCCAAGTCATGGGGCCGTTGAAGCGGTCGTTGGGTTGGTAAGGGTTCCAGGTGAAGCTCTGTGCCAACCAGCCCCCGGCCTGAATTCGTCGCTCCTGGAAGAAGCAGCCATCGAACAGCTTGAACGGCTCGCCCAAGTCGGACAGGAGCGTGCAGTTAGGTCCGCAACTGGTGTCGCAACCGGCAACTGCTGCTGCCGGAGCTTCAGCGCCCAGATGTGCCACGGGCTGGGCTTGCAGGCCCGAACCAATGGCCGTGCCGTCGTCGCTGAGCGAGGCACGAGCTGGAGCAGCACCCGCTCCAACCGGTCGATAAGATCTAATTTCATCGGCTTGAGTAACGCGTCCCCACATCGAGAGGGAAAGCGCGGCGGCGAGCGCCCATCGTGTCATTTTCATTGTAGGACTCTCCATCCTGGCTGAAATGTTCTCGTAACCCGGACTTCCCGACCGCCTGACCGATCAGTACGGGCAACTTCTCCGGCCGCTCCTCAGGTGACTCCTTCACCCGATCCAGGCGGCTAGAAGGGGTATCGTCGCAACGATTTTGCGGCGTTTAGCCGAAAGGCACGACAAATGTCTTGTAACGAATGAATGACATGTTTTTTTGGTAAAACGTGACGGTTGTAAGGATGAATCACCCAGTCGCACCTCTCGTTGGGAGGCCAAGGCTTGCATCCGAGCCCAACGTCAGTACCCTATACCGGTGCTATGGGTATCTACGATCGCGAGTATTATCGAGATGACGACGATTACGACGGCCCGGTGGCCCGCCTGCTACGTACCTGGGTGGCTCGGCTGATCGCGGTCAATGTCGGTATATTTGTCGCGAATTTCCTGCTGTACCCGCCGTCGTCGAATTCGCCTGAATGGCTCAAGGAAGTGCTGGCACTGACCAACAAAACCGTAGGTCAGCCACTAACTTGGTGGCGGTTTGTCACCTACTCGTTAGCCCATCAAGACTGGCATCATCTGCTCTTCAACATGCTGGGGCTATGGGTATTTGGAGGGCCGATTGAGCGGTCGAGAGGCGGTCGAGAGTTTCTATGGATTTACTGGAGTGCTGCGATTTTGGGTGGTTTTGTCTGGGCCGTGCGGCACCTTGTTTGGGGAGCACGCGATGGATCCGTGATCGGTGCTTCGGGAGCGGTCACGGCCCTGGTCATCCTGTTTGTTTGCCAATATCCACGTCAGCAAGTGCTTTTGATGGGAATGATTCCAGTTCCCGCTTGGCTCATGGGAATTGTCTTGATTGGCATGGACCTACTCCAGGTTTTTGATCGGGCAAGTCAGGTAGCGGCCGACGTCCATTTGGCAGGAGCGGCCTTTGCCTTGGTTTACTTTCGACAGAACTGGCAATTAAGCCAACTGTTTTCGGGGTGGGTTCGAAGCCACAAAGGGTTTCGTCCTAACTCGCGTTTTTCGGGCAAAAGCAGCCGCTGGCGAGCGATTTTTTCTCGTCGCCCCAAGCTACGGGTGTATGGCGGTGATCAGTTGGAACTGCGTGAAGCCGAGGCTGATTTAGACGCTGAGGCGGATCAGATCTTGGCCAAATTACACGCTCATGGTGACGCAGCCCTGACCGACGACGATCGGTCGAAACTGGATGCTTATAGCCGCCGGTTGCGCGACAAACGCCTCTAAGTGCCGGTTCGGATTTGCCGCAGCACATTCCGCAACCATGGTGCTAGGTTGGGCCTTCAAGTGTCCCCACACTTCCGATCTTCGATTTCAACTAGATGGAGCTTCGAGGAAAGTAGCCTTGCCAAACAAGTCACAACTGATATTTTGTTCAGCATAAACCGTGGGGCATTATCGAGCTTGTTTGACAAGGAGATAACCATGGCGAGGCGTAATCGCAGAGATGTGATTGATGAGTCGAAACCGGGTTTGTATCACGTTTTTACTCGGATCAATCGG
>JBIIHW010000026.1:0-81840 GCA_044235425.1 Pirellulaceae bacterium
CTGGAGCTTGAGCAGCGCCCTTAGCAGCAGCGGCAGGAGCCTGTTCGGCACCCTTGGCAGCAGCGGCAGCGGCAGGAGCCTGAGCAGCACCCTTGGCAGCAGCGGCAGCGGCAGGAGCCTGAGCAGCACCCTTGGCAGCAGCGGCAGCGGCAGGAGCCTGAGCAGCGCCCTTAGCAGCAGCGGCAGGAGCCTGTTCGGCACCCTTGGCAGCAGCGGCAGCGGCAGGAGCCTGAGCAGCACCCTTGGCAGCAGCGGCAGGAGCCTGAGCGGCGCCCTTAGCAGCAGCGGCAGGAGCCTGAGCAGCACCCTTGGCGGCGGCGGCAGGAGCCTGAGCGGCACCCTTCGCAGGAGCCTGAGCAACTGCCTTCACATCGTGATGGCCACCCGTGCAATCATTGCCGCCATGGCAGCGATTGCGCAACGAGGTGCGGCCACTGCAACGGCTGTGGCAGCTTTCCTTGGCACCCGAGCAACGGCTGCGGCTCAGCAAGCCACCGCTGCACTTGCCACCCGAGCAACCAGCAGCGGCACCGGCCAATGCTTGATTGTCAACGCCCACGAGGGCGATTCCGACGATCGCGAAGAAAGTCGCGATTCCCAACAGAACAACTCGATTCATTCCAAATTCCTCCAAGTACAAACAGGTACCGTAAGCGAGATTACGTTCCCCATGGATCCCAGGCCGTCAACTTCGTCTCAATTCCAAACGGGACGGCACACCGCTTGGAGAACCATTTATTCCCTTCAGGACCCACTCACCACCTAGCCCAGGCTCTACCCTGTTGCAAATTTTGCCGGTTAGGAAGACTACAAAGTCCACGAAGGATAGGACGCTAAATTAGGTGCCCTTCCGGGCATTGTCAAGAGTCGACGTTAATCTGCGCTGTTTGGGTTATCAAGGGGTTTTAGCGAAGATTTGGCGACTGACCGCAAACTCTACCCCATTAATCCGGTTTAGCCAGTCAACTTTCGAGAATTTTTTTCTCACCCCTCAGCTCCGGTAGGCACAACCCTCCAACACAACGTGAAAGCTACGCACACAAGCAGTGCCCCCGCAGAGCTCGCAAAACGCGGCATCGCATCGATTCGCAGCCCGTGGCACCACCGGGCCAAGAAGACAGATCGCACAGCCTCGCTGCAGAAGTCCTGCAATCCGCTAGGCGCGGCGGCTGACCGATCTCCATGGCTCCCCAACAGAACGCCGGGAAACTCCCTCGTCCTCGCCATGAAGGAGTGCCGCCCGCAAAGAAAGTGCCTCGGGCGAGCGCTTAGCGACGAAGGCTCGGGCGTGTCGACTCGCCCGGGCCGCGGGCGGTGAGTGGATCGTCGGCTACCGTGCGCTGCGGCTCACCGCCAATTTCACGTTTGATACGCTGCACGTGCTCGGGATCTTCGAAATTCAGCCACAGCGGCTGTTCGGTAGGGGTGGTTTGAGTCGCCATGCCGGCGATGCGCCAGCCGTCGGCCTGTCGTCGCAGAATCCAAGTCACCGCGAATGATTCGCGATTTTGGCTCTCCATCTCCGTCCAGGTACTGCCCACATAAGCCGCTTGAGGATCATCGGAGGGAATCTCCGCGTCGCCAATGGTGAATTTCATCGTCGGCGTGCCGGGGGGTTCCAGTGCCAACCCTTCCTTTTCGGTTTCTTGTCGAGCTTTACGCGTCAGTAACTGAGTCGCGGTGGCTTCATCCCCGGAGCGAGCCGCCTGCAAAAACAGGCGTACCACGGATTCAGGAGTCGCCGAAGCGGGTGGCAGGACGTGCGTCGAACCTTTTGATTCCGCCACAAAGGATGTTCCCTGTGCGGAATCGCTCGCCGAGTTCCGATGCGCGTCACCCGTCCCCGTGGTGCCGCGTGAGCCGACCGCCGCGCCGCGACTACCGGACTCCCGTTCCGCTGGGCTGGTTGAGGCCGATCGTCCACAGCCGATTACTGCCAGCAGCACCCAGGAGCCCACGACTGCCGCAGCTGTACGATTCCGCCAGATGAGTGTTAATTGCCGCGTGCTCATCAAAAGATCCTCCCTGACCTATTCCCTGTCATCCTGCCTTGCTGTCATCCTGTCTTGCTGGCATCACAGCCTAGTGGCTGGGCCGATGCTCGCCGCCAGCCAGCAGCACAATCGCCCGTCGGCCAGAGTTGCCGACGACCAATGACACTCGCCGGTACCGCTGGGCGTGGCGGAGTGTGATGAAAATCAGCCTTGCAAGTCAAGGTGAATCACGTCGTCCGGATCACTCTTCCGTACTTTTTTTAGTCTTCTTGAGGGACGACTGGTTCTGTTCCGCCAAGCGTGTTTCGACCAGGGTGCGCACGATTTCCGGAGCGGGAGGACTTCGATGCGGAAATCGCACCGTACCGACACTGCTATCAAAGTCAGCTAGCAGTTCCGCGCAGCTGCGCACCGTTCTGGCACTCATCAGATAAATCGCACAGTGCTGCGCTGTGGCACCGATCCCCAGCAGAAGTCGCCCCTGTAGTCGAAAGGCCGCAATCCCATAACTCAGCGTTGCGGTCGCCTCGGGGACAACCGCCTCGATGGTGCGTCGCAGCGACTGGAGCGTGGGACGAGCCGCGGCGGGAACCGATTTCAGGTAGGCCGCAAATGAGTCTTGCTGCGAAATTTTATTGGGAGCTGCTTTTCCAGTGGCCGCTTTTCCAGCTGCTGGTTTACCAGCTGCTGTTTTACCAGCTGCTGGTTAACCAGCTGCTGGTTTACCAGCTGCTGGTTTAACCTTGGCCGATTTCGGTGCCGATTGACCAGCCGAAGCGGTGGTCGATTTCTTGGCCGACGCGGCAGTCGCCTTCGGAGTCGATGGCCTCGCGACCTTCGCAGCCGCCGACCGACGGGACGCAGCCGCCGACCGACGGGCCGCTGCCTGGAGCGTCTTTTTGCTCTTCACGGATTTCGTAGACTTCGTAGACTGCTCGCGTTTGCTCATGTTTCTGGACTGCTGCTTGTGTTAAGGATCTGGCTGAATTGTGGGGTGAGATCAGTGGCTGGTGTTTTCAGAACGAAGGGTCGGCGTTAAGTTGGTGGCACACTGCGAACTGAGGCAGGTTGCTGATCGACTTTCGCCTGATATTGCGGAGAGGATTGAACCATGACGGAGTATGATTTCGCACAGAATCCCGATGAGCGTCGACCGCCCACCGTGCCGACGGAACCGTTTCGCATCCGCTGGGCGGATCGAGTGAATCGATTGCCGCCCTATTTGTTCGGCCGGATCAACGGGTTGCTTTATCAAAAGCGAAGAGCCGGGCTCGATGTGATCGACATGGGCATGGGTAATCCGTCCGACCCTCCGCAAGATATCGTCATCGACAAACTGGCCGAAGCAGCTCGTGACCCCGACAATCATGGCTACAGCAAGTCGAACGGAATTTTGAACTTGCGCCGGGAAGTTGCCGCCAAGTATCTCAAAAAATATGGCGTGCGACTGGATCCCGACAGCCAGGTCATCTCCTGCATCGGCTCGAAAGAGGGCTTCAGCCACCTCTGCTTGGCACTCATGGGACCGGGTGACAACGCGATCATCCCGGCACCCTATTTTCCGGTCCACATGTACGCCGTGGCCTTGGCCTCAGGCAACGCCATTGCGCTCGAAGTCGCGGATCAGGACAAGTTCCTGTCCAACATCGCTTACACCTGTCAGCATCTTTATCCCACGCCCAAGTTGTTGGTGATCAACTACCCACATAACCCCTCCACGGTGACAATTGAACCTGGGTTCTATGTGGAGGTGGTCAAGCTGGCACGACGTTACGGGTTCATGGTGATCAGCGATTTTGCGTATGCGGACGTGGCGTTTGACGGCTATCAGCCGCCCAGCTTCCTGTCCGCTCCCGGGGCCCTCGAAGTGGGCTGCGAGTTTACGACGATGAGTAAGGGTTACAACATGGCTGGCTGGCGAGTCGGTTTTTGTTGTGGCAATTCGGAGCTGGTCCGTGTTCTGGGCACGATCAAGGGCTACTACGACTACGGGTTGTTCCAAGCGATTCAGATTGCGGCGATTATTGCGTTGCGAGAAACCGATGCCGCCGTGGAAGCTCAATCGCGCATCTACGAGGGCCGCCGCGATGTGCTCGTCGAAGGCCTTCGCCGACTCGGCTGGTCCATGGATACGCCCCGCGCGGGCATGTTTGTCTGGGCGAAGGTGCCTGAGCCTTGGGCCAGTCGCATGAGCACGATGGACTTTGCGATGATGCTCTTGGAGAAAGGCAACGTGGCTGTGAGTCCGGGAAGCGGGTTTGGTCCGGCTGGTGAGGGCTACCTGCGCATTTCGCTCGTGGAAAACGAAAACCGCTTGCGGCAGGCAGTGCGGCAAATCAAAGCCTGTCTGGATCAAGAAAATAAGCTCTGGGCGAGCCAAGAGGCGGGAACGGCGGCCAGCAATTTGGCCAGCGGTGCCGCCTCCGCACCGGTTATCGCGCCGACGGTCACTCCGGCGACCGGCATCGAACGACCGACAAATGCCTGATTCAGCGGCGCCGGGCGATGAGCTGGAGAATTCGCGGAAATTTTAGCGACTTCGAGATGACGACCGCCGCTCGCGGGGCTCAGCGCCCGTTGGCGGCCGATTCTTCGACTAAGGACGCGTCGTGCTCGCGGCGGATCGCATCTTCGCGGCTCACCCGATTTTCGCCGCGCCGCCGATCTTCGCGGCTCACCCGATTTTCGCGGCGCCCCGTACCCGTAGAGGCGATGAGCGGCTAGGATGCTCACGTTTTCGAGACGGTGTGAATTTGCGACGTGAAAACTTGAGGTTGTGGGAATAAAAAACGGGAAAAAGTTGAGTTGTTGGTCGGGGCTTTGTCGCTGCCGACCTGTCAGCCGCGGCAGCTGGATTGCTCAAAAAAAGAAGGACTCTTGTTCGCCGAAACAAGAGTCCTTCCCGAGGGCTGTCTAAAAGCCAAAGCCGAAGCTGCAGCTCGCAGACCCCACAGCCGTTTTGAGGGTATCGGGTGCCAGACGCATCCGACTTGAACCGACCGTCGCACTTCGCCTCGATCCTGAGACAAAAAGCTTTGCGATTTAGGCCACCGAGATCCGTAGGGAGAATCGTGTCGATGACCGCGCGCACCGCCAAACTTGCCTTAGAAGATGGCTCCGTTTACTCCGGCCAGGCCTTCGGTGCCGATGGAGAAGTGGATGGCGAGGTGGTTTTTAATACCTCGATGACGGGTTACCAGGAAATACTTACCGATCCCAGTTATCGCGGACAAATAGTCACGATGACCTATCCCGAGATTGGGAATTACGGAGTGGTGGATGAGGACATGGAGAGCGGGCGGCCGCAGCTGGCCGGCTTCATCGTTCGCGAGAACAGCCGCATCGCCAGTAATTTCCGCAGCCAGCAACGACTCGACGAATACCTCACTCGCCATCACATCGTGGCGATTGAAGGCGTCGATACGCGGGCCTTGGTGAGACGCATTCGCGACCGGGGAGCGATGAAAGGTATTCTCTCCACGGTCGATCTGGATGACGCTAGCCTGATTGCGAAGGCGAAGGCCAGTCCGGGACTAGTCGGCCGCGACTTGGTCCGTGAAGTGGTTCCCACGAAGCCTCGCCACTGGGACGAGGGTCTTTCGAAGTGGAACCAAATTGGCAACCTCACCGAAAACCCCGTTCCTCCCCCGCCCCAGTTCCATATTGTGGCACTCGACTACGGTATGAAATGGAATATCGCTCGCCACTTGCGATCACTGGGTGGTCGAGTGACGGTGCTGCCAGGTACCGCCTCTGCCGACGAGGTGCTCGCCCTCCAGCCCGATGGCATTTTCCTCTCCAATGGCCCCGGCGACCCCGAGCCGCTCGATTACGCCATTCGCACCATCCAAGCAGTACTCGGTAAAGCTCCCGTGTTCGGTATCTGCTTGGGACATCAGCTCCTGTCACTCGCCTGCGGAGCGCGTACGTTCAAACTGAAGTTCGGACATCGGGGTGCCAATCAGCCGGTGCTGAACCTGGACAGTGGTCGAGTGGAGATTACCGCTCAGAATCATGGTTTTGCAGTAGAAGAGTCGTCGCTGCCGGCCTGCCTGCGCATCACGCATCGTAATCTGAATGACAACACGATCGCTGGCGTGCAGCATCAATCGGTGCCGGCCTTCAGCGTGCAGTATCACCCTGAGGCCTCCTCGGGCCCTCATGACAGCTCCTACCTGTTCCAGCAATTCGCACAGTTGATGCAGCGCTAGCCTGGCGATAATCGACTCTGCAGAGCGATCGCGATGGCGGTCCCCAGAGCGGCACCCAGTAGCGTGTCGCTGGGAAAGTGAGCGCCGACATCAATGCGCTGCAGCATGGCGAGTGCGGCGAGGGTGGCAAACCACCAGCGGCCACGCGGATAGTGGTTCGCCAGCGTCGCTGCCAAGCCAGCCGCCACGGCCGAATGGGCGGACGGGCACGACTGAAAAGAGCTGCGAAAATCACGGTTCGCAAAAAATTCGGACCAGAGCGGCCACAGCGTGATAAATGTGTCGCTCACCATGCCTTCCAAGTTTGCTGCCGAAGGGCGATAGCGGGCCACGACGACCCATTTGATGACGTCGGCGGTGAGGCCGGCACCGAGCGAGGCCGCGACCAGCCGCAGCCATTCCGTCCGACGCCGCTCATCCAGCACCAGCACGGTGATGAGAATCGCCGTGGCACCCAGTCCATGAGCGAAAACTTCGGCGAGCGCGAGTATTTTTCGCAGATCCCGCGGAACTCCGTTCGTCCCCAGCGTGGGGTGCGCTCGGCAGTAGCGAGCCACGGGCATGTCGATAAGCAGCGCCAAACCGGCGAGTGCCACGAGCATGAGTGGCCAGCGATATCTTGCGACCAGCACCCGCAATTGGAGGATGGTTCGATCGAGCGTCATGAACAGGGGCCCGGAGAAACTTGCCACGCACTCGGCGACGCGCCAGCCTGACTACGCTTCGGGCTGAATACCAAGATCGCGGATGGTGAGTAGTGTACGCAGTTGGTAACCACGACTGGCAAACGCCTCAGCGCCCCCTTCCAGTCGGTCGATGATCGCAATCACGCCCTCCACCTTCAGCCCCGCCGCCTCTGCTTTTTCGATTGCCAGCAGTGAGCTGCCACCGGTGGTCACAACATCTTCCACGATGACCACTCGGTCGCCCGCTCGCACGGGCCCCTCGACATCGCGGCCTTTGCCGTGTGCCTTGGCCTCTTTACGCACGATGAATCCGCGTAAGCGGCGACCGGTCCGACCGGCGACCGTGATCACAGCCCCCGTGATTGGGTCAGCACCGACGGCCATGCCACCGACCGCATCCGGCAGTTGCTCCCCCAGGAGTTCCAGAATGCCATCCGCAATCAGGTTCGCTCCCCGCGAATCCAGCGTGAGCTTACGACAATCCAAATAGAACTTGGCTTTCTTGCCGGAGGCGAGTGTGAAATCGCCATGCTCCAAGGCTGTTTCTTGAACCAGAGCGATCAAGGCTTGACGGTCGTACATGAAGTCCTCGTCCGTTCGCGCGACAGGGCACCTGTTTCGAGCGTCTCACGCAACTCGAACTCCACAGGTGGCTCAGCGGCGAATCGTGATCGCCGAGCCAGTGGAGAGTATAGCGAAGACATCGTCGGCGTCGCGGGGACTCAAGCTGATACTGCCCGTGGCGCCGGGGTCGAGTGCCGGGTCGGGCTTCAGCGGAGTACCATGAATCGCCACATTGCGTCCCAGGTCCATCCAAATTTGACCATAGGGATTCGCCGGATCAGCGGCGTGAATGGGTCGCGAGTCCGACGTGAAAAACGTGCGCCCGGTTTCTTTGACTTTCACCGAATATTCGCCCGGTTCGGGTTGATTGCCAAAACTGATCGGGAATCGGCCGGCATAGAGTCGATTAAGGTAGAGCGTTAACTCCTGCCGCTGTAAATCGACTTCGCCGCGAAACGGACCGCGAATCACCTTCAAGCGAGTGCCGGGAGGCAGAAACTCGGGATTACGCACGCCGTTGATCTTCTGCAGCAACTGCCAGGGAACTTGATACTGCTGCGCGATCGACATGAGGGTCTCGCCACGGCGTGGTTCATAGGGAGGTTCCAGCAGATTCTCGGTACTGTACACGACCTTTGCGGCGAGTGGATCGAGCCGATCGAGCAACTGCTGTCGCTCGGCATCCGAGAGCCGTGGATCTTCATAGGTCGTGGTGAGAGTGAAGAGTGCATCACGCCACTTCTTTTCCTCCATCTGCGCCTTTGCGGCTTGCATCGCGCGGGCAAACGAGGCCTCCTTGGGATTAAACCGAATGCCCTCGACATACCGGCTGCCGGCTGCCGCCGCTCCCGCTATTCCAGTCGTAGCGGCACCAGCCGCCGCATCCGCTGCGTCGATCGCCGTATTCATCGCCGCACCTGCACTCGCACCCGCCGCCGTGGCGGCCGGGCGCGAACGAGCATCAGCGTATGCCCCGACTCCTACCGGCCCACCAGCTGGCACTCGCGGCGCCGCACCGGGCGCCGCACCGGGCCCTGTCGGCGACTGCCAACCACCAGTCGCTCCGTCCTTTAGACCAGGACTCGCACTGCTACTCGCACCAAAACCCGGCGCATTCCCCTCACTGCGATCAGCATCCGTCGTCGCCGGAACTTGCAAGGAGGGCGGTGGCAAGGCGGGCGCCGAGCCACTGGAACCAGGTCCCGGAGCCGAGCGATTCAGTGGCGGCAAGGAAGATGGTCGTGTCGGGCGAGGCGCTCCCGTGCTGCCGGTAATTGCTGAGCCGACGGGACGCTGCGCTGGCCGTTCACGACCAGCCACACCGGCGTAACTGCCAGCATCCGACTGCGCTACCCGCTCACTGGGACTGGCCAGATCCGGCGGAGAGACCGACGTTAACGTTTCCTCGGCTCCCACAAACGTAGGTGAGTTGTCGCTGGGTTGTCGCGGCTCCAACCCCACGGCCGGTCGCTCGTCGATATCGCTCAGGGGCCGGGGAGCTGCCAAACGTCCGGAACGGCCGGTTTTCCCCGCGTTCACCGCGACACTGTCCGTTGCTTCAGAGCCCGGCGGCACCAACGAATCAGGCTCGCCGTCCTCCACCTGTAGCAGATCCGTGCCATAGCCAATCAGCTCACGCGGCGGCGGAGCGGGCGGTGTGTTAAGCACCGTGTAGACTCCGATCAACATGGCCATGAGCAAAACTACGATGAGAGCAGTCTTTAAGGTCTGCACGTTCGTCCTCCCTGACGATTCGAGCTGGATCTGCTGGATCTGAATGAGGAGGCGAATCTTAGTGGTTTTCGCCAAACGGGGCGAGACCGAAATTTCGCCAACCGACCTTTGCAGCTTCCCGTTAAACCGATAGCATGACCCTCCATGGACGCTGAACTACTCAACCGCGCTGATTCTATCCACGGTCGCCTCGTACAACTGCGAGACAGTCTTTGACTGCGCTAAGCTGAAACAACGATGGTTGGAGATCGAAAATCGCATGACGGAAGCTACCTTCTGGGATAACCAGGAGGAGGCTCAAAAGCTGGTCGGCGAACTGAAGACGCTCAAGTCACTCGTCAAACCGCTCGAAGATGCGCTGCAATCGGCCGCTGACATTCCCGGCCTGCTGGAACTGGCGGGCGACGATGCCACGACCCTGGCTGATGTCCGCAGCGAAGTGGCTCGGCTGGAACATGTCGTCCATGACATCGAAATGCGGTCGCTGCTGGATGGACCGCACGATGCCGATGGAGCCATCCTCAGCGTCCATGCACGAGATGGTGGTACGGACGCCAATGACTGGGCCGAAATGCTGCTCCGCATGTACACCAACTGGGCACGAAAACACGACTACACGACCGAACTCCTGGATCGGATGCCGGATGATGTCGCCGGTATCCAAAGCGCTTCGATCGCCATTCGCGGTCCCATGGCTTACGGCTTCCTCAAAGGGGAAACTGGCATCCATCGACTCGTTCGCATCAGCCCGTTCAACGCTGAAGGTAAACGTCAAACCAGTTTTGCCGCTGTCGACGTCTCCCCTGAGATCAACGACGACATTGATATTGTGATCGACAAAGAAGAGGTGCGTGAGGATGTATTTTGTTCCAGTGGAGCGGGTGGTCAGCATGTGAATAAGACCGCCAGCGCGATCCGACTTACGCACCTGCCCACCAACATTGTCGTGCAATGTCAGAACGAACGAAGCCAGCATAAGAATCGAGCCACCGCCTATAAGATTCTCAAAGCTCGCCTCGTGCGGCACGAAGAGGAGAAACGGGAAGCGGCGGATGCGGAAAAGTACAAGAACAAGGCTCGCGTCGGTTTTGGTTCACAGATCCGCAATTACTTCTTGCATCCCGACCAGCGCGTCAAAGATGTGCGCACCGGCTTCAGTGCCACTCAATTTCACGATGTCCTCGATGGCGACATTCAGGGCTTTCTTGATTCCGTTTTACGCTGGCGAGTGCAGCAGGATTAGCGGGTGATGACCAGTCGTGCAGCGAATGAGGCGCAGGCCGCTCGTGAAGCGGGACGATTAAGTTTGTCGCTGGATGGCGACCGACTGCTGCAGGTGATCTTCGTACGACAAAACGATCGCATCGGTCATCGACTAGAACTCCAGACGGGCTCCCAGGCCCCGCGCGTGATCGCGGAATCTTGGGAGGGCGTGGCCGATGAAGCCTGGCCCGCCAGTCCTCCACTTCAGCAACTGCATCTCGAAGATCGTGGTGGTGGCCAGCGAGTGGCGTTGCTGGTGGGTATGGCCGGCCGCGGACATTGGTCACTCGTCGTCGAACCAACCACCGATCGGCGCGGCTTCCTGTTCGATGCCGCCTGCCGCCTATCCGCCGCTCCCACCCAAATTGGTTCCGCTTATCGCTGGCACGTGCCACCGGCTGAAGGTGAAGTTGAACTGCAAGTGGAGCTGCCCGAAGCGCTCGCGTTTCAATCCGTGAAGGAAGTGTCGGCGCCAGTTACCGCTGACCATCCCCAGCTCCACACCGCGCACGTGACGCTGCACTGGCAGCCGGATCTGCCCTCACTACCCGCCACCGTTCGCTGGCGTTATCGAGTGCTCGGGTAACGAGCACTTGCAGTGCATCGCAGCAATCAACTCGCAGCAATCAACTCGCAGCAATCAACTCGCAGCAATCAACTCGCGGGAATTAACTCGCAGCAATTAACTCGCTGCAATCAACTCGCGGGAAAAAACTACTTCCCGCACTTGATTGACGATGAGATCGGTAAGTGCAGCAGCCATTTGGCAGACGAGCGCGACGTCGAAGGTCTTCACGCCCACCGATGGATCAGTCGATGTCAGCACCTCGATCGTCAGCACATGAAACGTCAGCGAGTGTGATCATCTCGTTGATCGCAGCAAACTGACAACTGACAACTGACAACTGACAACTGACAACTGACAACTGACAACTGACAACTGACAACTGACAAATGACAAATGACAAATGACAAATGACAAATGACAAATGACAAATGACAAATGACAAATGACAAATGACAAATGACAAATGACAAATGACAAATGACAACTGACAACTGACAACTGACAACTGACAACTGACAACTGACAACTGACAACTGACAACTGCCTTTCTTCATCGCCAGCGCCGCTCTCAAAAAAATTTCTCTTGACTAAAAACAGGTAAACTTGGTTCAATTGCGCCCAGTTCACGTTGTGGACAAGTTGTCGATAACCGAAATGAGTGTTTGGCGCTGCCTTGGCAAAGCTCAGCACACACGGACGAACGACAACCGCACAACCGATTCGATTGCCCCCCGGGAGGTCCCGATCGAGTTGGTCTTATCAACCAGTTGGACCTTCCAGGTTTTAGGAGTGTAGGAATGGCTAAGGCTGCAAAGACCGCCAAGAAGGCTGCAACGAAGAAGTCGACCAAGAAGACCGCCAAGAAGGCTGCCAAGAAGTAGTTCGCGGAACTTGGTTCGCTCAACGTCCGAGCCGTGAGGCTGCCGACGTTGCACGCTTGGCGTCAGCCAATCGACACGACTACAACAAGAAAGGCCGGCCGCAACCAGCGAGTAGGGTTGTGACCGGCCTAAATGTTGCGCTCCATCTTTTCTTGACACTCGCCGACCACTACATTTCTGAGCATCTGTCACCGTCGCGGTGAGCCCTCTTATTCGTTCCGTTTCTTTGCGAGCATCCACTCATGAAAGCGATTGCTGTTCTTCCCGGCAAACCCAATAGCGTCCACCTCACCGAACTTCCCAAGCCCAGTGTGTCGGATATTCCCGGTGGCAAGGGTATTTTGGTTCGCGTGCTGAAGGTGGGAGTCGATGCTACCGATCGTGAAATCAACGATGCACTCTACGGCAACGCACCGCCCGGATCCAATTGCCTCGTGCTGGGCCATGAATCGTTCGGGATCGTCGAGGAAGTGGGACCGAACGTGAAAAATGTGCGCGTCGGTGATTATGTCACCGCGACGGTGCGTCGCCCGGGTGGCTCGATCTACGATCAGATCGGCACCTATGATATGACGAGCGAAGAGACCTACTACGAACGCGGAATCAACCTCCGTCACGGATACCTGACCGAATATTTTGTCGATGCTGAGGAATACATCGTAAAAGTGCCCGTTGGTCTGAAGCACTTGCATGTGCTGATGGAGCCGATGAGCTGCGCTGCGAAGGCCGTTCAGCAGGCCTATGAAGTGCAGCGCCGAATGAAGGTCTGGCGTCCCCAAGTCGCCTTCGTCCTCGGCGCCGGCCAAATCGGACTCCTCACCAGCCTCATCCTTAAGCTCCGCGGCCTGCAGGTCTACACGCTCGCCCGCTCCAAGAAACCAACTCGCAGCTCGGAAATCGTCGAGGGCATTCAGGCGACCTACGTCAGCACCAGTGAAAAGCCAATCGAACAGCTGGTCGCCGAAGTTGGCAAAGCGGACCTCATCGTTGACGCCACCGGCAACAGCGAGATTGCCTTCAGCGCGATGAAGCATCTGGGACATAACGGAGTGCTCGTCTGGACCAGTATCACGGGTGGCAAACGAGAAACCACATTGCCCACTGACAAGATCAACATTGAATGGGTGCTCGGCAATAAACTGCTGCTCGGCTCCGTCAATGCGAATCGAGAACACTTTGAATCGGGCATTCGAGATTTAGCGCTGGGTGAAGTAATGTACCCGGGTGTGATCGGCAAGATCCTGACGAATCCCGTCCAGGGCCTCGATCAATACCAAGAAATGATGCGTCTGTTGGTCGAGGAAAAAACCGCCCTCAAGGTGTATGTAAACGTCGCGGAAGGCTAACACCAGTCTCCAGCCTCCAGTCTCCGGTCTCCAACCTCCAGCCTGCTATGTCTGCACCTAATTCAGTGCCTGGTTCACGCGGTTTTGCCTGGGCCAGTGCGCTGGTGGTGCTGCTCAGTGCGTTTCTCTTGTTCCAGGTGCAGCCGGTGATCAGCAAGATGATCTTGCCGTGGTTTGGCGGCAGTCCGGCGGTCTGGACAACCTGCATGCTCTTTTTTCAAGTGGCGCTGCTGGGTGGTTACGCTTACGCTCATTGGCTCAACCGATTTCCCGAGGCTGCGCGGCAAGCTGTGATTCATATCGGCCTGCTGGCGCTGGCACTCATGTTGCTGCCGATTATTCCTGGTGAAAGCTGGAAGCCGAGTGGCAGCGAGCATCCGACTACTCGCATTCTGTCCTTGCTGACCATCTGCGTGGGACTCCCCTACTTTGCACTCGCTTCCACCGGGCCTTTAGTACAGGCTTGGTTTTCTCGAGTCTGCCCGGACCGCTCGCCCTACTGGCTCTACGCACTCTCGAACATCGGTTCGCTAGGAGCGCTACTTAGTTATCCATTTATGATCGAGCCGCTCATGGGAACGCGCGCTCAAGGGATCATCTGGTCACTCGGCTTCGGCGCGTTTGCACTGGCAAGTGCCGGGTTGGTGTTGTATGTGCGCAGCAGCGAGCAAGTGCAGCGGATCATGTTAGGCGGCGGCCCCGCTTCCACTTCGAAAGCGCAAGCTGCCAACGGTGAATTCGATTTACCTCGCATTCGTGACCGCTTAACATGGCTCGCCCTGCCCGCGCTCAGCACCACCGTCCTGCTGGCCATTACCAATCACCTGTGCCAGGATGTGGCGGTCGTGCCATTCATGTGGGTGGCACCACTGAGCCTCTATCTCCTCTCATTTATCATTTGCTTTGCCGGACGGAGCTGGTACTGGCAAGGTTTTTGGGCGGTCGCCACGGCGCTGGGGATCATCAGTGTCTGCCTGCTTCAGCTGGAATATCCGCTACGAGTGCTGACTTATGATTTGGGCTGGAATGAGCGGCTTGGAATCTGGGAAACGGCCCTACTGGATTCGCCGCGATTCCCCAGCGTGCGGACGTGTATGAATAAGATTGGCTTGGCGGGCCTCAGCCCGCGCGACCTCAATGAATGTATTGTCACCCACGTCCTGGCCTATCTCTCGACCCTCTTTTCCATCTGCATGCTTTGTCATGGCGAATTGGTCCGTCGCCAGCCCGAATCGCGGCACTTAACGTCGTTTTACCTGATGAGTTCCGCGGGAGGGGCAGTCGGTGGAATCATCGTCGCCTTGGTTTGCCCCGAAATCTTTCCGTCATACTACGAACTCAACTGGGCGCTCACCGCATCCTTCCTGGTTGCACTGTTAATCCTGTGGGTACGCACCGCACAGCGTTACAGTCGTGCTCGGACCATGGTGCAATACCTGCTCGGCAGTTATTCCGTCCTCGGACTCGTGCTCATCGCCAGTGGGATCTGGGTGGTGGGACGCGCTCAAGGCTACGTCTATAAGTCGAACGATATCGCGACCGCTCGCAGCTTCTACGGCGTCCTGCATGTGGTGGAGGTGAAAAAGAAAGATCGCCCACAACTGAATGGCTTCGAACTGCTCAATGGTCGCATCTTGCACGGTTATCAGTTGACCTCGCCGGGACTCAAACGCTTACCAACAACCTATTACATGCAAGGTAGCGGCCCCGCCCTGGCCATCACGACGATGCGCCGAGTGCTGGCGGGACGGCCAGCCGGCTTATTCCGTTTGGGCTTCGATGATCCAGCAGCCGACGACGCGGCAAACTCCAACACTCCCGGGATCCCTGATGAACCGCTCTTTCGCCGCATCCGACCAGCTCCCGGCGATGCACCGCTGCGCTACGCCGTCGTCGGACTGGGCGTTGGCACCATGGCCGCGTATGCCGAAGCCGCCGACGCCGTGCGCTTCTACGAAATCAATCCGCAGGTCATCGATTTCGCACAGCGTCACTTTTCGTTCGTGAACGATTGCCCCGGACAACTCGATATCATCCGCGGTGACGCCCGCCTGGCACTCGAACGCGAAGAACCTCAAAACCTCGACCTGCTCATCCTCGATGCCTTCTCCGGTGATGCGATCCCGGTCCATCTGCTGACCGACGAGGCACTACGGATCTACCAGCGCCATCTAAAGCCGACAGGTGTGATGGTGATTCATGTAAGTAACCGGCATCTTGACCTGATTCCCGTCGTCTGTCGGCTCGCGCGTCATCAAAACCTGCAAGTCGCCCTGATCTCCCACTCCGCCGTCGACGAAGAACTCGATAGCACCTCGGATTGGATGCTCGTAAGCGGTAATAGCGAATTCATGTCCGACGCCGCTGTCATCGATGCCTCCCGGTCACTCACCGAAGAACAGTTTCAGGGTCCACTCTGGACCGATCAGTACAGCAACTTGTTCGAGATCCTCAAGTAGGGCTCGTCTAGCGCTCACTGGGTTTTACAGGCCCGGTTTTGAGTCTCGATTGCGATGAAGTACTGGGGCAGCGCTATCGCTCCAGTGGAGACTCGCAGGCATGATCATCAATATTCAACCGACCGTTGATCTCGCATTTCGACTCATGCTCGGCAGTCCCGAGCATTCGGCAGTAACCATACATTTCCTGAATTCGGTGCTGGAGCATGGGCCGCGCATTCAACGAGCCACGATCTTAAATCCCATCCTCGAAAAGGAAACGACCGAAGATAAACTAGCGATCCTCGATATCAAGGCGCAAGATGAGTTGGGAAGGTTTTTCAACATCGAGATGCAGACATCGCTGGCGGGCAGCTTGCAGCAGCGATTGCTCTACTACGCCGGAAGGCTGTATTGCAGCCAGCTGCGTGAAGGAATGGCCTATCGGCAGCTTTGTCCCGCGATCAGCATTTGCGTGCTAAGTAAGTCATTGTTTCCCAACTATCCTCGCTTACATTTTGATTTTCTTCTGCGTGATCGATTAGGTTTGGTGTTTACGGAAGAGTTACAACTGCATTTGATTGAGTTGCCAAAAGCGAAAGCCAACGTGCATAATGTGGCGAATGCTAGTCCACTGGAGCGTTGGTCGTTTTTCCTACTGCATGCGCACCAGATTGATGCGGACGAGTTACGTCGACTCCTTCCGGAATCGGAATTCCACGAAGCGCTGGGAGTACTAGAGATGATTACGCATACGCCCGAGACCCGTGAATTGTACGAAGCGCGACTCAAGGCCAAGCTCGATGAGGAATCGCGGCTCTATGACGCGCGTGCGGAGGGCCTATCTCAAGGCTTATCTCAGGGCCTATCTCAAGGCTTATCGCGTGGTAAGTGGATTGGGAAAATCCAGATCCTGGAAGGACTCTTGAAGCTGACTCCAACCGACTCCAGCATGTTGGAATCTTGGGACGAAGCACAACTGGCGACGAAAGCGGCGGAGCTCGAGCAACGCTGGGCAGCCACTGGGCACAGGCCTGCGGTTTAGCATGGTAAAGCAACGGCACGTGTTACCAGCCACCACGCCGTCGCTGGGTTCGACATCGCCAGCTTATCAACCAGTCCTTGGCTTCTGAAAAGCTTGCGCCAGGGACACTGCGTTTTGTCCCTTAGCGAGCGTCCCCGGGAGGCAGTCGCTGAAAGACAAGGACGCTGACGGAAATCAGAATCGAAACGAGTACGCATTGCGGCGTCCAGCAGACAAAGATCGCCATCAGCACCTGATCAAACTCTAGCGCCGGTGCGACTCTCTGGCCGACCAGGATTGCCAGCGCGATCATGGCGATCGCCAGCGTAATCACAATCGCCGCTCGCAACTCCCAGGCAATGCGCCGTGGGATGAATGCGATGCCAATCAGCAGCCAAGGCCCAGCCAAGTCGATCGCCCAGAGCATCGCAGGATGGGGAGTGGTGAATCGTTTGGCAAGACTGAGTGCCAGCGCTAGCATGGTCGTAAAAACCAATAACCCGCGCAAGGAAAACTGCCACCGCTTCTCGGTTGGTTGTACTTGCTTGGCAAATTCTTCCACCAGACGATTCAATCGCGGACGCAGTCTGAGCGTGATTAGGCCACCGACCACTCCCAGCGAGATAGCAAACAATAAGTTCACCACCAATCCGATCGGGTTGATGAACAAGCCATCATAATGATTGCCGTATTCCCAAAGCTCCCAGGGGAAACCCAGCGCCTGCCGCCGCCACGGCGTTTGACCAGCCAAGTTTCCGCCCCGTTCACTGCGGAGGAAATAGGAGATGGCGTTGAGTGCTCCGGCCAGCAACGGTCCGGCAGTAAAGCCTCGGGCAAACCAGGCACCGCGCGTGATGCTGAATCCCAAAATGGCTTGGGGCGGCGACTCGGTCCTGGAATCTAGGCTCGTCATACCCCGTTTATAACATGACAACTTCGAAAGTCGTGCAGAGCAGCCTGTTTTTGCCTTGCCTCAAGCGCCTGCCCTTCCCAGTTTGTCTCGCAGCGTACAGGGCCGCTCGCTATAGTCCCGCCGGGCGGATGGCGGAAACAGTTGAGCGATGAAAGGAATAGGTTGAGAAGACGGCTATGAGTAGGTGGACCATGTCTGCGACGCGTCGGGCGATCGTCGTGGGCGGTTGTTTAGCGATGATCTACACGCAAGTGACGACGTCGCCAGTGATGATTCAGTTTGCACGACAGTTGGGTGCCAACGGTTTTCATGTCGGGATCCTGGGAGCACTGCCCACCGGCTTGTTCTTTGTTCAGCTCCTGTCGGCGCTCCTCATGAGTCGCGTGAGATATCGGCGCTGGTGGTGGTTTTTCCCTTCGCTCGTTCATCGCCTCTCCTACATCCCCGTGGCACTCGGTCCTTGGCTATTTCCCGACTGGAACGATCAGACGTGGGTCTGGGTGTTGCTGGGAGCGACTTTTGCCAATCACGCTCTGTTGCATTTTGGCTCCCCACTATGGCTCTCCTGGATGGGTGACTATTTGCCGCGCCGTGGCCTGAGTCAGTTCTGGGGCGTACGTCACGGCTGGCAGCAATGGGCCGCCTCGCTGGCACTCTTCGGCTGCGCCTGGGGGTGCCACAATCTGGAAGCGTCGATGTGGGACACCTTCGGACTTCTGACAAGTGTTGCCACCGTACTGGGCGTAATCGACTTACTGCTTTTTTTGAAGGTCGAAGAACCCGCCGCCGTGCCCGCCGCCTGTCCCGCCTGGCGATCGGTGCTGGCCGCTCCCTTTCGTGACCCCCAATATCGCTCGTTCATCACCTATTCCTGCTGGTGGCATTTTGCTGCGATGGTCGGCGCACCGTTCGTCAGTATGTACCTGCTCGACCATATCGGCATGTCGTTGCATCGAGTGCTAGTGCTGTGGGCACTTTCCTGGATCGGTGGCGCCCTGCTGACCAAGCGGTTCGGGATGATTGCCGAGTCGTATGGTCACCGGCCACTGCTGATTCTGTGCACCGCCTTGAAAATGGTGAACATGGCCGCACTGCTCGTGATTCCTCGCGATCCCGATGTCGCCTTCTGGGTTCTCGTTCCTATTTTAATGATGGACGCACAACTTAACGCCGGCATCAACATCGCCAATCAAGGCTTCATGCTGAAATACTCGCCGCAGGAAAATCGCACGATGTTCCTCGCCGCCGGCACGGCCGTCGCCGGCATGATTGGTGGCCTCACCGCCATCGCAGCCGGTTGGTGGCTTAGTCGCCTGGAAGGCTGGAGCGTGACAGTGTTGAGTCACGAGGTCGTCGGCTTTCATGTGCTGTTTCTGCTGAGTGCCCTGCTGCGCCTCGCCGCTGTGCAAGTCGCGCGGCAGCTTCTCGAGCCTGATTCACACCCCACTGCCGTCGTCATGCGTGACCTATGGGGCAGTTGGTCAAGTCGAATTCTAAGAATTCCACGAGTGGAAATCGTGCCGATCACACAGCCGGATGGTGGAGTGGCCGACGAAGCAATTTCCAATTCGCTGGAAGTGATCACCCCCGAAACCAAAGCTCCAAGTAACTCGAAACATGCTCCATCAACTCACCAGCGAGCCGCCTAGTAACCAGGTCTCCGTAAGCCAACGTCCTTACCCCCCTAACCCCCTGCCACGCCGTGCCCCCGGTGTCCTCGTGCGGGACAACCCCGAGTCTCCGTCACCCCCGTGTGTTCCTACTTGGTTCCGCTCCCCCGGAGCGATACGATACGAGCTATTGATGACAGACGACGGTCGATACCGAGTCAACCTTCAAGTTTTTACCTTAAGCACCTACGCAGTGCCTGCAGATGACACGTTTTTCGTAATTCAGTTGCAGTCTGCCTGAGGCGCATAATCCAGTTTCGCAAGCAGTCAGGGATCGAGTGAAATGTCGGCGGAAAATAAAGTTAGTCCCGTGGAAGTGATAAAAGAGGCAAGTAATTTTCTGGCCGGAACCATCGGTTCCACGCTGGGTGGTGAAGCGGCCAGTTTTGGTAAGGAAGACGAAACGTTACTCAAGTTTCACGGCACCTACCAGCAAGATGATCGTGATGCACGCAGTCTGGGGCGCAAAGAGGGCGCGCCGGAAAAATCGTTCATCTTCATGGTGCGCAGCAAGATTCCTGGAGGCAAAATGACCAGTTCGCAACTGCTCGCCCAGCTCGACCTGGCTGACGAGGTGGGCAATACCACCCTGCGCTGCACGACCAGACAGGGCTTACAGCTGCACGGCGTGGTGAAGGAAAACCTGAAGCGCACGATTGCTCGGATCAACGACATTCAAATGTCGACTCTCGGGGCCTGCGGTGATGTGAATCGTAATGTCATGTGCTGCCCCGCACCTTATCGACGGCCGCAATATGCGGAAACTCAGCGACTGGCCGACACCATCGCCGCTCACCTCGCCCCGCGCACCAGCAGCTACCATCGCATTTGGCTCACTGACATCGCTACCGGTGAACAGCAACTGGTCGGTGGTGCCGCCGAGGAGATCGAGCCGATCTATGGTCGGCACTACATGCCGCGTAAATTCAAAATGGCGATCGGATTCCCCGATGATAACTGCGTGGATTTATACACCAACGATCTCGGGCTCCTGGCGATCGTGCGCGATGATCGAGTGATTGGTTATAACGTGCTGGTCGGCGGTGGCCTCGGCGTGACTCCCAGTGCCAAAAAGACATTTCCCGCGCTCGCCAAACGACTGGCCTTTGTCACTCCCGACCAAGCACTCGACGTGGTCACGGCGGTGGTTAAAGTTCAACGTGACTTTGGAAATCGCGAGGACCGCAAAATCGCTCGCTTGAAATACCTGATCGCCAATTGGGGGATCGAAGCGTTCAAGGAGAAGGTGGAAGAATATTACGGAGCTAAACTGCCAGCACCGACCGAGGATGATGTCCACGGCTTTAACGATCACATGGGGTGGGAAGAGCAAGGAGATGGTCGCTGGTTCTACGGCCTGAACATCGAGAATGGTCGCATCAAGGATGACGAACATTCACACTTGAAAACCGCTCTGCGGGAAATCTGCCGGCGCTATCAGCCAGGCATTCGCTTGACCGCTCACCAAAGCCTGCTGCTCACCGACATTCAGCCGACAGATCGAGCGGGACTGGAAGCGATACTGCGAGCTCATCGAGTGCGACTGACGGAGGAAACGTCGACCGTTCGTCGGTGGTCGATGGCCTGTGTGGCCTGGCCCACCTGCGGTTTGTCGATCACGGAAGCTGAGCGAAGTCTGCCAGGCATCATGGACCAACTGGAAGTGGAACTGGCAAAATTGGGACTCAGTCAAGAAGCGTTCACGGTCCGCATGACAGGCTGTCCCAACGGCTGCGCGCGTCCCTATAACGCCGACATCGGCTTGGTCGGAAAGACGAAAGGCAAGTACACCATCCTGGTCGGCGGTCGTTTGCTCGGCAATCGTCTTAACTTCCTCTACAAGGATCTGGTCCCCGAAGAGGAAGTGGTGAGGTCGCTCGTACCGCTGCTGGCGTATTTCAAACGCGAGCGACAAGAGCGGGAAACGCTGGGCGACTTCTGCGATCGAAAAGGCGCTACCGCCCTGCAGAACTGGGCGGAGAGTTTTACGAATCCAGCGTAAATAATGTGAGTCTCTCGATGAGTCTCTATGTGAGTCTCTCGATGAGTCTCTATCCTGGGCCCACGCCGCGATCGAACGCATCTTGCTCGCGGAGATACACGGCCAGTGTCGCGTCGAAAGCCGAGAGCGGAATTTTCCAGACCGGCGCGTCATCCGTGTGCGAATTACAGTGATTGATGAGCAGTCGATAGAGGAACTTAAAGAGGTGGCGCGGCGTGCGGAGCGCTCGTAAGGAATCGAGCAGCTTACGCTGGTCCACCTGGCTCTCAAAGAAATCGCTGAGCTTCGGTGACTCGCCGGCCCGCGCACACGCGCGTAGTCGCGCGTTAGCAACGTCATACAGCGCCTCGCCTGTCCACACAAACGATGGCACCATGTTCTGCTTGTCCAAGCGTGCCCGCTGATAAAACGTGGACCCTTCCCGCTCGATAAATCGAGTGAGTTCCAGGGGCAGCATTAGTTTGATTCCAATCCCATCCTGCTTTAGAAACTTGTTATCCAAGAGCGGCCAAACCAGCATCTTCATGAGTTCGGCGGAGCCATTAATCAGATGCGGCTCATCAATGCGATCAAACAGAACCACAATTCCCGGATGATCAAAGTGACGCAGTAACCCTTGCAGCTTGAGCAGCAATTCATACCGAGTGTCCGTGGAATCGCTCGTGGGCAACGGCTGACTTGCCAGTTCACCGCGAGTGAATCGCTGCAGAGTACGACGCAGCGATTTTGAATCGCGGACGCCAATGCGCACATGTCGCACGACACGCCGAGCGACGAGGGCAGCGGAAAGCCAGCGCCAGGCCCAAGGCAGGAGCGCCGCGATCATCACCAGCAGCCAGACCCACCAGGGAGCAGGCCAGTCCAGGCCTCGGTAAGAAACCATCACCAAGTAGGCGATCACCAACCCAACCGCCGCAATCCCGCCCACTCGCGCCAGCTGCGCCCGCCACGTGGAAAAACGCAGTGCTCGTCGCAGTTGCTCCCAACGCCCCTCAAAGGTTCCTCGAGTGGACTGGTCGTAACAGGCAGCCAGCAGCAAGATATCGCGAGCCTGATGGCGATCGAGCGATCGCAGATTGATGCCGGTAAAATCGCCGTCCACCGCCGCACTGGGCTGCTTCACCGCCAGCCAGCGGTCGACCAGCCCGGTAACGGCGATCGCCAAAATCGAATCCATGTGATCCCACAATCGCCACTCGCCCAGTGCCATGTCGGCCCGCTGCCTGCGGCGGGAGAGCCGATGACGAAAGCGATCGAGCAGTGGATTGAGATCATCGTAATGCACCACAAAGACTTTTCGCTGCGGGTTTTCGGCGTTGTACTGCCGCAAATGTCGAGCGATTTGCAGGCGCAGGGCAGTCTTGCCCGCCCCCTTCTCACCGAACACCACCGCGGTCGACGGATCCGCCGGATCACCATAGACCTTGTCCCAGCTAGGATGATAAATGCTGGCAATACAGTGATCCTTAAACACAGGATCTGTTTGGGCGTCTTCCTCCGCAAAAGGATTACGAACGACCCCGTGGTGCTCCAGCAATTGCTGAATCCTCATTTGAGCGACCCCTCCATCCCGCCACTCGCGGGCGGTACCTCGCCTGATCGGCGATTCATCTTCGATAAGATACGCGAATTGGCTAAAGTATAACTAAGAACATCCAGGTTGCGGCAGGACGGGGCGAATTGCCGATAAACAATATCTAAGGCGTCGCCGTTCATTTTTTCGAGGTACCGGTTCATGTCTTCTGGCCCAACTCAGCCCCCCAGCAATCAAGAACCCGAGGTCGCTGCGAGTGTGCTTGCGATATTGGCCAACAAAATCGGTCGCCCCGTAGTTCTCAGCGACGACGTCAGCCACCTGGAACTCGACTCACTGGCCCTCGCCGAAGTATCCGTGGAGATTGAAAAAGCCGTCAATATCCGCCTTGACGAAGGCATCCTGGACGCCAGAACCGTGGGCGACATCGTCACCTACGTGGCCGAACTGAAACGCTCTGCGCTGCGCTGAGTGGACGGCAACCAGGCCCTCTAGCAGAAGTGAAACGAACCTGGGGCAATTCGCCCTACCGCTGTTTCATCGCACGACAGAAATTCCCCAGTCGCTTCAATCCGGGAACTCAACGCTTAACAAACAGTCGACGACGCAGATTTCGCGGGTACCGTTCGAGCAGCAGTCTCGAACCAGCAGCGGCCCTGATAAAGAAAGGGGCTCGATCAAGAAACAGCTGCGGCGAAAAATCACCGCAGCAAAAAAAAGTGGGCGGTACAAGATTCGAACTTGTGACCTCTACGATGTCAACGTAGCGCTCTAACCAACTGAGCCAACCGCCCGCATCGTGCAGCAATCTGCCGCACGTCTCGGGATTATACACAGGTCCCGGGCTTTCATCCAAGACCGGGTTACCGCCGCGTCCGAATTCGCTTGCGCTCTTCCCGACAGGTCACCCAGGTCCGCTCCTGGCCGTGAAGCGGGGACCTTGGCTTGCCACAACTGGCACAGTCCCTGTATTTTACGTCTTCCCAGAAAACCTCGTGAGGGTTGCCAGGGCTCGCAGGACAGGTTCGAAGATTTGCAGGGAGCAGAAGGGCGACGATGCTGACGGTTCAATTGCCGGATGGAAGCGCAAAACAATTCGATCATCTCGTGACCGCACGGGACGTGGCAGCCAGTATTGGGCCACGACTGGCGCAGGCCGCTCTAGCGGCACAAGTCGATGGCCGCACCATCGGCCTCGATCAGCCCCTTCCGACCGACGGCAGCTTGCAGCTCAAACTGCTCACTCGCAAAGATCCCGAAACGCTCGATGTCATGCGACATTCCGCGGCCCACGTGATGGCCCGAGCCGTCATGCGACTATACGGGGGAGTGCAACTGGCGTTTGGCCCCACGGTCGAAGGCGGATTTTACTACGACTTTTCGCTGCCACAGGCGCTCTCCGAAGCCGACTTTCCAGCGATTGAAGCCGAGATGCGACGGATCATTGAAAAAAATGAGCCGTTTGAGCGGCTCGAAGAAACGCCTGAACGAGCCCGCGCTCTCTGCGCCGATCTGGGACAGAAATTCAAAGTCGAGCATATCGATGAGGGGCTGCGGGGCCACGCTTCGCTGTCGTTTTATCGCCAAGGTGAGTTCCTGGATTTGTGTCGTGGACCGCACGTACCATCGGCTGGTGCCATCGGAGCCATCAAACTGCTGTCCGTGGCCGGAGCTTACTGGAAGGGCGATGCACAGCGCGAGCAACTGCAGCGACTCTACGGCACCGCGTTCTTCTCTCAAGAAGATCTCGATCGCCATTTGCAGAAAATTGAAGAGGCCAAGAAACGCGATCACCGCCTGCTCGGCAAACAACTAGACCTCTTCGCGCTCAACCCACTCGTCGGCTCGGGACTCGTCTTGTGGTTGCCCAAGGGAGCCACGATTCGAGCCTTACTGGAAAATTTCGTGCGCGATGAATTGCTCAAGCGCGGATATCAAACCGTCTACACACCGAATGTCGGTAAGATCGACCTCTACAAAACATCCGGGCATTATCCCTACTACGCGGACAGCATGTTCCCGCCACTGGTGACCAAGGAAGAAGAAGAGTTCATCCTGAAGCCGATGAACTGCCCGCATCATGTGATGATTTACAAGTCCAAGCCCCGTAGTTATCGCGAACTGCCGCTGCGATTGGCGGAATTCGGCACCGTCTATCGCTTCGAAAAATCCGGTCAACTTTCGGGGATGACACGGGTCCGCGGTTTCACCCAGGACGATGCTCACATCTTCTGCACCGACGATCAAGTCGCCGGCGAAGTGCGCGGCTGTCTCGAGATGACGCAGTACGTGCTCCGCTGCCTCGGCCTGGACAATTACCGCGTGCGTCTGGGATTCCGCGAAGTGGACGGCGACAAATACGTGGGCAGTGTCGAGCAATGGGAGGCGGCTCAGCGGTCTTTGGCGGAAGTCTGCCGTAGCCTGGGCATCGACTTCACCGAGGAACCTGGCGAGGCCGCTTTCTATGGCCCCAAGGCCGATTTCGTCGTGACCGATTGCATCGGTCGCGAATGGCAACTGGGAACCGTACAGCTCGACTACAACCTGCCCAGCGAGCAGCGGTTTGATCTGGAATATGTCGGGGCCGACAATCGTCCGCACCGTCCGGTCATGATCCACCGAGCTCCCTTGGGATCGATGGAACGCTTTATCGGCGTGCTCATCGAACACTTCGCCGGTGCCTTCCCACTCTGGCTGGCTCCCGAACAGGCACGCGTGATCACGGTGAGCGAAAAGGCGGAAGAGTATGGACGAAGTTTGGAGAATCGCCTGCGCATGGCTGGCATGCGCGTTACCGGCGACTACCGTCCAGAAAAACTAGGAAGTAAGATTCGCGACGCGCAGCTCGAGTTGATTCCGTATATGCTAGTGGTTGGACCGCGCGATGCCGAAGCGGGCACCGTCGCCGTGCGTGATCGCATCGACGGAGATCTCGGCGCCATGCCCGTCGATCAGGCCATCGCTCGCTTGGAAGCCGAAGTTCGCGAACGACGAGTACGCAAGACCTTCAGTGGCGACGCGGGACTCGGGGATCGCGGAGTCCGTAACGAGTACTAATTTCGGAAAAAACTTGGTAAAAGAACTGGTTTCCGGTTGACGCCCAACGTCATCTTGGTACATCCAGTCCGTAACTCTCAACAGAAAGGATCTATGTCCACCGAACGCGACCAAACTCGAATCAACGAACAGATTCGGATCTCCCCGGTACGAGTGATCTCGGCCGAAGGACAACAACTGGGCATTCTTCCCACCTCCGAGGCGCTCGCTCGCGCTCGTGAAGCCGACCTGGACTTAGTCGAGGTTGCTCCCAACGATCGACCTCCCGTTTGCCGCATCATGGACTTCGGCAAATTTAAGTACGAAAAAAAGAAGAAGTCTCATCACAATGTTCATCAGACCAAACTCAAGGAAGTTCGCTTGCGGCCGAAAACCGGCGAGCACGATATTGAGTTCAAGCTGAAACAAGCGCGGGGATTCTTGCAGCACAAAGACAAAGTGCAAGTCTCCGTGGTCTTCAAAGGTCGCGAAAACGCCCACATCGAAGAGGGCAAAAAGGTGCTCGAAGGGTTCATCCAAGAACTGCTCGACATCGGCAAGGTGGAAAGTGCCCCATCCAAGCAGGGCAAGAATATGATCTGCACCATCGCCCCGAAGTAGTGGCCAGTGGAATCGCAGAATTAGGGCTCGCAGCGCCGCATCACGCTCTGCGTTTTATCCGTCCAAACCTTGCCAAGCCGGACAGCAAGGACCAGTGGAGACTGAAAACGCCGAGCAGGTTGCGTGTCGGCATGGATTGCCCCGTGAGATTTTTTGGAGGCGAGGCGTCGGTATGCGGCGGTGACGGTCAATAAACAGAGCCCTTTACGGCGGCGTTTTATGGCCGCGGCCCGCTGGGCTGATGTTCATGCAGCCAGGACTCAAGCGTCACTAGGAGCCAGATTTTGGCACCGTGACGTGGACGGAGCCCGCCGAGCTTCCCCGCCAGGAGCTTTTCCAGATAGTCGCGCCGGATCCATTCAGTCAGCGGAAATCGATCCAGCAGTCGAGCTCGTGCGACCGTCGCCAACGGTCCGCGAAACCAACCTTCCACCGGCACCAACATGCCACTCTTGGGACGCTCCAGAATCGCATCCGGAAGTAGATCTTCCACCGACCGTTTCAGCAGATATTTTTCAATCGAGCCACGCAGTTTCAGCTGACCTGGAATCCGAAATGAAAACTCGACCACGGCACGATCAAACAGCGGTGCTCGAGGCAGCAGCCCATGCGGGAAACTGAGCGCGTCCACTTTCGGCAAAATATGATGCCCCGCCTTGAACTCAATGTTTAAGGCCTGCAGCCGAGTGACAAAGCCGTGCCAACGGGGATCACGAAAGCGATCGGCCAGCCAGGTTTCTAGCGGTTCCGAGCGGAGCGACTCCACCCACTGCGGTGTCAGCAGGCGATCGAGATCGTCATAGCATTTCAGATGTGCACGCAAGTAATCTCGTTCCCGCTGATACCCCTTAGTCGCTCCGCCGTACAACTCAGCGAGCAGCATCGGTAGATTCTTCGGACCACCAAAACAAGGATCACCACCCTCTCCGTTCAGCACGACCGAAACATCCGCTGCAGCGGCCGAGAAGAGCAGCCAGTTCGGCACAGTGAGAGGATCACCAATGGGATCACTCAACCGCGCCATCGTGTCATCCAGCGACTCCACAATACTCGTCGGCGAGAATTCCAGAATGCGATGTCGAGTGCCACAGTGCTGGGCGACTAGCGAACTAAACTCTAATTCATTGCGATACTCGGGACCGAACGAGATCGAATAGGTGTGGAGCGGTTCGGGATGAAGCTGCTGCGCGAGTGCGACCACAAGGCTCGAATCAAGTCCACCCGAGAGCGAAGCGCCAAGCGCCTGCTCACCTGCCACTCGCCGACCAACCGCTAATTCCAACGTGCTCCGCAGCTGGCCACGCAATTCGGCTTCATCCTCCCACGCTTGCGGCTCACTGGGTAACCGCCAGTAACTGCCGCGAGTGGAACGACCATTTTGATACCGCAGCCATTCGCCCGGCAGCAATTCGAACACGTTTTGCACCAGCGTACGTCGACCCGGCAAATAGGCGTAGGTGAGATACGTGGCTACCGAAACGGGATCAATCTGCCAGGGGACCAAGCCCGTCGCCAAGAGTGCTCGTATCGAGAAAGCAAATACCAACCCCGCTGCGGTCTCACAGTAGTACAAGGTGCGCTCACCTACAGGATCGCGCGCGAGAAACAGACTGCCGTCCGGCTCACGACAGGCCAGCACAAACGCACCGGCATCCAGCTCTCCCAGACGATTGTGACTCACGACACGCCGCCAATCTGCGGCCGTCGCGACTGGCTGCCCATCGATCGAACAGGCATCATGATCAACCACGATCGTCCGCTGCTCGCTCAGTATCTGCAGGTTCTCGCCGAGCACACGCGCGAGTGACGCCAGAGGGCCGCTGTCCCCGTGAACGGGAGTCGTCGTTGGATTGGCTGTGGTTGGATTGGCTGTGGCTGGATTGGCTGTGGCTGGATGGCTTGAGGTTGTGGCAGCGGAAACAAAACCCGCTATGCGTCCGCAAGGACGCTGCCGATTACCAGCCAAGTTGTTCGAGCTTCCTGCGGTATTCATGTTGGCCAATTCACTGCCTTAGCCGAACGAGTCGCTCAATCCGTCCATGTCGTTGGCCGTATCGCCAAATGATGAAGCGGCACCGTCGATATACACATTTCCGCCCCCGATTTCTGCTTGCTCCGATTTCGTCAGCCAGCGATTGGCTAAGTAGATCACCCGGGGCTCTGGGCGACTGGTATCCACATCCTGGCTGATGGCTCGATAAAGTCGTTTGATTAATTGCTCCGGTGCGATTACCGCTAGTTCCAGCTTATTTTTCTTGAGCCACTTGAGCTCGCGTGCCGTGACGGCGCTGGTCGTTTCCTGCATGGGACCGGCGGCACGTAGCCACAATCCCTTCAGCCGCTGAGCATGACTCGGTCGTAAACCGACATCGATTACAGGCACTCCACCACCAAACCAGGCAGGATCCGTCGCCAGTCGTTCGGCCAGTTCACACCCCTCAACAGTTGCATCATGCAATGCGTAAACCTTCAGCTTAGGATTTCGTCGTAGCATTCGGCGGACGATTTCAAACGGCCCTGGGGGATAGCCATCAATCGAGAGTACGGCACAGTTGTTTTCAAAGTGAAAATGATTGGCAAGTAATACATCAGCGGTTTCACTACGATCACAGATCACCGCTCGATCAAACGAATAATCAGCCACATCGTTCTCAGGTTGCGGCGCATCGATCTGCGGTGGGATTCGGATAATGTAACCCGGCGGAGTACCATGCACGGCCTCCCAACGCGAAAGCCAGACTTCAACTTGAAAGCGTTCGTAACGAGCGTATTTTCCATACGAGACGTGAAACAGAAATACCACGATCAACCCAGCAAAAACCCCGATTCCAAAGATTATTGCCAGTGATAATTCGATTGCAAACAAGCCCGCGCCGGTCACGCACGATAGGCACAAGATCGCGCCCAGCAAGATGAGTTGGTTATGAAGTTTCGGCAGTTTTCTTCGCACTAGCTCATAACGCAGATGATCAAGATTCCAATGCACAGAACCTTCACAGGAAACTGCCTGAATCGCCTTCAGAAACAAGCGGTCGGTGATGGGATCTCCCGCCAGTCCAGCAGGTTCAAAGACGAACAGCTGACCACAATGGGGACACTTCTTTTCACGACCGCGATCCCGCAAATTGCTGCCTTTGTTGCACTTCGTACAAATCATGTTCGACCTCGCTGATCCCAAATCGTGCGCAGCCACAACTCCAGCATCACAAGCGTCCAGAGTCGTTCGCCAATCCGACGACGGCGAGTTTCCTGAGGATGATTCTGCCCCACTAATAATCGCTCAATAAAATCCGTTCGAAACCAGCCGCGTCGAGCCAGTGATTCAGCACCCAGATAATCCTGCAAAACTCCTTGCAGCGCACCCAATACCCAATCCGTGATCGGTACACTCATCCCTAACTTCTTCTGCCACACAACTTCTTCCGGCAAACGCCGCTGCAAAGCCAGTTTCAGCACATATTTTTCACAGGCCCCATGTAGCTTTAGTTGCGGTGGAATCTGAAAAGACAGCTCAGCCAGGCGGCGGTCAAACAGCGGAGCAGACACCGACAGTCCCCAGGCACTCGCCATCTGCTCCATACGCGGCAATATATTTTGAGAACCTTTGAGTTCAATATCGGCGAGCCGTATGCGATTGAGAAATGTTTGTGCGGCGGAGCTATGCACGAGCGGCTGCAGTAACGCGCGACGCTGTCCCGGCAAACAAACTCGAGCGTGAAACGCCTCCGTGTAGAGCTGCTCCTCGAGCCCATAAAAACGATGATAGGATCGCAGATAGGTCTCCTCGCGACTCTGCGACTCATAGAGATCGGCATAGATTTGAGCCGAAACCATTGGCTTATTGGTCCAGCCACCAAAAAACTGATCACCGCCTTCACCATTAAACACCGTCTTTAGTCCCATCCCGCTGGCAGCCTGACCCAACAGATACTGTGGCCCCGTCACCGGATCTCCATAGGGCAGATCAAGCTTCCACGCCAAGTCCGCTAGAACTGGCGCGAGCGTCTCGCCCGATACGGTGACATAGTTCAGAGGGATGTTGAGGTGTCGAGCGACAGCATCCGACTGATCCGACTCGCTCGTCTTCGTGCCGAAGTCCAGACTGAGCGCTTGCACAGGGACTCCTTGTCGCTTGAGCCAATGAGCGACTCCGGATGAATCCAATCCGCCGGAGAGATAAAGTCCCACGGCAGATTTGCCCGCGAGCCGATGCTGAACAGCTTGCTGGCAGGTCTGCCGCACGGCCCGCACCGCAAGTACGCGTTCCTGCATCGCCGGAGTGATTGCTTCGCGCAGCTCGAAGTAAGGCGTAATCGTCCAGCGCTGGCCGGCGGGACGCCGCGGCTCCCACACCGCCACACGGCCCGGCAACAGCCTCCGAATCCCCCGTACCGGCATCTCTTCGCCAGGCACAAAGGAAAAGGTCAAATACTTGTGGATGGCAGCTTCATCCAATTCCCATGGCACATCCGGCACTCGCAGTAACTGCTTCAGCTCTGTCGCAAAATAGAGTGTGTCGGCATGTTCCAGGTAATAGAGTGATCGCACTCCAAACGGATCGCGCAGCAGCGTGAGTCGCTGCTGCTCACCATTCCACCATGCTGCCGCAAACGCTCCATCCAGTGCGCCGAGTTGGTGGTGGGCACCAGCTAGGCGCTCGTGCAGTTCGGCCGCTGGATCTGCAACGCTCGGTGCCAGCGATCCAGCACAGACAACGAGGTCTTTATGAGAGCGATAGATCGCAGCTGATTCGCCATGGCGTCCCTGCCAGCAGCGATAGCCCAGGCCCACTCCAGGTAATTCACACCGATCGCTCGTGTCGCCACGATAGGAAATCGGCTCCCCTAAACCTTGCAGCGTCTCCGGAGCAGCCGAGCCAATATAGCCCCATAATCCACTCATGGACGCTCCACCCGAAAAACCTGCTCGGCAATGGTTTTCTGGCCCACGAATAATCTCACTCGCCAAGCTCCAACCGCCGAGTCGCCTGGAAGCTGATAGCGAATGTGAGTGGTCCACGGATTGTGCGTGACCGTCTTCGTGCGATAAGAATGGCGATGTACCACTCGGCTACGTGGATCAATCCATTCGCCACGCAGCGCGAGTGGTTTGCCGGTGGGAACCTGCAGCAGCGTTACCTCCCATCGCAGTTCCTGCGGAAGTGCGCCAGCTCCTGCAATGCGCACCACATTCAGCGGCGCGTGCTGAGGGTCCGCGGCAAGTGAAAGACGAGTGGCACTGGCGATGATCTTAGCCGCTTGATCGGGCGAGTTGAAGTTCGTGTTTGGATTCGAGTTGGTATGGGAGCGGGAATTTGCTGAGGATTCTGTCGGCCACTTGGTGGTGAACAGCCACCAGCCCATGCCCACCACCATCACTAAACTCAGCAGCATGAGCCCCAAAATGATCATTAATCCCAATCCGCTCTCGCGGCGCGGCGAGGCCGATGCGGACAAAGGAGCCGGATCGGTGTCGATCAAATCAAGACTCCCCGTGGGAGGAAAGAATCGTACGGTTGATCATCGGATGATCCTCGTGCGTCGGGCCAAAATCGCTATCAGGATGAAAGGCGACAATCACGAGCGACTCTTCATCGGTGTGAAAACAGTGTACGACATCCGCTGGAATGAAAAAAAGTTGCCCCGGTCGCAGCGCGGTACGAGTCTCTTTGGTCAGGCAACTTCCGGAGCCCTGAACCACTAGTCCCAAGCGGAACGAGGGATGCGTATGAAACGATTGACGAATTCGTGGCGGCAAGTGCAAGAGATTCAGACAGGGATCACCGCGTAGCACTGGGGGGATCAGCAGCGAATCACTGCAGCCGTCGATGTAGCGCAGTCGCCCGTTCGCTTCGATCGGGCCGCCTACGTGAAAAAAACCGCGATGGCCTGACACGGAGACGACAAATCCCAGGTTCATGCCGTCGCGGTCACTCGCTTGACGATCCTTTTGATCCATCGCCTGATTGAGCGGCTCGCTGTCAAGCATGGCGGCGAAGAGCGGTCGAATGGCCACCGCATCGGGCACGGCGAAATACATTCCCGCACCAAGCTTAAAGGTGCCAGCCGTGGTCGTCAGTTCCACCGCACCACGGCGGACAAATCCGAGATGGGTGGTCGGCGAGTCGCTGTCACCGGCCACGCTGAGGTATTTGTCAAGCCACCGTCGCGCACGAGTGGAAGCTGCCACCAACAAGCCGCTGTCGCCTGCAAGTTGCTCCGCATCAAGGATCTGAAAATCATCCGCCACGATCGACTCCTTGGTTTGACCTGCAGAGTAGTTTACTCGAATTTCACTTCTGGTTTTCAAGTGGATCGTCAATCGGGCTCCGCAGGCGGTATTGACACCGTCTGGAGGGACAACTGGCATGGCGGTTTAGTAGCGAACCGACGCGCGCCGTCCGGTTCCTGCCTTCGTCTCGCATACCGCAGGACTCGCGTCCGATGAGTTTCGGTCGCCCCGGTACGAGGCTTACCCACGAGCAATCCAAATGCAGGAAAACATGCGACATGCCTGCTCAAAAACAGGATGTTCATTCGTCGGACTCCGAGGAAGGCGATATCTCCACAACTCGCGCCCACCCAGCTGCTAGAACTGCTGTTGGCAACCCGTTCCGATGGCGTATAGTATGGGTCTGGTTGCAGGCCGTGCGGAGCCATCAGGGAGAAGTTCGAGTTTCGGGGAAGTGAGCGGTTCATGATTACTTTACGAGGACCAGGATCGCGTTTGTGCGACGGCTGGACGCGGCGCGAGATGCTGCATGTCGGCAGCCTCGCCTCACTCGGCCTGTCTTTGCCGCTGCTAAACCGGTCGTCATCGCTGGCAGGCCCCACCACCACGTCCGAAAGTCAAGGACGACGTCAGCCCCAGGCAGCTGCGGAATCGTCGATCGTCCCGAGTGGTGGTAAGGCTAAGTCTTGCATCCTGCTATTCCTGATGGGCGGACCGCCTCAGCATTCCACCTGGGATCCAAAACCCGACGCACCTGCCGAAGTCCGCGGTGAAATCGGACCAATTGACACTCGAGTGCCCGGTATGCGGTTTGGCGAATTGATGCCGGGACTGGCAAAAGTTGCCGATCAGTTGGCAGTTCTACGAGCGGTCTCGACCGGCGACAACGCACACTCTTCGAGCGGCTATTACATGCTGACCGGTCGCCCTCACGCGCCGACCAATCGCGAGAACGCCAACCCCGGCGCTCCCAATGACTGGCCCTGCGCCGCAGCTGTGGTCCGGAAACTTGCCGGCGACGGTGCCATGCCCGGTTCCGTCCGTCTGCCGATGCACATCTTCAATACCGATGGCTCCGTTTGGCCAGGTCAGGATGCGGGGTTTTTAGGTCGAGTGACCGATCCGTGGCTGTTCCGCTGTCAACCAGCATCGCCAACCTATCACATTCCCGAGTTTCAACTGCCCGCCGAGGTGTCCCTCGAACGTCTCAACGGTCGCCAATCGCTCTTACGCGAAATGAACCGACAACTGGACGCCGCAGCGCGTGGAGGTCGATTAGCTCACTACGACGCACTCACCCAACGCGCATTCGACTTGCTGAGTTCCGCCGCGGCTCGACGGGCCTTTCAGTTGGACCTGGAGCCCGAAGCGGTGCGGCAACGCTACGGCCTCACGCAGTTCGGCCAAAGTACGCTCCTCGGACGACGACTCGTCGATGCCGGCGTGAAACTTGTCCAAGTGAATTGGTTCCGCGGGCCCGATGAACCATCAGACGCTCCCTGCTGGGATTCCCACGCCAAAGAAACCAATCGCCTGCGCAAAGTACTCGTGCCTCCCATGGATCAGGCCTTCTCAGCTCTGATCGAAGATCTGCAGCAGAGCGGCAAACTGGAGGAAACATTGGTGGTTTGCCTCGCGGAATTCGGTCGCACTCCGCGATTCAACGGAGCAGCCGGGCGCGATCACTGGGGACCAGTCTTCAGCATCGCCATGGCAGGTGGCGGTATCCGTGGCGGACTCGTGTGGGGTGCGTCCGATCGCATCGGTGGTCAACCCAAAGATGGAATGGTCAAGCCGGAAGATATCACCGCCACCATTTTCCATTGCTTGGGCTACGAACCGTCCACCTCGTTCTCCGACCTCCAAGGTCGTAAACTGGCGATCAGTCATGGCGATGTCATTCATCCAATTTTAGGGTAGCGCACGGCGGCACTGCTCGGCGAACAGGGAAGATCTTCCATGCGTAATTTTATTCTCGGTTTTCTCCTCGGAGTTCTCACCCTGTACGGCGCTCTACATGCCCACGTGGTGCGCACCGAGGAAGGTTTTCATTTCGTGCCTAAAGCCACGATCACGCTCCGCGATACCTATGTCGATCTTCGAGCCTGGGACGCGGAAGAATGGACAAAACATCCAGGTTTCGCAGATTCCATCGGCAAAGCCAAACGCACCGACCTG
This sequence comes from Pirellulaceae bacterium, assembly GCA_044235425.1. GTDB lineage: Bacteria > Planctomycetota > Planctomycetia > Pirellulales > Pirellulaceae > JBJSXJ01. The sequence continues at coordinate 34,895 of JBIIHW010000026.1, forward strand.
CTCAAATCAGCCGCCAAAAACTCGCTCACCGAAACCTTCAATAGCATCATCGGCGGTAAACCCCGCTCCGAAAAAACCAGCGACTAGCAGCGGCGCGTTATGCCCGGAGACACGGCTTTTTTTCGGTCCATCTGGGTTTATCGTGGGTAGAGGTCCAGTCCAGCGCAATGAGAAAGATTGCGGATTTGAGATTCTACCCACTTTGGAAGTCGCCGCCGCGCTGCTTTATAGCCGAGACTTTGCTGTTTATTCTCTCGGATACAACATGGAACACCTTCGTCATGCCTCCCAAAATCCCAGGGGTTTGGGGACTGGTCCCCAAGGCAGCTAGTACCACATTTTGCATTTAAAACAGGGTAACTGGGGTTTCGTGTTTTCGTCAGACACGGCTGTCGCCGTGGGATTTCCAAGGCATGGCGAAGGTATTCCAGGGTTTTCCGTCGAATCGAATCGAAGAGTCCAGGTGTTCTCAGCAAGGCGCCAACTCCGCGGTTCTGCCGCTCGGGCTTTTCAGGTGGGGATGATTCGTGGTGACCCACATCCAAGAGTCTCAGGCGCTTCGAGTCCCAGGTTCCTACGCACCTGGCTAACGAATGCCAGCGATCCGCGACTCCCTCCAGCAACAGAGGCAGCGCTCCAGGACAATCCCGGATGGACTTTTTTTTCCCCCAGAGACAGGGTTTTTTGCGCCCAGAGACGCTGGGGCACAGAGTTTTTTTTAAACACGTGGTGGAGTGCGAGTGGTTTCCTAGTGAATGTTTTGTTGGGGAAGTTTTAAGGTCGTCAAAAAACATTATTGCTGACGAATTGATTTTCCCTTAGTAAAAACACTCAACTCCACCTTCCTTCCAAAACAATCCCTCCGACGCCATTCCTCCTGCCCTCACTCGCCCTGCCCTTCCCTCATTCTCCGCGCCGCTGTGTCTCCGTGCGAAAACCCTCCGTGCCCTCTGTCCCCTCCGTGCCCTCTGTCCCCTCCGTGCCCGCCATGCCCCCAGTGCCCTTGCCACCGAAGCCGTGGCAGATCGCGAGCGGCTGAGGAGGATACTTGGGAAAGGCGGATGACTGCAGCGAGCGTTCGCAGAGGATGAAGCGCGAACGAGCGGTTTCAATAAACCGCGCGTGCTGACACCGTTCACACAGCGACGAGCCGCTAGATCTCATGATTGGCCGCGGTGAGTTGTTCATGAGATGCTGCCGACGCCGAGCGTGATTCAAGCGAAAGAAAATCGGGCCTTACTTACCGGGCCAGTGGCGGGCGAGTTCGATGAGTGTCCGCACGAAACAGCCGGTGCCGCCGGCATCTTGCCAGGGCTTGGGACTATCGAGAAAGGCTGGACCGGCGATATCCAGGTGAGTCCATGGTTTACCGGCCACGAACTCTTCCAGAAACTTCCCGCCCGCCATCGCTCCACCCCAGCGTCCATCGCCCGTATTCTTGATGTCCGCCACTTCGCTGCGAATGTTTTCGGCATACTCCTTGAACATCGGCAGTTGCCACAGCGGCTCGCCGCAAACGCGAGCGGCCTGCAGGACGCTATCGCACCAGGCTTGATCGTTCGACATGGCGCCGGCGACATCCGTGCCCAAGGCGACCACGCACGCGCCCGTCAGCGTCGCCAGGTCAACGATCTTAGCTGCCCCATGCTGTACGGCGACATCCAGTACGTCGGCCAGCACCAAACGGCCCTCGGCATCGGTATTCAGCACTTCGATCGTGCGACCGTTGCGAGCTTTCAGCACATCGCCCACCTTGTAGGCGTCGCCGCTGATCATGTTCTCAACCAGCCCACACAAGCCGATCACATTGACCGGTAGTTTCAGCAGCGCGATCGCTCGCATGGCGGCGAGCACCGCAGCAGCGCCTGCCATATCGCACTTCATCGTCTTCATGCCGTCAGTGGGCTTGAGCGACAAGCCACCCGAGTCAAACGTCACCCCTTTACCCACCAGCGCCAGCAGCGGCTGCTGTGGCCCTCCAGCGCGATAGGTGAGCTGCACCAGGCGTGGCGGTCGCTGGGAACCGCGAGCGACAGCTAACAGCGAGTGACAACGCTCAGCTTCCAGTCGATCGCGATCCCAGACTTCCAGTTCCAGATTGGCTTCATCGGCGACGAGTTTGGCAGCTGCGGCGAACGCTTCGGGATACATGTGACTAGGTGGTTCATTCACCAGCTTGCGCGCCAGATTGACGCTCGTACCCAAAATGCGGCCCGAATCCAGCGCTGGATCGGGAACACCGGACCAGCGTAGATCCGCGAACGGATGACGATTCTTTTCAGCTCGATACAGATCCTGTCCATGACTACCGACCAGCGAACCGCAAACCGCGCTCTCTAGCAGTTCCGCGGTCCAACCTTCACCCAGAAAAAAGGCCACTCGCCGTCGTTCCTTTGCCGCCAACTGCTTGGCGGCAGCCGCTGCCGCTCGATACGCAGTACCACGCTGCAAGCCGTCGCGTTCGCCCAGTCCGACGACCAGAACTTGAGTGGCCTTGAGTCCGGCGGGTGCCAGAATACTGACGAGCTCCAGTGGTTTGCCGGTGATCTCTTTGGCGGAACGCAGGCGAGTGAGTGCACCGCCAGTCGCTTCGTCAACCTCGGCTGCCGGTCCATCCCAGGCCCCCGACGCGTAGGCTCCAATCACCACCGCATCCGCTTCCACATGAGTTACCGATCCATCTGTCGCCAGCACAGGCATAATGACACTCCCTGAAATGATGCGTAGTAGGGTGCAAAGTTCGAGGTTAGGTTGCCTACGATGACCGCCCGTTGAGGAATTCTTAACCGAGCGGGACGAGCTCGGGGGGTAGGTAGTTGAGTTGCCCCGAGAGCGGGCGTTATTCTAGCCCGCTGAAAGCGGTTATCCCAGTCGGGTTAACGGCCAAGCAACAACAGGTCTCGGTGAAACGTCGTACTGCCCTGAACCCTTTGCGGTGACGGCGGTGGGACGCTGCTGGGAGCTTCAGGAAAAGGCATCGCGGTGGGATATCGCAGTCTGCGAAATTGCGTTCAAGATCTGGCCGCTGCCGGTCATCTCGTCGAGCTCACCGACGAAGTGGACGCGACGCTGGAGATGGCCGAAATCCAGCGGCGTGTCTATCAAGCTGGAGGTCCGGCCATTCTCTTCAGCCAAGTGCGCGGTTGCCACTTTCCCATGGTTTCGAATTTATTTGGAACGATGGAGCGAGCCCGCTTCATTTTTCGCGACACCTGGGAAAACGTGCGGCGACTGATCGAAATCAAAATTGACCCGCCCCAGGCACTGCGTCGTCCCTGGCGATACTGGAAAGCGCCCCTCGCCGCTCTCACCATGCTGCCCAAACGGCGTCGCTTTGGCCCGGTGATGACGCATGAAACCACCATCTCGCAGTTGCCCCAATTAAAATCCTGGCCGGGTGACGCCGGTGGCTTCGTCACTCTGCCGCAAGTCTACACCGAATCCGTCGATCGCCCTGGTCTGATGCAGTCGAATTTGGGAATGTATCGAGTGCAACTGACGGGGGCTTCGTATGCAGCGGATCGTGAAATCGGTTTGCACTATCAGATTCACCGAGGGATCGGAGTGCATCACGAAGCGGCTCGCAAAAAAAACGTGCCGCTGCGAGTGAATATCTTTGTGGGAGGTTCACCGGCCATGTCGCTGGCGGCCGTCATGCCACTCCCCGAAGGCCTGTCCGAACTGACCTTCGCCGGAGCACTCGCCGGCCACCGCATTGCGATGGTGGGACCACGTGATCAGCTGCCCATGTATGGCGAGGCGGACTTTTGCATCAGTGGCACGGTCACCGCCGGCGAAACCATGCTCGAAGGTCCCTTTGGCGATCACCTGGGCTATTACAGTTTGGCACATCTGTTTCCGGTGATGCGAGTGGATCGCGTTTACCATCGTCCGCACGCCATCTGGCCGTTTACGGTGGTCGGCCGACCGCCTCAAGAGGATACCGTTTTTGGCGAACTCATCCATGAGCTGACGGGGGATGTCATTCCGACGGTGTTGCCGGGAGTACGAGCGGTGCATGCGGTCGATGCCGCTGGAGTGCATCCGCTGCTGCTGGCCATCGGTAGCGAACGCTACACTCCGTATGCATCCACAACTCGACCGCAGGAATTACTCACCCAAGCCAATGCGATTCTGGGGCAAGGGCAATTGTCGCTGGCGAAGTACCTTTGGATCGCCAATGCCGCGGACGATCCACAGCTCGACATCCACCAGATCGACGAGTTTTTCCAGCACATGCTCCGCCGCGTGGACTGGGAATGGGATCTGCATTTTCAAACCCGCACGACGATCGACACGCTAGATTACTCGGGAACTGGGTTCAACCAAGGTTCGAAAGTCGTCGTGGCGGCCGCGGGACCGGTGCGTCGCGACTTGCCGACCGACTTGGCGGAACTCAGTGGCCGCGGAGATTTACCCGCCGGCTTCAGCGATCCGCGCGTCTGTTTGCCCGGAGTTTTAGCGATCCGAGGCCCGACAGCAGGTGGGCCTCGTTCGCTGGATGGACGTGATGCACCGACGACGACAGCCGATGCGGCCCAGGCGATCGAAGTGCCAATGAACCGGTTTTGTGCGGCGTTTGACGAACAGCATCCGATTAATCGATTCCCGCTTGTCGTGATCGTTGATGACAGTGACTTCACCGCTCGTTCACTGAACAACTTTCTCTGGGTCGTCTTCACTCGTAGTAATCCCGCAAACGACATCTATGGTATTGCCGCTCATACTCGCTACAAACATTGGGGCTGCCGTGGTTCACTCGTCATCGATGCTCGGATAAAACCTCATCACGCGCCACCGCTGGTCGAGGACCCAGAGGTGACGAAGAAGGTTGATGCTCGAGCTACTCGCGGTGGCCCGCTGGCGCGCTGGCTGTAAATCGTCCCTGTTTTTTGTAGCGAGTTGGTGTTGCATGCTATTGAGCTTGATCAATTTCGCTGCTGTCTTGCTGTCCGATTCGTATGGGACATCGATTCCGGGTGTGGAGTGGTTGATGCTGGGCTGGCTGATCGTGGTTGGAGGTTGCGTAGGGAGTTTCCTGAATGTCGTCGTGCATCGCTTACCTCTGGGACTCAACGTCGCCTATCCCGGCTCGCGCTGCCCCCAGTGTCGTCATGCGATTCGCGGCTACGACAATATCCCCGTGCTCAGCTGGCTGGTGCTCCGCGGCCAATGTCGCGACTGCAAGTTACCGATCAGTTGTCGCTATCCGCTCGTCGAAGCGGGCGTGGGGCTGGTGAGTGGGATCTTGGCGAGCGTCGATTTATTCTCAAACTGGTGGGGCTGGACGATCACGGCGAGTGAGCTGAACCCCTGGTCATCCTGGATTCCCTGGTGGAGATATGCCGGTCATTTCGTGCTGGCTTGTACGCTACTGAGTGCGGCGCTGATGGAATATGATCGGCAAGCTGTGCCACGTCGCTTATTTTACCCGGTGATCGGTTTGGGGCTGCTGACCCTTTGGCTGGTACCGCAAGCCACCGACTGGCCGTTCGGTCGTGATGACTGGTCGTCAGCCGGCGTCGTGCGTTTTCTGATGGAATTCGCGATTGCGATTTTGACCGGTCTGCTGATCGCCGTGCTGCGAGAAGGAAACGTGGCACTCGCACTCTCGCGAGAAAACTCGTCGCTCCGTGCCATCCGTTACTCGCTCCCGCTGGCATTTGGAGCCGTGGAGATCTGGCTGGGGCTGCGCGCACTGATTGTTGCGCTCGCTCTCTCGGTCGTCGCCTGGCTGAGCTACCGTCTCCTGATGCCTCATCGAGACCATTCTCATGGCAGCGGCAGCGGCATGAGCAAACCTGCGTTCCCTTTCTTAGCCGCCTTCACGGCGCTCATCGTTGCTTATTTTTTTTGGAACTTGTGAAAGGAGTCACCATGGATCCGACCATTGCCGCCAATCGTGACGCGATTTTGTCGTCGCCCAGTTATCGCTTGGCCGAAGCGGACACCGACCTGTTGCGACAGGCGGCGCTACGCCCCGTTCGTTTACAGCTTGAACTACTGAAACCAGAGCTGGCACTGGCCGAGCAGTGCATTCATTCGACGATCGTCGTTTTTGGGGGAACACAAATTGTGGAACGCGAGCCGGCGGAGCGGCGACTGGCAGACGCTCACGCACAGCTAGCGGCGAACCCCGAATCAACGGTTGCTCGCCGTGCCGTGCAGCGTGCTCAGCGACTGCTCGACAAGGCTTCCTACTACGATGCCGCGCGGGAATTTGCCAGCCTGGTATCACGCATGAATCAAGGTCAGGCCGGTTGCCACTACGTCGTCACGACCGGCGGGGGACCGGGGATCATGGAAGCTGCTAATCGAGGTGCCTATGACGTTTCGGCTAAATCGATTGGTCTGAATATCACGCTGCCGCACGAGCAGGCTCCGAACCCATTCATCACTCCGCAGCTCTGTTTCCAATTTCGCTACTTCGCCCTGCGAAAAATGCACTTCCTGCTACGTGCTAAGGCACTCGTGATTTTCCCCGGAGGTTTCGGCACGCTCGATGAACTCTTCGATGCTCTCACCCTGCGACAAACAGGCAAGCTGCAGGAAATACCAATCATTTTGTACGGCCATGATTACTGGCGCAACGTCTTCAATTTCCAGTTTCTGGCGGATGAAGGTGTCATCGCGGATCGAGATCTGGATTTAATTCAGTATGCAGAATCCCCCCAGCAAGCTTGGGACCAGATCGTGCAGTTCCATCAGCAGCGTGGTGAATTCCTCGGTTCTCCCACCACCACCGGCGGACAATAATATGGTCCGTCTGGCCATCGCAAGGGCGGTGGAGAAAGAGTCACTGCGAAGCCGAGCAACAGTAAAAAACGCATGCCTCTGTAGACAGAGAACGCTGAGTCGCCACAATAGGAACTCAGGGTTTACAGCAGCACTCTCAGAACGGCGGATCTCATGCAACTCAAAAACATCGTCGTAGCAACCGACTTCTCGACAGCCAGTCGCAAAGCACTCCAGCTCGCCAGTATCCTGGCACGCGACAGCAACGCTCATCTTTGGATCATTCACGTGGCCGAACCACGAGCGGCTTATACGGTGGGCGGCGTGTATGCGAGTTTTCCGGTCGGCAATGAACTGGCCCAGGAAAGCGAACTGCTGCAACAGTTCGTACCGGAAGATCCTAAAATCCAATACTCCCTGCGACTCATCATCGGCGAAGCGTCGGAACAAGTCGTCAAATTTGTGGCCGAACAACAGGCCGATCTACTGGTGATCGGCACGCATGGGCGCACCGGCCTGACGCGTCTGCTCCTGGGAAGCTGCGCTGAAAAGATTCTGCGAACCGCCACCTGTCCGGTCATCACGCTGAAAGGTTAAGCGATTCGCGGTAACCGCATCATCGGCCTGGTCAGGCACACTGGTCAGGCACACTGATTAGGAACACTGATTAGGAACACTGTTCAGGAACGCTGATTAGGAACGCTGGACATGCCCGGTGACGTAAGCATCACCGTCGATGATGCGCCACTGAGGGTTGTCCAGTTGCCAGGCGTCCTGCATGCGTTCAATTCCCTGGCCACCGATCGCGGAAGCAGCATGGGCGCCGCCAATCAGCTTCGGAGCGATGAACACATGAACTTCATCGATGAGCCCAGCGGTTTGGAATTCGCCGAGCAACGTGGGACCGCTTTCGATCAGCACATTCGTCCAACCGCGGCGTCCCATTTCCGTGGCCAGCGCCGGTAGCTCCGCCGCCGTGCCGCTCGCGGAGTTCTGCCAGATGTCGCAGCCCAGTGAACGAAGCGCGGTAAGTCGGTCGCTGGGAGCGGTGGGAGCGACGACGATTAAAGTCGGAATCGTTCCCGCCGTTCTCACCAACTGGCAATCAAGCGAAAGTCGAGCTTGGTGATCGAGCACGACGCGAGTGGCACGGCGCGGCCCAGGTGGTCGAGCGGTGAGGAGGGGATCGTCGTGCGCTACGGTACCACGTCCGACCACAATCGCATCCATCCGTCCTCGCAGCTCATGAACCACGCCGCGCGAGGCCGGCTGTGAAATCCAGCGACTATCACCGCTACAAGTGGCGATTTTTCCATCCAGCGTTTGCGCCCATTTGGCAATGAACCAAGGACGTAACTGCGTCACGCGCGTGAGATAGGGGGCATTGAGTTTGCGAGCTGCGGATTCGAGTACGCCAACGTCGACCACGATCCCCGCCTCCCGCAATCGTCGAACTCCACCGCCCGCCACCGCCGGAAACGGATCTGTCATGCCAATCACCACGCGCCCCACACGCTGTTCCAACAAAGCGTCGACACAGGGAGGAGTCTTGCCGTGATGGCAACACGGCTCGAGGGTCACGTAGAGTGTTGCTGACGGGAGCTGGGCCCGATCCGCTTCTGCGACCGCTCGCAGCGCCTCGATCTCTGCATGCGGGCCACCAAAGCGCTGATGCCAGCCGGAGCCAAGCAGGCGATCCGCTGCTCCGGAATCGGCCGCCGGTGCGACGATGACACAGCCAACGAGTGGATTAGGTTCGACGCCGCCGCGGCCGCACAGGGCGAGGTCGAGCGCCTGACGCATCCAGAATTCATCGCGCTCGCTGGCCATACAGGTCACTCATGCCATGAGATTAGTCCATGCCAGGCAACCAGAGCTTGGACTTGCTCGCATCGCCAGCCTTGGCACCGCCCACGCCACCGGCTGCAGCTGAACCCGAACCGCTCGCCGCGCCGCTGGCGAGAGGGGCTGCGACACCGGATCCCGGAGTCCAGATTTTGCTTTCACTGGTCGGAGCGGCTGGGCCGACGAGTGTTGGTCGTCCAGTCACTGGGTCACGAGCCAAGAGCCCCATCTGCACAAGTGCATAATCGACCAGATTCTTTTTCTCTGGATCGCTACCGGCATACGCATAGGACTCGCGGACCAAGCTCTGCACGCGATCATTACGCTTCAGTTCCAGACAGGTCCTGAGTAGTCGTAGACCTTGAATAAGCTGGACTTCGCCGAGTTCCTTGGAGAGCCGGTAGGCCTCTTCCTGATAGCGGCCAAGTTCTTCCGGGTCAGGACTGGTCGTGGCCAGGAAATTAAATGCTTTGTACTTGGCCTCGACTTCGATATTGGAATCGCGACGCAACAATTCCTGGGCAAAGCGGCGTGCCGCCATTACGAGTGAATTCGAGGTGGCAAAATCGAGCAACACTTCCAGGTGATTGTCGGTCAAACTTTCGGTTTCCAGCCGATGCAAACGAATGATCGGCAAGTTGGTCATGCCGCTGTCCTGGAGATTGAACGTTGCCAGCGTCGGCAATCCCAACTGGCTGCGGAGCTTGTTAAAGTCCCACGGATTCAGCCGAGCTAATTCGGTGAGTTCCATACGGAGGATGCCGGCCAGAAGTCGGAGTCGGTAAGCGGGATCGGCGGCAACTTCCTTCGGCGTCTTGTTATCCAGCGCCGACCACTTGTTGTTCAGCCAGAGATCCAGATTAATCAAGTCGTGTAACTTCTCGTTGTGCTGCTGGAATGTATCTCCTACAAGCAATTCTTCGACGGCGGTGTTGAGCAGCATGCGCTGTGCGACAGGCACTCGATGTGAATCGACGGTCGTGGTTGGATCAGAACTTAAATAGCCTTTCAGCAGTTCCCGCAGTTGTTGCATGTCGGCTGCCGTGTGCGACAAATCGGCCGCTTGAAAAACAATGCGCGCGGGCTTATCGGTTTGTTTTCCATAGACCGCGAACGTGCAAAGGATCGTGCGAATCGGCTTCGTTCCCACATGAATCGTCCACGGGTGATCGGCCGAGCGTAAGACCGCGCCACCCATCTTTGCGGGCACGTTGTTCTCGTCGCGATAAATATCGAGATCGTCTTGGGAATCGAGTATGACCCGCGGGTGAGAAGACAGACACTCCTCTAGCCGCTGCAGCGACTCCGCATCCGGGATCTCATAAACATCATGACGGACCCCGATTTTCCAGGGATCATTGGGATCCAGGAGTTCCGCGATAGCCTCCGCTTCCACGGCATCTTCGAGAGCCACACCTGGCGTTTGCGAATACTTGCGCCAGGCAGCGGAACTGAGCACCGCATTCCCCAGCCGCGAACGCAGAATGGCGAGATTGTGGAGAATGGCAGGTTCCAGCGGATAACGACTGGCTAGCTCCTCGAACAATTCCAGAGACCGCCACCAGCGATCTTGTTCCGCCAAATCCTTCGCTTGATTAAACTCCCCGATCCAGGCGGCATCTGCCGGGCCATCAACCACATACAAGCTTTGGTTCAGGATGGGATGAATCGCCTCTTGCCCCTGCATCTCTTGCAGACGTTCCGATACTTTCAGGACGGGATCCAACTCCGGCGTCTGCCGCAGAATCAATTCCAGATATGCCCGAGCGCCGAGCGGATCGCGCCGCAGATAGAGTAAGTTCGCGATTAAATACATCGACTCACCAGCCGCACTAGGCTGACCAGTGACGGAGATTTCGAGCGATCGCTGCAGTTTCTCGATCGCTTCCGCAACATCCCCGCGGAGCGCCGCAACGGTGGCGGCCAGGGCATAAGCCATGCTGGTAACCGGCCGAAACTCCAGCAGCTGTGTGACCACTTCCTGGGCTTCTTTGATCCGCTTGAGCCGGAGCAACTGGCCGCACTTGAGCACCAAAATCGTGGGCCGCAGCTTCTTCTTCGCCGCTAACTGATCCAGCTGATCGATCGCCGTGAGGGTTTGGCCACCTTCAATCGTGCGCGAGATTTTATCCAGGTCGCTGATAATGTCCTTCGAGCAGCAAAACTTGTACTTTTTCCCGCTACCGCAAGAACAGAGCTGATATTGATCAATCGCCATGAGCCGTTAGCAATCTGCAAGAGTTCTGAAAGGGTGGAATTTGGACAACGATTAAACGAGCGATAGTAACAGACTGACGGCCAATTTGCGAGCGGCGAGCGGGGGGGAAGCAGGCGGCCTTAAAGACCGTTCAGGGCCGCGTCCCGGGCGCCACGACAACTTCAAAATCGGCGCCTTTGATCTTCCGCAGCTCTTCGTGCAAGGACGGAATGCGCGGATCGGGAGTGACCGAAATCGCCCATTCAATCCCGTTGTCGGCGACGAACAGGCCGTACCGTTTTAGCCCCTTAAGGATCGCTGGCACCGGCGGCGAAAAACCGTTCACGTTAAAACTAGCCCGCAAGCGTAGACGCTCGCCCATGCGCAGCAAGTTGTCATCCGTTAGCTTGCTGGCGAAATGCGTCGCTGGATAAACGTAGGCGCGACGAGAGCGTCGGACCGTCACACGCATCGCATGATCAACCTCGCCCCGCTGCAACTCGTCGTAACGCACCACTGCGGGAAAAATCGGCCACTCATCCACTAACTCGTGGAACGGATTGTCGGCCGGCAACACTTCCAGCGCACTGAGAATCCGATCAGCCTCTGGCGTGTCAAACAGGATTGGTCGAGTGATAGGCGGGAGCGAATTGGCCTGGAGTCGCCTCACCCGGACGGGATCGACTTTTACGCCGGTTCGCCGAGTTTCTTCCTGCGCACGAAGAACCGGGAGCCATGTCGAACTTGCTGGCAGCGCACTCAGCAGCCACATTGCCACTAACCACATTGCCACTAACCACATTGCCACTAACCACATTGCCACTAACCACATTGCCAGCAGCCACCAAGCCGTCATCCGATCCATGCTGCCTCGCATCCGTTTCATTTTTGCCTCTTCCTCGCAATCGCCGTGTGATCGTCAGGGATGAATGAAACCCGGTCGCGCAGGGAACTCACTGGCTCAAGTTTATCGCCGGCGCAGTCACGTCGTGACTTTCATGACACAGTTTTTTTCTCGGGCCGCCAAGTAGCGAATAAACCGCTGAATTCGCCTGCTTCCCACGAGCGGAGCCACACGAGTGTCAGCTTTCACCCCGAAACGTTCCTAGCCCCACCACTCTGGCCCTCAATTGAATATCCCTCTCGCACCTCCAGAATCGCAGGTCGATGCCACGCGAACGACTCCACTGATCAGGCGTTAAACGAGTTTAATTAACATGCCGATGCGAAACGTGGGCCGCGCGATCACCTAACCGCTGGTAAGCTCTCGCCTGCGCTGGGTGGCGATTGGGGATAAGTGGAATCGAGTTGCTCGGGTGGTGAACGTCAGCGGTCCCCGCGCAGCGCCTCCAGCACCTCGTCGGCGGCTCGGCAGCCATGATCAAACGCCTCTTCCAGCAAAGCCATGCCGCTGAGCTCGGTGTGGGCAAAATGGATGGCGCGCCAGGGGTGAGTTGCCTCACGCCGGGCAACTCCCCACATGAACCCGGGACGAGGACGAATCATCGCATGGCCCCAGCGCATCAGATCGATCCGCTCTACCAACGGGCGCAGGTCCGGATGAGCACGCTCGAGATCATTTAAGATCCGCTCAACCCACTCTTCCCAAGTCGAATCCAGCAGCTCACGCCGCTCAGCCGCCCCGTCGGCTCCACACAAGGGGTAATAGTAAGTCCAGACCGCGGGACCATGATCCATTCCCAGCTGATGTGTGGCGGCGACATAGCCCAGCGACGGACTGTCATAGAGCACGTTGTCCCAGGCAAGCGGAAAACTCGGTTCCCTGGGACGCTGGCGCAGCTGCAGATTGGCCACCAACCACGAGCCATATTCGAATTCACGCCAGCGCGACCAAGCCTTGAACCCGTCATCCTGCACGACCCGCGCGGCGACAAATCGGGGCGCTGCCCAGATTACACGCCGAGCTCGAATTCCTCGTACTTCGCCGTCAACACACCGTAGCGTCACCAGCTCACAGCCGTCGCGGCCATCGCTGGCAGAATCAAGCGACCGGACAGCCGCCACTGCGATACCCGTTTGTAATCGCGTCCCCACTCGCTGCACTAAATGCTGCACGACCGCCCCGTTGCCCGCTGGCCAAGTGATGAGCGGTTGATGGCCAGAGCGGTCATCGCTCATGCGCGAAACGAAATAGAACAGGCCGGCCCAAGCACTGGTTTGTGCGAGCGTAGTGCCGTAGTCGTCGCGACAGGCATACTCGGCGATCCAGCGTACTTTGGATGAATGAATTCGCCGCTCGTCCAGCCATTCTGCAAATGAGATTTCATCCAGTTTCGTGACCATGGGATCATCGGAAGCACGTCTCAAGGGGAGTCGAAAGGCAGCTCGTCCCTGCGGATCGCGCCAAGCGTGCCACGTTTGAAATTCGTCCAAAACTCGTTGCCACTCAGCACGCTCCTGGGGCGGAGCGTCGCGGAGTGGATCGAGTTCATCCTGCCACTCGCCACAAATGAACAGCCGCTCCTGCGGCTCGCGCACGAGAAACTCTTCCGCCACCAGCGGCTCACCATGCTCGTCAATCGACTGCACGACGTTCATTTCCATCAGTAGTTCGATCAAGTCGCGCTGGTCCGACTGCGGCACGGGCAAGTAATGCGCGCCCCAGGGATGAGCGAAGCCAGCGGTTTGGCCTGCCCGCGAGGTCCCGCCCGCAACATCTTCGATTTCAAGAATCTGAAAATCCTCGCAGCCAGCTTGCAGCAGTCGTCGCGCGGCCGACAAACCAGCAATTCCGCCGCCTACGATCACCACGTCCAGTTCGTTCCAGTCACTCTCCGCTACCACCGGAGGTGCACGGTCACGCAGGCGATGACCGACCGCCATCTGCGTTGGCAAGAAGCTACCTTGGATCGCCCTCGGCGGCGCGGAACAGGCGGAGAGTCCCAGCGTGGTAGTCGCCGCGATTGTCGCTAGTGCCTCACGTCGACTGATGATGGGCTCGGTTTTTTTTGCGATCGGCTCGCCTACCGCATCCAAGCCACTCAATTCCATGGCCGCGATTCCTGCTCGTAATAATGCACCAGCATTTGATTATCGAGGCGATTGATTTCCACCTCGACGCGACTCATGTCCGCCGGCAATGCAAACAGCGACGGCAACGTCTCATCGCTCAGAAAACGTGTCTGCCCTTGGACGGGAGCAGCCAGCACGGCGGGAATATCACAACTACCAACTCGTGCCAGCACATATCCCCACTCACCAAACGAGGGCACGGTGGCATGATACGGTCGCACGGTAAATCCGGCGGATTCCAAGGTTCGAACAATGCACCAGTAGGATTTACGCGCGATCAGCGGTGACGTGCATTGCATCGCGATGACGGCATCTTCAGTGAGGTGACGACGCAGTAAACCAAAGAATCGCGTCGTGTAGAGCTTACCGAGTGCGAAGGAGTTGGGATCAGGAAAATCGATGATGATCGTATCAAAGGTTTGTCCCAGTGCTTCCTGCCCGAGCCACACGTAAGCATCGGCGGCCACCACGTCCACTCGTGGATCATGCAGCGCCGATGCATTGAGCGCCCGTAGTGGTCCAAATTCCCGCGCCAGTCGTGTCATCGCTGGATCGATATCGACCAGCGTGATCCGTTTGACGGACGGATACTTGAGCAGTTCCCGTACGGCCAGCCCATCGCCCCCTCCCAACACGAGAACCGACGAGGGCTCGCGGCGCAGCGCACAGGCCGGATGTACCAGTGCTTCGTGATAGCGATACTCGTCCGCCGCGTGAAACTGCAAATTTCCGTTGAGGAACAACTGAAAACCGTTAGCACCACGAGTCACGACGATTCGCTGATAGGGCGTGGTCTCCGCATACACGACCGGATGAATGAAAAGCCCTTCCTCGGAAAGCGTCGTCAAGCGATCCGCTTTCCAGATGCCCACGGCGAGCACGGCGATGCACAACAGAGCTCGCAGCCTCAGCCCCACGACCCCGCCGATCAATAGCGGCTGCAGCAGCCAAGTACCCCACAGGCCCACCAGCGCATTCAAAATGCCGAAAACCAGCGAGGTCCGGACCAGGCCCAGCTTAGGTACCAACAGCAGCGGGAACAGCAACGATGCGAACAGTGCGCCCAGATAGTCAAACGCTAAAACTCGCGACACAAGATCAGAAAAATCCAGATGCGACTCGAGAATTCGCATCAAAAGTGGCAGCTCCAAGCCGACCAACACGCCGATTACAAACACCACAAGAAACAGTAGTGGCTGAAACCAACTGAGATACGCAAAGCTCAAAAAAAGCAGCGGCGCCGAGCAGCCGCCAATCAGCGCGACCCCAAGCTCCACTTCCAGGAAGCAGCGCGCGAGTCCCCGTTTTATAAAACGTGACAACCACGCTCCGACGCCAAGTGCCGACAGGTAAACACCGATTACCAGCGAGAACTGCGTGACCGAGTCGCCCAGCACGTAACTCGCCAACGTTCCCGCCAACAACTCATAGACCAACCCGCAGGTCGCGATGACCAAGACGTTGAAGTAGAGCAGAAATAGAGGCGTGCGCGTCAAGGAACCCGATGGCTCAACATTCATCAGCAGTCATCCCCAACTCGGTGCCTGTCTCAACTGGCGATGGCCGCGGCGATGATGATGGATATGCCGATCATCATCGCGCCCAGCATCACCCCGACCGCCACATTCTGATCCTCTTCGATCTCCTTCCGTAGCGAGAAGGGCGCGAAACGACTCACGACCACCACACTCACTACGAAGAGCAGTAGGCCCAGCAGAGTGAACACGGCCGCACTTAGCAAACTGCGCACCAGATGGGGCGCGCCAAACCAATCGACGGGCGCATCCGGTCCCGCTGCAGCCATGACCTGGCCCACAACACTCGTTAATCTAGAAATCAGTGTCAACATCTTTACTTCCCCCAACTCCAGCCAGAAGAGTTTCCCGAGCCGCTACCGCTGTAGTGACCGCCACCCAGTCCACCGCCATAATTACCACCATAATTCGAGCCGGTGCCATAATAGGTGCTCGAACTTGCGCCGCTGCCCATATTAATCGCCGGTAACTTCCAGCCATTCCAAGCCGCTACGCCATACAGCAGCGAGACCGCCGCTCCATACATCAAATACATTCTTAGTTGCATTGAATTCTCATTCACCAAGTGCTCACCGGGCTCGACTTTTCTTACCCAGCCTGTGTGGATTCGTTCCTATTGGATTTTCTTTCACGTAGTTCAGGTGGTGGACTCTGAATATAACTATTCTCTCGCCGCGATCTTTCGAAGCTGGAGCTGTAAATCGCAAAGGCGATCGGAACCACCAGAATAAACGCCTCGAACATCCAGAAAATGCCCGAACTAACGGTGCCTGGAGGTCGTACCTTGCTGATCAAGCTACTCATGGCGAATAGCCCCACCGCCAGCAGTAATCCAACCAGATAAACCCGTTTGTCAACTGGGTTGGGCTGATGTGGAGCGACCAGGAAACTTGGCGCCAATCTGGGCAGCGAAAACGCCTCTTTTACTTCTTGATAGGGCAAATAAACACCATAAGAAAAATTGATCTCTTGAGCGGCTAAATCAGGTTGAGCAGGCATCAGTTCCGCTACCGGTACAGATTCCGTCTCAGACGCCCCTGCCTCCCCTTCCTCCTGAACGCCCGCCGACGACCTCATCATCGGATCGGGAGCCATCGTGATTTCCACTGAGATCATTTCCGGCGGATTGATGAAGTCGCAGGCCCAAACACGCTCGCCTCGAGTAACCTTCCAGTAGAACTCGCCTAATACATAATTCACGCTGGCAGGACAGCGCTGGTAGAGCGAGTAGCTACGGTTTTTATAGCGCAGCTCGGAAGTCACCGCGAACGGTCGTCCACCAGTCGCCGTGACTTCCCCCGGCGCGAGTGGCGTCACAAAACTCCAACTGCCATCGCTGTAGACGAGCCAACGAAAACCTGCGGTTACCTCATATAATAAAAACTCGCTCCACTGATAAAACTGGCCGTCAATCTTGACCATCCGACGCAAAAAACCAATGACGGTGTATTCCACACCTCGCAATCGGCCGGTTGAGCCGAGTGGAATGAGTGGCGAGACTTTTTTTTGCTTGAGGGTCTGCAGATACTTAAGCGTGCCTTGTGAGGAATCCAATTCCGCTTGGCAGTAGGGACAGACGACGCGTTCCGTGCGATCGGGAGCATGCAGCGATAAGGCTCCACCGCACTGTGGACAAGCAAGCTGCAAGGCGTTGATCGTGCGCGTGGTTTGTTCATCGTCGCTGAGCACCGGTGGACGGAGACCGATATCCGTTAAGCTAATCTGATGGCCGAGGTAGAGAGTGGGTGGCGATTCGTCGTAGTCCACCGTCGCGAACTTTCCTCCCGGACCCGATAGATCGACATAGCGGCGAACGCGGACAAAGTCGGGGCGGAAAGGTAGCTCTCCCGCTGCGGCCGCCAGTCGCGACGTACCAAACTCGGCTACCGTTAATGGCTCCTGGTCATCAATCTTGATTTCTTGGCCGACCACCAGGTCAGTAAAATTCGGCAGCCTCTGAGTGTCCGCCGCGGATCGATGGATGGTGACGAAAAATCGCCCCTGCGCCTCCGCAATCCAAATCCACTTGCCATTGGCGACCAGCGCATACCACTCGTCCCAAATCGTACCGCTGGCATGCTGGTACTGCGAATGCCCGACCAGTTCAAACGACTTTCCGCGGTACGTGCCGGTCTGACCTAAGTGGAGCGGCGAGAGAGTTTCGACGAGTGCGGCGGTGCGGCCCAGATCCTCCAACTTGCGATCACCTCGCGCGATCACCGAACTACAGTGCTCACAGACCGTGACGAGCGAACTGCTAACGCGAAACTCCACCGGCGCTCCGCAGGCGGGACAAGGTGCTTCGGTGCGCTTCATAACCCCACCTCAGTGGCTGATCGAGGTGTAGCATCCGCCTGGGTGGCTGCCGCATCGAGCGAGACAGGGCCGCTGGTTGGAACCTCCGGCGCTCGCGTGACGCGGCGAATCGATACCCGGCGTGCTCCGAGAAACTCCTCCAACTGCCGCTCCCAATCCCACTCCGGACGCGGCCGGCAGCAGTAGAGATTCCACGAGGCCACGCCACGTTCCGGAAACGTATGCACAGTGAGATGGGATTCGCTGAGCAAATAGAGCCCGGTCCAGCCACCGGGATCGGGAAACTGATGCCACAGCGGCTGGCCCACGACGTGCAGATCCAGATCCGCGATGATCCGCTTGGCGATCGCGCGCAGCACCTCTCCGCTCTGTAAGCGATTTGGCAGACAGTCCGCAGCGTCGACGATCCATTCGTATCCCGTTGGCATGCTGCTTACTGTAGCAAATGCCAGCAAGGTGGTCCAAATCGCGACGGAGCTCAATTCCTGCTGGAAGAATGAGATCGTGGTTCCAGCGGCCGACTGTCCGGCCGGAGCCGCTTAAATGAAGAGGTCTTTTCGAGCGGTATCGGAAATCGCCTGTACCGCTGGATGCACGAGCTTTCGCTCCGCCGTGATCGCGAAGAACTGCTCCTTCACATTCACTAGCTCGCCGATCAACTCCACGTCATGCTGACGAATGATTTCATCCGCCATCGCCATCGTCCCCGGAAACAGCCCTTCGCCCGTTTGCCCAAAGGCTTTCATCAGCGCTCGATCCTCAAACTCGCCGCGAATTTGCGGATGGTAGTTTTGCTGATCAAGCCAGGCATCGAGCGAACGACGAAGAGCGGTGTGGCGTGCTGGCAACAGCAGCGGTGCTCCGGTGAGTGAATGCGGAAAATCGCGTCGATATTTTTTGGCAAGAGTCTTGGAACCAAAAATGCCGACTGCTGACTCGCCCAACGAATGGTTGAAGGCTTTCACTCGCATGGCGGCCGTTACGGGCGCGTCGGAAAGTACCAAATCGACACGATGCTGAGTCAACTCGGACAATAGTCTTTCGAGTGGATCTTCCACGCAGACGAGACGCATTTCGGGCAAGATCCGGAGGGCAGGTTCGAGGAGGCGACGGACCATGAGCTTGGGCATGGCGTCAACGATTCCGACCACTAGCCGCACCGGCTTTCCCGATGTGTGCCCGCGCATGGTATCCGTGAGTTCGCGACCCAAGGAGTAGATTTCATCGGCATACCGCAGCACCATTTGCCCGGCCTCGGTGAGTTCCAGCGTGCGACCAGCGCGGCGGAAGAGCTTTTGGCCGAAAGCGGTTTCCAGCTTTCTGAGCTGCGTGCTAATCGTCGGTTGACCAACGTGCAGAATCTCTGCCGCTCGCTGGATGGTGCCCTCGCGAGCGACCATCCAGAAGTACAAGAGATGATGATAGTTAAGCCATTCCATGCGATGCTGCTTTCCAATGAAGGGCAAGGTTGGTTTGCCAGTTAATACCCGCGTCCCTCATCTGCCGAAACAGCAACTTCGATAACTTCGCTTTTTTCAATCGAACATCGGTTTTGTTGGAAATTGTTCTTTGCGGTTAAGACGTCGATGATGCGGAGGTTGCCAGACGCGAGTCGACCGCCGCACAGAGTGTCGTGACAGGCTGTGGTCGGTTGTTGTTTCAGAAAGGTCGAAAGATGTCCGAGTTTGGAATTGGTCCCTGGATAATTTTCTGCTCCTTCTTAGTTTTCATGCTGGCACTCGACCTGGGCCTGTTTCATCGCCAAGCACGCGTGGTGAGTTTACGGGAATCACTCATCTGGAGCGGCGTTTGGGTGCTGATGGCACTGATTTTCGCCGGCGTGGTGCGCCAGGTGGCTGGGACGGACGTCGCCATGGATTTCTTGACCGGTTACCTGATCGAAAAATCGCTCAGCATCGACAATGTATTCGTGTTTGCACTCATCTTTGCCGCGATGAAAGTACCGCGGGCATGCGAACATAAGGTGCTGTTCTGGGGTGTCTTCGGAGCGCTCGTGATGCGTTTCCTGATGATCTACGCGGGCGTAGCGCTCTTGGAGCGATTTCACTGGCTGCTGTACGTCTTCGGAGCGGTGCTCATTTACAGTGCCGTGAAAATGGTGCGGGATGCCGAACGAGAGCTTAAGCCCGACGAATACCGAATCGTGCGATTGTTCCGCCGGTTGGTACCGAGCACCTCCGATTACCGCGAAAGCCGATTTTGGGTTCGCGAAGGCGGACGCTGGATCGCCACACCACTGCTCCTGGTGCTGATCTTCGTCGAGTGGTCGGACGTGGTCTTCGCCGTCGATTCGATTCCCGCGATTCTGGCGGTGACACGCGATCCCTTCATCGTGTTCAGTGCGAACGCCATGGCGATTCTGGGGCTACGGTCTCTGTACTTTGCCCTGGCCGGACTCATGGAGCGATTCCGCTACTTGCATTACGGCTTGGCCGGCATCCTCGGATTCGTGGGACTCAAAATGTTCCTCATGGATGTTTATCCCATCCCCGGCGTGTACAGCTTGATGGTGATTTTGACACTGTTAACCGTCTCCGTACTGCTCTCCTGGCTACGCCCCGCAGCTCGCCCCCACTCACTCCTTCAGCAGTCGCGGTAGCGCACGTGAGAGTTCTCCAGAACGCAAATAATTGGGTTCGTGATGGGAGCGGCCAACTTGCCGCGAGACATCGAAGAAATGAACTTTGCTGGCGGCGGTACCAAGCGACTGGGGGGACAACCCAAGTTCCCCCAGAGTTCGCGGCCGCTCCTGCGGAAACAGCGTGTGATACAACCGCAAGGCGCGATCCGTGGGATTGAACAGTACGACCAGACTCTCCACCTCATCCAGCGCTCGGCCCAATCGCTGGCCCGGTGCAATCCACTCCTGATGCATCGCCGGAGCAATCAACACGGCGCGGAATGGCGATTCTCGTGCCGGACCGGGTAGCGGCGAACGGTGTCCCTCCCAGTCACCACCGGCATGCAAGTGCAAGGCACTCATCACCACTCGACCTCCATAGCTATACGCCACGAAGCGCACGGGAGCAGCGGTCGGCCAGCGACTAAGAACTTGAGCCAGTTGCCAGCCTTCGGTGTCGC
The DNA here is from genome assembly GCA_044235425.1 of Pirellulaceae bacterium. GTDB lineage: Bacteria > Planctomycetota > Planctomycetia > Pirellulales > Pirellulaceae > JBJSXJ01. Next base: position 55,658 of record JBIIHW010000026.1, read on the forward strand.
AGCGTTCCGCTTTCGCTCGAATGTCACTCCGGATGCGCCGCAAATAACGCTCGCTAGGCCAGGACCAGTAGATCAAACGGAAGGGCGGCGGGTTCTCGGCCGCCAAGAGCTGATAATAACGAGCCCCCAATTCGTTAACGGTCGCCGCTTCGGTCCAGTTTCCATGCAGATAAAAGACGGTAGGTAAACTCGGTGCCGCCTGCCAGAGCTCGCTTAACGTCCGACGCTGCCAGCCAGCTTGCCGGTCATAACGCTGCACGTCGACTGGGAACCGCTGGAGTGCGTCGCCGAGGAATTGATCGCAATCCAGTTCGGGCAAGGCGCGCGTGCTGATCTGCCAGAATTCGTCGCCCGTGCGCCCGGTCGCAGGTTCCGGGTTGATCACTTCAGGAGGTGCCAGTTCAGGAGGTGCCAGTTCAGAGGGTGCCAGTTCAGAGGGTACCAGTTGAGAGGATGCTGGTTCGCGTGAGGCCGGTGCGATCCGAGGAAGCTCTTGAGCGGGCAGCCAACGGACCAGTATCTCGCTGGCCATCAGAGTCAGCAGGCAATAGCCGAACAGACAGGAAAGGCTGGCCCCTGCCGTCGCAGAAACAGCCCGATGCAACACAGCGCGAAACATCGACGTGAATTCCTGGTGGTAGTGGATCGTATGAGGGAGGTGCTCTGACAAAGTCTACGCAGGCAGCATGACTTACCTGGTCGCTTTTTCCGATTTCACACGATTACTCTAGCACTCATTCTTGAAAATCGAGGAATCTCGTCCGAAACAAGCAAAAAAAACTCATCGAACATTTGCCTCTCTACGACTGCGGTGTATGGTTGCGGGCGTTCGCTGATGACCACCAGCAACGCACTGAACCGCATGACTTGGACGTGTTTTTCACGGGAAAACACGGCATACAAAGCGATGACGAGCTGGCTCTTTTTTGGGAGACGAGTGACATGAAACGGATGATCCTGCTGACGGCACTGGCCGCTTTGGCATTGTCCACCTCGAGTGGCTGCCGATTGTTTGGACGACATGGCGATCGTTGCGATCCTTGCAGCATCAGCCAACATGACGGCGGTTCTCTGCCGATGATGAATGGTAGTGGGACGACGATCCTGCCAACACCCGCTCCAACGACAACCAATCATCATGTTCTGCCAGGACCGGTCGAACCGACCAGCTAAGGCAAACACCGATACCGATTTCGACGTTGGGTGGCACGGTGGGCCGTCGCTCCTGGTTTTCATACCGAGTGACGGCTCGCGGTGCCTTTTTTCATGCGCCGCCAGCGGAGGAGGGAGCTTCCATGCGTGCGTTCTTCACCCCGGTCGTGCTGGGCCTGGTTATTTGGGCCAGCTTGGTCACCCTGCCCTGCTCGCCAGCCCAGGCTCAGTTTGGTGCCGCCAATCAGGCTGATCGCGATGGGCTTGGCGTCCGTTACGATAAACAGATGACGCAGCGCTGGCAGGTCGGCGTGATCATCAACACCAAAGCGCCCTGTGGCGGCATCACCGCCTCGGTTCCCGTCCCCACCGACTGGCCCGAGCAGACCGTCAAAGTCGTCAAAGAGGAATTCTCGCCGCAGGTCCGCAAGGTGAATTACCGCATGGTGGAAGGCGGTGTGCGGCAAATGGTTCTCGATATCCCCATGATCAATGCCGGGGATCAAGTACGAGCACTCGTGACCTTCGAGGTGACACGCAGTTCCATTCTGCCGCCTCCCGACACCAGCGCCCTGAAACTCGTCGAGAAGACTCCCCGTGAACTAAGCAAGTTCCTTGAGCCGAGTCCTTTTATTGAAAGCCGCGATCCGCTGATCCGCAAAGCAGCTCAGGAGGTTTTTGCTACCGACTCCCCCACGGATGATTGGACCAAAGTAGAGATGATCTACGACTGGGTCCGCCAACGTGTGGAATACTTCGAGGGCCCTTTAAAAGGTGCCGTTCAAGCGCTGAAAGACAAGAAGGGAGATTGCGAAGAACTAACTTCGTTGTTCGTTGCCATTTGCCGAGTTCACAAAATACCGGCGCGCATGGTTTGGGTGCCAGACCACTGCTATCCCGAGTTTTACATGGTGGATGAGAAGGGCCAGGGACATTGGATTCCGTGCCAAGCTGCCGGCGCACGCAGCTTTGGCGGAATTCCTGAATTCCGCCCGGTGCTCCAAAAAGGTGATAATTTCAAAGTGCCCGATCAGAAAGAACCGCAGCGTTATGTCGCTGAGTTTTTGAAGGGGAAGAAAGTTACGGTCGCGCCTCAAATTGAATGGGTTCGACAATTACTCCCCGCCGAGTAACACGATCTAGTCATCATTCCGAACGCACTGGCATCCCGAACGCACTGGCATCCCGAACGCACTGCCATCCCGAACGCACTGGCATTCGGCTTTGAACCTTCCTAAGATCCCCTGCGTTGACATCACCACATTAGCGAACCAGCGTGCGTCACCACGCACTCGACTACTGACACGGCGGCTCATGACAAACTTGATCCCAATCGCGTATCTCAACGGTCGCTTGCTTCCTTTTAGCGAAGTGAGCTTGCCACCCTACGACGCCGGGTTTGTGCAAGGCACAACCGTGGGCGAACAATTACGCACCTTTGGCGGACGACTCTATCAACTCGATGAACACCTCCAGCGACTGGAAAACTCGCTCGCGATTCTCGGCGTGCAGACTCCCGTGTCGCTGGGTACCATCGGTGAACTCGCGCGCTCCATCAGCCGTTACAATCACGCCCTGCTCGCGGACGGGGACGATTTAGGGCTGAGCATTTTCGTCACTCCGGGCATCTACTCCGCATTCGCGCCTCCCTCTGCTCCCAAATCACCCACGCTGTGCATCCATACCTATCCACTCGGATTCCATCTGTTTGCGGATCGTTACGAGGCAGGTCAGCGATTGGTGGTGAGTAATATTCGTCAAGTGCCGGTGGCTTGCTGGCCCGCTGAACTGAAATGCCGGAGCCGTATGCATTACTACTTGGCAGACCGCGAAGCGCGCACCATCGACGCCGACGCGCGGGCCATTCTGCTCGATCTCGATGGCTACGTGGTGGAGGCATCCACCGCCAACATTGTTTTCTATTTCGCCGACGAAGGCTTGGTGTCACCGCCTCGCAACAAGATTTTACCCGGGATCAGCGTCGCGGTACTGGCCGAAGTCGCTCGCGAACTGAACGTCCCCTTTCATGAACGCGACGTTCGGCCTGAAGAGGGCCAGCGTGCGAGCGAGATTTATCTCACCAGCACCTCGCCCTGCCTGCTCCCTTGCACCGGCTGGAACGGCAAGTCCGTGGGAGCAGGCCAACCCGGTCCCATGTTTCGGCGCCTGCTGACGGCCTGGAGCCAGCGTGTGGGTGTCGATATTCAGCGGCAAGCGGAACGATTCACGCGTCGTGCCGGTTGAATGAAGGCTGGAGGCTGAAGGCTGGAGGCTGTGGGGTGCGGGCTGTAGGCTGGAAGCGCGGCGATTCGCTATAATCCCGCCTTCATTTACTCCAGCCCCTTGCGATGCAGTGATTTACGGACTCACGGATTTCGCATCCTTGTCGTACCGACGCTGCGCAGCACCAATCCATGCACTCCATGACTACATCATCGCGCCGAACCTGCCTCACCCACGCTCTCCACACTCTCTTCTTCCTCTGCGTAACGCTCTGCGCCGCACCCAAGCTGTCAGTGCTCGCCAGCGCCCCCACACCCCCAGCCGCGTCACCAACAGCGGTCCCAACTCCGGCAGCAGCGGCAGCCTCAGCCGCTTCAGCAAAAGCCGCGCGCCCCAACGTCATCATCGTCCTGCTCGATGATCTCGGCTGGGCAGACCTCGGCTGCTATGGCAGTAAATTCCATCGCACTCCACGCATCGATCAATGGGCGACAACAGGCACGCGCTTCACCCAAGCCTATGCCGCTTGTCCCGTTTGTTCCCCCACTCGCGCTGCCTTGCAGACCGGCAAATGGCCCGCGCGATTGCAGATCACCGACTGGTTACCCGGACGCCCTGATCGTCCCGATCAACGATTGAAGCGTCCCGAGCTCCGACAGAATTTGCCTCTGGAAGAAGTCACGCTCGCCGAACGTTTGCAAGCAGCTGGCTATGCGACCGCTCATATCGGAAAATGGCATCTGGGGGGCGTCGGCTTTGAACCCACTCGACAAGGTTTCTCGCTCAACATCGCTGGCGATCACACCGGCACACCTCTTAGTTATTTCGCTCCCTATCGTTCCGGCAATCGTGTCATGCCGGGACTCGAACAGGCACCGCCCAACGAGTACCTGACGGATCGTTTGAGTGATGAGGCGCTGCGGTTTGTGGACCAGCACCGGGATCAACCGTTCTTTCTGCACTTGGCGCACTACGCGGTGCACACGCCGCTGACGGCACCGGAGTCGGCAGTGGCGGAGTTTCCAGCGGCGGGGCCGTTCCGTGGACAGCAGAACAATCCCACCTATGCCGCCATGCTGGCCGCCGTCGACAAGGGCTTCGGACGACTTTTGGATCGCTTGCGTGAACTGCAGTTGAGCGAGCGCACGATTATTGTCTTCACGTCCGACAACGGTGGCTTGGCAACCACCGAGGGACCGCGCACACCCTCCACCAGCAATGCACCGCTGCGAGATGGCAAAGGTTTTCTTTATGAGGGCGGAATTCGAGTGCCACTGGTCTTTAGCGGACCGGGAATTCGCGCGGGAGAGACGGCAACATTTCCCACATCGACCGTCGACTTACTGCCAACTCTGCTGTCCCTCTGCCAGGTCGCCGACGAGCTGCCGCGGGACGGCATAAGTTTACAGCCCTCGCTGGCGGGCACGGCACAGCCCGAGCGCGAAGCGTTGTTCTGGCACTATCCTCATTATGCCAACCAAGGATCACGACCCGGTGGTGCGATCCGCCAAGGTGATTACAAATTAATCGAGTACTACGAGACCGGTCGCCGTGAACTGTTTCAGGTCGCGGCCGATATGAGTGAAACTCGCAACCTCGCCGAACAAGAACCGGCTCGAGTGGCGCAAATGGCACAGAAGCTGGCCGAATGGCGGCAGAGCGTCGGGGCCCAAATGCCGATCGCCAATCCCGACTATCGCCCGCACCTGCCCGACGCGGAAGGACGAATTGTGCTGCCCGCTCGTACGGCCGACGTCCATGGAGTGATGCTGCGGTATGAACCAATGCCTCACAAAAACACGCTCGGCTTCTGGGTTCGCAAAGAGGATTGGGCCGAGTGGGCAATCGAGGTGACGAAGGCCGGCAGTTATGAGCTGGAGGTACACCAAGGCTGCGGCAATGGCAGCGGTGGCGCCCTCGTGGAATGGTCGGTCGGTGGACAGAAAATTGAGATGACCGTCCAGGAAACAGGTGGCTTCCAGAATTTTGTGCCGCGCCGCATCGGCACGTTGAACTTCAGTCAGCCCGGTCGCTATACACTCACCGTGAAGCCGCAAACCAAGCCCGGTCCCGCCGTCATGGATGTGCGGCAGGTCGTGCTGCACCCCACGACCAAGTAACAATCGTCAACGACCACCGTTAACCGCCCAGAACGTGGCTGCAGGGTCGATGCATTCCGAGTACCATTCGTAAGAATTTCCGATCCTTCATCCCCTCTTTCAAACAACTTGTTAGACAGACTCCTCCTTATTCTTCCCGACCAGCAGACAGATTTTTTTCTCCCTCTTCCTCCACCTCAATTTGTAGGGACACTCCGTATGCAACCTTTTTTCTCTCACCTCTGGGCGAAACGTTCGTTTCGCGGCGGGACAGTTGCAGCATCCTCAATTTCGAATTGCCGGTCCCGATCACGCCGCAGTCGCCGCCCACTCGGGATGCGCCTCGCCGCCCTCCTGGTGACCTCTTTCACGTTCTGTGGAACCTCACCCCACTCCGACTCAACCTGGTCCAATATCGGTGTGGCGAGCGCGCAAACACCCAGCGGGAAGGCGGCAGTCACGGCCGCAAACATCGCCAAGTCGCGCGTGGAGGCGGACGGCGAGCGACCGCTGAGTTGGGTCGACCTCTCGCTACTCGTTTCACCACGCTGGCCCGCATTCTGGCCGGTCGGAGGTTTGACTCCTTACACGCGGGTGCCGCGTCATCGAGTTGGCCCGCAGCCACTCAATCGTGACGTGATTTTCATGGACGAACATACGGGCACGCAGTGGGATGCACCCGCTCACTTCGTCCCACCGCCGAATAGTGGTTTAGCCGGTGCGGGACCGATGGGGTTGGTAACCAGCGAAAAGGTACCGATCTGGCAATTCTTTGGCGAAGCCTGCGTGATCGATATCACACGCCACATCGACGACGCGCGACCCGGCGAAAGCTTTTTAATCACTCCCGAGATTGTACAAGCTTGGGAACAGCAGCATCGTCCCCTTGGCCCCGGCGACATCGTGCTCTTCCGCAGTGACTACAGCGATCGGTACTACAAGCCGTTGCCAGCTGGTCGACGCTTCGTCGAAACGGCACTCGCACAAGAAACACCGGGCTGGCCAGGTCCTACTCCCGAATGCATGAAGTATCTCGGTGAGAAAAAAGTGACGGCGGCTGGTATCGATAGCGCCAGCATGGGCCCACTGCCGAATTTAGCGGCCGCCACCCATCAAGCAGGCGGACAGTATGGATTGATTTGGGCCGAGTGCCTGACGGGGCTGGGGCAGTTACCAGCAACCGGCAGTTTTTACGCTCTGCTGGCTGCCAAGCATGCCGGCGGCTCGGGTGGTGAAGCGCGGGCGATCGCCATTGCCGATGAAGCGATTGCCGCCCCCCTGATCGCCGCCGCCAAAGCCAAGCGAGTCTTCGATCTCTCGGTTCTGCTCGACGAAGATTATCCCATCACCTTTCCTGGCGATAAGCCAGGCACGGAAGGTACCCGTTACCTCGGTAAAACACTCAATAAATTTGACCCAAGCTACGGTCCGTTTTTCGCACGCACGCATACGATGGACAGTCACGTGGGGACACACCTGGTCCCCACCGCCTCGGCTCTGCCAGCAGACGCCGGTTTCAACAACACATCCTACCCGGCGGATATTCAGGCGCTCATGCAGAAATATGAATTGTCGTTCGGACCGCGCGCCACCGGTGGCAAAACCGCCGACAAAACTCCACTCGAGCAAACCTGCGGATTAGCCCACGTGGTCGACATCCGCAAACTCGTCGGCACTACGGAGAAGAGTCAGTGGCCCGCCTCTCCGCTCATCACCCGCGAAATGCTCGAAAGCCACGATGCGGAAGTTCGCAAATTCAGACCGGGTGAAATCGTCGTTCTCTGGTCTGGATACAGCACTCAGCACAACAAAAAATTCCCTGAGGGCAAACGACTCTATGCGGATGCCATCGCCGGCGACGCCGAAGCCTGGCCCGCACTCGACCCGCTCGCCATCAAGTTTTTTGCTGAGCGTGGCATTCGCTGCGTGGCCACGGACAGCCCACAACTGGGCAGTGTTCGACGCGACGAATCGTTGCCGCTGTACTGGGCTGCCGCTTCGCGCGATATTTGTTTGATCGAGTTTCTGACGAATGTCGAGGCGATTGCGAATAAACCCGCTTACCTCATTTTCGCGCCCATCAAGATCGAGGGGAATCATGGTGGGCATGGCCGAGCAGTGGCGCTATTGGCTGAATAACTGAAAACAAGGGGATGAAAGAGATGCACGTTGATAGCGGGAAACATAAGAACGACTGCTGGGACCTGAAGACCGATTCTCACCCCAGCGTCAGGGCACGACTGTCTTTCGGTGGGCGAAAAGGTGCGCTAACAGGTCTGCTGACACTCGCGTTGGCGTTCGCTTCAACTGCGATCACGACTCATTCCCTACTCGCTCAAGAAATAAACCGTCCGTCGACAAGCACGGGTGACAAAAACTTGGCTCCGAAAAAAATCGTGCTTGTGGCTGGTCGTCCGTCCCACCCGCCACGCATGCATGAGTTCAATGCCGGCGTGCAGCTGCTGGCCAAGTGCTTGAAAGATTTCCCCGCCCTGCAAGTCGAAGTGGTACTCAACGGCTGGCCGGCGAAGGAAGAGGCCACGTTCGCGCAGGCGGCCGCCGTGGTGTTTTACATGGATGGCGGTGGCGGCCATGAAGTGGTGCAGGAAAAGGGGCGGCGCCTGGAGTTAATCGAATCGTGGGCGAAAAAAGGTGTGGGCCTGGGCTTCATGCACTTCGGTGTAGAAGTCGTACCCGATCAAGCAGGCGCTCAATTCAAACGCTGGATTGGTGGCCATTACGAACACATGTTCTCGTGCAATCCAATCTGGTCTCCGCAGTTCAATCAGCTACCCGACCATCCCATCACTCGCGGGGTAAAGCCCTTCAGCGTAAAGGATGAATGGTATTTCAACATGCGTTTTGTGGCGGACGCCAGTGGCAATGAACCACGTACCATCGACAGCCTGAAATTCACGCCAATCCTCGTCGCCTCACCGTCCGATGAAGTCCGAGACGGGCCATACGTTTATCCGCGTGGCCCCTACCCTCACATTCAAGCGAATAAAGGGCGAGCCGAAGCGATGATGTGGTCGGTTGAACGTCCCGATGGCGGTCGCGGCTTTGGTTTCACCGGCGGACATTTCCATGACAACTGGGGTAACAACGACTTCCGCAAGACAATCCTTAACGCCTTTGCCTGGCTGGCCAAAGTAGAAGTCCCGGCCGGTGGCATCGAATCAAAGGTTGATGAAGCCGACCTGGACGCCAACCTGGATCCGAAACCCGGCTCGAAACCCAAAGCAGCTTCCGCCAAGTAGCACAAGCTCCCTACCCAAGATCATGCTCAACCTGCAATCCACCACGAGTGCCCGCTGGCTCGAACAAGTCGATCAACATCTCCCAGAGATCTTGATCGATCATGCCCATTGCGAACGAAAAGCCGCCGGCACGGCTCTAAACCTGATGTTCGCCTACGTTGAGAATCTCGATCTCTGCCGCTCGATGACAGAAATTGTGAACGAAGAGCTCGCACACTTTCACCTCGTCACCGATCTGCTGGAAAGACGTGGCATTCGCTTTCGCCGACTCGTCCCCAGCAACTATGGTCGACAACTGAACGAACTCGTGCGCAAGAATGAACCCGGACGAGCGATCGATCGGCTGCTCGTCGCGGGACTCATCGAAGCTCGCTCTTGCGAACGCTTCGACCTACTGAGGAAACATGTGCAAGATGCCGAACTGGCAGCCTTCTACGATGGACTCTTTGAAAGCGAAGCGCGTCATCACAGCACCTACGTGCGACTCGCCAAACAGTTTGGAACGGACGACGAGGTCCACGCGCGACTCGGCGAATTGGCGGCGGCTGAAGCGGAAATCATCCGCCGCGGCGACGAACTACCACGCATGCATTCATGACCGGCTGCGCGAGTACGAAGCCGGTCGAGTGTAACGCGGACTATGAGGCGGAGTGGGACGATCCGCTTTCGCATCGGGATGCCGCGATCGTGGAACCGAAGGACTCTGCATTGAATCCGCTGGAGCATCGCCAAAATAAGGACTGATCGGCATCACGGCATGCTGCTTCCCGCTCACTGCTGAGGATGCATGATCATGACCTGCGTGCATGCCGTCGCCACCGCAGGAACTACATCCAGCTCCATCGCATTGATCGCACTCGGCGTCGTCGCAGCATTCATCCCCACGGCAACCACGTAGCGCGTGCCAGAAGCCGCCCAGCGGTCGGCGTGGTCCACAAGCTTGGTGACCATTCCAGTTTCCATAGGCGTCGCAGGGATCACAGCATTCGGGCGGATCACTCAGCCATTCATCCCAGTACACATCGCCGCACGAGGAACCACAACTGAGCAAACGGTTGAGCCCTTGAACCAGTGGCCCACCACGGCTCGTACCACATGTGCCGCAATCGGAGCCGTAGCCACTGCCGACATAACCTGCCGGACGACTCACGCAGCAGCCGGACAGTAAGCCACAGGCCAGCATAACGATGAACAGCCAGGCACTGTTTTTTCCGCGCATCCGCAGACTTTGCATACCAAAACTTCGCATCCGCAGACTTCGCACACCAAGACTTCGCATACCAAGATTTCCTTGTCGAGTATCCTGGAAGACCATTTCCCGATGCGAAAATGGTTCGCTCTCTCTTCCTGGTCTATCGGCCACACTCCTGCGGAAATCGAGAAAATCGTTACAATCGTCAGAATTGATGCGAGCTGCACGAGTTAGCCCTCCGGAGAAACTGCTAAAATGCCCGCCGATCCTGCCCAAACTCACGTTTTCAAAACATTCGACCATACGAGTCCCCTGATGGCTTGCCGGTTTGATCCGACCGGGAAGTGGCTCTTTGCCGGGGCAGAAGATCAAAAAATCTGGCGCTGGGACCTGGCCACTGGGACTAAAACGGAGCTGGCCGCCCACGACAGCTGGGTGCGTGCCATCGGCTTTACGCCCAACGGTGAACTGCTCGCCACCGGCGGCTACGACGGACGCCTGATTCTCTGGCCGGCAACCGCCGAAAAACCCATGCCCCAGCGGACCATCGACGCTCACCAAGGTTGGCTGCGAGCGTTGTCTGTCAGCCCCGATGGTCAGTGGCTCGTCACTTGCGGCAACGATCGACTCGTCAAGATCTGGCGGCTCTCGGATGGCACTTTGATTCGCAGCTTGGAGGGCCATGAATCGCATGTCTGGAACGTCGCCGTGCATCCCGGCGGTAAGGACATCATCTCGGGTGACTTAAAAGCCAACTTCATTCACTGGGATGCCGAGACCGGCCAGATCAAACGGAAGTTCACACTGGCGACGCTCTATAAATACGACACCGGATTTCTCGCCGACATTGGCGGACCGCATAGCATGGCCTTCTCCCCCGACGGAAAACTGCTCGCCGCTGGCGGCATCACCAACGTTACGAATGCGTTTGCGGGTGTTGGCAATCCTGCCATCGTGAGCTGGGACTGGGAAGCAGCCAAAGAGAAAGTCGTGCACCTCACCAAAGCCAAGGTGCAAGGCGTGGCTTGGGGAACCGCGTTCCATGCAGAGGGATTTACGATTGGAGCAGCGGGAGGCGGTGGCGGTGGACACCTTTTCTTTTGGAAGCCCGATCAAGCGGAAGAATTCTTTACGCTCAATCTTGGCAACACCGCCCGCGACCTCGCGCTCCACCCGGACGGCCTGCAATTAGCGACCGCCCACTTCGACAAAAAAATTCGGCTGCTGAAAATGGCCGCCAAGTCAGCGTGAAAAGAATCAGCTCATCTGATTCACGCGGGCGCGAATTGAGGGGACCCTGAGGGGTTTCCTTGAACGGCAGAGCCATGGCATTTGACAGCCAGGCGTGCAAACGCCTGGAAGTCTCGCCAAATACGATTGCCGAATCGCGGAGCGAGGGCATGGGCTACACCTTCACCACGGGATTCCGCAAGGACTGGCGACGCAGCACCAATGCCGCGACTCTCCACTTGGAGTTTCATGGTGAGCGTAATTCGTGGTGCTCCAGATTCCAGATGCTTCGATTCCCAGGAGCTTGCGCACCTGGGCTATCGAATGCCTACTATCGTTCCTCAATTTGGTACAGCGACTTGGATCTGTGAAACAGAGAACAAATTAGATGCTGGTCTTCGTTTCGCTGCCGCCGTTATTCAAATCGGACAACGTGTCACCGACTGATTGGAAGAACCAGTCCAGCTCACTGCCACCGGTAAGATTATCCACCGCACCGGCGTCATTTTGGACGGTCCCGCTGAAGAGCCGATTAGAGCCGTTCAGGCCACCTCCGTTTTGGATATTGCTGACACGCACCGCATAAGCGTTGGCACTTGTCCATTCCGCCATGATCGCATCAATCGCGGAGGTGCTTCCTGAATGAGTACTGGTACCGCCAATCAGAATATCGTCTCCCCCATCACCCCGCAGCGTATCGATCCCGCCGCCGCCAATCAGCAAATCTCGTCCCGCGCCACCCGATAACGAGTCTTTTCCCGCGCCACCAATCAGCACGTCGTCGCCGTTTCCGCCTTGCAGCGTCACGGTACCCAGCGTGAAGGCTGAAGCGTTCAAGCGATTGGCCGAGTCACCACCACTCAGGTTGGCCGACTCCACGGCCGCTAAGGTGATCGTCGGCAAACCAGCAAGTGCCAACGAGGTGTTCGTCAAGGTCATGTTCGTATCACGAACCACGACGATGGCATCAGTCCCCGTGGAACCGTTGATCGTGCCACTCCCACTCCAACCGCTCAAGTTAAAACTGTTGTTGCCAGTGCCACCCGTTAAGGCTGCGCCCGTGATACCGGCCAGCGTCATGGTGAGATTATTGGAGGCGACGAGTGATGCATCTGTGAGCGTGAAATTAGCATCCCGAGTGGCGACGACTACGTCACTTCCGCCACCGCCGACGAGCGAGCCACTGCCGTTCCAGCTGCTGATCGTGAACGTGTTGCTGCTCGCACCACCCGTCAGATTCGCAACCTCGAAGCCCGACAGCGTCAACTTGCCATAGCCAGTAGCCGTCAGCGCAGCGGTCGTCAAGGTCATGCTCACATCGCGAGTCACATTCAGCGCATCGGTGCCAGTGCCACCTGCGAGCGTTGCCGTGCCGGTCCAGCCACCCACCGTAAAGGAGTTGTTCCCGACTCCGCCCGTCAGAGTTGCGGCCAGCAATCCATTGAGGGTTAAGTTCATTCCATCCGAAGTCTGCAGGCCGGTATTGGAGATTGTGAAATCGACGTCCGCCGATTTCACAATCACATCGGTACCGCCACCGCCGACGATCGAACCGCTTCCCTTCCAGCCTGAAACCGTAAACGTATTAGCACTCGTTCCACCCGTCAGATTTGCGATCTGCAAATTCGCCAGCGTGTCAGTGCCGACCCCCGTCAAGCTGGTGCTGGTGAGCGTGAAGCTGACATTGCCCGATTCGCTCAGCGAGTTCAACCCCGTTCCGCCATCGAGTGTGTCATTGCCCAATCCACCTCGTAGTGAATCATCACCCGCACCGCCTCGCAGGGCATCGGCACCGGACGCACCGGTCAGACTGTCGTTGCCATCACCACCCCATTCCAGCATCGGCCGAGCGGTTAGATTGGACGGGTTGACGACGCTGATCGTATCGTCACCCGACTGACCACGCACGGAGAACTGTGCCGTCGCCGAATACGCGTAGGTGTACGTCGTGGTGAGTGAACCGGTGAGGGTCAACGTGACACTCCCCGACGTAGTCGACGGGTACATGACCGTGATCATGTCATTCGCACTGCCGCCCTGCACATAAATCTTCGAAGCACTGGCATAGGCTCCGACGAAAGCGACCGCATTGTCCTCGTTCAACGGATCCAGATCATTTTCAGCAATCGTGTTCAGAGGATCAGCGACTGCCAGAATACAATAATCATCAACTACTTCCGTGGCACCCGCACCGGGCAGCAACACTTGCGTGCCAATCGTGTAATTCAGTGTGTGCTGACCAATGCTCAGGTCTGCCGCATTACTCACCGTGAGCGTCGACAGCACGGTATCCGTGGCATCCACAATCGCATCCGCGGAACGAACAAACTGCAACTGGAACGCACTTACCGCAGTCACTTTAATCTCATACTTAACCGTCAAGGTCGTTGTGCCATTCGCGGTCACAGAGTTCATGACGATATCGGTAGGAGCCGTCACCGTCACGACGAACGACTGAGCAAACGCAGCGTCGTCCGCGTTTCCAGCAATACCATCCAGCCCCGCATCTCGAACGGTGACCGTGATCGTGGAAGTACCAAACTGATCGCTCGCGGGAGTGTAGGAGAGCGAACCGGTTGCATCGGGTGAGTTGTAAACGAGCGTTGGTGTAGGAATCAGAGTAGTATTGCTACTGGCTACAGAAACCGTCAGTGCTTGACTTTCGCCACCACCTGCGGTGATGCCACTCAAGTTGATCGTCTGCTGGCCGGCGTTCAGCAGCAGAGGAGCAGGCTTGGAAATCACATCCAGCGTTGGCAGATCGTTCACGGCATTCACCGTGACCAAGAACGAGTGGGAGTAGAAAGCGTCGTCGGCATTGCCAGCGATACCATCGAGGCCTGCATCACGCACCGTTACGGTGATCGTCGCCGTGCCGCTCTGATTGGCTACCGGAGCATACGAGAGTGAACCGGTAGCATTGGGTGATGTGTACGTCAGCGAAGGATTGGGGATGAGATCCGGGTTGCTGCTAAGCACCGTCACGGTCAACGCTTGACTTTCCCCACCGCCCGCCGTGATGCCACTCAAGCTAATCGTTTGCTGACTTGCATCTTCGTCCACGGCGGCTGGATCGGAAACGGCATCCAGTGTGGGCTGATCGTTAACGGGATTAATCGTAATCGTGAAGGTCTGTGAATCGCTGGTGTCATGCCCACCGTTCGCCGTACCACCGTCATCTTGCAACGATACCGTGATCGTTGCCACTCCGGAGGCATCCGCCTTCGGAGTGAATGTCAAAGTACCATCGGGAGCGATGGCTGGTTGCGAAGAAAACAGTGCCGTGTTGCTACTGGTGACAATGAAATGCACCTGTTGACTCGATTCCGAAGCCGACCCCGGGCTGATGCTGGTCGCCCAGCCACTGTAGCTCTGCGCTGCAGCATCCTCAGCGATCGTTTGATCTGCACCTTTAGTGAAACTCGGAGCAGCATTCACCGTGTTATTCACTTCTAAGCCAAAATCGCAATCGAGATCATAATCGCCATCTTCCATTTCCGTGAATTCGTAATGGTCACCGGAAATCGGAGTGCCAAGTACGATCGGGATGGAGCCGAGGATCACGTCGGTTCCAGCACGCACGAACTGCAGATCAAAGCGACGGGGCGCACCATCTCCCACAAACTCCACGTCAAACGTGGCCGCTTGTCCCGCAGTCAAGCTATTCAACGTTCCCGTGTGGTTGATGATTTGCACTCGCGGATCGGAGGCCTTCAGCGTCACGTTCACGGCCACATTGGTCACCGCATTCTGAATCGCGTTCACGACACCACTCGCGACGCTATCAGCAAACCCGCTGGCGATTTGGAAGTACATGGGATCACCAGGCGCGATCGGATCGACCGTGCCATTGGGGATAGTGACCGTCGAGCGGTTCACCGCGCCCGTCAACTTCGACAAGGACTCCAAGCCCTGGCGAGGATCCAGGGTGGCTTCGGCGTTGGTACCCAAACCAATCACCAGAGCACCCAGTGCGTTGAGGGCCGTAACGGTTTCTTGCAGGCCGGCACCGTAATGAAAGGGCGTCGTATTGCGAGACATTTCGGTGATTGCACTAACGGGCAAACTCACTCCGCCGACTCCCACAACATTCGTTTCACCTTTCGGCTGATACGCAAAGCCGATATCGGTGGCAGTCAGAATCACGGGCAGCGCACCACTCCGAAATCCCGCTCCACCGACAGATCCAGCGGCTGGCAGTACACCGTTCGCTGGATCGGCTTGGAAGGAAGCGAACGACGGCACGTCGCCACTCACACCGGGAGTCAATTGCGTCGAGGAGAGTCCGGCGTTGCCGCTGTCGAGCACCGAGCCGTTATTGTTACCGTCGAAGCCTTTGCCCGTAACCAGCTGATAAAGGGCTTCGATGTCCGTCTCCGGTCCGTCGCCACCATAGCCGGGTGTCTCGCGATTGAGCGCCGCTTGGATGGCGGCCATGTAACCTGTGGTACTAGCCGCCACGATTGGCTGATTCAAAATGAAGGGTCGCCCTTCGCCATACTCCCATGCAAAGTTGCCATACTCTTCAAAACGACCAACGCCGAATCCCAAATCGATACCGGGCAAAGCCGTTTGCAGCTGCGAAATAATCGTCGGAAACGCGCCGCGTACGATCGGGCTGTTATTCACAAAACTGCCCGTGTCATCAAATAGCAAAAACACATCAACCAAGTTCGTGAGTGAACCAGTCGTGGGTAGAGTCAGGGTCACATTCTGCCGGTAGTTTTCGCCCTGCACCAGTGATGTCGTGATGCTCTGGGGCGAAACGTCGCCCACGGCTGAGTTGCTGATGCCCTCGGGCCACAAGATGCCATCGCTGGTTTGTGGGAAGGTAACGTTATACGAACTGGACGCCGCCTGACGTACGACATAGGCACCAGGTGTGAGTCCTGTAAACAGATACGAACCATCGCTCGCTGTTACCGTCGTTGGCTCACTGCTATCCAACACGTTGTTCCGATTGAGATCGACGAAGACCGTCGCACCACTCACGCCAACTTCATCCGCATCACGCAGATGATTGTTATTGGCGTCACTAAACGACATGCCATGGATTTCATTCGCACGAAAAACAGCCGCCGTGTTGACGATCGCAATCTCGGCTCCCGTGATCGTGCGTCGATGAACAATCTCGCTGCTGGGTGTGGCACTCAGCGTCGCCGGCAGAACCGCTCGCACGACATAACTGCCCGCCGAAAGGTGCGAAAAACTGTACGTGCCAGCTTCGTTCACATCGGGTGTGAAAAACAAGTCGGTCGAAGTGATCGACTGAGTTTCACCACTATCCAGCACTCCGTTGTCATTGGCATCCAGGTAGACGGTGATACCAGCTAATCCCCGCTCACCGGCACCACGTACTCCATTCATGTCCCCGTCGGAGAAGATTGTTCCCTGAATCGTCGAGTCACGCAGTTGAGCATTGCCAAAATCCAGATCGGTCGTTTCCTTGCCGTTCTGCACAACCACGGTACGAACATTCGTGACGGGGGCCGATGAACGCCAACCCGCCTTCAGAACCTCTACAACGTTAATCGTTCCGGGAGT
Organism: Pirellulaceae bacterium; assembly: GCA_044235425.1. Lineage (GTDB taxonomy): Bacteria > Planctomycetota > Planctomycetia > Pirellulales > Pirellulaceae > JBJSXJ01. The sequence continues at coordinate 72,358 of JBIIHW010000026.1, forward strand.
GATGCCGGTGATTTTATAGGTACCGTCCGCGAGCGATTTCGTCTGTAGCTCACCGGTGTCATAAGCACCATTACTATTCGCGTCAACGAAAACGGTCCAGTCCTGCAGTAGCAGATCGCTAGCTTCGCGCACCGCATTTCCATTGACATCATCCCAAATCACACCGCTCACCGAACCCGGACTGACGAGCGAGATTTTATGATTAGCGAAATCGGGTGCGACTGTTTCGAGACCACCCCAAACGGTAACCGTGTAGTTATCGCTGAAGGTCGCGGAGGTTTCCCAGCCGGACGGCAACAGCTCGATGACGTCATAGTCACCGGCCTGAATGTCATCAAAGCGATAAGCACCATTCGAATCCGTAAAGGCGGTGGGCTCTAAAGCATCCATCGCGCCGTTGGCATTTAGGTCCAAAAACACGGTCCAACCGGGCAAGCCGGGATCGGTCGTGCGGATCTGGTCGTTGTTGAAGTCATTCCAGATGATGCCGCTGATCGAACCATTGGAGGCGCTGAAGTTCGCAAAATCGCCGGCAGTCGAAAGTGATCCGCCCGTCACGGATACCGTCTGCCGCACATCATAAGTGGGCGACACGTTCCAGCCAGCGGGAAGCACTTCGGTGACTTCATAATCTCCCGTCGTTAGACCGGTGAACGCATACGCCCCGACCGAGTCAGTGATCGCCGTCGGTTCACCGTCACTGATTTCACCATCGTTATTGAAGTCAAGAAAGACGGTCCAGCCCTCGAGGCCTGGCTCGGTGAATGCGCCCGTATCCGGGTCGGTCGCGCGAATGCCATCTAAATCAAAGTCGTTCCAGATCACTCCACCAATCGCGCCGTTGATCAAACTGTAATTCGCAAAGTCGCTCGCCGTAGAAGTCGAGCCATCATGAACTGCAACTGTTTGTGCGACGTCAAAGCCCTCGGGCACATCCCAGCTATCTGGTAAAAGCTCCGTCACTTCATAATCATGGTCAGCGGCCAGGCCGTCGAAGCGATAATTACCTTGACTATCTGTAGTCACCGCCACTTCGCCAGCGTCGAGCAAACGGTTTTCGTTCGTGTCGAGATAGACGGTCCAGTCGGCAATGCCGGGATCGGTATAGCTGCCCGTAAACGGGTTCTGACCACGGATGCCGTCGCCATCCAGATCCTGCCAGACCGTACCGACGATCGAACCCACATGCGGCTTGAAATCAAAGAAGTTAGCTTTGACATCAGTGCCATTTATCACGGTGATATCGCGACTGCTGGAGGTGCCAGTCGAAGGAGTATAGCCGGTGGCTAAGAAATGCCGGACGTTCTGGGTGCCGGCGGTGACGCCCCGAATCAGGTAATCGCCATCTTTATTGGTGTACGCACGCAATTCCGTCGCATCCAAAACACCGTTCCGATTGGAATCGACGAACACCGTCAAACCAGCGATCCCGTTTTCACCATTGTTCTTGATCCCGTCGTTGTTGACGTCGTCCAGGATCGTACCCGCAATATCGCCCACGAACAGCGTGCGCTGTTCCAGCGATTCGAGAATCAATTTACGCTGCTTCCGCGAACGACTCGTATTTCGTGGCGATTGGCGAGTGGCTAAGTTGACCAGTTTCCGCTTCAGTCCTGACCTCTGGTTAACCATGAGAGCACTCCTTAGAAGAGCAACGTTTTTTGACTAGCGACCGGAGCTGACGACTCTTCAGCCAAAGCGTCTCGTGACGTGTTCGAGACAGCCCTCACCGGTCGCTAATCATTGTCCGGCAATCCCCGAAAACCGGTATCAGCAGATAGGGAAATCCTGTAGGGGCTTGTAGGAATTGCGCCTACAAACCCAATCGCGTGGGGATGGTATGGTGATGGCAAGCCGAGAGCTGGTGCTGCCTCGACGAATGGCTTCTGAGCACCGCTGTCGCGCGCCGGCTAATCGTCCTCGGACCTCACGAGATGAAACCAGTACACTAGCGAGCCTGTTGCTTCCGATTCTGTTTTTTTGCGAGTCCCCATGCAGTCCCTCGTTACGTCCAATCAGCAGCGCAAGCTCGTTAAACCCTGGGTCGTTTGGCTCTATGTACTGCTGGTTATCTCACTGACTGAGTTCGCTATCATGGGCCTCTTGCCCTGGATCTTTCCGAATCAAGACTCGCCAGTTTGGGAGTCCACGATTGATGCTGTCTGCCTGACGATCATCGTCGCGCCGATACTCTGGTGGAGCATCGTCTTACCGCTACAGCGGACCGTGCGGCTTCGCGAGTGGTTCCTGGAGCGGGTATTCAGCTCGATTGAAGATGAGCGACGCCGCATTGCGTATGAAATCCATGATGGCCTGGGGCAATCGTTGACCCTGCTTATCTCGGGCTTGCGCTCACTTCCCGATCAGTGCGACACGACGGACCTCCAGCGCAGGCGACAGGATTTGCAAACTTTTGCGGAACGAGCGCTGAATGACGCCAAGCAATTAGCGCTGGGACTACGCCCCAGCTTGCTCGATGATTTCGGACTCGTTGCCGCACTCAATCGACTTGTCGCGGACACTCGCAAACACCACCCCATCGAAATCATATTTTCTGAGCAGAACCTGCCAGAGGAGCGATTGCCGGACGTTATGGAAACAGCTCTCTTCCGCATCACCCAGGAAGCACTGAGCAATATCATCAAGCACTCTGGTGCCCATTCGGTGACAATTTCGTTGAGTCGGGAAACGAGTGACGTGAAACTTGTTATCACCGATAACGGCCATGGCATTGACGGGCGGAAACTGAGCGAGCGACAAGCTCAGGGTGGTCACCTGGGACTCAGCGGTATGCAGGAGCGAGCGATGCAGCTCCAAGGTTCACTGGAGATTCATTCTTCGCTCGGTCAAGGTTGCCAGATTGTCGTCACGGTACCACTTTCCGGGAGGAGCCCATGAATAAGATTCGCGTGATGCTGGTGGACGATCATACGGTGCTCCGAGCCGGCTTACGGATGCTCGTCAATGGACAGGCCGACATGGAGGTCGTCGCCGAAGCTGACAACACTCGTGACGCGCTGGTACGCGCTCTGGAGCATCAGCCCGAACTCATTCTGCTCGACCTCACCATGCCGGGTGGCGGAAGCTTGCCATTGATTGAGAAACTTCAGGCGAGTGATCCGGTTCCCCGAGTGCTGGTGCTGACCATGCATGACGATCCTTCCTATGTGCGCGCAGCTCTGGCCGCCGGTGCGTCGGGTTATCTCGTGAAAACAATTCGCGAACAGGATCTGCTAGAGGCCATTCGAACCGTGCAGCGAGGCCGTTTGATTATTGATTTGGACGACGAGACCAGTACGCTGGCGGTCTTTCAAACCTTGGGGATTCAGCGTGCCAATGATTACGCCGGCGCTGCTGGATTGAGCAAACGGGAACAGCAAGTCCTGCAGCTCTTGGGACAAGGGCTTACCAATCAAGCGATCTCGGAAAAGCTGGATGTCAGTCCCAAAACCGTAGCCACTTACCGCGCACGGATTGGCGAAAAGCTAGGACTTAAAACGACGGCCGACTACGTTAAGTATGCGGAAGATCTGGCCAAGTAAATGGTCCACCTGGGGATTAGCACTAGCCATTCAGCCGGAGATAGTCCGCGGCATCTTCGGGCGAAATGCTGATGATGTAGTCGCCACCACCCGTCTCAAATCCCGCCGTGCCCGTAGTGCGTGGAGCAATCTCCAGATGCCAATGAAATCCTTCCGTGTCCTCGGCACTGGCATCGGCACCAGCATTTGCATTTGCACTAGATATCGAACTGGCAAACGGCGCGGTATGAATCCAGAGGTTATAGCCCCGAAGCTTCGGTAACCCCTCGATCTTCGGTAATAATTGCCGCAGCAGTTCCCCCAGTTCAGCCGCTAGTTCATCGCTCGACTGCTCAAAGCAATTCGCATGACTTCGAGGCACAATCCAAGTCTCCCATGCAAAGCGACTGGCATAGGGACAGAATGCGAGTAGATTGCTTGTCTGCGCGACAGAGCGGCGCCCGTGCTGCTGTTCCTCTCGCACCATCGCGCACAGTACGCAGTCGCGCCGCAGTTCCCGCCAACGCTGAAACTGTCGCAGCTCTGTCCGCACCACGGACGGAATCCACGGAGTGCAAATAATCTGACTATGCACATGCTCCAAAGACGCACCGCCAGCCAAACCGGAGTTGCGAAAGACGAGTCCATAGGCGAGTCGTGGATCGGTTGCATACTGCCGCAGTCGATCACGCCAAGCACGCGCCGTGAAGCGAGCTTGATCCTCGGTCAACTCACTAAAGCGACTGCAATGCTCCGGTGACTCAATCACCAGTTCATGAACACCACCCGTCGACCCATTCGCATACGGTGAATCGGGGATCTGGCCCTCGGCGGCGGGCAACGCATCAACAGCGGATTCCATCGCGAACGGCTGCAAGGCCGGAAATTTGTTCGGCGTCACTCGGACATCCCAGCGGCCCAGATCGGCAGACTTGCCATAAAGGGACAACGACTCAAGCGTGTCTGCTTCATGCCCACGACAGAAGGGACACCGCACCGTCGCTCGCTGCACCATCGAACTGGCATACTCGTCCGGACGCGTGGCTCGATGTTTGGCCACGAGCGTCCAGCAGTCGAGCAGCCATTGGTGGCGACGTTCGATCATTAGACAATTTCACTGATCGGCTTCACATCTGGACTGATGAGATATTGCGGACGACCGCGGAAATCGAAGAGTCGCGGAGTTGTCGCCAGATTGATGCCGAGATTGCGATAGAGCGTCGCATGCACTTCCTCGAACGTCACCGGTCGCTCCACGGGCTCACCACCCAAGCGATCGGTCTTGCCAATCACCTGTCCGGTCTTCATGCCGCCACCCGCTAGCAGCGCGCACGAGACTCGCGGCCAATGATCGCGACCGGCATCTTTGTTGATCTTCGGCGTGCGACCAAATTCACCCCAGACCACCACCGAGCAATCTTTGTCGAGTCCTCGCTCGTGCAGGTCTTCGACCAAAGCCGATACGCCTTGATCGAAAATCGGTAGCTCTTCCTTCGCATTGCGAAAGTTCTGGCCGTGCCAATCCCAAAAACTGTAATTGACCGTGACCACGCGTGCCCCAGCTTCGACTAGTCGTCGCGCGAGCAGCAGATTCTGCGGGACTCGCGGAGCTCCATCGCCCTTCGGCTTGCTCGGATCGTAGTAGCCGTAACGCTGCCGTGTCTTTTCATCTTCTTTCGAGACATCCAGCGCATCAAAGAGTTCCGACGAAGTGAGGATGCCCATTGCTCGCTGAGTAAAAACATCCATCCCTTCCATCGCGCCACGGTTGTCCCAATCGCGGCGGAATTTATCGAGTGACGAGAGCAGATTGCGACGGTCCCCCAGATGCTCAATGTTGATGCCTTGCAGCACCAAATCGTCACGACCTTCGCCTGTGGGACGGAACGACGACTGCCCCAGCCCCAAGAAACCGGCCCCCGGTTCGTTGTACGGTTTGTGCTGAGTCGTATAGCAGAGACTCACAAAGGGAGGCACGCCGGGAGCGACTGGCCCCTGCAACCGAGAGACCGCGGAGCCGAAATGAGGCCAGCCACCCGCCGGTTCCCCCTGACTCAAATGTCCCGTGTAACATTGGTACCCAGCATGATCATCGCGACATCCCACCACGCTGCGAATCGGCACCAGCTTGTCCATGATCTTGGCCAAGTTAGGCAGCAGCTGACAGACCTCAATCCCCGGCACGTTCGTCGGAATCGGATCAAACTCGCCACGCACCTCGACCGGTGCATCCACCTTGATGTCGTACATGTCTTGATGAGGAGGTCCACCGCAAAGGAAGACCATGATCACCGACTTGTGCGACGATCGCTTGCCGCTCGCCGCCTCCGCTGCCAATAGCTGCGGTAACGTCAGGCCACCCAGGCCCAAACTGCCGATTTTGAGGAAGTCGCGCCGCGACACCCCATTGCACAAACGCTGCCGTGCGAACGGCTGTTCAAAAATGTTGAGCATTGGATCGTAGAAGCGTTAGAGTAAGAAACTAGGCCGAACGGACCACTTCCTTAAGCGGTTCAACGCCTTGATCAACCAAGTACTGCGGACGACCACGCAAATCAAACTCGCGGACCGCTCGCAGGTTGAGCCCCAAGTTTTGATAGAGCGTCGCCCAGATTTCTTGGAAGGTCACAGGACGATCCGTCGGATGTTCGCCGAGTCGGTTTGTAGCGCCGATTACTTGCCCAGTCTTCATGCCGCCGCCGGCCAGCAAGGCACAGGACACTTGTGGCCAGTGATCGCGACCAGCTCCCGGATTAATCTTCGGAGTGCGACCGAACTCGCCCCAAATCACGACCGATACGTCGCGGTCCATCCCGCGAGCGTAGATGTCTTCAATGAGAGCACTAGCCGCTTGATCCAAGAGCGGGCAATCCTGTCGCAACGCCTGGAAATTCTGGCCGTGGTGATCCCAGCGACTGAAGTTCAGCGACACCACGCGTGCTCCCGCTTCGACCAAGCGGCGAGCGATCAAAAAGTTTTCAGTCAGCTTGGGAGCTCCGTCATCACGGAACTTTTGATCGCCCTTCCCATATCGCTCCACGGTCCGCGGATCTTCCTTGGAGATGTCCAAGGCGTCCGCTAGTTGTGAAGAGGTGAGAATGCCAATCGCTTGCTGGGTGAATTCATCGAGGCCGGCCATCTTGCCGGTCGTGTCCACGTCGCGACGTAAGGTGTCAAACGATGCCAGCAAATTGCGACGGTCTTGCAGACGGTCCAGCGTCATGCCGTTGAGCACCATGTTCTCGCGCTTGCTCGTTTCCTCGCGGCCACCCACCAACTTGAACGGTGAATGAGCAATCCCGAGAAAACCGCCGTCGCCATCATATCCCCACGGACCGTGATCGGTCTTGTAGCACATGCTCAGGTGCGGAGGAATCGCTTTGTTCACCGGTCCCAGCAGCTTTGAGATCCAGGCACCCGAAGCCGGCCAGCCACCAGCCGGAGCCGGATTGAGCGGTCGACCCGTCATGCACTGATAGGCGTCGTGCCCACCCGCGGCACCGACCACCGAGCGGATGACAACGCACTTGTCCATCGTCTTAGCCAGCAGCGGGAACAGCTCGCCGATTTCGATCCCGGCCACATTCGTCTTGATCGCCTGAAACTCGCCGCGGATCTCCGACGGTGCATCGACCTTGATATCGAACATATCCTGATGCGACGGACCACCAGGCAGGAAGATATTGATGATCGCTTTGTGCGACCGACCAATCCCCGAACGAGCTTCGGCAGCCAGCAGCTGCGGCAGCGACAGGCCGCCCATTACCATCCCGCCGATTTTCAGAAAATCGCGTCGAGAATGACCATCACAGAATTTGCCGGAGGGTTGATCTTTACCGAGTAACGTAAGCATGGCGTAGACTCCTTGGGTCATTCCTCTGTATCGACCGGGAATATCGTATCCAACGATCTTGATTGAAGCAAGTTGAGAGGTATTCCGGGGGGGGAGCAAGGATTTTGACGGGCCAGCCACGTTGTCGCCCCATTCGGAGCGGCCCCATTTGAATCCCCATTCTAAGCGGACACGGCGCAAGCCGTCCGGTTCCGGTCCGTGCCCGTTCTCCCGGAACGGCGGAGCCGTGGCATTTGATAGCCAGGCGCGTAAGCGCCTGGAACTCTCGTTCGATAAAACCTCCGGAATCGCGGAGCGATGGCATGGGTGGTTACCGGGCGATGAGCCCATGACTGGATTTCTCCGACAAACTTCCCGCTTAACGACTTGGAAAGTCGTGCGACTGGAGATGCTCCCGTCCCGACCTTGCGTCGGGCGGAGCAATGACTTCCGCGGTTACCGGGCAGTGAGCACAGGACTGGATTTCTCCGATAAACTGTCCGCTTAACGACTTGGAAAGTCGTGCGACTGGGGCAGCTCCCGACCCGACCTTGCGTCGGGCGGAGCAATGACTTCCGCGGTTACTCGGTGGTGAGCACAGGACTGGATTTCTCCGATAAACTGTCCGCTTAACGACTTGGAAAGTCGTGCGACTGGGGACGCTCCCGTCCCGACCTTGCGTCGGGCGGAGCAATGACTTCCGCGGTTACCGGGCAGTGGGCACAGGACTGGATTTCTCCGATAAACTGTCCGCTTAACGACTTGGAAAGTCGTGCGACTGGGGCAGCTCCCGTCCCGACCTTGCGTCGGGCGGAGCAATGACTTCCGCGGTTACCGGGCGATGAGCACAGGACTGGATTTCTCCGACAAACTTTCCGCTTAACGACTTGGAAAGTCGTGCGACTGGGGCCGCTCCCGACCCGACCTTGCGTCGGGCGGAGCAATGACTTCCGCGGTTACTCGGTGGTGAGCACAGGACTGGATTTCTCCGATAAACTGTCCGCTTAACGACTTGGAAAGTCGTGCGACTGGGGCAGCTCCCGACCCGACCTTGCGTCGGGCGGAGCAATGACTTCCGCGGTTACTCGGGCGGTGAGCACAGGACTGGATTTCTCCGACAAACTTTCCGCTTAACGACTTGGAAAGTCGTGCGACTGGGGCCGCTCCCGACCCGACCTTGCGTCGGGCGAAGCAATGACTTCCGCGGTTACCGGGCGATGAGCACAGGACTGGATTTCTACGACAAACTTTCCGCTTAACGACTTGGAAAGTCGTGCGACTGGGGCCGCTCCCGTCCCGACCTTGCGTCGGGCGGAGCAATGACTTCCGCGGTTACCGGGCAGTGAGCACAGGACTGGATTTCTCCGACAAACTTCCCGCTTAACGACTTGGAAAGTCGTGCGACTGGAGATGCTCCCGTCCCGACCTTGCGTCGGGCGGAGCAATGACTTCCGCGGTTACCGGGCAGTGAGCACAGGACTGGATTTCTCCGACAAACTTTCCGCTTAACGACTTGGAAAGTCGTGCGACTGGGGCCGCTTCCGACCCGACCTTGCGTCGGGCGGAGCAATGACTTCCGCGGTTACTCGGCGGTGAGCACAGGACTGGATTTCTCCGACAAACTTCCCGCTTAACGACTTGGAAAGTCGTGCGACTGGGGCCGCTCCCGACCCGACCTTGCGTCGGGCGGAGCAATGACTTCCGCGGTTACCGGGCGGCTCCCGAAGCGGCTTCGCCGTGGCATTCGCTAGCCAGGGATGAAATCCCTGGAACTCACGCTCAACCCATCCGCAAAATCGCGGAGCGATGGCATGGGCAGGGCCTTGAGCAACGAATGCCCCACGACTTGCGAGACAGATCCAATGCCGCGGCTCCGCCGCAGGGGAATCTGATCGAGTTCGCGTGCGCCAGGCGCTTACGCACCTGCTTTCGGTGGGCCCAACACCGGGCTGACTTGGAGAGTTGATTTCGAGGCTCGCATGTCTTACGCCCCGGAGGGGCAGCCAGATGCCAGCCCACGGCGACGCCGTGGGTACGCAAGGCGAGCGAGTTCAATATTTACGACCCAGATTAATGGAGCCAGGGTTGGGTTGGGGGGCCCCGGGGCCCCCCCCCCCCCCCGGTGTTCCC
>JBIIHW010000027.1:0-80542 GCA_044235425.1 Pirellulaceae bacterium
ATAGCCGCCTTCTGCTCGTCGGAAAAACACCGTCGTTTACGTTCGATCGATTCGCTCATGAACAAGCTCCTTAGAGTTATGCTAACTCAAGAGCTCGTCAATTCCAGTTCCATGAGGGGCAGGACACTGAGTCGCAACTATGGCGTCGTGTATTGGTGATTCTAAACCAGTACGAAGAAATTTTTCACCACGACCGATCGATCGATCCGGTCGCATTTGCCGGGAGATATCCCGACATTCCCCACGATATTCTGAGTCAGGAATTGATCCAACTTCGAGATGAACTTCAAGCAGATCAACTGGAGTCCGTTTCTTACCCGAAACACGCCGGTCGGTTTTCTATCATAAAAACACTGCGATCCGGCGGGATGGGGGTTGTTTACTTAGCGTACGATCACGATTGCAATCGGCAAGTTGCGGTAAAGAAAATCCGCCCGGAATTTCGAAACGACCCAGTTGCGATTCGTCGCTTTCACGCCGAAGCAGAGTTGACTGCGGAGTTGGAGCATCCGGGAATTATTCCTATTTACGCTAAAAGTGTCGATACCCAAGGGGAGTACTACTACGCCATGCGGTTGATACGCCAATGTGGCGCGAGCACTTTGGCGGTCGCCGTCGAGCAATTCCATGAAGAATTGAGCCGAGCGACAAGGCTCGAGCAAGGTCATCGAGTGCAATACTTAGATCAGTTTCGGCAACTGATAAGAATACTGATTCATGTCGTTGATACGATCGCTTATACCCACTCACAAGGAATCGTCCACCGTGATCTGAAGCCCTCGAATGTTCTCCTAGGTCCCTACGGCGAAACACTCATCGCTGATTGGGGGTTGGCTAAAAAAATCGATGACCCGCTCGATCGGGATTCGACCGATTCGTCGGGAAACTCGATCACTCGTTTGGATCGGAATCCGGATGAATCCAAGTCGTCGACGTCGGGCGTCGGCACGCCCGGATACGCTGCCCCCGAGATGTCTCAAGGTATCGATAACGCATCGCTACGACTGGCCGACATCTACTCGCTCGGAGCAACCCTTCAGTGCATCCTTCAGGGGTCATCCCCAAGCGAATCTTCTCCAGAAGCAATCGTCGATCGCAAAACCATGGTAAAACTGGCGGAGCTCAGTCCAACCATTCGTTACCTTGAAGCGATCGCACGTAAAGCGATGGCCAATGATATTTCCAAGCGATATCTATCGGCACAGGAATTGGGAATAGATCTGCAGAATTGGATCTCCGGAGAGCCGATCAGCGCCCGACGAGCAGGGTATTGGGAACAATCTGTCCGTTGGATCTCAAGGCACCGAACAGCAGCAACGGGATTGGCAAGCGCTCTGGTGATTACCTTTGTTGGAGTCTCCTGTTTCCTGTGGTACCAATCGACTCAAAAGAGTTTGCTCGACCGACAGGCAAAACAACTTAGATTGGCTCTCGATAAGTCAGCCAGCTTGCTCGTTGAAACTCGCGATGCGAAGACTCAAGCTGAAAAAGCCAATGAGGCTGCGCAGGAGGGCCGAAAGATTGCGATCAAGAGCCAAGAGATCGCCCAAAAACGCGAGAGCCTTACGTTCGAAGGCCTTTTGCGTGTCCAAGATATTCTGCTTGCCAATCAAGCAGCGTTTCAAACCGAAAGCCTTAAGGGCGTTCAGGAACAGCTCGTTACGCAGACGAAGGAAACCTTCGCAGGGATCCTCGATAATCTCTCGGAGAATTCCTCGGCTCAACCGCAGACCCTGCGATATCTCCAGGTTCTAACACATCGACTTTCGGCCATGGAAAGACTCGCTGGACGACCCGAACAGGCTCTTAAAGCGATCGACCAAGCGTGTAGTTGGATGCAACGATGCTTGAGTTTTCCAGATCTTCCTGAGGACATCGAATTGGATCTGCAGCGACGCATCGGGGAACTTCGTAGCCTCCAAGGAAACATCGCATTGCTGAGCAATATGATCTCCAAAGCCGAACCGGCCGTCGAAGAGTCTATAAGCAGACTTTCGGGGGTAATCCAATCCGATAGGCTTGGTGACGAAGACAGAAAAGAAGCCGTCGCAGCACTGGTGCAGTCCTACACATCGCGTTCCTCAATTGCGGAGATCAATGGCCAGGTCGACAAAGCCAAAGCGGAACTAGTAAGAGCATTGGAGTTGCTAGAAACCCAACAGCCAAATTCTTCCGGATTGGCCATGGCCAAAGCGCAAGCACATTATGGAATGGCCCTGCTACAAAGCCGGAGTCAGGAGTTTGCAGAGGCTAGCAAGCAGTATGAACAGGCATCGAATGCACTTGTGCTCGCGGAGAAACTCAGCCACGAATCGATGTCCATGGAATTCATTTTGTATCGATCACAGTTGGCTTTCCATCGAAGCAGTCTTCTGTTGTCACATAATCAGCGATCGCAAGCCATCGAGATCCTCAATCAGCAAATGCAATATGATACGCAGGCCGTACAACGTTTCCGAGCAAATCCAATGATCCTGGACGCCTATCAACGTACCGCCATTTTTTTACAGGGACTCTATGTACAAACAGGTCAAGAGTCCAACGCCGTTGACTTATGTAGGTCCTGGGGCGAAATCGCAGACGGATTGCTCAGTGAATCACCCCTGAGCGCATCTGCTATCGATTGCGCTATCCATGCAAACCATCTTGCTGGTCATTTGGACCAGCAAATGAATCGTAGCGAAGAAGCACAAAGGCGATATCGAAAGGCACTTGCGATTTATGAAAAAGCAGCTGTAGCACAGATTGCAACTGGAAGGCTGGCACAACAGAAAGTAGAGTTGGAAATGCATCTGCTTGAATTGCATTACCAAATCGGGGCTGATGACCAAGCTGAGTCCATTTTTGAAAGAGCGCTTCAGGCAACCCTGCATCTCAAAGAGATAACACAACCTGACAGTCAAGTTCTCGCTTCTGCAATTGAGCAGCTGCAGCGATGCATCGACATAATGCGAATGGCTAGCGATTTGAAGTCGGCAGAGTGGGCACAGACAAGTCTAAAATCAAAAGGCATGTGGCGGGATCGCTGAATCGTTAGTAACAATCAAGATCGGACAGCCCATGTGAGTTGGCCGAAAGTAACCGTTCACCAGCCCCAGGTCCAAGATTACAGAGCTGATTGGGGTGATCTGCGTGTTTGAACGAGGGAGCTGGAATGAGTGCGCGAGTGAGATGGGCGGTAAACGTGACTGCCCTGGGTTTGGGACCGCGGCCCCGTTGCCGGAACGAATCGCGGAGCGTTGGCATTCGATAGCCAGGTGCGTAAGCGCCTGGGACTCGAAGCGCCTGGAGCTCAGGGGCCATCGCAAAACATTTTCACCGTAAAAGCCCGAGCGGCGGAGCCGCGGCATTGGCGTCGCCAGTCCTTACGGAATTCCTTGGCCGAAGGGCGCAGCCAATGTCATCGCTCCGCGATTTGGCGATCGTGTTTGGCGCGAGTTCCAGGCGTTTACGCGCCTGGCTATCGAATGCCACGGCTCCACCGTTCAGGAACCGGACGGATTGCGCCGTGCCGCTTGCATGGGACTACGGACCGACCAGTAACCGTGCATGCCATCGCTCCGCGATTCCGGAGGTTTTATCGGGCGCACGTTCCAGGCGCTTACGCGCCTGGCTATCGAATGCCACGGCTCCGCCGTTCAGGATTAACCGTGCACCATCACCATGTCCTGATGATGGAGCCGATCGGGGTTGCCGGGCTTGTTGTAACCGTTCACCAGCACCATGCCCTGATCACGGGGCCGATTGGGGTGATCCGCGTGTTTGAACGAGGGAGGTGGGATGATTGCGCGAGTGGGATGGGCAGTGCCAGCCTCAGGAACGAGCGGCGCTGATGCCGCGACGAGGCCATCGCGGCGCGCGGCGCGCAGTCTTCTAGATTAATTCGTCGCTGAGCTGACGGCTCACTGCTGACAGCTCAAGAATGACCTGCCGCTACGTACCGCTCACGCGGCGGCGGGCTCGGGCGCTATGATGCCGGTCGAGGGCGTCGCGGCGCTCTTCAATGCGAGTTGGTCTGAAGCAATGGGACGGCAAGTCAGCGGCGAATCTGTCCCTAGGATGATTAATTAGTTGATCCAGCAAGAGGAATTCCGTATCGTCGCGAATAATGCTTTTCTGGCTCGTATGGCATTTAGCACATAAAAATCCCCAAAGTCATCGACCGTGATTCGGCTACATCAAGTCAGGAACAAATGGATACTCTTGACCTACCTGGCTGGAAGATTCAGTACGACCGTGATGCAACCATCGCCGCATACAAACGCGAGCAAAAAAATGGGCCTCAGACTTGCGGATGTAACTCATGTCGCAACTGGTGTGCATCGCGTGAACGATTATTGCCTGTCGAGCTTCAAACATTACTCGCTCAACTGGGTATTCCGTTCGACCATGAAATTGAGGTCTACCATAACGGGCGTTTAGAGAATGGCCTTCACTCATACGGCGGCTGGTATCATTTTATTGGGAGTGTACGTTTTGGTGAGCTGGAGCGCTCCACAAAAGTTGTTTACGGCGAATTTTCCATTTACTTTCACTCAAAGCCAGCTTTGCTGTCCCACAGCTTCAGCGGATGGCCTGTTGTACAGTTAGAGATCGAGGCTTTGGTGCCTTGGTTGTCGAGCATACCCGAGGAAATTTAGCGGTCTTGGTTTTACGATGCTCTTAGATGGGATCTAATGAAGATTCCCAAACTGGACGCCAGGCGCGAGCCTTGCCGACATGCAACCTGCTTTGTGTTTTCATTCTCGGTTGTTCAGTCCTCACCGGCTTTGCCAGGCTTGGACTTATGAAACACAGAGTTACAGCGTCACAGGAGTCAAAGAGTGTGACGAGTCCATCTTGAAGTAATGCTGCTAGGACAGGTCGGCAGGGCCGGTTTACTTGGCGAGTTGGGCTTCGAGGCGGCCGGTGGAGTCGGCGGCGGCTCGGCAGAGGCCGTCAGTATTGAAGTCCATCACGATCGTGCCATCGGCGCCCAAGGCGATGATGCCGCCATCTTCTGGTTTCAATACTTTGCGCAGCACGTCACTCACCGCTTCGCCCAGCGGCTGGCGCGCGTATTTCACGCGCGCGTGAATGTCATGGGACACTCCATGACGAATAAACTCTTCTCCCGTTCCCGTGCACGAAACGGCGCAGGTGGTGTTGTCCGCATAGGTGCCCGCACCAATGATCGGCGAATCACCCACTCGTCCAAAGCGCTTATTCGTCAAGCCTCCCGTGCTCGTGGCAGCCGCGAGATTCCCGTGTCGATCGAGAGCCACGCAGCCGATCGTGCCTTTCTTGTCTGCGGGAGCAGGCTTCTGCTGCGCTTCGGCTTTGAGCTTGGCTTGCCAGCGCTGGTACTGATAGTCCGTATCAAAATACTGATTATCCACTCGATCCACTTTCTGCTGATCCGCAAACTGCTCGGCGCCATCCCCGATCAACAGCACATGCCGGGTGCGCGTCATCACCAGTCGAGCTAAAGAAATGGGATTCTTTACGGTACGTACACCCGCGACCGCGCCACACGCTTTCGTCGCCCCATCCATGATCGAGGCATCCAGTTCATGACCTCCCACGGCGTTGTAGACGGCACCTTTACCCGCATTGAACAGCGGATCGTCTTCCAGCTGCCGAGCGACTCGTTCGACCGCATCGAGCGCCGTACCGCCCTTTTCCAGTACCTCTCGCCCCAGCTTGGCAGCGTAGAGTAGTGAGGTTTTCATCGCCGCTTGGCGTTCAGCCGGAATCTGATCGACTTCATCGAGTGCTCCGCCATGCACGACAACGGCCCAGTCCACCTTGCGCGGCAGGGCAGGGGGAACGGCTAGTTGTGGTTCGGCCGCCGTAGCAGTGGATGGGGAAGTGGAGCGGACTGAGTCAGCGTGAGGTGTCATACTGGCAATTACTCCCACCAGCAAAATAGCCAGAGATACAAGCCGATTTCTTACCAGATTTCGACAGGGTACGGACCGATAAATCGAGTGCATGGTAACGCCTTGATCCGTGAGCGTGATGGTGAGGAACGAGAAAAATAAGCGGAGCAACGACGGTTGACGCACCGGCGCGGGTTGACGCACTGGCGCGGGCGGTCGACCAACTACGGTTGAGCTCGCAGCGTCGCGATCGTCTGGGCAATATCAGACGGAATCGGCGCTTCAAATTCCAGCGGGGCACGCGTGACGGGATGAAAAATCTTGAGTCGATGAGCATGCAGCGCCTGGCGCTCAAGAACCAGTTGATCATCGCCGCTGGTATGCAGCAGTTCGCTCCTGGTCACCCGTGCTCGACCTCCGTACTGCTTGTCACACAGAATCGGATAGCCGAGATGAGCCAAATGCACTCGGATCTGATGCGTTCGTCCTGTCTTCGGCTGAACTTTGAGCAGTGCATAGCCGCGGTATCGTTCCGTCACCTCGTAGAACGTACGAGCCGCTTTACTAGTGGTATGATCCGCGCGTACCGCCATCTTTTCGCGCTGGTAGGGATGTACGCCAATTGGGGCATCGATGACGTCCCGATCGCGATCCGGACGCCCCACCACAATCGCCAGATATTCTTTTTCGGTGACTCGTTCTTCGAACTGCTGGCAAAGGGCGAAGTGAGCTCGATTGGTCTTGGCGACTAGAATGACTCCGGAGGTATCACGGTCGAGACGATGAACCACCCCGGGCCGCACGGGTCCGCCAGCGTCCGAGAGCTGCTCGAAGTGATGTGCCAGGGCCGCCGTGAGCGTCCCTTTCCAGTGACCGCGAGCCGGATGTACGACCATCGCGGGCGGCTTATTGATCACCGCAAAAAACTCGTCTTCAAAGAGAATCTCCAGCGGGATCGCCTCGGGCAGCGGTCCACGCACCGGCATGTCCGGTAGCCGCACAGAAATTCGCTTTCCCGCTTGCAGCTTGCAAGCGGGACGCACCTGCCGCTCATTGACCAGCACCCCCCCCGCACTGATCGCCTTCCGCAGACTCATCCGACTGTGATACGGGAAACGCTCGGCCAAAAAAACGTCGAGCCTTTTACCGGTATCTTCTAGGGGAACGACGAGTTCGACCGGTCCAGTGATCTCGCCGGTGGGGACCACTGAGGCGGTTTCTACCGTCTCTGCGAGAGCAAGCTCATCCGTCCACGCGGGCGGCAGCGGCTCGACATCTTCAATCGGATCGTCGAGCGAATCGTCGGACGGCATATTCATGAATCGTTTGAGTGGCCGTCCGCGGTAAGCGGCGAACCGTTAAGGATTTTTCTCGGCCGGAGCGTCAGCGGGTTTGTCAGCCGGTTTGTCAGCCGGCTTGTCACTCGGCTCAGCGGGTTTGTCAGCGGGTTTGTCAGCCGGTTTGTCACTCGGCTCAACTGGCTTGTCAGCTGGTTTGTCACTTGGCTCAGCGGGTTTGTCACTCGGCTCAGCTGGTTTGTCACTCGGCTCAACTGGCTTATCACTCGGCTCACCGGCGGGCTTTTCAGACGGATCGGCTGGGCCGGGAATTAGTGGGCCGAAATCAGGGCGGTCGGATTGGCCATCGAGTCGCGGATTTAGCCCATCCCCAAACAGGCCTCCCGGACGTCGAATAGGATTAGGTTTCTGAGTTTCAAACCAAGCGTAGAAATCTGTGAGCTTTTGGTCGGCAAGTGCCGTCACACGCTGCGCCGCGAATTTCCCCGACACGCTCTGCGGATTCGCCTTGGCTAGCTGTTCATACTTTTGGCGAGCCTTATCGAGTTTGCCCTGACATTCCTGAGCTTGAGCAGCACCTAGGCGAGCACGTTCGAGGAGTGTTGGATCGCGGCGGGCATCCTCTTCGACCTGCAGAAAATTCTTTTCCGCACGTTCGAGCGTTTGCAGAGCGGCTTCGCGATCGGAAAACAGCAGGCGGGCGCCACGTTCTAGATCGATATCCGCTTCGGTTTGACGAGCCCACCAGGCGGTGGCCGTGCCGGCATGATCACTAGCCACTCGACTCAAAATCGCTACTCGGCTGTCGTCATCCTGCTCGCGCATGGCACTGAGGTATTCCGCCCAGGCAGCACCCTTTTGATTCGCATCACGCTGTTGCAGCACGCCCCACACGATCGCCAGCAGCAACACGGCCAGCACTCCCACGGCAATCACGGAACTGTACGGCAGCAACCGTTCAAATTGATGACCGATCCAGTCGGCCAGCTTATTGGTCTCAATTTCGTGGCGACGTTCCGTCTTCATGTGGCCAACTCCCTATTCCTCAACCGTTTACGAATCAACGAGCCCCATCCTCATCTTTGCTGTGTAACTTGCCTTCACCAATCAAGATGGGGGCCGACGAGGGGCCGTAAATATAGAATCAGCCGTCACTTCAGGTCAAGTGCGAGTGACTGCTCGCCGCCTCTGGCGTCCGCTGCCATCCTTGAGCGTCCGGGTCGAAACTGGGCGGGAGTGCGTTTTGGCGGGTGAGTTGTTAGACTTCGCGCTACCTTGTTTTGCATCTCTAATTTTTGGGAGAATGCTGCTTGAACGCTTCCGCCAAGCTTGTCTCGGTGCCGAATGTCCGGCGACGATATCCTGCTCCACCATTGCGGCTTATTCTGACGACGGTACCGCTCGTACTTGCGCTCGTTGCGCTGGACTTTGCTGGCTGGAACAGTGCTGGCTGGAACAGTGCTGGCTCGTATTTCGCTGGCTCGTGTCAGGCTCGCTGTGCGTGGGCGGAGGAACCGTCGACCGAAACGACCGCTCGCCCTGCGGAGCCGCTGCAGACTTTCCATTTCTTGACCGATGAAGAGATCGCCAGGTGGCAACCGGCTCACGATGTCGGCCCACTCACCGGTACCACTCGTGGCCTTCAGATTGCCATCACCGGCTCGGACCCGTTCATCATTGGCCCACCGCGTGATTATCCACCCGATCAGCCGCTCATCGTCAAACTACGTGTCCACTGCGATGCCGCTGGCTGGGGCCAACTTTTCTATTTCACTCAACATGCCACGGAAAAAAATTCGGTGCGCTTTCCGATTCCTCGTGGAGTGAATCAGGACGTGGCCGTCTACTTGCCGCCCCTGGGAAAAAACTATCGCTTGCGTTTTGATCCTCCGGAAAATGCCCCGCAGTTTTTTCTGGAGAGAATTGAATGCGCGCGTCGCCTACAACTAACCGCGCCCTCTTGGGATGCTCCCCAACCTCCCGCTCCACTCGATTCCTCACTCACGCTCACCTGCGATCAACTGGCGCTCATTCCAACCACAGCAGGCGAGGCGGATGATTGGATCTTGCAGTTTCGCTCGCGCGACATTGCTCGTCACCACAATCGGCTGCGGTTTGGTTACCTATCCGCTCACAGTCGTGACTCGGTGGTCTGGTTCGCGGGTGAGCGATCGGCGACCAGTCGCTGGCGCAAAGTCGGCACGGCACTGGAATCGAGTTGGACCGCGCGCGACCCCGACGGAGCGACCTGGCAGCTAACTCGCAGCTTCACACCGGACGGCGGTAATGCCATCGACGTGCAGATAAAACTGAGCGTTGACCGACCCCGCGAGATCGTGTTTTCTCCACTCCTCATGCTGCTCTCACACGACCAGCTTCCGGGAACGATCAAGCGGCAAGCGATCTTAGCGGGAGTTGAATATCTGGATGCCGAACCGAGCAGTTCGACCGCCGATGTGGAAGGCCCCGGCGCGCTGCGTCGAGTGCCCTACGGGGACAAACTGACGTTTCCACTGATGGCGCTGCAGCGGGACCGGCACTATATCAGCGTGATTTGGCGGCCGGGCGCCGACGTAGCCCCTTGGTTTGATTCGCCGGATCGAATTTTTGGCTCAAGCCGTGACGTGCTCGGGCTGATTGCTCCCGGCGCCACACGAGCTCATCGAGTGGATGGCGAGTGGTTACCGGTGCAACCGCTGGGATTGAATCCGCAGCGACCGCTGACGGCGCGGGCGACCATTTTGGCCGGTGACGGTCGTTCGGTGGTACCGGCTGTGCAGCAGTATGTTGAGCGTCAGCGCTGGCCTGATTTACCGACGGCGATCAGTCGGGATCAGTACGTGCAACAAGCCGCCGCCGGCTGGCTCGAAACCGGTCTCCATGAGGATGGATTATTTCGACATGCCATCGGCAACGGTTTTCCACTGCAGCCCGCTGCTGACGCCGTATGGATGACCGCCTGGCTCGCACGGCAGACGACGGACCGAGCTTTGCGAGAGCAACTGCAAGTTGCCTCGCGTCGCGGGCTGGAGCGAGTGGCTGCTGGCAGCGAGTATCAGGCAGCGGTCGGCCATTTATTGACGCCCGTGATTGGCTTGGTGAGCGATCGCACGCCAGCCACGATCGAGCAAGCGCGGCAGGCGGCCCGCGGGGCTCTGGGTCGCTTCGACGCAGATCTGATCGCGCGTTATCAGCCACCCACCAAGGGTCTTGATTTCAGTCGCACACAACCCTCGCGCGAGGCCAATGGGCTGGCCGCTCACGCCGTCGCTCAATTACTGCAAGCGGCAATCTACTGTGGTGACCGCGAGCTGATTGCAGCTGGGATCGAACGCCTGCGCAAGCTTGATCGCTACGATGATTCGGTGCCGCGCGGAGCACAAACGTGGGAGGTACCGCTGCACACGCCTGACATTCTGGCCGCCGCCCACCTCGTGCAGGCTTATACCTGGGGTTACGAATGGACCGGTGAGAAAACGTTCTTAGATCGGGCTCGATACTGGGCTTGGACCGGCGTGCCATTTGTTTACTTGCAGCAGCCTTATCCGGGCGAGGTGGGAACCTACTCGACGATTTCCGTACTAGGTGCCACCCACTGGGAAGCTCCACTTTGGATCGGATTGCCTGTGCAATGGTGTGGACTGGTTTACGCTGACCGCATCACCCGGCTCGCTCGACACGATCCAGAGGGCCCCTGGGATCGGCTGGCTCACGGCATCACGCTCTCGGCGATGCATCAATGCTATCCGATCAACCATCCGCGTCGTGGCTTGTTACCAGACTCCTTCCAACTGGAACTGCAACTCCGCAACGCCGCGGACATCAATCCCGGTACTTTGCAGCCGTTGGCGATGCGTTATTTAACCGGCATTCCCGCCTACGATCTGCGAGTGGGCCGGCGATGTGGTTTGACAGTGCAGGCGGCGGGGCTGATTCGGGAGTTGGTCGAGCGGGACGAGCAAACAGCCGAGATCGTGATTCGTGGTTGGTCCGCCGAGCCGTCGGTGGTCATGATTCATGGCTTGCCCTACGCTCCTCGATTGCTGCTGGATGGGGAATCTCCCCGACATCCCGTACGCTTTTTAGCGGAATCGGGTACGCTGTTAGTCACGTTACCGGCGGCGGTTGAGCGAGACCAGCGACTGCACCTCAGCTGGGGTCGGTCACCGCAATAATTTCTTGAGGAGAGTGAGAACGCAGCGATATGATGGCGAATTGGTATGACTATCCCGCGTACTGGGAAATGGCCTTTGCGGAAGATACAAAACCGGAAGCGGATTTCATCGAAGCCTGTTGCCGCAAGTATGTCAGCGGTGAGACGCGTCGACTGCTGGAACCGGCCTGCGGGAGTGGTCGGTTGGTGGTCGAGATGGCCAAACGTGGATATCAGCTGGCGGGCTTCGATCTTAATCAACCGTCACTCGACTACTTGCAGCAGCGACTCACAAAGCTCCAGCTGCCCGCCTACGTCTTCTCGGCGGACATGGCCGATTTTACGCTCAAGCAGACGTTTGACGCGGCCTTTAATACCTTCAGTACCTTTCGCTTGCTATTGACGGAAGAGCAGGCGGAAAGTCATCTGCGCTGTGTGGCGAACGCGCTCCGTCCGGGTGGCATTTATCTCTTGGGTTTGCATCTACTGCCCCCCGACGCCTCGGAAGAAAGCACCGAACGCTGGCGTGCCAGTCGCGGCCAAACGACGGTGAATTACACGCTGCGAGTCACCTCCTGTGATCGTCGTGCCCGACGGGAAAACATGCGCGCGATGATTACGGTGAAGAATGCGACGGGAAAGCGTCGACTGGCGACCGAGTTTTCATTTCGCCTGTACACGGCCGCTCAGCTCCGCAGCCTCATCGCCAAAGTCACTGATTTCGAACTCTGTGATGTCTACGACTACTGTTATGAGATCGACAATCCGTTGAAGCTCAACAACGAATTGGCCGACGTCATTCTCATTCTTCGCAAACAGCAGCGCGCCCGCACTCGCATCTGATCGGAAGGATTTGCTCGATGAAAGCCTTGATGAAAAGCGAAGCGAAACCTGGTCTGTGGTTGGTCGATGTACCAGAGCCCATACTAGGAATTAATGACGTGATGATTCGTATCCATCGCACCGGCATCTGCGGGACGGATGTCCATATTTATAAATGGGACGCCTGGGCCAGCAAGACAATTCCTGTACCAATGGTCGTGGGTCATGAATTTGTAGGGGAAGTCGTTGCCGTGGGAGCGAACGTCAGCGACTTTCATCCCGGTGAGATTGTAAGCGGCGAGGGGCACGTGGTGTGTGGACGCTGTCGCAACTGCTTGGCTGGGCGACGTCATCTCTGTGCGCACACACAGGGCGTGGGCGTGAATCGACCAGGCGCGTTCGCCGAGTATTTATCGCTGCCGATGACCAATGTCTGGCATCATGCATCCGATATCGACCTGGATGTGGCTTCGATTTTTGATCCGTTTGGGAACGCCGTTCATACCGCTCTCTCCTTTGATTTACTGGGAGAGGATGTACTGGTCACAGGCGCGGGTCCAATCGGGATCATGGCAGCAGCGGTGGCAATTCACGCTGGTGCTCGACATGTCGTCATCACCGACCTTAACCCCTATCGCTTAGACCTCGCTCGACGCATGGGAGTGACGCTGGCCGTCGACCCTCGCCAAACCAGCTTAGCTGCCGTCCAGGAGCAACTGGGTATGAAAGAAGGTTTCGACATTGGACTGGAAATGTCCGGCAGTCCTGAGGCCTTTCGATCAATGCTTCCCGCCATGGCCCATGGTGGCAAAATCGCCATGCTGGGAATCCCAGAAAAAGAAATGTCGATCGATTGGAATATTGTGATTTTCAACATGCTCACCATCAAAGGTATTTATGGCCGTGAGATGTATGAAACCTGGTATAAGATGACGGTCATGCTGCAAAGCGGACTCGACATCGGCCCGATTATTACCCACCGTTATCACTACAGCGAATTTCAGCAAGGATTTGATGTGATGATGGGTGGCGAGTGCGGTAAGGTGGTACTCGACTGGACTTCCTAAATCTTCGAATGGGAGCCGACGACGATGTACGGTTCGATGCGAACGCAAACTCAATCGACGCTTGATGACATCCGCTCGCGCGGGCTTTACAAGCAAGAACGAGTGATTGAGACGCCGCAAAGCGCCCATGTGCGCGTGGGTGGCAATCGAGAGGTGCTGAACCTGTGTGCCAACAACTATCTCGGTTTGGCCCAGGACCCCAGGATTATTGCCGCCGCTCATCGAGGACTGGACGAATGGGGGTATGGACTCGCCTCCGTCCGCTTCATCTGTGGCACTCAGTCCATTCACAAGCAATTGGAACAGCGTCTGGCAAACTTTGTGGCCGCCGAGGACAGCATTCTCTACTCCTCCTGTTTCGATGCCAACGGCGGACTGTTTGAAACTCTGCTTGGGGCTGAGGATGCGGTGATTTCGGATGAGCTAAATCATGCCAGCATCATTGACGGCATTCGTCTCTGCAAAGCGCAGCGGTATCGCTACAAAAATAATGATATGCAGGATCTGGAAGCACGGTTGATCGAGGCTCAATCGGCGCGTCATCGCTTGATTGCGACCGATGGGGTGTTTTCCATGGACGGAACGATCGCCAACTTGCCCGCGATTTGTGAACTGGCCGATCGCTACCAAGCACTCGTCATGGTCGACGATTCTCACGCGGTTGGATTTATCGGCAAACAGGGTCGGGGGACACATGAGTTACACGGAGTGATGTCGCGGATTGACCTGCTGACGGGAACCCTGGGAAAAGCCTTGGGGGGTGCCAGCGGTGGCTATGTCGCAGGTCGCCGCGAATTGATCGAACTGCTGCGACAACGATCTCGTCCCTATCTTTTCTCAAACACTCTGGCACCGCCTATCGTGGCAGGTTCCATCGAAGCACTCAACATTCTGGAATCCTCCACCGAACTCCGCGATCGACTCGAAGTCAACACTCGTTTCTTTCGCGAAGCGATCAGTCAAGTTGGATTTACCATCTTACCGGGGACCCATCCGATCACGCCGATCATGCTCGGAGATGCAGCGCTGGCAGGTCAGGTGGCGGAAAAAATGCTGCAAAGAGGTGTCTATGTAATCGGTTTTTCTTATCCTGTCGTGCCGCTTGGTAAAGCTCGTATTCGCACTCAGATTTCCGCCGCGCACACACGTGAGGATCTTGAATTTGCCGTGCGCTGTTTTGCGGAAGTGCGTCAGGAAATTAACTGAACTGCGACAGACGCAGGAAAACAACCAGTCGTTGAAATGGGTCGTGGTTCAGATCGGGTTGTTAACCGGACCGTACCGTGATCGTCGGCCCAGCTTTCGGTGTGGCTTTTGATTGTGTATCCCTGACTCATTCCAGCTCTCAATTCTTTGCC
Organism: Pirellulaceae bacterium; assembly: GCA_044235425.1. Classification (GTDB taxonomy): domain Bacteria; phylum Planctomycetota; class Planctomycetia; order Pirellulales; family Pirellulaceae; genus JBJSXJ01. The sequence goes on from JBIIHW010000027.1 coordinate 14,560, forward strand.
CCGAGATTTCACTCATGGTTCTACGCCGCTCCATCACGTTTGCCTTAGTCCCCGTGTTGATGCTCAGCACAATCCTGGTTGACAGCCCGGGCACTCACAGTCCACTGGGGCTTGCTTGCTCACTTGGCTGCCTGCTGGCGGGCGGCCCGCTACCGTCTGCGTCGGGACAGGAAGCCGCGAAGCCCAATCGTCGGGACACAGCAGCCGGTGAATTACCGCAGCCCAGCACCCGCTCCGTCATTGAACTCGAGGGCTGGAAGATTCGCCTCGACGACCGTTTGAAAGAAGAAGCGAATCAGGAACTGCGCCAACGTGCCCTACGCTTCCTCGAGGGGAAACTGGCTGAGATTAAGTTGGTTGTTCCTGCCGCTCGCATCAAAGATTTGCAGACCATCACCATCGTGCTCGACCTGAATTGTGGCAAGCTGGGAGCGATGCAGTATCACCCCAGTGCCGGCTGGTTGACCGCCAACGGCTATCCCGCGGAACTTGAAAAGTGCGTTCATTTGCCTCGCGCTCAAGACGTGGCCACTCGCCGTAATGTCAACGAACAACCATTCGTCATTCTCCATGAACTGGCCCATGCCTTTCATGATCAGAAACTGGGGTTCGAAGACCCACGCGTCATGGCGGCTTATGACCGCTTCAAGCAAAGCGGGCGAGGAGACATGACCCTGTTATATAACGGCAAACGCGTCAAACATTACGGCTTGACGGACCACAAAGAATTCTTCGCTGAGATGACAGAATCCTTTTTCGGGTTCAATGATTTTTATCCATTCAATCGAGCCGAACTCCAGGAGTCGGATCCCGAGCTGTTCAAACTACTCACCGACATCTGGATCGACCGCCCCTAGTGGGCGCAACATCCTCGTGGTCTCTACGCCTCGGGAGGCGGCAGTTTGAGTTGCTGTCGAATCTCGGTTTGAATCACCTGTTTATCCAGAGTGCCATCGACGTTGACGACCAGTTCTTTTCGCTCGAACAGACGCAGGATGGGTTCGGTTTTGGCGTGATAATCACGCAGCCGGGAGTTCACGGCGTCGGGGGTATCGTCGTCGCGAGCGACGAGGGTACCGCCGCATACGTCGCAAATGCCGGCGGTGGCGGGATGATGAAACATGAGATTGTAATCCAGTCCACATTGCTGGCAGTGGCGGCGGTTCATCATGCGATTGAAGACCACTTCATCCGGCACGTGGATGTGGATGACGGCATCGATGTCGTAGCTTTGCAAGAAGAAGTCAGCTTGATGACGGTTGCGAGGAAACCCATCCAGGATGAAACCGTAGTTCCAGTCGTGCATTTCCAGTCGGCCGCGCACTTCTTGTTCGACGACGGAATCGGGGATTAGATCTCCGGCCGCCATCACACGACGGATCTGGGCTGCTAGTTTCGTATGATGCTGAACGTGCCAGCGAAAAATATCCCCCACGCTGATATGCACGAGATCGTAGGACTTGGCGAGCATTTTAGCCTGGGTGCCTTTGCCGCAGCCTTGAACTCCCATGATGATGTACTTACGCATGATTCGTCTCGGATGTTGAGGAAGCGGAGAGTGCGGTGACGGCGGTGACCAGTTGCAGGTCATCGCGCGGCGGAACGCTACGCAGGTCTAACAGAAGTTGATCGTGATGAATTCGTCCCACCACAGCGGGCGTGCCGCTGCGCAGTTCGGCCGCCAGTCGATCGACATCGCCATGTGCCGGGGTGAGGGCGACGCACCAAGTAGGAATTTTTTGAGTAGGAACGCTACCGCCGCCCAAGAATGTTTCGCTGGCTATCGGCACCGCTTGAGCGATGGCGGGGAGGGCGGCCAATTGGGGTGCCAATCGTTGAGCTCGATTTTCCAAGTTGGCGACTGGCGTTGTGAGCAGAGCGAGCAAGGGAATTGAATTTCGGCCCTGGTCGTCGCGTTGCCAAAGTCGCAGCGTGGCGGCTAGCGCGGCGAGCGTCATCTTGTCCACTCGCATGGCGCGCATCAGTGGGTGACGAGCCAACCGTTCGATGCATGCCTTTCGCCCCACGACGATCCCGCATTGTGGTCCGCCGAGCAGTTTATCGCCACTGAACAGACAGAGATCGGCACCGGCTTGGATGCTCTCAGCGGCGACTGGTTCATCCGTTAATCCGAAGGCGTGAAAGTCGATCAGCGCGCCGGAACCGATGTCATCGATCACTGGGACGCCGTGCTGCTGGCCTAGTTGCACGAGTTCCGCCAGCGTAGGTTGCTCGGTGAAACCGCAAATCACGTAGTTACTGGGATGCACGCGCAAGAGCGCACCTGTTTCCGGCCCCATGGCGGCCGCGAAGTCGGACAAGCGAGTTTTGTTGGTAGTGCCGACTTCGCGTAGGCGAGTGCCACTGGCGGTCATCACATCCGGCAGACGATAACTGCCACCAATTTCGATCAGGTGCCCGCGCGACACAATCACCTCACGCTGGGCTGCCAGTGCCGCCAAGCTCAGCAGCGTTGCAGCGGCATTATTGTTTACCACCACCGCCGCCTCGGCACCGGTGAGTTGGCAGAGGAGTGATTCGACCGCCACGATTCGCTGCGAACGCTCTCCGGTGGCGAGATCCAGTTCGACACTGGCATAACCGCGCGCGATTTCCTGCACCGCAGTAACGGCTTCGTCGGCCAAGGGGGCCCGCCCCAACCCCGTATGCAAGAGAATTCCGGTGGCGTTGATGACCGGTCGCAGTGTCGGCCGATATTCCTGAGCGATCCAGTCAGCAATCTTGCTGGCCAAATCCGTGGCCGATGGAATGGGCATGTCCGCTGTCGCCTCGCGGAGATCCTGCCGCAGTCGGTCAAGAAACCCGCGTACCGAGTTTGCGACAACGCTCCGGCTAGCTCGATCGACGGCGTCACGTAGCGGCTGACTCTCGAGAAGTTCATGAACGGAAGGGATATTTCGCAGCAGTGAGGAAGGAGAGCGCATGAGTGTCAGTCGAGCGAGAGTGAGGGGCGGGAGATGAAGGTCATGGGGAAGCAGTCAGACGGGGCACGGCCAATTGTCGCAGATCGCCGCTCCGCACCGTGAACCCAATGCGATCGAGGTATTCGCAGAGCGGCACCGCATACTTGCGGGAGGTCTTGAGGATTTCTCGGATCTGACTGACGGTCAAGCCACCGGCTGCTTGCAGAGCCCCGGCTAACTGCTCCCGCACCTGTCGCTCGATCGTCGCGTGCAAGTAGAATTCGGAGGAAATCGCCACTAGCTGACCGTCTTCCGCCGCCAACTGCAGGAGCTGGGGCACGGTGGTAGCGAATCTGGTGGCGAGCTGTTGACATTGACTGACGCTGGGCGGTTCGACACCGGCCTGTTGAATGCGAGCAACTAAATCTGCAAGCAGCTTTTGTTCGTTGTGGGAAAGTTTCGGTCCGTGGCCCGCCAGCGTCACGCCCCGCTCGCTCACCCGCAGTCGACCTGCGGCTCGCAACATTTCTAAGAGCCGATCGAGAATCGCTGGCTCACCTAGATACTCCAGGCGACTCGCCACTTTCGTTCGCTCCACCGATAGTTTAAGCGGATGGTCTGCATGGAGTCGAGAGAGAACTGCAACCACTCGCTCACAAAGTCGCTCCGCCGCTCGACGATGCACCAGCAGTCGCCTTTGCGGCGATAGGGGAATCTCGATCAATTCCCGCCGCTCACACAGTCGCTCTACCTGCAATTCTGGCTGATTGATCCCCGCCAAGCGGACTAAATCGAGTGGTTGCCAGGGTCGAGTGCCACGCAGTGAGATCGCTGCCGCCGCTCGTCGCTCTTCATCGCCCAGTCGCAACGTTTCCAATTCGGTCAGATCCGCGACTTCCGCGCGTCGCAACCTCAAGGGCTCGGGATCCAATACTCGCCCCCCACCCATCGTCTCGGCGGGTGATTCACGCCGCGCCACAAACGGCTGATTCCAGGTCGCCACCGCGTCGCCTTCGAGATAGAGCTGCGCGAGTGCGGTGTCGCCGGGGGCCAACCGAGTGCGATCGAGCAGGACCAGCGTAGCCCGTAACTCCGCTGTACCTAGATGCAGTTTGAAGCGAGTCCGTGTTTTGAGCGGCGTGGCGACACTGGGAAGCAGTGTGAACTCCACCGACAACAGCCGCTGGGGAACCAGATGTCCGGGGCTGGTTAACTCTTGGCCGCGCCGCAGTTCATCATGATGAACACCCACCAAATTGATCGCCGCTCGTTGCCCTCGATGGACCTCAGTGACGGCTTGATCGTGATGACGCAAGCCGCGTACCCGCACCGGCACTCGACCAGGCTCCACCACCAACTCCTGCCCCACCTGACAAACTCCGGCGCTCACGCTCCCGGTCACCACGGTACCGTGCCCCGCAATGGTAAAGGTGCGATCAATCGCCAAGCGAAATGGGCCCGACGACTCGACCGGACAAACCTGCGGCATTTTGGCAGCCATCGATGACTGCTCCTGCAGTTGCTCCTGCAGTTGCTCCTGCGACTGCTCCTGCAGTTGCTCGGTCGCTCGCTCCGGCGCTTGCGCCTGCGTCGTCGAAAATCCCGAGGGCGCGATCCCAGCGAGACGATAGCGGTTGGCCGTTCGCGCGGCGCGCTCCAGAGCCGCTCGCAATTGGGGCAGCCCCGAACCCGTTACGGCACTCACGGCAACCAGTTCCGCCTCCGCCAGAAAACTGTCCGCCACAAGTTCGCGCACATCCTGCTGTACCAGTTCTAACCAATCGGATGTTACCAAGTCACTTTTGGTGAGTGCGATTACGCCGGTCGGCACTCGCAGGAGCTTCAGAATTGCGAGATGTTCACGTGTCTGCTGCCGCACCGATTCATCGGCTGCGACGACGAGTAGGGCGAGATCAATGCCGGTGGCTCCCGCCAGCATGTTGCGAATAAATCGTTCGTGGCCTGGGACATCGACGATACCCAGGTGAACATCACCCAGTGCGAGCGCCGCAAATCCAATATCGATCGTGATACCGCGTTTTTTCTCCTCGGGTAAGCGATCGCAATCCACTCCCGTTAAGGCGCGAATCAAAGAGGTTTTGCCGTGATCGATATGTCCGGCCGTGCCTAAGATCAAATCCATCGCGTCGCTATCTCGGGACTGAGAACTAGGGGAAATACAGGAGAGCAGCGTTCCGGTTGTTCAGCGTAGCCGATGGAGGGCGGAGAACAACCTGGCCTGTACTCGATGCGGCAGCTTTGCCCCACACTACCGCCATGATGTGCGCTGAGCTTATGAGCAGAGCCGGCCGAGCACCGCGAGCGATCAGCGGTACCAGGCCATCAGTACGAGGCCAGCGATGCCAGGCCCGTCGAGCGTCAAGCGTAATGGCGCGCGGGAACTCGGATGCGATCTGGCCACTCGCTCAAAAGTCGGGACGACTTTTGCCAACCCATTCTGTCACCGTTTCAGTGTTCTTTTCTTTTTTGAGCGTTGAGGACATCCAGGATGGCATCCACCAGGAACTCTCTGACTTGGCCGCCGCGGATTTCGACTTGCTCACGCGGCTACCCGAGAGCGGTGCTGGCACCGGCTTACTGGGCTTCGTCCAGGGCATCAGTGTGTACTGGGTATTCGTGGCGAACGACTTGGTGTTACTGGATATCTTCGACCAAGTTGAGGGAGTATTGGACGATTTGGGAGCCGGCTTTTTAGGTGCCGGAGCGGGCTTTGCCGTGGACTTGGAGGACCCCGAAAAAGCTTGTCCCCAGGTCATTGGGTTCCAGGCCGATACCCCACTGGAATCCTCCGCGCGAACCACCGTTGACTCGACCATTCCCAGCCCGCCGATCACCAGGACCGCTAGCCAGAGACCTGAACGGCGACGAGCAAGACGAAACTGTTTCATGATGATCACCCCAACAAGAAACTTACCAACCAATCCTTCAAGGACCGTGGCGGGGAGTGTCCGGAAAGTTAGCGGCGGGATCAAGGTCAAAAAATGAGAATCTGCTGATGAGGGGCCGAGAGCGGACCAGCGGAACCGAGCTGCGGCTTGCCGCTGAATGAGCTTTTCCGTAATATTCAGGCTTTCAGGGGCCGCTGGAGGGGTGATCTCGTGCGGTGGCGGTCTTGTCAGCCCGGAATGATCCGCGGCGTTACCGATTTGGTTAGCTATGATCGATCGACGAATTGGTTTTATCGGTGCTGGTCAGATGGCTCGAGCTCTGGCTCGGGGTTTTGTTCAAGCGGGACTGGTCGCGCCGACCTCTTTAGTGGCTTACGATCCTCACGCTGACACCGTGCGACAATTGGCCAGCGACATCAGTGGGCTTGCCGTGGCCGCAGACAATGCCGCCGTCGCCTTGCAAGCGGACATCCTGATCATCGCCGTCAAGCCTCAGCATGTGCCGGCCGCGCTCGCGGAACTTGAAGCGGCCATCACGCCGCAGCATCTCGTGATGTCCGTGGCTGCGGGAGTCACTCTGCGAGCGTTATCGGCGGGACTGGGAACCGAGCGGATCGTGCGCGTCATGCCGAACACACCGGCTTTGGTGGGCCGTGGCGCGGCTGCGTTTTCGCTGGGTGCCGCTGTCACGCCCCAAGATGCCAAACTGGTCGCGGAATTGATGAGCGCGGTGGGGATGGCCATTCCGCTGGACGAACGATTGCTGGATGCCGTCACCGGGCTCTCCGGCTCCGGTCCGGCTTTCGTCTACCTGATGATTGAAGCGCTGAGCGATGCGGGGGTGCGAGTGGGACTACCACGAGCCAGTGCGCTGGCCCTGGCCGCTCAAACGGTTCGCGGAGCCGCTGAAATGGTCATTTGTACGGGCGAACATCCGGCGGTGCTGAAGGATAAAGTCGCCAGCCCGGCTGGCACCACGATTGCGGGCTTGAGTGTGCTGGAGCAACAGGGGGTCCGTGGAGCATTGATTTCCGCCGTGGTGGCAGCTACCGAACGATCGCGGGAACTAGGACAATAGGTGCTAGTCAGCAGTTTCGTTCAGCGGATTAGCGTGAGGTGTGAGAGTGCGTTCGATCTTTTGCGTTGTCGATGACAAACATGTGCCGCTCTACCGCATCATGTGGGTTGCCGCCGTGCCCCATTTCTGCGGCGATGATGAATGTCAGTGTGAAGGCATGTACGAAGTGCGTCTGGAACAAGACGAATCCGTCTGGGCTAATCGTCAAGAACGAGACGATGTCCTCAAGGCACTGGAAGCGTGGCAGGGCGGCGGCCCGCGCGAAGACGAAGAATTTTAAACTCGCTCGCCTCTACCAATTGAAATCAAACCGCAGCGCCAGCAAGTCGGACTGAGTCGTACCGTAGGTGGTTTGCTGAGTGGTCAGCGGGTGAATCCAGTCGAACATGACGCGCGTGCGATCACTCCAATACCAGTTCACACCCAGCGTGAAATCGTTGTACTGACCACGATTCAGATTGGAAAAATCCAGGTGTGACCACCTCGCCTTGGCCTCCCAGGCACCCCAACTCGCCCCGCCAGGAACGATAAAGAAATTATTCGTCGGCACATTTCGTCCAAACTGTGCTCCATGCTGACCAAAGCGCTCATACATCCGATGCTCGCCCGTCAAAAAGTAACTCGCATGCACATAAGTCCCATTCGTTTGCACGCGTGATCCCTGCGTTTGATCGATGGAATCCAAGAACGTTTCAGCTTGCACCGTAAACGACCCCAGGACGATCGCTAATTCTAAGTTACCGGTCGTATGCGAATCCGCCAGAATCGAACCGGAATCGATGAGTCGCGGACCGAGATGTACTTGCGGCCGAGTGCGAAACTGCACGCGTCCATCTTGATCCACGGTATGCAGCACTCCGAAACCCGTATGGAGCACCCGCCGCCCTCCCGAATCTTCGTCGTAGATCGGCACCCAGGTTACGCGACTGGCTAGCCGCAGCCCTTGATTATCATCAATGCGATACTTCAATCCCTCGCTTAGACTATCTACGAACACACCACCCGACCAAGTCCAAGCCTCGTTCTCCGTGTGATTGTAAAAGGCAATTCCGAGTTCACGATCCGCCGCATAAACCGGTTGAGTGGGTATGGAGCGCTCGAGGAAAATATTATTCGTGTCATTCGTCACCTGCTCGAGACTGAAGGGGACGAAGAAGTTTCCAATCCGAAACCTTCCCAGGAAGGGGATTTCGTTCACCGAAAAATAGGCATCCTTCACCGCCGGTGCGATACTTTCCGCCGTCGTTCCAATTTGTTCGGGCTCCAACGTCATCTGTAAACGAAAATCGTAGACCCCATAGCCCTGGCCATCCGCCACCAATCGAACTCGACGAAACTCGAAAAAATCGCTGGCCGGAATTGCCGAACTGGCTCGAGCCCAGTTCACGTAGTCGGCCTGCACGTGGCCACCTAACTTCACCGTCCATTTTTCACTGGACAGATCAATCCAATCTGCCGCTTGACGTCGCTCCCGCTCCAACTTCTCTCGCTCCGCCCGTTCGCGAGTGCTGAGTCGCGTCTCTAACTCGGCCACTCGCTGCGACAACTCCGCCACCAACGTACCGTCGTCGGACTGCACTAAAACGGGCGCCTCAGACTCACTCACCGGCGCCGCCTCGCCGGCCTTGGCGTTGGCTTCGTCGTTGGCCTCAACAGAGGCCCCAGCGACCATCACACTCAACCCCAACATGATTAGCCAGAGGAGCAGCTGAGCTGCTCGTCGACTGCGGAATGCCCGTGTCGCCTGCCCTCTTGATGGACGTGCATCCTTGCGTTTTCCCGCCAAGGCGCAATCGCCAGCGCAGGCAAGATTGAGTGGCGGCAAACGAGGTAAGAAATCCATGCGACGGCCAGGGTCTGGGAGGATTGAGCACCGGGTATAGCTGGAGGCGAAGCACCAGCGATTCGTTGGTAAGAGCCTCCCAGTTGACGGGTCAGCCAGCGGCAACCGGCACAGTTTCCGCAGATTACTTTATCGGCACAACCGTCAGGCTCCTTGAGCGGAGACACGGGGTAGTCGAGAGACACCCTCGATCGCGGTCAGTGACTCACGCGGTTATCGCCTGACCGAACAACAGCCCCCTCGCAACTAACCTCAACCGCCCCAACTACCCAGCCTTCGTTCCCCAGTCACCCAATCAATTGGGCTTCCCCTTGCAATATCCCCGCAATAGTTTCGTACCCTCCGTGCGCAACAAAATCGTGTCGCCGTGCGCCACGCATTACCGGGGGGCATCGAGGCGGACATCGAGGGTCACGGTTTCTTTACCGCGTTTAACGGTGACTGGCACTTTATCGCCGGTTTTGAACTTACGCAGAGCGCTATCGAAATCCTCCAGGCTACCGATTTTGCTTTCACCCATCTTGATGATGATGTCACCGGCTTTGAGTCCACCGCGTTCGGCGGGACTACCCTTAGTGACTCCCATGAGCGCATAACCACCGCCTTCCTGAGCGAAATCGGGAATACTGCCAAAGTAGGGACGATCGCCCGAGCGTTCGATTTGGGCACTGCCCTTTACTTCAAGATAGTTTGGACGCTTTTCGGTTTCGGCGATTCGCAGTGCGGTCTCGGTTACCAAGTCCACAATCCGGCGCATCCCAGGAACATTGATCCGCTCCGCGTCATCACTCGGTCGGTGGTAGTCGCTGTGAGTGCCCGTGAAGAAGTGGAAAACGGGGATCTTTTTCGAGTAGAACGAGGCGTGATCACTCGGTCCCATGCCCTCGGGGTGTTTGGTGAGCAAAAACTGATGTTTCTTGTTCAGTTCTTCGATGAGCGGATCAAACTCGGTGGCCGTTCCCGTGCCGTACACGATGAGTTTATTGTCAAGCAGTCGCCCGACCATGTCCATGTTGAGCATGGCGACGGTGTTTTCGAGCGGGAAGCGAGGTTCGCGGACATACCGGGCACTACCGATCAAGCCGCGTTCTTCGCCGGTGAACGCGATAAACACAAACCGTCGACGCGGCTTCTTTTCGGCTTTCGCGAGACGCCGAGCGACTTCCAGTAGGCTGACGGTTCCCGAAGCGTTGTCGTCGGCACCGTTATGAATGTCTGGGGTCCAGGGAGCATTCGAGAGCGAACCACTTCCCGGGCCTCCCTTGCCCAAGTGGTCGTAGTGAGCACCGATGACGATGGTCTCGTCGGCCAACGGTCCTTCACCTTCTAGCACTCCCACAACATTGGCAACGTCGGCCTGCTTGAACAGAACCTCGGCTTGCACGTCGGCTTTCCAACCATCCAACACGCGGCTTTGCGGTTTCGGTCCGTCGTCGATCTGTTTTTCCAGAGTGGCTAGATCGGTACCAAGCGATTTGAGGATCGGATCGATGGCCGCTCGGCGGCAGAAGAAGACGGGCGGATTCTTCGCATTACTACCTTGCCCCGCTTCCAGAAAACCAGGAATGGTATCGAAGTCTCCCTTTAGTCGATCGCCGCTGGCCTGCAAGCGTTCGACTTGTTTCATGACTTCCTCACGATGCTTGGTCTGATCTTCCAGCGAAGGCTGTTCGAGTTTGCGAAACTCGGCTTGGAGGTCCGCCAATTTGTTCGCGGTTTCCATCCAAGTCTTCGCCTCGCCGGTACGCTGCTGGTTACTCGTGAAATCGTCGTTCACGATGATGACGGCGGCGGCGGAGTGTTCGTTGGCGTTGGCGATTTTGCGGAAGAAGGGTGCGTGCTGAGACGGATTAGTGCCGTTGAAGACGCTTTTGGGATCATTCTGCTGAGGCTCACGACGAACGATGATGACAACTTTGCCGGCGACGTCGAGTCCTTCGTAGTCATCGTACTTTTCATTTTTTCCCGTGATGCCATAGCCAGCGAACACCACCGGGGCACTTACCTTTCCACTACCTCCCAGGGCGAGCGTGTGAAAATCCTTTTCGAGTTGCAAGGTGATTCGACGAGGTTCACCACCTTCTTTCTCCGGTGGTCCCGTAAACGTAATGGAGTTATTTTCGACGGGGCCTCGTTCCACCGATGCCAGCATCTGAAATTTCTGATAGGGTTCGCCGGCGAACAGATCGGTCTTCAGGCCCACTTTTTTGAATTCAGCGGCGATGAATTCCGCCGCCTTCTGCAAACCGTTGGTGCCGATGCCGCGGCCTTCCAATTCATCGGAGGCCAAGTGGCGAATGTCTTGGGTCAATCGCGCCTCAGATTCATCACCTTCCGCCGCCACGACTACTCGACGAGCCAAACTGCTTGGTTCATTCCAAACGATGCCCGTGAGTGCCAGCAGCGTGAGAGCTCCACCGAGGGCCGCGAGTTTCCGCCGAGCGGAGCTCCACTGTCGTTGGGCCAAAGGGGCCTTCAACCACTGCGATCGTTCCGCCATCCTCGACTCGCTGCAACCCTTTAAACGTGACGCTGGCATAACGCAGAAACTCCTGAACTGTAGGAAAACGAACTGCGGAACGGACTGGCAGTGAAACCGAGCAACAGGACCTGGGACAACTTGGGCGAAATTCTTGTGGCTTTACGGGGTCACGTCAACCGGACTAGCGGCGATGGTTCGCGCGGAGGCCCAGGGAGGGTTTCGCACGGAGGGGCACGAAGAGGGACTGTGCTAGGGGAGAGATAGGACGAGGGCAGGGAGAAGTAGGGAGAGGGCAGGGTACGGTGGGAGGAACTTGAAGAGGATTTGAATTCGTGGGTGGGCCGGAGGGGGTGGCTGCAAAATATCGCTTTTGACACAACTCGCTACGCTCGATATTCTCCCGCTCGCAGTCGCCCTTGACGGTCTGAGTCTAGTCGCATTCGTGCGCTGGTTGACCGCCGTGGTGCCGGGACTGCTCCCGCCTCGATTTCAATCCGCACAGGGAGGTGCCGATTGCCCGCCTCGCATGATCCCCCAAGTCTCGCTCGCTCGGTGTCCCACGATGTACCGGAGCAGTTGTCTGGTTCCATCTTAGAAGCGAATCGCTGTTCTGGAGCGGTGGTGATTGTCGACGAATCGGCGGAAAACCGAGAAGTCCTATCCACGGCGCTGCAGCGGCGCGGGATGACGACGTTTGAAGCGGACGAACCTGGCTATGGCTTGCAACTGGTGCGACGCCACCAACCCGATGTCGTCGTGCTCGACCTGGACTTCCATTCGCCGGTTCGTGATTCCGCAGCGGTTGGCTGGCCGGAGGACTATCTCTGTGAGACAGCGGCGACGAATGGCTCGCTGGTGCTCCTGGGACGCTGGCAAGCGGGAAGCCGACAAGTGCCGCGAGAGCAGATTATTGCGAAGCCCTACCACTTTGGTCCGCTGATTCGTAAAATCGAGGAGTTGGTCGAACAGCACCGCCTCCCGCAGGGCACCGCAACGCATGGCCTCGTTGTTCGTGATTCAAGGACGTGATCAAGGCAAGCGCTATGAGCTGTCGAGCGAGACTACGTCGTTAGGTCGCGACGCGACCAATTCGATTCAGGTTCACGACACGGAAGTGTCGCGTCATCACTGTGAAATCCGTCGTGGCGAGTCGGGCTATCTGTTGGTTGATCTGGGCAGTCTGAACGGTGCCTTTATCAACAATCAGAAGTTTTCGGAGCGTCGACTCGTCAGCGGCGACCGCGTGCAACTCGGCCGGACTCTCTACCTGTTCACGGATATGGATGAACCGGCGCGGAGTGCCGTCGCGGATGTCAACATTGTGCCGAGCCAATCGGTCGTCGACGGCTCGCGTATCGTGCAGGTGCTGCACGAGTCACTGGGACGGATCGACGAGCCGGGCGTCCCCGCCAGCTCACCAACGGACATCATCGCTCAGGATGCCCCGACAGGGGAGCGGCCGAGTCCGTGGCTGGATCGAATTCGTGGCAACTTGCAAGTCATGTATCGCACGGCACTGGCTGTCAGCCACACGATGGATATCGACGAGTTGCTGCAGCGCATTTTGGAACTGATTTTCGAGTGGGTGAAGGCGGACCGTGGCTGTGTGATGCTGCGCGACACTGAAACCGGAGAACTGCTCCCGAAAGCTCGTCGGGATCGACAGACACCCTGCACGGGCGAATCGATGCGTATCAGCCGCACGATCCTCGACTATGTACTGCAGCACAAAGAGGGTGTGATCACAAGTGACGCGCGGCAGGACCAACGCTTCGACTCGGCGGGCAGCATCGTCACGCAGGGCGTGAGGGAGGCGATTTGCGTACCGCTACAAGGGCGTTACGGCATCGTCGGAGTGATTTACATTGACACGTACACTCCGCCTGGGACGTATTTGGATCGTCATCGCCAGCAGTTTACGGGCGATCATTTGAAGCTCATGGTCGCCATCGGACATCAGGCAGCATTGGCCGTCGAAGATACATCGTACTATTCGGCACTCGTGCATGCGGAGCGATTGGCGGCGATGGGGCAAACGATCGCCACGCTTTCTCATCATGTGAAAAACATCTTGCAAGGGATTCGCGGTGGCAGCTATTTGATTGACGAGGGGCTGCAAGCGACCGACACGGAACTAATCCGAAAAGGCTGGCGGATCGTCGAAAAGAACCAGGAAAAAATCTCGAACCTGGTCATGGATATGCTGACGTTCAGCAAGGAGCGGGAGCCGGAGATGGTTCCGGCACAGATCAACGAGGTGCTGGCGGATGTCTGTGAACTCATGCAGGCTCGGGCCGCGGACGCCCGCGTACAACTTGAATGTCGCCCCGATCCGCTGATGCCCACCTGGACGCTCGACCCCGACGCACTGCATCGAGCGATTCTCAATGTCGTCACGAATGCCATTGATGCTTGCGAACGACGACCTGGCGCACGGGTCGTCGTCTCCAGCGAACTCGATCGTGAGCGACAACAAGTACGAGTGATCGTTGAGGATAATGGGGAGGGCATCGCGGCAGCCGATCTGCAAAAGATTTTTTCCGTGTTTGAATCAAGTAAGGGGAATCGGGGGACCGGATTGGGATTACCGGTAAGCCAAAAGATCTTGCGCGAACATGGCGGCGACATTACGGTTACGAGCACGCCGGGCCACGGCAGCCGCTTTCTGCTTGCGTTTCCCGCGATTCCCGTTTCCCCTTCCGCGACGATGAATACGGTACGCGGTGAGTGAGCGAATGAGGATGTCCATGTCGCGGGGCGACTTTGAGATCAAGCCCCCGAGCTCTGAACGGATTCTTGTCGTCGTCACTGCGTCTGACTATCTTGCTTCCTGCCTGCCTGGGGACCGAGCGACCGTCGTCGATTGCCAAGTGGCTTGCTGATCTGCCTCCATTTCATTCACCACGAGATGTACGATGAGCCATAGTTTGACTGCCTGTAATCGTGTTACGCCCCGTCTTGCCTCCAAACTTCGGACGGGCGGGGGTAGTTTCTGGCGAGTGTTCTTGGCAGCTTGGCTACTACCGGTCGCTGCGGTTTGGGCGGTGGATCCCGCACCTCCTCCCGCCGAGCCGACACTCGCCAAAGCCTCAAACGAAGGCCAACAAGCGCTGCAAGGGTTCAAGCTTCCGGCCGGCTGGCAGCGTCAGCTCTTTGCCGCAGAACCTCAGCTCGCCAATCCCGTGGCCTTCTGCATCGATCCGGTGGGACGATTGTTTGTGTGTGAAACATTCCGGCAGTCGAAGGGTGTGGAAGATAATCGTGGCCGAGAGTACTGGCTCAACGATGATCTGGCCGCCCAGACGGTCGACGACCGAGTGGCGTACGTGAAGAAACATTTAAAGGAGAAGGCCGACGAGTTCGTGCGGCACGACGACCGTATCCGGCTGCTCGTCGATCGCGACGGCGATGGTCAGGCCGACGAGGCCACGGTCTTTGCCAAGCACTTCAATCGGATCAGCGATGGCACGGGGGCGGGAGTTTTGTTTCATCGCGGTGCGGTCTATTACACCTGCATTCCCGATCTGTGGAAGCTGACGGACACCAATCAAGACGGAGTGGCCGACGAGCGAGCATCGCTGCATTTTGGCTATGGTGTGCGCTATGCGTTTCGCGGCCATGACCTGCATGGGCTCTGCGTTGGTCCTGATGGAAAAATTTATTTTAGCCTGGGTGATCGCGGCTATAACGTCGTCTCGCAGGGCCGCCGCTGGAAGAACCCGGAATGTGGAGCGGTCTTTCGCTGTGATGCCGACGGTAACAACCTAGAAGTGTTCGCGTATGGGCTCCGAAATCCTCAGGAATTGGCGTTTGACGACTACGGGAATCTTTTCACTGGTGACAACAATTCCGACAGTGGTGATCAGGCGCGCTGGGTCTACGTGATGGAAGGCGGCGATACGGGCTGGCGCATGTCGTACCAGTACCTGCCTGATCGCGGTCCCTTCAATCGCGAAAAGATCTGGCATCCAGCCCACGCGGAGCAGCCTGCTTATGTCGCTCCTCCCATTCGCAACTTGGGGAGCGGTCCATCCGGTCTGGCGTACTATCCCGGCACCGGACTGGGAGCTCATTTTCAAAACCGCTTTTTTCTGTGCGATTTTCGCGGTGGCCCGGGAGGCAGCGGTATTCGCACCTTCCGAGTCAAACCTAAGGGGGCATTCTTTGAGGTAGTCGACGAAGAGTTCTCAATCACCAATGTACTCGCGACCGACGTCGATTTCGGTCCTGACGGAGCGGTTTATGTGAGTGACTGGGTGGATGGCTGGAATGGCCTGAACAAAGGTCGCATTCACCGCTTTTTCGACCCCGAACAGGCACAGTCACCTCTTGTCAAACAGGTCAAAGAATTACTCGCCTCGGACCTTACGAGCCGGGTGCCGAGTGATGTTGTTCCGCTGCTCGGACATGCGGATCGTCGCGTGCGGCAGGCGGCCCAGTTTGCACTCGTCGATCGCCAGGCGCAGACGGAGCTGATTGCTGCGGCCAAGCAGCCGGCCGCCCGGGCAACACTTGCTCGCATCCACGCCATCTGGGGACTGGGACAACTGCTAGCCAGCAGCAAGGGATCGTCCAACGCACAGGGCAACGGCGCGGCTTCGGCGCCGTCCGCCGTGGCAGCCCCAAGCCTGGTAAGCGAAGCGATCGTTTCGCTACTGGCCGACGAGGATGCAGAAGTGCGAGCGCAAGCGGCGAAGGTCGCGGGCGATCGCCGTCTTACGGCAGCCGCTCCCGCACTCATCGAGCGGCTCACGGACAGCAGCGAACGGGTGCGCTATTTTGCTGCGATCAGCTTGGGCAAGACCGCGGGTGCCGAGGCCGTTCGTCCGTTGGTGGAACTACTGGCAGCGAATAACGATCAAGATCCCGCTCTGCGGCATGCTGCGATTTTTGGATTGGCTCAAGTCGGCGGCTATCGTGGCTGGGAGCCGGAGTCCGCTGCGGCGTCAGCCGACTCGGCGACGAACACCGTCGCGCCCACTGGAAGTTTGAAAGTCGATGGGGCGCGAAGTGTTGAGCGTGAAGCGATTACCGGCCAATTACGACATCCATCCGCGGCGGCGCGGCTCGGCTTGGCGGTGGTTCTCCGGCGGCTCGGGATGCCAGACCTGGCAAAGCTTTTGGACGATGCCGATCCACGAGTGGTGGTCGAGGCGGCGCGTGGGATTCACGACGAACCGATTGCCGGTGCGCTGCCGGCGCTGGCAGGCTTGGCCGGTCGCGACCTCAGTAACGATGCCTTGGCCCGACGCGTGCTAAACGCCAACTACCGTCTCGGTGCCACCCCTCACGCTCAAGCGATCGCCCAAGTCGCCGCTCGGGCTTCGACGCCCGAACCGATGAAGTTGGAGGCGATCGAGATGCTGGCGAATTGGGACAAACCATCGCCCAAGGACCGCGTGCTGAACATGTGGCGTCCGTTGGCGGAGCGGTCACGACAACCAGCTGTCGATGCATTTCGAGCGGTCCTTCCGACGCTCGTCGCACGCGCCGACAAGGCTGGTGCGGAGGCGGCTAAGCGCGCGGCGGGGCTGGGAATCCAAGAAGTCGGGCCAATGCTACGGGGACTGCTGGCAGACCTCAATCAGTCGGCGGGGAGTCGCGCCGAGGCATTACGCGCGTTGGCAACTTTGAAGGATGCGCAGCTTCTGGCGGTCGCTCGGTCGGCCGCGGATGACAAGCAGCCGGCCGTGCGCGCCGTCGCTCGCGACCTGCTCGCCAAACTTCAACCCCAGGAGGTGCTACCCCTGCTTCGCGCCGCCGCGCAATCGGAAGCGATGATTGAGCGGCAAGCGGCCTGGACTACCCTGGGGGGTGTGTCCGGTGCGGATGTGGACGAGTTGTTCGTACAAGGTTTGGACCAGCTCTTGGCCGGCCAGACCCCAGCCGACAGTCGACTCGAACTGTTGACGGCGGCTGGTCTGCGGAAAAACGACGCCGTGCAATCGCGACTCAAGCAATACGTAAGTCGTCGGCCAGCCGACGATCCGCTGGCGGCTTACGCGGAGACACTGGCGGGCGGAGACCCGGAACGTGGCGCGCGAATCTTCTTCGAACGAGCTCAGGTTTCGTGCGTTCGCTGCCACAAAGTGCAGGGCCGTGGTGGCGACGTGGGACCGGAACTCACGAAAATCGGAGGCGAAAAAAATGCTGCCTACTTACTGGAATCGATCGTGCTACCGAACAAGACGATCGCGAAGAACTTTGAGTCGGTGTTGGTGGTCGATGATTCAGGCAAAGTTATCAGCGGTGTGATCAAAGCCGAAGATGCTCAGACGTTGCAACTCGTGACCGCTGAGGGCGGATTGGTGAAGATAGACAAGAGTGTGATTGAGGAGCGTCGAGCGGCGAAATCGCCCATGCCCGAAGACCTCATCAAACAGCTCACCAGCTACGAGCTCCGTGATCTCATCGCTTACCTGTCCAGTCTGCGATGAGCCGGATTTTGGGAACTTGACGAGGAACTTGACGCTGCTGCTGGCCTGGTCCGACACGGTCCCATCGGTTCGGACAACTGAATCCTGCGATGCGAGCACTACTTCTCGATCGCCACGAAGCGGTTGAGTCTTTTCTCACGGGTGATCGTTGTTGGCGGACCGTGGCCGGGCAGTACGATGGTGTCGTCCGGCAGGGTAAATAGCTTGTCGTGAATCGAGTGGCGGAGCACCTCAAAGCTACCGCCCGGGAAGTCGGTACGACCGATGCTGCCGTGAAACAAAACGTCGCCGCCGAATACGAGCCAGGGGGACTGAGCACGCACCACGAACACGACGTGTCCTGACGAGTGTCCTGGGGTGTTGCGCGTCCAAAACTCAAGGCCCGCAACCGTCACGCACTCTTCGTCGTCCAGTAACTGATCGGCGGGCGGGCTGGTGAGATTAAAATCATAGAGACCCGACAGGTTTCCGCGGGGGTCGGTCAGCTTGGGCGCATCTCCGCGGCCAATGATGATCGGACAGCTCGGCCAGCGTTCCTTCAAGCCACCATTGCCCGCGATATGATCGATGTGCGCATGCGTGATCAGCAGGGCAACGGGCGTAAGAGACTGTTCATCTAAGTGGCGAATGATTGCTTCGACATCGAACCCCGGGTCGACCACGACGCAGTCACGGCGATCACGGCGGTGCAGTACGTAGGTGTTCTCGCCGAACGGCTGAGACTCGATCGTAACCAGCACGAGCGGCAGGGCGGACGAGGACGCGGAGCTTGGGTGGGAGTCTGAATAGGACATGATACGCCGAAAATTCCCGACCAATTCATCTCGCCACAAACCTCCCTTGTCGCTACGATATCGTGGCTTGAAGGTCGATTGGTACGAATGACCGGTCGTTCGAGGTTGTCTAACCGAGTTGGTAAGTTGTACGGGTCAGTGGCTCTGGTCCGAGTTAAGCGACCGGCGTGATGCCTGCCGCTAAACCTGGACGATAAAGTACCGGGTAGGGCTACGTTCAGGGAAGGATACAGCAGCCGATTAACGGTGTAAGCACCGTTGGAGTCGCGATTCAAAGGAGTGATGATCGCATGGCGGATATACAGGTAACGCGCCGATTGTTTCTGGGAGCGATGTTTTCTGCCGGTTCGGCCATCGCCACTCTTCCGCTTCTAGGCGACGAACCCGCCCCTCGTGACCAACTCAAGGAGCCGGTGCTTCGAGTTGGCAACAAGAATGTGGTCGGCGAGGCGACGGCGAAGGCTCCCGCGGCCGAAGGTCATCCGCTTGATCCCGCCCTGGAAATCGCGCGCCAGAGCCTCGACCATATCCACCACGACATTGCGGACTACAGCTGCACGCTGGTCAAGCGCGAGCGCATCAAGGGGAAGCTGGGCGAAAGCGAATACATGTTCGCGAAGATTCGTAACCGGCGAGTGGAGAATGGCGAAGTTAAAGTGCCGCTGGCCGTCTACATGTACTTCCTCAAGCCTGACAACTTGAAAGGTCGGGAAGTGATTTATGTTGAAGGCGAGAACGGCGGCAAACTGGCCGCTCATGAAGGTGGCGCCAAGGGTGGCTTGCTGCCGACCGTCTGGGTCAAACCCGACAGCATGCTTGCCATGGCCGGCAATCGCTATCCGATTACAGAAGTCGGTATCGAGAACCTCGTCGCCCGCCTGATTGATAAAGGCGAGCGTGATCGACAGCGTGATGAATGCACCGTTGAATTTCGGAAGAATGCCAAAATCAATAAACGCCCTTGCACGGTGCTGCGAGTGGTTCATCCGGTGGAACGAGATTATTTTGATTTTCACATCGCCGAGATCTTCATCGATGATGAGCATCAGATTCCGGTGCGCTATGCCGCGTACCTCTGGCCTGCCAGCCCCGGTGGCGAACCGCAAGTGCTGGAGGAATACACCTATCTGAACATGAAAATCAACGTCGGCTTGAAAGCGATCGATTTCGATCACACCAATCCGGACTACAATTTCGTGCGGAAAAAATCTTAGTTCATGCTGTGGCTGTTGATTCGAACGCTTGGTTGAAGCTCGTGGGGAGTGCTAGTTGATGACTGTTCGACAGAGTGGTTTAAGCGCGAGTTTGGGAAGTTGCGTGACAGCCAGCCGTGGAGTGCCTGGATTTCTGGCGAGTAGTTTGCTGGCTGCTTCGCTGCTTGTAACCAGCGGTTGCCGTGAAATGAAACCGCCGCCGGGTGCCGAGGAAAGTGCCACGGACTTGGACGTCGACATGGGTGGCGAAGCGAAGGATGACGCGCCCGAGGAACCGGTTGCGCCTCAGAAGGGTGCTGACGGAGAAAAAGATGCGGCTGCTGAAAAAGATGCGGCTGCTGATAAAGCCCCAGCCGCCGAAAAGTCTGACGCAGCGGCTGAGAAGCCTGCCGGCGACACTCAGTAGCAAGTTGCCGGTTGGTTCTCTCCAGGTCACACGCACGGTTTGGAACGGCGGAGCCGTGGCACTTGCTCCAGCTTGGCCAGGAGATTTCACCGGGACTTGCGACGCGACGCCAATGCCGCGGCTCTGCCACTCGGTTTTTGCGGGTGTCAATGAATCGCGGTGGGCCGAGTCCCAGGCGGTTACGCGCCTGGCTATCGAATGCCATCGCTCCGCGATTCATTCCAGCAACATCGCAATACGGCGGTATCAGCTATCTAGCGGTATTGGCTATCCAGCAAGCCCTAAATTCGCTGCGCCACTCGCAGTTTAGCGCTGCGGCTGCGAGGATTGGTGGCGACTTCTTCGTCGCTGGGTCGGAGAGGTTTCTTGGTGAGCACCTCCCACTGCTCGGAGCCGCGCAGCGCATGTTTCACGAGGCGATCTTCGAGGGAGTGAAAGCTGATAATGGCTACTCGACCACCCGGTCGAACGCAGGCAGGCAAGCGGGCCAGCAGCCGCTCCAGTGACCCCAGTTCATCATTCACGGCGATGCGCAGCGCTTGAAAGGTGCGGGTCGCTGGATCGATGCGGTCGCGACTCCGCGGGACCACTCGCCGCACCAGTGCCGCTAGTTGTTCGGCCGTCCGCAGGGGCTGCTGCCGTCGAGTTTCGACGATTACCCGAGCCACTCGGCGACTGCAGCGTTCCTCTCCATATTGATAAATCAGGTCGGCCAGCTGGTCGGCGGAGAGGCGATCGAGGAGTTCCCAGGCGGGCGTTCCCTCGTCCGGATTGAAGCGTAAGTCGAGCGGCCCGGATTGCGAAAAACTAAATCCTCGCTCGGCATCCGCCAGTTGATCACTGGAGAGCCCCAGGTCAACCAGGACCCCATCGACCGGTTGCCAGTTCAGCTCTTCAAGCACCTGCGGCAGATCGGCAAAATTGGCTAAATGCAACTGAACGGGCAGTCCCGCGATCCGCTGCGCCACACGCTCCAGCGCCGCCGGATCACGATCGAGTGCCAGGATCTGTCCGCCGGGAGTCACGCGCTGAGCCAGGGCCGCAGTGTGACCGGCACCGCCCAGGGTACCATCCACCAAGCGCTGTCCGGGCTGTGGATTTAAGGCGGTTAGAACCTCCGCTAACATCACCGGAACATGAACTGTGGGTGCTGGCATGCAAGTTGACTACCGATCCTAAATTGACAACGCAGCACCGTGATCCCTATGCTGGGACACTCGTCCAAGCCATCCCGCGATCGCATTCCGCACGTGCCGCTGACTCTTTCCGTACCAATGTAAACCCTATGGCCTCGCAGTGGTACTACAAGCGAATCGTTGAGGGTCGAGAGGCCGAGGAGCAGGGACCCTTTACCAGTCCGCAGTTTTCGCGGCTGGCGGCCAATGGCACGTTACTGCCAACCGATCTGGTACGCCGCAACGAATCCCGCTGGGTTCGCGCCACCAAGGTGCGAGGTTTGTTCCGCACCGAAACGGCGGAAACAACTAGCCCGTCGGTGAGCGATTCCGTCAGCCCGTCATTCGGGGAATCGTCTAATTCTTCTAGTAGCGAATCCGTCAGCCCGTCAGCGGGAGAACCGCCACCGCCCTCGATTGGCGACACGGTAAGTCAGTCGATCGGCGAATCACTTAGCCCCTTACTCAGGGATACGCTCAGTGAATTACTGGTCGGGACGGTGAGTGTTTCCGACAGTCCGGTGGCGGACAGCGGAAGAGTTGCAGATGACAATTCGGAGGACTCAGCGACGGATGTCGAGCCCGCTTCTGCCGGTCGCCGACGAATCAAGATGGGCAGCCGTCTGGGAAATTATCGCATTTTGAAATTGCTTGGACGCGGTGGCGTCGGTGTCGTACTGAAAGCCGAACATGTGCGGATGAAGCGCCCCGTGGCGCTCAAGGTGCTACGCAGTCGAGTGATGCGGTCGCGGCGCGGTCTGCAGCGATTTCAACAAGAGGTGCGTGCTGCCGGTCGATTGATTCACCCGAATATCGTTACCGCCTACGACGCCGACGAAGTCGACGGTCTCCATTTTCTGGTGATGGAATTCATCGATGGCTCGAACTTATCGCGCCATGTACGCAAACGTGGCCCTCTGCCTCTGCTGGAATCTCTCGATTACATGATTCAAGCGGCCAATGGCCTCGACTACGCTCATCACGAAGGCATCATTCATCGCGATATCAAACCGAGTAACTTGCTCGTTGACCCGCATGGCACCATCAAGATTCTCGATCTCGGATTTGCTTCCATTCAGAATCCCGAAGGAGAAGGGGCAACTGCTGCGGTCACTCAGCAGAACCAACTGCTGGGCACCTTTGATTACATGTCGCCTGAGCAAGCCGAGGATCCACGATCGGTTGATTTACGTGCTGACATCTACAGTTTAGGCTGCACGCTCTACCGGATACTCACCGGCGAGCTGCCGTATCCAGGCGAGACCACGCTGCATAAAATCCTCGCTCATCGTGATCAGCCGATTCCGCAAATCAGGGCTCATCGTCCCGAGGTTCCCACCGACCTGGATGCGATACTCGCACGTATGCTGGCGAAAAATCGCGACGACCGCCCGCAGTCGATGTTAGAAGTAGGTGACGAGCTGACACGGATTTTCGAGCTGGTAAAGTCCGTCACTCCATAACTTCCAACTGAAATCGCTCGAGCGTTTGGCTGGGGCTGAGATTGAACACGGCGCGGCCATCCGTCGACCACTCCTCTCCATTCCAACTGAACACCGCGGTGGCATCCCGCAGATTACCCACGTTCGGATTGTCTTCCATGCCGCCTCCTTCGACGGCCGTAAAGCGAATCGTGACGCTGACGAACGCTCGCAGCAGCCCCTGATCACGTTCGCGCGCGAGCACAAAATCGTCGGCAAAACGGCAGTCGTTCCAGGCCAGTCCCCGCGGTTTTCCACTGCGGGCGGCGAGCGTGAAAAATCTGGCCTCGAGCCATTCACGACGACGCTGAAATTCTTCTCGGGCAAGTTCAATCTGAGGGCCCGGCGGACCCGCTCGAAATGTTTGCGGTTCGCGTGCGAGCATCCGCGAGCTGGATGGAGTGGCAGGTGAACTGCCAGCACTCGGATCCGTGGCCGATGGCAGGTCGGGCAAGGGGACTGGGTGCGAGGATTCCTGTCGGCTTCGCAGCCACCAGCCAGCGTACACCGCGAGTACGCCGACAAGGATCGCCGCGACAACATAACCGGCCAGAGAAAATACCTCGATCACGCCTGTCACTCCTTATTGATACTTCCATTCCACCGCCACCGCATTCTACGGCTCCACGCGTTTCCACGGCAACCGTTTGGTAAGACCGGCCGGTAACACCCAGCTCGCTACTCGATATAATCTGAAACTTGCCGCAGCTTCCGACAAGAAATCGTTTCCACAAGGACCTGCATCGTGGTTGCCGCCGAGCAAGCAACGGACAGCGACTGGTATCTCTGGATCCCCGAGGGCGTGATCTATGGCCCAATCACACTCATCCAGCTCGATCAGTGGGTACGAGAAGGGCGAGTGGCCCTGGGGTGTCAACTGCGCCGAGAGGACTCGAATCATTGGGAACCCGCCGAGCTGCGATATCCAGACCTGAGCGAAGCGGCTGCCAGCAGCGGTGCGATGGCTCAGCGCCCATCAGCAAATACTCGTCCCGTTGCGAACGCTGCCGGGGCCGCCGTTCGTCCAGACATCGGTGTGGAACCGAACCCAAGGCCTGCGCACGATCGAGTGACGCTGCTTCCTCACCGCTCAGCTTACATTCTGACCTTGGCCCTGGTCGGGCTGTTCGTACCATGCCCCGTCTTCAGCGTTCTGGCTTGGCACCAGGGCACTCAAGATCTCTACGACATGCACACCGGCGTGATGGACTCGAGCGGTCGATCTCAAACACAATTTGGTCGAAAGCTCGGTATGGTTGTGGTGCTATTCTGGAGTATGATATTTCTCACGGCGGCGATCGTGGGGGCCATCTACTGGGCGATTCGGTAGAGACGGAACATCATCAAACGCTTTGTTGAGAGAGCAAAGGAGCATCTTGTGGCGATTGAGTTAAGTTGTGAGGCCTGTGGCAGTCGACTACGAGTAGACGATCAATTCGCTGGTAAGCAGGCTCGTTGCCCAAGTTGCAACGCAGTGATGCCGATTCCGGAGGCTGGCAGTTCGGCCCCGGCCTCTACGCCTGCGGGGACTCCTACCTCGGCACCTGGTTTCGGAGCGGCAGCGACCGCGAATCCATTTTCCTCCGCCGACAACTCAGGGCGCTGGTTCATGCAGGGCGGTGATGGCACGAAGTACGGTCCGGTAACCAAAGCCGAATTGGATGGCTGGGTGCGAGATCGCCGAGTGGCACCGAACTTCAAGCTGCAGCAGGAAGGTCGAGAAGACTGGGTACCCGCGGCCACGGTTTATCCACAACTGGCGGCTCCCGCGGGAGCCATGGGAACGCCGTTCTCGGCGGGACCAGCCGGTGGTGGTTCCGGGAACCCCTACGCCGACGTTCCTCAGTCTTACGCAGCGGCCGGATATCCGATGGGTGTCGGCTATCAAAAGCCGCACCGCGGTGGACTGATCCTCGCCTTGGGCATCATTGGCTTGCTCTGCTGCTGCTTTTTGAGTATCGCCGCCATCATCATGGGCACCAGTGACATGAAGGAGATGGACGCCGGTATCATGGACCCCTCGGGGCGCTCGGCGACCAAAGCGGGTGTCATTGTGGCCTGGATCGGCATCGGCCTCAACTTGCTCGGGGTAGTTCTTCAAGTGCTGATGGCCATTCTTCAAAATCAGTAATCAACTGCGGAGTTTGATCGATGCCGCTGCTGGGTGCTCATCTTTCCATCGCTGGCGGCTACGAACGTGCGGCGGAGTCGGCCGCGTCGTTCACGATGGACTCCGTGCAAATCTTCACGGCCAGCCCGCAGATTTGGGCGGTCTCGGCCAGTGGTAGTGGCGACAATCACGATTGGACAACCAAGCCGATCGATGCCGCTTCCGTCGCTCGTTTTCGCGAGACGGTCCAGGCCCGACAACTTAATCAGCCCGTGGCCCACAGCTCATATTTGATCAACTTGGCCAGCGGTGATGATTTCTTGTGGCGCCGATCCGTGGCGGCCATGACCATCGAACTCCAGCGTGCCGCTCAACTGGGTTTATTTGGAGTAATCGTCCATCCCGGCGCGGCGACCAGCGGCTCTGACGAGATTGCGATTGGTCGAGTGATCGCAGCAATCGATGAGATTCACCAGCGGCTGCCCGCCGACAGCCCCGCGATTCTCCTGGAAAATACAGCTGGGCAGGGAAGCTGCCTGGGTTGGCGGTTCGAACACTTAGCCGACATGATCAACGGCGCTCGACACCCCGAGCGTCTAGGAGTCTGTTTTGATACCTGCCACGCGTTCGCTGCCGGCTATCCACTCAGCACCGCCACCGAATATCAGGAGACTATGGCTCGGTTTGATGAACTCGTTGGTCTCCGCAGACTGCGAGCGTTCCATTTGAACGACAGTAAACGAGAACTAGGATCGCGCGTAGATCGTCATGAACACATCGGTCAAGGACATATCGGCCTGGAAGCCTTTGCACATATCTTGCGCGATCCACGCCTGGCGCACCTGCCCATGTTCCTCGAGACCCCCAAGGGCCAGCACGGAGCCGAAGAATGGGACGCCATCAATCTGCGAATCTTACGCGATCTGGCTGCCGGCAAGCCCGTCACCGTGGCGCCGCCGCCAATCAAGAGCAGTGTTAAAAAACGTGCGATAAGCGAAAGCGCCGCAAAGAAAAAACCGAAACAAGCCGCTCCCAAGAAAAGTGGCACGCAGAAAACACCTCGTAAGAGGAGTACCAAGAAATAAGCTTGATTACAGGATTTGAAACACGTTTTTTGAAACACGTTTTTTGAAACACGGAGGCACGGTGAGCACGGAGTGTGCTGGGTTACGATTTCGGCCTGCGAACGTTGTTTACCCACTCCGCATTGCCAGACAGATTCTTTTCCTCTCCATCACCACTCTGTACCCTCTGCGCCTCGGTCTTTTTATTGTCCCGTATCTCTTTCCGTCTGCATTCGTCTTCTACCGACAGCAAAACTCAGCCGGTGACGATGTCGGCGCGGGTGCTTTGGACGATCGTCAGCACCTCGGCCTGTTCGGGGAGGGGCACCTGGAACTGATCGAGCGTCTGTTTGACGAGATCCAGGAAGGCTTGCCACTGGTCGCTCGTGATGGCCAGCGCTTGGTGCGAATCTCGCATGGAACGGCCTGTGTAACGTTGCGGCCCACCGGCCGCCTCGCACAACTGCTCCGTCACCAAATACTTGAACCCCGCCGCTGGCACTCGATGATGTGCCTCATCCACGCGGGGATTGGCATTTAAACGTGGATCGCGCATCACGCGATCGATCAGCGAATCAACAACAGCCGCGATCGCAAAAACTCCGCCCAGGCGTTCGTAGAGTGTCCGTGTGGTCATCTTCAGGTGGCCCATTTCTTTTGTATTTAAAGCAGTTTCGTTAAGCTGGTCGCGTTCGAGCGGTTATTATCGCCAAGCAATGAACGGAGTCCAGCATTCCAGCCATGATGAATTGCATCTCAGCAAAAACTCCGACCAAGCAGTTGTCACCTCGGTTTACCGTGGTGAGATCAATGTCGCCCCTTGCCTGCCACGTTACTGTCACGGCGGCGATACTTGTGTCCCTCTGGACGTCCCTGCACGGCATGAAGTTGAACCTCTGTGTAGCCGCGGAGATCGAGCGTCTCGAGACGCCGCCACGTCCGGAGTTCGGTCGCGGGGATCCGGAAGCAGCTCGGCGGGGTTACCGTTTCCTCACCGAAAAAGCCTATCTGCCACCCGATTTCACTCAGGAAGTCTTTGACGAATCGTGGCGTGCATGGCCCGAACCGCTGCGGACTAAGGCGGAAAAGGCTTCGCTCGCGGAACGACGCAAAATGGCGATGGAACGCTATGGCATCACGCCGCGTCCGGGCGATCCCACTCGCCCGCTACAGTATGTCGTCAACAACGCTGGTGAGTGGACCTTGAACTGCTTTGGCTGTCATGGCGGCCAAGTGGCCGGGCAAGTGATCCCTGGCTTACCAAATGCCCACTACGCTCTGGAGACGCTTACCGAGGAGACTCGTTCCGTGAAAGCGGAGCTGGGAAAATCTCTGTCGCGAATGGATGTGGGCATGTTCGCCATGCCCCTGGGAACGACCAATGGCACGACCAACGCGGTGATGTTCGGGGTCGCTTTAATGGCCGCTCGTGATGCCGAGCTAAATGTTGTTCGCACTTTCATCTCGCCGCGGATGGTACATCACGATATGGACGCGCCTCCTTGGTGGCATTTTCACAAACGCCGACGACTTTACATCGACGGGTTTGTGGCCAAGGAGCACCGCTCCCTCATGCAGTTCATGCTCATCCGGCAGAACGGTCCGGAGAAGTTTCGTGAGTGGGAGGCGGATTTTCGCGACGTGTATGCCTATTTAGAAAGCCTGCGACCACCTGCTTATCCTTACGCGATCGATCGCGTGCTCGCGGATCGGGGCGAGACGATTTTCAATGATCACTGTGCTCGATGCCACGGCACGTATGGTCCCCAGGGAAAATACCAGGAAGTGATGGTATCGCTGGACGAAATCGGCACGGACCCCGTGCGTCACGGTGCTCTCACGAAGGCGATGCGGCAGGGACATGAAGATAGCTGGTTCGGTCACTTTGGCGTTCACAAAGTGCTCAATGATCCCAAGGGCTATGTTGCACCGCCGCTTGACGGGGTCTGGGCGAGTGCCCCTTATTTCCATAATGGCTCCGTACCGACACTGTGGCATGTCCTACATCCCGAGTCACGTCCCGCGATTTGGACACGATCTGCCACTGGGTATGATCGGGAGCGAGTTGGACTTGAGCATCAGACCGTCGACACGCTGCCCTCAAACTTATCGACCGCTGAACGTCGTCGCTACTTCGACACCAGTGTGACGGGTAAGAGTCGCGCGGGGCACACGTTTCCCAACGATCTTTCGGAAGAAGAAAAACGTGCCGTACTTGAATATCTCAAGTCTTTATAGGAATAACGGCCGCCGAATCGCCGTCGTCGCCATCTGAATTGTCATCCTGATCGTCGTCGGAGATTTCGCAGGCGTTGGCATCGCGGGCTGATATTGGTCCTGCGTCGTGACCATGGATCACGACATTCTCTTCATACGAGACGTCTGCTGGATCAAAGTCGTGACGATGCAGCTGGTTAGGCTTTACCAGTGAAATGATGCCGCGTCGACCGGCAGAACCACGAGTAGGCGGTGGTGGAGGCAGTGGGCGCTCGGTTTCGGCCAGCGGAATCACCTGCGAGTGCCCCTCGGCAATCGTTTCTTCGATCTCGGCGATCGCGTCGGCTTTCGTGGAAAGTGCGTTGCCGACCGGTGGCTTAACTGCCGTGCCAGGCGTCGGCTTAGCGTGTGCGGTCGGGGTGGGCGACGAGCTTGATGTTCCCATGGCCGTGGGAGCGGTAACCGTCGACTGGGCTGGTGAACTAGAGAGGGATGTCGATGAAGTAGCGGGAGTCGAAGCAGGAGTTACGGGAGCCGCTTCGACACCTTGCTGCTGCATTCGCTCCCAATCCTCAACACTCCACAGGACCTCACGAGCCTGCATGCCAGCATATTGACCGACAACCCCATCTTCAGCCATGAAGTCGATTAGTCGTGCCGCTCGACCGTAGCCGATACCGAGCGCTCGCTGCAGCAGCGAAACGCTACCGCGCCCTTCACGCACCACGACATCAATTGCCGACTCATATA
This sequence comes from Pirellulaceae bacterium, assembly GCA_044235425.1. Classification (GTDB taxonomy): domain Bacteria; phylum Planctomycetota; class Planctomycetia; order Pirellulales; family Pirellulaceae; genus JBJSXJ01. The sequence continues at coordinate 43,444 of JBIIHW010000027.1, forward strand.
GTTCGTCGCGCTTCTTGAGCTTGGTCATGAGGTCGCCGTCATCACCATCTTTAACCTTGATGTTGACCAGCTCACTGACGAAGTTTTGTGGACGTCCATGACTGCACGTATCGACCACTCGATTAATTTCATCATCACCCAGGTAGGTGCCCTGTCCACGCAGGAGAGTGCTGGTACCGGGCCACAAAAAGAGCATATCGCCATTGCCCAGCAGTTTGTCAGCGCCCATTTCATCCAGCACCACTCGACTATCCACACGGCTGGCAACCTGGAACGAAATTCGAGCGGGCAAGTTGGACTTAATCAGGCCCGTAATCACATCCACCGTGGGTTTTTGGGTGGCCAGAATCAAGTGAATTCCGACCGCGCGACTCTTCTGCGCCAAACGAATAATATGCTGCTCAACTTCCTTACCGGCCGTCATCATCATGTCGGCGATTTCGTCGGCCACGATGACTATGCAAGGCAGTTGCCGTGGTATCGCTTTTCGTGCGTCCTCATCTTCCGGCTGTAAACGCTGCAGCAGTGCGGCTTCACCGAGTTGGTTGTAATCGGCGACGTGACGCACGCCAGCCCGAGCCAGCAGCGAATATCGCTCTTCCATCTTTTCGACAGCCCAGGCCAAAATCGCCTCCGCCTTCCGCATATCGGTCACCACCGGATGCATCAGATGCGGCAAGCGACCGTAGCCGCTCAATTCCACCATCTTCGGATCGATCATGATGAGTCGCACTTCGTCGGGGCGACGTGTCATCAAGATGGAAGTGATAATCGCATTTAAACAGACGCTTTTACCCGTGCCCGTTCGACCAGCGATCAACAGGTGAGGCAACGTGGCCAAATCGACGGCGAGTGGCCGACCGGAAACGTCTTTGCCCAGGAAGAGCGGAATGCGCATCTTCCGCACCTTGCCGTTCGACTCCTCGATTACTTCGCGGAGTCGCACGACTTGTCGAGCTTCATTGGGGACTTCAATTCCAACCGTGTTTTTTCCCGGTATCGGCGCGACGATACGTACACTAGGAACTCGCAGCGCGATCGCCAAGTCGTCGGCGAGAGCGGTGATTTTCGCGAGCCTCAGCCCCGCTTCCAGTTCCACCTCATACTGTGCGATCACCGGACCGGTTTCAATTTCGACCACGCGAACATTGAGCCCGAAATCGGTGAAGGTCTTCTCGAGGATCTTGGCTTTGCGTCGCACCTCTGTTTCCAACACCGTCCAGTTTAGATCTTCGCCCTTCACCAGGAGCTCAATCGAAGGCAGCTCATAATCATCGAGCGTGGCTTCGGGAGCCTGTTCCAATTCGGCCATGATTTCCGCCCGCGCCGTCGAGCGGTCTGCCTGTTTCTTGACATTCACGCCAGGGGGCGGCTTCTCTACCGTGCGACGTATGCGCCCGGTGTCTTTGTTTCCGCCAGAACCTGCGACGCTAGCATCCTGGTCGCTCGACTCTGCCTCCTCGTCAGCCGGTTCATTCCAGATACCGACCGCTCGCGGCTCACGATCATCGTCTTTTGTTGCGGGTCGAATTCTTAGCGTGGTGGGTTCATGATCATCTGCCAGCGGACCGATCATCGCTTGAGAATCGTCGGCGGAGCCGCTTGCGTCGCGATTCACGTCGTTCTTCCCATCACCTGGACGCACGCGGATCGGCAAAATCGCTGGTTCATCTTCGTCGACGACTTGGGTCGATTTCACGGCTCGTTTGCCGGTGCTCACAGCCGTCTCTTCGGTAACCTTCTCCGTCTCACCGGCACGTCCACCGCGCCCTTTGACGCGGACAGCTCCATCCGCTGCAGGGGCCGCTCCCCGATTGACTGAAAAGGTCGCCGGTCCGCCGGCAAGTGCTTCATTGCCTCGTCCGAGCGACCAAGTAGCGCTCGCCAGTTGCTGTCCACTGTACGCAAGCCACAAGATACCATCAAAGAGCAGGCGAACAGCTTTCATGACGAGATAGTCCGAGCAGAGTAGCAGTCCACCCAACGTGATACCAACTGCCAGAATCAGACTGCCCATGAAGGCGAAATGATGCTGCAGTAAACTGGCCCCCAGCGCGCCGATCGTTCCGCCCGATCCCATCATGGGTCCAGGCGACCAGTTCGGTAACATCATGGCTGACAAAGCTGTGATTCCCACCACCGAGACCAGCCATCCGGTCCAGCGCAACAGCGGCAAGTCGATTCGTGAGCGTGTGAGGAGAGCCATCGCTAAGAGCACCAGCGATGACAGCACGTAGTAAGCCCCAATTCCCAATTGCGTAAACAGCAGATTGGCGAGTGTCGCACCCCAGCTGCCACAGGAGTTATTCACCTGAGTCCGTGGCGGATATTCGATCGCATCTGCTGGAAAAATCCATGATAAAAGACTGATACCGTTGGCCGGGTCTTCGGGGCGATACGTGAACAGCGCAGCAGCTAAGAAGACTGCCAGGGCCAGAAACCCGACAGCTAAAACGGGCCGATAGATGGATCGATTCTCTGACATTTGCGAACGGACCGACTGACTCGGGCCAGCGACAATTCCGGGTGCCGGCAATCCGTGGGAATGGGTATCCCGCTAAAACGATTCCGTCGCTCACCGGTCTGTCATCGGCGAATTCTACAGCAGAATTACGCCGAATTCCGCGCGCTCATCCTGTTCGGCATGACCGCTACAGGTTCACAAGTGGTACATGCTTCACATCACCCGCCCACGAATCTGCTGCAACATCTGCTCGACCCAAAGTCGCTGCTGAGACTGGAGCGAGGGCAGGGGATGAAAGAACTTGTTCGTGGTCCCCGCCTTGGCTAATCCATACCGGGTCTCACGCCCTCGAATCGCTCGCTCGCAGCGGTCAATGAGCGGATTAAGCGCATCACTCACTCCCCAAGCGCGCACAATGGGCAAATGGAGATGGGACGTCAGGCGACGTGCTAATTCGACTTTGCGCCGAGCGGCAAACAAAGTGTGAACATCAAAGCCATGCTCTGCTTCCAGCTGCTGAAACTCACGAAAAAACTGCACACTTTTGGTGCAACGTAGATCCGACAAGTTGAGTACTCGGACATGCTGCCAGCCCAACTGCCGCATCACGCGCAACACTTGATACTGAGTGGTATCGGGCCGAGTGGGAACGAGATGGGTTGTCAGCCGATCCATCGCCTCAACCTTTACCAGCTGATCAACGGGCAGCAGCGGCCGCGACGAACCGGGATTCATCATGATGACAATCGCATCCGGTCGCAGCTGCGAAATCTTATCCGCCACCTTGGGAACAAGTTGGTGAGCAATTAGCTCCAGCACACTGCGACACTCGATCCGTACGGCTGCACTGACTTTCACCGAATAGAAGTGACCATAGACAGCATACTGCTTTTTCAGCTCAGCTGCCGGTACAAATGCGATCGTCATCGGCCACCAAAACAGCGTTGATACTCGTCCACTTCCGCGCACAGCTGCTGCCGTCGTAATTCACTTACATGTGCGGCTGAGAACGACGATTTCGCTAACTGCACGAGCTGCGATTCGGTGAGGCCCAGCTGTTCCTGACAGGCCCATAGGTGGTCCACCATGCATCCATCATAGTCCTCCAGAACTTCTCGATTAACGGCCGGCCGCATGCGGCTGAGCGCCTGGCGAACAAAATGTGCGGGACCGTCCGCCGTAGTATGCTGAATCAAACTGAAGCCCAGCTGTTGCGCGGCGGCCAATAGGTCCTCAAAGCCACTCGACTGCTGGCCACCATCTCGGAGATCCAATCCCACACCAGCAAGCCGGGTGCGATACGGACGCCAGGTGGCCATCAGCTTGCGGGCGGATTCTACTGGCTGGTGATGCTGCAAGCAGGGGACGAGTGCGGTCGTAATCCCCCACGTTCGCTGCGCTCGATCGATGGCTGCCATCACACCGTAGAAGACCGTCGCAAATGGCACCCCGCAAGCTGCATGTCTGTGCGCATCAACATACAAGTCCACATGGCGTACACCTTGTCCCGCGACTCGCTCAAAATAACTGCTCGCCAGTTTGCAGAAATCGCGTTCCGTTCGTAGTAACTCGGGTGACAACGTATTTTCCAGTTGCACGTGCAATTCCGCCTTCGGGAGCCGCCAGAGGAATGCGCGTCGAGTGCTCAGCGCATCTGCTTTCATCTCCGCACTCACCTGGCCGGCGGGCGCCCACTTCACAGCAGGCTGCGTTACTGCAGCCGAATTGCCGTTTGTCACCAGTGACTCCAGAGTGACAATCTCCCGCTGACGTCGTCGCACCATCTGCTCCAGCCGCAACTCCACATCGGCCAGCGTAAGTCCATCCGTCCGCAGATGCAGTGCGTCGGCGGCTGGCTTTAGCGGCCCCACTTCTCGCGCGGCATCACTCGCATCCCGCGCGTGCTGCTGAGCGAGTAAATCCGCCAGATCCACCTCTTCACCACGCTGCCGCAAATCAAGCCAGCGGCGCCGAGCGCGCTCCTCGGGACTCGCGGTTAAAAAAATCTTGAGTTCCGCCTGAGGAAATACCACCGTGCCTTGATCGCGTCCCTCGGTCACCAGATTGGTATCGCGCCCCAGCGCCCGCTGACGCTCGACGAGCCACTGCCTGACCCCAGGATTGTTCGCCGCATACCGCACCAGCTGAGAGATTTCGTTCGTGCGAATTTCCACGGACACATCTTGTCCATTGAGTAACGTGCGATGATCTTGAAAGGTGATCGTTTGGGCAGTGGCCAGACTCACCAGCCGCTCGTCGTTATTCCAATCATGGCCCATTCGTTTTGCCGCCAGCGTCACAGCTCGATACATCGCTCCGGTATCGAGAAACTGAAACCCCACTCGGTACGCTAATCGCTGCGCGACACTGCTCTTGCCAGCACCGGCAGGTCCATCGATCGTTACGATCACGCTTACCCTCCTCCATTTATCGGCAGCTTCAACTGGTCGATCACTTCCACCAGGGTTCGGCTAAAACACGTTCATCGATGGTACAGGCAAAAAAGGGGCAGTCAGAAAAAAAGAAAGTCAGAAAAAGGATGTCGTCAAAAAAAGGTTCGAATCCCCTCGATCACATCGTACTGTTCGTTGATAACGGCGAGGAACTGCCAGCGATCGAAGGTCGTGCAGGGGTGCGATATGCCACAACCAATTAAATCGCCGACAGCCAACGAGGAATGAGCGGGGATATCCAGCAGGGCATGCTGATCATTTAATCCGATGACACGATGACCAGCCTCGATGGGCCGCGGCGTGTTATCTCGATCGACACGAAAATGATAGAGCGGCTGCGGGAGATCGGCGTCAAACGACACGTCCCGTTTGCCCATCGTGAGAATCGCACGAGTTGGCTCCGGTCGAGACTGCACGCGCGACCAGACTTCCAGTGCCGCTTGCAAACCGGGTCCGCTGCGAGCAGCCCGCGAGTCACGAGCCAGCAGATCTTGATAGAGTCGGTCGAGGACGGCGGAGTCGTGTGTGAGGTAGCAGCCACTGCGCACCACCACGCGAGCGTCAGGGCCAAGCTGCGCGGCTGCGATGCCGCTAGCGACCAAGTCAAAGTAGGATGACCCACCGGCCGTGATCAAGAACGGACCTGGTGCAAACAGCTGCGCCTCCCGCGCGCGACGCGCGAGTTCCACCAGCTGCTGCAGATAGTCGGTCACCTGTCGCTCGCGCTCCGCCGGAGTGTCTGCCGAGATAACTCCCTCGAAGCCTTCGACACCAGCGAGCTGCAATCGTGGCTGTGCTTGCTGCACGACTCGGGCCAGGTCAAGCGCCGCATCGATCCCGCGCACTCCCGCTCGTTTATTGGGCACACCAAGTTCCACCAACAGGTTCAGCGGCCGCCGACACCCCTGCTGTTCCGCCACGCGATTCAGTAACTCCACGCCCGCCACCGAATCGACCAAACAAAAAAATTCGAACTGCTCATCTCGCTGCAACTCATCGAGCACGTATCGAATGGAAACGGGACAGACGAGTTGATTGGCGAGCAGGATACGAGACACGCCAAATTCGCGAGCGACACGCACTTGCTGCATGGTCGCGAGCGTGATGCCCCAGGCTCCGTCGGCTAGTTGCCGTGCAAAGAGCTGCGGGGCCATCGTCGTTTTGCCATGAGGACAAAACAGAGCGCCGTTGGCGGCCAAGAATTCACGCATCCAGCGACTGTTGTGCTGTAAGACGGAATCGCGCAGGATGGCCTGTGGGAAGGGCAACTCACCGCGCAATAGATTCCAGCGCTGCTGCCCAACCGCTCCCCACGTCAGCCCGCGCACACCGGGCGGAAAGCCTTTGATGCGACCATCCAGCGGACTATCCAGCAGCGTCTGCAAATTCACGTCGGGTTACCCCAACAGCTTTCGGAGCACCGTGTGCAGAATCCCACCATTGCGGTAGTAATCCATTTCCACTGGAGTATCGATCCGCACCGTCGCCGCGAACGTCTTGCGAGTCCCGTCGGCGGAGATCGCTTCGACCGTCACCGTGGAACGTGGCTGCAACTGATCATCCAGGCCCACGATGTCGAAGACCTCCGTGCCGTCCAATCCGAGTGACTGAGCCGTTTGGCCAGCTGGGAACTCCAGCGGCAAAACTCCCATGCCAACCAGATTGCTACGATGAATTCGCTCATAACTCACCGCAATCACCGCTCTCACACCCAGCAGATACGTTCCCTTGGCGGCCCAATCGCGGCTGCTACCAGTGCCATACTCGGCACCGGCAAGTATCACCAGCGGTGTACCCGTAGCTTGGTACTTCATCGAAGCGTCGTAAATCGACATCACTTCGCCCGTTGGCAAGTAGCGAGTCACGCCACCCTCCGTACCGGGCGCTACCTGGTTGCGAATGCGGATATTGGCGAACGTACCTCGCACCATCACACGATCATTTCCGCGTCGAGCTCCGTAGCTGTTGAAGTCCGCCGGTGGCACTCCATGGTTAATCAGAAACTGCCCCGCCGGACTCGTTTTGCCGATCGAACCAGCAGGTGAAATGTGATCCGTCGTGACCGAATCACCCAGCAGCGCGAGCACTCGTGCTCCGCGGAGCGGCTGAATCGACGGCACCTCACGAGTTAGATTCACCAGGAACGGAGGCTCTTGAATATAAGTGCTCTTGTCATCCCACTGATACAGCTCACCTTCCGCCACGGCAATCGCGTTCCACTGCTGATTGGCATCGAACGCATGCGTGTACTGATTCACGAACATCTCTGGCTGCACACTCGTGGCGATCGCCGCATCCACTTCCGCTCGCGTCGGCCAAATATCGCGCAAAAATACCGGCTGACCATCACTTCCCGTCCCCAGCGGCTCCGTCGCCAAATCCAGATCCGTGGAGCCGGCCAGCGCATACGCCACTACCAGCGGAGGACTCGCCAAGTAATTCGCTTTCACCAGGGGATTCACGCGCCCTTCGAAGTTACGGTTTCCGCTCAGCACGGCAGAAGCCACGAGATCAGCTTCCGTAACGACCTTGGCCACCGCATCCGGCAGCGGACCGCTGTTCCCAATGCAGGTCGTACAGCCATACCCAACGGTTTGAAAGCCGAGTTGGTTGAGGGCCTCCGTCACACCCGCTTTATCAAAGTAGTCGCTCACCACGCGTGATCCCGGGGCCAGACTCGTTTTCACATAAGGAGCAACCTTGAGTCCTTTAGCGACTGCTTTCTTGGCCAACAATCCAGCGGCCAACATGACCGATGGATTACTGGTATTCGTGCAACTGGTAATCGCCGCAATGACCACGGCTCCATGCCCCATCGGTACCGAACGACCACGGTCTTCATAGTTACCCGTGCGTGCCACCGCGGCATCATCGAGCGCAAAACCGCGCTTGTTCACGGGCTCGCGCAGAGCTGCACGGAAAGACTTCTTCACATCCGTCAACGGCACTCGATCCTGCGGTCGCTTGGGGCCGGCCAGCGAAGGCACAATCGTGCTGAGATCCAAACGAACCACCTGCGTGTAGTTGAGGTCTGGAGTGTCATCCGTGCGAAAGAGGCCCTGCGCTTTCATGTAGCGTTCCAGGAGCTCCACTTCCTGAGCGGTTCTTCCCGTGCGACGTAAAAACTCGAGCGTCTCGGCGTCGACTGGAAAAAAGCCCATCGTCGCACCATACTCCGGTGCCATGTTCGCGATCGTCGCGCGATCGGCCAGCCGCATCTTCGTCACACCCGGCCCAAAGAACTCGACGAACTTATTCACTACACCCACCTTGCGCAGCATTTCGGTGATGGTGAGTACCAAGTCAGTGGCCGTAGCTCCTGCCGCCAATTCCCCCGTCAACTCCACCCCCACCACCTCCGGCAGCAGCATGTACAGCGGCTGGCCGAGCATCGAAGCCTCTGCCTCAATTCCTCCGACGCCCCAGCCCAATACACCTAAACCGTTGATCATGGTCGTGTGACTGTCCGTGCCCACCAGGGTGTCGGGAACTACCACGGGACCAACCTGATCCTCACGTACAAACACCCCCTTCGCCAGGTACTCCAAGTTCACCTGGTGCACGATACCCACGTTCGGCGGCACCACGCGGAAATTGTCGAACGCTCGCTGGCCCCAACGTAAAAATGCGTAACGCTCTCCGTTTCGCTGAAACTCCAGCGAAACGTTTTCGTCCAGTGATGAGGCCGAACCGAAATGATCGACCTGAACCGAGTGATCAATCACCAGATCAACCGGAATCAACGGATTCACTCGCCCTGGATCACCACCCAAGCGCTTCATCGCGGCTCGCATCGCCGCCAAGTCCACAACCGCCGGCACTCCCGTGAAATCCTGCATCACCACGCGAGCCACATGAAACGGAATTTCTACCTTCGCCGGCTCCGCTGCATTCCAGCCCGCCAGTTGCCGCACATTCTCTTCCGTCACCACATATCCATCGCAATGACGTAAGACCGCCTCCAGCAGAATCCGAATCGAGAAGGGCAGACGATGAATATCGCCCAGTCCCAGTTCGGCGAGCCTGCCGAGTCGATAATAGCCGAGCGGTCCGCTGCCGCTTTCAAACGTGGCTCGTGCTTGAAAAGGATCGAATACGGTCGTCGGTGCACTCATGACTGATTGAATCCTGCGAACTGATGGATCGTGAATTTACGCGTCATTCGGAAAGCTGAGAAGTTTACCGGAATCGAGCAGCCTCTGAAAGTTACCCTCGGCAGGGATTGCGCACAGGGAGGACGATGCGCACAGGGAAGCAGAGGGAACGGAGGACACGGAGTGGGTTTCGCACAGTGGCACAGAGGCACAGTGGCACAGCCGAAGATTCGGGCTTCGCCCAACCTCGAGCCGGTGCACGAATCAGCGCGGCGGCAGCCGCACCCTGCGCCTCTCACGATGGCGACTCACAGGAAACCCGGATGGACCAAAAAACTCTATGCTCGGTGCGCCGCCCCGCGTGCACCGTGCACTACCGATTGCCCAAGCCGAAATCGAAACGCAACTGGCCATCGGGCTGTTGGCCCTCGGGGTTCAATTCCTTGAACAGCAAGCTGGGCTGGATATCGCGATTGTTCTGGTATTTATCACTTTCGTATTCAGTAATGGGCCCACGTAGTTCGTGATAAAAAATCTGACAGATCGCGGTGCCGGGATAGATACGAATGGGCTGAACGGCGAACATTTCCAGAGTCCAAAAACCTTTGAAGCCGACGTCCCCGAAGCCCGCGGTCACGTGTACGAACAACCCGAGGCGTCCGATGGAGGAACGTCCTTCGATCATGGGGACAAAATTGTGGGTTTCAGTTCGCTCCACTGTCCGTCCCAGGTAGAGCTGATTGGGGCTTAGCACCAAGCCTTCAGGTGGAATGCTGATCCGTCGAGTGCGATTGGGCTGGCGCATGTCGAGGACGACTTCTTCGTAGACGAGCAGTTCATCGTGAAGCGTCAGATTGTAGCTATTGGGATTCAGTCGACTCGCATCAAACGGGTCGATCATGATGTTCTTTCCCAATTGATTGCGAATTTCCTCGCCGGACAGAATCATATCGCCGCTCCCATTTAGCTGCACGGTCCGTTAACACCGAGCGTTCACCAACAACTTCGATTCTCAACTTTCACTTCACACCGACTCGCGGGCAGAAATCCTGAAATACACACTTTTCACATTGCGGCTTGCGGGCCTGACAGACTTGCCGCCCATGATGGATCACTCGATGGGAAAACCCGATCCATTCTGCGGAGGGCAGGAGTTTGATCAGATCTCGTTCAATTTTGACGGCGTCGGTATGGCGAGTGAGACCAAGGCGCCGGCTGATCCGCGTCACATGGGTATCAACGACCACTCCTGTCGCTTCGCCAAAGGCGGTGCCCATGACGACATTGGCCGTTTTGCGACCAACTCCGGGTAGCTGGACGAGTGCTTCGAGGGACCGTGGGACCTGGCCGTTGTAGAGTTCCATGAGCTGCTGGCAGCAGCCTTGAATGTTCTTGGCTTTGTTGCGAAAAAAACCGGTGCTTTGGATGAGCTTTTCGAGTGTTTTGAGGGGGACTCGGGCGAGATCTTGAGCGGTGGGGTAACGAGCGAAAAGAGTCGCCGTCACGATATTCACTCGCTCATCCGTACACTGCGCCGAGAGGATGGTGGCGATGAGCAGCTGGAAGGGCGAATCATGCCGCAGGGCGCATTCAGCCACCGGATAACGCTCTCGCAGCCCCGTAATGATCCGAGGAATTTGCTGACGAGCTTGAATCAGACCGGCCATGAATGGCATCCCGTAGCGGGGCAGGTGACACGCGACCGGTGGCCCCGGCGCGGCGTTATGATAACCATTCAAATCCAACAAAAAAAGCACCACGGAAAAGCCGAACCAGTACTAAGACTGATCCCACTTTCCCGTGATGCCCCTCAAGATTGGCGGCGAGTCCTGAATCCTGCCTGGGATGATTGGCTAAACCTTAGTCGGTTGGCCGTTCCAGACAGGATGGCGAACGGACTAACGACGGCGGAACAGGCCGCGGCGAGCGGTGTTCTGGTAGGTCGTGGTGGCGGCAGCTGGCTGAGCGGCCGGAACCGTTCCCGCAGCATCGGCCGCCGTACCATAGACTGCAACCCAGTAAGGAGTGCCATCGGCGGCGATGGCGAAGCCGAACCCAGCGTCCGTCGTGGAACTCGTCATGTTCGCCCAATGTCCACTGCTGTTGCGCCAGGTGTTGAACGTCGAATTGACGTCGCCATAGCCCCACGCGATGTTCTCCAGCACCCCGCCGGCAAAGCCGTAGCGAGCCGCTCGGCCGCTCGGTCCACCGTTGCCATAGTGACTGAAATCTCGCGTTCGAGCCATGTAGGATGCATGATCCTGAGCGGCACTGGTCAGGGCAGGATTGATGCGGTGAGCCCACAAACCGCGAGTCCCCCGCATTTCGTTGTTGCGAAACAGCATCTGCACCAGCGTCGGATGCTCGTGGAGCGGACGCTCGGTCGCGGCCGCTTGCTGCACACTGTTTTTGTCATCCGCAATCACCGGCTTACGCACAACCTGCTTGCCATCTTCCGTCTGGCCTTCGGTCGATTGAGCGCTGTCGGAATTGCCTTGCTTACCTGTTCCCTGGTTCGCTTGCTGTTCGGCGGTGGCCGCCGGTTGATTGTTCGGATTCGATGCCTCTTGGGCCGTCACCGCGGATACTCCCAGCCCCGCACATAATGCGGCAGCCAACGCGGCAACCATCTGTACTCTCCTCATAACACTTACCTCCGTGACAAACAAAAACTGAGAAACCATGGAGCCGACTGGTGGCTGCTCCACCCACAATTCGACTCACCATCCCTACATCGCGTCGCGCAGCAGCCAAGCCACTGGGCAACACGGGCCAGACGCCGCAAGCGGCATCAGGTTTAATGAGAAGCCAGCGCTTCTCGTGATTCCCCGCAGCGGAACGCTGCGGATGGCAGAGCGTGGATCGCGAATGGACTCGCCAGCCAATCACACCGCTCTGGTGTTCTTGAGGTGAGGCGATTCTGACGCACGTCCCAGCTGGCGGACAAGGGTACGGATGGGTAAGACAGGGTAAATTTTCGGCGCAATTCTAAAAAATTCGGAAAAACCCAAAAATCTTAAGGCGCGCTGGCAAGCCAGAGAAACTAGGGAAAAATTTGCATTCCCAGGCCGCAGCCGGTATCTTTCCCGAGCTCAGATTTCGCGGAGTTCGCCTGTTCGAACTCCGTCCCACCCGTTCACTTCCCGCCAGGAAACTCAGCCATGAAACGACTCGCCCACTCCCTCTTCGTCATCCTGCTCTTCAGCCTCTGCACGCTCATGGTTAGCCCCCCTTTCGCCGCCGCCGCCGAACCCGCCGCCGCCGCGAAGAAGGTCGACGTGGGCACGCCAGCTCCAGCGTTCAAGATCAAAGATGCCACCGGCAAAGAAGTGCAACTCGCCGATCTCACCGCCAAAGGCCCCGTCCTGGTACGGCTCACCTGCGGCTGCTCCGGCTGCGATAAAGAACTCGCCTACTTCCAAGCCATTCACGACAGCTATAAGGAACTGGGACTCACTTCGATCGCCATCTTCCGCGAGCCGGACGCGAAGGTCGCTGCCTACGCCAAGGAAAAGAAACTCAACATGCTCTACGCCGTCGACACCAAAGGCGACGCTTGGAATGTTTTTGAGACCAAGACGATGCCGACCAATTTCCTGATCGAAAAGGGTGGCAAAATCGTCTCGATCGCCGCCGGCTGCGACCCCAGCGGACTGCTCCTCAACAAAGTCTCTGAGAAGGTTGCCAAGACGGTGAAATCGGAGCCGGTCGATGTGCAGAAAAAAGTTGAAAAGTCGAAGTAGTTTACCGCCGAGTAACTTGAAACAGCATCCATAACTCGCTGAACACTAGAGTAACGACGATCGTTTGGGGGAGTGCAGAAGGAATGCGTATTCGTGATATTGTGGTCCATCCGCTGCTCGGTGGAACCGTGGATGGTGGCTGGCCCTCCGGTCATGAACCAGAAGATGATCTGACCTGTTTGGTCGAGGTAATTTCTGAGGAAGGACCGACCGGGGTAGGCAGCATTTTCACGTCGTCGCGGCTCTCCCAAGCCGGCGTCGAGTTGATGCGTCCACTCTGGCTTGGAGAAAGCGCGATCGAACCGGAGCGAGTGAGTGAGAAGTTGCGGCAGAGCATGTTTTGGCAAGGCCGTGGTGGAACACTCGAACATGTTATCTCCGGCATCGACATTGCTCTCTGGGACCTGCTGGGCAAAATCGCAGGCCAACCGGTCGCTCGGCTCCTGGGCGGCTACTACCGCACCCAGATCAAGCCGTACGCTTCGATCTTGTTTGATGAGCCGGAGCCTCTGCGCGACCGTGTGCAAGCGATCGCGGCGCGCGGTTTTCGAGCCATCAAACTGGGTTGGCGCCCCTTCGGTCGGAGGAACTCGAAATTTGACGAACTGCTCGTCCGCACTGCCCGCGAAGCGGTCGGTCCCAGTGTCGATTTACTCGTGGATGCTGGCGGCAGTGAGCAGTTCTGGCCGCACGGTTACAAGTGGGCCAAGCGAACTGCGGAAATGTTAGCTGACTACGACATCGGCTGGTTTGAGGAAGCGTTATCCCCAGATGATCTGGAAGGCTTCGTGCGGCTCCGCGAGGTCTCACCTGTCCCGATCGCGGGCGGTGAAGTGCTCACCCGTCGACAGGCGTTCCTGCCTTTTCTGCAGCGTGGAGCCTTTGATGTGGTGCAACCCGATGCCACCAAATGTGGTGGCATCTCGGAAGCGCGACGCATCGCCTGGATGGCCCAGGATTATCAGATTCAGATGGTCAGTCACGGATGGAACACGGCCGTCGGACTGGCGGCTGACCTGCACCTGGCGGCCGCCATTCCGGTCGCCCGCTATGTCGAATATTTGACGCCGGCCCCGTATATCGATCAGATTATCACGCAACCGTTTCAGCTCGACGCCGAAGGATTACTTACGATTCCCGAGACGCCCGGCCTGGGCATCGAACTCAACCGCGACGCCCTGCAACGATTTCGCGGCCGGTAGTCGGCGGAGCATGATGGGAACGGCTGTCGACATCCCGCAGCGTGCCGCGCGAGGCCGACGGTGGCCGTACGTTTGGATCGCCCCCTGCACGTCATCCAGACCTTCCAAGCGGCGCCGACCTCTCTCGGGTTTCGCCCCTTCACTCGCTTTCGCGCGGCTGGTACCTTGGGTAAAAATCCCACCCTGAATGGCTGTTCTCATGAAAAAAATCACCAAGCTGCTGGTTGCTAATCGAAGTGAAATTGCGATTCGCGTGTTTCGGAGTGCCCACGAGTTGGGCTTGCGGACGGTCGCGATCTACACCCATGAGGATCGGTATGCCTTACATCGTTTTAAGGCGGAGGAGGCCTATCTGGTGGGGCAGCCGGGCGAGCCGATTCGGGCTTACCTGGACATCCCCAGCATCATTCAATTAGCGCAGCGAGTCGGTGTTGACGGGATCCATCCGGGTTACGGATTCATGTCCGAGAATCCAGAACTGGCTCGAGCCTGTGCCGCGGCAGGGATCGTCTTCGTTGGCCCTCAAGTCGAAGCCCTCGAACAACTCGGCGACAAAACGTTCGCCCGCAATTTAGCCGCTAAAGTGGGCGTGCCAATCTTGGGCGGCAGCTTCGAGGCGATCCAAAATGTGGCCGATGGACAGCGACTCGCGCGAGAACTCGGCTACCCCATCATTCTCAAAGCGGCCAAAGGCGGTGGCGGTCGCGGCATGCGCGTGGTGCGGGAGGAAGCCGATTTTGTGAGTTCGTTTGAACAGGCGCAGCGAGAATCGCTGACGGCATTCGGTTCTCCCGATATTTTCGTAGAGAAGCTGGTGACGAAAGCCAGCCACATTGAAGTCCAGCTGTTAGGCGACAAACACGGCAACCTGGTGCATCTATGGGAGCGTGATTGTTCGATTCAGCGTCGTCATCAGAAAGTAGTGGAGATTGCTCCCGCCCCTGATCTGCCCCAGAAAACTCGCCAAGCACTCTGCGATGCCGCCATCAAGATTGGCCAGGCGGTCAATTATCAAAATGCGGGCACGGTGGAGTTTCTCGTTGATCGCCAGACGAATGAGTTTTATTTCATCGAAGTTAATCCGCGTATTCAGGTGGAGCACACGGTGACCGAAGAGGTCACGGGCGTCGACATCGTAAAGTCGCAGCTCTTGATCGCTCAAGGTGCCAAGTTAGCGGACCCAGAAATCGGTTTAGGGGCCCAGGAAGAGATTCGCACGAGCGGGTTTGCGGTGCAGTGCCGCGTGACCACCGAAGATCCGACGAATAACTTCATGCCCGATTATGGTCGAGTGTCGCATTATCGCTCGGCCGGTGGCTTAGGAATTCGACTGGACGCTGGCAGTGCTTTTTCTGGAGCCGTGGTCAATCCTTTTTATGACTCGCTGCTGGTAAAAGTGACGGCTCGCGGCCGGCGCTTCATCGATGCCGCTCGACGAATGGAACGCTGTTTGCAAGAGTTCCGGATTCGCGGCGTGAAGAGCAACATTCCCTTTTTGATCAAAGTGGTAACGCATCCGAGCTTTATTGAGGGCCGCTGTACCACTCGGTTCATCGATGAGACTCCCGAGCTCTTTCATCTGCCCACTCGACGCGATCGAGCGACGAAGATTCTGTCCTACTTGGGCGACACGATTGTCAATGGCAATGCGCTGGTAAAAGACCGTCCCAAGGCCACACGCCGCGAGCCCGCTCCGCTGCCGGTAATCGATCGTTTGTCGCCCATTCCTCCCGGACTACGTGATAAGCTGCTGAAGCTGGGGCCGCAGAAATTCTGTCAGTGGATCCGTCACGAGAAGCAGTTATTTGTAACGGACACCACGTTCCGGGATGCGCACCAGTCGCTCCTGGCAACTCGCCTGCGCACTTTCGACATGCTGCGTATTGCCGATGCCTACGCGCGCCGTTGTCCGGAACTTTTTTCGCTCGAGATGTGGGGGGGAGCGACCTTTGATACCTCGATGCGTTTCCTCAAGGAATGTCCTTGGCAGCGGTTGGCGGATATGCGTGAGCGAGTGCCCAACATTCCGTTTCAGATGCTGCTGCGCGCGTCGAATGCCGTGGGCTATACAAATTATCCCGACAACATCGTGCAGGAGTTTGTGAAAGAAGCGGCCGCAGCAGGCATGGATATCTTCCGCATTTTCGACGCCTTGAACTGGATTCCGAATATGCGAGTGGCGATGGAGGCGGTGCTCCAGACGACCGGTATTTGCGAGGCGGCAATCTGTTATTCCGGCGACATTCTGAATCCGCGTCGCGACAAGTACACGCTGGCGTACTACGTGAATCTCGCGAAGGAACTGGAGAAGATGGGCGCTCATTTGCTGGCCATTAAAGATATGGCTGGACTTTGCAAGCCCTACGCCGCTCAGCGCCTCGTCCAAGCCTTGCGGCAAGAGATTGGCATTCCCATTCACTTCCACACCCATGACACCGCGGGCATCCAAGCGGCATCGCTGCTCAAAGCCAACGACGAAGGAGTCGACATTATCGACGGCGCGATGGCACCGATGTCGGGTGGTACATCGCAGCCCAATCTTAATACGCTGGTCGAGTCCGTTAAGTTTACTCCGCGCGACACGGGGCTCGACACGCACTCGCTGGACTCCATCGCCATTTACTGGCAGGCGGTCCGCGAGTTCTATCGCCCGTTCGATTGCGAAATGGTGCCTGCAACTACCGATCTTTACAACCACGAAATGCCTGGTGGTCAGTACACAAATTTGCAGCAGCAAGCCGCTTCCCTGGGACTCGCCGATCGCTGGGTGGAAGTCTGTCAGAAGTATGCCGAGGTGAATGATCTGTTTGGCGATATCGTCAAAGTCACTCCAACCTCCAAAGCAGTTGGAGACATGGCGCTGTTCATGGTCGCCAATAATCTGTCGGCGAATGATGTTTTAAATGGTGAGCGTGAGCTGGCGTATCCCGAGTCGGTGGTGGACTTGATCGGCGGACGCATGGGGCAGCCGCCCGGTGGATTTCCCACTGCCGTCGTCCAGCGTGTGATGCGCGGGCAAGCGGTATTTTCCGGACGCCCAGGGGAAACATTACCTCCCGCCGACTTTGATAAGGCGACGAGCGAGGTGCAAACCTTACTGGGCCATGCGCCCTCCCGGCGCGAAGTGCTTTCTCACCTGCTCTATCCAAAAGTCTATAAAGATTTTGTTGCCCATCTCACGCGATATTCAGACACCAGCGATCTCTCCACTCCCGTTTTCTTTTACGGACAACAGCCGGGTGAAGAAATTGCCATCAACATCGAAGAAGGTAAAACACTCATCATCAAATATCTGATGACGGGTGAACCGCGCGCGGATGGCGCGCGGACTGTCTTCTTCGAACTCAATGGTCAGCCGCGCGATGTGAGTGTGGTGGATACCAGTCTGAAGATTGATACCAAGACAAATGCCAAAGCTGACCCCAGTAATCCCTTGCAGGTCGGTGCCGGTATGCCAGGCATGGTGGTCACCGTCGCAGTGCAAGCCGGCGACCAGGTCGCAAAAGGCCAGAAGCTCCTGACGCTCGAAGCCATGAAGATGGAAGCGACGATTTACGCCGAACGTGATGGGCGCATCGGACAGGTGCTTGTCAAAGCTGGTACACCAGTCCAAACCGGCGATCTGCTAGTACAGTTTGAAGCCTGAAAATAGCTTGTCGCGCCACGTGGAAGCCTCGTCAGAGATTTGCCTGGGTCTGGCGATGACAAGGCGCCGCTGGCTCCCGTCACCCGTGAATCGGGCGCGGGAGCGCAAAGACTCATAGGGGCATAGGGGCAAAGGGGCATAGGGGCAAAGGGGCAAAGGGGCAGAGAGGCGGAAACGCGAAGAGGGGAAATTTTTTATCCCTCTGGCGCTGCGAGACCAACAACTGCGTTCCGGCCTGCAGCTCGCAAAACCTTACTCTGCCAGTTCATCGATCGCTGCAAAATCCTCTCGCAGAGAACGATAGAGTTTTTGGTAGAGCGGGAAACTTCGCTGGTACATCGTGGCGGCGCGCGGCAAGCATCGCGTTTCACTCACCACTCGAATCGTAGCAGCACACGCTTCTTGAATATTCTTATATCCACCCGCTCCGACGGCAGCCAGCAATGCGACTCCATAGGCCGGTCCTTGCTCGGCGTTAATCGATACCACGTGCTGATTGAACACGGCCGCTTGTATCTGTCGCCACAGCACACTCCGCGATCCCCCTCCGGACGCTCGAATCTGCCGCACAGGCACACCGAGGGCACGGATAATCTGCAAACTGTCGTTCATCGCATAGGAGACACCTTCCATGATCGCGCGCGCCAGGTGCCCACGACGATGCTTCAGCGTGAGTCCAATAAAGCAGCCGCGCGCATGTGGATCGGCATGCGGTGTTCGCTCGCCCGCCAAGTAGGGCAGAAAAAACAATCCCTCACTGCCCGCGGGCACCTGCGCCGCCTCTTCATTGAGCCGCTGCAGAATCTCTTCCGTCGTTTTACCCATCTCCTGACATAGCGATTCACGAAACCACTGCATCGCTCCACCACCCGTCAAACTCACCCCCATCATGTGCCACTTGCCATCCACTGCATGACAGAAGGTGTGCAGCCGACCTTGCGGATCAAACTCCATGGAATCACTGTGCACGAACATGATTCCCGACGTGCCAATCGACGTCGACAACACACCACGTTCGACCACGCCGGTGCCCACCGCGTTGGCGGCACAGTCGCCGGCTCCGCCCACGACCAAGCAGTCGGTCGACAATCCCAGATCCTGAGCAACCTCGGGCAATAGTCGGCCCGTGACCTCATGTGATTCGAAACAGCGGGGCAGCAGGCTGGCATCAAGCTCCAACTTGGAGAGCAAGTTTTTCGACCAGGTACGGCGTGCGACGTCAAGCAGCAAGGTACCGCTGGCATCACTCACATCCGAAGCGAATTCACCGGTAAGTCGCCGGCGGACGTCATCTTTGGGCAGCAACACCTGCGTCGTGCGATCGAAGACTTTTGGTTCGTGATTGCGCAGCCACAGAATCTTGGGTGCCGTGAAGCCGGTGAGGGCTGGATTGGCAACCATTTTGATGAGTGCCTTACGGCCGCCCGCCCGCCGCTCAATTTCATCACATTCCGCCGCCGTCCGTTGATCGTTCCAGAGAAGTGCTTTTCGTAATACCTTGCCCCGTTTGTCCAGGAACACCGACCCATGCATTTGACCCGACAAACCAATCGCTCGCACATCGGCCTTCTTGAGCTTCGCGGCGCGCACCACTTGGCGAATGGTCGTACGCGTCGCCTGCCACCAATCCTCGGGATCCTGTTCACTCCAGAGCGGCTTCGGATGGTAAGACGGATACGCAACCGTCGCCTCGGCCAAGATCGCCCCCTGCTCATTGATGGCCAAAGTCTTCGTGGCAGACGTTCCAATATCAATTCCGAGGTAAGCAGCCATGTCGCGATGATTCCTTTTTGGTGAGCGAGCTGAACCGGAGTGATTGTTGACCAGTTTGGCGAGAAACTCAACCAGGAACGCAACGCTCAACAGGTCTCGCTGGACGGCAACCATTCGAGTGAACTGCGTCTGCCATTCGAAACTCGACGATCGCTCCACGGCAGGCTTTCGAAGGACTTCTGGGAAGGTAGAATCATGGATCTCACCGGCGTTCGACCGCGCTGAGTCCATCCGCATTTTCAGTTTATTCATTTTCATGTTTGTTTAATTGGGAAGGAGTGACGTCATGGGTCGTCACCTGGGATCGATCCACAGAGCACTACTCGGCAGCGTCTGGCTGTTGAGCATTCTGATTGCGACCGGCTGCCCTGGCCCGACGCCTCAACGGCCTTCCCAAGAGAACTCTGCCACTTCCCTGACCGACCCGAAGTCCTCTGCCACAGGGCCTCAGCAAACGACAATGCCTGGCGAAGAACCGGCTAGTAGCTCACTTCGAGTGCTCGTCGTCGATGATGCTAACTTGGCCTCCGCCATCGAAAGTCAATGGCAAGCTGTCGCCGAACAGACGATTCGCGTAAAGACGATCACTGCTGCCCAACTTGAGGACACCACCAAGACGCTCGATGCTGATGTCATTCTCTTTCCCCATGAGGCCCTGGGAACGCTGGTGGAGCGGCGTCAGATTGTGCCCGTCGCCGATGAAGTCTGGAACGGAACTCGCTGGAACCGTCGTGATCTGCTCGAACTGCCGCGGCAGCGTGAGTCGACCTGGGGACAAACCGTCTATGCCCTCCCACTAGGCTCCCGACAACTGATGCTCTGGTATCGACGCGATCTTTTCGACAAGCTGAGCCTTTCGGTTCCACGCACTTGGTCGGATTACCAAACGCTCGCCCAGCAGCTGGGGAACCGCGAGTTCCTGCGGCAGAAAGCTGCGGACCTGGCCCCAGCACCGGAGCAGCCCTGGGCGGGTTCCCTAGAACCGCTGGGAGATGGTTTCAGCGGCTCGCTACTCACCGTCCGAGCGGCCGCGTATCTGCGGCATCGCAGTCAGTATTCAACTTTTTTGGACTTCTCATCGCTCGAACCCTTACTCGCAACGCCACCCTTCATTCGGGCACTTGAGGAACTAGAGACGGTCGCCAAACTCACCCCAGAAGAATTACGGTCGCTATCGCCCGATGAAGTTCGCAAGGCGTTTCTGGCGGGACGCGCCGCAATGGCGATCACTTGGGCGGGTGCTGACGAGCACGCGCCCGTCGTGGACGGAAATGCCATCGGCGTCGCCCTCGTGCCGGGCGCCACCCAAATGTACAACCTGCGCCAAGGTAAATGGGAAGAACGTGTCTCCGAAGAATCAGTCACCGTGCCCGTCGTCGGCCTTGCCGGTCGCCTCGGCTCCACCACTCGCGAATGCCGTCGCTCGCAAGCCGCCTGGAATTTCCTGCTCCTCCTGAGCTGCTCGGAATGGAGTTCTTCCGTGCTCTCGCAAAGCTCCGCCACGGGCATCGTACGCCGCGCACAACTACAAGATGCACAGGCGTGGCTCGGAAGTTCACTCGCCGGAGATGGTCGCCGCGACTATCTACAAGCAGTCGAAGAAACCTCGCGGCAGTCCAATTGGCTGACGATTATGAGGATACCTGGCCAGCGTGACTATCGTTCGGCGTTATCCGCAGTTGTCGACGACACGATCGCGGGCCGCACCTCCCCCACTGCCGCGTTACAGCAAGCTTCCGAAGCTTGGAGAAAAATCACGGCTGACCGCGACCCCCAGCAACTCAAAGCAGCCTATCGCCGCGACCTGGGCTTGGAAAAATAGCGTGTGGCTTTGGCTGCCGAAGCGTCAGCGTTACCGCTGGACAGAGCTGCGGGAGCTCACTAAACTTCTACGTACCTTTGAGGGGCGGTAGCTCAGTTGGGAGAGCGCAGCGTTCGCAATGCTGAGGTCGGGGGTTCGACTCCCCTCCGCTCCACTTTTTCTCAATCTCTCGCACGGTGCTTCTCTCCGCCGTGCATCCCTCGTCTGTTTTTTGCTCATGGAGACTCGGAGTTGCCCACGCAGACTCAGTTCTTTGCGCTCGGCGACTCGGCGACGTAGGGAAACAGGAAAACAGGGAAACACGTAGTGAGTTTTTTTCTTTCCTACTTCTAGTTCTCTGTGCGCAACGCTGCGGCTCCGTGCACAACGCTGGCACGACCAGCCCGCTGCCTGATTCGTACAACCGGTAATGCTTGACACGGTCGCGACGGTCGTAGGTAGCAACGGTAAATCGCTGGCGCCTCTGCTGGCACTCTCCCGATACCGAGAACTGGGCGTTTGCGCGCGTGGTTCTCTCCAGAGATTCACGCGTAGCTTTTAGTAGGAAAAACTGGCTTTAAGCGCGGAGTAGAACGGTCATCGTGGGGACTCGACATTGTAGCGATTCTGCTGAGCGTAACGTCTCCGGATGGGAGATGATGGATGACTGCGGAGCGTTGGATCGACGCCGCTGGCTCCACACGCTCATGCGCCGCAGCGGTGGTGGCCTGACCGCGCTGCTGCTGGCGTCTGCTGCGCCTCGCTCGGCTTGGTCCGGCGAGAGTTCCGTGATGAACTGGCCCAGTCGAGTGCTCGCGTCTCCCAACGGGCGCGCGGATGAACGAGCACCCGTGATAACCGCCACCAGGATTCGTCATGGCGGACAAGAATTTGCCACCGCGGGCGATGATCATCGAATCTATCTCTGGCGACTTATCGACGGCCAGTTAATCCGCAAATTGAACGGCCATCAAGATTGGGTGCAAGCCCTCGCCTATTCGCCCAATGGCGAATGGTTGGCGTCGGCCGGAAATGATCGTCGTATTCTCATTTGGGATGTGGAACGTGGCTCTCTCGCTCAGACACTTGCTGATCCACGCGAGGCAGTTACCGGACTGAGTTGGTCACCCGACGGTGGTCAACTGGTGAGTGTCGGCCTGGAGGATCGATTACGCATCTATAACTCTAAAACCTGGCAGGTCGAGCAAGAGCTAGTCTGTCCGTCCAGCGACATCCGCTGCGTAGATCACTCGGCGGATCAGCGCTGGCTGGCTGTCGCCGGTCGTCAGGGTCATGTGCGTCTTTGGGATCGCACGCAAAACGATCGCGTCCAGGACTATCAACCGCATCGTCAACGAGTGCGAGCGTTGGGATTCGCTCCCGACAGTGATTATCTGGTGAGTGCCGGAGAGGATCGCAAGATTCATGTCATCAGTTTGGCCCACAGTAACGCAGCATTTGAATTACCAGGCAGTTCCGCCAAGATACTCGCTCTGACGTTTTATGGCTCACAAGAACTTGCCACCGGTGGCAGTGACAACTTGATTCGGCTTTGGGATCTAGCTGAGCGTCGTGAGCTAGGTACGCTTGCCGGACATCGTGGCAGCGTAGCCTCCTTGACCGGCAATGGTGCCGTGTTGATCTCCAGCGGGTTCGACACGGAGGTACGCATTTGGACGATTTCAGCTCATGTGGCTCGAGAGCGACCACCGGCGACACGTACCAGCCGGAAGGAAGGTCGTGACGACGGCTTCCGCGATGGCAGTAGAAAAAGCGATTGATTGTTTGATCGAGGTGGATTGTGAGTTGGTGGCGGCGATTTACTCGAACGAGAACCCAGCGGCGTGATTCGGCCGCGCGCGGTGAGCGTCGCCGTGGGGACACGGACGCACGTCGTCAGCCGCATTTCGAGTCGATGGAACCGCGCCGCCAGATGGCTGCCGCTCCAGTCCATGTCGGCGTCGTATACGTCGAAGAGGATAGTGGTGCAGACTTGCACGGCGACACATTTGCCGTGCAATTTGAAGGCGGTGCGACCGGCACAGAGCTCACACAGATCGTCATCGATACCGATCAGAACACACCCGGCTACAGTGTCGGGGATCTGATCTTTGACACCGTAAAGGGTGGTGCCGGTGCCGACGAAGCGTTTCCGTTCACCATCATCTCACAGACCGGTATCGATTTTGTGGGAGCGGAAATCCAAGATGGTGGCACTCGACTTACACTCAACCTGCGTGGTTTTCAAGCCGGTGAAAAACTGGTCTTTTCGATCGATGTCGACGAAATCCAGCAGCTGGACGCCAATTTAGGTACCCCCGCCACGGCCACTGACTGGCAACATTTCAATGAAGGTGTTGATCCCATCGCGTCAGGCGTTGAGTTTCAAGGGTCACAGTTACGAGCGAGCGTATCGGCGACGAATTATTTTTCGATCACCGAACAACGTGAATTTCGTAATGCCTACGACCCACTGTTCGTCGGCACAAATCTGCTGACAACCACGGCTGGTAGTAATGGAATTCCAGCCGACAATGATGGTGGCAAACGGGATCGTTCGACTGGCACCATGGTGCCGTTGCAACAAGTACCAAAGCGGGTGGAAATCTGTGGTTCAGTTTACGTCGATCGCAATCGCAATGCACTCTTCGATGCCAGCGAATCGGGTATCGGCGGCGTGACGATTCGGGTCGTGCCCGTGACGACCATTGAGCCCCAATCTTCGCTGCTCCTCACCACCGCACTCGATGGTTCGTTCTGTGGACGAGATCTGCTGCCCGGTACCTACCGTCTCGAACAACTTCAACCCACCGGCTACTTCGATGGGATTGATACGGCAGGTCAGGTCGGCGGAGTTGAGCGCGGTCGAGCGATCAACCCGGGCGACTCGATCGTGGACATCGATTTGATTGGCGGTGAGTCCTCGCGAGACAACCTGTTCGGCGAATATCTGCCCGCTTCGCTTTCCGGTCACGTCTATCATGACCAAAATCGTGACGGACAGTTTCAGTCCACTGAGTCACCGATTGCCAACGTGATCGTACGGCTGTTCGATGAGTCCCAACAGCAAAGAGGAATTCAGACAACGAATAGCCTCGGCTTTTACGAGTTCACCGATCTGCCCGCTGGCGTTTATACCATTCAGGAAACTCAACCTGCCAATTGGCTTGATGGCCTGGATGCCCCCGGAACAATCAACGGAGCGGTAGTTGGCAGCGCGCAGAATCCGGGCGATCAACTGGTCGACATCGTGCTTAACTACGGTGAAGAGGGCATTAATTATGACTTTGGAGAAGTGCTACCGGCGCGGCTGAGCGGACAGGTTTGCGCCAGTGTGCAATCTGATTGCCGCTCAACCGATCAGTCGCTGGCACTCCCCGGAGTGATCCTGGATTTGTACGATCAGGCGGATCGGAAGATCGCCAGCACGATCACCGACTCTCAGGGCAATTACGAATTCAGCGGCTTGGTGCCTGGCGAGTATACGGTGCGTCAGCAGCAACCCTCGACCTACTTCGACAATCGACAATTTGCGGGCACGTCGGGTGGTGATCCGATGCTGCCCAACATGATTCGTTCGATTCAATTGGGCTCGGGTGTCACCGCCAGCGACTATGACTTTTGCGAGCAGCCGACGGCGGCACTGCGTGGCCGAGTGTTTCAGGATGGTCCCGCCATTGAGACGGAGGATGGACAGCCACCGGCTGACTTAGCAGCGATTCGCGATGGTCAGTTCACCAGCGATGATACGCCACTGGCCGGAGTCTGGCTGGAACTTCGCGACGGCGTGACTGGATTGCCCGTTGCGACCACCGACTTACTTCCTGGAACAGCGCCCGCCGGTCCCGTTCGTACGCGGACCGATGCGGCGGGGCGTTATGAGTTCACGGGACTTCGTGGTGATCGCAGCTACGCTGTCATTGAAGTTCAACCGCAGGGTTACTTTGATAGCCTTGATACTGCCGGCAGCACGGGAGGCTATGCGCTCAATCCCGGTGAGCCTTTACCAGCTGAAATCGCGGACGCGCTACTCACCGAACTAGGCCAGGACGCAATTGTTCGCATCCCGCTCAGCTTTGGACAAATCTCGATCGACAACGACTTCAGCGAAGTGGTGGTGCGCAAGGCTCCAACGCCTCTGCCGCCCGAGCCACCACCAGATCCGCCTCTGGATCGATTTCAACCGCCGCTCGTGCCACCGCCACCTCTGCCACTGCCAGTTCCGCTGACACCGACCGTGATGGCCGTGTTGCCGCCCATTTTCCGACCCGTGCAATTGGCCGAAGCAGAGTGGTTTGGTAGCGGCGGTGGACAGGTACCCAACACGTGGCACTTGAGCATAATGGATGGTGGACAACCGCGTGGTGGTCAAGGTCGCACTATTCCCCTTGCACAACTGCTTTCACGAGCGCCTCTCTTAGCGAAGTCCTCCTGGCATTTGGATCGGCTGCGAGATTCGCAGTGGTTCGTCTCGCTGGGTGGAGCGGATGAACGCCCAGATGCCACTCGACAGTTTCTCTTTGGAGTACCCGGCGCGATCCCAGTGACAGGCGACTTCAACGGTGACGGTCGCAGTGATGTGGGAGTGTTCTATCGCGGCGAGTGGTTCCTCGATGTGAATGGTAACGGACGCTGGGACGACGAAGACCTCTGGGCTCAACTCGGCTCCGCTGAAGATTTGCCCGTCGTCGGCGATTGGAATGGCGATGGCAAAGATGACATCGGCATCTTTGGTCCCGAATGGCTGGGTGACGAACGCGCGTTACTACGCGAGCCCGGACTACCCAACTTTGCCAATCGGCCCAAGGAAACGCCGAAGAACGTGCCTCCACCCGCTGAAGACGCACCCGAACGCCTGCGCGTGTTGCAGTTGTCTGAGCGAGGAGCACCACGAGCGGACGTGATTGATCACGTCTTCCGTTTTGGTCAGCCGGCGGACGTACCGATCAGTGGCGACTGGGATGGCGATGGAATCCACACCCTCGGTCTGTTCCGAGATGGTCGCTGGCGACTGGATGTTACGGGCGACGCTCACGCCCACAAAGACCAAGCAGTCATCGATTACGGTCAACGCGGCGACATACCGGTCGTCGGTGACTTTGATGGCGACGGCATCGATGAGATCGGTGTCTATCGAGCTGGTGTTTGGTATGTCGATACGAATCATAACCATCAACTGGATGCTCACGACCGCGTCTTCCAACTCGGCGGTCCACAAGATACTCCCGTCGTCGGCGACTGGAATGGCGATGGTAAAGATGAACCCGGCATCTACGGTCGGCAGGGACTTGCTGAGTGATCGATGTCTTCTGCTCCTCTTGAGTCACCTGCCTCCTCGGTCACTGTTGCCCAATCTGCTCAGCAGCAAGTCGTCTTAGTGGGACTCGGACACACGAATGTGCAGGTGCTACTAAAGTGGGCGCGTATGCGACCAACTCAAGCACGACTCATCTGCGTTAGTGACCAACTTCAGGCCAGCTATTCGGGGATGCTTCCCGGAGTACTGGCCGGTCAGTATGCACCGGCAGAGATGCTGATTGATTTGCCGGCACTCTGTCGACAAGCGGATGCAGAACTGGTGATCGCGAACTGGTCCGGGCTAGATCGCGAGCGGCGTGAGTTGCAATTCACGGATCGCGCACCAATCCATTACGATCTGTTGTCGATCGGCATCGGTTCACGTCCGTCGCTGGCCGGAGTCGTCGTTTCTCCAGATGCTCCACTGGTCTCGATCAAGCCCATGCAGTCACTCGTGGAACGACTGCGGGCAGCCGCTACGAGGAGCAGTGGAAGCGAGTTCAGTGGAAGCGAGTTCAGTGTTGGCGCGTCTAGTGTTGGCGAGTCCATTAGCAGCGAGCGGGATGATCGCCAGCGCCGCGATGGGCGACCAGCGACAAACTTGCGCGTGATCGTCGTGGGTGGAGGTGCGGGAGGCTTCGAGGTCGCCTGTACGCTACCTCGATTCCTGGAACGTCAGGGGCAGCAGCGCCCCAGCTTGACCTTAGTTACACGGTCTGCTGACATTCTACCAACGCTCGCCCGCTCCACTCGACAGCTGGCGCGGCGGCACCTGCAGCAGCAAGGCGTAAGCGTGCTGACGAATCATGAAGTTCAGCAGGTGCAGCGCGATCATTTGATGGTGCGCGTACGGCCCGGGGCAGGGCAGGGCGATGCGTTGAAACAGCCAGCGGATTTGGTGTTGTGGCTGGCGAGTGCCGTGGGTGCGCCCATCCTGAGTCAACTGGGACTACCCACCGATGCGGAAGGATTTTTGCTCGTCAATCGCACTCTACAATCGATCGCCGATGCGAGGATTTTTGCGGTGGGTGATGCCGGGACGATCGCGTGCGACCGTTTGCCGAAAGCGGGTGTGTTCGCGGTCCGACAAGGGCCCATCTTGTGGGAGAACATCCTGCGATCGCTGCGCGGTGAACCGCTGCTCGACTATCAACCTCAGCGCCCCTTCCTGCAACTGCTTAACTTGAGCGATGGTCGTGCGATCGCGTCGTACGGCCGCTGGTCCCTGAGCGGCCGCTGGGCCTGGCGTCTGAAAGACGCCATCGATCGCCGGTTCATGCGTACCATGCGAAGTGATCGATCCAAGTCGGCGTAGGTACTACGGCGATGCGGGGTATCCCACCGCAATGCCTTGCCCTCGAACTACCGCGTCCCCGACTCGTGCTGTAGCTCCGCATCACGCTCCGGCTCGCCGGGCCTTTTTCCCCGCTCCGCGGGCGGCCCTGCGGCCTACGCGTGATGCTGCGCATGCCTGCTTCGTCTTTTTCCGGACTAACTGAACTTTCGTGCTGATTCCGGACTGGACTTGTCCGAACCTGGCTGTACGGAACTGCGGGCCAGGCGGAAGCCCAGATCGTCGTCCCGGTACTCCGGCACGCCGGCGCTGCGAACCGCGGCGCGGCAGTACCACGCACCCGCGTCCCAGCCGCCACCACGGCCCACCCGCCGTAAGACCGATGGGTGCCGAGTGGCTTGGCGATCATACTCCTTCTGATACTCATCTTCACACCACTCCCAAACATTCCCCAGCATGTCGACGAGCCCAAACTCATTGGCATGCTTCTTTTCCCAATCCTTTGGCGCCGTCGTCGTACCCGTACTCCAAGGCTGATTAGCTGTGCGTCGTCGCTCATTAGGACCATCAAATCCTCCCTCCCACCAGTACCACCAATCACTTGGACGACCAGCACGACAGGCATATTCCCACTCATCTTCGTACGGCAGTCGACACGATTCGCCGTTCCAGTGCAGCCATTGACTAAATACCCAGGCATCAAACCAGCTCACAAAGATGGCAGGATGGTGTATCGTTGGACTGATCCGCTTGTAATCGGCTTGGTAATCTGAATGAACCAACCCGTGTCCCGGATCAAAGAGACGGTACCAGGAATTCAGCACCGGATACCGACTCAGCGAAAACTCCAGAATGGTACGCTTCGGCGTCTTCGGTGTTTCATTGGATGAATAAAATGTCTCTGCAATCTTTTTCAGATCTTGTTCGCGAATCACGTTGGGCCAGAAGTTCCGATGCCAATTACGATCTGAATCGCCAGCACGGCCGGCTGGGAAGTTGAAGGGTGAAATGATTCTTTGCTCGATGAATTCGCTCAGGCGTTGGGCCATTTCTTCTTCCGACGCCACGTTCGCAATTGCCGCCTTTCCCTCTTTGAGAATACGCGTCCAAAAATCCTTAATCTCTTTGGGCATCATCTGCTGTGCGGGCGGCGATCCCATCACGAAGGTGCCCGATTCAATCTTCTGGAAGTTCTGCGTGATCTCATGGGCCGCTTGGCGACGTGCCGCGTCAGTACTCGTAAGCAAGCTGGCAAACTCCGCCAGAAACTTCGTGCGAATGTCGACGGCGATCTGCTGTGTTTGTTCCGTTCCTTTGTTCGCGTAGCCCTCCAGTCGATGCCACGACCGATAGATCATTTCGGTCGACCGACGAGTGCCCGCAGCAGTACCATCGCCGGGCTGGTAGAGTTGAGCAATCGATCGCAGCCATGTTTCTCGCACCTGTGCTTCGCCCGGCATTTCACTCGTGAAGCGCCAAATCCAGTAATAGGCGTCCGTGGCTGGATCGTGAGGAAGATAGAGCGGCAGTTCTGCAGCATCGTTCGGCGTGGCGTAAGCACTCAGCCACCGCGCGACCATGAACTCCTGCAACGAACGATTGCGCCACAGCAGTTCTTGACGCATTTCCGAGTCGACGATCCCCCACTGCACGCCCATGTTCATCGCTCGAATGCGATCGACATCCAGCCAAAACTCCGATCGACCGCCCGTGGTGTATCGCGTAGGCTGCAGTCGCTCGAACAGCTGATCCTTCAAGACGCGGAGTTCCTCGCCTCGAACCGTTCCAAAATTCGGCCCCTCTTCGTCATGATTGGTAAACAGCATCAAGAACGCCAAGCCGCCAAGAAATTGGTAGGCTAAATCGATGGCGGCACTAAGATCCAAGTTCCGCTGGTCAGCTTTGCCGCAGCCGAGCTTGCGCGCGATGACACTTTTTTCCAGACCTTCGCGAATTAAGTGACGAGTCGCCTTTTCGTAAACATCGCTGGCGGTCCGCAAATTCTTGAGTTCTTCGTCGGTCAATTTGTACCGAATATAAAACAGCACTCGAGGCGTTCCCAAAATCTCCCGCACATCCGCGGGAATCAATTCCCAGCGAGCATTTCCTTGGGCGGTGACACCTAGATACTCCTTTTGCTGAGTTTCCGTGAATTCATCAATCTGCACGAAATACCAGCGCTGACTTTCGTATTTCGGTACAGCGAAGAGTGGCGTTTCGTTCTGCTGTAACGCATACGGTCGGCCCGCGATAATCACTCGACAAGCATTCCAGCTAGGCTGTGCCAGGACTCGCGCGAGAGCTTGAATTACGGTGTCCTGCGCCTGATCCAATTGATCGATCAGCAGCACCAGTCGACCGGCAGCGCGCAACGTCCGAGTCATCGTTAAGGCTGGAATCTGCTCCAACGGCTTCCCTGCCGTTGGATTGACTTGTTCCTGCCACAACTTCACGATCTGCATCTCCAGCCAATCGGTATCGCTGCCCGGACTGGCGGATGCCTCGGGCTCGAGTTTGCCGAGATGAACGACAAAGGCCAGTGGGCTGGCACCGATCAGCAGGTCGTCCGTGGCGGCACGATTGATTTCCCATTGCAACCATTCCAGATTGCTCGATTTTCCCACGCCCGCATCGGTAGACAGAACCAGTCGTTGCAGCCGATGCGACTTCCCCTGCGTGTCCGTCACTTGTCCGGTGATCAGCTGCTGACGATCAAGGGCGAGCCAGCGCCGCTCTGCTCGGCTTTCCTCATCCTGCGCTCCCCCTCCCGCCATCCCCGCACTGGAAATTCCCGTACCTGAACGCCGTCGACGTCGCGTCAGATCGCGAACGCATGTTGTTAAATCGTCGCTGGCACTGCGAAAGGGCAGAGGCTGAAACCAGCGCAAACCTTGATCCAGAATGAATTCCTCCCTGGTTTCATCAACGACCTTGTCGTTTGTCTCGCCGTTCATTTCGTAGTTTATTTGGTCAACCACTCGCCACTTACTCAACCAATCTCGCTGCACTTGCTGCTGATACCGCGAGATCCAGTACGGTAGTTGCTCGTTGTGCACCGTCGCCATCATCTGTTCCCAGGTGAGATTCCGGTCGGCAGCCGTGCGAGTGCACAAGATCCAAGGCTCGTTCGTCTGCGACCCATCAAATGGTGGCGGCGGAGTCCAAGAGCCTTTGCGAGTACTCCAGTCGTGGCACAGTCTCTGGCTTCCATGTTTTGAGCTGACATGCTGCGCCGCGCGCCGGTGAGATTCCTCGAGGCTTTGGCCGTATTGGATGAGCTGCTGATAGAAGCTGTGAGCAAAATCCTGCGCAACATCGTCTTTGATGGCAGCATGCGTCGCCACGACGGCAACCAAACAGGAACCGGGACAACTCATCAACTCGTTGACCCAAGGGCTCGTGCCACAGCCGTTCAGGAACACCAGTTTCAAGCTCGGTAAACTGGCCAATAACGGTGCGAATCCCGTCGCTGAAACATGTGATTTCGTGGCGGCACTTAACGTCAGCGATTGAGCATCGGCATGACCGGCAAAATGAAATGCCACGATCCTGGAGCGATGCTCGTCGAGCGCAATCTGCAACGGTCGATAATCAGCGATGAGGCATTCACGGTAATCGATGAAGGTCGGATGTTGATTAAAGAGTCCGCCGAGCGATTGTCGCTCGGCATCGACGTCACGTAGCCGCTCGTTTTCATTCAGATCCGTCCAATTGGGTGCAAAACAGCCCAAAACAACCGGCCGATGATCGCTCGCCATGATCCGCTTCCTACGACGCTCCGAATCGCATTCCCCCCACGAGTTAGGATTATGGCCGACCGTTTGCGTGGCAACAAGTTACGCCCAGTGGGCCGAGAAAGGATACCCGCACTCGTACCGCCAAGGTACAGGCCCCTAGTCCCCGTGCGCGATCGCCGACTGCACAAACTTTACGCGTTAGGAAAACGCCGCGAGTCGCAGCGGTGAGGCGTAGCTGGTCGCGATCCAAACCGGCTCATTCGAGCCCGTAAGGGTAGTAAGTGCCGCGAGAGAATCCTAGACTGACAGCAGGAAGAGAGGCGGCTCGCAGCGGCTTCTGGCCGCGAATTCTCGCGGCGCGGATGCGAGCGATCTTCCATCGACGTGGCTGGGAACCGAACCGTGGTGACGCGACGACTAAGTCAAGTTCGCTGGGCTGGAGGCATCGCGCTGGTAGCGCTGGTGCTGTGGCCTCTGCCAACTGCCACGGTCGGGCAGGCCCCCACTCGAGGCGCGGCAACTGGAGGCGCGGCTGGTGGAGCGTTGATCGCTCAGCAGCCCACAGCGGCCCCTCCCGCAACCTCGGAACGGCCCGTGAACGCAATTGTTGCCAGCCGCCATCCCTGGGGCGCCTTTCGCGTGGGCGCCTGGAAACGGGTCCGCGTTGTCACCGAGACACTGGATGGCGACGGGAAAGTCTTAACCGTCAGCACCACCGAGACGACCAGCACTCTGGAAGCCGTCACGGATCGAGAAATCGCCTTGCGAGTGGCATCAACGATCGAAATCGGTGGCAAAAGTTATCCCTCGCCTGCCCAGGTGCTGCGACAAGGTTTTTACGGACAAGCTGCTGGCCAGGTGGCCAACGTGAAGAAGACGACTGATTCCCAGGTGACGATCAATGGTCAGACCATCCCCTGTGAAACGTTTGAAGTGACCGTCCTGGGAGACGACAAGAAGCGAGTCACTCTGCTGCAGGTCTCCGATAAACACGCTCCTTATGTTCTGGGCAGTGCCACTTCGATGGTGAAAGGTGAGGGGCAGAAGCCGGTCGCTCTCTCGATGTCGGAAGTCGTAGCGCTCAACATGCCCTACAAAGTGCTCGCCGAAACCAAAAGCACGGCGTTCGTGAAGACGACGCATGTACGCGATGACGGTCGCACGATCACGACGCTCGAGATACAAGCGGCGGACGTGCCGGGTGGCATTGTGGCTCACACGTCCAAGGAGACGGATTCCCAGGGACGACTCGTCCAGCGCAGCACACTCGAACTGCTCGATTTCGGCACTGAGAGTGTACAGTCGGTCCCAAGGCGGCGCATCTTCCAGCGCAATCGCACTCGGAGTGGAGCGGCGGGCAATAGCAGTGCAGGCGAGCGGCCTTGAGTGTGGTCGGCACGTTGTCAAGCCGCGTTTGCGTCGGCATAATGCCGGGTCATTCCTATAATTCTTGGGAGGAGTGTCGCCGCCCCCGGGGCACTCGCCCAGCTAACGCCCTAGGGGTTTCGCGCCATGGATGACAAATTCGGTCGTACCGCCATTACTTTCGACGATGTGCTGCTGGAGCCACGCTATAGCGAGGTGGTACCGGCCGAAGTGAAGGTGGAGTCCCGATTGACGAATCGCATCGCGCTGAAAATCCCCATCCTCAGCTCCCCGATGGACACCGTCACCGAAAGCAATATGGCGATTGCTTTAGCGAAGACAGGGGGTCTGGGTATTATCCACAAGAATTTATCGATCGAGCGGCAGACGGAAGAAGTGAACAAAGTGAAGCGAAGTGCGAACGGGATCATTCGCGATCCGGTCACTTTGCCGCCCGATGCACCGGTCTCCCGCGCGAAGGAACTCATGTTCCAGCAACATGTTTCGGGCATTCCAATCACGCTGGCAGATGGCCGACTGGTGGGCATTATTACCCGTCGTGACCTGCGTTTTCTCGAGCAAACCACGCAGCCGATCGAGGAAGTGATGACGCGTGAGGGGCTGGTTACGGCTACGGGAACCGTATCGCTTGAGCAAGCTGAGAAGATTTTGACGGCAAAAAAGGTGGAGAAACTTTTACTGGTAGACGAACAATACCATCTGACGGGACTCATCACGATCAAGGACATTGACATGATGAAACGGTTCCCCGACGCCTGCAAGGACGAGCAAGGTCGGTTGCGGGTGGGAGCGGCAGTGGGAGTGTTCGATTTTGATCGGGTGGCGAGTTTGATCGAGAAGGATGTAGACGTCCTGGTCGTCGATTCGGCTCACGGTCATTCCGCGAACGTGATGGAAACGGTGAAGGAGATCAAGCGACGCTGGCAGATTGAAGTGGTGGCGGGCAATGTCGCCACCGCTCAAGGTTGTCGCGACCTGATCCGCGCCGGAGCGGACGCGGTGAAAGTTGGAATTGGTCCGGGCTCGATTTGTACCACGCGAGTGATTTCGGGAGTGGGTGTACCTCAGGTAACGGCGATTCATGAAGCGGCTCAGGCAGCTCGCGACACGAACACGCCGATCATCGCGGACGGTGGCATTCGTTTTTCGGGAGATATTACGAAAGCGCTGGCAGCAGGTGCTTCCAGCGTGATGATTGGTGGGCTTTTCGCCGGCCTGGCGGAGAGTCCGGGAGTGACAATTTTATATAAAGGCCGAACCTTCAAGGCCTACCGCGGCATGGGTTCACTGGGCGCAATGGTTAAAGGCTCCAGTGAACGCTATCGCCAAGGACTAGAGGATCAGCCCGGCAAGCTGGTCCCCGAAGGCGTGGAAGGCCGAGTGCCTTTCAAGGGTCCGCTGAGTGATTTCATCTATCAACTGGTGGGTGGGTTACGAGCGGGTATGGGATATTGCGGCACGCGTACGATCGAAGAATTGCGTACGGATGCGCGGTTCATTCGCGTGACTGCAGCGAGCGTTCGAGAAAGCCATCCTCATGACATTTCGATTACGCAGGAAGCGCCGAATTACAGTCACGAGTACTCCTCGTCCAGCGACCCGAACTAGGGTTTGGCAGCGCTGGCTTCAAACCGTAACCGTGGTTGGCGGTATCTGGTCGCTGACCAGCAGCCTCCTCCTGCCGGTCACGGCGGACGAGACGCCAGCCAGCCGCGGTAGCTCCGCGGCCGATTTTCAGCCCGGCGATGAGGAATTCGCGCCGGCATCGATGCAAGGCGGAGTTAGCGTGCAGCAGCTGCGCGTCTCGGGCGGGGAACCAGTCCGCTTCGTATCCAATTCCGTACAGCCCAGTAACAAAGCGGTGCAGTGGAAAGTGCGTGGCAGCTCGAGTAGCTCCGCAGCGGCTCACAGTTCCGCCCGAGCGCTGCCGGCACCAGCTTCACAGCCGGCCGTCAACTCGATGCTGGAAGCCCTGGCCGACTCCCCTACTGCCGATCCCTTTCGCGATCCGTTTGGAGATCGAGCGATCAATCCTGCCCGCTCGGCAGCTCGGAGCAACGCCTCGGCACCACGTGCCACTCAACATGCTGTGATGCAAGGCCGCCGTACCGCCGGCGCCGGTGTCACGCGACTCGCGAACGCCACGGAGGATATGAATGCTGATGCTCACCCTAATGCTCGTGCTGCTGATCCGTCGTTTAATGTTCCGCTAAGCGGCCAGCAGGACGACGGCAGCGCAGGCGACTCGGGATTACAACCTCCACAGCCTCCCGTGGTCATCGACGAATCGCGTGATGTCGGAAACGGCCTGGGGATTGGTGATTCGGGAGCGGCGCGTTCCCTGCCCGCCGCTCCACCGCGAGCCGTCGATCCTGCGAATACGTCGCGCGGCGGCAATGGTCGTAGTGGAAATGGGAATGCCGGTAGCGGTTCGCGCAGTGGCACTGCTCGTGCAGGTAGCTCTGGTGCAACTGCGGCTGACGGTGCTAGCGAGGGCCAATCAGCGACTGGCGGCAACGGTGCCGATGCCAACGGCAAGAATGAAGCTGTGCGTTCAGCCACCTACTGCCGTCGCCTCTACAACGAACGCAACTGCTGCAATGATGAGTCGCTCTGTAATGAGCATCGAGAACGGGTGAAGTCTCATCCGCTGTCGAAAATTTCACTGGACATTACCCCAACGGCCAATCTTTCGTCTCGCCCAGGTGCGGATCAAACCGGTAGCGGTTGGCCCTTCGAAAACGCTCCGCATCGCATTTGGCGCAACCGCGAAGGAGAGCAGGTGGCCGAGGGGCGCGTGACGGGGCTGGCAAATCTGCGAGCGGAGGTCACGAACGATAACGGACAAATCGTGCGTTTGCCGCTGCGTGATCTCAGCGAAGATGACGTCTGCTTCCTGGCCGCATTTTGTGGAGTGCCCAGTGAATGCCGACTCGATGATATGCCGCTCGTCGCTCGTAACTGGTCGCCCATTACGATGACCTGGAAAGCGTCGGGGCTCTGCCATCGTCCTCTCTACTTCGATGAACAACAGTTAGAGCGATACGGCCACACGCTGGGGCCACTGTTCCAGCCCGCCTTGTCGGGTGCTCACTTCTTTGTGAACATCGCGGTCCTGCCCTACAAGATGGGCGTACACCCACTCAACGAATGCCAGTACCCACTCGGCTACTATCGCCCTGGGAACTGCGCACCCAAGATGATTCCGCCAGTGCCACTGAGCCTGCGGGGAGCTTTGTGGCAGACCGGTTTCGTGGTGGGTGGAATCTACGTGATTCCCTAGTCACAACCAGCCAAGCCGGCGGCGATCAACCCATTTAGGCTGGTGATCGCTGGCTCCGATTTTGTGTAAGTCTCGTTCGGGAGCGATTGGAAGCAGACGGCGAGTCACCCTCGGGTGCCTCGCCGTTTCGCGTTTTTGTACGAGTCGAGATCACGATCGGATGAGCGAGTCACATTCACGTAACAGCACTCCCTTCTCCCCCGCAGGAAAAAACTGGAAGCGACGCGTCGGCAAATTGACTCACCTTTTTTTCCTGTGGGGGAGAAGGGCGGGGATGAGGGGGCCAGTGGAGCAAGCAGTTCGCAGGCAAGCTCGCAGGCTTTGCTCGTTGGCTGGCAGCGAGATGGATACTTGGTGCTGCGATGTTTATCCATAAATCAAGCCGGTGTGTGTGCTTCAAGCGGCGCTCTAGCCCCTCACCCCCGCCCCTCTCCCCAATCAGAAAAATGGCATCTTATTTCAAAATGGATAACAATCTGATTTTTCTGATTGGGGAGAGGGGAATACGTTTCTTTTGAAGAATCATTTACCCAAAAAAGAAAACACCGCGTTCGCCTTGAATCCCGCATAACAATCAGCCATCAACGTACCGCTGAAGGTCGAGAGGATTTCTTGCGGACCTTCCCGATGGCGACTCACCTTAAAGACGCCGCTGAAGCGTAGGGCTTAGGCCGATCGGCATTCTGTAGTTGTCGAGGGTTGCGGTGATCGTACTCATGCTTAGTCCATGGACGGCGTCCGTTAAAAAAGGTTTGCGAAACGTCAGTTAAAAGAACAGCTCGACCAGGAATCGAACCTGTGTCCTGGTTCACCGGCAACTGGAATTTCGATGACCGCGAGTTAGCGAATGGGTGAGGGCATCCTGCCATTCGGGTCGCGGCCTCGTGCCGCGAAGGTTTATCGCGTGAGTGCCAATCCCGAAGTG
>JBIIHW010000066.1:0-16973 GCA_044235425.1 Pirellulaceae bacterium
AAGGTCGGTCGAGAGCCATCCCCAACCAGGTAACCGAGGAAGTCGGCGCTTCGACCGACGCAAGGTCGGTCGAGAGCCATCCCCAACCAGGTAACCGAGGAAGTCGGCGCTTCGACCGAGGTAAGGTCGGTCGAGAGCCATCGACAACTGGTCCCTTCGAGTCTCGAGCTGCCTTCGCCTGGCCGCCGAGTCCCGAAAGACTTGACGTTTCCCTACACGTTAAACAAGAAGTGGCAAATGTCGCCGTCTTGCATAACGTACGACTTGCCTTCGACGCGGAGCTTACCTGCGGAACGAATTTCTTTCTCGGATTGGAACGCTTCCAGATCCTCCAGCGAATAGACCTCACAGCGGATGAAGCCGCGTTCGAAATCACTGTGGATGACGCCGGCCGCTTGTGGAGCGGTCGCTCCGACCGGAATCGTCCATGCCCGCACTTCCTTCTCGCCCGCCGTAAAGTAACTCTGCAAACCGAGTGTGCGATAAGCCTCCCGAGCCAAAACCGCCAACGCCGGTTCGGCCAGGCCAACGCCTTGTAACATCTCCGTGCGCTCCGGTTCTTCTAACTCCGCGATCTCCGCTTCCAGCTTCGCACAGACCGGGACCACACCGGCCGAAATCTTGGTGGCAAACTCACGCACCTTCGTGATGAGTGGTCCCTGACCCTGTAAATCCGACTCGTCTACGTTGGCCACGAAGAGCACCGGTTTGGCCGTCATCAAGCCAAAACTATGCATCGCCTTCGCCTCCGCTTCCGGCAACTGCAATCCACGCAGCGGCTTTTCCTGCGCCAAATGAGCCATACACAGCTCGATGCCACTCACCCGCAGCTTCGCTTCCTTGTCGCCCGATTTGGCCGCTCGCTGAGCCTTCGGCAACGCCTGCTCCAACGCTTGCAGGTCCGCCAGCATCAGCTCCAGTTCGATCGTTTCAATGTCCGATGTCGGATTCACCGCCCCCGCCACATGGATCACATCGGGATCCTCAAAACAACGCACCACCTGCAAAATCGCATCCACTTCACGGATGTGACTGAGGAATTTATTGCCGAGCCCCTGCCCTTCACTCGCACCTTTCACGATGCCCGCGATATCGACCAGCTTCAGTGCCGCAGGAACAATCTTCTGCGGCTTGATATAGCGCGTGATGCGGTCCAAACGTGAGTCGGGAACGCTCACGATTCCCTCGTTGGGCTCAATCGTGCAAAACGGATAGTTGGCCGCCTGAGCACCCTTGGAGCAGGTGAGTGCATTGAAGAGCGTACTTTTTC
Organism: Pirellulaceae bacterium; assembly: GCA_044235425.1. Classification (GTDB taxonomy): domain Bacteria; phylum Planctomycetota; class Planctomycetia; order Pirellulales; family Pirellulaceae; genus JBJSXJ01. Next base: position 1,271 of record JBIIHW010000066.1, read on the forward strand.
CCACGTTCGGCAGACCCACAATCCCCGCTTGCATCGGTTGTCCTCGTTAACGTCACATCGTTCGATCATCTTGAAAGCCAATCCCAGGCAGTTAAGCCGGCGACAGCTACACCGCCGTAACCGCTGCCGCGATTGTCCGCGGACAACTCCACATTGACAAGACCAGCGATGAACAATCAACCTCCGAGTGCCCGGCCGGCGCTTGAGTGCGCCCTGGCGTTGCACTAAAACACTCGCTCCTGCTCCTACCAACCAACCACCTCCGCGGAATGATTCCATGTTCTGGCAGAAACCTTCGCCGCACTTCACGGACGACTCTCACGCAACCCTACCCCAGCCGACGATCTCCCAGCCGTATTCGCAGCGCGGCAGCCGAGCCGCCCGCCGCCTCCGTTCCGGGCTGATCGCCCTCGGGCTCTGCGGGCTCCTCTCACAACCTCATTCCCCAGCCTGGGCACAGTCGACGACGGTAGCCGAGCAGCCCCCCGCTGCGACTGCAAAAGCAGCCCAATCTCCCGCAGCCCAATCTCCCGCAGCCCAACCTCCCGCGATACAATCTCCCGCGACCCAGTATCCCGGCCCGCTTCCTCAGAACGGCTACCTGCTACCCAATGGTTGGCGCGTCACACCAGTCGGCCGACAGGTCAAGTTGACCGACCTCCCGCTCAACATCATCGCTCTGCCCGACAACCAACATGCACTTGTGGCGACCAGCGGCTACAACGCTCACGAGTTATCAGTAATCGATTTGCAGAAAGCGGAACGCGTCACCAAGCAGACAGCCAAACAAACTTGGTACGGTTTAGCGCTGAATCCTCAAGACGGGCGCATCTGGTGGTCTGGGGGAGGTGCATCGCTGCTGCATGGTTATCAGTGGCGCGACGGCCAACTGACCACCCGTGATCCGTTTCCCTTACCACTCGCCAAAGATGCCACTCCACCCGCCGACACGCCGCCAGAAGGATTTCGCACCGGACTGACGCTCGACACCAACCACGGACATCTCTACTCGCTAACTATCCTCGCCAGGGGAAAAGGCAAATCGTTTGCCTGGGGTGATGCGACCACGGACAACGGAGCGGGCGGAGCCATCACGCGCATCGACTTGAGTAAGCAGCAGCCGAATCTTTCCGTGCCTTGTGGTAAGCGTCCCTACGATGTCGTCCTCGCTCGCAATGGACTGCTCTACGTCAGCGACTGGGCGGATCGCAAAGTGCTGGTTGTCGACCCAGAATCGCTCCAAACCGTCGCGCGGATTCCGGTCGGCGAACATCCCAATCAGATTGCCCTGCATCCAACCGACGATCGACTCTTCGTCGCCTGTGCCTCTAGCAACCAAGTCTCCGTCATTGACACCAAAACTGGAACGGTTCAAGAGACGATCTTTACCGCACTCTTTCCGCGTTCACCGGAAGGCAGCACTCCCGATGCACTCTGCATCGCTCCGGACGGCGAGACGCTGTTTGTGGCCAATGCGGATAACAACTGCATTGCGGTGATCAACGTGGAGCATCCGCGTCATAGCGAGGTGAAAGGATTCATTCCCACGGGTTGGTATCCCACCTCCCTCGCCATCACTCCCGATGAAAAACATTTATTGGTCGGCGTGGGGAAGGGAAATCAAACCGCACCGAATAAACCCAACCCCGAAAAACTCGCCACTGAACTGGCCAAACCCAAGGCCCAGGGCGACTATTCCTATTTTCCATTTCCTTATATCGGCACCACATTATCTGGGTCCCTTTCCATCATCGAACTGCCCTCCGATAAGGAACTCGCCGCCTACACTCATCAGGTCTATCAGAACTGCCCCTACTCCGATAAACAGCTGACTGCCGCGCCGTCCCAACGTCCAACGGCCATACCGACCAAGGTTGGTGATAAGTCGCCAATCAAACATGTCATCTATGTGATCAAAGAAAATCGCACCTACGATCAGGTATTCAGTGATATTCCCCGTGGCAGGCGCGATGAGAGTCTGCTGATGTTCGGGGAACGCGTCACGCCCAATCATCACAAGCTGGCGAATGAATTCGTCCTGCTCGATAACCTCTACTGCAACGGCCACGTATCGGCAGATGGCCATCCCTGGTCGACGATGGCTTACAACACTGATTACATCTCCCGCAATTGGGCACTCACCTACTCCGGTCGACTCGGAATCGACGACGATGATGAAGGCGATTTAACGACCGCTCCCAGTGGTTACATCTGGGACGCCTGCAAGCGGCTCGGTATCAGCTATCGAAGTTACGGCGAATATGGCGGTCGTGTGAGCGACAAGGATGGTACGTTCCGCATGGAAGGTCGAGTGCCCGGGCTGGTTGGCCATGTTTCTCCCAAATATGGCATCCCGAAAAAGCCTGGCCACAAAGTGCGTGATACGGATCGAGTGGAAACGTTTTTGGAAGAGTTTCGTGAATACGAAAAGAACGGGGATTTACCTCGATTTATTATCATGAGTTTAGGTGAGGACCATACGGAAGGAACGCGAACCGGTTCACCCACACCCCAGGCCTGTGTCGCCAGTAACGATCTGGCGCTGGGGCGATTGGTGGAGGCAGTCAGTAAAAGTAAGTATTGGGCCTCGACCGCGATTTTTGTCATCGAAGATGACGCTCAAAATGGCCCCGACCACATCGACGCTCACCGCACCGTCGGGTTGGTCATCAGCCCCTACGTGCGGCGTCATCATCTGGACAGCACGCAGTACAGCACTTGCAGCATGATTCGCACGATGGAACTCATTCTCGGCTTGCCGCCCCTCAGCCAATTCGACGCCTCGGCACAACCGATGTTCGAATCTTTCACCGATCAACCGGATTTGACACCCTATCAGCACGAACCAGCCCAAATTGACATCAATAAACTCAATGACAAACTGGCCTATGGTGCCGAACGATCAAACAAGATGGACTTTACCGAATACGATCGCATTGACGACTTCGAACTGAATGAAATCCTCTGGCGCGCGATCAAGGGCCCCAGCGCCGAATTACCACCCCCCGTGCGGCGCGCAATCGCCTATCGAGAAGTTCTTGTGGAAGAAAAGGAATAACTGCGACGAGTTCCTATTTCGATGACTCACCGGCCTCGCAAGGCTTGGATTTGTGCCACACAGAGTCCGATCAACGAAGAGATAGGGGTAGCCGGGATGCTGCGGACTTGTCCCTGTGGCAAATCCGCGTCTGACTAGTGTTGTGGGTGGAAATTGCCCTTTCGTCTGTTAGACTGTTTTGGGTGCGTTTCGAGTGGGAGGAGCCATGCCGGAATGCAAATGCCAAACACTGGGGTGGGTCGCAAACCAATAAGAAAGGTAAGTTCTGGTATGTCATTGCTACGATGGACAACACGCATGTTGATGGCCGCTGCGGTCATCCTGACGCTGGTCGCTCAAGGCTGGTCAGCGGAAGAAGGTTGGGTGGTCTCGTTCCAAGAGGCCAAGGAAAAGGCGGCTAAGGAAGGCAAAGATATTCTCATTGAGTTCACCGGTTCCGACTGGTGCCCGCCCTGCAAGGCACTCAAGGCCAAGGTTCTCGACACCGAAGTGTTCAAGACCAAGACTCCCGAAAAGTTCATTCTGCTGAAGGTCGACAATCCGCGCGACAAGTCGATGCAGAGCGACGAAGAGAAGGCGCAGTATCCGAAGATGGCAGGCGAGTTCAAAGTGTCGGGTGTGCCGACGATCATCCTGGCCGACGCCTCGGGTCGCCCCTACAGCAAGACGGTTGGTTACAGCGGTGCTGAAGCCGATCAATACGTAGATGACCTGATCAAGAAGGAAGAGATTCGCAAGAAGCGCGACGCCGCCATGGCTGAAGCTGAAAAGGCCAGTGGTGCCGACAAAGCCAAGAAACTCGATGAAGCCATTTCCGTGATCGACGGCGAACTCGCAGTTTCTCAATACCGCAGTGTCGTCGACGAAATCATCAAGCTTGATGCCGATAACGCGGCAGGTTTGAAGGCCAAGTACGAAGGCACTCTCAAATTGGGTGATGTGCGTGCCGCTCTCACCAAGATCCGCCAGACCGCCGGTCCCAACAACCACCAAGGTGTGCTCGACAGCGTTGAAAAACTGCTGGAAGAGATGAAGCCCACGGGTGAGGGTTTGCAGGAAGCACTCATCCTCAAGGCACTCGCCACGATGCAAATCGACAAGGCCAAAGCGAAGCCGATTTTCGAAGAGGCTCAAAAGGCCGCTCCCGATTCTCAAATGGCAAAGCAGATCCAGAATTTCCTGACCGCTCAGTTCAAGGATCAGTAATTTTTCGGGTGGTTGTAACTCGGTCGAGCCAATCGATTCTCGTCAGCCACCGCTTCCCATTACGATCAATCACCAAAGGCCTCGGATGGCATAAAACCATCCGAGGCCCTTTTTATGGTCGCCCCGGCTCACGAATCACAAACCATTACGGGAGTTCGCGATGAAGATGTATTTCGGTGCTGCCTGGCGCGACGGCTCTGCGGGGACAATTGAGGTGATGAGTCCCTACGATGGACAAGTCGTTGATACGGTACCTCGCGCCTCGAGCCGAGAGGTCGACGAGGCCCTTGCAGGCGCGGTCGAAGGTGCCACCGTCATGCGCCGATTGCCTGCCATCGAACGCTTCCGCATCCTGCGCCGAACTGCCGATCGACTCCTCGAGCTGCAACAAGAACTAGGCACGCTAATCGCGCGCGAGGAAGGGAAGACACTGGCCGAAGGGATATTCGAGGTGACGCGAGCGGCGGAAACGCTGGAATTATCTGCGGAAGAGGCGAAGCGGCTGAGTGGTGAAGTGCTGCCGCTCGACGCTGCTCCCGGTGGAACGGGCAAACTTGGTTTCACCGTCCGAGTGCCCTGCGGTGTGGTACTGGCGATCACGCCGTTCAATTTTCCTTTGAATCTGGTGTGCCATAAAGTCGGTCCCGCACTGGCCGCTGGCAACAGCGTGATCCTCAAACCCGCCACCGACACACCGCTCTCCGCTTTGCGATTAATTGAATTACTGTTGGAGTCAGGACTACCGGCTCTGGGAATCAGCTGCGTCACCGGCTCTGGGGCAGCCATCGGCGATCAGCTCTGTGCGGACGAACGCGTTCGAAAAATCAGCTTTACAGGCAGCGCTGATATTGGACGTCGTATTTGCCAGGTGGCGGGTTTGAAACGAGTGACGATGGAACTGGGATCCAACAGCCCGCTCGTCGTGCTCGCCGATGCCGATCTTGACCTCGTCGCCACCGCCGTAGTCGCGACCGGCTATGGTAATGCGGGCCAAGTCTGCATCTCCACGCAGCGTGTGATCGCGGTCGCTGAGATCTACGACGAACTGCTGGCGCGGGTGGCTCCCCGCGTGTCAGCCATTCGCGCCGGTGATCCACTCGCCCCCGACACTACGATGGGACCGATGATTCGCTTACGCGATGCCGAACGCGTGGAGCAGTGGGTGAGCGAAGCGGTACACGGTGGTGCGCGAGTTGTCGTAGGTGGCGAGCGAGCTGGTACTTTGATGCCACCCACTTTAATTGCCGATGTCAGTCCCCAGACGCGACTCTGCTGCGAAGAGTTATTCGGACCCGCCGTCGCGGTAACTCGAGCGACCGATGCTCACGACGCACTCCAACTGGCCAACGATGCCAAGTATGGTCTGAGCGCCGGCGTCTTCACCAACAACTTGCAGCAAGCACTGCGGTTTATCGAGCAGATCGAGAGTGGCAATATTCATATCAACTGGGGACCAGGCTGGCGCGCCGATCTCATGCCCTACGGCGGACTCAAACAAAGCGGTTTCGGCAAAGAGGGACCCAAATATGCCATCGCCGAAATGACCGAGTCGAAAACCGTTGTCATCCATGGCTGATAAAAACTATTCTCGCACCAGTTCAATCGTAGACCACATACTGGGATCCTCCAGCACGTTGAACGTTTGATTCAGGGTCAAGAATTGGCGCCCTAGCTCTTGATCCAGAACGTAGTAGTAAAAACCAAGCCGTGGATGTTCGCTGGGATCAAAGCCCGTAATCGCGGCGGCTGGAATCGTTCCCTGCAGCAAATAGCCATCTTTCTTATAGTCCACTCGTACCGATAACGTTTGGTCTGGAATTCCTCGAGGGCTCTCCCGAGCGCGATTGATTGCCAGTAACAGCGCATTCCCACCAGCGGTTTTCGCTTCGCTCTTACGTGGCATAAAAGCAAAACGATGACAAAAGCGAGTCGCACGATGCACATTGTGTGTATCACGAGTGTCGACAAATAACTGAAGGTTGTCGTTCGCCAGCGTATCTCGCCAATTGAACTCCAGCGGAGTTTGTCGGCCGCTGACTCGCAGGTTCACGGTTAGCCCTGCATCACTCCACGCAAGCCGCACATCCGCTAATGTGGGCGTTTGGTCGAGTGCTGAAAAGTGTGGTAATGCATAGGACTCATCCAGCACGGGACAATCAGGCTTTCCTGCCTTGCTTGCATGCCGACACGGAAAAGAAAAACGAAACAAAAAATTCGTGGGCAGAAGATCGTTGAGCATCGGATTAGGCCACGCCGCTGATGTGTGCGTACAGGAATGGTAACAGTCCAGAATCTTCGACCTCTTCCAAAGTAGTGAAATCGATATGCACCGTGTCGAAGTCTTTACCTTTTTCGATCTCAACCGATAGAAGACTAATGAAATGGGCAACCGTTTGCATGTTCACGATCTTGGGCGGGCCAAATAACGACAGTCGTAAATGTTCCGGGTTTTTCGTGTGAATCATCGCCCAAGGAAGGGGTACTTCGGGAAGAGTGAAACTGACGCAATCTTTTTCCACCCAAGAAAACTCTCCTCCATCTCCCACCTCATCGATTTTCTCGCACAACGCCTCCAATATTCTTGGCTTCCAAGCCACTTTGCTACCCGCCGGAAAACCGCGAGCTGAAAAATGCCAGGCTCTGCCCAACACTTTCCAGGGCTGCAGCGCATCGAGAATTCCCGGTTGAGCCCTTAACGTCGTCCCTGCTACGGCATCCGCTTCTGCGTCCACTTCCGCCGCCGTGTTGGCTGCTCCCGGGACCAGTTTTTCGTGTCGCTTGGTTGGCAGCAGCGACTCGCTTTCCTGTGCCACCGGTCCCGGTTGATCAATCTGCTTGAACGCTTCCATCGCGCGATCCACAAACGCCCAGAATTCTGGACTATTCACATCTTCCAATGAATAAAGTCGGAACACCACTTCCTGCCACGGCCCCCGCGTTAAATTCACCGTGATGCGTCTTTGATACTCCGTAAACGGCATCTCGGGGATCTCGCTGAGCTCCTTTAGCTTGATACTTTCCACTAGTTTTTTGTGTCGAAAGGCATCTCGCGCTACGCGGAATTTCAACGTGAGTAACCAGACTTCACTCGTCTCTGCGCGCAGGAACCACCCGTGAGATTTCTTCGCTCCAAATACCTCGACAGTGTTTCGACTATCCCAGTCTGGTGCCGCAAACCCGCCTGCATCCTGGATTCGATCAACCACCTGTTCCAGAATTCGACCATCCCACCGCGGGTTGGACCCGGAATAGCTGATGCGATCGCGAGTGTGCCAGCGTCGTCCATCGACTTCCCATGGCATCTTCAGCGTCTTGCCTAGTTCATGGATTTCCAGATCGTCAGGCCGCTTCTCATCCACGATCTTCGTTGGCTGGCGCTCCTGATAAGGACCAGCAGCGAGAATCGGTGCGAGTGCCTCACCCGTGTGAGATCTCAGCAGGGTCGGCTGTTCGGCTGCCACGCTCTCAGCAGGAACTCCCGCCAGCACTTTCACATCTGCCGCCGTCGCCTTCCCTTTTGCTTTCGCGGATTTCTTCTTGCTCACCGCTGGCTTTCGCGCGCTACTGGTCTGTACAGCTTCGGCATGAGCGACGATTTGCTCGGGAGTACCCTGGGCGACCAGCAGACCACCACCCACACCCGCCTCTGGGCCCAAATCGATAATCCAGTCGCATTGCTTGATGACATCCAGATTATGCTCAATCACGACCACCGTGTTGCCCATGTCGACCAACCGATGCATGACATCCAGCAGCCGCTGGACATCATCAAAGTGCAATCCCGTCGTCGGCTCGTCGAGCAAATAAATTGTTTTGCCCGTGTCCGGTCGAGAAAGCTCAGCAGCCAACTTCACTCGCTGCGCTTCGCCACCGGACAGCGTCGGGGCCGACTGTCCCAGCGTGAGATAATCCAGGCCCACATCACACAGCGTGCGCAAAATGCGCCGAATCTTTGGAATGTTATCGAACAGCTCCAGGGCCTCGCGACAGGTCATCTCCAGCACATCGCTGATCGAACGATTGAGATACGTAACATCTAACACCGCCTGCTCGTATCGCTTCCCATGACAGGTTTCGCACTTCACCCAGACATCGGGCAGGAAGTGCATTTCAATCCGCTTCTGGCCATTTCCTTCACAAACCTCGCAGCGGCCTCCCGGCACATTGAAACTGAAGTGTCGCGAGCTGTACCCGCGCACACGCGCGGCCGGCACCTGCGCGAATACATCGCGAATCAGCTCGAAGACACCCGTATACGTGGCTGGATTCGAACTGGGTGAATTCCCCAGCGGCTGCTGATCCACTCGAATCACTTTGTTGAACTGTTTCACACCCTCCAGAGCATCGTGGGCTCCCGGTGTCACTGCCGCTCGGTGCAGCAGCCTTGCCAAAGCGGGATACAAAATGTCCTCAACCAGCGAACTCTTTCCACTGCCGCTCGGCCCCGTGATCGCGGTGAGCGTCTGTGCGGGAATCCTCACATCGATATTTCGCAAGTTGTTGTGTCGCGCGTTGCGTACGAGCAGATCTTTTTTGTCCGGCTTGGGCAAGGTGCTGCGTCGATTCGTCGGAATCGAAATCGCCTTGCTTCCACTCAAATACGGTCCCGTCACCGAACGCTTGTTCGCCGCAATCTGCTGCGGAGGTGCCGCGGCAGTAATCTCACCACCCAGCTTCCCAGCTCCCGGTCCAAAGTCACAGAGATAATCGCACTCCTCGATCACCTCACGATCATGCTCCACCACAATCAGGGTATTACCTAAATCACGCAGCTTGTGGAGCGCGTTGAGGAGCCGGCGATTATCGCGTGGATGCAGGCCAATCGTCGGCTCATCAAGCACGTAAAGAATGCCACACAGTCCGCTCCCGAGTTGACTTGCTAACCGAATACGCTGCGCCTCACCATTCGATAACGTCGCCGCCGGTCGACCAAGACTCAGGTAATCCAGCCCGACATCGACCAGAAAACTGACGCGATTCTGAATCTCGCGCAGCAACTCCCCCGCCACCTTCGCTTCGGCCGGTTCCAGCGTCCACCCGGCGATCGTCTGCTGCAAGGCACCCAGAGGCAGGCGAGTGAAATCTTCGATCGTGAGATCGTGAAAGCGCACAGCCGAAGCGTCGGGCCGTAACCGACTCCCGTTACACACCGAACATTCGACTTCATCAACCAGTTGCTCCAAGCTGTAGCGCAGCGAGATCGAGACGTGCGACGCCTCCTCCAGTGCCGGATACATGCCCTTGAATTGAAATCGAAACGGAAAAGGCTTCTCAACCGTAAACCAGATGTCACCAGTTCCGTGCAGAATCAGTCGACGAAACCGACCCGGAAGTAGTTCAAACGGCACATCCAGCGGCAGCCCCACTTCGCGCCCCATCGCCTCCAACATCGACAGCGAAGTGGCCTGATCCAGCCCCGGCCACAGTCGCAGCACTCCCTCTCGCAACGTTAGCTTCGGATCTCGAATCAGCTGCGCCGGATTCGCCCCGCGCTGTGTCCCCAATCCCTGGCACGAGCTACACCAGCCGAGCTGCGTATTGAAAGAGAACCGATGAGGCGTCAGCGGCTCAAAGCTGTCGCCACACTGCCGACAGGCCAGATGCTGGCTGTGCGTGATCAACTCCCAGCGACTCTCCAGCATCCCCTCCTCGACCACCGCCACCTGCATGATGCCTTTACCCAGCGACAACGTTTTCTCAATGCTGTCGGTGAGTCGTGAGCGCTGTGCCGGTTGCACCACCACGCGATCTACCACCACCTCGATCGTGTGCTGTGTGCGTCGATCCAGTTCCGGTGGCTTATCCAACGAGTAGGTGAAGCCGTCGATGCGCACTCGAACATATCCCGTCGAGCGTAGTTCGTCCCACAACTGCTCATACGTCCGTCCCCCATCCAGTTGGATTGGGGCGAGCAGATAGAGGCGCGTGCCCGCGGGCATCGCCAGCACCGTGTCCGTGACCTGATCAACCGTTTGCGTACCAATAGGAACTTGGCACTTCGGACAATACGGTTTCCCCAGCCGCGCCAGCAGCACGCGCAGATAATCATAAATCTCCGTCACCGTGCCGACGGTCGATCGCGGCGTGTGACCCAGATTCTTCTGTTCAATGGCCACCGCCGGTGAAAGTCCGTCGATCGATTCCAACTGAGGCTTCTGCATCTGAGCCACAAATTGTCGCGCGTAAGAACTTAAACTCTCGACATAACGTCGCTGGCCCTCAGCATAAATCGTGTCCATGGCGAGCGAACTTTTGCCCGAACCGCTCGGTCCACAAAAAACTGTCATGCGATCACGTGGCACGGTCACAGCGACATTTTTCAAGTTGTGCTGTCGGGCTCCAACGACCGTGATCGGCGGCTGCGGCTTGAGTTCAATCGGGGCTGGCTCCGTCGCGTTCTTCTTGGTCGCTCGCTTCTTGCTCGTCGTGATTTCTACCGGCCGCTGCTGCAGATGCTTCCGCAGCGATTGTCCGGTGTAGGAATGCTCGCACTGTGCTAATTCATCTGGAGTTCCTTGAGCGATGATCGTGCCACCACCGGCGCCACCCTCCGGCCCCATGTCGATCACCCAATCAGCCGTTTTAATCACATCCAAATTGTGTTCGACCACCAGTACCGTGTTGCCCGAATCCACAAAGTTGTGGAGTACGTTGAGCAGCAAATGAATGTCGGCAAAGTGCAAGCCCGTCGTCGGCTCATCGAGCAGATAGAGAGTTTTGCCGGTGCTGCGCTTCACCAATTCACGCGCCAGCTTCACACGCTGGGCCTCGCCGCCAGACAGCGTCGGGGATGGCTGGCCGAGCTTCAAATAATCGAGTCCCACCGCGCGCAAGGTTTCCAGCTTATGACGAATCGTCGGCACATTGTCGAATAGCTCGATCGCCGAGGGTACGTCCATTTCCAGCACATCATGAATGGACTTCTCCTTGAATCGCACCTGCAGCGTTTCGCGATTAAATCGTCGCCCCTCGCAAACCGGACAGGTGACCCACACATCCGCCAGAAAATCCATCTCCAGTTTGTTAGAACCGTTGCCCTCACACGCTTCGCAGCGGCCACCCGTCACGTTGAAACTAAAACGACCCGGCTTGAATCCGCGCTGCTTCGCTTCAGGCATCTGCGTGAACAGTTCACGAATTTCATCCAGCACTTTGATATAAGTCGCAGGGTTGCTCCGCGGCGTTCGTCCAATCGGCGACTGATCGATGTCGATGAGTTTATCGAGATGCTCCAGGCCCAGCATCTTGGCGAACTTGCCCGGGTTGCCCTCGCCGCCATTCAAATCGCGTCGCAGCGCTTCCACCAGAATGTCGGTGACGAGCGAACTTTTACCCGAGCCAGAGACACCCGTAATACAGACGAATGCACCCAGCGGAATGCGCACATCAATGTTCTTCAGATTGTTGTGAGCGGCACCGAGGATCTCGAGGAATCGGTTGCCGATCGGGCGGCGCTCTCGGGGAATTTCAATCCGCGTTCGTCCCGACAGATACTGGCCCGTGAGACTCGTCGGCTCCGCCGCGATATCTCGAGCGGTTCCGTGAGCCACAATATGGCCACCACGCACGCCCGGCCCCGGTCCGAAATCGATCACACGGTCCGCTGCTCGCATCGTATCTTCGTCGTGCTCCACGACAATGACCGTGTTGCCCATGTCCCGTAAATGCTGCAGAGTGCCCAGCAAGCGATCGTTGTCGCGCGGATGTAATCCGATCGACGGCTCGTCAAGAATATAGAGCACACCGACGAGGCCCGAACCAATTTGGCTCGCCAGACGAATTCGCTGCGTCTCGCCGCCCGATAACGTCGGCGCGGAGCGGGCTAAGGTGAGATAATCGAGGCCGACGTTCAGCAGAAAACCGAGTCGAGACCGAATTTCCTTGAGCACTTCGGCGGCGATCATCGCGCCGTTCGTATCCAACTGCAAACCGTCAAAAAAAGCGACCGCATCGCAAATCGACAACTCACAAACCTCTGGCAGTGAGCGCCGCGGCTGATCCTGGAACTGCATCGCGTTGGTCGTTAATCGCACCGCTCGAGCTTGCGGACGCAGTCTCTGCCCTGCACAGTCACTACATTCCAGATGGGCCATGTAGCATTCGAGTTTCTCGCTGGTCTTCTTGCTCGCAGTCTCAAGTTGATCGCTTAAAAACCCCGGGATAACGCCCGCGAATCGCATGCTTTTTCCGCTCACGCGCGGCAGCACACTGGGTGGAACTGGAATCGCTTCCTTGCCGGTTCCCCAGAGCACGATCTGCTGAGCGACGGCGGGGACATCTTTCCAAGGCGTCTCTAAAATCGCACCCGTCTCCAACTCGAAATGCGACTCCAACACATCAGCCACCTGCTCGAAGATGAGACGCATGTAGCGTTCCATCTTCTTGAAGCTTCCCAGTGGTTCAATACAGCCATTCTTGATCGTCTTCTCGGGATTGGAAATCACCAGTTTCGGATCGAAGGTAAACTTCGTTCCCAAACCATGACACGCCTCACACATCCCCTGAGGACTGTTGAAGCTGAAGAGCTGCGTGGTCGGTGCAGCAAAGCTCAATCCACATGGCGTGCAGGCATATTGACTGGAATAGACAATGTCCCGACTGCCCTCAGGAGATTCCAGGTCGATCACCAGCGCCCCTTCGCCCAGCTTAAGCGCCGACTCGATCGCCTCCGTCAAACGTGGCCGCACATCGGGACTCAGCACAAAGCGATCCACCACCACTTCAATCGTGTGCCGCAATTGGCGGTCGAGCGCGGGTACGTCGTTGAGCGACACGGTGCGACCATCCACTCGCACTCGACTAAACCCCTGCTTGAGCAAATCCACGAACAACTCGCGATGCTCACCTTTTTGTGCGCGGATGAGTGGTGCGAGGACCGCAAACTTACTGTCCGCTGGCAGCTGCAAAATACTGATCAAAATCTGCTCGCGCGACTGAGCCGTAATCGGCTGCTGGCACTGTGGGCAAAAACCTTGTCCCACTCGGGCATACAGCAGTCGCAAATAATCATAGATTTCGGTGACCGTACCGACGGTCGACCGCGGATTGTGCCCCGTCGACTTCTGTGAAATCGATATCGACGGACTCAGCCCCTGAATCACATCGACGTCGGGTTTCGGTAATTGACCGAGAAACTGCCGAGCGAACGTGGAGAGGCTTTCAATGTAGCGTCGCTGCCCCTCCGCGAAGACCGTGTCAAATGCGAGCGAGCTTTTTCCGGAACCGCTGACACCCGTCAGACAGATAAGTTGATTACGGGGTAAAACGAGCGAGACGTCTCGCAAATTGTGCTCGCGAGCGCCTTTGATGATGATGTCGGATGCTGGCATAATCCGAATCCTATCGGACCCGGTAGGAGTGTACCAGACACGGGGCCAGGGTTTTTCCGCGTCCAACCAGGAGAGCTGACCATGCGCTGTTTCCTTGGATTCCTGCTGAGTCTCCTCGTGCTGCAGGTCGTCCCGCCACCACTCCACGTGCTGCCACAGACCGCGTTCGGCGAGACGCGCGATGAGCGTCTGGAGGCTCTCTTCAATCAGCCCCGCTACCAGACCGCACGCTGGGGCCTGCTCTTCGTCGATCAGGAAACCGGTGACGTCGTCCTGGAACGGCATCCCGATCAGCTCTTCATCCCCGCCTCGGTCACCAAGCTGTATAGCGTCGCAACGGCCCTCGATGCGCTAGGTGCCGATCACCGCTTCATCACGCCGGTCCATCGACGTGGCACGATCGACGGTACCCAGCAGCTTCACGGAGACTTAATCCTGGTCGCCTCGGGTGACCTGAGTTTTGGAGGCCGCACGACGGAGAATGGCGAAATCGCTTTCACGAATAACGACCATACCTATGCCAATGGCCCCAACGACACTCAGCTTACCGCTCCCAACCCCCTCGCCGGCATCGAACATCTCGCTCAGCAAATCGCCCGCTCCGGAATCCGGTCCATTGACGGGGATGTCATCGTCGACGACTTGCTATTCGATCGAGCGGAGGGGACCGGCAGCGGGCCCAGTCGAGTGACGCCGATCCTGATTAACGATAATTTGATCGACGTCGAGATTACTCCTACCAAGCCCGGTAAGCCGGCTCAGATTTTATGGCGGCCACAAACTCAAGCGATTCGCCTGGAGACGAATGTCGCAACCGCGAAGGAAGATGACCCGCTGCTCATCACGCTGCGCGATTTAGGCGATGGTCGCTTGCATGTGATCGGTCAGATTCCCGCGAATCATCGACCGATCGTGCGCGTGTTCGAAGTGGCCGACGCCGCCTCCCATGCGCGCACGCTCCTCATCGAAGCCCTGCAGCGGCGAGGCATCCCAGTGAACACACCCAGTCTGGCACGAAATAACACGCAGCGCTTACCCGATCGCCGAGAATATCGAACTTTGCCCGTCGTCGCGAAATTGGAATCACCGACGTTTGCCGAGTCCGCACGGCTGATACTCAAGGTGAGTCACAATTTGCACGCCAGTACGCTGCCGCTGCTGGTAGCGGCGAAGCATGGGGAGCGAACGTTAGCGGACGGCCTGCGTCGGCAAGGCGATTTTCTGCGGCGAATCGGAGTGGAGGTAGAGACGATCTCGTTTGGTGGTGGAGCAGGTGGTGATCGAGCAGATCATGTGACTCCACGAGCCACCGTGCAGCTGCTTCGAGCGATGCAGAAGCGACCGGACTTTGCCGTGTATGAACGAGCGCTGCCGAGCCTCGGTGTCGACGGCACGCTGGCGAAGTCGGTGAAGGCGGAGAGTGACGTTCGCGGTAAAGTACAAGCGAAGACCGGCACTCTGTCGTGGAACAACGTCATGAACGGCGGCCAGGTACTTACCAGCAAAGCACTCGCCGGCTACCTCACAACGGCCACGGGCCGAAAACTTGTCTTTGCCGCCTTCGTGAACAATGTGCATCTTCGAGCGGGACTGGACGCTAACGCCATCGGCCGCGACCTCGGCCAGCTCTGCGAAATCATGCACGACAGCGAGTAACCGAGGAAGTCGTCGCTCCGACTGGCACAAGGCCAGTCGAGAGCAGCTCCCGACCCGACCTTGCGTCCGTCGAGAGCGGCTCCCGACCCTGCGTCAGTCGAGAGCGGCTCCCGACCCTGCGCCAGTCGAGAGCTGCCCCCGACCCGACCTTGCGCCAGTCGAGAGCTGCCCTCAACCCGACCCTGCGCCAGTCGAGAGCGGCTCCCGACCCGACCCTGCGTCGGGCGAAGCAATGACTTCCCCGGTTACTTGGCGTCTTCAACGCGAAGGCGAGTAACCGAGGAAGTCGTTGCTCCGACTGGCACAAGGCCAGTCGAGAGCTGCCCCCAACCCGACCCTGCGCCAGTCGAGAGCGGCTCCCGACCCGACCCTGCGTCGGGCGAAGCAATGACTTCCCCGGTTACTTGGCGTCTTCAACGCGAAGGCGAGTAACCGAGGAAGTCGTTGCTCCGAC
>JBIIHW010000061.1:0-22090 GCA_044235425.1 Pirellulaceae bacterium
AAGAAGCTCCCAAGGGTTTGGCTGTTCGCCAATGAAAGTGGTACGTGAGCTGGGTTCAGACCGTCGTGAGACAGGTCGGTCCCTATCTGCCGTGGGCGTACGAAACTTGCAGAGATTCTTCTTTAGTACGAGAGGATTTAGAAGGACGTAGCTCTGGTGTACCAGTTGTCACGCTAGTGGCACGGCTGGATAGCTAACTACGGAAAGGATAAACGCTGAAAGCATCTAAGCGTGAAGCCCGCTCTAAGATTAGGTTTCGTAAGAGCATTAGCTCGAAAGTCCCCTGGTAGACTACCAGGTTGATAGGCTGGATGTGTAAGCACAGTAATGTGTTAAGCTAACCAGTACTAATGGACGAAAGCTTGGCCACTTATATTTAAGACTCTCACACGTCACAGCACGTGTGGCTGGCTGGGTATGCCATTCCTCTACAATCGATTAGGTACGTTGAGTCTCAACGCTCAACGTATCTCTTCCCGGTGACTATATCGGAGAGGTCACACCTGTTCCCATCTCGAACACAGTAGTTAAGCTCTCCGAGCCGATGATAGTACTTGAAGGTGCGAAAGTAGGTCTTGCCGGGATTTTTAAAAACCCTCGGGTGCTCAGGCACTCGAGGGTTTTTTTATTGCGCTGCCGAAACGAATCTCCTCACGGAACTGGAATTGTCGAGCTCTTGAGTTAGCGGAACTCTAAAGAGCTTGTTCGTGAGCGAGTCGACCGAACGTGAGCGATGGCAGTTTGGCGACCAACAGAAGGCGGCTGTCGTGCGGCGTCATCTGAGAGCCACCGTGCACATTGGTCAGATACCGCGCGACTGGTGGCTGGAGGACTGGGAAAAACAGGCGATCATCGATTACCACGAGCGACCATGAAGGAACGGGAAATGATGACGCTGGCAGATCATTACAACCGTGTCCGGCTACACTCGGCGAACGCTTACCTCGCTCCTGCGGATAAACTAAACGGTCTGGGAGAGATGATCCGCGAGCAACGCGATCAGAAGCTGGAGGAAGCTCGCGGGCGACGACAACATAACCGAGCTACCCAGCCAGCGGTTGCTGGATGAGAGGTGGATGGTTACAGTGCCTCACGGCCTAAGCGGAGGATAGGGCAACGCCGAGTTGCGACCCGAGGCCGTCCCAAAGCGCGCCGACCCAGGGGCCAAGACCGAAAGTTCGGCAGTTCGCCACCCAGCGGACTGCCGCCCTTCCCACTTTTGGGATTGGCACCCACGCGGTCAATCTTCGCGGCACGATGCTGCGATCCGAATGGCACGATGCCCTCACCAATTGGCTAACTCGCGTTCATCGAAATTCCAGTTTCCGGTGAACTGGGACACCCGGAGGCCCAAAAAAATTTCGCTATTAATCCATCACTACGCTCGGCGGTTAAGCGGCGACGGGACCGGGCGGTCGTGAAAAGTGCGTTTTCATGGGCTGGTTTTTTTCGCTCCACTATTTGTACGGGATAATCTATGGCTGATTTCGTGGAAGAAGGAGCGGCAGCTCCGGCGTTTTCGCTCAAAGCGGACGATGGTACCACCGTTAAGCTCTCGTCGCTCAAGGGCTCCCCTGTAGTCCTTTATTTCTATCCCAAGGATGATACTCCGGGCTGCACGAAGGAAGCCTGTGCATTTCGTGATGCACAGGCCAAACTGGCGAAGTTTGGCGCGAAAGTGCTCGGAGTCAGTCCCGATCCCGTGGATGACCACGTGAAATTCCGTGATAAGTACCAGCTCAATTTCCCGCTCCTGGCTGACCTGGATCATAAAGTTGCTGATGCCTACGGTGCCTGGCGTGAAAAAAATATGTACGGCAAGAAGAGCATGGGCATCCAGCGCTCCACCTTCTTGATCGATGCTCAGGGAAAAGTGGCCAAAGTCTGGAAGCGCGTCCAGGTGGATGGTCACGATCAACAAGTTCTTGAAGCCCTGCAGGAACTCGTCGGCAAATAGCGGTTCAGCTGCTGGCGAGTTCCCCCGGGGAACTCGCCATGAAATCCGCTCTCGACTTTCGTTCACTCAACCCAGCCGACGTCCCGATTTGGGATCCGTCGGCTGTGTTTTTTCATCTCGGCAGTCGTGCTGCAGGGCTCACGTCTGCCGAGGTGCATGATCGTCGCCGTGACTGTGGGCCCAATCAGCTCAGCCAATCCCGTTCCTGGCGCTGGCCCCGACTCGTCGCGAAACATTTTTCAAATTTTTTTAGCCTGCTGCTCTATGCCGCTGGTGCGGTCTGTTTTCTCGCAGACTACCTTGATCGCCACGCCGGACTCACCACGCTTGGTTATGCCCTCCTCGGGGTCGCTCTGCTAAATGGCGTTTTCGCTCTGGCTCAGGAAGCTCGAGCCGAACGAGCGATGGAAGAGCTGCAAAAGCTGTTGCCTTCCAAAGTACGAGTGCGTCGCGATCGACAGGGCGATGAGGTAGCGGCCAGCGAGCTCGTACCCGGTGATCTATTGCTGTTGGCCGAGGGCGAGCGAGTGCCGGCCGATGCCCGCGTCGTCGTGGCTCGAGATCTGGTCGTCAATAACGGTCCGCTTACCGGTGAATCAACTCCCGTCCCGATCACCAGTAATCCGCAAACTCAGACCTTCCTGGATTGCCGCAACTTGGTTTTCGCGGGTGCCACGGTGCTGCGCGGACATGGAGAAGCGGTGGTCTTCGCTACCGGTTCCCGCTCGCAGTTCGGTCGCATCGCCACGATTTCTGCGGCCATTGATCGCCCCGCGTCACCACTGGAACGAGAAGTTCGACAGCTGGCCGCCGTGCTGACCATCATCGCCCTGGCACTGGGCGTTAGTTTCTTCGTCTATGGTTGGTCGATCGGCCGCCCCTGGCTCACTAACCTGGTCTTCATGATGGGAATTATTGTCGCGAATGTTCCCGAAGGGCTGCTTCCCACGCTGACGCTCGCGCTGTCAATGGCCAGCCTCCGCATGGCCCGCAAACAAGTGCTGGTGAAAAATCTGGAAGCCGTCGAGTCGCTTGGGGCGTTGCACGTGATTTGCACGGACAAGACCGGCACTCTCACTCGTAATCAGCTAAAACTTGTGGCGACAATCGAGCCTACTCGTGAAACAACGCTCCATCCCGCGCTCCATCCCGCGTCTGAACTCGTCCTGCATCCCGCGCTAGAACCCTCAGTCAATCCTGGCCCAAAAACTTCGCCAACGGATTTCGACACACGACCCGCAGCTACGCCGCCATGCACATGGAATGCTCTGCGCCTGGCACTAATTGCTTCCGACGTGCAGGCCGCTGGCGGTACGTGGGATGGCGATCCCCTGGATGTTGCCATCGCACAGGAGCTGGCCAGTCGAGGTGAAGATCCCGAAGCGATTCGAGCGCGAGTAAAGGATCTGTTTCCGTTCGATGTCCATCGACGCACTCAAGCGGGGCTGACCATCGCTGACGCGAATGGTCGTCGCGAATTCGTCGTCAAAGGAGCCTGGGAGGCCATTCGTGAGCACCTCGTTGCCGTCCATGCTCCCGATCCACTCGCGTGGCCTCAGCGTATTCAGCAACTGGATGAACTCGTCCATCAATGGGCCTCGAGCGGCCGCCGCTTGATTGCTTTGGCTTATCGCTCCCTTCAGGCAGCGGATGTTCCTTCGTCCGCACGAGACGTTCGCGCAGCGGCCACGGATGGTTCAGCAAAACGCTCGGAAGAAAGTTCTTTCCTGCCAGATACGGCGTATGAATCGCTGGCGCGGGAGTTAGTTTTGCACAGTTTTCTGGCGTTTGAGGATCCGGTTCGCGACGAGGTACCGCGGGCGATGGCGCGTTGTCGACGAGCGGGATTGCGGGTGGTTTTGATTACGGGCGATCACCCCGACACGGCGCTGGCGATCGCTCAGCGCGTCGGGCTTTGTGAATCTCCCGCAGTCATTCTGGGCCGTGAACTCGAATCCCTAACCACGCCCCAGCTCGCGGCTCGCTTAAAGCAAGGAGCGACGATCTTTGCCCGAACCACTCCCGAACAAAAAATGCTCATCGTGCAAGCCTGGAAGTCCTTGGGGCTGAACGTGGGCATGACGGGGGATGGAGTGAATGATGCACCAGCACTCAAGGCCGCTGATGTCGGGATCGCCATGGGAATCAGCGGCACCGACGTCGCCCGCGAAGCGGCCGATCTCATTCTGCTCGACGATAACTTCGCTTCGATCGTGGTGGGAATCGAGGAAGGACGTACGATCTTTCGCAACATTCAGCGGTTCACGGACTATGTTTTGGCGAGCAACGTGCCGGAACTCGTTCCCTATCTGCTGTACATTCTTTTTCCAGTGCCATTGGCACTTACGATCGTCCAGATTCTGGCGATCGATTTGGGAACGGACATTGTGCCGGCGATTGGCTTGGGGCAAGAGCCGCCCGAGTCAGATGTGATGAGCGAACCGCCGCGCCGGCCAACTGCGGGACTTCTCGACTGGCCACTGCTCCTGCATGCCTACCTGCTGCTGGGCCTGACGGAAGCCGGTTATTCGCTGCTGCTCTTTTTGGGAGTTTTATGGCGGGGGGGATGGAACTGGGGTGACCGACTCACGGACTCCGATCCGCTCTACCGCGAAGCTACGACCGCGACGCTGGCGACTGTCGTCGTGATGCAGATGGCAAACGTGCTCGGTCGTCGTTCGCAGCTGGGCACGGGTATCAATCGCGGTTTGCTAACCAATCGCCTGTTGCTGTTGGGATTGACGCTCGAATGTCTGTTTTTGCTCGCGATCCTCACCTGGACTCCGGCTCAGCGTGTGCTCGGCACTGCTCCCCTCACCTGGCCCCAGCTGCTCTGGGTTTTTGCAGGTGCGCCGCTGATCCTCGGCGTCGATTGGTGCTGCAAATACTACGTGCGGATGGGGGGCCGATTCGTTTTTTCACGCCAAGTTGCCCAGCCGCCCAGGGATTGACGGAGTGGTTCAAAGGGGTGGAGCTCCTCGGGAATTTCGAGTGCCTCTCACCGGTGCTACCAGTCACTGCTAGCGTCGAGCCGGGATGCCACACGTTCAGCTTGTCTGATTTGGGCGAACTGCCTAAGATCCCGGTTGCAGGTGCGCCGTGATGGGCGAGCTCCCTGTGCGTTGTAGAGACCAATGGTAAGAGACCAATGGTAAGAGCAGAGTTGTTAAGAGCTGCGTTGTAACAGCTAAGTCGTAAGAGGTCGACGACCGTGCCACTGTCTGAAATCGATCGACAATTGCTGGAACGTTGTCTGGCGCGTAAGCCGCGAGCCTGGGAGGATTTCGTCGACCGCTTCCTGGGGCTGGTCGTCCATGTCGTAAACCATTCCTCATCGACCCGCTCCATTCGACTCAACCCACAGGATCTCGAAGATCTGGTATCCGAGGTTTTCTTGACATTGGTCAATGATGACATGGCGACGCTGCGCCGTTTTCGTGGCGAGAGCTGTCTGTCGGCCTACCTGACCGTCGTCGCTCGCCGCATCGTGGTGCGCGAGTTACTGCGGCGCAAAGTGTCGGGTGGTTTTTCAGAACTGCTCGATGCCGCTCCGGCCGCGCTCGATCGCGGGCCGAGTCCGGAGGAACGCATTACTAACCGGGAAGAGGTGCAGCGCCTGCTCGAACGACTCGACGGCTCCGAAGCCGCCATCGTCCGTATGTATCATCTGGAAGGACGCAGCTACCAGGAAATCAGTCGCAAAGTAGGCATGCCGGAAAACAGTGTCGGCCCCACTCTGAGTCGTGCTCGAGCAAAACTGCGGCGCGTCTGATTGCTACCGCTCACGCCCCAGCTTTACGACTGGCGCTGCGCACTCGAGTGCTCTCGGGATGGCTGGTCAGGGCCATATGATTTTCCAGTCCGACGATGCTGAGCGTCAGATTCTTGTCAGCAAAATCGCCCTGAAGTTCATGTAGCTTTTCCAAAAACGAGTGATCGACCAGCTGAGTCTCGCTGAGATCCACAATGATGTTTTTGTTTTCGGTTAATCCGTAGAGATAAATCTGACGGCGGAAGAGCAGCCAGTTGCTGAAGATGGCCGATTTACTTGCCGTGATCCGGTAGGTTGTTTCGTCGACTTGTTCGATATTCAGAAATGGCCGGAAGATACTGGATACCGGCACTCCATTGATAAAGTGGATCCCCAGCTTCACCGCGATTCCGATCATGATGCCGACCAGGAGGTCGGTCGCCAGCACACCAATGATGGTCGATACGAAGACCACAAATTGCTCGCGGCCGATATGGTAGACGTGCATGAATTCACGCGGATGGGCAAGTCGGAAGCCGGTGAAGACGAGCATGGAGGCGAGTGCCGCGAGCGGGATACGATTCAGCACTGCTGGTATTGTGACGACTGCCACGAGCAAAAAGATCCCATGAAACAGATTGGAGCATTTGCTACGAGCACCGTTATCAATGTTCGCTCGACTACGCACGATCTCTGAAATCATCGGGATGCCGCCGAAGAAAGCGGCGACGGTATTGGCCACGCCCACCGCCAGCAAGTCACGATTCAAATCGGTCTTGCGCTTGAGTGGATCGAGCATATCGACCGCCTTGGAGCTGAGCAGCGATTCCAAGCTTCCAATAATGGAAAACAAGGCGATCCACTTCCAGGCCGCGGCCGTTTTCAACACGTTGAAGTTGGGGAGGAAGCTCGCCTGAGCGAGTCCCAGGGCACGTGTTGTCACCTCTTGCGGGACATTGGTTGGTACTTCTACCAAGTGGGATTTAGCGGACAATTCATAGTCTCGGCCGAACAGGCTGTACTGGTAATTGTCTGTTCCGGGAGCGGGAACATGCAGGACGTAGGTTGCCAGCACAACGCCGGCGACGAGCACGATGAGTTGCGAGGGAACGAGCTTGGGGATTTTTGGGAGGAATCTGGGCAAACCGAACATGATCAGCAGTCCCACCACTCCAATCACCGCGATGTAGGGGTTGAATTGCAGCAGAGCGGTCGGCAATTTCAGAATCAGCGGGAGCGGTTCCAGCGGATGATTATGCTCGTCCTTCAAAACGGCGGCCGGCACACCCAGCGCGACCGGTAACTGCTTGGCCATGATGATGACACCGATGGAAGCGAGCAGTCCATGGACTGCGGAGGACGGAAAAAACTCACCCAGCACGCCGCTTTTGAAGACCCCTAGCAGGATTTGGATCACGCCCGACACGACGCACACGGCGAGCATCATGCGATAGGCTTCCTGCGCCGCGTTTTCCACTCCTTGAGTTTCCAGCTGCTCGCGAAACTGCAGCACGCAGCCCATCACGATGACGATGAGTCCAGCGGCCGGTCCTTTGATCGTTAACTGGGAGTTACTAAGCAGCGTGGCGATGATGCCGCCGGCGATGGCTGTGTAGATGCCGGCAATCGGTGGACACTCGCTGGCGTTTGCGATTCCCAAACACAAGGGCAACGCGATGAGAAACACCATGAAGCCAGACTTGACGTTGCCAAGCCAGTCGCTCGGTGAGCCCCTACCGCGGTCCTCCATTGAAATCACATCCATCGCAGCACCCTCCCGTCGTGATTGACGACCGTGCCATGGTAATGCGCCGGATGAATCTCGGGAACCGCTTGCCGCTACTTTTACGGCCTGCTATCGAAAGTTTCATGCGCGGAAGTTGACTCGCGGAGGTGGTCGCGTCAACAACGGTCGTCGTATCGCTGCGAGTATCCGTCACGGTGTGGCGGTCTGCGGAGCGGTCGCTTCGGTCTGGGGCGAAAAAAGTTCAAAGGTGAAGCCGTCTTGCTGGAAGTCGACTCGCACACCACGGCCTGCCCCGACGTCGCCGCGCAGCAGTTCGGTAGCGAGCGGATTTTGAATTCGCTGCTGTATCACTCGCTTGAGCGGCCGAGCGCCAAAAGCGGGGTCATAGCCTTCATTAGCGATTGCCTGCAGGGCGCGTGGAGTCACATCGAGCACCACCTCGGACTGTGCGAGTTGGTCGATGAGCAGCCGAATTTGCAACTGCACGATCCGTCCAATCTGCTCGCGCCGCAGCGGGTGGAATACAATCGTCTCGTCCACGCGATTCAAAAATTCGGGTAGGAACACTTGTCGCAAGTTATCGGTCACGGCCTCGCGAATCTGCTGTTCATCACCACCCTCGGACGAAATCTGCTGAATCGCCTGACTGCCGATGTTACTGGTCATCACGATGATCGTGTTGGTGAAATCGACCGTGTTGCCGTGATTGTCGGTTAGGCGGCCATCATCGAGTACTTGCAGCAAGATGTTGAACACATCGCGATGTGCTTTCTCGATTTCGTCCAGCAGCACGACGCTGTAAGGGCGTCGGCGCACCGCTTCGGTCAGTTTGCCACCTTCTTCATAGCCTACGTAACCCGGTGGTGCGCCAATCAAGCGACTCACCGAATGTCGTTCCATGAACTCGCTCATGTCGACCCGCACGAGTGCCTGTTCGTCATCGAACATGACGGCGGCAAGTGCTTTGCAAAGTTCCGTTTTGCCAACTCCTGTGGGGCCGAGGAAGATGAATGAGCCGATGGGACGATGGGGATCTTGCAGACCGCTGCGGCTACGTCGCACAGCATTCGCCACCGCTTCCACGGCTTCATCTTGACCGACGACTCGTTGATGCAGGCGTTCTTCCAGTACGAGCAGTTTGGCGCGCTCGGTCTCCAGCATGCGGTTTACGGGAATGCCGGTCCAGGCACTGACCACTCCCGCGATCTCATCATCAGTCACTTCTTGTCGCAGCAAACGCCGCTGGACCGGCTGCTTGGTGTCGGCATCCGGTTCGGCTTCCACTCGCTGGCGCAGGCTGCGACGACGCTGATCAAGTTCGTACAGCCGCTGGTAATCGGTCTCGCCGACGAGGGTCCCGGAAGATTGTTTATCTTTGATGGAAGCTTCCAACTGCGTGAACTCATGTTCGGCGGCGGTGAGTTCTTGACGCAGTTTTTGGACATCGCCGACGCCCAGTTTTTCCGCTTCCCACTGTTCCCGCAAACTTGCCAAGCTTTGCTTCTGTTCGGTGATTTCCGTTTCGATTTCCTGGAGTTTTTCCTGGGCGGTCTCGTCGGTTTCTTCGCGTAGTTGACGAGCAGCTAATTCCAGTTGCCGCACGCGGCGCTGCACTTCATCAATTTCCGTCGGCACACTTTCCAGCTCCATGGCGAGCTTGCTGGCGGCTTCATCGACCAGGTCGATCGCCTTATCGGGCAAAAAGCGATCGGTGATGTAGCGGTGGGATAGGCGAGCGGCAGCAATCAGGGCCCCATCACGAATTTTAACTCCATGGTGAGCTTCATAGCGCGGTTTGATTCCTCGCAAGATCGTAATGGTGTCTTCGACTGACGGTTCACCGACGTAGACGGGCTGAAAGCGTCGTTCCAGCGCCGCATCTTTTTCGATGTGCTGGCGATATTCATCGAGTGTCGTGGCGCCGATACAACGCAGCTCGCCACGGGCCAGCGCCGGCTTGAGCAGATTGGCAGCATCCGCGCCGCCTTCCGCACGGCCTGCACCAACCACGGTGTGGAGTTCGTCGATAAACAGGACCACTTCACCGTGCGCCTGTTCGACATCCTTGAGTACCGCTTTCAAGCGTTCCTCAAATTCCCCGCGAAACTTCGTGCCAGCGATGAGAGCACCCATGTCGAGGGCAATGACACGGCGATTTTTCAAACTGGCAGGCACATCACCCTGGACAATGCGCAGCGCGAGACCCTCCGCGATCGCCGTCTTGCCCACGCCCGGTTCGCCAATCAAAACGGGATTGTTCTTGGTGCGCCGCGACAGCACTTGAATCACACGACGAATTTCCTGGTCACGTCCAATGACCGGGTCGAGTTTCCCTTGGCTGGCTCGTTCGACCAGATCAATGCCGTACTTTTCGAGTGATTGATACTTCGATTCCGCGTTTTGATCCGTCACTCGCTGGCTTCCACGCACCGACTGCAGCGCGGTGAGCACATCTTGTTCACGCACGCCGTTCACGGTGAGCAGGTTTTTGGCGGTCGACTTCAGTTTGACGATCGCCAGCAGCAGATGCTCAGTCGCCACGAACTCGTCTTTCATGTTCGTGGCGATCTGAGCCGACTGCTCGAGGACTTCGCGGAGTGCGGCATTGGGTTGCCGATTGGCACCGCCCGACACTTTCGGCAGGCGAGCCAATTCCGCTTCGACTTGACGTTCTAACTGACCGACGTTGACGCCGATCTTTTCCATCAGCGGACGAAACACCCCCTCGCGTTCGGTGATCATCGCCGCCAGCAAATGCAGCGGGTCGATCTCGGGGTGCTGTCTCTCGGTCGCGAGGTTTTGAGCTCCCGCGACTGCCTCTTGTGCCTTAATCGTCAGTTTGTCAAATCGAAAGTTCATCGCACACACTCCTTCGTGGCGCGGAACGCGCCGTTAGTCTTTCTTCACTTCGAATTCCGCATCGATCGTATCGTCGCCGCCACCGGACTTCTCGCTGCCACCCGCAGCACTTGCCGAGCCAGCATCGCCCGCGGCCTGAGCACCACGCTCGTAGAGCGTCTTGCTGAAGGCATTCGATACCTGCTCGAGCTCGTTGACAGCCGCCTTCATGGCATCCACATCCTCGCCCTTGGCCACTTCACGCGTCTTCTTGATGGCTGCTTCCAGAGGACTCTTGTCTTCGTCGCGCAGCTTATCCGCGTTCTCCTTCATGAGCTTTTCGAGCTGGTAGCACATCTGTTCGGATTGATTACGCAGCTCCACGCGTTCCAGTTTGCGTTTGTCTTCAGCGGCGTTTAGTTCGGCATCCTTGCGCATCTGCTCAATCTCGGACTCGGACAAACCCGACTGCTGCTTGATGCTTACCGTCGCTTCTTTACGCGTACCGAGATCCTTCGCGGTAACGTTCAGAATGCCGTTCTGATCGATGTCGAATTTCACCTCGATTTGCGGCACTCCACGCGGCGCGGGAGCGATGCCTTCGAGATTGAATTCACCCAGCAGCCGATTGTCAGTGGCCATCGGTCGTTCGCCTTGGAACACGCGCACGGTGACCGCCGTCTGGCTGTCGGCCGCGGTACTGAACGTCTTTTTCTTTTCCGCAGGAATCGTGGTGTTGCGTTCGACCAGAGCGGTCATCACGCCTCCTTCGGTCTCGATGCCGAGCGTGAGTGGGGTGACGTCCAGCAGCAACAGGTCCGTGCGATCGCCCGCGAGCACGCTACCCTGCAAAGCCGCTCCCACCGCCACCACTTCATCGGGATTCACGCCCTTGTGGGGATCCTTGCCAAAAATGTCGCGCACCAGCTTCTGCACCTTGGGCACTCGAGTTGACCCGCCGACGAGCACCACTTCGTCGATCTGCTGAGGGGTGAGCTGAGCATCTTTAAGTGCCTGCAGCACCGGCCGCTTGCAGCGTTCAATCAAGCCATCCACGAGTTCTTCGAACTTGGCCCGGGTGATCGTTTGCTGGAGGTGCTTGGGACCAGACGCATCGGCCGTGATGAACGGCAAGTTGATGTCGGTCTGGGGCAGCGAGCTGAGTTCCTTCTTGGCCTTCTCGCACGACTCCTGCAGTCGCTGCAGAGCCATTACATCTTTACGCAGATCAATGCCGTGATCTTTCTTGAACTGATCAGCGACATAGTTGATGAGTTCCAAGTCGAAGTCATCGCCACCCAGGTGTGTATCACCATTGGTGCTGATGACTTCGAACACTTTGGTTTCATGGCCGTCGGCACCGCTGCCAGCGACTTGCAGCACGGAGACGTCGAACGTACCGCCACCCAGATCGAACACCACGATGCGTTCGTCCTTCTTCTTGTCCAGTCCGTAGGCAAGTGCGGCGGCAGTCGGTTCGTTGATGATGCGCGCCACTTCCAAACCGGCGATTTGACCAGCGTCCTTGGTGGCTTGACGCTGGGCGTCATTGAAATAGGCCGGCACCGTGATGACCGCTTTGTTCACCTTGTGGCCCAGATAAGCCTCGGCTGACTCCTTCAGCTTGCGCAGCACCTTGGCCGAGATCTCCTGCGGTGTCTGCTCGGTGTCACCAATCTTGACCTTCACGTAATCGGACGCACCGCCGACGACCTTGTACGGCACCATCTTCTCTTCCGATTCCACCTCGTTATGACGGCGCCCCATGAAGCGTTTAATGGAGTAGATGGTCCGTGTGGGGTTGGTGACGGCTTGTCGCTTCGCCGGCTCGCCGACCAGCGTTTCGCCTTTATCGGTGAACGCGACCACGCTGGGCGTAAGCCGATTCCCTTCCGCGTTGGCGATCACTTTGGGCTCCGAGCCCTCCATGATCGAAACCACTGAGTTGGTGGTGCCGAGGTCAATGCCGATAATCTTTTCACCTTGAGCCATGGTGCGTTCCCTTTGCTCTCTCTCGAGTTATCCAGATTAGTTGTTTCGTACGCTGAACCGGTCACGATCGCATCCCAACCGACTCGCCTGGGCGCCCGCTGCGTCGGTCGCTCGCCCTGTCCTGATCAGTGAAGCAACCAGCGTGCCAGTTGCTTGATTTGCGATTCGTAGATTTTCTTAAGTTGTTTTTAGGTAGTGGTTTGCGAAATGCGAAGTGCGCTCGGTCGGGACTTCGTCATGCGGCCCACCAATCGCCCTCCGACGACCGCCTGCCAATATGGCACTCGCACCCGTTGATTGACACCAGCAGAGGCTCACATTACAAGAGGAAACCACGGAGCATTCCCCGATGGCTAAAAGTAAAACGAAACGTACATCTGCAGGCGGTGGTCGCGAAACGACCGGCGAGCTCACGCGCGTCGTCGAGCGTCTGGATCGAGAGCTGGTCCAGCTGATTAGCGAGCGCGCGAAAGTGTCCGCCAAATTAGCGCAGGTGCTGCTCAGCGAAGGACGGCCGATCTATGACACGGTCCGCGACCAGGAGCAGTTGAGGCAAGCACTGGCGACGAACAAGGGTCCGCTGAGCAACGACGTGCTGAGTGTGGTTTTGAAGGATATTTCCAGCGGCTCGCGCTCCTTGGTGAAGCCGATTCGCGTGGCTTATTTAGGGCCGCCATACAGTTATAGTCATCAGGCGGCCACCGAGCGTTTTGGTACGACGGTGGACTTGGCACCGGTGGGGACCATCGCTGCGGTGTTCGAGGAGCTCAATCGCGGTCATGCTGATTTTGGTGTGGTGCCGCTGGAGAATTCCACGGATGGTCGAGTAACGGACACGCTCGACATGTTCGCTCGACATCCCATTCGGATTTGCGGCGAAGTACCGCTGCGGATTCACCACAACTTGCTCGCGAAGTGTGACCGTCAAGCGATCTGTGAGGTGTACAGCAAGCCGCAGGCGTTATCGCAATGTCGCGAGTGGCTCTCCAAGCACTTGCCCGGTGTGCGACTGGTGGAAATGACCAGTACGGCGGCAGCCGCCCAGTTAGCGGCTGATCGTCCGGGAGCAGCGGCGGTGGCGAGTTTATCGGCTGCCACGCACTATGGCTTACAGGTACTGGCCGCCAACATCGAAGACAATCGTCACAACCTCACGCGTTTTGCGGTGCTAGGTGGCGACACGCCGCGCCGCACGGGGCATGACAAGACGGCGCTCATGATGGAGTTAGCCCATCGCCCCGGCTCGCTGGCCGAAGCGATGTTGATCTTTAAGAACGGGCAGCTGAATCTGACGTGGATTGAGTCATTTCCATCGCCACGCACTCCCAATGAATATGTCTTCTTCATGGAGTGCGAAGGGCATCAAGCCGATGCGAAGGTGCGGCGAGCGATCGAGAAGCTTGCCCGCAAAACGGCTCGACTCGATATCCTCGGTTCCTATCCTCGTGGCACGGTGGCTGACTGACCGTTTCGTAGCACGCTGTTTTCGGCGATGAGTGTCGCGACCAGCGCCGTCCAACCGGTTTGATGGGAGGCTCCCAGCCCATCCCCGGTGTCGCCGTTGAAGTACTCATAGAACGCCGGCAGATCGCGCCAAGCTGGATCTTGCTGCCAGCGTTCATGCGGCCCGTAAGTCGCTCTTCGTCCCTGCTCATCGCGCGTGAACAGTTTCACCAGCCGCTGTGAAATGGTGCGCGCCAGTGTTCCCAGAGTATAGGAGTGCTGGTCACCGGCGGGGATCACAAAATCATCGCCCCAGGCTTTGGCTAATTTCTTGAGTGACTCGACCAGCAAAAAATTGGTGGGGAGCCAAATCGGGCCACGCCAGTTGGAATTGCCACCCTTGATTCGGTTGGTCGACTCACCCGGCTCATATCCCACCTGGTTCCCATCGAATTCAAAGGGATGCTGAGCGTGGTATTTCGACAGGCTGCGCACTCCGTAGGCCGACATGAATTCATCGGGGTCCGCAACACGCTGCAAAATCTGTCGCAACTGCTCATCATTCACGATGGTGAGGACGAGGATATCTTGATCGTCGCGTCGAGTGCGCTGGACCACTTCTTTCACGAGTTCCCGGCGATTGCTCATGAACCACTGCACGTTATCTCGAAAACGTGGGAACTTGTTGAGCCAGTTTTCTTCCAGTCGTTCGACGGCAAAGAGTGGTATCAGTCCGACCAGCGAACGCACTCGGAATTTTTGAAATGCGCCGTCTGGGTGCCGCAAAACATCATAGAAGAATCCGTCGTCGTCATCCCAGAGTCGGTAGGAGCGACCACCCATGTGCTTCATCGCGGCTGCCACATAGACATAGTGCTGGAAGAACTTAATGGCCAGCCCTTCATAGACGGGATTTTCTTGGGCCAGTTCGAGTGCGATGCGCATCAGATTCAAACAGAACATTCCCATCCAACCCGTGGCATCGGACTGTTCGAGCACGGAGCCACCGGGGAGCGGCGTGCTGCGATCCAGCACGGTGATATTATCCAGTCCCAGGAATCCGCCCTCAAAAATATTATTCCCCTCCCGATCAACGCGATTTACCCACCAGGCGAAATTGATGAGGAGTTTGTGGAAGCAGCGTTCGAGGAAGTCGCGGTCGGTAATATTCCACTGAGTGCGAGCCATTTGATAGACGCGCCAGACGGCCCAGGCATGAACCGGAGGGTTGACGTCGGAAAATTCCCATTCGTACGCCGGCAACTGGCCACTGGCATGCTGAAACTGTTCAAACAACAGCATCCATAGCTGGTCCATCGCTCCCCGAGGGTCGACAGACGCATAAGCGACGGAATGGAATGCCAGATCCCAGGCGGCAAACCAGGGATATTCCCATTTGTCGGGGACCAGCATGACGCGCAGGGAGTTGAGGTGGCGCCAGTGCTGGTTGCGGATTCCCTTACGCTCGGGTGCCGGCGGGTACTGGGGATTGTCGCCTTCCAGCCAGCGCTGCACGTCAAACAGGTAGGACTGTTTAGTCCACAACAAGCCGGCCCACGCTTGCCGCTGCACCGCCCGCTCATCGGCGGTCGCTGCGGCTGGATGCAGTTCGTCATAAAAATCATCCGCTTCCCGCCGCCGCTGTTCGATGAGGTCGTGGAGCCCGGCAAGTGGCTCGCGCAAATCGGTTTGGTCCGACAGTCGCAGGATCCACTGCTGCGAGCCGCCGGCGGGAATTACCGTGCGATAATGGAGGGTCGCTTTGCTACCCTCTTCGGCCGGATTGGTACAGGCTTCGCCACCGATAATCTGGCGATGAAACGCATCTTTCACAAACGGCGTCCGATTCTGGGCTGACTGGCCGTAGACACGCGGCATGTTGGTTTCGTTGTTGGTGAAGAGCAGCCGGCCCTCGGCTTGACCATAGAGCACTCGGGGGCCAAACGGGTAGTCGTTGCGAGCTGTTGGTTCGTTGGATAGATCGAGCCCGTCAGCGCAGAGTGCGATCGTTTCAGTCGATGTGGTGGCATGTCGCCGAATGACCGGTACAGTGCCCAGTTGTTCGCCCCAGCTCCAGTTGTTGCGAAACCAAAGATGCGGGAGGACGTCGAGTGGAGCGGCGTCGGGGCCACAATTCTGAGCGGTGATGCGAATGGCCAGATCCTCCGTCGAGACCTTGGCATACTCGATCGTAATATCAAAGAAACGATTTTCATCGAGGACACCCGTATCCATCAGTTCCAGCTCATTTTCATGGATGGACCGGCGGGAGTTCTCGCGAATCAGCTGTTCGTAAGGATACGCGCGCTGAGGATACCGGTAGAGATAACGCATATAGGAATGCGTGGGAGTGTTATCTAAATGAAAGTAGTACTCTTTGACATCCTCCCCGTGGTTTCCCTCGGAGTTGGTGAGCCCAAAGAGTCGTTCTTTGAGAATGGGATCGTGGTGATTCCAGAAGGCGGGTGCGAAAATCAGGAACTGGTAGCGATCACAGATTCCAGCGATGGCATCCTCACCCCAACGATAGGCTTTGCTGCGAGCTTGATCGTGAGGCAGATAGTTCCATGCATCACCGTGAGCGCTGTAATCTTCGCGCACGGTTCCCCATGAGCGCTCACTTACGTAACAGCCCCAGCGACGCCACCCCGACATATCGTCTGTCATCTGCTGGATACGCTCTTGCTCTGTCATCTTGTTCCTCCTCGCATCATGAAACCGAAGGCTAAATTCTGATTCGACCCGTTGCCGACCGCAAACCACGCTCGGGGATTTATGGGAAAAAACAGCGCATCGCCGTGGGTGGTGAGCTCCGTGACCCCGGGCGACGGTACACCTCGCCGGAGGCTCGTGGCACCTCTGCCATGGGCTGATCTGTTGCTGACCCGCTGAGGGCTCCGGGGCATTTCGAGCACCAGGAGTTGAAATACCGACCCGATGGCACTTCAGCGCGTCTGGTTTGGCACGCTCATCGGGTTCCGTCGGATTGAATCACTACGCGGGCGGCGATGCTCGTTGCCACGTCAAACCGGATTCGGCCGCGGAAAATGGTACAGCGATTAAAACCACGGTAAGCTGTGGCAACTCATTGGGAACTGCGGGAGATTGCGATGACCTATCGTCTTAGTTTGATGTGGAACTCCGGGCTACGAGGGCGGCGCTGGAGCGTGCTTTCCCATGCGGTTGTGCTGGCCGTCGCTTTGACGATCGCCAGTGCCGCGGCGGGGTGGGTGATCGGCCAGCCCAAGGCCGGCTCCCCGGCTGTGGCTCAGGAGTTAGAGCCGTACGGTGAGCCGGAGCTGGAAAAAATTCGGATGTCGCTGCAGCGTGCCATCCCGCTGCTCGAAGCCGGCGCTCGCGGGTCACTCGAAAAACGCGGTCACTGCTTTACTTGTCACAATCAAGGGTATCCGCTGCTGGCGCTGCGAGCGGCACGCGATCGCGGCTGGAAGATTGACGAAGCAGAGTTTCAGCGACAAACGCGCCATGTGGCGGAGTTTTTGGAGAAGAATCGAGAGCGATTTCTGGAGGGTAAGGGGACGGGTGGAGAGGTTGCCACGGCAGGGAACGCGCTCTGGGCACTGGCCAGTGCTGACTACCCTGCGAACGAAACGACTGCCGCCGTCACGCAGTACTTGCTCGGCTTTCGCCCCGAGAAGTCCTTCTGGCAGATGACTTCGGATCGTCCGCCCAGTGAGCATGCGGATGTGACCGCAACCTATCTCGCCATTCGCGGTTTAACTCGCTACGCCACGGAGCCGCAGCGGGTGCGTCGCGACGAGCGATTCGCGCAGGTGCGCACGTGGCTGAAAACCTTCACTCCGACTGAAACCGAGGAACATGTGTATCGACTCTGGTGTTGGCACGCGCTGTCCGATGCGAATGCGGATCCGGTACCAGAATCGGTACCAGAATCGGTACCAGAACCGGTACGACAGGCTACCCAGCAGCTACTTGACCTGCAGCAGACCGATGGCGGCTGGGCCCAGAAGCCTGGAATGGCAACGGATGCGTATGCGACCGCCACGGCGTTAGTGGTGCTGCATGAAGCCGGAGGACTCGCCGTCACGGATCAACGTTATCGGCGTGGAGTGCAAGCGTTGCTGGAGTCGCAGCAGCCCGACGGCTCGTGGCATGTGGTGTCGCGAAGTAAGCCGTTTCAGACCTATTTCGAGAGCGGCTTTCCGCATGGGAAGGATCAGTTCATCTCGATCACTGCCTCCGCCTGGGCCGTACTAGCGCTGGCACGTACGTGCCCAGTCGTGGAAAGAGATCGGTAACTGCATGGCTGTTTCGGCTGACGATTCCCGGCGCGACGTTCGCTCTCTCCTGATCCTGGTCTGGCTGTTTATGGGGAGCGGTTGTGCGGCGCTGATCTATGAGATTGTCTGGTTTCAGCTACTGCAGTTCGTCATCGGTTCGTCCGCCGTTTCGTTGGCGGTGCTGCTTTCGACCTTCATGGGTGGCATGTGTCTAGGTAGCTATCTGCTGCCTCGCTGGCTACCGGTCGAGCGACATCCGCTGAAGGTGTATGCGCTTCTTGAGTTCAGCATTGGTCTGCTCGCTCTGAGCGTCGTGTATCTGTTGCCGCTGCTGAGCAGCTGGTATGTGACTGCGGTGAGTGGCGGCGGGGCACATGGCTGGACGGCGATTGCATGGCGTGCCGTCATCGCGGCAGTTGGGCTGCTCCCGCCCACCATCCTCATGGGGGCGACTTTGCCAGCGGTTGCCCAGTGGGTCGAAGCGTCCCCTCAAGGTACCGCTTGGCTGGGCTTTTTTTATGGTGGAAATCTGGCCGGAGCGGTGCTTGGCTGCCTGCTGGCCGGCTTCTATCTGCTACGGGAATTTGATTTGTACCTGGCGACTTATGCTGCGGTCACGATCAACCTCACGGTGGCGCTGGCGAGCCTGTGGTTGGCGCGACGGACCCGTTCGGCCTTGGTTACTTCAGCAGCCATGACGACAGAGATGGATGGGGGGGCGAGCGGAAGTGGAGCGGCTTGGGCGGTACAACTGGTGATCGCGCTGTCGGGATTGAGTGCGCTTGGAGCTGAGGTGACCTGGACTCGGCTGTTGTCACTGCTGATTGGCGGCACGGTATATACGTTCTCGATCATCCTGGCGGTGTTTCTGGTGGGACTCGGGCTGGGTAGCACGGCCGGAGCGATGCTGGCACGACGTCTGCCCGCTCGACCACTCCTGGGAATCTGCCAGGCGTTACTCACCCTCGCCACCTTTTGGACTGCCTATCAAGTTACGTGTTCCTTGCCCTATTGGCCGATCAACCCGTCGCTCACGCGTGACGTGGTGGTGCAGTGGCAGCTGGATATCGTTCGCTGTTTATGGGCTTTGTTGCCTCCGGCACTGCTCTGGGGCGCCAGCTTTCCACTGGCGTTGGCCGCGGTCGCCGCCGCCCGTCGTCGCTCAGCTGCGCCCGCGAACCGTAGCCACGACCTATCTGCCAGCTCATCTGCCAGCTCATCTGCCAGCTCATCTGCCAGCTCATCTGCCGGTGACATGCCGGTTGCTGACGGCGATGCGGCGCGCGTGGCGGGAGATGTTTATGCGGCGAATACGATCGGAGCGATTCTGGGTGCTTTGGTGTTCAGTCTGATTTTGATCCCGGGGGTCGGAACTCAGAATTGTCAGCGACTCATCATCAGCTTGTCGGCGTTCAATGCGACTCTGCTGGGGGTGGTGGAGCTGATCGCTGGGGCGCGACGCAGCCGGCAGCGATGGTCGCTCCAGGTCGTGCCGGCGAGTGGTGCGGGGCAGCCCGGCGGATTGTCGGGGCCGCTGGCGGGCTGGCTGAGTGCGCTGTTGGTCGGGAGCATCGCCGCGGGATTCAGCTTGTGGCTCATTCGTCACGTGCCAACTACACCGTCGGACTTGATCGCCTATGGTCGCTACTCGGCGAGGTATCGCGGAGAGGCGGAGGTGCTGTATTTGGGGGAGGGATTGAATTCGTCGGTCGCTGTTACGCTGCGGAATGGACTGCAGCGCAGTTTTCATGTGAGTGGCAAGGTGGAAGCGTCGAGTGTACCGCAAGATATGCGGCTGCAGCGGATGCTGGGGCACATCCCCGCCCTCGTGCATCCGACGCCTAAGTCGGTGCTGATTGTCGGCTGTGGGGCGGGCGTGACGGCTGGTTCGTTCATCTTGCATCCAACGATCGAACGCATCGTGATCTGTGAACTGGAGCCACTCATCCCGCAAGTCGTTGCGCATCATTTTAATGTCGAGAATCATGGCGTGGTGACGAATCCCAAGGTGGAGATTGTCTATGACGATGCGCGACATTTCATTTTGACGACGACGGAGCAGTTCGACGTCATTACGTCGGATCCGATTCATCCGTGGGTCCGTGGAGCGGCGGCGCTTTATACCCGCGAGTATTTTGAGCTTTGTAAGCGGCGGTTGAAGCCGGGCGGAGTGGTCACTCAATGGGTGCCGCTCTACGAAAGCAATTTGCCTGCCGTTAAAAGTGAACTGGCAACGTTTTTCGATGCGTTTCCGCAGGGAACGGTTTGGAGTAACGATCATTTAGGGAGCGGCTATGATCTGGTGCTCCTGGGGCAGAATGATCCACTCGTCATTGACCTCGACGACTGGAACGAGCGACTCGCACGCGAGGATCATTGGTTTATTACGTTCGCGCTGCAGGATGTCGGTTTCTATTCGACGTACGACTTGCTGGCCACGTATGCGGGACAAGCGTCGGACCTGGCAACTTGGTTGGGCACGGCTGAGCGAAATCACGATCGTAATTTACGCTTGCAGTATTTAGCGGCGGCGGGAGCGAATGAGTATCAGGAAGATGCGATTTACCGCGCGATCGTCAAGCATCGCAGCGAAACCGCACATCCCTTCATCGGCTCAACATCGGCTCTAAACGAGCTCAAGCAGCGCTGGGCCAATCCCTCTCCAACTCGTTCGTCACCCGTGCGCAAATCAGCCACGGTCGTGGAAGAAGAGTAACTATTCTGCCGTCTTTCTCGGGATGTGATCGTAGCCTCCTTCCCCATTCTTTCGTGGACTGGCTGTTGGGAATGCAAGTTGCGGGGAGTTGGCGAGTAACGAGCGATCATGGCGAGGAGGTACGGCATGCGGACGATACAAAAGATACTGGTGGCGGTGGATGTGGAGGCGGGGGGAGGCGTGGCACTGGAGCGCGCAGTGCAGGTTGCGCGGCGTTTTCGAGCGCAGCTGGTGGTGGTCGATGTTGTCCCAGAGCTGACGTGGTCCCAGCGCATGCTCTTGACCGAATCGCAGGCGCTCCAGACGCTGATTGTGCGCGACCGAGCCACTCGCTTGCGCCGTTTTGTGCGTGCACTTCGTGGTCGAGGTCTTGATGCGCATGGCAAACTGCTGGTCGGTCGTACGGGCGAACAACTGATCCGCTTTGTGCAGCGAGGGAAATTTGATTTGCTGGTGCGTGCCACTAAGGGGCCGCACTCTCGCCGTCAGCAGTTTTTCAGCGGCACAGCCTTTGAGCTGCTACGGAACTGTCCTTGTCCCATTTGGCTGTGTGATCCCCAGGATACCGATCGTGGGACAGTCAGTGGATCGGTTGATCGAGAAGTGGAGACATCGATGGCGGTGAGTGGTGAGGGGGAAGCGGTGTCGGCGCCCGCCAGTCCCACGCTGCTTGTCGCGCTGGATCCGACCGCAGAAGGGCCTCAGCTGCGAACGCTGAATATCGAACTCCTGCAACTGGGAGATCTACTGGCGAGTTTACTGAGTGGGACTCTGCATGTGCTGCATGCCTGGAATATTCAAGGTGAGGGATTGGTGAAGGATTACATGCAGACGAGTGATTTTGCGGTGTTAGAGCAGGCGATTCAGAAGCGTAGCAGCGAGCTGCTGGGGGAGTTATTTCAGGAGAGCGGGGTGGCGTTGCCAGCGGAGCGAGTGCATTTGGTGCGTGGTGAAGCGTCGACTGAAATTGCTCGTTTTGTGCATGAACGGTCGGTTCACACGCTGGTACTGGGCACACTTGGTCGAAGCGGCCTGGCGGGCTTGTTGATGGGCAACACGGCGGAGATGTTGTTTCACCAGATTCGCTGTTCGGTCGCGGCTCTCAAGCCCGCCGATTTTGTTTCGCGAGTACGTTTGCGTCCCCGAAGATCCGCGATCGTTC
Organism: Pirellulaceae bacterium; assembly: GCA_044235425.1. Taxonomy (GTDB): domain Bacteria; phylum Planctomycetota; class Planctomycetia; order Pirellulales; family Pirellulaceae; genus JBJSXJ01. The sequence goes on from JBIIHW010000061.1 coordinate 21,869, forward strand.
AGCGCTGAGCGGGCCCCTTAGCAGCGGTCGGGAGCAGCTCTTTCACAGCGGTCGGGAGCAGCCTCCTTTCGCAGCGGTCGGGAGCAGGCCTCTTTGCAGCGGTCGGGAGTAGCTCTCGACTGGCCCTGTGCCAGTCGGAGCAACGACTTCCTCGGTTACCAGCCGTCGCGTCGCGTAAAAGAAATCCCGGTAACCGCGGAAGTCATCGCTTCGACCGACGCA
>JBIIHW010000046.1:0-38157 GCA_044235425.1 Pirellulaceae bacterium
TCCCCCGTCACCCGTCACCCGTCACCCGTCACCCGTCACCCGTCACCCGCTCTTCGCTGCCGGAGTTTTCGCTAGTTGTCCGCTGTTTTTTAGTCGATTAGACTGTTGGACTTCCTTTTCCACTGAACTTATCGATTCGTTCATCGTCATTCAGAACACCCGGGGGCAGCATTTCATGGGACAGTTGCGTTTTCTTGTCCCGGGCGGTGAGCGAGCGGATCAAGAGGCGCTCTCGCGTGCGTACCTCATTGGCCCTGATCTCGTCCCCTGGCTCACGCGCATTCAGTGGGATGGGCTGAATCTGGTGGTCGAACGCGACGTCCGCGAATCGGGCAACCTGTGCGTCCCCTGGACGGTCGCTGGCCATGGCGAATTGATGCTGACCACCGGCAGTCTGATGGAACGGGCCGCTCCCTATCATCTGCCCACCGAATTAGCCCGCGGGACGCTCGCACGCCTGCGTCACCAACTCGGCATGTGGCAGCTACGTCAGATCCAACTCGCTCCTGAACTGCTCGCGCTGGTCACAAACGCGCAGCGCTCTTTTGTGGATGTGCTGGCCGCCCAGGCCGACCCCGCACAAGCGGCGGAACTGGCCCATCGCTCCCTCGAACAAACCCTGCTCGCCGAACAATCAATTCAGGCCGCTCACTATGAGGCAGCACTGCAGGCGAACTTGGCTCAGTCCAGCAAGCTCACCACGTTACTCGGTGCTGCAATTACCGACGAGCCGCTCGAACCCAAGCAGGCCAAGTGGCTGCAAGCAGCCGGGAATACCGTGGCGCTCACGCCCGGCTGGAGTCGCTTACAGCCGAATCGTGGTGAGTGGGATTGGACAGCGGCCGACCAGCAGCTCAGCTGGTGTCGCGAGAGCGGATTAAAGGTGATCGCGGGACCGCTCGCTCATAACACTGCCAGGGCGCTGCCCGGCTGGTTACCCGCCGACGGCGCCCTGGATGTGCGTCAATACCAAACGGCGCTGCTCGCTTACCTCGATGGCATCGTGCGCCGCTGGCGAGGCATGATTCATGTCTGGCACGTAGCGGCGGGTTTCAATGTGGAATCTTCGCTGGGATTTACCGAAGAGCAGCGGTTTCACTTGGTCGTGGCGGCGCTCAATCTCATTCGTTCCATCGATAACGAAACGCCGCTTTTGGTGAGTTTTGACCAGCCGTGGGGCGAGTTTCTTGGGCGGCAACCCGTGGATTTACCTCCCTTCCATTTCGCGGACATGCTCATCCGGTCCAATCTGGGGATCACCGGCTTGGGACTGGAACTCAATCTCGGCTACACACCTCAGGGAACCTGCCCGCGTCCGCTCAGTGAAATCAGTCGCTTGATTGACCAATGGGGGACGCTCGGTTTGCCGCTGGTGACGTTCCTGACCGTTCCCAGCGACGTAACTCCGGACCCGCTAGCGGGCCGGCAAACTCGGCCGGTACGCGACCTGGGTGAGTCGCAGCCAAGTCCCACGGAGCAGCGTCGAACCGGCGAGACGCTGGTGACGCTGCTCTTGTCACGTCCGTCGGTGCACGGCGTCGTCTGGAACCAATTGCGAGATGACCATCCGCACGAGTTTCCGCACGGTGGCCTGTTCGATGATGCGGGGCGTCGCAAGCCGATCGTCGAAACACTCACCGATCTACGCCGCACATATCTCATGTAAGTTTTTTTCGCCTGGAATCGTTGCTCCCGCCCGTCTTTACCCTCCCGCCTGTTTCTGGAATGCCCTCGCTATGTTCACCGTCATCTCCTTGCTGGCCCTGCATCTGGCCGCTGCTCCCGTCTCCAGTGCTGCTGACCCTGATTTTGCCGTGCAAGGTGAATACCTCGCCGAGACGTGGGAGGCGAGGAAATTGACTGCCACCCACGGCCTGCAAGTCGTGGCCCGCGGCGACGGTAAATTCGAGGGCTATCTGTTTCTGGGCGGCTTGCCCGGCAACGGCGGCTCTCCCACCTCGCGCCGTAAGCTCAACGGACACCGACAAGATGCCGAAGTCCTGCTCAACGATGGTGACTGGGAAGTGCGTTTAACCGCCACCGAAGCAATCCTGGCCGCGCGCGATGGCAGCTGGCAGACCACACTCAGAAAAGTTCAGCGCACCAGTCGCACGCTGGGAGCCGCTCCACCGCCACACGCCATCCGTCTCTTCGATGGTACCGACACCGGTGAATTCCAGGGCTTCAAAATGAGCGACGAAGGATGGTTGCAAGTGGGCTCCGAGACCAAACGTTCGTTCGGAGATTTTCAGCTACATCTGGAATTTCAGTTGCCGTTCATGCCAACCGCCGAGGGCCAAGCGCGCGGAAACAGCGGGGTCTATATTCAGCGGCGCTATGAAGTGCAGATCCTCGATTCCTTTGGACTGGTCGGCGAGGCGAATGAATGCGGCGGTCTCTATCGACAACAAGCACCAGAGCTCAACATGTGCTTGCCACCACTCACCTGGCAGACCTATGACATTCATTTTCGAGCGGCCCGCTGGGACGCTGCCGGGCAGAAAACTGCAAACGCTCAAATCAGCGTCTACCTCAATGGAGTCGCCGTCCATGCCGGTCGCGAGATCCCGACGAAGACGGGAGCGGGACAACCCGAGAGCCCTGAACCTCGCGCCATCCTCCTGCAGAACCACGGTGATCCCGTGCAGTTCCGCAACGTCTGGATTGTCGATGGCACGGACGGACTGCAGTCGCTAGCCACCACGACCACTGCCGACGAATCGCACGCTGCAGCCGGATCGTCAGCGAGCGAGCTGGGGCCTGCTGGCTGGCTGACGCGTCGCTTTCCCCAACTCGCTAGGCGTGGCGTCCAAAGCTCACCAGACACATATCATCGTCCTGTTGCTTCTCACCCAGGTAAGCTCGTACGGCGTCGATAACGGTCTGTCCAACCGTCTGCGGCTCATGATTTGAGCCGCGAATTAAATCCCGCATGCGATCAATTCCGAATTGATCGTTGGCGGCCAGACTGGCCTCATTGACGCCATCGGTATAGAGCACCACGACATCGCCCGGCTGCAACTCGGACTGCACTTCCTCATACTCGCTGTCGTCAAAGACGCCCAAGGGCAGACCACCGTCGTCCTCGCCCGGCTCCTCGATGCGCCCATCCGCCCGTCGAATGATCGGGGCCATGTGTCCCGCACTTACCACCGTCAAGCGATGTTGAGTCGGATCGAGGACAACCATGATAAAGGTGATAAAGCGATCGACGCCAAGTGCCGCGATGCGTTGATTCAAACGTCGTACGGCTTTGGCCGGTGTCTCCTCCGATATCAAACTAAAACGCGTCTCCGCCGATAGCTTGGCCATCATCATCGCCGCTGCCACACCATGTCCCACGACGTCGGCAACAATGATCGCCAGACGGCCATCCCGAAGCGGCACGTAGTCGTAATAGTCGCCGCCTACGTACACCATCGGCTCGTAATAGTTATAAAAACTGTAGCCCGGCACACTCGGATGACAATCGGGCAAGAATCCCTTCTGCACCTCACGGGCTAGTTCGAGATCACGCTGCAGCGTCTGTTGCTGGAGGGCCGTTTCATACAACTGAGCGTTGTCGATGGCGATTGCCGCCTGAGTGGCAATACTCACCAGCACCTCCAAATCGTCGGACTTGAACCGTCCGCGGCGATCCAGCGTGTCGATCTGTAGAGCACCAAATGCTTTACCTGATGAATCAATCAGTGGAGCACACATGACGGAGCGAATTTTAAAGTCGGCGATGCTCTGGCTCATCGAAAACTGAGCGTCATTGGCGGCGTCCTCGAGCAGAATAGCCGACTTCGTGTCAATCACGTGATTGATAATCGTGCGACTCACGCGAATCGTTTCGTCCTCTGTCTGACGCCGAAATTTATTCCAGCGCGGGATGATTTTTCCATCGTCCGTCCGCAGCAAGATCAGACCGCGATCGGCTTGGAGGAACAGTTTGAAGCAGCTATCGAGGACTTTTGGGAGGACGTCGTCGAGGGAAAGCGTCTTACCCAGACTCTGGGTAATTTCGAGCATCGCGCGCAGACGCGCTTCGGGATTCGTACCGATTTGAAACTGCCCCGAGGAGACGTCGAATTTGGAAAGCTCGGCCCCCCCCGCTTCATTGATTCCGTCATCAATCATCACGGTCGCCGGGATGGTACGAGCGAGAGCGGAGGCCGGGGCCGTCGCGGTCGTCGACGGTTCTTCCTGGTAGAATTTGTATTCGATATCACAAATCTTCACTCGATCGCCCGTCCGCAGAGCGGTTTTGGCGGTGAGCATCTGATCGTTCAACAGCGTGCCATTGCGGCTACCGAGGTCCTCTAAATAGAAGCGACCAGCCTCGCGAGTTAGCTTGGCATGCTTGCGACTCACCGCGCCCACCGAAATGACAATTTCACACTCCGGCAGGCGTCCTAGAATCCATTCGCGACCATTTAAATCAATTACTTGTCCTTCATCGGGACCGTTGAGGGCCGTTAAGGACGCTGTATTCGTTGCCAAGGCGATCTCCCTCCGCCAGTATTCAGGGCGGTATGAATGTTCCAGTGGAACTGGCCGTCGTCGGATTCTAGTTCTAGGCGGCGGTGAGCGTCAACCAATGACCGCCCTTGACCGAACGAATCGTTCCGCTTAACGTACTACGAACAACTGGCCTTTGGTGTAACGGTAGCACGATTGACTCTGACTCAATTAGTCTAGGTTCGAATCCTAGAGGGCCAATTTATCTTTTTGCGGAGACGACGCTGTCTACCGCGTTCCTCGGTCAACACCACGGCCGCCTCGTTGGCCAACTTGGCGGAATTGGTTTTCTGATTTTTCTCGCGGCCAATTGACAAAGATCCGAACAAATGTACAAATAGACACTTCCTTGCACCCAAGCCGCAGCTCGCGGTGGAACCCGGTTAGCCAGCACCGTCATGCTGGAATCTTTGAACCGGTGATGGCCGATCAAGCCGGTGATGGCAGAGCAGGAGACCAGCCATGATTCAGATGTGCCAGAAATGCGCCTTCTGTGGTGAACCGTTACGAGAGGAAGAAGAATCGTCGATCGAAATGGTGTTTGGGCTGCCCGGTGCCCCAATCGTTCGCTGGCACTGGGAAACGCCTCAGAGCTGTTCGACCCAAGACCCCTTATTTCGCGCCTTCATGCAAGCCAGTGATCGCGAGGCGATCAAACAACTGGAAGAAATCCAGACACGTGGTCCGGGCCGGGTGCTTCTGGACGACCCGGCGCGATTCACCTGATACGAGAAGGTTCCTCAGGAACGAGCGTCGCTCGCACCAAGCGGGCTCTGGTTGAGACTATCGCGGCGGTGGCACGCCCAGGCTTTTGCCGCCGTCGATCGTGAGCGCCGTGCCCGTTACCATGAGCGCCGCGTCACTCACCAAATACAGCACCGCCTGCGCAACCTCCGCACACGTCACCATGCGGCCATGCGCCGCACATAAGGGACTGGCAGAGATAATTCGTTGAGCGAGCGCGGTTGGATCCGCCGCGGTAGCTAGCTCCTCGTCGATAATCCGAGTACCAGAGACCGGTCCCGGACAGACCGCGTTGACTCGAATCCGGTCCGGAGCATGCGACAGGGCCAGGCTGCGAGTGAGTGCCAGTAAGGCCCCTTTGCTGGTCGAGTAAACCGGGTCGTGCGCTCGGGGCAATAACCCAGCGTTACTCGCCATGTTCACAATCGCTCCACCACCTCGTCGCTGCATCGCAGGAACCACCCACTTGGCCAGCAAAAACGCCCCCTTCAAGTTAATGTCTAAACAGGCGTCCCAAGACTCCGCCGAAATCTCGGGAATCGCGCCCGTCATCACAATCCCAGCGCAATGCACCGCAATGTCAACTCCGCGAACGCCCGCTGCCCCCCTGCCGTCACCCAACTCCACGTCCGATATCGACTCAGCCAACTTCACTCCCCGCGCTACCGCCGCCTCATCGCGCACATCACACTCGTAAAATCGCACTCCCAGCGGCTTCAAGAGCTCCAGTGACTGAGGTCGCAGCACCCGATCCGCGACGACCACTTGCGCCCCACTCTGCGCCAAAATCTGCGCCGTCGCCAAGCCAATTCCCGAACAGCCGCCCGTAACCAAGGCCACTCGACCTCGCAAATCAATCTGCATGCCAAACTCCCGCCCAAGGCCTACGAAACCGAAATCACTAGCTCGGTAGAACTATCTGAATGATAAACCTGGAAATGACCGAGTTCCCGCGGCGTGTCAGCCAACCTGCAAGCACCGCCGTTTCAACATCGCCACTTTACCACCGCGGTTTGACCTGGGCCTCATCTTGCCCCTCCACCACGATCCAGGTGCGGTCGACTTCGACGTTCTTCAGTCGACTCCGCGTCCCCGACGGCCAGCGTACTTCCACCGAGCTGATGTTGGTACAGTCCCCCACACCGAAAAGCAACTGCCGTTCGTTGCTCGACATATAACCGTCACCGGCGGTGAGCTGCTGCCAGTAGGCGTGCGACTCCCCTCCGGAGCGCTCCGCGGTCACGGTCACCGAAGCACCGATGGCATCTCGACTGCTCCCGACGCCACGTAATTCGATCGCCACGTAATGATATGGTACTCGTGTCGTATTGCGGACGATCGCGGCTGCTTCACCGAGATGATTGACGACAAAATCGGGTCGACCATCAGCGTCATAGTCCCAGCGCGCGAGTCCCCGTCCGAGATACTTGCCTGCGAAAAATTTGCCTAATGTGTTAGCCGACAATTCCCTGAATCGGCCCGCACCTTGATTGTGAAAGAATTGAGGCGGCATTTGATACAACACGCCATGAGCCCGCAGATCCCCCACATGCCCGTTCGTGACCACCAAATCCTGTCGTCCATCCAAATCGGCGTCGAGAAACTGAGTGCCGAATCCAAGTAAGTCAAAACTGGCTGCTCGTAAATTCGCTGTCCTCGTATCGTCGCGAAAGAGCAAAGATTCCAATTGTCGATAAAGCGTATTCGATTCATTTCGAAAATTCGTCACGAAAATATCGAGACGCTGATCTTCATTGGAGTCTCCTAGCGCTACCCCCATGCAGGCTTGCGAGTGACCATCGGCGTCGACCGCTACTCCCGCGAGAAACCCTTGCTCCGAGAAACGTGGGTCCGCTCCCGGCCGATCCGTCTGATTGACGAATAAGAAATTGGGAACTGTATCATTCGCGACAAACAAACTAAGTCGTCCCGAGCCATCAAAATCTCCGGCGACGACGCCGAGTCCTTTGCCGTCGGGCACTTGCACGCCACTGGTCGCCGTCACATCACGAAAGCGTCCGTCACCGAGATTCAGGTAGAGACGATCCTGTGCCGCTGCAAATTCATGCGGCGTGCACAGTCGGGGTGAACCATCGGGCATCAAACACGGTTGGCTGAAGAGCGTTTCGCCGACGAGGTAGTTCACGGCATAGATATCGGGCAATCCATCTCCATTGAGGTCTGCCAACAAGCAACTCGTTGTCCAGTCTTGACCACTCACGTCACCGGGCTGAGCAGCGGCGCTGGTCGACACGTCGCTGAACGTGCCATCACCGTTGTTGTGATAGAGACGATTCGCGCCGATGTTTCCGACATAGAGATCAGGAAAACCATCGTTGTCATAATCGCCGACTGCCACTCCTTGGCTAAATCGATTTTCTCGGATTCCAGCCTGCCGGGCGACATCCTCCCATCGTCCTGCACCACGATTGCGGTAGAGGCAATCCAAGTATCGCATATTCTCTTCGCGCGGAGGCCAATCGGTACCTTGCGCCAGATAAAGATCAGGCCGACCGTCCAGGTCGAAATCGAGCACGGAGGCGGAGCCGCCGCTGAATTCATACATATACTCTCCGGCTGTCTCCGGTTGACTGCCGTTGCGATAGATAAAGTTGATTCCGACTGCCGCAGTTTCATTCGAAAATTGAATCGTATTGGCAAGCGCGTTCGTGCGGGCGATGTCGGCCGTCGCCCCGTTCGACCCGCGTTCAACGGGCAACGGATAAGCGGCGAAATCGTACCGCTCCGCCAACCGCTGTTCGACCGCCGTTCGGGACTGGGGATCGCGCCGCGCGCGTTCGAGTGCCTGGTCACGAGCAGCCTGGTCAACCGCAGTCAACTCGCGGCTCTTCGCCAGCAGTTGGTACCAGCCCCAGCATTCCCAGTAGAGCCCTAACTCGTTCGTCAAGCGGCAGGCACTTTCGATGGCGGACTGCGGCTGAGAAATCTGATAAGTGCGGACCGCAATTAGCAATTGCTGAAGTTTCTTGGAACGCTCGAAAAACGGCTGCGCGGAACTCTCCTCACCACTCGCCTGCAGCGCTCGCCCCAGCGTGTAAGTGGCTGGCTGATGATTCGGATCGCGCCGCAGCACTTCCCATGAACAGCGAACCGCTCCACCGATATCGTCACGTGCGAGCGCCGCTTGCGCACGAACATGCCAGATTTCGGGATAATCTCCGGCGGCCTCCGGCAGTTCCCGCAGCCAGCGCTCGTAACCGTCCCAGTTGGCCGCAGTGACCAGTAGTTGACCGCGCCACGCTTGGCCTCGCCACTGCTCAGGCCGCCGCGCTAAGGATTGTTCCAGCCAGCGTTGAGCATCCGTCAAACGTTCTTGACGCAGTGCGACGCGCGCCATGGCAAGCAGCGCCGCCGCATCATCTAGATCGGCGCGATAAAACAGTTCCACACTTTCTGGGTTTTCATCCGCCGCATCGCCCAGTCCCAGCAGCGCCATATGAATCGGAATGCTACGTCCTTGCCGCAACAACTCCAGCCGATGTGGGATCGCCTCCCAAGATCGTCCTTGCAGTCCCAGCAAATAAGCCAGTCGTTCGTGGGCAATCAATTCCTCTGGCGATAACTCCAGCACTCGACGATAAAGCGCCTCGGCCGCTGACAGCCGCGGTAACGCCTCGAGAAATAATTCGGCCTGTGCAAGCTGCGAGGCTTGTGCGAGTCGTGAGCCATCATCGGGGATAGCGGCGTAATAGGCGAGTGACTCGACTGGGCGATCGAGTCGCGCGGCTGCCTCACCCGCGACCAACAGGCCTTCGCGATAGAGCCGTCGCGAGCGTGATAGCTGCTCACCAAGCTCCTCCGCCTCCCGCCATTGCCCTTGCTTCAGCGCCCGCGCCGCGGCAGCAAGTTTTTGGTCGTCAGCCCGCTGGGTACGCCAGTCGGCCAGCAACCAGACGGTGAGCGCAAGGAAAACGGCGAACGCCGGCAGAAGCCACTTCAGCCAGCGTCGCCGCCTATTCGAGGCTGCTCGATTCGGCATCCTCTGTTCCCCGCTACGCTGCTCAATCGAGTTTGAAATCAGCGCCTTTGTTCTCACCCGCTTGGACCTCAAAATTCAAAGGACTCGTCGCATCCGAAGTGTATTGCACCGGGACGTTGAATTTCGGTCCCGCAGCAACCGCTTCGCCTGGCATCGGTGGTCGATTGGACGCCGAAGCCTGAGTGACAAATACTTTGTAAGACCCCGGCGGTAGTCCCTCACGAATCAGATACTCACCAGCGTCATTCAAATCGGCGCTGGCCGCCGTGGCACTCTTGGCATGAATGAAGTTGATACGAGCTCCGGTGACCGGGGCCCCGCCGGTAGTCACTTTTCCGGATACGGAGGACTGCGGAGCACCACCACAACCCACCAGCATGATCACGGCGAAGAGTCCGGCCCAACAAAACCAGCGATGACATCGCACCATCGAACCAATCTCCCTCTGGGTTTTAAGCCAACCATACCACTAGTAGTTGCCGGTGATCGGCTTGCCGTCGTCCCGGGTCGCCAGATACTGCAGCACGGTGAAATCCACGGAATCCGCCAGCCCCCGCGTACTGGCATCACCCAGTACCATGTTGGTGAAACCGGGATGAGCCGAACGGAGCGGCAGATTAGGTTCCCAGGTGTGCACCGCTCCCGCCGGTGTGCCGTGCAGATTCGGCTTGTAGCGAATCGTCACCACCCCAGTGCTCCACGTGTCCGGAGCACCTCCCCACGGATTTGTGTTGAAGGTAAATCCGCCCCAGGCACCGTAATAGTTCGAGCGTAGGTCGAGCAGTGGACCGGTGTTGTTGGCGTTTTGACGAGTGAACGTTGAATTCTCACCCACCATCATGACATTGGACGTGCCATCGAGGATGTCCTGCATACCGGTGTAGATGCCCGCGTTGAGGATGCCGCTGGCACTATACATGCCGCCATCGTAGTTGCTGGTACTGCTCCGACCCGACGGATCGGGATACGCTCCACCAATCCCGACATAGTCCGCCAACTGAGGATTACCACCACTCCAGGTCTGCTCCGTGCCTGGCTTGCCAATTAACGGGCAGGGGCTGGAAGGACAGTTGAAACTGGGAACCTTAATGTTCTGGAGAATAATGTTCTTGCCCGTACCAGCCGTGTACGGCGCTAAAAACGACCCTTGTCCCTGCCAGCTGGTGTCACATTGATCATACAGAGCCTGCTGCTCGGTAAACGGCCAAATCGCTACTCGCCAGTTGTACGCCGTCACATTGGGTGAAGCACCCGCTGGGAACGAACGTCGACTGTCATGATAGTTGTGCAGCGCCAAGCCTAATTGCTTGAGGTTGTTGAGGCATTGGGTGCGTCGCGCGGCTTCCCGAGCCGCTTGCACGGCTGGCAGCAGAAGTGCCACCAAAATGCCGATGATGGCAATCACCACCAGTAATTCCACGAGCGTAAATCCAGACCTTCGTTTCATCGAGCGGACTCCTCGAAACAAAAAAGAAAAACGGACGGAAAAGGCTGGAGGGAGAGCCTGAAATGCCTATCGAAGAATCGTGCCGAGAACGTCCTCCAAGATAAAACTGGGAGCCACTGATTCCCATCACGCCGCCGTCGCACAAACGGTAGCAGAAGGGCGATGAGTTTGACAATGCTCGATCGGCCAATCCTCGATCTGCTGCGCATTTTTTCCTCGCGATCCATCAGCGCCAGCCGCATGCCCTGCGCCGCCCAGTAAACAGTGCGCCGCCCAGTAAACAGTGCGCCGCCGATCAGCGGACACACGCATGCTGCTGCTCCGGCCACCTGCCCTGGCGCCATTACCGGCAGAAACCTAGATGGTCAACACCGCCCCAATTTGTTTGTTGCTCGCCAGTCAAAAAACTTATTTAGTGGTGGCGGTTTCCAGTGGTGACGTTACAACTTTTCGCATCAGTAAATCGTACTCACCACCCGCACTTAACGAGCTGCAGCGACTAGCATCCACCACTCCCTGACGCGGGTCATAGAAGTGCACCTGATGCTCACCCACCACCTGTGCCTTGGAGCCACGCACGATGATGGCAGTACTCTCATCCAGCCCGATGCCGAGAAATTGTGGATAGCGTCCCAGAAAGCCGATGAGGTCAGGCTGTCGTTTTCGCTGCGTGAAATGTTGATCGATCGCAACACCAGGCAAGAATCCCATTCCCCGCGGATAGCCCTCACAGATCATGTACTGTGGACCCAGTGGATGACCGCGGACCAGATAATCACCTTGGATTGTGGCTCCGGCCGAAGAGCCCGCAATTACGCCACCGCGAGCCAACACGGCATGCATTTGCCGCTCCGCCTCCGTCCCCTCATACGCGTCCACAAAACGCCACTGCCGACCGCCACCAAACCAAATCCCCGTCGCTCGACGCAGCGCCGCCAACGGCTCCGGCTGATCGATCGCTTGGGGAGTGCGTTGATCCAGAACGGTCACGTCAGTCACTCCGGCACGCTTGAGCGCCTCGGCCATACCATCTTGGGCGGGGAGCGGTGCTGGCATAGAAATCGGTAGCACCACGATCGATGCGCGGGCGCCGCCAGCCGCCAGCACAAACTCCTTAAATGCTGCTGCCGGTGTTCGTGCGCCTCCGATGATGATGAGTGTCCCGCGCGGCACGACGGGCGAAACCAGTTCGGCGGGAGGATAGTCCGTGGGCAGCGGCGCGCGCGCTCGTTCCCGAGCTTGTCGACGCCAGGCCGTAAGATCTGCCACCCGACGCTCACCACCCACAACACTCTCCTCTGCCGGCCAATTCCCAATCGCCGGCCATGACACTTTCACCTGCCCCTCTCCCAACACTTCCAGTTCACGACCACGCACAGCGAGATTCGTGCCCGCGGCTAATTGCAAGCTCAGCATTTTCGTGGCGGGAGCATCCATGGCGCAAAACTGAAATTCTGGTAGCCACTGATATTCATTACAGACCGCGACGAGCGCCGCGGAGCCACCTAGCACGCCGCCGCGTCGTCGGACGTCGGCACAGACACGCGCCAGGGGGCGAGCGGGATCGAGCGCCGATCGCAATTCGTCGGCGCTGCTGGCCTGTAACCAGACGCCATCGGCAGCGGCTAGCAAGGCGAGTGCCGAGATGTCTAGTTCGCTCTGCAACTTCAGACGGAGGACGGTCCACTGCGATTCGGGAAGTTTCTCCCATCGCTCGGTCAGACGGTGGGCAACTTCGTCACCCGCAGACCGTTCTGGCCAGATTACGAGCACTCCCCGTGCCGGCCTCTTCGCCTGCAACGCCAGATTCGCAGCACTGCGCACAAACGCTTCCAACGACTCGGCACCCGGTACGCTCGCCTCGCTGAGCACCAGACTCCCTTCAATGCCATCGACCCACGGATCGCGGACCGCGGACGGTGCGGACGTTGCCGACTGCGCGTGGGACAGGGTCGCCTGTAGGGACACCCACAGCAGCATGACGCCAACCAAAATATCTCCGATGAGACGCTGTTCACGACCGACTCTTAGCATGGTTCTAAGCCTCTGTTTTTTCGTCGCAACCTGCGGTCGCGAATCGCAGCGCGAGTGAACGGCACGGATGGGGCAGGAAGAGAATCTTGTGGAGCACGATCATCCCGGCAACGGCGCGTCATTGCAACTACCATTTCTATTCCGCGTACTCCTGGTACTAGTTGCCAGCCACGCGACTTTATGACACCATTGACGGCATGATGAAACGAGCCTTTGCGATCGGGGCGCACCCGGATGACATCGAATTGTTCATGGCCGGCACTTGGCTGTTGCTACAGCAAGCTGGCTACGAACTGCATTACCTCAACGTAGCCGATGGCTGCTGCGGTTCGACCGTGCACGACCGCTCGGAAACTGCTCGCATCCGCCGCGCGGAAGCGATCGAAGCGGCAGCGAGTGTCGGAGCCATCTTTCACGAAAGTCTTGGTCACGATCTGGAGATCTTCTACGACTTACCCACCCTCACTCGACTAGCCTCGGTCATTCGTGCGGTCGCTCCCGAGATCATTCTCACGCACCCGCCCAGCGACTACATGGAAGACCATACGACCACGTGTCGCCTGGTCGTCACCGCCGCCTTCACCCGCGGCATGCCAAACTTCCCCGTATCTCCTCCGCTTCCCCCCGTCGCTCAAAAAGTTACGATCTATCACGCTCAGCCTTTCTGGAATCAGACTCCGCTTCGCGAACGTGTAGAGCCCGATTTTTTCGTGGATGTCAGCGAGGTGGAAGAACGGAAGGTGGCGATGTTGGCCTGCCATGCCAGCCAAAAACGCTGGCTGGATGAAAGCCAGGGTCATGATTCCTATTTGCAAACGTTGCGCAACTTGGATGAAGAAGTGGGCCGCATGTCGGGACTGTTTCGAGTGGCCGAGGGGTGGCGACGCCATCTGCATCTCGGCTATTGTGACGAGCACGACGATCCTCTGCGAGCGGCACTGCCCGCCCGTGTGTTACTCGCCCGCGGATCTTAAATTGCCACCTGCCTGAACCGACCTGCCTGATTGCTGGCTCGCACCCATTTCTCAGCTAACGAAAACCGTCTATCTTTCGTACTCACAATCTCATAAATCCCACCCAGAAGGAACTAAATCTCATGGCCGGTGCTGCTCCCATGAATCCCGCAATGTTCATTTTTATCGCCATGACTGCTCTTTGCTGGGGTGTGTATGGGCCGCTACTGAACTGGGGGCAGATGGAATTTGGGGGAAGTCGCCTGCGTGCCTTTCTGATGGTGGGAGTTGCTTATTTGCTGGTCGCGGTGCTGGCGCCCCTGGTGATTTTGCAAGTTAGTGATGACAGCAAAGTCAAAGAAGGAAGTCGTTGGCCGTCCAAGGGTATTAGCTGGAGCTTGATTGCCGGAACCGCCGGGGCCATCGGTGCTCTCGGCATCATCCTGGCCTATAACCAAGGCGGCACTCCCGTCACCGTGATGCCGATTGTGTTCGGATTTGCTCCCATTATCAGCACCCTGTTTACCATCATCACCAACAAATGGTGGTCGAAAACCGTGCCAGCTTTTTACGCCGGTATCGGACTGGTCATTGTGGGAACGGTGATCGTTTTAAAATTTGCGCCTCATGGTCCACCCCCGAAAAAACCGGCCGAGCCGGCGGTTAAGGTGCCCTCCGAAGCGGAACCTGCGGGCCCAGCCAGTTCGATCAAGTGAGCACGTCCATGGCCGATTCGCACGCCTTGATGCTCCGCATCGACACGCTGCTCAGCCATATCTGGATGGTTCGCACCTTCCTCAAACATTCCGAGGAAGCAGCGGAGGACGATGAACTGGCAGAAGTTCATCGCGAACTCTACGACTACATGTTGGCACTCGGCCCAGCCCTGCAAAGCGGCGCGGCCGAGGATTACCTGCGCATGGCTCGTAAAAAACTGGCTCGCCTGAAATGCGCAGCGAGCACCTTTCTGGAGATTCAGCCGGAAATCTCCAGTCACACCAATTTCCAGATGGCCGCTCGCTCGCTGCAGGCGGCCGTTACCCAGGTCACTGATCTGCTCGCCCTCAGCCCAGCCGCTGCCGGTTCTGAGCCCGAGGAGCAGTGATGTCGAGCTGCGATGCTACTCGACTTCCGATGAGTCGTGGGTGACAGTTACGGTCGTGGTGATACCGCCACGAGCAGAGAATTCCGCCTCCAGCCGCAACCAGCGGGGAGAAGCGACGGCCACAAAATCATCCAGGATGCGATTGGTCACGTTTTCGTAGAAGATTCCTTCGTTACGAAACTGCTGCAAATACATCTTCAAACTCTTCAGCTCCACACACAATTTTTCGGGCGTGTAAGTAAAGGTCAAAGTGCCAAAATCGGGCTGGCCCGTTTTGGGACACACCGAGGTGAATTCAGGGCAGACGATTTCGATCGTGTAATCCCGACCGGGAAACTGATTCGGGAAGGTTTCAAGCATTTCACGGAACTGAGCGGACATCCTGGTCTCCTTTCGAGCGTTGCTGCATTGTGGCATCATGACAGAGGAGTGAGAAGGGGCAGGGCAGGGTCATACGGAACCAAGCGGTGCCCGGGCGACCGGAGACGATTCCAGGGGTTGAGGTTCACGACGTGCGTATCGCGGAAATCTTTCGTTCGATCCAAGGTGAAGGATTGCTGACCGGCACCGACAGCGTCTTCGTGCGGGCGTCGGGCTGTAACCTTCGCTGCCATTTTTGCGATACTCCCTACACCTCCTGGGAACCCGAGGGCGAAGATCTCTCAATCGCCGAAATCGTCAGTCGAGCTCTCTCCTGGGACTGCCAACATGTCGTCCTTACCGGAGGCGAACCGCTGCTGTTCACCGAACAGATACCAATTTGTGAGCAGTTACAGGCAGCGGGGCGACACATCACCATAGAAACGGCCGGAACGCTGGCACTCCCCGTCCGCTGCGACCTGATGTCCATCAGCCCCAAACTGTCGAATTCCACGCCACCCGCGGAGCGAGCTGGGCGCTGGCGCGAGCGCCACGAACGCACTCGACATGCCCCGCAAGTCATTCATCAACTGCTACGCGACTACAACTACCAGCTGAAATTCGTCGTCGATTCGCGAACGGATTGCGATGAGATCGAACGCTATCTGAGCGAGTTCCCCGAAGTCGTACGCGACCGGGTACTGCTCATGCCACAGGGCATCGAACAGGAAGCACTGGCCCGCAGTGGCGAGTGGCTGGAGCCCTACTGTCGGCAGGAGGGCTATCGCTTCTGCCCACGTAAGCACATCGAGTGGTTTGGGGCGCGCCGTGGCACCTGACCGGACCGCTCCACGATCCTCTTACCGATTTCGCGCACCGATCTGGCTGACGATTTCGAACATGGCGTCGAGGTATTCCTGGGCTTCCTTTAGCGGCATCACCAGCGGTGGGCTGATGCGAATCACCTTGCCCGCTAACGGTCCCAGCAAATGAATGGCTCGACCACGTTGATCACCCAAATAACAGCCACGCACGACTTCGATCGCTACATGCTCGGGGGCTAGATGCCCCACTCCAGCACATTCAATCCCCCAGACTGTTCCCTCGCCACGCACCTGCGCAATAACGCCCGTTTGTTTCAGTCTGACCAGCCCTCGCTCCAACACCTGCGATAGCTGCTGACCGTGTCCCAGAATGTCTCGGGTTTCAAATTCGTCGAGCGTCGCGAGTACCGATGCACATCCCAGCGGGTTAGCACTCCAGGTGTCCGATCCTTCGCCAAACTTGAGCACTCCCAGCACCTCGCGACTGCCAACTGCGGCGTTGACCGGAATTCCGTTACCCAGGCCCTTGCCTAAGCAAACCACATCCGGCTCGACCCCATAATGCGTGTAGGAGTACATCGGACCGGTGCGACCGACATTCGCTTGGATTTCATCGAGAATGAAAACGAGGTCATGTTGTCGGCAGAAGCGTTCGAGCAACTGCATGTATTCAACTTGAGGATGGTAGGAGCCGCCACCGCCGAGATAAGGTTCGGTGACAATCGCGCACAGGCGATCGCCCAGTTCGGCAGCTAATTGGCGCAATTCGTTTTCATAGCGAGTTAAATCGAGCGGCTGCCGACGCAGCTCCACGTCCGCACATTCCGCGGTTGGAAACGAGATGAAGCGAACGCGTGGATCGCGTTCCTGATCGAGTTCACTGCCGGTTACCGCTCCGGCCAGTCCCTTCTTGCCGTGAAAACCGCGCCGAGTTGCGAGGACGACGTCGCTTCCGGGCCGACGGCGCATCGCCGCCCAGATCGCCTTTTGAATCGCCTCGCTGCCGCTGGCCGACCATAACACGTGCTCCATACGCCCACCCCCCGGAGCCTGCCGCATGTTAGCGATAAGTCGCTGACAGGCTTCGATTTCCAGCTCCGTCGCTGCGTTGTATGCGGTGAGTGGTACGGCATGGTAGTAGGTCGAAATCGGTGACTGCTCTGCCACCAGCGTCGCCGGACCGGTCGCCGAGTTTGGCGCGGAAACGGCCCCTTGTGGCCCCGGCAAACCCATGTATCTCCAGACCCGCTCCCACCACTGCACCGGATTGTGGCCGATGTTTGCCACCAACACTCCCGAGGTGAAATCGGCCAGCTGGCGGCCGTCCGAAGTCCAGTGATAACAGCCAGCACTACGCGCGATGATGGCGAGCGACGGCGTGTAGGTTCGCAGACAAACTGGCTCAACTTCATCCAAGTACATTCGCCAAGCATTACCACGCGGCTCACCTGGATGCTGAATCACGTGCGTCGCCGCCGGGCTCGTGGCGGAATTCGATTGGGTTGGTGGTTGAGTGACGATTGCCATACTTTTGTTTCCTCACAAATGCATCGTTCGCGCCCCAGCGAACCTCGAATTCCTATCCACGAATATAAACGTTTCTGCCCTCTGCTGGTTTTCTGCCCTCTGCTGGTTTTCTGCCCTCTGCCGGTTTTCCGCTCTGCCACCCATCAAATACCATCTACGGCTCATCGCTTCATCGGCCTTAGACGGGCGGCGAGTACAACACTTCGGGCTGAGCGACGCCGGGAGTAAACAGGACCAAGCCACCCGCCGGGTCGTTCACTCGGACTACCGCGTCCGGCTTTCCGGCGGCATGTCGCGCCAAAATAGCTTCGGTCGCCTGCACGGCTGCTACCACTTGGCGGTCGGCTGCCAGGTCACTGTAGTTCAGTGCCCGCATTTCAGCGAGTCGCTGCGGGCGATCGCTGGCCGCTCCGCCAAATTCCACATACCCCACCTCGCGCACAAACTGCTCGATCACCTCCAGCCCATAGCCACGCTGAGAGCGCACCTGAGTCGGCTCGATGAATCGTCCGTTGTAGTGATTGTTGATGGTCGTCTTGATCGTCAGGGGAGTTTTATGCTCGATCGTGCATTCCACTCCCCGTCGCCGACTATGAGCATTCCAGACACCGTTATCAAAACGAAACTGGACTTCTTGCTCCACGTAACCCGGAAAATTATCGGGCGTCACCCAGCTCGTGTGAATGTCGAAGGCAGCTTCGCGTCCATCGGCATATTCGTAGATCAACCGCAATTGGTTGGAATCCCAGGTGGAGCCCTGTGCGGGACCGACTAAACCGCGCTGCCCAGAACAGCTGACACTCCGCAAACGGCCACCAAACGTGAAATCAATCAGCTTGATGTAATGCACGGCGACATACGTGCTGGGATTGCGTCCTGTAATCCATTCCGCAAACTGAGCCCCGGAAATCTGCTTGGGCTCCAGCAGCGAGCAGTAACCATGATTGACATGTCGCAGTTCGCCATCGACGACGAGCGTGCGAAGTTTCTTGTGATCGGGATCGAATAGTTTGTGATAGACGACGCGTGCCAGCACTTGTCGCTCGCGGGCCAACTGATTCAATTCATCCAGTTCCGCCAACGACAGCACACTGGGCTTTTCGATCAGCACATGTTTGCCGGCTTGAAGAGCCGCTCGGGCAGCAGGGAAATGACGATCGTCGGGACTGGCGATGAAAACCAAGTCCACGTTGGAGGCGAGCAGGCGTTCGATCGCGTCCGGCTCCGCGAAACTCGCAAAACTGCCGATCCGATCACCCGCCTGAGCTCGATACTCTTCCGCCCTTCGTCCCGTGCGGCTGGCGACTGCGGTGAGCTCCAGATGGCAGAGCCCAAACCGTCGATCGTACAACCCGTCGCGGTGGACCGCTTCCAGAAACGGACGATAGGTTTCGTCAAAAATCATTCCCATGCCAACCATTCCGGCGCGCAGTTGGTACGTGGCGAGTGGAAGCATGGTCGACTTGGGGAGGGCAGGGGAGTGAGGCGGGGAATTCATGCCTAGAAGATATCGAACCCGGAACGGGATTTGAAGTCGAGGACGGCTTGCGTACGAGAAGTCGCCCTCGGAGAATAACACCAACACCGGTGAGACCGGGTACCTGATCGTCGCGCAAACAGCTCACAAAACCTCCCACACCGTCTCCACTCCGCGATCATCCGATCGCCCATGATCATCCGATCGCCCATTCCCCCGCGGCAGTGGACTCAAGGATCCAACACCATGTCCGACACCCCTCGCGTAATTCTCTCCGGTTTCGCCGACGAGTCTGCCAACCAGAAGACGGCCGAACAGCAATTCGTCGCCTTCGCAGCTGCTGGCCTGCAGTACTACTCGCTACGATTCATTGATGCCGGTCAGGGCGTCAAAAATGTGATGCAGCTCACCACCCCCGAAATCGTCAAGATTCGGCATTTAGAGGACGAATACGGGCTGAACGTGGCCACGATCGGCTCGCCCATCGGCAAAGTAAAGCTGCTTGACGTCGAGGACGGTAGCAAAAACCGGTTTGTGCCGTTTGCGAAGTATCTCGCCGAAGAAGTGAATCGAGCCTGTGAGCTGGCGCATGCCTTCGAGACCAAACTCATCCGCGGCTTTTCGTTTTACCATCCCCGCGGCACGGACCCGCATTTGCATTTGCCTCAGGTCGTGGAACAGCTGGGACAAATTGCCGAGGTGTGCCACCGCAGCGATCTGACCTTCGGACTGGAGATTGAGGCCAATCTGGTCGGGCAGACAGGGCAGTTGATGGCGGAGATTCACCGGCAGGTCAACCATCCCGCATTGGTATTAATCTTCGATGCGGGGAATATCATCACGCAGGGTTTTTCCACCGACGAGACGCTGGAGCAGTTCCGGATCATGCAACCCGGGCTGGGCTGGCTGCACATCAAGGACTACCGTCACCCTTCCCGCGCACAGCGTACCAACCATGTCGACGAAGAAGCGCTCAAGCACTTCGTTCCCGCGAACCTAGGGGATAGTGGTCACGAAGCCATTTTGCGGCTGCTAAAGGAATTCCTGCCAAGTCTGGAGCAGCATCTCACCCAGCGAGGAATTCCGGGCGTGATCCTGGACCTCGAACCACACGTCAAAGGCGGCGGGCAGTTTGGTGGTTTCAGCGGCCCTGACGGCTTCGGCGTCGCCCTCCGCGGTCTGTGCCGCCTGCTGGACTATGTCGGGATCGATTACCACCTGCGGGACTTCGACGATATCATCGCCGCGCGCGGTTTCTAATCCGCCGCCGTCCTGCCGCGTAGGTCGAGCACAGAATTTTAGATGAATTCGCTATTTTTTGCGCGAATTATCAGATTCTATTGGATGACCGCGCGGATTATGACGATTAACGAAGGGCCAACGACACTGCTCGACGGCAAAGTCGAGTGGAATGGTGGCAGGTCCCGCTGCGAACTGGGTCGCAAATCTCTCGGTTTGACTGACCCAAACGACGGTTCGTTGCGTATTACGAACGATTGGCGGTTTAGGAATAAAGCGAACCTGACCGGCATCTAGAGACTCTAGATGTTCAGGTTAGTCAGCACGAGTTCAGGCCCGACGGCGTGCCGTCGGCCACCGCGACCGAGCCACTTGCGGGCCAACCCCCGTGGCACTCCGGGGAGTGCCGGGTGAAGGAAGTCGGCGAGCGGCGAATTTCAGAGAGGATGGGGTGAACGATGAAACGCAAGGATTCCTTGGTCGACCTGAAGCAGATCCTGCTCAAGCGACGTGACGCTCTGCGCAAGGCTTTGGCTGGCGACTTAAGCCTGCTCAAGGAGCTGCGTGGACAATCCACGGGCGACACCATCGACGCCGCCCTCGACTCTGCTCAAGATGAACTCAGTTCACAGCTGGCGGAGGTCGAAAGTCGTGAATTGTCGAGTATTGAAAACGCCCTGGAGCGGATGCGTGAAGGTGATTACGGCTCCTGCGAAAGCTGCACGGAAGCGATTCCGTTAGCTCGCCTGCAGGCACTGCCGTACGCCACCATGTGCATCAAGTGTCAAAGGGAGGCGGAAAAGACCGGCAGTTACAATCGCTCGGCGAACGCAATGTCGCGATTGTTTGAGCCGGTTGAAAGCGATGCTCCAGCCGATCTGGAAGTCGACGTCTCGTAAGACGATTCACACAGCTGCGGCGTCGCCGAATTTCTACCGGTGCGTTCTTGCGGGAGACGACAGGGATGGTCGTGTCACAATCAACGTCCGTCGCCACGCGCGGCGGACGCGGCTCCCTCAGCGCCCAGCTGCTCGCACTAGCTGCCCTCGCGCTCAACATCGCGCTCCTGCCCTCATCGACCACCGCTCAGCCCCCGAATCCCGGTCCAGGCTCCAGTCCTGGCGGCAATCCCGCCGCCGCCGGCCGTGTTTTCGGCGGCAGCACCACCAGCAACCCTGCTGGTCCCAGCACCGCGAACGAACGGGAACGGCAATTCGAGCAGCTGGCGGCCGATGCCGCCCACCTGGAACAAGAGGGCCGACTCCTGCGCCGAGTTGTCTCGTTCGTGAAGCCGACGGTCGTCCACATCGATGCGGAACGGGCAGATGAGGTTCCACGGCCCGGCCGCCGTCCCACCGAAGAAACCGGCTCCGGGGTTGTCGTCGAGCTCTCAGAGGCACCCGATCAACCCAAGAAATTCTTTGTGCTTACGAACCGGCACGTCGTCAAAAATTCACCGCTCAACCGTATTCGGATTAAGTTGACGGACGGTCGAGTGCTCACGCCCACCAAGAGCTGGTCCGACAAAGCCAGTGACGTCGCCGTGCTGGCAATCCAAGCGCCGAATTTGGTACCTGCCAAACTGGGTGACAGCGATCAGATGGATATCGGCGATTTTGTGCTCGCCGTCGGTAGTCCCTTCGGCCTCAGCCACTCCGTCACCTACGGCATTATCAGCGCTAAAGGACGGCGCGATCTGCAACTGGGATCGGAAGCCGTGTCGTACCAGGATTTTCTGCAGACCGATGCGGCGGTGAATCCCGGCAACAGCGGTGGACCACTCATTAACCTTCGCGGCGAAGTCGTCGGCTTGAACACCGGTATCGCCAGCAGCTCCGGTGGCAACGACGGGATCGCTTTCGCCATCCCGATCAATATGGTCGTCGCCGTCGCTCGGCAACTCGTTGAACAAGGAGTGGTCGTACGCGCTTACCTGGGCGTTCATTTGGATGTGCGCTTTGGCGAGGAGGCCGCACGGCGCCAAGGCTTGCCCCAACCCGGTGGCGCTCGCGTTACCCAGGTAACGCCAAAATCACCAGCCGCAGAAGCAAAACTGCTGCCGGGTGACGTCATTTTGGAATTCGATCAGGTCCACATCGATGATGACAATCATCTGGTAAATCGGGTGAGCCTCACCCCAGTGGGCAAGAAGGTCACAGTCGTTGTGTTTCGCGATGGACAAACACTGCGACTCCCGGTCACGGTCACCGAGCGAGAACGGTTCGAAGGCCCCGAACGCTAACACCGTCGTCGGGGCTGCTGAAGCAGCTGAATCTGCAGCTGAATCTGCGACAAGGGCGGCATCGCATTAGGTGGCTGCACCAGCCTGCTCGAGCAACTGACGCACGTGCTGCATCGCCGCCACGGCATCAATCTCGAGCGCCACTTCGGTATCGGATTGTTGCCGGCGCGGATGGCGACGATCGAAGACGGTCGTACCCAGCGTCAGTTGCCCCACCGTCTCCACGTCAACCTGCAATTCTTCCATGCGAAAGATACCTGGTTCGAGGACGGCGAGCAGGCCGATGAGAGCTTGCAAGCGCACGCTTTCGGTCCCCAGGCGTTGATGGTAGGCGCGAAAGGCATGGGGTAGCATCCGCCGTAGGAAGCGGCCAGCACGCGATGCGTCACGCGGCAACTCCTGCAGCAGTCCCACACTAAAGGTAAACTGGTGGACGACGTCCAGTGGAATGAGAGTTTTGGTGAGTGGCGATCGCAGCACATGCCGCGCACTCTCTGGGTCGCAGTAAATGTTGAACTCCGCCGCCGCCGTCACGTCTCCCCCAGCTTGCACACTACCGCCGGTAATCACCACGCGATCAATGAGTTCTCCCAGTCCGGGATCGCGTTGCAGCGCGCGGGAGATATTCGTTAGCGGGCCTGTACATAAGAGAGTAACTCCGCCCGGTGCCGCCCGAACTTCGTCCGCCAACAGCTTTTCGGCGGCCAGTTGACGCTGCGTACGGGCGCCTTCGAGCCCCAGATTCCCCAGGCCATCTTCCCCGTGCAGCCCCCGCCCATCCACACCCGGTGAAAGTGTCAGTGGCGAAGCGACGCCCATGCGGGGATAACGCGAGGGATCAATCTGCTCGATCACAGCCGCGACGTTCGACGCCGACTGTTCGATCGAAACGGTCCCCGCCGTGGCGGTGATCGCGACTACCTCCAGTCGAGGCTCACAAAGCGCGAGAACTAAGGCAATCGCATCGTCGATCCCCGGATCGCAATCGATGATTAACTTCCGGGCCATCCCTCATCACCCCCTCAACCAACTTCCTCGCTACCCACTCGCTCAACCGAAAATTGTCGTTCCGGTGCCCAACACGTACGTCGTGTCGTCTCGAGCCAATTGGCAGCAGCTCCCCCGCGTTGCCAGATTGTAGAATTCCAGTACGCTGTCAACAAGTCGAACGTTCAGCCAGTTCCCGCTCACCCCTAACAGCGATCCCAGGGAGTCCCCGAGTTGATCCCCTCACTTCTCGCCAAACTCACGTCCCTTGTCGATCTGACTCAAAGTGAAATGACGGACGCCATCGATCAAATGATGCGCGGCGCGTGGTCAGCCGAGCAGATCGGTGAGTTTTTGCTCGCCTTGCGGGCGAAAGGGGAAAGTGTGGCTGAAATCGCGGGTGCCGCCACCGCGTTGCGCCGTCACATGACCCCGATTCGCTCCTGCCGATCGGGGCTGCTGGATACCTGCGGCACGGGTGGCGATGCGTCTGGCACCTTTAACATCAGCACCGCCGCGGCCCTGGTGACGGCGGCCGCCGGAGTTCCCGTGGCCAAACATGGCAATCGAAGCATCACCAGCAAAACTGGCTCGGCGGATGTCCTGGCGGCACTTGGAGTCTGCATTGATGCGCCCGTGTCGACCGTGCAATTGTGCCTGGATGAACTAGGAATCTGTTTTTGCTTCGCACCGCACCTGCATCCCGCGATGAAACATGTCGCCCCGGTTCGACGACAACTAGGTGTTCCCACCATCTTCAATCTGCTAGGACCTCTCTGTAATCCCGCCTCTGCACCCTTCCAACTGCTGGGAGTCGGTCGCCTGCCGCTGCAGGAAAAACTGGCGGCAGCCCTCAAGCATCTGGGAACCGAACGCGCCGTTGTCGTCACCGGCTCCGATGGACTCGATGAAGTCACCCTCAGCGGCCTCACCCATGCGACTCTCGTCACCTCCCGGGAATGCGTACCGTTCGAGTGGAACCCGGGAGATTTTGGTTTTCAGCCCGCGCCCCTCAACTCACTCACCGTCGCCGATCCCACGGGCAGTGCGCAGCTCATCCAGCACGTCCTGGCGGGGCAACCAGGTCCTGCACGCGAGATTGTCATCCTGAACGCCGCTGCCGCGCTCTGGACCGCCCGCTTTCACTCCGACCCGAAGATTTGTGCTTCGGCCGCTGCCGAAGCCATCGATCAGGGCACCGCCCAAAAACTACTCGCCGATTTCGCTCGGCTCAGCCATCGTACTTAGCCATGCGCGACCAAGCTGCCGGACTTGAACCCGGTGATATTGAACACGAACTGGGAGTGCCGCTGGCAGGCGTGATTTTGCCGCCCGAGCAGTGGGCCAAAACCGCGATCAAACGATTACCCACCAAGGGCCCCTACGACTGGACAGCATTGTTCGGCCGCACCGCTCCCGTGGTGCTCGATCTGGGCTGCGGTAACGGTCGTTTTTTAGTGGCCAGTGCCGTACGACGTCCCGATCATGACCACGTGGGGCTCGATGCGCTGCCACTGGTAATCCGCTACGCTACCCGCCGCGCCAACCAACGGGGACTGCACAACACGCGTCTCCTCGTCTGCTCCGCTCACGAATTCCTCGACTCCTACGTTGGTGATCATTCCATTCAGGAAGTACATATCTATCATCCGCAGCCCTATGCAGATCCAGGACAAGCAGAACGACGCCTGCTCACGCCTCGCTTCCTCACCCAAGTGCACCGAGTTCTAAAACCAACTGGCCTGTTTTATCTGCAAACCGATAATTCCGCCTACTGGAATTACCTGCAGTCTGTTCTGCCAAGCTTTTTTCAAGTACAGATTCAGCGGGAACCCTGGAGCGAAGATCCAGCCGGTCGCACGCGCCGTGAGATCCAGGCCAGGCAACAAGGATTACCGATCTTTCGCGCCACGGCACGCCCGTTGGAATTGACGAGCGTGGAACTGGAAAAGTTAGCGGGAGAGTTGCCGATTCCGATGTTTAACGCCACACTAACGACATCAGGGTCCCAGCAGCAACACGCACGACGGCGGAACCGAAATCGCCACCGTCGTTCCCGCCGCTGGCGTTAACCAGCAAGCTTTTCACCTCGCCTTAAACCAGGCAACACCATGCAAAACAAACCCTCGCGATCGCCAGCTAAAAAATCCTCACTCAGGACAGCTGCGCGTCGCAACACTCGCCCACTGCAAATGGAATCCCTCGAGGGTCGGGCCCTCTTGGCAAGCGTCACCCTGACGCCCGTCGCCGATGCAACGCTCTATCAAGACACCGCCGGCCGCCTGGCTAACGGCGCTGGCGACCGCATGATCGTCGGACGCCCCGGCGCCGGAACTGACCTGCGGCGCGGCATTCTGCGCTTTGACGTCTCTTCAGCCATTCCCGCCAACGCACAGATCGACTCCGTCACCCTGCAACTCACCCAGCTGAACTCCAGCAGCTCCGCACAGGATTTGCAGTTGCGGCGAGTGTTACAGCCTTGGACGGAAGGAACGCTCAACGCTGGTGAGGATTTTGAAGCGGGACTCGCTGAAAACCCACTTCTGCCAACCGGTTCGGTCACTTGGCGGTTCACCTCGTATCGAACCACCAGCTGGCTCCGGCAAGGAGGTTTGTTTGAGGACAACCCCAGTGATGAACAGACCATTCGCCAGCCCGGGGCCTACACGTTTAGCAGCGTACAAATGGCCAACGACGTACGAGCCTGGCGCAGTAGCCCGGGATCTCAGTACGGCTGGGTGATTCTCCCCAGCGACGAGACGGCCTCCACGGATACTCCCTGGTTTGCGACGCGGGAAGCGGCCGACGTGGAATCTCACCCGCAACTCACGATCGAATACTCCGTCGTCACCAACCATCCGCCCACCGTACAAAACTCCCTGAGCGATCAGTTCCTGTTCACCGAACAGCCCTTCAGTTACACCGTTCCCGCCGATACGTTTCTCGAAACCGACCCCAATCAGACGCTGAATTACTCGGCCTCCCGTCAAGACTTCAGCGCTCTCCCCGATTGGCTCTTGTTCAATCCACTTACCCGCACCTTCAGCGGTACCCCCACCGCCGCCGATGCCGAACGAATCCAAGTTCGCGTGACCGCCAGCGATACGGGGGTACCAGTCCTCAATGCATCCGCTGACTTTACACTCGATGTGCTGCTGGCCGGGGCTCCGTGGAGCAATATCAAGATGGTGGGTGATGTCGATGGCGACGGCATTGTCGTACCACTCGATGCACTGCTCGTCATCAATGAGCTGAACTTTCCGACACTCATTAACCCACAGACTGGGGCCTTGCCCGCAATCTCGAATACGTTGCGACCACCACCCTTTTTGGATGTCGATGGCGATAATTTCTGCGTTCCCATCGATGCCCTAATCGTGATCAACATCCTCAATCAAGGACCCAGTGGCGAAGGAGAAGATGCGCTGGCCCTGTCGGCGCACGCGGATTGGCTGGACCTGCTCGCAGCCGACCAAGCTACCAGCCCCCGCAACCGTTCGCGCTGGTTCGGCACTCGGTAACTCCTGACGTCTCAAGCCGCTCACCGAAGCCTCTCGTGTCGTCAAACAGAGACGACACGAAAAGACAGGACACGATGCCACCGTGTGCGAACTTGGACCGAGGGAAAGAGGAACCGCCAGGCCTCAGCAGATCCCACCGCATCGCCTCGCGACACTAGAAACGCTGCTGACCAGCAAGAATCACGTGTGCGACTTTACCCCGCAGCTCTCCGCCGCACGCAGGGGAATTACGGCTCTTCGAACGCAGCCTTCGCGAGTCGACTGTCCAGCGAGCGTGAGGATCGATGATCGTCACGTCCGCGTCCGCTCCCACTCGTAATGTCCCCTTATTCAACGACAAAACTCGAGCAGGATTACAGGTGAGCTTCGCCAGAGCCGCACTCCAATCCAACACTCCAGGCAGAATCAGGTGCGTGATCACTTCCGCCAAGGTCGTTTCCAGCGTCGACATGCCAAAAGATGCATAGTCCAGCTCGCGGCACTTCTTCTCTGCGGCGCGTGGCGAATGTCCACTTTGTATCACATCAATCGTGCCATCTGACAAACCGGTCAAACAGGCCTCCAGATGCTCGGCAGAGCGGAGCGGCGGGTTAACTTTGTAATTGGAGTCGAATGAACGAAGCCGCTGGTCGGTGTAGATCAAGTTGCTGATGCGTACCGAGGAACTCACGGCCAGACCTCGCGACTTCGCTCGCCGAATCAACTCCACGCTACCGGCGGTAGAAATGTCGAGCAGATGGAGGCGACCGCCCGTCGACTCGGCCAATCGCAGATCGCGACTCACTGCCACCTCTTCCGCATCGACAGGTAGGCCCGTGAGTCCCAGGAGCATCGAGACGGCGCCTTCGTGCATGATCCCGCCCGACGTCAACTCTAACACCTCCGGATGATCCAGTACCGGCTTGTCGAACATCAAGCAATATTCCAGGGCACGCCGAAGCAGTTCCGGATTGTGAATCGGACTTGGACCATCGCTGAACCCCACCGCTTCCGCTTCCACAAGCGAACCGATCTCCGCCAGCTCCTTACCAGCTCGATCCTTGCTCACACAGCCAATCACCACCACCTGGCACTGCTGTGCCCGCATCGCCTTCTGTCGCACAAACTCGACTCCAGCCGGCGTATCCAGTGGTGGGTTAGTATTGGGTGCACAGGCGATCGTGGTATACCCACCCGCCAGTGCTGCCGCCGCGCCCGTCTCAATGGTCTCGTCTTCCTCCAAACCCGGCTCCCGCAACTCGGTAAGTAAATCGATGAGCCCTGGAGCGACAATCAAGCCTGTCGCATCAATGATCTGCTCCGCCGGTGAAGGTTCCACGTCATAGCCAGCGATCCGCCCACCAGCAATCAAAAGATTGGTCACTCGATCAATCCCCTGACTTGGATCGATCACACGACCATGGCGAATGATCAGTCTACTCACGACTCCCCTCCCGTCACATTCATCACCAACCACAACACCGCCATCCGCACCGCCAAGCCATTCGTGACCTGGTCAAGAATCACCGAGTGCGGACCATCCGCGACTTCCGGCGTCACTTCCACGCCTCGATTAATCGGTCCAGGAGCCATGATCAAAACGTCGGACTTTGCCCGCTCCATGCGGGCACCATTCATGGCGTAGAGCAGTGCATATTCACGCACGGATGGAAATGGTCGAGTCGACTGACGTTCAAATTGAATGCGGAGCAGATTCAGCACATCGCAGCGCGGCAGAATCTCATCCAGACTATACGCCACCTCCACCCCATAATTCTCCCACTTGCGGGAAACGAGCGTCGCTGGGCCACACACAATTACATGAGCCCCAAGTTTTTTCAGCCCCCAAATATTGGACCGTGCCGTGCGACTATGCGCAATATCACCCACCAGCGCTACGGTACGTCCCGCCAGATCACCGCGATGCTCACGAATGGTGAGAATGTCGAGCAGCCCTTGGGTGGGATGCTCGTGCGCCCCGTCACCCGCATTCACCACACAGCAATTCAGATGCTGCGCCAGTTGGAGTGGAGCACCCGGGGCGGAATGACGGACCACGACCGCGTCCACATTCATCGCCTCTAAATTCTTCGCCGTATCAATGAAGGTCTCACCCTTCGACAAACTGCTGCTCGAGGCCGTGAATTCCACCGAATCTGCACCGAGTCGCCGTGCGGCAAGTGAAAAACTGGTCCGCGTGCGCGTCGAGTTCTCAAAAAACAAGTTACAACTCGTTCGCCCTTGCAACACCGACAACTTGTCACGACACCCATGCGTCGCTCGCTTGAACGCCATCGCCGTATCCAACAGACACGTGATCTCCTCCGCCGTTAGACTCTCCAAGTCAATTAGATGTCGTCGAGTCCAAGCGGTTGGAATCGTACGCAACTCAGCCAGCGGATCGGTCATGGCAGCTCCCACGGAGTGTCAACTTAGCTTCCTTCATGCTCCGCAGATTCTAACCAGCCTATCAGGGATTTGACGAGTAGCCCGATGCACGAAAGCCAGCTGTCAAAAACTCGCGGGCAAAGCACCCACCACCTCCCAGGCCCCGCTGCTGGCAGGAATTGGTACGATAGCCGTATAAGCTCCCGTCACCCCTGCTGTCGCTAGCCGACCCCGTTGAGCTGGTATGTCCTCATCCTCTGCCCCACACCAGCCTGACACTGCCCAGTCGCTCGCGCAGATCATTGAGCAGGTCTCGGCGACGAATCCCGTGCAGATCCAGATTTGCTGCTCCCAACTCCCCACGCGGCAAGCCTGGATGACGACCTGTCAAGAACTGCGGGCTCATGTCTCACCAACGATCGACGTCCAGATCCACGCCCTCGACTCGCCCAACCCGCCCCAGGTGCACCTCCTGATTTCCGATCGCCCACCGATACCCAGCCGGGAACCCAGCGGTCCTGTGATCAAGCTCTGGATCACACCGCCATCGCCCGACACCCCCGAGCACGCTGCAACAGCGCTCACGGCACCCAGCGAGCTGATGGCTCATGATGCACTCAAGCTTCCCAGCGAACTCCAGGTTCCAGCTGCCATCGCGGCCCCCGAGCGACTACGCCTACTGCACTTGCTGGTCAGGCAAGCCGTGCAGCAACAGACCATCCATCAGCTTTACGAGCGCTGGCAGCAAGCGGAGCGATTAGCTGAAATCGATGACCTTACCCAGCTGCCGAATCGTCGCGCTTGGTGGCGCGAGTTTCCACGACGACTGACGGCCGCGCGCCAACATCACCAGCCCTTAAGCATCGTCCTCTTCGATCTGCAGCAATTCAAACAGGTCAATGATCGCCTGGGCTTGAGCGCCGGCGATCAGCTTCTCGGGACGTTAGCCCGTAACTGGCAAGCGGCTTGCCGTACCGACGAATTCCTGGCTCGAATCGGCGGTGATGAGTTTGCCGGCCTGCTACCACTCGTCGGCGCAGAGGCCTTATTCACCCGTCTGAGCACGATTGTTCCCCAAATTATTACCCCCCAGCCGCTGGCCGAATTGCTCCCCAGTGCCTCTACCGAACCTGCCATTTCCTCCCACTCGAATTTGCCCCACCTGCCAGCCGTGCGCATTCATTGGGCCGCCGCTCCGTGTGATGACGAGTCTGCCAGTCCGACGGAAATCTGGTTGTTCGTGGAGCGCGAACTGATGCGACGCAAAATTGGGGCCAGCGTATTGGAGACGGTTCCAACCAAAAAATCTTGGGAAAAGATTTAAGCTCCGCCTCACTCCGACCGATAACTGGGGCAGTAACGATCAGGGGGTTTAGCGAAACTTTAACGACCCGCCCAGGGATGGACCATGACTTACACGACACGTCGGCAGTTCAGTCACTTACTCGCTTCCCTCGTTTTCGCCCCCGTGGGCTTGGCTAGCCTTGGTTGCCAGTCACTCGACTTTGCCTCTTCGCTGACGGGCACTGCGGCGGATAAAGCGGCCGTGGAGAAAACCGCAGCCGAAATGGCAGCCTCCGGCAAGGCTCCCGCCGCTCAACCGCAATGTGCCGTGGAACTGCGGAGCGAAGGTCGCAAGCCGACCCGCGTCGCGGTACCACTCAATCAAGAAACGCACGTGCAAGATGCCCTGGTCCAATCGGGTGCGGTAAAGAAGTTTCGCCGGATGAATATCGAACTCTACCGTCGCACGCCAGCCGGTAAATCACACAAAATGGCGGTCGCCTATGATTCCTCCAAGCGTCAGGTGGAATTCCAAAACGACTACTTTCTCAAGCCTGAGGATGTGCTGGTCGTCACCGAAGATACCTCCACGATGCTGGACGATATGTTTCGCAAGGCGAGCGGCAGTCTTCCGATGCTGCAGCGCGGCTCATGAGCTCAAGCTGATTTCTCCCACGACTCGCCGTGGATCTGAATCATTTTGTTGAAGAGCGTGCGGATGCTGATTCCGAGCTCTTGTGCGGCCGCCGCTCGATTGCCTCCGTGCCGCTCCATCACCTCCAGAATAACTTGACGCTCATGTTCCGCCAGCGTGAGACGTTGAGTGGGACGTTCACGCAGTCCCCTGAGCCGCCGATTCGTAAAACTTTGCGGTAAATGTTCGGGGCGAATCGGAGCGGTATCGCACACGATCGTCGCATGCTCGATTACATTGGCCAGCTCGCGCACGTTCCCTGGCCAGGCATGAGTTCGCAACAGCTCAAGCGTCTCGGCGGTAAAGATTGTGCTCTCGCTCGAGCGTCCCGAGCGAAATCGCTGATAGAGATGTCGAGCCAGTTCGGGAATATCTTCACGGCGTTCTCGCAGCGGCGGAATATCAATCTCAAAGGTGTTCATGCGGAACATGAGATCCTCACGAAACTCGCCCGCTGCGACCATTTCTTCCAGATCGCGGTGAGTGGCACAAATGACTCGCACATCAACGCGACTGCTTTGGTTATCTCCCACGCGGCGGATCTCACGACTTTCCAGCACGCGTAGCAACTTGGCCTGCATGGCCTTGGGCAGCTCGCCAATCTCATCCAGAAAAATTGTGCCGCCGCTTGCTACCTCAAACAATCCGACGCGATGCTCATCCGCTCCGGTGAAAGCACCTTTGCGATGACCAAAGAGCTCACTTTCAATCAGCGTTTCAGGAAGAGCGCCGCAATTAATCGCGACAAAAGGCTTCGGGGCACGAGCACTCTGATCGTGAACAGCGCGCGCCACCAGTTCCTTACCAGTTCCCGTTTCACCCAGAATCAAAACGGTGGAATCCGTTGGTGCCACTTTCTTGATCAGATGACGAACCGCTTCCATCCGAGCTCCGCTGCCGACAAGCTGGCAATTGCCCTCCACGCGTTGCAGGCGATTGCGCAGTGCCTGACACTGGGCAGATAGATCACGCCACTCCGACACTCGCCGCAAAAGTGCCTCCAGCTCACTCAACCGACACGGCTTCGTGACATAATCCCGTACGCCTTGGCGCAGAGCGGCGATGGCTGTTTCCACGGATGACTTACCTGTCATCACCACCGCTTCAATATCCGGACTTAACTCTTTGGCTTTTTCAATCACCTGCAGCCCCGTTAAGCCGGGCATATCCAGATCGACGATGAGGCAGTCGTAGCGGTTGATCTCCAGCGCGGCGATGGCAGTATACCCATCCGGACACACCGTCACTTCGTGGCCCCATCGTGGCAACTCCAGACTGATCAGCTCCTGCAGTGCGGTCTCATCGTCTGCGAACAGCACCTTCAGTCGACGTGCCTGATTGGTTTTTGACGCGATGTTTTTCATGCAGCACCCAACAAAGACAAACCTCGCGATTTGCCGAAATCCCCTGTTTGCTCCGCCATTTTCAGCGGCAAAATCACTCGCACCTGCGATCCCTGCCCCGGTCCGGCACTGTTCACATCAATCGTGCCACCATGCTCCTGAATGATCCGATAGGTGATGGACATTCCCAATCCCGTGCCTCTTCCCTGACGACGACGAGTGAAGAAGGGCTCGAACAGGTGACGCAAAACCTCCTCCGTCATCCCGCAACCGTTATCCTCCACTCGCAGCTCCGCCATTTCACCAACTCGAATCAACCGGACTAGGACGCGTCCCCCCGGATCAAGGCTATCCAAAGCGTTTGTGAGCAGGTTGAGGATTACCTGCTTGATCTCGGCGGGATTCACCCAAGCCAACACAGATTCCGACTCGCTGAACTCCACTCGTCGATCACGATAATCCGAAAGTGTTTCGACAATCTCCACCACATCGGAAACCACGCAACGTAAATCCGTCTCCTCCCGCAGTACCGTACTGGAGCGGGAAAAGTCGAGTAGCTTCTCGGTGATTCCTTTGCAACGAAAGGCTTCCTCTTGAATTCGCCGAAGATACTTTTGAATGATCGCTAAATCGCGCGCGTGATGTTCGGCTGGTAGTGACGCTGCCTCAGCACCAGCTGCGGTGAGCGACAAAATGTCGGGAATGCGAGACTCGAGCGACTCCGCGCACATGGCAATCGCGGCCAGCGGATTATTGATCTCATGAGCTACACCGGCGGCCAGAAAGCCCACGCTGGCCAACTGCTCGCTCCGCACCACTTCTTTCGTACGCTGTTTGACCTGCTCATTTAAATGATCTCGGATCGACTGAAAGGCACTCGTCATGTCATTGATGGCCCGAGCCAGTTCCGCCACCTCATCCGCAGTATCAATCCGGATACGGTGATGCAGATCTCCCGCCGTGATCCGCCGTGATTCCGCTACCAGCTTGCGCAACGGTCCGAAAATCCAGACCCAAAAAAGCACTCCCAGCGCAACCAGCAGAACCACCGTTGCCACGGCACTGAAACTCGTGAGATAGATCCATGTTCGATAGCGACCCCGCACATCTGCCAAAAGCGAGAACATCCGCTGATGCAGATGATTAGGCAGTGCAGCACTTAGCTGTTCGATCCGCTCGAGCTCCTCATCCCACTCCGACAGCCCATAGCTCTTCAAAAGTCCATTATGGTCCTGTTTCAGTACTTCCAGCCGATCAAGTGAGGCTTCAATCTGATGAACGGTTTTCCACTCATCGCTGTCATCGTCGATACTGAGATTCGAGTCCGCATTACGTTCCAACTGCTCGCGATAGCGATGAAAGGCGAGACGGACATCGGCCAGCTTTTGACTCATACGATGTCGCGCGAGGGTCAGCGATTGTTGTGGAGCGAGATCGGTTAAAGAGGTATCCAGCGATGGTTGCAGGGGAGCAAACACACCACGCAGCTCCGCAATACTGCGAGTGAGCTCGGCCGAGCGAGGCATCTCCGCCGCGCGCCGACTGATACTGCGCGCCAAATGACGAAAGGCGTAGGTGCCACTGAGGCCGGTGAATACCAGCAAACCAACCATCAATAGCAGTAGGCAAACTCCCAGCAGCAATTTGTAAAAAATCGGCCACCGAGCCAGCATCCAAAGCCTCCTTATTGTCTTCTCAGTCATGAGCCCGCCACCGTCCATCGTTCTTTGCTTCACCGCCGTCAATAGCGTCGCACATGACGGAAGAGTAGGACGCCGGCAATCGCGGCACACACATTACTGAGCCAAACGCTAACGGGCGGAATGGCACCCACTTTGGCTTGCCCCAAAACAATCGCTAGCAGCGGATAGTACAAAACCAGAATGGGACCAAAGGCCACGAGAAAGGTGGTCGATACATCCGCATTGCGCAAGCGGATCGCCAGCGGAGCTCCAACCCACACAAAGAAAAAACAACTGAAGGCCTCGGACCAGCGTCGCCAGGGCTCGGTATACAGGCGATGCAAACGCATTTGATGGCTCTTCAAATCCTGATAGGAATTCGACCAACGACTGGTCTTTAAGGCGGCGAAGTCACCCGTGAGTAGCTGACAAGCCGCGAGCGCCGCCAAGGATTGCTCACGACGACTAATCGTACTCAGCTGATTCATAATCTCGTCCGGAATGTCGCGCGATGCATATTCCGTGGGATGCTTCACGGAACTCGAATTACGAACGGCGTCACGCAGCGGGATTTCATACCGCAATTCGTCGGGATAATAGGCCGATGTGCGATCACCAAACTCGACGACCGTGTTCCACATGTGGATCGCCAACTTGTCCAGTTCGGGATCTCCTCGCAGCTCAGCCTTTTCGGCGGTCAATGTTACCGTTCGCTGACCGTCAGCCGATTGAAAACTCATCGTTGGCTGAATCAGCTCCCGATCATCCACGCGCCGCACACTCATCGATACACGACCATTCGAGGTGCGATAGGAGCGATGAGTACGAAGAGTTCCATAGACGATTTGTTCCAGTGATTGCAGGACGACACGCTGCGCTCCTTCACGGCCCCATGTCGCGGCCACGTCATTGATTCCAACCGACAGCAAACTCACCAGAAATGCGAGAATCAGTGTCGGCCAAATCAATGCCATGGGACTGATTCCAAGGGATTTGACTGCCACGAACTCGTTGAGTGCCGACATGCGGCCGAAGACGCTGCAGGCCGCGAACAACATCGCCACCGGAATGGCTGGACGTAAAGCCGTGGGAAGCGCGTACGGAATCATCCGCATGACAGGCTCCGGGCCCAAGCCCTGCCGAATTGCTTCCACAATCAACACGGCCATGATGACCAGTAACGTGAAGCCGAAGAGCGTCACGAGGAAGACGCTGCCGAATTCGCGCAGGACGTACCGAGTCATCTGGCGCATGACACCCACCCGCACTGCTCCACTCAGGCAGCTTAAACCGCAAGTCGAAATCAAAAGCAGATGATCAGGGCCCAGAATGACTCAGCTCTGAATGACTCAGCCCAGAATGAC
Source organism: Pirellulaceae bacterium (assembly GCA_044235425.1). Classification (GTDB taxonomy): domain Bacteria; phylum Planctomycetota; class Planctomycetia; order Pirellulales; family Pirellulaceae; genus JBJSXJ01. The sequence goes on from JBIIHW010000046.1 coordinate 35,698, forward strand.
TCCGCTCTGACCCCATCCGCACGACGGCCCAGACAGTACCAATCCCCAGAAAATCAGGGAAGATCAATCACCTGTCCGCCTGGTGAAAGGGGAAGACTGGGCAATTCTGGAAACTACTCCAGAGCGGAATCGATCGCCCGTTTCCGACTGGCCTGTCGGAACTCCCGCATGGCGGACGTAATCGCTCGACTATAGCCACGCAGCGCTTCGTCCAGATTTCCTCGCTTCGCGGCGGCGCGTGAGCGTTCACAGGCTTGATCGAAGGCAGTTAATGTCAACGCCTTATCTTTCGCTGCCTCGCGCAAGTCTTCCGCTAGCCGCGCCATTTTGGCGAGCAGTTCGGTCGGGGGTGTACAAGTGACCTGGGCGTGTGGGCCTTTGCCTAATCGTCCACCACCACCCAGCGAATGAGACCAGGGCGCCCGCCAGCGACTAGCCACTCCAGCGCCGACGATCACGGCCGCCAGTACCAGCGCCACCACTCCCCACAACCAACTTTGGGCAATGAACAGGGCTGCACTGGCTAGCCCCGCAACCCCCGCAGACACCCAAATCGCGGGATGTATTTCCGCCGTCGTCCCATGTTCCGTGACGCTCGAACCGCCACTGGTGGCACGATCTTCTTGCCCCACGCGCGCGACGATCACGGTAATATTATCGGGACCACCGCGAAGATTGGCGAGGTCAACCAGGACTTGAGGGGCCTCGTCGGGTGGCAGATTCCGCAAGATCGAAGCCAGCTCTTCGTCTGGAACTTGTCCCGTTAAGCCGTCACTGCAAAGCAAGAATGTATCGCCTGGCAGCAGCGGAAAGGGGCCTTCTAAATCAATTTCCACCGATGGATTCGGACCCAGCGACCGGGTAATGACATTTTTCGGCAGCAGAGACAGATCCGTCCCAGGCGGCAATTCCGAGTCGCGACGCATCTCCCAAACTAAGCTGTGATCAAAGGTCAACTGCTCAAAGGTGTTATCGCGTAAACGATAGATCCGACTGTCGCCAATATGAGCGGCAATCGCTCCTTCGGGTAGCAAGACCAGCACGCTGGTGGTCGTACCCATGTGATGAAAATCAGGGTTCGCCTGACCCCGCCGATGTACTTCAGAATTGGCCTCCTGAATCGCCTTGCGGAGCGCCTCGGGGGGTGATAACTCGCGATGCTTCAGGTAGAGATGCGGCACATTGTCAACGGCTAACTTGCTGGCCAATTCACCCGCCGCATGAGCCCCCATGCCATCGGCCACCATCAGAACATGACCGCGCTCGCGCCACGCCGACTCGTCGGGCGCCAACACCACTCGGTGCGCATCCTGATTATTGCGGCGGCGCATACCAACATCGGTCAACGCCGTGCATTGCAAACCATCGTTCCAACTGCCCATGAGCACCATGCCCCACGATCCGTGGGATAAAAGTCTGTCGATGACATCGTATCGTTGGCCGTCACGCGACCGTATGCCCCGGCCCGTAGGGCCCTATTGTAACCATGTATTCAAACTTCGGCCTAGGACCATATCACGAGAATCCCTATAGTTCCACCGCCAGCCGAGATCCCCAACCACCGGTCGGCACATCCAGTTCACCTGCATAATTCGCAGCATAAACCACCCCATGGAAGGGATCAACCTAATCGCGATTGGTATCGGGACGCTTGGAATTGGGTTTCGTTTAACCTTGTGTAGAGCAGCTTTTGGATGACTACCGTCTACTCACGTCGACTTTCACGTCTGGCCCTTCTGGCACGGGTGACCCTTCTGGCGCTCGTGGCCCTGGGAATCAGCACAGGTTGCGTGCGTCGCCGTTTGACCATTCGCAGCACTCCCCCCGGTGCTCGAGTGCTGATTGACGATCAAGAAATTGGCGTCACTCCCGCCTCCACCCCATTTACGTACTATGGCACCCGCAAAGTGCAGTTAATCAAGGATGGTTACGAAACACTGACCGTCCAAAACACCATTTCTCCTCCCTGGTACGAATACCCACCGCTTGACTTTTTCTCGGAAAGCCTCTGGCCCCACGAAATCCGCGATGAGCGACAACTGGACTTCCAGTTGATTCCGCAGCAGAACGTGCCGCCACAGGAATTGCGAGCACGGGCCGAGGCACTGCGCGGTCAAGCCTGGCAAGGTCAAGCGGTTCCGCTACCGCCGCGGGGAACAGGCAGCCGCTGATTCTCGCCCCCCCGCATCCCGCCTGCGAAACCGCACCACGCCTCAACCTGCCTGCGTGTCTTCGGCGTCAGCGTGTCAGCGTGTCAGCGTGTCAGCGTGTCAGCGTGTCAGCGTGTCAGCGTGTCAGCGTGTCAGCGTGTCAGCGTGTCAGCGTGTCAGCGCGTCAGCGCGTCAGCGCGTCAGCGCGTCAGCGCGTCAGCGCGTCAGCGCGTCAGCGCGTCAGCGCGTCAGCGCGTCAGCGCGTCAGCGCGTCAGCGCGTCAGCGCGTCAGCGCGTCAGCGCGTCAGCG
>JBIIHW010000048.1:0-36797 GCA_044235425.1 Pirellulaceae bacterium
CGTCAGCATGTCAGCGCTGTGGATCTTCCCAGAGTCCAGAACTTTGTTTACTGCCGACGCCGATCGGCTTGTTGCGATTCTTGATCGCTCCATTAATCCCAAACACCGACGGGTCGCTCGCCGCTTTGTCCGAAAACACGCGAACGTCATCCAGGATTGGTCGGAGTCGACGCGTGGCATCTTCGATATTGCCCAGCGTGCGCTGAAGTCGCTGATAAGGATCCGGATCATGAATCAAACGACCGAGCGTACCATCTCGGTTATTTAAACTCTCGCTAAAGGTCGCTAACTGATCGAGCAGCACATCGATGTTGCCCACACTGCTTTCAATCCGCTCAACCAGTATGTCACCACGTTCGGCCAACGGCTTTGTAAATCGCTCCAAGTTCTCCAAATTCCCCCGCGCGTTTTCCGTTGTCTGCTGTACACTCGCCAGTGTCTGTCGCGCTTCGGTAATCATCAACTGCGAATCGGCCATGAGTTGCGGCAAACCCTCGAGCGCCTTGCGCAAGCGTTCCTTGAACTCAGGATCACCCACCAGACCATCTAAGTTCCCCATCGCCGTACGGAAGTGATCCATGGCCAGCTCAGATTTTTGTATGACCCGCTGAAACACCTCCTGGTTGTTTCCGACAATGGTATTCATATTGCGAGCGAGCACCGTCACTTCATTGCCCGCCACTTCCATCGAAGCTACCGCTCCACTCAATTTGCTTTCCAATCCCACCAACACCTTGAGTGGATCTTGCGCGACAATTCCATCCTTGATGAATTCATCATCGCCAATTTCCTCGGTCGACGCGCCGGGTAGATTGCTGGGAACAAATTCCAATACAGCATCACCGAGTAAAGAGGCGGTACTGATCCGGCAGAGCTCGCTGCGCCGAATCTTGAACTTGGTTTCAATCTTGGCCGTCAATACTACGCCACCCTCGTCCCACAACATCACATCGGTAACGCGACCAATGAGCACTCCGTTTTTACGTACGGGCGTCTGTGCAGCCACTCCGGGTGCCTGGGGAAACCAGAGATAAATCGTCTTCTGGGGCTGCAACATCAGTGAACGCTGGCCACCAAAGTAGAGCACCAACAGCGTACCAATCATCGCGGCCACAACGACCACGACTCCAACACGCAATTGTAATGATCGCTCTTCCATGATCTCACGCCGCTGACTCTTCGCCACGCAGCTCCATGATTCGTTCGCCCGCCAAGCCCTGTACGAATTGCGTCACTCGTCGATCCGTCGTCCGATCCAATTCACTGGGAGGCCCATCAAAGATCATCTGATTCTCATCCGCCGACAACCGTGACAACGGATTCAACATCACCACTCGATCTGCAACCTTGCGCGCTGTGCGCATATCGTGAGTCACCACGATGCTGGTTACAGGACGAGTTAATCGTGTTCGCATAATCAGCTCGTTGATCACGTCACTCATGATCGGATCCAGGCCCGTCGTCGGTTCGTCATACAGCACCAACTCAGGATCCAACATCAAAGCTCGTGCCAGTCCGACTCGCTTACGCATTCCTCCGGATAACTCCGCGGGCTTCTTCTGCGCCACCGACGCGGGCAACCCAACTTCGGCCAGTCGAGTCTTCACGAGCCGATCGAGATCGCCGGCCCGTCGAGGTGCATGTTGGCGGATCGGAAACGCGACATTCTGCCCCACTGTCAAACTGTCAAACAAAGCCGCCTGCTGGAACACATATCCAAATCGCACTCGCTGTCGAGTGAGTTCGCGTTCCGACATTTCGGACAAGTTACGACCATCAAATAACACGGCACCACGCGACGGGCGGACCAGTCCGATAATCGTCTTCAGTAACACCGATTTTCCACAACCGCTCTCTCCAATCACCGCTACCGTTTGTCCACGAGGAATCGCGAGTTGCAACTCGCGCAGCACATGCTGACGACCAAACGACACCGACACAGCGCGCAGTTCCAACAACGTCGGCTGAGCCGCTGGCGCAGCGCTCGACGCACCTCCTGCCACTCCATCTGGTTCCTGCTTACTTTCCATCTCTACATCCACTCCCGAGCCTCGATCGCTACTCCAGGACAGCCGTTCATCACGCCTCACCGCTATCAACCAAACAATTTCAACCCCTCGGGCCAAAGCGTGTAGTACAGGGCGTCCAGGAGGATTCCCAGGAGGAGGTCGAGGAGCAGGATAAGAACGAAGGAATTCACAAAGGCCGCCGTCGCCGCGCGTCCCACTCCTTCCGCTCCCGCATCACAATGAAAGCCTCGATAACATCCCACGACGGCAATCACGGCCCCAAAAAATAAGCTCTTGAAAATACCGCTCAGTAAATCAAACGTACTGACATACTGTTCCGAGTTGTGCCAGTAATGATGCTGATCAATATCCAGGATGAGAATACTGTAGGCCGCACCGCCCACGACTCCCATGAAGTCCGCGACGACGACCAACGTGGGAATCAGGAACAAACAAGCCAAGAGCCGAGGCACTACCAAATACTGGATCGGATTGGCCCCCATGCTGGTCAAAGCATCAATCTGCTCCGTAACCCGCATCGTCCCCAATTCAGCCGACATCGCACTGCCCACTCGTCCGGCTAACATCGTCGCAGCCAGCACCGGCCCCAATTCGCGCAGGAGCGACATGTTGATCAGCGCTCCCAGGCGAGTTTCCAACCCCAATTGACGAAATTGAAAATAACTCTGGACCGCTAGCACCATGCCAATGAAGGTGCCGGTTAACGCCACCACCGGCAGGCTCAAGACCCCCACCTGATAAAAATTGGGCCAGAGCGTCTCGCCACGTGGCAAACGCGTGCAGAGCCAGCGCAGGGTCTGCCAGCAGAAGAGAGCAAACATGCCAACCGAGGCGAGCGACTCCAGGACCTGCCGTCCTAAATCGCTCACCAATCGCGCAGCCCAGCCCGCCCGCCTTGCGTAACTTGCGGAGGCTAAATCAGAGCTCGATGTGATCGGACGAGGATTTCCCATGTCCGATCTCATCGACTTTAACGACCAGGTAACTTGAATCGATCCCGCTAAGTCTACTCAGACTTAGTGATCGACTGGTCGTCAGTAATCGTAGCCGAACCGGTCGCCGAACCAGCCGCCACAGCCTCCGGCAATGGAGCCTTTCGGGTCCCCTTGAAGTCCAGGCGACGCAGTTTCCCTTCGTCGTCCTTGATCGCATCCACCGTGACGGTGTCCTGTCCAGTGAACTCGCCCTTGAGCAATTCCTCACTCAGCGGATCTTCGATGAACTGCTCAATCGCGCGACGCAACGGTCGAGCTCCGTAATCGAGGTCCGAACCCTTGCGAATCAAGAACTCTTTCGCGTCATCGGTCAGAAGCAGGGTCAGACCGCGCTCCAACAAGCGTTCCTTGACTTTTCCTAGTTCTAGATCGATGACTCGCTTCAAGTCCTCCTTCGTCAGATGACGGAAGATAATGACTTCGTCGAGACGATTGAGAAACTCGGGGCGGAACACTCGTTCAATCCGCTCGCGCACACGTCCCTTCATGCTTTCGAACGAGGCGTCATCTTCGGGTTTCTGGAAACCAAACGCGGACTCATTCTTGATCGCTTCGGCACCCGCATTCGTGGTCATGATCAAGATCACATTGCGGAAATCGACGTGCCGCCCAAAGCCGTCGGTGAGTCGCCCCTCTTCCATCACCTGCAACAGCATATTGAAGACATCTGGATGAGCCTTTTCGATTTCGTCCAGCAGCACGACCGCGTAGGGCCGACGACGAATCTTCTCGGTCAACTGACCGCCTTCCTCATAGCCCACATATCCCGGCGGAGCACCGATCAACCGGCTCGCGTTGTGCTTTTCCATGTACTCACTCATGTCTACATGAATGAGTGCATCCGAATCCCCGAACATGAATTCAGCAAGTGCCTTGGCGAGCAGCGTTTTACCGACGCCCGTCGGACCGGCGAACACAAAGCAGCCCGTCGGACGCTTCGGATCTTTCAAGCCGCTGCGGCTGCGGCGAACAGCCCGAGCGATCGCCTTAATCGCCTCGTCCTGACTGATCACGCGGCGATGCAGATCATCCTCCATCTTCATCAATCGCTTGCTATCCTCGGTGGAGACTCGAGTGAGCGGAATGCCGGTCATCTTCGAGACGACCTCTGCAATCACGTCCTCATCCACCACCCCATCTGCATCTCGTGACTTGTCACGCCAGTCCCGCGTAATCTGATCCTTCTTCTTTTTCAGCTTATCGGCCTGATCGCGGAGCGACGCCGCCTTCTCGAAATCTTGATTCGCGACCGCTTCCTCTTTGAGCTTATTCAGCTTCTCAACTTCGTCGTCGATCTCCTTGAGATCGGGCGGACGATTCATGGTCCGCAGACGCACTCGAGCGCCAGCTTCGTCAATCACGTCGATCGCTTTATCGGGCAAGCAGCGAGCGGTGATATATCGCTCTGACATCTCGACCGCCGCCAACACCGCAGCATCTTCGATTTTCACGCGATGATGCTCTTCATAGCGCGACCGCAATCCCTTCAAAATCTCCACCGTCTGATCTCGAGTCGGTGGGTTTACCACGATTTCCTGGAAACGTCGCGCCAGGGCGCTATCCTTTTCGATGTACTTGCGATATTCATCCAGAGTGGTGGCGCCTATGCACTGAATCTCGCCACGTGATAGAGCCGGCTTGAGCACGTTGGCAGCGTCAATCGCACCTTCCGCTCCACCCGCACCCACCAAAGTATGCAGTTCGTCGATGAACAGAATGGTGTTCCGAGCACGACGAACCTCATTCATCACCGCTTTAATACGCTCTTCAAACTGCCCGCGATACTTCGTGCCAGCGACCATCATCGCCAAGTCCAGCACGACAATTCGCTTGTCCGCCAGTAACTCGGGAACATTGCCACTCACCACGCGCTGCGCAAATCCCTCAACAATGGCGGTTTTTCCCACCCCCGCTTCACCCAGCAGTACAGGGTTGTTCTTCATACGCCGGCAGAGCACTTGAATCGCTCGATCAATTTCCGTTTCGCGACCAATGACCGGATCCAACTTCCCTTGCCGCGCCAGTTCGGTCAGATCGCGACCAAAACTATCCAGTGCCGGAGTCTTTGATTTGCTGCCCTTCGTCGCTGGGCCAGCTTCGCCGCCAGTCGCCCCTGCCGGCTCGCGGCCGCCACGCTCGGAGACCTCACTCCCCTCCAAACCATGCCCCAGAAGATTCAGCACTTCCTCTCGCACTTCATCCAGCTTCAGGCCGAGATTCATCAGCACTTGAGCGGCTACGCCTTCCTGTTCGCGTAGCAGCCCCAACAGAATGTGCTCCGTGCCAACATAGTTGTGGTTCAGATTTCGAGCCTCCTCCATGGAGTACTCAACCACTTTCTTGGCGCGGGGAGTTTGAGGCAATCGCCCCATCGTCACCATTTCGGGTCCGCTTTGCACCAAGCGTTCCACTTCCATGCGAATCTTTCGCAGATCCACTTCCAGATTTTTTAAGACGTTCGCCGCGACGCCGCTGCCTTCCTTGACCAGTCCCAGCAAGATGTGCTCGGTGCCAATGTATTCATGATTGAAGCGCTGCGCCTCCTGATTGGCCAGCTGCATCACCTTGCGTGCTCGATCGGTAAAACGCTCGTACATGTTTAACTCCCCCCAATTCCGAATCGCTAAGAGGCGACTAATGGTTGCTCAGTTTCCCGAGCGATAAATTCCCACTCCCGGTTGATTTCCAACCGCCATCGTTCCGCTCCGTCCTTACGAGCGAGCTCTGACAATTGTTCGCGTGCTAAATCCACTCGACCCGTTCGGCGGTAGAGCGTGGCCAGCAGCAGCCGAGCCTCGGTATCACCCTCGGCTTGCGACAACAGCTCCCGCAAACTGACCTCCGCTGCCACCCAGTGCCCTTGTAGATACTCATTCTGAGCTCGTTGGAACAGGGGTTGCAAATCGGTACTTTTTGGCAGACTCGCGCGCCACAACAGCCACTGGTGCGAATCGCGCGCCGAAACCAGCCAAAATCCTAGAATTATTGCCCACAGCCCCCAGCGAGCACCACGTTGCAGTTCCCCGACCTCACCCCAGCTCGCCAGCAAAGCTGCATTGAGCAGAACCGTGAAGCAGAGAGCCAGTGCCAATCCCCGCCATTGCCCCGGGCCCCATAACCGAGCCAAACCCGGCCAGATTAAATACTTGATGCGTGATGATTCCATTCGCAACACGTCTTTCTTCCACTCGCAGAAATTTTCGTGGTCATCCTCCCCACGCTCGGCGGGATTCTACCGCTGGCGGCAGTCACTCGCAAGGCAAGTAACAGCGGCGTCGCCACTTGCAACCTCACCGCAATGCTAGCCACTGGAACCGTCCAGAGACTATCTTATCGGAATCGTCACCCCCCGGCAGTCGCGGAACTTTCACCCCCTCGCTGGCGTTGTCATTTATGCATGCCGAATTCTCGCCCTTCGTCCCACTCGAATCGCATCGCTACGGACTTTGTTTTCGCGCCGTTAACCAAAACGGCCAACAAGCCGAATTGCGCACCCTGCTGAAAAACGCTTCAGCGCCCCCAAACGCCACGACTCGAACCAGCCCCTACTCAGCCACCCCCCCTGCGATTGACCCGCACACCAGCGCGCGGCTCCAGCGTGCGCGGCTCCTCCAGCACCCCTCAATCCAGCGCATCCTCGACCTCGATCTGACAGGAATCACTCCCGTCGTATTACTAGAAGATCGTCGCCCGGGACGCTGGCTGGACCAGCACCCGCTCGCGCCGCAGGATACCGATCTCTGCCAGCTAGCCCGGGACCTGCTCGCTGCCCTCCAGGAAGCCCATCGACTCGGCTTGCCCCACGGATCGATCAGCACCGACGCGCTACTCTGCCGCGAAGACGGCTCCGCGATGCTCGACTTCACGGGACTCCTCATCGACCCACACTCCACCGATGCAGCCGAATCCGTTCCCGGACAAAACACCCTCGTCGCCACAACGGTCTCCCCCAACACGGTCTCCCCCAACACGGTCTCCCCCAACACGGTCTCATTCGACACGGTCTCGCCCGAAACACTCGCCTCCAAAACGGTCGCCCCTGACGGTGACTCCCACGCGACTGTCGGCGGCCTATCCACCGCTCCCGAACTACTCCAGGGCGAGCCTCCCTCACATGCCAGTGACGTGTACTCCCTCGCTCGACTGATCCTTGACCTGCACGAGGCCCTCAGGCTTGCTCCGCCTGCCAGCCGCGAACCCAAGTCGCCCACCCCAAAGCAATTCATCTCCTTGCCGAACGTCGCACTCGGCTGGTTCAAGTTATGCCTCGCGAATGATCCTGCGGAACGTCCCTCGCTGCACTGGCTCATTCAGCAAATGAACTCCCTGAGCACTCCGCTCCAATCGTCATCGGTCGAGAAAACGTGGGACCAAGCCGTCGCCCGCACGCAGGAATCGCTCAGCAGTTCTCAGACAATTGCTCCGAGCCAAGACCAAACTGTCGATCTGGCGCCCGCTCCAGAGCTCAAGGCGGATGTCGCTGAAGTGTCTGAGCGACAATCGCCCGAGGCCACTGCGGAGTTTGTTACCAGAGCCTTACACCCACTCGACTCGAAAACGGATTTTTCCATTCAGGTCACGCAGGAACAACCAGCGGCTGCTGCGGCCCCTCAATCAAAAAATGCCACCGGTCGTAAACCGCCCCGCGGCGACGCTTCGGCCGATGACGACGAGCAGGCGGACGAGCAAACGATGCCAGCCCAGCTGGGCCGCTTCCAACTGGGTAAACTCCTCGGCAAAGGCGGGATGGGATTGGTGTACCGAGCCATCGACAGCGCCGATGGCCGACCGGTGGCGATCAAAGTTTTGCGAGAAGCGGCCACGCGTAGCGAATCCGCTCGCCGACGCTTTGCCAAAGAAGCCCGTATGCTGGCTCGCGTGAATAATCCGTACGTGGCGAATCTGCTGGAATTCAACGAAGACGCTGGTCGCAACTTTTTAGCCATCGAATTCGTGGCGGGCGGTAGCGTTGGTGAATTGCTACGCAGCACTGGCCCACTTCCCGAATCATTGGCCGTAGCACTCGTCACCGATGCCGCTCGTGGACTCGAAGTCGCCCATCAACTGGGTGTTGTGCACCGCGACATCAAACCCGATAACCTGCTCCTGACGGAACAGGGGCGAGCGTGGTTTGATTACGAACTTGCCCATCATCCATCACCGGCCGACTCAGTAATAACTCGTCTCAGCGGTTCCTTCCTGACGCGTCTCAATCGCACCGTCTCTCCCAGTCAACCGCCCTCTCAATTTGTCTCTCCCCAGGATGCCGCCGCCAAGCCCGGTGCCGGCTCCGCGCCGGCTACCCTCAGTGAGCAGGAATCGGTGACCGTGGAACTTCCCGCGGTATCGAATTCGCCTTCACCCCTGGAGGCCACCCTTGATAACCATCTTTCGCTCACGTCGATCACTCCGGCTGGCCCAGCGGCGGATGCTGTCCAAAGCGTTACGGTGGACCCTGCCGCTGCTGCGGTGAACGAGCCGGGAAATCCGTCATTGGACGCACTCGGTAGTGGGCCGTTTGTGAAGCTCTCCGATTTTGGACTGGCTCGCTCGGCCACAATCTCCGAATCGATTGCGATCACGCAGCAAGGCGCGCTGCTCGGAACCCCGCTGTACATGTCCCCGGAGCAATGCCAAGGCCAGCCCGTGGACATTCGCAGCGACATTTATTCGCTCGGCGCCACGCTGTTTCATCTTTTAAGCGGCAAACCACCGTTTTTGGCGGAGACGCCGATGGCGGTCATGCAGAAGCATGTACGCGAAGTGGCACCGTCGCTGCGTTCACTTCGACCAGACATTAGCGAAGCGCTGTCACGGATTGTTGATAAGTGTCTCGCCAAGAGTCCCGCGGCGCGTTTTGCCGATGGTGGCACGTTACGTCAAGAACTTGAAAATCTCCTTCACGGTCAGCCCACTTCGTTAGCGCTTCATCCTGCCACGCCCGACGCCCGTGGACTACCAGTCATGGAGTTTCAGTTTCAGTGCGAATTGCAAGCCTCGCCGGCCGCCCTCTGGCCCTACGTCGCGAACACCGATCGAGTGAATCATGCTTTGGGACTTCCCGCCGTTCGCTACACCACTCGGCCTGATCCGACACGGGGCGTGGAGCGAATGGCGGAGGCACGAATTGCTGGTCAGCAGCTGACTTGGCGTGAGAATCCCTATGAGTGGATCGAGGGACGGCGGATGAGTGTGCTGCGGGAATTCACTCGCGGTCCGTTCGCATGGTTCGTCAACGTGGTTGAACTTCAGCCGCTTTCCAGCGGTGGCACGCGCCTGGTTCAAACCCTTAAAGCGACTCCCAAACATTGGTTTGGACGATTGCTCGCCCGCTGGCAACTCGGACAAAAAACGCCTCGTGATTTTCGGCGAGTATACGCGCAAGTGGATTCGTATCTCGCCCGTGCCGGCTCGCATTCCCCGACCGCCGATGCCTGGGGTCAAGCGCACACCATGTCGTCTGCCAAACAAAAACTCTTACAGCAGCGTCTGGCGCGACTGCCAGAGCGCGGCATTGAACCACAGGTACTGGAAACCTTCAGCCAGTTTTTGGAGCATGCCTCGGATATCGAGGTTGCTCGCATTCGGCCCTTGGCCTTTGCCGATCGTTTTCAATTGGAGGCCCAGCAGGTCGTACAGGCCTGTCTGCATGGCGTCCGCGAAGGTCTGGTAACGATGCTCTGGGATATCCTTTGTCCCTCTTGTCGCATCCCCGCCGACATTCAGGAAACTCTTTCTAACCTAGGCGACCACAGTTATTGTCCCGCTTGCGACCTGCGCTACGACGTTGATTTTGCCAATTCCGTGGAACTGATCTTTCGCGCTCATCCCGAGCTGCGGGAAGTTGAAACTCGTACCTACTGCATCGGTGGACCAGCTTGGTCCACTCACGTCGTCGCCCAAATCCGCCTGCTGCCAGGTGAACGATTTGATCTCGAGCTGGCACTCGGGGAAGGGGAGTATCGCGTCCGTGGCGCTCAATTGCCCTTTGTCGTGGACTTGCGAGTGGCGAACTATCAGGCGGTCCGCAACTGGGAATTGCCACTCAATCGTCCGCCGTTGGCGACCAGCATTCCCGTGCTGGAATCGGGCCAACAGGTTTTGACTCTGCACAACAACACCCAGCGGGAATTGGAAATTCGGCTGGAACGACTAGCCGGACGCAGCCTGGCCTTGACGGCCGCGGCCGCCTCATCGCTGGCGCTCTTTCGAGAAATGTTCCCCGACCAAACGTTAGCGCCCGGACGCATGATCAGTGTGACGACGATCACGCTGCTCTCGCTGGAATTATGCGACGCAGGCCAGCTCTATCGTGAACGGGGCGATGCCGCTGCCTTTGCACTCATCCAAACCGCACTGACTTCCGCCAACACTGAAATCGCAAAACATCGTGGCGCCGTCGCTCATCAAATTGGCGAACAGTTGCTGGCCACGTTTTCGGAGCCTATCAGCGCGGTTCAAGCTGGTCTGAAGCTCTTGCGGGACGCCGTCGCGGCAGGACGCGAGTTACGGATCGCGATTCATCGCGGCCCAGCCGTCGCCGCCACCATTCAAGATCGTCTCGATTATTTCGGTCAGACTGCTCACTTGCTCCAGGAACTTCGTTCCACCGCGCTACCGAACGAACTGCTGGTCACCGAAGAAATCGCCAGCTTGCCGGACGTCGATGCCCAGCTGCACGATCCAGATCTGAAACTCGATATTCTCCCCAGTAATCCCGCCGCTCAATTGCCACTGGCGATTCGCTGCCAAGTGAGCTCATAACCTTTGTCTTCACCTCTATCCTCAGCCTGCCCATGACCGAAACTCACGCCTCCCAATCCGCCAGCGATCAGATCGCACGGCTACGAATTATCGATGCCAGCGTTAATCGGGCCAGTGAAGGGCTGCGAGTCGTCGAAGATTACACCCGATTCGCCCTTGATGATCGGCACCTCACCAGCCTGCTCAAACAGCTACGGCACGAACTGAACCAGACCATCGAGCTGATTCCGGCAACACTCCGCTACTCCGCACGTGACACTCAAGCGGACGTCGGCACCTCGCTCGCATCCCCTAGTGATCAGCAGCGAGTCTCGGCACGCGAGGTGGCCGAAGCGAGTTTGCGCCGCCTGGCTGAAGCCTTACGCAGTATCGAAGAGTATTCCAAGTGCTTCTATCCCGCCGTTTCAGCCACGGTGGAATCACTCCGCTATCGCCTCTATACCATTGGTCGAGCGATCAGCAGCACGACTCGAGCAGTCGATACGCTGGCAGGTCGATTCCTGTACGTTCTCGTGGACGCCGCCGGACCGATGGAGACCTGGCAGGCGCGGCTCCAGCGATTACTCACCGCTCGCATCGATGTGATTCAGCTGCGGGACAAACGAGTGCCCGACCGCGAACTCCTCGCTCGCGCCCGCTGCCTGCGCGAATTGACTCGGCATCATCAGACCCTCTTCATCATCAACGATCGCCCCGATATCGCTCGACTGTCTCAAGCCGATGGCGTCCACCTTGGGCAGGACGAATTGACCGTGAAGGACGCTCGCCTGATTGTCGGGCCCGAGCTGCTGATCGGCGTTTCTACCCATCACCTCGAACAAGCTCGTCAGGCTGTCCTGGATGGCGCGGATTATCTTGGTTGTGGTCCCGTATTTCCGTCCCAGACAAAAACGTTCTCGGAGTTCCCCGGACTGGCATACTTACGCCAAGTGCAGGCCGAAATCAGACTCCCCGCGTTTGCCATCGGGGGCATCGACCCAGAGACCATCGCTCAGGTTCGCGAGACAGGATTCACGCGTGTCGCGGTAAGTCGTGCTTTGTGGGAGTCAGACACACCAGCAGTCAGCGTCGCTCAACTTCGCCAACACCTTCAACCACGAGGCTGAAAGCGAAAATTCTTGCTCTGCCCGAAGAACTCCAGCGGATTCTCATACACAACCTTGCGAATCAGCGCCTCGGAGTGGCCGCGGCGACGCAACTCCATGATCAAATCCGGGACGGCTGTGGGCTTCGAGGGCCCCCAATCGCCAGCGGAGTTGGCCAACAGTCGCTCCGGACCGTACTTTTCAATGATGTCAGCTGCTCGCTGCGGAGTACACTTGGAGATGGGATACAACGTCATCCCGGCCCAAAAACCTTGCTCCAGCACCGCGCGAACCGTGTGCTCCTCCACATGATCAACAAGGACTCGTGATCGCTGCAGTCGTGCATCGCCACAGAGCATGTCGAGGATCATGCGCGTGCCTTGGTACTTGTCTTCCAGATGAGGTGTGTGAATCAGAATCTGCTGGTGATGCTGAATCGCCAGCTCCATGTGCTCCAAAAACACAATGGATTCATTGCGCGTGTTTTTGTTGAGTCCAATTTCTCCGATCCCAAGGACATTCGGCAGAGAGAGAAACTCGGGGATCAGTTTGATCACCTCCCGCGACAACTCGACGTTCTCCGCTTCCTTAGCGTTGATACACAACCAGGTGTAATGCTGAATTCCATACTGCGCGGCACGCTTGGGTTCAAAATCGGTCAACTGACGAAAGTAGTCTCGAAAACTTTCCGCGCTTCCCCGATCAAAACCAGCCCAAAATGCGGGCTCACTGAGTCCCACGCAGCCCATCCGAGCCAGTGTCTCGTAGTCATCCGTGGTCCGCGAAATCATGTGAATGTGCGGATCAAAATAATCCATGATCGCTCCCAAGGTCGCTAGGGCAACTTGAACTCACGACGCCACTCAGCGTCGTAAGGGCGAGAAAAGATGAGCTGCAACTGTTCGGCGCGGTCACTGCCAGAACTCCGGATTATCTCCAGAGCAGCACCGATTTTGGCCAGTCGAGCATCGTCTGCGACCGAACCGCTGGCGCGATCCAAGCGGTCGAGCGCCGCTGCTAGCTCCAGCAACTTACAGCGTACTTCCAGGAATTCGCGGTTGAGCACATCAACAGCCGAACGTGTCGCCAACATGATCAGCTCCCAATCCATGCGCCCAGCAGACTAACGCGGAGGCGGCTGCCGCGGACGGAAATCATCTTTCGGTTGAATGACTTTACCCCGAGTTGGCTCGGCCATGGCCCCTTTGCTCAGGTTCACCGTCTTTTCCTCACCGCGATAGCCCATGTAACCCAGAATCTTCGCGGGCGTGATGCGATCGATGCCCAGTTCCTGGGCTTTGGTGATCATGGCGTTGCGGCCCTGATTGTGCACTTCAAACGAAGTCTTGTCCATCGCACTCGCCGGCGGCAAGTCGCCCTCCACCAAGTAGCGTGTCTGAAGCGTCATCTTAGCAAGACTGGCCGCATCCACGCGGCCATCATTTCCCTGCTCCACCACCACTTCGCCCCCATTGATCTCAATCAGATTACGGACCTTCTCACGATCGTTCGAACCATCGCCATCGATGTCCATGAAGCCGGTGAGAGCAAATCGCAGACGTTGCCCGGGCTGCCAAATTGGGGAATAGATGTTGTCACCCGGTAGAATCGGGTTCTTCACTTGACTCTCGATGATCCGCGCTTCGGCCAAGTGTGCATCCGTGATTCGCACCACCTCGATCGCCGCCTTCTTCTGAGCACGTGTCGCGCTGTTCTCGTCCTGATCATACACGCTGAAGTTGATCTGCGGTCGCAAGCCATCGGCCGACCCCAAATTGATCAGCACCAGACCTTGCCGCTGATTGACGTAGCGAATCTGCCCCGACGGAACTTCAAAGTTTTCGTTCTCCGTACGACGCTTGATTTCGTCCTTCTGAGATTGAATCAATTGGTCCTTTTTCACAATGGCATCGTTCAGCGTCTTGCGCTGAGTTTCACTCTTGGCCACCGCTTCATTCAGCTTGCCAGACAGACTTTCCTTGTCAGACTGAATCTTGGCCATCTCGCCATCTTTACGCTTCCGCTCCGTCTCGAAATCGGCCGTGCGCTTGACCAGTTCCGCGGAAGCTTCCTCTTGGCCCTTCTTGGCCGTTTCGATCTCTTTCTTGGCCTCTTCCCGAGCAGCGACCAGTTGAGCATTCAGTTTTTTCTGCTCTTCAATCGCCGTCGCCAATTCCTCATTCTTCGCCTTAATCACCTTCAGCAATTCTGCCGGGACGATGCGATAGTTTGGTTTATCGATTCCCTTCCCATACATCTCCATGTCCTGCTTGTAACCGGCGGCTATCTCCTGGATCTCCGCACTCGATCCCTTCAGCAGACCCTCGTAATCGTTCTCGGCTAACGTCGTGTCCCAGCCCAGCATGTACTTGAGACAGCGAGCATCGTTGTTTCGCTCAGCGAATTTTCGAGTGGTGCTGGCCTCATTGTCCGTGGCCGTCTTGGCAATATTCGACTTCTCGTTCGCGTCGCGATAACAGACCCAGGTTGACGTCGCCAGGCCAATCGTGATTAACACGAAAATGATGAGCGCGGCTTGTAGACCTTTATTTTCGCGAGCTGCCATGAGAACCACTCCTTAAAACAATCCGGCCTCGAACTCCGCCGATCGCTCGATGCATCGGCACGCCACGCCACTCGCCGCAAATCAAAATCCAAACAACCGGTTACGCCAACAAAGCGGGCAGCAAGATCCGTCCCCGCTTCTCATCACATTTGCCTAACTGATTTTACCCTTACCGTTTAACAAATCGCAGTCACCACACGTCGAGGGGACCGAACAGCTTTCGGCCACCACCTCGTCAGCCGCGTCCGTCCCGCCAGCACTTCAAACCGCAACTCCCGCTGCAGCCGGCTCAAACAGATATTCGGAGTCTAAATGCGGGTCCGGCGAGTGTCAACAAAACGCCGCTAATCGGCACCCGAGCTGCGTGCGTTCTTGCGGAAGTCGTCCCCAACCGCTGAAATGGCAGCACCTATGAAAAAAATGCATCCACCCCAGTCGCACCAGCCGCTCCTTACTGGATTCGATCCCGCGGCTGAATCCACGCCCCAGCCAATCCCCGAGCCGCAGCCAGTGCCCGAGCTACAGCCAATCCCCGAGCTACAGCCAGTGCTCGAGCTACAGCCAGTCCCCAAGCTACAGCCAGTCCCCGAGCTACAGCCAGTGCCCGAGCCCCAGCCAGTGCCCGAGCCCCAGCCGCAACTCGTGCCCGAGCCGCAGCTCGTGACCGACCCGCTGACAGGTTCCGCACCGACGACTCAGCGGGTGACCCCCTCGCTGTCCGGCAAAAGCGTTTATGTCGTCGATGCTCACTCGCTGATCTACCAAGTTTTTCATGCGATGCCGGAGATGAGCAGTCCGACTGGCCAGCCGGTGGCGGCCGTTCATGGGTTCACCCGTGACCTCATCGAACTCCTGGAAACGCGGCAACCAGATTATCTCATCTGCGCCTTCGATCACCCTGGCGACAACTTTCGCCACGCCCTCTACCCGCCCTATAAGGAACATCGCGAGTCGATGCCGGAGGATCTGCGGCTTCAGATTCAACTCATCTTTCGCCTGCTGCAAGCAATGCGCATCCCTGTCTACTCCATTCCGGAATTCGAGGCGGATGACATCCTGGCGACGATTGCGGCGATCGTAGAGCAGGGGGGCGGCACCTGTACTCTGGTCACCAGTGACAAAGACTGTCGTCAGTTGATCACCGATCACGTGCGCCTGTACCACATCCGCAAACAGGAATTCACGGACGCCGCTGCCCTCCAGCGCGTGTGGGGAATTCGCCCCGATCAAGTCGTCGATTTTCAAACTCTGGTGGGCGATCAGACCGATGCGATCCCCGGAGTTCCCCTGATCGGCCCAAAAGCGGCCCAGGAACTGCTCACCAAATACCAGACACTCGATAACCTGCTTGATCATGCGCACGAGGTGTCCGGCGAAAAACGGCGCGCCAATCTGCTGGCTGCGCGCTCGCAAGCGCTGATTAGTCGCCAACTCGTGCGACTCCGCAGCGACGTGCCGCTGGAGATCGACTGGGAAGTGGCTCAGAGCGGTCAATTTGATGGTCCAGCGATCCAAAAACTATGTGCCGAGTTTGGCTTTCGCCACCTTTCGCAAAAGCTGCTCCAGCCTAAATTTCTCGCCACGCACCTTGCCGGCAGCGAACTCAGTTCCAACTCGGTTAACGCGGCCGCTTTCCCAGCCAGTTCGTCCCACCCGCAGACTGGCAGCACGGCAACTCTGACGTTGGCGGGGCAATCGTTGGGGGAATTACAACCTCACGCTTCACAACCTGACGCTTCAACACTTGACGTTTCGCCAAGCGGCGACTGGGCAGATCCCTCGCCAGCGGCGGTCATTCTTCCGCCCACCACCACGGCCGACTATCGCAGCCACTATCGCACCATCACGGAATTATCCGAGCTGCAGGATCTCATCACGCAGTGGCAAGTCTGCTCGGAACTCTCCATCGACACGGAAACCACCGACACGCATCCGCGGCGGGCTCAACTAGTGGGCCTGTCGCTCGCCTGGGCCGCCGGGGAGGCCTGTTACGTGCCGCTCCGCGCGCCGCCGGGCGAGCCGCGGCTGGAGTGGGACGCGGTGCGCGAACTGCTGCGGCCCATCCTGGAAAACCCCGCGATTGCCAAAATCGGACAAAACCTGAAATACGACCTCACCGTGCTTCGCGGTGCGGGAGTGGAGCTGCGCGGTCTTGCCTGCGACACAATGGTCGCCGACTACCTGCTCGAACCCGGCGAACGGGCCCATAATCTCGATGAACTCGCCCGCCGCTATCTCAACCATGAAACGATGAAGATCGACGAACTCATCGGCTCCGGCCGTCAGCAGCGGCGGATGGATGAGGTACCCGTGGCGCTCATTGCGGAGTATGCAGCGGAAGATGCCGACGTGGCCTGGCGTTTAGCAGCGATCTTAAGGCCTCGGCTCGCTCAACTCGGGCTGAACCCCCTGTTTCAAAACCTGGAAATGCCGTTAGTGGAGGTTCTATCGGACCTGGAATATCAAGGGATTGCGGTGGAAGTTCCGCGTCTTCAAGAGCTAGGCGCACGTTTTGGCGAACAACTCGAGCAGCTCGAGCGTGATATTCAGTCGCTGGCTGGTCGTCCCTTTAATATCAACTCCACGCAGCAGCTGGCCCAAATACTCTTCCAGGAACTGAAACTGCCCATCGTCAAGAAAACCAAAACGGGTGCCAGCACAGACGCCGAAGTCCTCGCGGAACTCGCGCCACTGCACGCCTTGCCCGCGAAAATCCTCGAGTATCGCCAACTAGCCAAACTTTCCAGTACCTACGTGGAAGCGTTACCGCAGCTGGTTTTGGCGGAAACGGGACGAGTGCATACGTCGTTCAAGCAGGATGTGGCCGCGACAGGTCGATTGAGCTCCACGGAACCCAATCTGCAAAACATTCCGATTCGGACCGAGGCGGGGCGCGAGATTCGTCGCGCCTTTCATGCCGGCCCCACCGGCTGGCAACTGCTGGCCGCCGACTATTCGCAGATCGAACTGCGCATGCTGGCTCATTTTTCCGGAGACGAACGGCTCCAGCAATCTTTTGTAGCGGATGAGGACATTCATACGCGTGTCGCCAGCGAAGTTTACGGAGTGCCGCTGGAAGGAGTGACCAAAGAGATGCGCCGCAGCGCCAAGGCGATCAATTTCGGCATCTTGTACGGCCAGAGTCCCTTCGGGCTGGCGAAATCGCTGGGGATCACACAGGAGGATGCGGCAACCTACATCGCAGCCTATTTTGCTCGTTATCCCGGCGTCGATGAGTTCCTGGAAAAAGTACTAGGCGGAGCCGCGCGCAGCGGTTATGTTACAACGATCCTGGGCCGGCGTCGCAAGATCCAAGGCGTTCGCCCAGCTCATCAACGTCGTGATTCCCGCCAACGCAACCTGCCTGAACGTATCGCGATCAACACCGTCATCCAAGGTTCCGCGGCTGACCTGATCAAACAAGCGATGATCAATATCCACCGTCGCCTGCGCGCTGAGAATTGGTCGGCCCACATGCTGCTCCAAATCCATGATGAACTGATTTTCGAAGTCGCTCCCGCATCGCAAGTGGCTCTGGCTCAACTCGTAACACATGAAATGACCCAAGCGTTTCCCTTGAGCGTGCCGCTGCGAGTGGATGTGGCCACAGGGGCCACCTGGGCTGATTGTGATGCCTGATGAATCCCGCACAGATGCTCGTGGTTGGAGTGATCGGGGGAATTGCCAGTGGTAAGAGTTTCGTTTGCCAAGAGTTTGAGAAGTTAGGAGCTCGGTGCCTACGCGCCGATGAGGTTGGTCATCAAGTCCTGCAAGACTCGACCGTCCAATCGATGTTACGTGCTCGATGGGGCGCGGAGATTTTTGCCGACGATGGACAGATTG
The DNA here is from genome assembly GCA_044235425.1 of Pirellulaceae bacterium. Classification (GTDB taxonomy): domain Bacteria; phylum Planctomycetota; class Planctomycetia; order Pirellulales; family Pirellulaceae; genus JBJSXJ01. The sequence goes on from JBIIHW010000048.1 coordinate 18,284, forward strand.
ATCGCGCCGCGGTGGCGCGCATCGTATTTTCGCAGACGCCTACAGGAGAAGCCGAACGAAGATTCCTCGAACAAGTAACTCACCCCCGCATTCAGCAGCGTCTGCAAGCTCAATTGCAGGACTGGCGGAAGCAAGGCGACATCCCCGTCGTGATGCTGGACGCCGCACTGCTGCTGGAAACCGGCTGGGACCGCTGGTGTGACGCGCTGGTGTTCGTCGATTCGACCTGGGAACAACGAGTGGCTCGTGTGGCTCGCCGTGGCTGGACGGCCGCCGATTTGCAAGCCCGCGAAGACGCTCAGTTGCCACTCGATGTCAAACGCCATCGCGCGACCTACCATTTAGATAATTCCGGACCGCCTGCCGCTACCTCGGCTCGCGTCCAAGAACTCTGGCAGTCACTGGCCAGTCGATTTCGCTAAAACTTTTCCGGGACACCTCCCGCGTGTCCCCAATCCATGACCGCACCCCTCACCGGCCGACGCCGCTCGCCGTCGGTCTCGTCTCATTTCGGTATCAGTCGAGCCTGGAGACTTTGTCTCATGCCCAACAAACCTGATTTCAACCAATCGCGCCCACCCGGCTCCTCGTCCCCGCTTCATCCACCCGAAGTTCAGGAGCGACTGGCGGCCATCGAGGCGGAAGGCGAGCCCTTATCGCTCGCGGAGGAGCTGGCCGAAGAGGCGGACCGTCTGGGACGACGAGCCGCACGCGGTGCGGAACCGGCACGTACCAAACCTGGCGAGAGCCATCTGGCCGAATTGCAGCGCAAGACGATGGCCGAGTTGATTGAAGCGGCTCGGAACGAGAATGTCCAAGATGTGGCCGGTATGCGGCGACAAGATCTCATCTTCAACATTCTCAAAGAGCGAGTGAAGATGAATGGTCTGATGTACGGGGAAGGAACCCTGGAGATCTTGCCAGACGGATTCGGTTTTCTCCGTAGTCCCGACTATCACTACCTCTCCTGTCCCGACGATATTTATGTCTCCCCCAGCCAGATTCGGCGCTTCGGATTACGAACCGGTGTGACCGTCTCCGGACAAATTCGCCCACCAAAAGAAAACGAACGCTATTTTGCACTGCTGCGAGTGGAAGCGATCAACTATCAAGAGCCGCAGCGGGCCACGCAACTCGTGCCTTTTGACGACTTAACTCCGATTCATCCCGACAAACGGATTGTGATGGAAGCGGATCCAAACGATCTCTCCACCCGAATTGTCGACATGATGACCCCAATTGGCTTTGGCCAACGAGGCTTGATCGTCAGTCCTCCACGAGCAGGCAAGACTATTTTGCTGCAGCGCATGGCCCTGTCGGTTCTCAAAAACTATCCGGATGCGTACGTCATCATGCTACTCATTGATGAACGGCCGGAAGAAGTAACGGACATGGAGCGGCAAGTGAAGGGCCCGCATTGCGAAGTGATCAGCTCCACGTTCGATGAACCATCCTCGCGGCATGTCCATGTCGCACAGATGGTGCTCGAAAAGGCAAAGCGGATGGTCGAGTTTGGTGTCGACGTCGTCGTCTTTCTTGACTCAATCACACGGTTTGCTCGAGCCTGGAATTCCGAATGTCCCCAATCCGGAAAAATCCTCTCGGGTGGTTTGGATGCTAACGCCATGCAGAAACCCAAGGCGTTTTTCGGGTCCGCCAGAAAGGTGGAAGAGGGTGGATCGCTGACGATCATCGCCACGGCTCTCATCGAAACCGGCAGCAAAATGGACGATGTGATTTTTGAAGAATTTAAAGGTACGGGCAACATGGAAATTGTGCTCGACCGCAAACTCGTCGAACGCCGCATCTGGCCAGCCATTGACATCAACCGCAGCGGTACGCGCCGCGAAGAAATGCTGCTCGATCCAGACGAGTACCGAAGGATCTGCATTGTGCGGCGAGTGCTGCAGGATTTGAATCCGCCCGACGCCATGGAACTACTCGTCAGCCGCCTGCAAAAATCAAAGACAAACGCGGAGTTTTTAATGAGCATGAATATGAAGTCGAGTTGATCAGCGAGTTGGGATTGTGCGGCCGAAGAGGGAGCACAGTGGTCAGCAACCGGAAACTGAGTCACGACACAGAAAGCAGGACGATCGGTTATGGCGAGCATTTATGTGGGAGACAAACATCACGCCCGGGGACGGTATGCGGTCGTCGTCTCGCGTTATAACGAATCGATCACGAGTCGGTTGTTAGCGGGAGCGTTGGAGACGCTGATGACCCACGGAATCGCTGAGGACGCGGTCGACGTCGCCTGGGTGCCCGGGGCCTGGGAACTGCCCGTGGTTGCACGCCACTGGGCGCAGTCCAATCGTTACTCGGCGGTGATCTGTCTGGGCGCGGTCATTCGCGGTGAAACATCGCACGATGAACATATCAATCGCCAGGTGAGTCTCAGCCTGGGTCAAATCGCTGCCGAAACGGGAATTCCAGTCCTCTTCGGACTGCTAACCTGCCATTCCCTGGAACAAGCAATTCAGCGCGCAGGCGGGAACATGGGAAACAAGGGGGTCGAGTGTGCTGAGGCGGCCTTGGAAATGGTGAGCCTTCTCGCTAAGCTTCGGTGAACTTTCCCGCACAAAGACCCAAGATTCGCTATGACCCGACGACGCGCGCGTGAAATCGCCCTGCAAGTTCTTTACGCTGACGATCTAAATCCGTCTCGAAACCTCGCGATCGCCGAGGAATTCGTGCGGCGACGCCTTAATCACCATCCCACGTTGGTGAAGTTCTCCAATGACCTGATCGCGGGCGTACGACGCAATCGCGTGGAGATCGACAAGCTGCTCGGACAGCTCGCCAAGAATTGGTCTGTCGAACGCATGGCGGTGATCGATCGCAATGTCATGCGGCTGGCAACCTATGAAATCCTGCACGGCGATACGCCACCGCGAGTGGCGATCAATGAGGCTTTGGAGCTGGCCAAACGCTATGGAGCTCGGCAATCCAGTCAGTTTGTCAACGGAATACTCGATCGGGTGTTAGCGTCGCGTACGGCCACTGCCTCCGCCACGGAATAAGTCACCATGGGACTGTTCGACCGCATCAAATCGGGGCTGAAACGAACCGCCCAGCTGCTCAATACCGACATTCGCGACCTCTTTAAGCAACAAGGGCGACTGGTCGACGATGCCTTTCTCGGTGAGGTCTTCGCAGCGCTCATCAAGACCGACATGGGCGTCAAAGCAGCGCAGCAGGTGCGCGATCGCTTGCAGTCCGAATTTCGTGGACGGGTCGTGGAAATGCAGGATCTCCTGGGCAGCGTCAAGCAGCAGCTCAAAGAGCTCATGGCGCAGCAGGATGCCCCCATCACACTCGCCGATGACGGCCCCACCGTCATCATGGTCGTCGGTGTCAATGGCTCCGGAAAAACGACCTCCATCGCCAAGCTGGCAAGGAAATTTCGAGCGGCAAATCAAAGCGTTGTACTCGGGGCAGGGGACACGTTCCGAGCGGCAGCGGTCGAACAGCTGGCCATCTGGGCCCAGCGCGAAGGCGCGGAAATTGTGCGTGGTGAGCCCGGCAGTGACCCCGCCAGCGTCGCTCATCGAGCGGTCAGTCGCGCCCAAGAAATCAACGCTCAGGTCTGCATCGTCGATACCGCCGGTCGACTGCAAACGCAGTCTAACCTGATGCAAGAGCTGTCCAAGATTCGCCGCGTCATTGCCAAAGTGATCCCATCAGCGCCTCACGAGGTGCTACTGGTGCTGGATGCCACGGCTGGCCAGAACGGCATCAGCCAGGCACAAGGATTTTCTACCGCCGCTGGGTGCACCGGGATTATCCTTGCTAAACTGGACGGCACTGCCAAAGGCGGTGTCGTCATCCCCATTCGACAACAATTCCAGATTCCGGTGAAATATATTGGGGTCGGTGAGAAGGCTGATGATTTAATGCCGTTCAATCCCCACGAATTTGTTGACGCGCTGTTTGATGACCTGCCCGGCTAACCAGCTACCACCGCCTCCATCGCATTCCCACTCAACTTTTGTCATGAGTACTTTTCGATGAAACTCATCATCGCCATCATTCAGCCGAGTCGCCTGGAGGCCGTCAAAGCAGCGCTCACCGAAGTCGAAGTGGTGCGACTGACCGTGCTGGATTGTCAGGGGTTTGGCCGACAGAAGGGCCAGACAGAACTCTATCGCGGTAACGACTTCACGGTCAATTTACTGCGAAAAGTACAGTTGCAGATCGCGGTCAATGAAAACTTCGTCGAGCCTACGATCAATGCCATCATCAAAGGTGCCCGGACCGGTGAGCGCGGTGAAATCGGGGATGGCAAGATTTTTGTCGTACCAATGGACGATTGCATCCGCATTCGTACCGGAGAACGAGGCGGGGAAGCCATCTAGCGCTGTAATGCAACGATCCGCACGGCAGCGGTGACTCCGCAATCGGACGCTTCGCTCTCAATCGCCGTTGCCGCTATTCTTCTTCTGCCAGTAGCTCCGAGAATGGATTCTTGCCACGGGGCATCCATTTACAGAGTCCCAGACCAACGAAGAACAAAAAGACCAGCGGCACTGCCATCAAGAAGATGCTGATCGGATCAGCTGGCGTGAGCACAGCCGAAATGACCACAATCGCCATGACCGCAATTCGCCACTTGCTTATGTAAGCCTCTAAACTTACCAGCCCCAGGCGATTGACGAAGAGCATCACCAGCGGTAGTTGAAAGCTGATGCCGAATCCTAACGGCATGATCAGCACAAATCCCAACCATTCGCTGATACGCGGATCCGGATCGATATTGAGTTTCTTGTTGAAGCTGAAGAGGAAATCGAGCACCGGATCGAAGACAAAGAAAAAGGCCAACGAGCCACCGGCGAGAAATAGAATCAAGCTGAAGGGAAGATAAATGTAGACGTAGTTCTTTTCGTGCGGATAGAGTCCCGCGGCGACGAATTGCCAAATCTGCCAGAAGATGAACGGACTGGCTACTACAATGCCAGACAATAACCCGGCCTTCATCCAGATCATAAACGCTTCTTGAGCATTCAAGCTGCGAACATCCATCTTCACCGGCTTCCAGATCCGTGACCGAACAAAATTCGACGATGGCATCGGTATCTTTTCGTCATCCACGATGAACCGCCGACCCGTTGCCGCCGTTCCCACCTGAGCTGTCTCCGTCTCGGCTCCCGCCAGTTCGGCCGCCTCTTTTTCGCTCGCTGGCTTGTCGCTGGCTGGCTTGTCACTCGCTGACTTTTCGCTGGCTGACTTGTCGCTGGCGGGTTTGTCGCTGGCGGGTTTGTCGCTGGCGGGTTTGTCGCTGGCGGGTTGTTCGGTTACGGCGGTTTCAGGAGCGGGCGGCCGGCCAGCTGTCTTCCCCCCAACTTCCGGGCGCCCTTCGGTCACCTCGGAAGGTGACTCTTTGGCATCCCTGGCGGCAGCGCCCTCGGGCGACAAGCTGCGAACTCGCTGCAGCGCCACCGCGAGACGCTCGACTTCCGCTGCTTCGACGACTACGTCGTCAAAAACCAGTCGATTGGTGCGAACAAAGGCCTTCAGATCGTCCGTTACTTCCGTTTCGCCGTAGCGAGTTTGCAGATCGTCAACCGCTTTATCGATGTAGTAGTTTTCGAGTGCTCGCGTGAGCGGCGACTGCATAAAGGTCATCACGTAGCGGGAAATGAGCAGCCCGATGACGAAACCGATCATCAAAAAGATGACCGATCGGAACAGCGCCACCCGGAGTTCCTCCAGGTGATCACCGAACGACATTTTTGTGCTCTCAAACAGATCGTCGTTAGGGTACTTTGCCATAGCAGTTCGTATTCGGTACAGTAGCCCCCGCGAGGTACAGGGGACAAGCGAGCGGTGACGAGCAACCCAAGTCACGGCGGGAATTTAGGATAATAACACCGAGCCAGCCGAGGAACAAGCGACATGAGGTCACTAGGGCCGCTCCGGTTTTCGCCGCTCTTAAAACGCGCCGTGTGGGGCGGACGACGACTCGGTTCACTGCTCGGAAAAGCTCTCGGCGATCATTCTGATTACTCGGAATCATGGGAGCTCGTCGATCATGGCGCCGATCAAAGTATCGTGCTCGCTGGACCGCACGCTGGTCGCACACTCCGCGAACTGATGACCGAGTTCGCTCCCCAAATCTTGGGCACGGCGGTTTCAACCACCACCAATCATCCCTCGTTTCCGCTTCTCATCAAATTCCTCGATAGCCACGCCCCGCTGTCCATTCAAGTACATCCCGATGATTCCCGCGCCGCTCGACTGAATCCTCCTGATCGTGGGAAGACGGAGGCCTGGATCATTCTGCATGCCGAACCGCAGGCCGTTCTCTACGCAGGCCTCAAACGTGGGTTTGATCGAGCGGCATTTGAGCGCGAAGTGTCGCGCAACACCACCGCGCTTTGTTTAGAAAAAATCGCACCACAAGTGGGTGACTGCTTCTTGATACCCGCCGGTACTGTCCATGCGCTGGGAGCTGGTTTGATCGTGGCTGAGGTGCAACAGTCGAGCGACACGACGTATCGAATCTTTGACTGGAATCGAGCGGGGAGCGATGGAAAACCACGCCCGTTGCACTTGGCGGCTGGACTGGAAGCGATCGATTACTCAGTCGGCCCCATCCGGGCATCGTCGCCTATCCCTTTATCCGGTCCGACTGCTCACCTGCCGACGCTCGGTGAACGACTCGTAAACTGTGACAAATTCATCATCGATCGCTGGCAGACAGATGGCCCTCTGACCGTCGGAGGCGATGGCCGGTTTCATATCCTGATGGTGCTCAGCGGCGCTCTGCAGCTTGAAACCGCCCCCTGGGAGCAACCGTTGTCGGCGTACCAAACGGTCTTAATCCCCGCTCACTCTCCCCCTTTAAAACTCACTCCCATCAGCCCCGTCACGTTCCTGGACGTCGGACCTCCGAGATAAAAAAACGTCTTCGCGCCGCCAAGCTGCTTTACTACTATCCCAGCCGTGAAATGCTGCGCAATCCGTGGAAAGAAAAACCGGGAACGACCTTATGCCACCTGAAACAGCGAATTCCGAGCAAACTCGGGCCCAGCGCTGGCACCGTGGCATGGGGCGCGACGCTTTCACCACCAGCCGAAGCCTGACGGTACTCGTGGTACTCTGGGTTATCGGCACCACGGGATGCGTTACTGGTCGCCCGAATCTAGCGCATCCTGGCAACCTTCAGACGCAGCGATTCAACGCCATCGCTCATGATCCTTATGCGGACCCTGATCTCGGCCCCGAAGTGGTCGGGGGGCGTCCACGCGACTTCCAGAAGAACCTCGCCGAGCCAGTTCGCAATCGCTGGCTTATGGATAGCTGGTGGGCCCGTACTGCCACTGGTCGCTGAGACCCCGTATCATACGAGAATGCCGCTCGCTGCTAGCGGCTGTCTTTCGCGCCCGTAGTTTTTGTTCGAGAGTGATCGTCGATGTCTCGTCATGATCGTCGTCGCCCCGGCGACTCCCGTAAACAGCCCGCTGACCGTCGCGCTCGCGGCGAACGCCCAGCCGGATCTGCCCGCTCCGCCCGCCATGCGCGCTCGGAACAAACCGCTCGCCCAGAACGCTCCGGCCGTCCCGCTCGTGCCGCGGATCGGCGCAGTTTCGCTGATCGTCCCGAGCGACCTCAGCGGCCTGGCTCCTCGCTGCGGCCTGGCTCCTCGCAGCAACCTGGCTCCTCGCGGCGGCCTGGCCCCTCGCAGCGGCCTGGCACTTCACGACCGGGGCCGGGCCGGGCCGCCGATCGACCTCGTCGCCCGCGACCGACGCCAGCCGTCACCACGGACTCTGCCGCCGCCGGCGCTGGCGAACGTCTGCAGAAAATCCTGGCCGCCGCCGGACTGGGCAGTCGTCGTGAGTGCGAGGAACTGATCACCACGGGGCGCGTGGAAGTCGATCGACAGATCGTGACCGAACTGGGCGTGCGCGTGAACCCCGACACGCAGATGATTCGAGTGGACGGGACGGCTCTGCGTAGTTCACGACGGCAATATTTTGTTCTGAACAAACCTCCAGGTGTCGTGAGCACCAATTACGACCAAGATGGCAGACCGCGCGTCATCGATCTCATCCAATCCGATTCCCGTCTCTACCCAGTCGGACGACTCGACCGAACCAGCGAAGGACTGATCATCGTCACCAACGATGGGGAACTCGCCAACGGCCTGACTCACCCGCGCTATGGCGTCGAAAAAACGTATCTGGCGATTGTCGCTGGTCATCCCGATAACCGCACACTCGACAAACTGCGCTACGGAGTACGCTTAGCGGAAGGCGTGGCACGAGCGGCTGCGGTCAAAGTCAAACGCGGTCATCCCCGCACCACCGAACTCCTGATCGTACTCGACGAAGGTCGCAACCGGCAGATTCGCCGCATGCTCGCGCAAGTGGGACACAAGGTCCTGGTGCTTCGTCGAGTGGCGATTGGGCCACTGAAGTTAGGCGAATTGCCGGTCGGAGCTCATCGGCGTTTGGAACCTGCGGAAGTGCAACTGCTGTTGGCTGCTATCGCTGAACGCAAGTCGACTGTGAAGAAACGTCCGAAGCCGCCAGGAGGCCGGATTCCACGTCTGGAACCACGCGTTCGCCCCGAGCGTGCCGAGCGTCCTGGGCGTGCCGAGCGTACCGACCGATCGGATCCGGCGCGGACCAACTCGGAGTCCGCACCTCGAGCTTCTACGAAGGGCTCCCAGTTCCCCGCTCGAACGGGCAAGTCGCCTTCCCGTCCAGCGAAGTTTTCCCAGCGTCCACCCAAGTCCACGCAGCCACCCTCCAAGCCCACTCGATTCGTCGCTCAGGACTGGGATGATGACGACGAGTCGTTTCCCTTGCCGACAAATGACACGCGCCGTCCCGCGACGCAGCGCGGCTCGATCCTGCCGTATGACCTGGAGGAGGATGAACAATGAGTAATCCGCTGCATGCCGCCTATTACGCGGATCGTGCCGTTCAAGCTCGTGTCACGATCCTGGAAAATGTTCGCTTGGCGAAAGACACTTTTCGAGTGCGATTTGAGTGTCCCGAAATCGCTCGTCAGATCGTCCCAGGCCAATTCCTGATGGTGCGATTGGCGGGTGGCACCGATCCGCTGCTTGGTCGGCCGCTGGCGCTCTACGACATCCACTCAGACGCGCTCGGACAACCTCAGGCACTCGACGTCGTCTATCTCGTCAAAGGACGCTTAACGAGTCGGCTTTGTCAGTTTTTACCTGGGCAGAAGCTGGACGTTTGGGGGCCTCTGGGGAATGGCTTTACCTTTCCAGACACCGAGCATGTGATCTTGGTGGCAGGTGGCATCGGCCAGACACCGTTCGTAGCATTGGGCGCCGAACTGCTGGGACGCAAAACCTATGGAACCGACGATCGTGTGGCGTCGCGAGCTCGTCGCGTAACGCTGTGCTATGGAGCCCGTTCGGCCGATTATCTCGCCGGGGTCGACGACTTCAGCGCTCAGGGGATTGATGTGCGACTGGCCACGGATGATGGTAGTCGAGGGCGCCGCGGATTTGTGACCGACCTGCTCGCGGAACTCTTCGCGGAATCGACGAGTTCCTGTCGGGTGATCTGCTGCGGTCCAGAAATCATGATGCACAAAGTGGCTCAGCTTTGTCAGACCGCGGGAGTTCCCTGCCAGGTTTCACTGGAAACACCGATGGCTTGCGGCATCGGCATCTGTTACACGTGCGTCGCCAAGGTTCGCGATGAATCGGGTGGCTGGGATTACAAGCGTACGTGTGTGGAAGGACCGGTATTCGACGCAGAGTGCTTGGAGTGGTAACGCAGTTCGCCACTCGTCATTCCGCTGGCGCGAGTAGCCCGCGGCGTCGAAAGTAAATCCACATCGCGACAGTCGTCGCGATCATCATGGCCAAAACCCCCGGGTAACCCCAGCGCCATTTCAACTCTGGCATGTTCCAGGCTGAAACCTCCGAGTCGAAATTCATGCCATAAATGCTGGCGATGAAAGTGATCGGAATAAAGATCGTGGCGATGATCGTGAGCACTCGCATCGTTTCATTGATACGATTATTGACGGCAGAAAGATAAAGATCGCGCAAGTCCGCCGATAACTCTCGATAAGTTTCAATCAGATCGGTGATTTGAATCACATGGTCATAGCAGTCACGCAGATAGACTCGCGTGGCATCGTGGATCATGGGAGTCGATTCGCGAGCAAGTTCCGCCAGCATTTCACGGTGTGGCCAAACCGCTCGCCGTAGCATGAGCAGTTCTCCTTTGATCACGTGCAACTTACTGAGGGCCTGGGGACCTGGTGCCGCAATGATCGCCTCCTCAACTGCGTCCAGCTGCTCGCCACATAACTCCACAACCGGAAAATAGGCATCAATCACCGCGTCCAGCAGCGAGTAAGCGAGAAAGTCGGGTCCTAGTTGGCGCACGCGCCCCACGCCTTCGCGTATTCGCCGCCGAATCGGCTCGAAACAATCCCCCGGTCGCTCTTGAAAGGAGAGGAGAAAGTGACGGCCCAGGAACAGCCCCAATTGCTCTGTCGCATCCAGCTGCTGCGCATCGATCATCCGAGCTGCGACGAAGAGCGTGTCACCGTAGAGATCCACCTTGGCACGCTGATGCGTATGCACGACATCCTCGAGTGCCAGGCGATGAAGCTCAAAGATCTCGCCTAATTGCTCGACGACGGCGACATCTCCTAGTCCATCCACGTTGATCCAGACAACGGGATAACGACTCATCAGATCGCGTAGTTTTGCGGGTTGAATGTCGGTTGACTCCTCGTAACCCTGCGGTCCATACGCCAGCACTTGCACGATGGAACGATGTGCAGCGGGATCGACGATGACGGAGCCCGGCGGAGCACCAAGATTGCGCCGCTTTACTCGGCGACGAGGACGAAGGCGATGCTTCCGCGACATAGATCTCTCCGAATCAACTCGGCGCCAGACAACTCCACCGTTGATCCCTCGCTGCAAACGCTAACCACGCATCATCAACTAACCACTAGTCCGGTCTGCAGCTCCGCAAAATAGGCGCCGATCTCGGCAATCACTTCGGCCCGCGGACGCTGCTCGGCATCGGCCACGCGCCGCATGAGTGCCGAGCCAACAATGAGTCCATCGGCGACCGGCGCTAACAGCCGTACATGCTCAACTTGACTGATTCCAAAACCAATACAGATCGGCAGGTCGGTTCGCTCCCTAATCCAGGCGACGTTTTCCACGAGGTCGGGAGGTAACTGCGTCCGTTCCCCGGTGATACCGGTGACGGAGACATAATAGAGGAAGCCGGTGGAGGTCGCTGCGATGCGCAGAGCTCGCTCGCGAGGGGTCGTCGGCGTGACCAGCTGAATCAAGCTGAAATCATGGCGGCGACAGATCTCGGCCAGCGACTCCGCTTCATCAACCAACAGGTCCGGCACGATGGCGCCGGACACGCCCGCTTGTCGGGCATCGACTACGTACTGTTCCAGCCCATGGCGGTGGATGATCGCGTAACTGACCATGGTTACCAGCGGAGCGGCAAGCTTTGGCGTAACCTGAGCGGCCATCTCGAGAATCTGCCGCAGTTTAATTTTCTTGGCAAGTGCACGCGTGTAGGAGGCCTGAATGACAGGTCCGTCAGCGATCGGATCACTGTAAGGGATTCCCAGTTCACACGGACCGCAGCCGCGCGCGACCAGTTCCCGAATCACTGCGGCCGTGAAATCCAGGTCAGGATCTCCGGCGGTTACAAAGGGCAACAGAGCTTTCCGCCCCGCTTGACGAAGTTGAGCAAAGTATTGATCGATAGCAGACATGAACTAACAGCCTCTTCCCACCGGATTTGCAGAGCGATTTGCGGGGCGATGATTCAATGGAGCGGAGCTTACGAGTGACGCTGACCTCGCAGGCGAGCAATTTCTGCCGCGTCCTTATCGCCGCGCCCCGACAAACAGACCACGATCACATCTTCGGGAGGCCGACGAGCGGCCTCGACCAGTGCCTTCGCAAGTGCATGGGAACTCTCCAGTGCGGGTAAGATCCCTTCATTGCGGGCGAGCGAATCGAACGCAGCGAGTGCATCCTGGTCTTCACAGAATGTGTACTGCACTCGCCCCGTATCCTTCCAATAACTGTGCTCCGGCCCGACACCAGGATAATCGAGGCCCGCCGAAATCGAATGCACGTCACTCGTCTGGCCATCTTCATCCTGCATGACGTAGCTGAAACTACCGTGCAGCACGCCCGGCTGACCAAAGCTGAGTGGAGCGGCATGTTGGCCGGGTCGTCCACCGAGTCCGCCGGCTTCGACGCCCAGCAGTCCCACTCCCTCATCCTCCACGAACGGATAGAACATGCCCGCCGCGTTACTGCCGCCGCCCACCGAGGCGATTACGAGGTCCGGGAGGCGGCCGAGTTGCTGTAGACACTGTTGGCGAGTTTCACTGCCAATCACGGATTGAAAATCGCGGACGATGCGGGGAAATGGGTGCGGCCCAACGACGGAACCGAGGATGTAATGTGTGCTCTCGACACTCGACATCCAGTCGCGCATCGCTTCATTGATGGCATCGCGTAAGGTTCGCGATCCACTGGTCACTGGCCGTACCTCGGCACCCATCAGCCGCATGCTGAAAACATTCGGGGCTTGCCGCCGAACATCTTCTTCGCCCATATAAATCACGCAAGGCAGGCCGAATCGAGCGCACGCGGTCGCGGTCGCCACCCCATGTTGCCCCGCCCCGGTCTCTGCAATCACTCGCTTCTTACCCATCCGCAAGGTCAGCAGCGTTTGCCCGAGAGTGTTGTTGATTTTATGCGCACCGGTGTGATTCAAATCCTCCCGTTTCAGCCAGATCTGGGCGCCGCCAGCCAGTCGCGTGAAACGCTCGGCGAAGTACAGCGGCGAGGGGCGACCGACGTAATTTTTGAGCAAATCGGCTAGTTCCGCTTGAAAAGCAGGATCTTGCCTCGCCTTGTCATACTCCACCACGAGTTCGTCGAGGGCTCGCGTGAGCGTCTCGGGAACATAGCGGCCTCCAAATGGACCAAAACGGCCCATCGCGGATGGAACTTGACTGCTCACCTTACCCACGGACGAAACAGATGCCATGACCGGCCTCGACTTCCTTTCTGGATCGCTCGACCACAACTGGCGATTCTCAACGGCGCTCGCCCAGCGGTCAAGGGGCGCAGCGATTTGAGTCACTGGTTATAACCGCAGTAGGATGACGGGCCAGCAGGCACGATTCGGTAAAAACATCGGCCCGTAACGACGGAATTGAGAAAGGAGCGAGATTCGATGCCTGAATTGCCGGAGGTCGAGACGATGCGTCGAGGTATCCTGGCGGCGGTGGGTGGTACGATCACGCACGCTCGCCCGCTTCCATGCCCGCGAAAACCGATTCGTATCCAGCCGACTGCGGCGGCACTCGAGCGCCGCTTGGTGGGACGTCAGATCACCGCGATCGATCGGATCGGCAAACGCGTCGTGGTCCGTCTCGATTCGGGCGACTCACTTGTTTTTGAGCCCCGAATGACCGGCTTGGTGTTGGTCTCGGACCCGCCCAGCCTGGAGCATTTACGCTTCGAGCTGCAGCTGCGGGGCTCGTCGCTGACGCACGTGCAGTACTGGGATCGTCGCGGCCTCGGCTCCGTCCGCCTCCTCGATCCCGGTCAACTAGACGCCGAACTCGGCCAAGATCGACTCGGCATCGATGCACTGATCATCTCTCCTCAACAACTTCGCGACGTACTGCATGCCAGCCGTCGCCCCATCAAAGTCGCACTGCTGGACCAAAAGCGTGTAGCTGGAGTGGGCAACTTGTATGCATCGGAATTGCTGCATGTGGCGCGCATCGATCCCCGGCGGCGCTGCGATCGACTCTCACGCGACGAATGGCAACGAATCCACACCGCCATGCTTGCCGTCTTACAGGATGCCATTCTCCATGAAGGCTCAACGTTGAGTGATGGCACCTATCGCAACGTGCTCAACGACCCCGGTGGATACCAGAATCATCATCGTGTCTATGATCGGGAAGGGGAGATTTGCCCCAGCTGCCAACAGGTTGCCATTCGCCGCCTGGTACAAGCTCAACGTTCAACCTTCTTTTGTCCGACGTGTCAGCGGCCACCGTCCGCTCGCCCAACGCGATCGACGAAAAAATCGCTGCGTTCCACGTAACGATTCTTTGTGGGGAGTCGTAGGTAGGGCGGGACGGGTGAGGGGAGGAGTTCCGTGACCAGTCCAATACGCCACGGACGGCGGAATCTCACTCCGCTCGTCGCGGCGCGATTTCGACTGCGCGCAAGTTACGAAAGGAAAGATCGGTGGTTGGATCATGTCCCTGCAACATGAAAGTGCCCGCCGCCAGTCGCAAGCCGCGTCGCGGATTCTCATCGGCCGCACGCTCATCCACCCAGTCGGTCACACAGACTCCGTTGACCCAGACAGCGATTCGTGGTCCATCCGCAATAATCGTCTTGGTGAACCATTCACCGTCATCGGCGGCTACCAGTCGCGCATCGCGGCGACGAAAAATGCCCCCCGTCCCACAATCCGCGGGCTTCGTGCGGTCTCCCCCCTTCACTCCCTGATGGATCTGGCTCTCATACCCCTGCATCTCCTGACCGGGAATGCAGCGAAAGAACAGTCCCGAATTCAGTCCTGGGGCATGCGTGATGGCTTCGAGTTGCAAGACGAAATCGCCGAAGCTTTTCTCGGTTTCCAACTGCCCCTTACCGCCCCGTACATGAATCGTGCCATCCCGTACGGTGAACTCACTCTTCATCTCCGGATATGTTTTCCAACCGGACAGGTCCTGGCCATTAAAGAGCGGCTGCAAGGCTAAAGGTTTGAGCTTCAAATTGCGGAACTCAACTTTACCCTTGTTTAACTGCAGGCCGATAAACCCACGTCTCAGCGGCTGCTCATCGCTGTATTCCAGAACGGTTTGATCATTCAGCTCAATCTTAATCCGCTCACCCAGCACAGTGATGACATAACGATGCCACGTGTCGGGCGCCGCCGTCGCTGCGGCTTTCGCTCGTCCGACTAAACTACCCGTCGGAAAGGGACTCACCTCTGGCTCCGCGATGTTCAGCTCATAGCAATCACTTTTGGGATCCGAGGGCTTTGGGGGGGAATGTAAGAAGATCCCGATGTTGGTGCCGGGAGCAAAGCGGAAATCGAGCTGCAGCGTGTAGTCGGCAAATTGCACGGGTGTGCAGAGCAGGCCGGGTTCTCCGGCGGAGACCTGAATGGCTCCGTCGACGACCTGCCAATCTGCTTTTGTCGCCGCCTGCCAGCCAAACAGCGTCGTACCGTCAAAAAGTGAAATCCAGCCCTGAGCGAGCTCCTCGGCGGTGAGTGGCGACTGGAATTTCGTCGGCGGTGACTGGGCGTCGGCTAGGGCTGCGGGCGAGGCTGCGGGCGAGGCTGCGGGGGAGGCTGCGGGGGAAGTCGAGCTGGGTGCCGGGGAGCAGCCTGCCAGCGGAACGAGGGCGAATGCGAGTCCCGCGAGCAGCTGAATAAAATGAGAGGGGCAAATGCGAGTGGTGCTAGGCATGATGAAATCTCGAGCAAGGTCGACGAGACAGAAACCGAACCGATAGGAAGCGGTATCTTAACCGACCGGACCCGCTCGTGTCGTGATTTCATCCGAGGGGCGCGGGCGACATGCAAGACGGCCTCGACTTTCGCGTTGTCGCTGGGGTGTGCTTTCGGTATACTCCGCGGCGATATTCGTCCCTTGAGCCGCGCACGGAAGCGGAGGCCGAGACGAGGTTTTGCGGACCATGCATGGCGATCGGTTACCCATAGCCGGGCTCATCGTCGTGCCCAGGAGGAGTGATTTCGCTCGACGCCATGCTACGGATCGGCCTTGGCCATGACACGCATCGACTTGCCCCGGGGGGACCGTTGCGTCTCGGTGGAATCGACATTGCGCACGACCATCACTTGGTGGGCCATAGTGACGCCGATGCGCTGTTGCATGCCATCACCGATGCGCTCCTGGGCGCCACCTCGCTCGGTGATATCGGTGAACTATTTCCCGATACGGACGAAGCGAATCGTGGTCGCGATTCAGCGCAGATGCTGCAAGCCGCTTGGGCAAAAGTTCAGTCACTCGGCTGGCACTTGGTCAACCTCGACTGCATCATCTTTGCTCAACGGCCCAAGCTCACCCCCCACAAAGTTGCGGTTCGCAACCGAATCGCCCAGATTTTGGCGGTTGCTCCCGACCAAATTGGCATCAAGGCGAAGACGGGGGAACTTGTTGGCCCGGTGGGACGCGGTGAAGCACTGATGACTGAATGTGTGGTCTTATTAGAAAAAAAGGGAGCCTAACAAGCGGTCGTCCAGCCGCTTCTGTCGCTCATGTTACCTGACCGTTTTCCTTCTTGATTTCCTCACCTTGAGGATGATTCCTTCCATGCCAGATTCCAGTAGCACTGCAACCAACGCCGCGCCCCACATTCGCTTTTACAACACGCTCTCCAAGCAAAAGGAGACGTTCCAGCCACTCGTGCCGGGTAAAGTTGGTATCTATCTGTGCGGACCTACGGTCTACAAACCCGCCCATATCGGCCACATGGTCGGACCGGTCATCTTCGACTCGCTGAAGCGTTTCCTCGTCTACAGTGGGTTTGAGGTGCAGTGGGTAGTGAACATCACCGACGTAGACGATAAGCTCATCGCGCAGTCCCATGAGCGAAACATTCCGATGTCGCAAGTGGCGACCGAAATGACCATGGACTACATGGCCAACTTGAAGGCGATGGGCGTGGATCAAATTGATCAGATGCCACGTGCCACCGAGTTCATTGATGAGATCATTAAGTTCATCAGCGAGTTGATCGAAGGTGGTTATGCGTACGCCTCGGCGGGCGATGTTTTATTCGACGTAGCGCGCGACGAGGACTATGGGAAACTCAGCAATCGTTCGGCGGAAAGCCAGCAGGGGGAGGGTGGCGAGGCGGCCTCCAAAAAACGTTCTCCCGGCGACTTTGCACTTTGGAAAGCAGCTAAGCCCGGTGAGCCTGCGTGGCCCAGTCCCTGGGGTGACGGGCGTCCGGGTTGGCACATTGAATGTTCAGCCATGAGTCGCCGTTTACTCGGCCAGTCCTTCGACATTCACGGCGGCGGACTCGACCTGGTCTTTCCTCATCATGAAAACGAACTGGCTCAAAGCGAATCCTGCCATCATGCTCCTTTCGTTAAATACTGGTTACACAATGGACTGATGCGAGCCGGTACGGCCGCGGGCAAGGTGGGTGGTCGCAGCGATCGCGACGAAGCCGCCGAGTCGGGGACTGCGGAAGGGGCTGAAGAGGCGACGGTCGACACGAAAATCAGCCGGTCCAAAGGTGCTGGTGGACTGGCCGATCTGATCGCTCGACAAGGTGGCGAACGGATTCGTTTCTTCTTGCTGCGCACACACTATCGCAGCACGATCGTGTTTACGGAGGAAGAGGTGGCCGAGGCGGGCGTGGGACTGGATACTTTCCACCGCTTCTTTGAGCGATATCAGCGAGTGACGGGACAGTCGTTTTACACCCTGACGCCCATTCGTCGACGCGACGCTGGGGAGATCGCTGCGGCCGCGGACGCGCTGCTGATGTTCGTCGCCGCTCGTCGCGCAGGCTTCCTCGCTAAATTGGATGATGATTTCAACACGGGTGGTGCCATCAGCGAACTATTCGATCTTGTCCGCGAACTGAATAAGTTTGTCGATCAGCATCAACTCGAAGAGCAGCCAGCGAGCAAGCCGGAACTTGTCGCCAGCTTCCAGCGCGGCGTGTTGACGTTACGGGAGCTCTCCGCAATTCTGGGCATTTTCAAGGCCCCCGTCGCGAAGACATCGGCTGCCAGCGACGGGTTAGTTGAGCAACTGATGCGACTGATGATTGAGCTGCGCGCGGATGCTCGCGGGCGCAAGGATTTCGCCACGGCTGACAAAGTACGTCAATCGCTGGCGGAGATTGGTGTCCTGTTGGAAGACAGGAAAGGTGGCACCGAATGGCGCATCGGACCATAGCGAAAACGACGGACTCCAAGATTACCACCGTGCGAGTCCTGGGGATCGATCCGGGATTGAACACGACCGGCTACGGCGTGCTGGAATGGCAGGCCGGTCAGATGCGACTGATCGAAGCCGGTGTTATTCGTGGGCGAGATCGCTCCTCGCTCGCCAAGCGGCTCGATGAAATCCATCGCGGCGTCTGCGAGGTGATTGCTGCCTTCCAGCCGCACTCGATGGCAGTCGAGCAGCTTTATTCGCATTATCAGCGACCGCGTACGGCGATCCTCATGGGACATGCACGCGGAGTGATCTGCCTGGCGGCGGCGCAAGCCGATTTACCACTCAAACACTATGCCGCGACGCAGATCAAACGAATTTTGACGGGCAGTGGTCGCGCACCGAAAGCACAGATGCAAGCGGCGGTGCAGCGTGAACTGCGTCTCGCACAGCCGCCCGAGCCGCCCGATGTGGCCGACGCACTCGCCGTAGCCTTTTGTCATTATCACCTTGGTCTCCGCCACCTCGGCACATAATTCCTCATCCACCG
>JBIIHW010000003.1:0-246322 GCA_044235425.1 Pirellulaceae bacterium
CGACCCTGCGTCGGTCGAAGCGATGACTTCCGCGGTTACCTGGATTTTTATTCGCGACGCGACGGCTGGTAACCGAGGAAGTCGTTGCTCCGACTGGCACAGGGCCAGTCGAGAGCTGATCCTGACCTCTGCGGAAGAGGCTGCTCCCGACCGACCCTGCGTCGGTCGAAGCGGTGACTTCCGCGGTTACCAAGCTATTGATTCGCGATTCCCGGGCTCGACTGCGGCGCCGTGTAATCGGTGTTCTTAAACAATTTTCTTTTGCGTTGGCAGAGTGCTCCGATAAGATGCATGGCCGGTCACGAATGGTCGTGACCGTCGCGCCTCATCCGCTCGTACGAAAACTCCCTTCGTCGGCTCGTTCCTCTACACTTTTTTGAGGATTACTGGACATGCCACGTCGATTTCATTCGCGGGCTAATCGCTTCACGGTCGCCTTGATGATTGCTGCGCAGGTGGTTCCGTTGACGGTGCAACCGTTAGCCGGACTGCACACCGAACTGCCGCTGTGGGCTCAAGAAGCGCCAGCACGCCGAGCGGACGAGAATGCTGCTGAGCCAGCCTTAGCGGCGCCCGACAATGACGTGCTCGACGATCAAACTCCACAGCTTGACGGCGAGGAGCTCACTCGCGGTCCGGTTCATGAGGCGTTTGCGCAGCCTGTGGTGTTTGATCCGGAGCCGGGGCCGGTGATCGATCAAAAGCCACCGGCAAGCATTGAGGAGATTCCGCCAGACGAGAAACCGGTCGGAGACGACGTCACTTGGATCTCGGGTTACTGGGCGTGGGAAGAGGATGATGAACGTTTCTTGTGGGTGAGCGGGTTGTGGCGGGTCGAGCCGCCCGACCTGCAATGGGTGCCTGGATACTGGGCCGAGGTGGATGGTGGCTTTCAGTGGGTTTCAGGATTCTGGCAACGGGAAGAAAAGGACGAAGTGGAGTATCTGCCGCCGCCACCTGACAGTCTGGAGAATGGTCCGCCGGCTCAACCTGCCACGATCGAGCAAACGTGGGTTCCTGGTTCCTGGGTGTGGCTCAACGCCCGTTACGCGTGGCGGCCCGGCTATTACGTCACCTGTCGACCCGGCTGGATTTGGGTCCCCGCCCGTTATGTTTGGACTCCCCTGGGCTACGTCTTTATCGATGGTTTCTGGGATTACTCCGTGCGACGTCGAGGAATCTTGTACGCGCCGGTACGCATCAACCCTGGCTTCGTCGTGCCACTCCAATGCCGCTATCGGCCGCGAGTCGTCATTGATACGGATATTTTCACCAATCACTTCTTCTGCCGACCCACCGTCGGACTCTACTACTTCGGCGACTATTACTCGGTCAATTACCTCAATCGCGGTTTCTATCCACGCCATGCATTTCACATGAGTGCCGTGGGCTATGACCCGATTTTCGCCTACCACTCATGGTTCTACGCCAAGACCGATCCCGGATGGCGAAACCGAGTGCGAGCGGATTATCGCCACTGTCGCGACCACATCGACGCTCGACCGCCCATCACCGTCGCGCAAACTCGCGAACTAGCCCTGGTCGCCAACGATATCCACAATCGTGGTCGAGTGTTGGCGACGTCATCGATTGCGGAATTGGCGAGTCGACCTCAAGCCGCAGTGCAGGTCGAACGAGTTACCGCGCAGCAGCGAGAGCGTTTGCAGAAGAATATCCAGCAGATCGATCGCGCTCAGAAGCAGCGTCGTGACCAAGAACTCAACGCCGTCGCCCAACTAGACCCCAATCGAACTCGCCCAGGCCGTCCCGAAGGCAAGCCCGAGGGCCGTCCCGAAGGCAAGCCGAGTAACAAGCCAGACGGTAAACCGGATGATGTACGACCCGAACGCCCAGCTGCGGTCACACCCGACAACAAGCCAGATGGCAAGCCCGACGGTAAACCGGACGGCAAGCCTGACAACAAGCCTGATGGCAAGCCGGACAACAAGCCTGATGGCAAGCCTGACGGTAGGCCTGACGGTAAGCCTGGCGGTAAGCCTGACAACAAGCCTGACGGTAAGCCTGACGGTAAGCCTGACGGTAAGCCTGACAACAAGCCTGATGGTAAGCCTGATGGTAAGCCTGACAACAAGCCTGATGGCAAGCCGGACGGTAAGCCCGATAGAAGGCCGGATAGCAAGCCTGATGGTAAACCGGATAACAAGGCGGATAACAAGCCAGACGGTAAGCCGGATCGATTACGCGACGACTCGCCGGTCCGCAAACTACCAGCGGTTGTGCCCGCCAAAGGACGTCCAGATCGTGTGAAGTCGAAGGCGGACGATCGCCCTGAGCGTCCCGAGCTGCCTGCCGTGTCACCCGATGTCACGGCGGAACCACTGCGGCTGGGAACACCCGCGACGGAGCGTCCCAAGCCCGCTGAATCGCGTCCTTCCGAGGGCCGACCGGGTCGAGTCGGCAAGGACCGGTCGAACTTACCGCCGCCCGATCGCGATCTCGATCCAGACGGTCCCGATAAACCGACCGTCACTCGACCATCGCGAGCGGAGCCTCGCCCGCGCGAGATCCCACGCGGCGAACCAGTACCCCGCGAACCAGCACCCGGTCGACCCGACAATCCGCGCCGCAATGATCCACCTGCGCGACTCGACAATCCGCGGAATCCTCCGCCAGCCGCTCAGCCTCGTCCTGAACCCCGCCCTCAGCCCCGCCCGGAGCCGCGCCCTGAACCGCGCCCTGAACCTCGTCGAGAACCTCGTCCCGAGCCGCGTCCTCAACCGCCTCCTCAACCGCAGCCTCAACCTCGTCCTCAACCTCAGCCTCAGCCACGTCCACAACCTCAACCGCCACCGCGAGCTCAGCCGCGACCCGATCCTCAGCCGCGTCCGCAGCCATCGCAACCTCGTAACCCCGGTGGGCCTGGACGAGCCAACGATGCGCCACGCGGAAAAGGACGTAATAACAATAACAATTGATGGTGGCCGATTCGTGATCGCGACGGTCGTGTGACCGTCGCTCGACGGTAATTAGTCCTCGGAGAATGCTCGGTTGTTTCAAAGCTTGCTGCTCGTTTGGTTATTGCTCGTTTCCGCCCTGTCGCTTTACTGGCCTAAATTCCTTGGCCCTGATCTCTTCGATCCCTTCCTCGCCTGCAAACCGCTGATCTCGTGGATGATCATTGCCACGATGTTCGCGGTCGGGGTGATGTTGCCGCGAGAGGAAGTGCGGCAATTACGCGAGCGTTGGCCGCAGGTGCTCTTCGGCACATTCATCCAGTACACGACGATGCCACTGTTAGGCTGTGCGGCTGCCTATCTCTTTCGCTTGCCAGTCGATTATCGTATCGGCATGATCCTGGTCGGCTGCGTGCCTGGCGCGATGGCTTCGAACGTCATCACCATGAATGCTCGTGGCCACACGAGTTACTCGGTGGGGCTGACCACCTTCGCGACCATGCTCTCACCCATCGTTGTTCCACTCACTTTGTGGTTGGCGTTGGGAACAGGCACGGGCACAGGCACTGATTGGGATTTCCGGGCGGTCGGAGTGAATCTCTTTAAACAGGTTCTAGCACCCGTGCTCGCAGGCTACCTACTCACTCGGTTTTGGCCGCGAGCGGAGCGTATCGGCGGCATTGTCGGCCCGCCGCTCGCCAACCTTTTCATTCTGGCCATCATCGCCACCGTGGTGGCGATCAATCGCGAGCGAATGATGATTGGCACGCTCACCGTCGCCCTGCCTTTACTCGTCGTGAACATCCTGGGTTATACGGCAGGTTACCTGTCTGGTACGGCGATTGGTCAACCGGAATCGATGCGCCGAGCGCTGGCGATTGAAGTCGGGATGCAAAACGCTGGACTGGGCACGTCGCTCGCCATCGAGCTCTTTCCCACGTATCCCGCCGCCACGGTCCCCACCGCACTTTACACCTTTGGTTGTGTGCTCACCGCGATGATTTTGGCTGCCTACTGGTCGCGCCGAGTGCCAAGTGCTTAGCGATTTTCTTGTCCGCTCGTACCGCCTCTGCTGGCAGCAGAACAAGCTAGAGTTGAGATGCAAAGACGATGAGAGCGTAGTGGCGTCCTGCTGCGGTTGATGGATGATCTGCCGGGCGCTCAGGCCTGCACTCGCCTGAATAAGATCTCATCGGAATAAATCAGTACACTAGTTGCCGGTTCATCACGATCCTCAGTTTTTCTGGAATGGTTGGTTGCCCGTATGTATGAAGTCGAACAAAAATTTGTGATTCAAGATCTGCCAGCGCTGCAGGAGCGGTTGAAGCAGAAACAGATTGAATTGAGCGATCCGGTTGAGCAAGTCGATTGTTATTATCAGCATCCCAGTCGCGACTTTGCGGTGACTGGCGAGGGGCTACGCGTACGACGCGAAGGGGAACAGGCGTTTCTCACCTACAAAGGAGCACGGCTGGCCTGCTTAGTAAAAACTCGCCGCGAAATAGAACTTCCGCTTCCCGGCGACGGCACCTCGGCCGAAAACCTCACTCAAATCCTGGAAGCACTTGGGTTCCAGCCATTTGCCACGGTCAAGAAAAAGCGTCGTACTGGACGCTACGATCCAGGGTCGGGTGAAATGGTATTGGCTTTGGACGAGGTTGAGGGGTTAGGCAAATTCCTCGAGATTGAAATGGTGGCCACGCAGGACCGTCTCACCTATTACGCCGCCCTGATTCTCGTCGTTGCTGATGAATTAAATGTGCGTACGCTCGAGCAGCGTAGTTACCTTCGAATGCTGCTGGAACTTCAGGAAACTGGCTAATGGCGGATTTGATCGCGCAAGGGCTGTCCTTTGAACAGCGGTGGCGACGTGAATTCACCGATCAAGCTCCGCTCATTTTGGGACGAGCGGCGGAGCACTGGAGCGTTCCGTGGGACGATCATGTTTCACGACGACATGTTGAGTTGCAGTGGCAAGCGAACGTGAAGCGATTGCATGTGCGACGGTTGCCCGATGCGTCCAATCCGCTGTTCTTTCAAGGTCAGTCGCGTCAGGAGTGCCAGCTTCGACCCGGCGATCACTTCGTCATCGGCTCAACCACCTTCACACTGGTCGACGAGCCGGCCCGCGTCATTGCAGATTTGCCTCAGCCGGTTGAGCAGCAATCGTTTGATGCGGGCGAGCTGAAACAGCATCCATTCTTAGATGCCAATCAGCGACTCGGCGTACTCAGTCGTCTTCCCGAAATCCTGGCTGGGGCGAGTGACGACACGGAGCTTTGCATTCGGCTCATCAATGTCTTGCTGACGGGACTCCCGCGCGCCTCTGCGGCTGCCATCGTCACGCGCGACAATCCCCGCTCTGGTGACGAACAGCTTCCATCGCCCGATGCGTCCCCGACGTCGAACATTCAGATTCGACATTGGGATCGGCGCGGGGCAGATGGCGGCGAGTTTCGTCCCAGCGAACAACTCATTTATGAGGCGTTGGAGCAGCAAACGTCGATCCTGCACACTTGGCAGCGCGCGGCGGGAAACGCCCACGCCAAGCCAAACCTGAATTCAACTCCGGACGACTGGGCCTACTGCACTCCCCTGCGCGGGCCGGGCTGTCGTGGTTGGGCGCTCTACGTCGCCGGACGAGTGAAGGTGTCGTTGTCCGATCGGCTCGATGCACCCGCCCCTGCCAGTTCCGCAGCGCTGCTCGAGGAGATTCGCGATGATGTGAAATTCACGGAGATCGTCGCGGCGACCTTTTCGCATTTACGATCGAGCCAGGCGCTAGTGCGACAGCAGGCGGGGTTAAGCCAATTCTTTTCGCCGATCGTACTCAAGGCGCTCGCCGGCCAGGACCCCGAGCAGGTCTTGGCACCGCGTGAAGTCGATGTCGCGGTACTCTTCTGCGACCTGCGTGGCTTTTCGCGCACCTCCGCTCGAGCCTCCGGAAATCTACTGCAGTTGCTGCAGCGAGTCAGTGGCGCACTCGGTGTGATGACTCGCCATATTCTGGCGGAAGGTGGCGTAATCGGTGATTTTCACGGCGACGCGGCGATGGGATTTTGGGGTTGGCCGCTACAGCAGAGCGACGCGATTGAGCGGGCATGTCGAGCGGCACTGGCGATTCGTCGTGAATTCGTGACCGCCGCGACGATGCCAGATCATCCGCTCGCCGATTTTCGCATTGGCATCGGGATCGCAGCCGGCAAAGCCGTGGCGGGAAAAATTGGCTCGGTGGATCAAGTCAAAGTGACGGTGTTTGGACCCGTCGTCAACTTGGCGTCCAGGCTCGAATCGATGACCAAGATTTTACGAGCACCGATCTTGATTGACATGCCGACGGCCGAGGTCGTACGTCGGCGGCTGGCGCCACAACACGCACGTACGCGACGCGTTGCAGTGGTGCGGCCCGCGGGGCTCGATACGGCCGTCGAAGTGGCGCAGTTACTGGCACCGGTAGACGAAGAGCCGCTGCTAAGTGATCAGCATCTGGCCAATTATGAACGCGCACTGCAGTCGTTCTTGCAAGGCAACTGGCCGTTAGCCCACAAGCTGCTTCATGACATGCCCGCGGACGATCGAGTGCCCGATTTTTTAACCGGCTTCATCGTGCAAAATGACCGAGTGGCGCCGAGCAACTGGGAGGGTGTGATTCCGTTAGCGGATAAGAGCTGAAGGTAAAACGTGGCGCGGAAGAGAAGACTGCCGCGCTCCATCGTCGGTCGGCAGGTTTGTCAAGATCGGTCCTGCGTTTGTGGCAGAGAAGTCATGGCGAGTGCAAAAAACTGAGTTTGTGTGATTGCGGCGCACGTCATATAATCCGGCCACTCCAAGCGTTCGTTTGGAAGTCACTCATCTTGTCTGTCTGCCCTTCGAGGATTTGATATCGTGTTGACCGTTCGTCCCAAGGTTGCTGAATTGACGTTTCAGTTGTTTGGTCGAGCTTTACACCCTGAGTTATTCGAGGTCTATCAGTCGCGAGAGGTTGAGCGTGGTGGTTACCATGCGAAAATCGATATCACGGGTGCCGGCCACGTGGTCACTTGGCGTTACCAGGGCCTCACCCTGACCGAAGTCGCAACCTCCTCGCAGCATCCCCTGCCCCAGCGTCGTCGCCTGATGACCTATAAGCTGCGTGGCGATCGGAATGATCAGCTCGAGTGTCGTGGCGGGGTGAAGTACGACATGCAGTTTCAATTGGAATCGGTCACGGCCGATCAATTCTGGCTCTTCCAACAAGAACTCGCCGGCGACCCGCAGTGCCAAGGCATGCTGCAGCGGTTCGAGTCCTCCGGGCGGCTCTCACTGGGCGCGGTAAGTTACATCCATGTCGAAAATCGCAATCGTTCGTTGATTGTGCAAGCGGTGCATACGTTCCCCGCTGATTTCGCCATCGTCAAAAGTCAGTCGACGTTTCAGTTACCTGGCTAAGAGCTGTCACAGCTGCTTAGTCTTCCGCGTGAGCAATCGCGTGGTAGATCGCTTGGCACTCCTATGGCAGCTCCAGTGGCATTAGTAACCGGCAGTGGTAAGCGTCGAGTGGGATCGGTCGTGGCCGATGCACTTGCCGATCGCGGTTACTCGCTGGTCATTCACTATCGGCAGTCGGCAACCGAGGCGCAGCAGGCGGTGAGCGATTATCAGCGGCGTGGAGTCTCGGCGATGGCTCTGGCAGCGGACCTGACGGATACCGCCGCCGTCGACTCCCTGATCGCACAGACGCTATCGCACTTCGGTCGACTGGACGTGCTTGTGCATGCCGCCGCGATTTGGCCGCGTCAAACGCTGGAAGAAGTCACCGTGGACGATCTGCGGCAGAACTGGGAAGTGAATACATTGGCCACATTTCTGTGTGTGCAAAAAGCTGGATTAGCGATGGTGAAGCAGGCGACGGGCGGCGCGATTGTCACGATCGGCGATTGGGCCACCGTCCGACCGTATCGCGACTATGCCGCCTACTTTGCCTCCAAGGGTTCCATCCCCACTATCACGCGCACACTTGCTAGCGAACTGGCGGCTCGCAATCCCCAGGTGCGAGTGAACTGCATTCTGCCCGGTCCTGTGATGTTGCCCGATGATTTATCAGCGGAGGAACGTGCTGAGGCGATTGCCGGAACGTTGGTGAAACGGGAGGGCAGTCCACGTCATATTGCCCTAGCCGCGCTGCACTTCATCGACAACGACTTCGTCACGGGCACTGTCTTGCCGGTCGACGGCGGTCGCTCGATTCATTCCGCTTCTTGAACACTCAGGCTTCGGGCCAGTGTCCGGAAGATTTCACCAGTTTGCAGCCCGATACGGAGAAGCCAGCTTACCAGCCCATCACCATGTTGGTTTCAATCACCTTACGCGCTCGTTCCAGATCATCGCCGGTCTCGTGCATGTAGAGTCGAATGGCGTGGACTTTGTCACCGGACGCTTTGGAGAGGCAGTCACGAGCGATATCGCAGGGGCTATGTTTGGTGGTCAATCCCAAAATGCCTTTGGAGATCACCCAGGTATCGCGCGGGCGTTTGACGAGTCGAATGGTTTTGTCACCGGGGTAGGCTTCGAGCACAACTTGGCGAGCCGCTTCCTCATCATCGGCCCAGGTGATGATGATGTGCGCATCGGTTTCGATTTCAAATAGCGGCATGACAGGCAGCTCCTCAGCACATAGCGACACAGAAAGCGTAAATTCCGCCGGGATAGATCCTAATCCATGGCCCGGTTTTGCGGTAGACTTAAGGTACGGGCCGTAGAATTGGTCCGGTCGAATACAGGGGAAGCTGGCATCCAATGAACTCTGCTTTGCCGCCAAAAATTGAGTCCGAGCGACGCTGGGGCACCAAGGTCACGGTTTTGATCTGCCTGGCGCTGGTGGGTGCGCCGCTCGTGGTGCGGCAGGGACCGCGTGAGGTCTCGCAGTGGTATTTGGCTGCTGCGATACAGCAGCGAGCAGCGGGGGAATTGGAACGAGCAGAGGCGAATATCGCCACGGCTAGACGCTGGGATCCGACGAGTGCCAACGTGCTGCTGGCCGACGCCTTGTGGTTACGCAAGCATGGTGATGCTGAGCAGGCATTGGTGCGTTGTCAGGAATTAATCGCCGCGTGGCCGGATGATCCGCGCGGTTATCTGGAGCGAAGTCATGTGTTGCAGCAGCTAGGTCGCGCGTCGGAGGCGATCGCCGATTGG
The DNA here is from genome assembly GCA_044235425.1 of Pirellulaceae bacterium. Lineage (GTDB taxonomy): Bacteria > Planctomycetota > Planctomycetia > Pirellulales > Pirellulaceae > JBJSXJ01. Next base: position 9,090 of record JBIIHW010000003.1, read on the forward strand.
AAAACGCTGGCGGCCTTGAACGAACGTCGGCCGTTTATGTCGGAAGAACAAATTTGGAACGGGATGGCGTATGCTCGAGCGATTGCGAATGAGGAGTTAGCAGAGGGGTTAGCCGATGCGAACCGAGCGGCACGGGGACCAGCGCCAGCCCCAGAACTACTCGACACACGCGGCTACCTCTACTATCGACTGGGTCGTCACGAGGAGGCTCGACGCGATCTGGACGTCGCGATCTCGCGGTATCAAACGTGGTTTAACGATCGAAAGCGGCGGCTGGAGTCCCAGGGGCCAGCGGCTGGACTAGGGAAACTGGATGAACAGCGACGCGAGGAGATGCTGCGGGAAGCGGCGATGGGGCTGGCAGTGATGCGGTATCATCGCGCCTTGGTCCTCGACGCACTCGGTGACACCGTCGCCGCGGACGACGAGCGTAAGCAGGTACAGGCGCTAGGGTTCCAGCCCAACGACTCGCTCTTCTAGCCGCCCTTGCCAAGCCTTTGAGCGACGTTATAATCGAGTTCTTGCAAGTGAGGGGCCGTAGCTCAATTGGTTAGAGTACCGGACTGTCGATCCGGTGGTTGCGGGTTCGAGCCCCGTCGGCCTCGCTTGTTCATTAGCCGCCAGTCGCACGACTTGCGGCTATTTTTGTTTCTTAGGCTTTCGCTAGCCGTCTCGCCGTTCACAAAACTTCACAACAACGGGACCGCTCCAGAGCCGGTCAACGGTTCACGCTTCAATCGCTCCAGGTCAGCGACGAGCGACCAGTCACCCTGGTCCTTGGCGACTTCGAGTTCCCTGGAGAGGAGCCGCTCACGTTGATCTTCGATGTAGCCAAACAGGACCGCCAAGTCGGGCGGCAGGCCGGCGAGGATTCGCAAGTACGAGCGATTGCTCTTGCGCCACAGCGTCGGATTGACGTAATGACCGCGTAGGACGGACTCGCTCACGCCTGCGTCATCAGCAACCTTGCGGCTCGTGCCAACCGCACCAAAATGAATGCGATGTCGAGATTACACTCGACAACGTGATCTGGTGAACGGCTCTCAGCGAGGAAGAGGCCAAGGCCGGTCACGAAATCTTTGTGGGTGAGGGTGAAAAGCTGCCGGGCAAGGATGGTCAGGTGGGAATCTGTAGATCAACGGGCTTACCGTTTCTTTGAGACTCGCCCACGCAGGGGGCGAGTCAGTACAATCGTTGGGTTGTATCGCCGTCGAAGCGTCTATTAACTCGTGGAGCCGACAATGGACCTCTTGCTTGATGCCACCAACCTCGGAAAGCGATGGTGCGCGGCCTACGGCATAAGCAACCGGCGGTACGAGGCCTTTCTTCGGCGGCCGAAGACGGTCGGAGGCCGTGAACCTGACAGCTTTTACAGCCGCACGTCAGAAACAGTGTTGACGTTGTTTGCGTTGGGTCGGGCGGATCGCTGGTTGCAAGCGAGAGAAGCGGTTGACTGGAAGCAATTTCCTCGGCCCGATGGCACAAGCTGGAACAAAGGCTTCTTCTCAGCGATCCACAACCGGACAATCGCCGTCCCCGCCGAAAGCACGCCACTAAGGCGATTCCTCGCTGACATTTTGAGTATTGAACTAGAAGATTTTACCAATGCCGTGCTGTTGTTCGAGTTGAAGGCCAATGCGAACTATGCCCTGTCGACGACAACGGATGCGATAGACGTGCAAGAGATAACTTTTTGCCGACAATGCAACGACGGTACGAAGTTCGATGCCGTACTTGCTTTGCCAAGAGTGAAGCGAATCATCAGCATCGAGTCCAAGCTAACGGCCCAGCAGGGCAAGCAACAAATCATAAGGGGCCTCGAAGCTGCGTTCTTTCTGACGAAGGTACGTCAAAGCATGTTCGAGGGCTGGGACTACTCGTATCTTTTTCTGCACCCACCGTATAAGCAATACGACAACGATTACGAGTTCATCAGTGATCCGAATCGAGCGATTGCCAAGTACGGTGACGAGTTGACTAGCGGTTCTAAGGAGGCCAACTCCAATTTCAGCGAGGGAACTTTGTGGCAGGAGTTCTTGTCGAATGCGCCGTCTCGAATCTACGAGCGAGCTTGGCCGGACGTGTTGCAAACGATGGAACAAGACGGCTGGAATGAAGCAGAGTATCACCGGCGTCTCGCAGAGAGCCAATTTCCTTTTCCCGAAGAGTTGGTGATGGCCTCAAAGAACCGGCTGAAACTCGCACGAGGAAAAAACGACCTTGATCAGTTTCTCGAATGAATGACTCAATAACAACGCCTCCCACCACTCCCCATCGCCACGCAACTGCACGTTGCTGAACAAAGTCGAGAACCGCTCTCGATCAGTCAAGTGAACCGTCACTGCCACGGCAGAGGCGAACGTCACCATTCATTCTGTTGTTTGTTTCCTCTAGCTCTTTTGTCCGTCCTCTCCGCTCATAGCGAATCGCGGAGCGATGGCATTCGATAGCCAGCGCGAGTTCCAGGCGCTTACGCGCCTGGCTATCGAATGCCACGGCTCCGCCGTTCAGGAGTAACCGTGCACCAGCACCGTGTCCAGATCACGGGGGGTGATCGGGCGGTTTGAAGGAGGGAGCCGGGATAAGTACGGAAGCTGTGAACGCTTGCAGTCGAAGGACCGAGCAGGGCTGGCCGAGAAGGACGGCCTCGCTGGGCACCCGCACACTCTAGAAGAACACATCCCGCAAAAGAGTTCTCGAAAACTCGTCCGCAGGGTCTTAGCCGGGTCGCTGGGGAAGCCCTGCCCTTGGTCGATTACGTTCCAGTCGAGTTCTCTCATCGGTGCTTCGACTTCATGAACCGTCCTGATAGGCAGTGCGCAGACGACGATACGCGCGACTCACCTCCATCCCCAGCTGCCGTGCCTCTTCCACCTCTTGATCTTCCAGTTCATGTTCGAGCAACTCCAGCTTCTCGCGCAACACCTCCGCTTTCGCGCGACGATACTCGCTCAGAGATTTTCCTCGTAAGACCAGACTGACCTGCAGTTTCCTGGTCCAGTCGTCGTAGATGGGGATCCAGTAGAGTCCCGTGTCCCAATCACGAGACGTGGCGGAAGCTACCACCTCGGTGTTGACGATCCTCAACTCCTCGAGAATCTCCTGTGGTGGTGGATAGTAGATATAGCAGCCAAAAATGCTGATCCCAATCAGGCCGGCTAAAGCAACAGCGCCGATAACGTTTCCTGACAGGTCACGATCAAAGCGAGAAGCATTCACCGGCGCTCGTTCCAGCCATTGCTCAACTTTGCCCTGGCGATCGAAAGTGGCCAGAGTCAATCCCAACAAGAACAGTACGGCGGCGGCTCCCAAGGCGACGATTTCATGCGGAGCAATCTTTTCGCGAATCGTCCGGATTACCATCGATCGTGGATCATTGGTACTTGGTTCGAAGGGCGCGCAGTAAATATCAAAAGCATGGGTGTGTCCGGCCGGTTCCACTCCACTGGGATAAAGCGGCTTATCGACTCCATAAGCCAGCGCGACCACGACGCCGATGAGCAGTGCAAACCAGATGATCGACCGCTTCCAGCCATAGCTGCGCACCATCCAGTAGACCAAACCGAGATTAGCGCCCGCGCCCAGCACGAGCAGCGCGAACGCGGCTCCAACGGAATTCCCATGTTGGAACATCGAGGCCAATTGGACGATGGCCGTCATCGGGGTGGCATAGGCGGGTATCGCCACCAGGGTCATGAATAAAGGTGCCCAAGGATCATCATGTTCGGCGGCAGTCTGCAAGAAGCCATGTGGAAGGGCGACACTGAGTGCCGCTACACCGAGTAAACCCACGAGAATGTACAGAATGCTTGTCCCAACCATTTCCCGTCCCGCGTAGACTGCGATCGAGAGCATGCGCTTGAGTCCTCGAGCTGCCTCTGGCAACTCGGTTTCCACAATCGCCGTGTTGGGAAACAATCGATCCCACCCCACGCCCATGACGGTTACAATCACCAGCGAGCAGAACGAGAACGTGAAAATGACAATCGGATCGGTCAGGGTCAGACCGTATAGAACTGAGATAGGGTTAAAGAGTGGCGCGGTGAGGCCAAAGGCCAGTATCGCTCCACCAGACACTCCCGCTCGACGCATCTCGCGTACGACGGGAATGACGCCCAGGGAACAAACAGGAAGCATCATTCCAACCAGCCAGGCCTGCGGTAACGATCGCCAGCTGTTATCACCGAACAGGCGTCGAGTTCCGGCATGTCCCAATAGTCGCCGCAACACTCCGGCCACGACCAGACCCACCAAGATGGTTGGCATGGCCTGCAGCAGCGCCTGCAAAAAACGCATGATCGCGCCATAGATCAAGTATTCCATCTCGACTCCTTTACATCGTCTCAGCCACTGCTCGCGCAGTGCCGGAAAGGGTGGGTTGAGTGTCTAATGCGATCTTTTTGATTCTCAGCAGCTCCTGCTGAAACTGCTCGTTTTGCTGCCTGTGAGTGCGATACCAGGAACCTCGTTCCGCTGCATCAGTTGGCACACGAGCAAACAGCAGCGCTTGCAGTTGCTTTGCGATCGCATGGACTTCGTTCCAAGAAAACTCATCGAGATCGCTATCGGCAGCGAGTGTAGGTAGCCAGCGAACGATGTCACGAAATTCATCGATCAGATCCAGTTGATCGGGCGCCCGTCGCTTCTCCTCGCGCAGCTCCTCATATAATTCCACGATCCGATCCACGGCGGCTTCAAAAGTTGCCGGTCGATGCGCAGGATGATGGTGCTCCGGCTCCTCGTGGTTGCCCCGATGGCATCCCATCAAGACGCTCAGCAACATGCTGAATAGCATTCCGGTGATCAAACTCATCGCGGTTGAACCGCCCAGAAACGGGCGTCGCGAGCTCGGTGCTGTCCCATCCGTTGCTGGCTTCCTGATCGATAGCATGGTGCTCGCCTTTGACATCACAAAACGGGTACTGGTACGGAGTCGAGAAGTTGATCGATTAAGCGGGCTGGCTGTTCAAAATGACCAGCTAGGCGCACTTCGAGCACGGGGACAGCGACCTCCTGAATATCATCCGGAGTGACGAAGTCGCGGCCACACAGATGGGCTCTAGCCTGAGCGACGCGCTGCCAGGTAATCAGTCCACGCGGACTCAGTCCCAAGGTGATCTCTTTGTGCTGGCGAGTCGCTCTGGCAAGATCGACGAGGTACTCTTGCACCTTTTTTCCCATGGTTACCTGGGCCACATGTTCTTGCAGCAAAAGTAAATTCCGCGGATCCAGGACTGCCTGTTGGGGTATTCGAGCCGCATTCGCTACTCCGACATGTGAGGCCAGCATCTGCAGTTCGCTCTCGCGGTTGGGATAACCGATGCGGAGCTTCATGGCGAAGCGGTCGAGTTGGGCTTCGGGCAGTGGATACGCACCATGACTTTCCACCGGATTCTGAGTCGCAATAACAAAGAAAGTGGGACTGAGTGCCTGCGTGTGGTTGTCGAGTGTCACCTGTCGTTCCGCCATCGCCTCGAACAATGCGCTTTGTGACCGCGGGGTTGCTCGATTAATCTCGTCTGCCAAGAGCACGTCTGAAAACACAGGCCCTGGATGAAAAACAAAATCTCTTGTTTTTTCGTCGAACCGATTAAAGCCGGTAATATCGGTCGGGAGCAGATCTGGAGTGCATTGCACTCGAGCAAAGACACCTCCTACGGCATGTGCCAAGGCCTTGGCAAGAGTCGTCTTGCCCAAGCCAGGAAGATCGTCAAAGAGTAAATGCCCACGTGCCAACAGGCATGCCAATACCATCTCCACGATATCTGACTTTCCAATCAAGGCCGCGTTCAGAACTGCGCGGAGACCGTCGATCGATTTCTGATATTGGCAATCGACCGCTGCATCGCTCAGCCCGGGCTTCGGATTCCGTTCAACAACTTTGCTATTCATCTGGCGGTACTCTTATTGGAATTCCATAAATCGCGTAACGTTCGACGACTGCCGATCACGACGACCGCTCGACAGGCTTGTAAAATCTCCGGCTCGTTGCACTCTAAATGCCTACCCGTCGCATAAAGCACCTCATCAAGCCCCTGAAAGAAGCGCTGCAACGACCGTTGCTGTTCCGGCGGTGCGCTGGCGACGAGCGGCTGATACCAGGAATGGATCGTCCGTCTCCTGGGGCGAGGGCGGCCGACAAGCCGACTGCGAAATTCGATGAGTCGCCATGTCCAGAGCACTCGATCAGTCATCGATCGACGACCCATGCATACGCAGATGAACCGCGCCAGACAATCGAGCCAAGTTGCACGAGTTTTAAACAGGAGCAGGCTCAGCAGGCAGACAGCGCAGATCGGCCAACGTTGCCGCCAAATTGTCCGCCCGCCAGTTTGGATCAGCATTTGAGCCCACTGAGTCCAGGTCAGATCTTCACGAGGCTCTGCATAGCCGGGAGTCGGTTCCAGTGGCAACCAAGTGTCATCACCGATGTATACCTCGATCCAAGTGTGTACATCTTCGGCCAGAACGGCGGTCTGTCCGGAGCGATGTTCATAACGTTCCGGCCGAGCGTAAAAACCAGTGACAAATCGAGTGGGGTAACCAAGCTCGCGCAACATTAAGGCGGCCGTGGTGGCGAACAAATAATCTGGCCCTCGACGAACCGCCAGAAAATGATCTACGGGATCGTCATGCTCCGTCGGCAGTGCCTGTTCGTCGAACGTAAAGTTGCTGCGCAGGTAAGCCACGATGGCTTCCACTTGTCGCCAACCGCGTGGTACATCGGCAGTCCAGTTCGTCGCGGTTTCACTGAGCAACTTGGTACGACGGGCGATCTGCAGATGATGGCCAATCTCAAGCGACTCGCCAGCACTTGACTCTGGGCTGATCGGGATAGCCGTGGTGTCCGAATGGGTTGGAGAAGGAAAACATTCCGTGAAATCCGTGCGCCGTAATTCCTGGCAATTCACTCCGCGAGATAGCAAGTGGAGGACGGTGAGCTGTGGGATGTAGTCACGCACGGGCATCTGTGCAACGCCATCCGCTGACCAACCAAAGAAATCCTCTTGATCAACTTTATCGACATGCACCGCCAAAAGATGTGGTGGTGATGGAAAACGATTGGTCTTGATATTAATGATTTTAATGGCATGAGATTCCTGCCCGCAAAAAATCTTGGAGGGACGTTCCGGAGCAAAGTAGGCCCAGGGTTTGCCCAAGGAGTTGTCGAGGCGAACTGGTGGTAGACGTTGAGCCTCACGAGATTGAAGCCAATCGCGGCCGTCAAAGGCATCATAGCGAGCGAGAGCCAGATGCAGAGGCACTCTGCCCAGCACATACAACATGGCGGTGGAGCGGAGATCGGATAGTGCTTTCGGCTGCACTGCCCGATGTTTTCGGACGGTAGAGAACTCGCGTCCATTCTGTTCGTTCTTAGCGACGCGTTGTTCGGTTTCTCGGACTTGGTCTGGAGCGAGTCCAATGTTTCGCTGCTGATCCTTTTTCTTGGTGGGCTCACCATTCATCTCGTTGAACATGTCATAAAGAGTTGGCATTTCGTCTTCGAGAAAGAGTTCACTTTCGACTGGCCCAAAGCTTTGTGCATCCTGTTTGGCGGCGACCATTTGATCACCGTCACCCAGACCGGATCGGGCGGAGGGGTCATGCTGCCCGGTGCCTCCCGAAGTGGGCATGAATCCATTCAGTGCCACCGCACTGGGAGTCGCCGATACGACCAAGACTGCCAGCAATAGCAAACCGATCGTCGTCAATCCCACGACGCAGAGTCGCAAGGGGAATCGCCGTTCCACTCGCGTCGCAATGAAGGTGCCGACCAACGGCTGCCAATAAATATTCATGAGCCACCACAGTCCAAGCGGGCCGTAGGCAGCTGCCAGTAGCAAGATCCAGCGACTGGTCGTCATGGTGATGGCAAAAAGCAACAGGAAACTGCCTAGTAAAACGCTCGTTCCGGACAGGCGAGGTAGATAAGAAAAAGCAGCGAGCACAAGCGTTACGCCCTGCAGGCTAGTCAGGATCAGGAGCTCCAGTGGCTCCGTCGCGCCGACCGTCCTCTTCAAGATCGACTCCACAAAAAACGGATAAATAATCACGACGCTGAGCAGTCCTGCCAGCGCATTTAATAATCGCTCGTAGGTCGCGACAAACCGCGAAATCAAGAGGCTGCAACCTAAGGCGATAAGCCATTCCACCAGGATCCGCGCCAGCATGCGCTGTGGATGCCACGCATGCCCCACGCGCACGGCCGCCATCGATGCGGAGGCCAGGATGGCCAGCAGCAATGGTTCCCAGCAGATCGTTCGATTTCTCAATTCAACAGCTTTCATGGCAGACCCTCTCCCATTGCTGCTGCAACTGTTTCTCGTAATCCCGGCGACTTTCGATTTCGAGCCAAGCGGATGGCATGCGGGTCGCTGGGGGAGACGAAGTGCGTTGTACGGTGATCGACGGCATCGAGTGAGTTGGGCCATCGGCTGGATCTTGGATCACGATGCAATGCACCGGCAGAGATGATGCTCCTCGGCAATTCCAGAGCAGACGCCCAGCTGAGGTGGTGACGATCAAGGCTCTTCCGTTTCGCTCCAGTCGAGTCGGTAACGGTGCTTGATCCGGGGCGGGAATGAACCGAGCGAGCGAGTCAAGTAACCGGGGAATTCCGCTGGAACCGGGTGAGAGTTGTAGGTCCAGTTGATCGATGATGAAACGGATTTGCGTGTGATGCGCATGCAAGCTGGCGGCGATGCTCGCCGCGATCCGAATCGCCAGCTCCAGTTGTGGTGTTCCATCGAAGGTGGGGCCCGTGCCATCCCCACGAAACGCGGCCGTATCGATCGCCAGGGTGACATGGCAGCGGGCTACCGATTGACGTTCGGTGACGATCCAACTGTTTCGCCGAGCGGACTGGGCCCAGTGTATGCTTCGCAATCGATCACCGGGCCGATAGGGACGCAGACCAATGATCTCACCTTCCGCACCAGATCGATTGACCGTTGTGCCGCAGACATCGCGAACGACACCCTCCAGTAGCGGTGTGGACAATAAAGAAGTGATGCGCGGCCATACCAGTAGTTCGCCATCAACCTGCACCGTTCGCGAGGCAGTGCCGATCCCAAAAGGAAAGCCTGTAACCAAAGCAGGGGCTGAATTCGGATAGACTCCTCGCATCTCCGGCACAAATTCGAACTCAAACTCTGAGTGACTCCATGGGGCCACGCGCGCCACCGCCGCTATGGGCGCAGTCTCGTTTGAGCTCGGCGAATTTTGCTTGGAGTTCGGAAGGAAGAATCCATTTTGAATCGCAATTCCCCAAGCGGGAAAGGGAAATCGATTCGTGATCGTCAGGCGAACGCGGATCGTTTCCTGCTCACGGCACCGGCTACACTCAAACGATAGATTCGCCCGAATGCCAGCCAGGGACAGATGAGGCCAACCGAGCCCGATCAGCATGACAGCGCCCAGCGCCGCGACGACGCTCCACACTCGCGGCTCGAGCACCAATGCCACCATCGCCGCCGCCAAACTGCCGATCAACAGCCAGCCGATGGGACGTCTCAGCCAACCGAGGTAGCGATTCCAAGAGGGGCAAAAATCATGGTTCAACAACTCGACCAAGCGGCGCATAGCCGCCGCCACTTTAAACCTGCTCATGATATCCACTTCAGCTTTCAGGCCGAGCGACGTGTTTGTCGACGAGGCGAACTCATCGCGACAAAACGGCTACACCTGAAACGCACGGAAAGAATTCGGGGAAGAACTAAATGAGTTCTGACCCGATCGCTGGCGGACCGCGAATGGGTACCGTCGAGAGCAAGCGTGCGCTGTGGATTGACGGAGTTAAAATCGTGGCCTGGCCCACGAGCGCTTCACTGACCGTTTTATCGTCGAAGTCGTCCAGGATCGTGGCTTGTGCCAAATGGCGACAGACAGCACAGTGCCGAGCATCGTGTTGGTCTGGCTCGGTATCACGTTCCTGACCACTTTCACCCCGCCGCGCTGTCTGACTTTGATCGGTACCATGACTGTCATGGCAATCCGCGTGCGAGTGATCCTCGTCACCACCTGGCTGTTGATGGCTGTCGGCATGGTGATGGCCAGTAGCATAGTGATGGCCAGTAGCATAGTGATGGCCAGTAGCATAGTGATGGCCAGTAGCATAGTGATGGCCAGTAGCATAGTGATGGCCAGTAGCATGGTGATGACACTGTTCGCCCGACCATGCGTGCCCGGCATGCGGCTGAGCATGATGATGCTCGACTTCATGGAACGAGTGCTCAAAACAGGCCAACAGCAGCAGCCAAGCTGCGAGGGCGGCGGCAATCGAATTGCGAGCAACGTGACGCATGATTAAGCCGAGCAGATTTAGAGCAGAGGCGTTTCCTCGAGGCATCCTGCGGCGCATTCTGAGCTCGACCTGCGGAGTCGTCAACCCAATTCGCCGGATTTTAACGATTTACGACGAAGGCGTTGGGTGTCGTTGAGATCGAAATCCTGCAGCGGTTGCCGGCAGGTTTGTCTCCCGGGCTGGACATTCCCGCGCGCGGTAGCGTACGATTTTGCCGAATTCTCCTCGCGTCGTTCGTCAACCGACTCGATCAAATAAGCCCAGGGAAAAAGGATAGTAGAGATGTCTTTAGCGGATATGAGTCGCGAGCAGTTGTCGATTAATACCATTCGCACGCTAGCCATGGACGGAGTGCAGCAGGCCAACAGTGGGCATCCGGGCACGCCCATGGCGCTGGCCCCCGTCGCCTACTCGATCTGGAACGAGGCGCTGCGTTACGATCCCGCGGCCCCGCACTGGCCAGGCCGCGACCGCTTCGTACTCTCCTGCGGCCACGCTTCGATGTTGCTCTACGCGCTCCTGCATCTGGCTGGAGTCAAGAAAGTAGACCATCACGGGAAGCTGCTTAATGAGCCTGCGATTGGACTCGATGACCTGAAGAAGTTCCGTCAGCTGCACAGTCCCTGTGCGGGCCATCCCGAATACGGGGAGGCTGCTGGAATTGAAATGACAACCGGCCCTCTTGGCCAAGGTGTTGCGACGAGTGTGGGGATGGCGGTCGCCGCCAAGTGGTTTGCCGCTCGCTACAACAAGCCTGGCTTCGATCTCTTCGGCTACAACACGTACGCGCTTTGCAGTGATGGGGACATCATGGAAGGCGTCGCGTGCGAAGCGGCCTCCGTCGCCGGTCACCTGAAACTCAATAACCTCGTCTGGATCTATGATGACAATCGCATCACGATTGAGGGTGAGACCGAACTGGCGTTCAGCGAGAACGTCGCCGAGCGGTTCCGGGGCTTGGGTTGGAACACGGTGCACGTCGATGATGCGAACGATTTGCCGGCCTTCCGAGCGGCGATCAAGTCGTTTCATGAATGCAGCGACAAGCCGACGTTGATCATCGTTCGCAGTATCATCGGTTACGGTTCACCGAATAAGGCCAATAGTCACAACGCCCACGGTGCACCGCTGGGTGAAGAAGAAATCAAGCTTACCAAACGCGCCTACGGTTGGCCGGAAGATGAAAAGTTCCTCGTTCCCGATGCTGCTCGAGCCGACTTCCAGCAAGGTCTCGGTGCTCGCGGCACCGCCGCTCGTGATCACTGGGAAAAAATGTTCGCCGACTACTCGGCGAAGTTCCCCACCGAAGCCGCTCAGTTGCAGTCGATTTGGGCCGGTCAGTTGCCCGCTGGCTGGGATCAGTCGATCCCGGTATTTGCCGCCGACGCGAAGGGCCTCGCAACTCGCGTTTCGTCCGGCAAAGTGCTCAATGGGCTCGCCGCCGGTTTGCCCTGGCTCGTCGGTGGTTCCGCCGACTTGGCTCCGTCCACGATGACGATGCTGGAGAGTGCCGAAGCCGGACACTTCGGGCATCACAATTATGGCGGCCGAAACATGCACTTCGGCATTCGCGAACATTCGATGGGGTCGATTTGCAACGGGATGGCACTGAGTGGCCTTCGGTCCTACGGAGCGACCTTCTTTGTATTCAGCGATTTTGTCCGCCCCTCCGTGCGACTCAGCGCCCTCATGAAGCTGCCCGTGATCTACGTGTTCACCCATGATTCCATCGGTCTGGGTGAAGACGGACCCACGCATCAGCCAGTGGAACATCTCGCCGCTTGCCGAGCGATTCCTGGTTTGCTGGTCATGCGACCCGGTGACGCGAACGAAGTTGCCGAGGCCTATCGCACAGCCGTCGGTGGTCCACCTCGTCCTACCGCGATGGTACTGAGCCGCCAAAATGTCCCGACTCTCGATCGCTCAAAATTCGCCGCCGCGACAGGTACGGCTCGAGGTGGCTACATCCTGGCTGATGCGGCGGGTGGCCAGCCCAGCGCCATAATCATGGCGACCGGAACGGAATTGCCCATCGCGCTCACCGCGTATGAACAACTCACGGCAGAAGGAGTGGCAGTGCGCCTGGTGAGTTTGCCGTGCTGGGAACTCTTCGACGAGCAGGATCAAGCCTACCGAGATTCCGTGCTGCCTCCTGGCGTTACCGCTCGAGTGGCCGTGGAAGCGGGGCTGAAGTTTGGCTGGGAGCGCTACCTCGGCTCTAGTGGTCGCTTCGTCGGCATGTCCAGCTTTGGTGCGTCCGCTCCCGCGGGAACCCTGTACAAGCACTTTGGGATCACGCCCGAGCGAGTCGCGGCAGAAGTCAAAGCGGCACTCGGTAAGTAGTCACGTTTCACTTCCCCATCGGTTGTTTCTCAGGAGTTATCGATGAGTTGCTGGCTCGTTGGGTTACGTTATCGTGCCATTGGTTTCATTCAGCCTGTCACGATCGCTCACGACATACTGCCAGGCCTCTTGCCGTTGGCCTTCGTGCTGTGCCTGTCGGCTGCGCCCGTCCGGGCTCAAGATCAACCGGCCTCCGCCGCAGCCCAAGCCGTGACGGCCCGCGTCAGTAAAAATGTAGATTCTGATAACCAAGAAACAGTCAACAAGGAACCAGCGAAAACAGCTACTGAGAAGAAAGCTACTGAGAAGAAAGCTACTGAGAAGAAAGATACTGAGAAAGAAGTGTCTGCAGAGAAGGAAGCGCCGGTCGACAAAGAAGCACTGTACAAGAAATTTGCGGAGTCGATGACGGGCGTTAAGTTGGTCGGGCAATTCACCGTTCGTGGCAAGGAGAACGACAAACCCGCTCGTGACGAATACACGATCCTCAGCGCTACGAAAATGGAGAACGGTGATTACTGGCTCATCAAGGCTCGCATTCAATATGGGAAAAACGATCTCACCATTCCCATGCCGCTGCAAGTGAAATGGGCCGGGAAAACCCCCGTCATCACCCTGGACCAAGTTTCTATTCCGGGGCTGGGCACGTTCAGCTCGCGAGTCGTAATCGACGGCACGATGTACGCTGGCACGTGGACTCACGATAAGGTGGGTGGGCACATGTTCGGCACCATTGAGAAACTGCCACAGGAATGATCAGTTACATCGTCATTCCCGCTCGACTCGCGTCCACTCGATTGCCGCGCAAGCTGCTGCTGCGCGAGACTGGCAAAACGGTCTTGCAGCATACCTATGAATCGGCGAGCCGAGCGGTGCGACCGGCGGGTATCATTGTCGCCGCCGATGATGCGGAAATTGCGCAGGAAGTAGAGCGGTTTGGTGGTCGAGTGGTGATGACGAGTCCCGATTGTGCCAGTGGAACCGATCGAGTGGCGGAGGTAGCGCGGCAGCTTCCGGACGTCGATTTGTTGGTGAATGTTCAGGGGGATGAGCCGGACATTTCGGCGGCCGCGATTGATCTGGCGATCGAGTTGCTGGAGGTCAACCCACTCGCCACGATGGCCACGCTCGCCACGCCAATCCAGACGCGTGAAAAACTACTTGATCCCGCCTGCGTCAAAGTGGTTTTTAACCAAGCAGGTCGAGCACTGTATTTCAGTCGCAGCCCGATCCCGTACGCACGCACTTGGGACGACTCCCTGCTCACCGACCAACCCGCCCACTTTTTCCAGCACATTGGCCTTTATGCCTACCGGCGGGATTTTCTCCTGCGACTCGCAGCCTTGCCACGGAGCGATGCGGAAATACTGGAAAGTCTGGAGCAGCTCCGAGTTCTTCACGCAGGCCATGACATTCAGGTGGGCGTGATCGACGAACCCGCCATCGGAATTGACACTGCCGAAGATTATCGGGCCTTTGTCAGTCGTCACTCGGGTCGCTAGGATGGTCGCTTACGGCGACGTTCTGTTTTTAGGCTGAGGAGGACGCGATGACCAAACACATTTTTGTAACCGGTGGTGTGGTCAGTTCTTTGGGAAAAGGATTGACCAGCGCATCGATCGGAATGTTGCTCGAACGACACGGCTTGCGCGTCAAAATGCAAAAGCTCGATCCCTACATCAACGTTGATCCGGGCACGATGAGTCCCTATCAGCACGGTGAGGTGTATGTCTTAGATGACGGCAGTGAGACGGACCTGGATTTAGGTCACTACGAACGGTTCACCAACAGCCCGCTTACCCGCGATTCCAATTACACCACCGGCCAGATCTACCTCTCCGTAATCGAAAAAGAACGACGCGGCGAATTCTTGGGTAAAACGGTCCAGGTCATTCCGCATATCACCAACGAGATCAAAGATTGCATCCACAAACTAGCGGACGATGAGACCGATGTCGTGATCACTGAAATCGGTGGCACCGTCGGCGACATTGAAAGTCAGCCGTTCCTGGAAGCGATTCGGCAGTTCTCATTGGATGTTGGGAAGGAAAACTGCCTCTATATTCACCTCACGCTGGTGCCCTATCTGAAAGCGGCTGGGGAGCTGAAAACGAAACCCACTCAGTACTCCGTCGGACAACTGCGGGAAATCGGCATTCAGCCTGACATCCTGGTTTGCCGAAGTGAGAAAGCAATCAGCCACGACGATCGACAAAAAATCGCGCTGTTTTGCAATGTGCCAATCGAAGCGGTGATTGAAGAACGCGACAAGGAGTTTTCGATTTACGAAGTACCGCTCAGCTTGGTCGAAAACCGACTCGACACTTTTATCATCCGGAAACTCAATCTCTCCGCTGGTAAAATCGATCTCACCGATTGGCGGCAAATTCTGCACTATCTGCGCAATCCCGAACATGAAATCAGCATTGCCGTGGTGGGGAAGTACGCGGAACACAAGGATGCGTACAAATCCATTTACGAGGCGATCGATCACGCCGGTATTCAGCATCGCTCGCTGGTACGCGTGGCACGAATTCAAAGTGAGACGATTGAAACGGAAGGCCCCGAGCGGCTGCTGAGCGGTTACGACGGGATTCTCGTTCCGGGCGGATTTGGGGAACGCGGCATCGAAGGCAAGATTGAAGCGATTCGCTATGCTCGCGAGCGCAATATTCCGTTTTTCGGCATCTGTCTGGGAATGCAATGTGCTGTCATTGAGTATGGCCGAAACCAGATGGGACTGCAGGGTGCTCACTCCACCGAATTCAGTCGTGACACACCGCATCCGGTCATCTGTCTGCTCGATGAACAGCGTAATATCGTGCACAAAGGTGGCACGATGCGGTTGGGAGCTCAAGATGCAGCGCTCGACCCCGCCAGCCGCTCGCGCGAGTGCTACGGTTCTACGAGCATCAACGAACGCCATCGGCATCGCTACGAGTTCAACAATGTATACCGCCAGCAGTTCCTTGCCAACGGCATGCTTGTGGCCGGTACTAGTCCCGATCGAGGACTTGTGGAAATCATCGAATTGCCGGACCATCCGTGGTTTGTAGCCGTGCAGTTCCATCCCGAATTCAAATCGAAACCGACTCAGGCCCATCCGCTGTTTGCGGGGTTTGTCGAGGCGGCCATCGAGCGACGTCGCAATCGCGGCAGTCGCACGGTAGAGATGATGAGTTAAGTCAGTTGCACTCGTGCTACTGACTTCGTTTTTTCCCGAAGGTTGTCTCTCCCAAACAACTCACTCACAGGTTGCTCAGCAAGGAGCACGCTCGCTATGAAAATTTCTCAGCCTCTACTGCCCACGTGGCTGGCGTTCCTACTGATCGGAATGAGCTGTGGTTCAGTCGCCGCCAGCCAGCCGACCGGCACCATGGCAAGTGGGAATGTCTGTCAAGCGAACGCGAACGAGGAAAAGCCAGCAGCCACGGTGCTCGACGTTGCCAAAGCGACGAACAAGCTGGAGGTCAGAGTTTCGCAGATCGGTTATCGCGACACGTTACTCTTCTACACCTTTGAGCAGCCGCGCATCATCGTCAAGTTTCAAATTGGCAATCAAGATAAAAAATTCCCCATGACGGGGATGATCTATGTTTTCGCGGCGGATGTCACCCGCGAACAAATGGACAAGTGGCTCAACAATCAACACTCGGATGCACTCTTTCCCGAAGTTCCCAAGCCACTTGCTACCCATCCGATTCCCGCCAATGCTTGCCAGGTGACAGAGCACAAATTTCTGGATCGCGGCAAATTTGGGCTGGGCGAATTCGAAAACTACGAAGTGCAGTTCTCCGTGAAGGATCATACAGACAAGTCGGGAATTCAGGTGAAGGCTTTTTCTGGTGCAACGAAAGTCCACATTCCTGTGAAGCAGTAAGGTGAGGATAAGAGCTAAAGATATCGAGTAGCGCCACTGGAAAAGTTAAGTGGCAGTGATCATTAAGTCGAAGGGAGCTAGGTGATGGCTGGGGATCAAGAAGAGACGAAAGCGGTAGCGGATGGGGCAGGTGAGGACGATCCACTGGCGAAGGCCAAAATTCCACCCGTGTCGATGTCGTCCCTGGTGCAAATGATTGCCAGTCAAGTCTTAGTCAATCTGGGACTTTATCCCGATCCTGTGATGAAGAAGTCGGTAGTTCGCCCGAACCTGGCGCGGCACCACATCGACACGTTAGCAATGCTGCAGGAGAAGACGCAGGGTAATCTGACGGAAGAAGAACGTCAGATGTTAGAGCACATTCTGCGAGATGTGCGGCTGATGTACATCCAGGCCACGAAAACTTGACAATTCGCCCGCCATCGAACTAGACTCGCTCCGACGTGAGCAACATGAACCGACCTAATCTCTTGATCGCTGTTTCTCGTTTACCGCAGCGATTGCGCTGGGCTTGGTCGTGGCTGCTGATCGCGCTCACGTGGCAGGGGCCGGTGCCTTTGATTCATTGCCATGCGGCGGAAGTCAATTTGGCTAGCCCGGATCATGAATGGCTGGCCAGTCATCTGTGTCATTATCACCTGGCCGCACTGTTGACCGGTAACCACGTCAGGGGCTGGCATCTCCATTTGGCCTATCCTGAGGCACCTGACGGTGATGCGGATCACAGCTCCCAGGATTCGACGAGACCAAGTACCAAACGCGTGCTGATGGAAACCAGTGATCCGGGATTTTCTCGCGTGATCAGCGATGCGGCGCGAGCCTGCTGTGGTCCGCTCGCTGTCAATCAGCTGGCCGAAGTAACCGCCGCGATTGCTCCGACCGCAGCGATTGGTCACGTGCAAATACGTGGAACGTTCTTTACCACGTTTGCTGCCGCTCTAGCGCTACCGCTGCGCTTTGGCATTCTTCGCGTTTGATTTCGTCGGCCTTATTGGCTTCTCGTTGATCGGCAAATGAGCTTGGCACGAATGCTGCTCGGCCGATCTAAAGCCCCGCAGTTACTCGGGCGGGATGGCGAATCAATTTTCTTTGTGGCTGGTTTTGGTTGTCTGTGGAATCGAGGTGAGAGATGAGTGATTCAATGCCGAAGATGGCACGTGACTTGGTGATCATCGCCATGGTCGTCGCAGCAATCCTGGTTGGCGGGTGCAAGAAAGCCAAGCAGGATCCTGCGGCCAGCCAGAAAACTGCTGAACGGGTTGGATCCGACCAGGCTGAGAAGGATTCCCCCACCGAGCCGCAAATCGTGGAGTTTCCAGTTGCATCGTGGGAGGCGGCCAACATCAAAACAGCACCAGTTGAGGCGGGTGAACTTAGTCAGTCTCTGGAGCTGACGGGCAAGGTCACCATCAACGAAGAGCGAGTCGCCCACATTTTTCCCCTGATCGATGGCCGCGTCGATGACGTGAAGATTCGTTTGGGCGACAACGTCAAGCAAGGCCAGCTCCTGGTTGTCGTCCAGAGCATCGAAGTTGGTAAAGCGATGCTTCAGCTCTATCAAGATCGACTCGAACGCGATTTTGTGATTACCAAAAATGAGTGGACCCAAACGGTTGCCAAGAACACGCAGCAGATGATCAAGCTGATGCGAGCCAACGCGACGATCGAGGAGATCGAACGGCAATTAACTGACAATCCGATGGGGGAGTATCGCGATAAACTGATCAGTGCTTTTGTCGCATCTTATAAGGCTCGTAAAACGCTCGAGCGCTTCAAACCTCTCACGGATACAGGCGCGATCACTGGCAAGCAGTTACTGGATGCCGAATCGGAAGGAAACGCGACGCGCGCCACACTGCAGTCGCTGATGGAGCAGTACCAGCAGGAGACACAGCAAGCTTCGCGCATGTCGATGCAGTCGGTGAAAGAAATGCAAACTCGAGTGGCTGTGGATGAAACGAATCTCAAAGTTCTCGGTTTCACCGATGAACAGTTGCAAGGAATCGATCCACTGACACAAGGCGAGACCATTGCTCACTATCCGATCACCGCTCCCTTCGACGGCACGATCATTTCGAAGGATGTCGTGCTGATGGAGCGAGTTGGCCCGACCAGTCAAATCCTCAGCGTGGCCGATTTGACCACGGTCTGGGTGACAACGGACGTCTATGAGGAGCACTTGCCATTACTCAATCAATTAGAAAATCGGGAGATTCAGTTTCACACGCCGGCTTGGCCAAAAGAAACGTTTCAAGCGCAGGTCTTCTATACGGGCGACTTGGTGCAGGAGTCGTCCCGCACGGTCTCGATGCGAGCCCTGGCCAAGAATCAGGATGGCAAGCTGCGTCCTGGAATGTTCGTTACGGTGCGTTTGCCCAGTTTGAGTCGCCCGAATGTTGTTCGCGTCCCTCGCTCTGCCGTCCTCGATCACTTGGGGAAAAACTTCGTGTTTGTTCACCTCGAGGATGACAAGTTTGAACGCCGCGATGTGATCTTGGGCGGAAGCAATGAAGAATTCATCGAAATCAAATCGGGTGTGAAGCCGGGTGACAAGATTGCTGTGAGTGGCGGGTTTGCCCTGAAAACCAGCATGTTGTCGGAATTTCTGGTCGGCGAATAGCTACTCCTTGAGGAAACGAGCTCGTGGTACACCATATCATCGAATGGTCGCTGGAAAATCGCTTCATTGTGATGTTGCTCGCCATCGTTCTTTTGGGCGTTGGCGTGATGTCAGTCACTTCTTTACCGCTCGACGCGGTTCCCGACTTGACGAATGTGCAAGTGCAGATCTTGACCACATCACCAGCGTTGGGACCAGTGGAAGTTGAGCAGTTCATTACCTTCCCGGTTGAGAACGCGATGAGTGGATTGCCACGCGTGACCGAGATTCGATCCATCAGCCGCTTCGGACTGTCGGCCGTCACCGTCGCGTTTGAAGACGGCACCGATATCTACTGGGCTCGCAATCTGATTAATGAACGATTGCAACAAGCGCGGGAGAATATCCCACCAGGTGCCGGTAATCCACAAATGGGTCCTATCGCGACGGGGATGAGTGAGATCTACCAATTCGAAGTGCGCGCTAAGCCGGGCTACAACTTTAGTCAAATGGACCTGCGCACCGTACTCGACTGGCAAATCGCCTTTCAATTGCGCAGTGTTCCCGGCGTGATTGAAGTGAACACGTTTGGTGGTGAACTCAAAACCTATGAGGTACAAGTCGATCCCAATAAACTGCTGAACTATGACATTTCGCTCAGTCAAGTTTTCAACGCACTCCAAGAGAATAATGCTAATGCGGGCGGCGGCTACATTCAGCACAGTGCCGAGCAGCGATTGATTCGTGGAGAAGGGCTCGTCGAATCGATCGATGATATCCGTAACATCATTCTCGACTCGCGTGCCGATGGCACACCGATTCGCATCGCGGATATCGCCGATGTACAGTTCGCCCCGATGTTACGGCAGGGAGCGGTAACTCGCGATGGCGAGCGAGAGGCGGTCACCGGCATGGTGATGATGTTAATGGGTGGCAACTCGCGACAAGTCGTACATGATGTCAAGGAGAAGATTGCGGAGATCCAGCCGACGCTACCCGAGGGCGTCTATATCGATACGTTTTATGATCGCACGGAACTAGTTGCTAAAACCATTCACACGATTGCCGAGAACATTGGTATCGGTGTGATACTTGTGATCGTGATGCTGTTTTTGCTGTTGGGTGATGTGCGCGCTGGCTTGATTGTTGCCGCCGCGATTCCGCTCTCCGCCATGTGCGCTCTGATCGCCATGCGATATGCCGGCGTGTCGGCAAATCTGATGAGTTTGGGAGCGGTTGATTTTGGTGTGATCGTCGACGGTGCGGTGGTGATGATCGAGAATGCGGTGCGCGCAGCCAGCCAATATCAACGACAGCACGGCGGCGGAAAAGTGCCGAAAGAAGTGTTTAAGCAGTCGTCGAAGGAAGTGGGTAAACCGATTCTGTTTGCTGGCATCATCGTGGTAATTGTCTTCCTGCCTATCCTCAGTCTAGAGGGCGTGGAAGGCAAGATGTTCAAGCCGATGGCGTTCACCTTCATGTCCGCACTCACCGGCGCTCTGGTACTCGCCGTCACCGTCATGCCGGTCATGGCGTCGCTCTTTTTGGCGCGTAAGGTGAGTGCCAACGAGACGTTCCTGGTCCGCTACTTGCGACGAGCTTACGAACCGCTGCTGCACTACGCGATGGCACGACCGGCCTGGATGCTGGGATTGTCGACGTTGATGTTCGCAGGCAGCGTCTGGATCGCGCTGGGCTTTGGGATGGAATTCGTCCCCAAATTGGATGAAGGTGACTTGGCGATTCAAGCAGTTCGCTTACCGAGCGTGTCGCTCGAGACATCACTCGAAATGACCCGCGCCATGGAACGCACGTTAAAGAAGTTTCCGCAGGTTGCGAGTGTGGTTTCAAAGACCGGACGACCGGAAATCGCGAATGATCCGATGGGTGTCCATCAAACCGATATCCTCGTTCGTATGAAGCCCGTCGAAGAGTGGCCGGAGCCGATCGCGAAAGAAAAACTCATCGAGCAAATGCAGGAGGCACTGGAACGTGAGGTGCCGAGCAATGTGTATGGCTTCACCCAGCCGATCGAACTGCGAGTGCAAGAGTTGGTAGCGGGAGTGCGCTCCGATGTTGGACTCAGCCTGTACGGTGATGACCTCGATCGACTGAAAGAGGAAGGTGACAAAATTGTGCGCGTGCTGAGCAAGGTGAATGGCGCCGCAGACACGCAAGCCCAGCAGATTGCCGGTCTGCCGTATTGCCGAGTGATCATTCGACGGGAGGCGATTGCTCGTTATGGCATTAACGCGTCCGCGATCTTGGACGCGGTGTCGATCGTCGGTGGAAAGACCATGGGCGAAGTGTTCGAAGGACAACGCCGCTTTCCGATTCAAGTGCGACTTTCGCCGCAGTGGCGACAGGATGTCGAAAGACTCAATCAGCTCAAGATCGAAGATTCCCAAGGTAGACAGATTCCACTTACACAGCTTGCCAACATTGTGATCGAGGAGGGTCCGTCGGAAATCAGTCGTCATGCGATTCGTCGCCGGCTGCTGATTCAATGCAACGTGCGTGGTCGCGATCTGGGGAGCTTTGTCAAAGAAGCCAAGGAAACAGTCCAGCAGCAAGTCAAACTGCCGACTGGGTACTCGCTTAAGTGGGGTGGTCAATTTGAAAACCTGGAACGCGCAACGGCACGTTTGATGATCGCCGTTCCCGTCGCACTCTTCTTGATCTTCTCGCTGCTGTACATCACCTTCAACTCCGTCAAACTCACGCTGCTCATTTACCTCAACGTACCGATCGCCGCGACAGGTGGAATTGTCGCACTCTGGCTGCGCGACATGCCATTCTCGATTTCGGCCGGTGTCGGATTCATTGCCTTGTTCGGTATTGCCGTGATGAACGGAGTGGTGCTGATTGAACATATCAGACACTTACGCGAGCATGGTCATGATCAGCGGACCGCGGTGCTACAGGGTTCGATCGATCGTTTGCGACCGGTGCTGATGACGGCTACCTGCGGTGCGTTAGGATTCCTGCCGATGGCTGTTTCGGGTAGCGCCGGTGCGGAAGTGCAGCGGCCACTCGCCACCGTCGTTATCGGTGGGCTCATCACTTGTACCGTGCTAACGCTGCTGGTACTGCCAGCCATTTATCGCTGGTTTGAATCAGCTGCCGAACCGACGGTGGGCGAAAACAAAAGTCCTGCCGCTCACTCAGGAGCGCCCGTCGGCAACATTCACCATTCCTAGAACCAATCCTTCTTCTGAATGGCATACTGCTGATAGAAATCTTCATCGGATTTGGTGAGGTAAATAACTCCTTCGACGAATCCGATGATGCCCATGGCGCCAGCCGCTAAGGCTGGCACGAAAAGACAACTGCCAAGGACACCCGCAATGGTCACCGCGAGCATGATGAGACCGGCATTGGTGAAACCTAAGATGAATTTATGGACTCCCAAGCCGCCGAATAAAATCCCCATGATGCCGGCGAGAACCTTTTTTTCGATGAAGGCACGCTTGTCTGGAGTGAGTGGCGAGTTGGTTTGGTAAGCCGTCGCCACGCCGGGCGGAATCTCGCGATCACTGAAGGGATTAGTCGAAGCGACATTGCCGGTCGGGATCGGAATTTGAAACTGTCCCTTACATTGTGAGCAAATAACCAGGGAGCCAGCTTGGTTCACCGGTAATATCATGCGGGCCTGACAATAGGGGCAGCCCACATCCAGCTGTGGTGGAGTAACAGCACTAGCCATGCGTGTTCTCCGTTCTCTTGCCCAGCGGCGGAACCTCGAGACGGCAACAACCGAGGTTGATACTCGCCGATACCATCCCCTCTGCCAGCGCTCCCCTTGCGACTGCTCCCCTTGCGACTGCTCCCCTTGCGACTGCTCCCTTGGCGACTGCTCCCCTTGCGACTGCTCCCTTAGCCCCGGTTCCCGATTTGGCCACGGCCCGCAATTTAACGACCGCATCCGACTTGCCATTGGCTTCGTCAGTCGAAGCACAGCGAGCGATGTGATGGTGCAATTGGTAGTAGATATGACGACCGGCACGTCGAGTGGTTACGAGCTGAGCATGTTTCAGAATCTGCAGGTGATGGGAGATTCCGGCGAGCGGTGTTTCGAGAAACTGGGCGATGTCGCCCACGGTTAGCTCCCCGTACCGCAACAACTGCACCACTCGCAGTCGCAGTGGGTCGCCCAGCGCCTTCAACCGATTGGCGCAGTCATCCGCGGGAAAAGTTTCCGCCGCTTGAGCGGGTGAATGGGCTGCAGTTTTGGTCTTAGACATCACGGAAGCACTCGGGAATGATAGACTGCTTAAGATCGTAACAAACCAACTGGAATCTGTCACTTGATCGACGGACCGAGGCGTTCGGTCGATGGTGACCAAGTGAAGGACTTCTGGGAGCACTCTGGCATGCTGGACCGGCTCGCTCGCCGCTGTGTTGATCCGTTTTTGGAGCCTGCGGCGACGATGTTGGCAGCTCTGGAAGTGCCCGCCACCACGATTACCGTGAGCGGCTTTGTGCTGGGTATCACGGGGTGTCTGGCGATTAGTCAAGGATATTTTCTGACTGGTTTGACCTTCATCGTGCTCAATCGCCTGGCAGATGGTCTGGATGGCGCTGTCGCTCGCCAGACTCAAATCACCGATTACGGTGGCTTTCTTGATATCGTCTGCGATCTGATTTTTTATGCGAGTGTGCCGCTGAGTTTTGGGATTGTGGACCCGACCCGCAACCTGTTGCCAAGCTGCTTTGTGATCCACAGTTTCATGGGATCAAGCGGCTCGTTTTTGGCGGCCGCGATTCTGACGGCAAAGCGCGGCGTGACAACCGGCTGGGAGGGAAAAAAATCCTTCTACTACCACGTTGGATTGATGGAAGGCACCGAAACCATCCTCTACCTGACGCTCTGCTGTGCCCTGCCCGCTCAGTTTCCCCTTCTGTCGTGGGCGTTTGGCGCTCTTTGCTGGGTGACGGCCATCCTGCGAGTGGCGATGGTGAAATCGCTGTTGTAGCGTGCGTCACCGGAGGGAATCCCACTCAGACGGCACTTTTGCCTTTTTTGGGCCCATCGATCTGGTAGCACTCATCCAGCGGCAGGACGAAGATTTTTCCATCACCGAATTCGCCGTGCGGGCCGGAGCGAGCGACTTGCTCGATCGTGTCAATCGTGCGCTCGAGAAAATCGTCATTCACGGCGATTTCTAAAACCACTTTGCGCAGCAAGTCGACTTTGTATTCGGCACCGCGGAAGGTGGCGGTCTGCTGGCCGCGTTGACGAGCGTATCCTTGAGCATCCAGCACCGTTAACCGCTCGACGTTGATTTTGGCCAGCGCTTCGCGCACTGCTTGTAACTTCGTCGGCTGAATAATGGCCAGGATCAATCTCATCTCGTCACTCGCGGCACGGCTATCGGGATTCTTAAACCCTATCGCCGTTTAAGGAGAAGCGACGGTGAAGCGGGCGTCAAGCACCTTCTGAATGCGTCCGGCTGATTCCTGCAAATGAGCTCGTGTGTAGCTGTCCAGCTTCACGTTACCCTTGAGCAGTTGGTCAATCCGAGCGTTCAGGGCGGTCAGCTCTGTGTAAGCAATTGTCTGGCAATCATCGGGTGCTCCGCCCTTGGTCATCGCCAGGCTCGCTAGCCGACGCAGATAGCTGCGCTGCAGGTTACGACGCAAGCTGCTGATCGCCGGCTTGCGATTCGTAAACTCGCCTTCCTTCAACGTCTCCACTTCCGAGAAGATCGACTTCGTCATCCGTTCGATCAATTCCGCGGTCGTGAACGCGTCCTGATCGGCAGGCACTTTCAGTTCTGCGTCGTGCAGTCGAGTCAGGGTGACGGGCGAAAGCAGTTGTCCTACGACCGAATCCTGATACTGCAGAATCACATCGTGCACTGCCACTTCACGGGACGACAGGCGACGTAATCCCCAGTGCGACCAGTTAGATGAAGCGAGCTGATTATAGAGCTCGGGTGGGAACTGGAACGGCTTGTCGTTGAAGAGCTGTTGTTCGAGCATCGCGAGAGCATCGCGCTGCATCTTCGCATCGACCACTTTAAACGGCGGCTTGGCATCCTTGTCGCCCTTGTGACTGCGGCTCGTCTGCAACCCGCCAACGTAGCGAGCGACGAACTGCATCGCGGATCCTTGCTGACCTAACAGCACACTGAAGGCACGGCGTGCTTGCGTGTAGTCGTCGCCTTCCTTGACCATGCGATCGACCAGTCCAGGAATCAGCTCCTTGACGAGTTGCGCTTTCACTCGAGCGAACTCCAGCGGGTCGCTCCCAAGGTCGAAACGGTTGGTATCCGGATCTGGGGCACCGCCCGAGGTGTCTTCGTCGGTGGCGAAAGCCAGTGCCGGTTCACCGCTGCGAGAGGCAATCTTCTTCAGCTCCGCCACTTCGCCCATCGTTCCACCGTTGAGCGGTGCGTAGCCGTACTGGATCGCCCAGTAGTCGTAAGGGCCAAGCGTCGTCATGTAGTAATCGCCTTGCTTCCATTCCTTCGGCACGATGTTCGTGGGACTGTAGTCCATCACGGAGGCAACAAGCGCACCCTTGGCTTTTTCGGGATCATTCAAATCCTTCAAGCTCAGCCACTTGCTCGCCTTGAAATTGTGTCGCAAGCCCAGCGTATGACCAACTTCATGCATGGTGACTTCCTTGAGTCCCTGCATGAGCAGCTTTTCTTGCATCTCGGCCGCCACCTTCGGATCAGCGGCGATGGCTTCAATCGCGACGGCACCAAACGCCATCTGGCTCGACATTCCTTCTCGCAAGAAGCAGTGAGCCGGTTGACCACGGCGCAGGAACAGGTCAGCGGCAGTCTTTTGAGCCGTTGGTTCATCATCCCGATCGTCGAAGAGAGCAGCGCCGACGGGGCGAGCGGTCAACGTTTCAAATTCTTGCTTCCACGACGTCAAGAAATCGGAGTCGAAGATAATGTCGGCATCGAGAATCTGACCCGTGTACGGATTGACGCGGGAGGGTCCCATGGCGAAGCCGGCGTTGGACGTGATCCAGCGGAACGTGTTGTAGTTGATATCTTCAGGATCCCAGTCGGCATTGTCAGGCTGTTGCCGCACTTCGATTGCATTCAACCAACCGGCAGCTTCAAAAGCTTTGTTCCATTCGGCGATCCCTTCACGGATCGGCTTGCGATACTTGAACGGCACCGTCTTCTCGATCCAGAAGACGATCGACTGTTTGGGGGTCGAAGGTCCTTCACTTGGGCCGGCCGGTCGTTCTAAGTGCCAGCGATTGATGTAGCGCACAAACGGATCGCGATCGCTGGTCTTAGAGAAATCTTTGACCGCCGTCAGGAAGTAACCGATGCGATCGTCCGCCAGACGCGGCTGATAACCAGTTTGGGGAATGCGGCTGATCGAGTAGTGAACGTTGATGGAGGCACCGCGCGAGTCGGCGACGGTGTCGATATCGGCGCTGCCACCGGAGGCGTATGTGGCAGCCACTTCGAGTTCGATATTGTCCTTGAAGCCTTTGATCGCGGCCCAGGTGGAACGGTCGCGAGCAAAGATGAAGCCCGGGAGCACCTGGGAAATCTGCGGTAAGTCGCTCATGAATACCGGTGTGAAGTCCACCAGGTCGCCACCCTTGGGGCCCTGCGCGACGATTGGCAAGCTGAACAGCACGCTGTCGGTGTATGCATTCGCCACCGCTGTCGCTTCGGGAGTTTTCGGAGCGGCTCGGAAACGCACGTTCTTGCGAATCAAATGCACCTTGTCGTCGATCTTGCGGAATGTCCAGACCCAGTCGTCGCCGAAGCCCCAGGAGTATCCGCCCAAAAGCGGAGTTTGTCCGATCCCGCGGGCGATCGAGATCAGCACGATGAATTCGTTGTTGTATTCGGCAGGTCCCATTTCGATGAGTAGATTGGACCCCTTCTGCCAGACGCTCATCAAACCGTTATAGTTCTTAGCGTCCTTGAGAATCGCCGCGTAGGGCGGAGCTGGTGGAGCGGCTGGTTTTTCCTGCGACCAAAGGGATGCCGAGCTGCAGCAGGCGGCGGCCACGCAGACCGCAAGAATTGAGCGAAGGCGGAAAATCATGGTGAAAACCGTAGTGTAAAAAGCGTTCGCGAATCGAAAGATGACAACAGGAGCCGGTTCAATTCCAGCAAACTCAGCGGAACCCACAAGCTCAACGCAGACAACCTAGCTTACGATAGTCGGACCGACCCCAACTCGCCACCCATAACTCAAATTTTTCACCACTGACGCGTTGTCCCATGGATATCCAAGTGTTAATCGCCGTGGCTGCGTTTCCTGATTTAGAGGGACGCACGACCATTTGGCCACTCACCGATTGTGGTGGGTTCAGCGGCGTGCAGCTCTGGCGTTTGACGACGCCGCGGGGCGAGTTTTTGCTGCGCTGCTGGCCGTCGGAGCAGACGGAGGGCGAGCGATTGCGGTGGGTGCATGCCGCCATCCACTTCGCCGCCACTCATGGTTTCCCGCGGCTCGCTGATCCGCTCCCCACCCATCAAGGCGACACGCTGCTCTGGTTGGGCCAGCGCTTTTGGGAGGCGGCCCCGTGGTTGGCAGGCGAGGCTGATTTTCGGCAGTCGCCTCGGCTGAATAAGCTGCGGGCGGCAGCCGTGGCTCTGGCCGAATTTCATGTCGCCATCGCCGGGTTTGAACCGGATACCGCCAAGCAGCCGATGCCCGGAATTCGCGAGCGAAATGTCCGTATTCGCCAGTGGATCGACGGGCGACTCGACCAACTGCAACTAGCCGTGGAGCAGGCCGTGCGAACGGCAAGTGAGGAGGACGAGTTGCCGCAGTTGGCTCGCCAGATCCTCGCTTCGGCCCCGGCCGTCATGCAGGTGATTCTTGATTCCTTGACGTCAGCGATGACCTGTCGTCAAACGCTGCAACCTTGTCTTCGCGACATCTGGTACCAGCATGTACTCTTTCAGGGCGATGAAGTCACCGGCTTGATTGACTACGGTGCGCTGCGTCGTGATTCGATCGCCACCGATATCGCACGACTCATCGGCAGCCTCGCGGGCGATGAAACCATCGGCTGGCAAGCGGGACTGGATGCCTATCAGACCGTGCGGCGACTCTCACCCATGGAACGAGGACTGGTCGCCGCTTATGACCTGAGTTCAATTTTGCTCGCCCCGCTCAACTGGCTCGATTGGCTCTACCTGGAGCAACGCTCGTTTCGCGATCCCGTCGCGGTGCTGGAACGACTGCGCGAGTTGTCGGTCCGGTTACGGCGCCTGCACGAGCGACTGGATGAGCGGTTAGACTTCCCTCATTACGACCAAACGACGTAGAATGAAGGCGGGAGCAACGTGACCATGATGGCTGACGGACTCTGGCATTCAGGAGAGATAACGATGAGTCGACGACAGACGCTGACCAGGGCGTTCATCCTGCTCGTATCCACGTTCCTGATGACGATAACTTCAGGAGTGCTGTTACAGGGGCGAGTCATCGCGGCGGAAGACCCTCCCAAGTTAAACGTCTTCGAACAACTCGGGGGTGCCGATAGTTTTGGTGGGTTGGGGGGAACGGGCGATAAGGTGACATTCACAGCTCGAATTGTCGCCGACAACGGTGGTCCAACCGGGAAGCTCATCGTCACCGCCGAGATGGAACCGCAGTGGCATATCTATTCGATCACGCAGGCCAAGGGTGGTCCGCTGCCGACCAAATTGGAATTGGGTGGGACGGTCAAAGTCGAACTGCTAGATAAACAGTTCAAACCCGATCATCCACCAAAGAAGCGTAGGGTCGATGAGTATCCCGGCATTGATTTAGAGGAGTATGAAGGGCGAGTGGTTTGGACGGCGGCGGTGCGAGTGAATCCCGCGGCCAGTGGCGCGATGGGCGAGATTACGTTGAAGGCCAGCGGTTTGTCTTGTCGTGATGCAGACAGCTGTGTGCCGTTCAAACAGACCGTGGCGGTGACGCTCCAGGAGTTCAAGAAGCCCGTCGGCGGCGAAAGTCCGGCGGAGCCGCCCGCGGGCAGCGGCGATAAAAATCCGGCGGTCGTGGTCGATCAGAAGGCCGTCGAGACGGCTGCCAAGTCGATCGCGCCGTGGGCGGGAAAGCCGGGGCCGTTTCGACCCAAGCTGGCTCATGCCAACATCACGGGCGAACTGAAGGCTGGCACGGTTCAGCCGGGAGGCACGGTGACGCTGGTAGTGCGTGGCGAACCGCTTAATCAGTGGCATATCTACGCGTATCAAAAGCGCGTGACCGGTGCGAGTAGTGTTTCCATGCCGACGCTCATCGGGCTTCAGCTGCCCGCTGGCTGGACCGCTGTGCCGGCCACGGCGGATGCGAAGCCAGTGACGAAACCAGATGTGAACGGGGCA
Organism: Pirellulaceae bacterium; assembly: GCA_044235425.1. Lineage (GTDB taxonomy): Bacteria > Planctomycetota > Planctomycetia > Pirellulales > Pirellulaceae > JBJSXJ01. The sequence goes on from JBIIHW010000003.1 coordinate 38,534, forward strand.
CTGGTCTCGTACCATGATCGTCCGGTCGAGTGGACAGTGCCGATCAAGGTTCCTGCCGATGCCCAGCCGGGTACCGTCACGATCCGCGGCATCATGGGCATTCAAACTTGCGACGATCGTCAGTGCGAACCGCCGCAAGGCGTGGAGTTTCGCGCGGAGTTGCAGGTGGTCGCTTCGGCGAATGCTGCTTCCCAGTCGCAGGCTACTGGCAGTGCGGTTCCACTGACGTTCGCGGCCAGTAAGTACGAGTTAGCGCGTAAGCTGGCGGAAGGTCAGCAGGCGCCCGCTTTAGCAAACGATCCTGCCGTGGCCGTTGACTCGAAGCCCGCGACCGCCAGCCCAGGCGCGGCGAACAACAGTACCCCGCAGCGCAAGTGGAACGTCGAGGCCGTACGGAGCGAAGATTCCGAAACCACGCTCGGCTCGGCACTGCTGTTCGCGTTTCTGGGTGGGATCTGTTTGAACTTTATGCCCTGTGTGTTGCCGGTGATCGGTCTCAAGATTGTGGCATTCGTGCAGCAGAGCCAAGGTGATCGGCGCCGAGTGTTTTTGCTGAACGTAGTCTATTCGCTGGGGCTGCTGTCGGTCTTTATGGTGCTGGCGGCGCTGGCCGTAGTCTTCAAACTGGGCTGGGGTCAGCAATTTCAGTCGCAAACGTTTAACATCATTTTGATTTCACTGGTGTTTGTTTTTGCGCTGAGCATGCTGGGGATCTGGGAGATTCCGATCCCGGGATTTTCGGGATCGGGTAAGTTGGCGGATGCCGCTGAGGGTGAAGGTTTATTCGCGGCGTTTGCAAAAGGTGTGTTCACGACGATGCTCGCCACGCCTTGCACCGGCCCGCTCATGGGCAGCGCGCTGGCCTGGGCCTTCAAGCAACCAGCGCTGGTGGTTTTCGCCACGTTCTTTGCATTGGGTATTGGCATGGCTCTGCCCTATCTGATTCTGGGTGCGGTCCCGCAATTGCTTAAGTTTCTGCCTAAGGCAGGTGCGTGGATGGAAACCTTTAAGCAGGTCATGGGATTCGTGCTGCTGGCGACGGTCGTGTTCATGCTGAGTTTTATTCGCCGTGAGTTGGTGGTGCCAACAGCTTCATTGCTGCTGGGTTTAGGAGTGGGTTGCTGGTGGATTGGCCGCACTTCGATATTTGCCGAATTCAGTCAAAAACTGGTCGCGTGGTTGACGGGGAGTGGATTGGCGGCCGCGATTGCGCTGCTGGGATTCACGTTTTTGGGACCTTCCCAGGCCCTCTTGCCGTGGCAGCCTTTTAATCGGGCGCAGGTTGAGCAGATGTTGACCGAGGGCAAGACGGTGATGATCGACTTCACCGCCGATTGGTGTTTGAATTGCAAGACCAACGAAGTGATCGCTTACAACACGAAGAAAACCTTGGCGATCGTGTCGGAAAATGCCGTGGAGGTGATCAAGGCAGATAAGACTCACGCGGATGAAACCGGCGAGGCAGTTGATCAGTTTTTACGCGATTTGGGGCACACGAGTGTCTCGATTCCGTATCTCGTGATCTTCCCTGGCAACGGTGACCCGCCGATTGCGTTTGACGGGCCGGTCACTCAGGGAAAAATTACCGCCGCATTGCAGAAAGCGGGTCGGTCCAAAACATTAGAGTGAGAGAGCGGAGGCCACGGGACTCGAACCCGCAACCGGTTTCCCGGCATCTGATTTCGAATCAGACCCCTCACCATTCGGATAGCCTCCGGGTCCTATTGTGCCAGGAATGGCGGCGCAATCAAGGCGGGGTATGGTGCAGGATTCGAGAAATGGTCGTTAACAGCTCGTTTCAGGCCCCATGATGCCAGAGACTCAATCAACCCAGTCCCAGTCTCAAACGACAACTCACTCGTCGTCCTCAGCGGCAGCCGCCGACTTACAGGCGCTGGCACGGCGCGGGACTTTGCTGGCGGTGACTGGTCAAGTCGGTGCGCAGGTGACGTCGCTAGTGGTGCTGGGACTGCTTTGTCGTCTGGTCGCGCCGGCGCAGTTTGGAGTTTACAATACGGCGCTCCTGATTGTGATGCTGCCGAGGATGTTTGTGACGCTCGGTCTGTCCGCCGCTTCCGTTCAGCAGCCCAATTTGAATGATCAGCAGATCACAGCCTTTTTTCGATTGCAGATTCTGCTGGGAGTCGCGGCGGCCGGATTATCCGCCTTGGTGGGAGTGGCGTTGGGCTGGATCTGGAACGCCGGGGATGTAGGCCTGGTGACGGTGATTTTGGCCGGTTCGAGTATCGTGCTGGCGCTCGGAGCTCAGCACCAAGCACTGCTCGAGCGTAAGTTACGCGTGGCGACGCTGCTGCGCCTGCGGCTGGTCGCTCAGGCATCATCCGGTATGGTCGCGATCGGCCTCGCCTGGTGTGGCGCGGGGCTATGGGCGCTGATCGTGCAGCAATATCTGGAACTGTCGATTATCACGCTGCTCTCTTGGTCGCATGAACCGTGGCGACCACGACGGGGCATTCCCGCAGCGCGACTGCCCAATCTGCTGACCAGCAGCGGCCAGGCAGCCCTCGCACTGCTCTGTTTTCATCTGGCGCAAAACCTCGACAAGCTGCTATTGTTCCTGCTGATTGGCAGTCGAGAGGGCGGAGAAGCAGTCGTCGGAATGTATAACCTCGCGTTCAATCTCATGATGAGGCCTATTTTTTTTGTGACCACTCCGGTCACTGGCGTCATGCTGCCCGCTCTCTCGCGGGCCATGGAAGGCCAGCACCGCCAGTATCAGTCCATGGCGTTGAGTTTCTTTCGGTTTGTGGCTGTGGCTCTGTTTCCTTGCGCCGCCGGTTTGTGGCTCGTGGCCCATGATGTGACTCGAGTGCTTGCGGGAGCGGCCTGGACGGAAGCGGGCTGGCTGCTGGCGGCGCTCGCTCCTACGATCCTCGCGCAAGGTCTGATCAACCTCTGCGGCAGTTTGCTGATCTCGGCCAATCGTTACCAGCAACTGGCAATTGGAGCGGGCGTTGTCATGCTGGTGCAATTGCAAGGACACGTCTCGGGCGCAATTCTTGGGTATCTGTTTTTGTCAGGCAGCGAAGCGTTACCGGGTTTAGGCGTTGCTCAAGGAATGGCCGCCGCATACTCAACCGTCCTCTTGTTTGTGGTAGCCATCCCCTACTTGCGGTTTGCGTTCGGCAGCGTCGAGTTACCGTTGAGTGACCTGCTGCGTGCGGTCCGGCCAAGTTTGTTGGCGACGAGTAGTATGACGGCGCTGGTCTGGGCGACTCGTCATTTTTTGCTTCCCGACTCCTGTCCGCCGGCGCTTCGTCTGTTGGCCAGCGTATTGGTCGGAGTGGCGATTTACGCATTCATGGCCCGTGCGGAAATTCGTTCTGCGCTTCAGCTGGGCTCCCGTTGAACGGGGCGAAGAGCCCCATCGAACAAGGTTCTTCAGGGCTGCGAGATCCGAGCGGTTGGTAAGGTACGTCGCACACGGTGCGGCCGCCCCGCGGATGCACCGTTTCTTAAGGGAATATTTCAATCCCTTAAAAGAGCCCAAAACTGGTGCCAGACACCAGTTGAACCCGGCTAAAAACGCCCGCCAACTGGTGCCAGACACCAGTTAAATCGTTGTAAACCGTTTGTTGGCAGCACATAGCGAGTTCCGGCTTTTTGATCTGGATTGGTTGATGGGTTCTTGGCCAGCGCTGAGCTGCGTCGCGTTGAGACAGCTAAGGGTTGAAAGCCGCGCGTTCTTATCGTGCCAATAAGGATGGGCCAACTGGTGCCGGACACCAGTTGAACCGGGCTTAAAACGCCCGCCAACCGGTGCCGGACACCAGTTGAACCGAACTCCAGTTGAACCCGCAGATACACCGTTTCTTAAGGGAATATTTCAATCCCTTAAAAGAGCCCAAAACTGGTGTCAGACACCAGTTGAACCCGGCTTAAAACGACCGCCAACTGGTGCCAGACACTAGTTAAATCGTTGTAAACCGTTTGTTGGCAGCACATAGCGAGTTCCGGCTTTTTGATCTCGATTGGTTGATGGGGTCTTGGCCTGCGCTGAGCTACGTCGCATTGAGACAGCTAAGGGTTTAAATCCGCGCGTTCTTATCGTGCCAATAAGGATGGGCCAACTGGTGCCGGACACCAGTTGAACCCACGGACACACCGCTTCTTAAGGGAAAATTTCAATCCTTTAAAAGAGCCCAAAACTGGTGCCAGACACCAGTTGAACCCGGCTAAAAACGACCGCCAACTGGTGCCAGACACCAGTTGAATCCAGTTGAATCGTTGTAAACCGTTTGTTGGCAGCACGTAGCGAGTTTCGGCTTTTTGATCTGGATTGGTTGATGGGTTCTTGGCCAGCGCTGAGCTGCGTCGCGTTGTGACAGCTAAGGGTTGAAATCCGCGCGTTCTTATCGTGCCAATAAGGACGGGCCAACTGGTGCCGGACACCAGTTGAACCGAACTCCAGTTGAACCCGCGGATACACCGTTTCTTAAGGGAACGTTTGAAGCCATTAAAAGAGCCCAAAACTGGTGCCAGACACCAGTTGAAACGAAATCAACACCACGAAGCGCATGATAGGAAACCTCAGACCGGGCTTCTGATTACTGATTTGCGGATATGCCTGTTGGTTCGCCTCCGTATCCGCCATGGTCATCGTCGAGCCGTCCACCAAGTGCACACGCCGGCCCCTCCACAACCACTCGGGAGGCACTTCAGCATGCAGTCTCTGGCCAACTTCCCGTGTCAAATCGATGACCGATTGCTCGGGTAGACGCTGGCGTGCTGCACAAAAGCTGCTGGTGTTCGTCGAACAAGGAGCGCGGCGGTGGGCCACGCGATCTGCCAAGACGTTCTTCACCGCCTGCTGGCACGAACTATTGTGGGATGTGATCTGGGACAGATAAGCCCACACGACCGTCGGTAACCCAAAAACCCGCTTGCGATACACGACGCCGGAACGTTTCGTCGCAGCCCTGATGGCTTGCTCGTTTAACAACTCTCGGAATGGCAAGCCCGTCGTCGAGGCCAGTTTACTTCGCGCCGCCTCGACCTGACTCGTCACCATCTTCCTGTTACACTTGACCATCCTTGGTCTCCTTTTTTGGTGCGTGGATCTGTTGATCAAAAGCACATACATCAGAACGGGAGACCTTTTTTATCCTAGATCAAAATCTCAAAACGACTTACGTCTTAACCTTGCAGCACTGGGACTCGGGGGCCGCGCGCAGGACACGCCGTGCTGTGGGCACTGGGACTCGGCGACTCGGAGTGGGCTGCGGGAAGATGGCGTCAGGGACGCAGGACGATTTTGCCGGCTAGAGTGCCTGCTTGTCGGAGCGTGTTATCTTCCTGTAACTGGTGTGCCTGTGCTGTTTCCGACAGCCGGAACTCACGACCAATTCGCGGCTGCAGCTGGCCGTCCGTTAGCCACCGGTTGAGGTCCTCTGCACACACTCGCTGTTCTTCGGGTGTTGCTTTGAACATTACGAAGCCGTGCAGGGAGCAGCCTTTGACGTAGAACGGTCCGACGGGAAACACTGGTCGCGCATCTCGGCCTGCCATCAGAACAATTCGACCCCGTTCGGCCAGCAGCGGAACAATCGCATCGAACTGCGGCTCGCGCGTCGTTTCCCAATAAACCTGCACGCCGCCAGGGGCGAACACTTTGGTGAGTTCGGCCACGTTTTGTGAGCGATAGTTGATGGCGAGATCGGCGCCCAGCGTGGTGCAGATCGCACACTTTTCATCACTGCCCGCCGTCGCGATTACGCGTGCGCCGGCCGCCTTAGCCAGCTGAATAACCACCGAGCCAACGCCGCCGCTGCCGCCGTTCACAAACACGATTTCGCCGGCCTGCAACCGAGCGTTCTGGAAAAGCCCCAGATGAGCGGTGATGCCCACCAACGCGCAAGCTGCTGCCGCTTCATCTTTCACGCCAGCGGGTGTTGGATAGAACCATTCCTCGGCGCCACAAACATATTCAGCAAACGTTCCTTGTCGGCCCATTAAGCCTTGGTTGCTGCCCCAAACCCGATCACCCACTCGAAATCGTCGTACTTCATTTCCCACGGCGACGACCGTACCAGCCACATCGCAGCCGACGATGTAAGGCTGAGGCAAAGGCCAGTAATTCGAGCCATTCCGGATGTAGGTATCGATCGGGTTGACCGCGACAGCTCCCATGCGAATGACGATGTCATGCGGACCTGGCGTGGGATCCGGCAAATCTCCGTAAATGATTTTGTCAGCAGGTCCCGTTTCGCGAATGAACGCGGCTTTCATCGGCTCGTATCTCCCTAACGTCAGTTCAGATAAATGAATTCTTTCACGTTCACCAGCACATGCCCCAGGTCCGCCCAAACTCGAACATCACGTCGAGCCTGATCGGCAGACAGACGATACTCGGCCGCTTGCAGTTCAAAAAACTCGAATGCCGCTGCACGTTCGGCATCCGTTGGTTTCCTCGCCAGCGCTTCCAAATACATCTGATCGATGCGCTGAGCATCTGATAAATTCGGCAACTCGAGCACCCGCTTGGCCCACCGCTGGGTCTGTTCGATCACGAACGGATCGTTCATCAGAATGAGCGCTTGAGCGGGAACGTTGGACGAATTTCGACCACCCACCGTGCTGAATGGAATCGGCGTGTCGAACGCCAGCATCATTGGCGGCAGGAAGTTGCGGCGCACTTCCTGATAAATACTACGTCGACCTTGACCATCCAGCGGTCCGCTCCCACCCGGTCGTCCACGACCTTGCATGAACGGCGTCAAATGCACAGGCACGCTCCCACCCGCTGGCGTCAAATCAATGCGTCCCGCGATCCTCAGCAGTGAATCACGGATCGCTTCACCTTCCAACCGCCGAATGCGCTGATGCTGGAGTAGTTTATTGGTTGGATCCACTTCCAGACTGCGAGCACTCGCGACACTCGACATCCGATAACTCGAACTCAGCACCAGATTCCGAATCAACCGCTTAATCGACCAGCCATCCTGCATGAACTCGGTCGCCAGATGATCGAGCAACTCGGGATGCGACGGCTCCTGACCGAGGACACCAAAATTGTCGACACTCGGCACAATCCCCACTCCAAATAAATGCTGCCACACGCGATTCACCAGCACGCGAGAGACGAGTGGATTGGCGGGATCGATCCATTCCTGAGCCAGCGCCAACCGACCACTTCCCGTGACCCCTGCGACCGGTCGACCTTGAAAGGCCTCCAAGGAACGACGCGGCACCGGCTCACCCAGCGTGCGATAGTTGCCGCGAATATGCACTTTGTCTTCCCATCCCGTACCATCGGTGATCGCCAGCACTTTCATTGGCTGAGGAAGCTGTGGTGCGAGTTGATCGAGTTGCTGGACCACGGCGGCAAGTGCTTCCTGATGTGGCTTGGCGGCCGCATCATCCCGCAGCAGCCCATGCCGCAGAAGCCAGTTGAGCAGCTCCACAGTTGCGGTATCCGCGGCTCCATTCATTCCCCGTTCCAGTGCCGTCGCCATCACTTGGCCATACTGATTCGCAACATCCATCAAGGTCTGATTCGACTCCAAGGCGAGCGCCGCGAGCCCAATTGGGTTCTCAAGATCCGGCGGTGCACCTTCGTCCGAGAAGCGAATTTCATCGATGGCCGCAAAGCCGTCTCCATGATCGATGATCTCAATATGAGCTCGATGACCGAGATACCGTCTAACATCTCCACCCTGCGTCCGCCAGCTATACGTCTCTGACTTGTCCACGTTCATGATGCAACCACCGAATAGCAACCCGGTGTAAGCGTCCATGAAGTAGCCGTCGATCACGAGCCGAATCTGAACGTTCGCACCTTTGAGCTTGTAATGAATGTGTCGGTGGCTGAGCGTGAAGGTGGGAGAACGAAGCACGCCCTGTGATTTCGGCGACCACTGCCCACTGCTCGCCACTCCCGGACGTACCAGCTCGGCGACGCGTGCCTGCGAGTCCCACTGACCGGCTCGCGTGGGCCCGTTGCCATACGCCTCACCCGTCGTAAACCAGCCCGCCGTCGCAAAATCACCCTGACTGAAATCAGCCAGCAAGGGCGCCTTGTCGCGCGCGGCCGCCGCTTGTCGAGCAGCATTTTCTAGACGTTGTCGTTGAGCGGCGATTTCCTTGGCCTGTGGATCACCGGGCAGATTGACCAGAGCCAGCCATGGCTCAAGGGCATGCGTGGGCTGCTTCACGGTCGGATCATTGAGCGCCGCCAACCAGCGCTGCAGCTGCTGCGCGTCCACCTGCTGCTGCTGCGCGATGACTGCAACCTGCTCGGGATTCGCCCCCTTCGCCGCTCGTGCGGCTATCAGATAGCGCGCCACGTCCGTGGCCGTGTTGGCATTTTTTCGAGGCAACAGCTGCTGAACTGACTGACTGCCTTGCTGCGCGAGCTGCACCAGTTTAGCCGTTTGCTCCGCAATTCGGCCCTGAGGATCAAGCAGAGCTTCCTGTCGACGAGAACTCTTCAGTGCACCCGTAATGGTGTAGTAATCGCGAGTGGATATGGCGTCAAATTTGTGATCGTGACAACGCGCGCAGGCCAGTGTAATGCCCAAGAACGTTTTGCTCATCACATCCACTTGGTTATCGATGCGTCCCATTTCATCGCCGCGCACATCGACCGGTGCATGAGTCGCCTCGCCCAAAAACCAGAAGCCAGTGCCAATCACCGATTCGTTGTATTTTTCGGTCGGGTGCAGCCGCGGTGCGGTGAGCAGATCACCGGCGAGATGCTCGAGTACGAACTGGTTATAGGGCACGTCGGCGTTGAACGCGCGAATCACATAGTCTCGATACTGCGAAGCATGTGGAATCGGAAAATCAAATTCATGGCCATACGTTTCCGCGTAGCGCACCAAGTCCAACCAGTGTCGCCCCCAACGTTCACCAAATTGGGGCGACTTGAGCAATTCGTCGACCCGCTTCCCAAACGCTTCGGGGGAGGAATCACTCAGGAAACTGTCGATTTCGGCAGGAGTCGGCGGCAGTCCCAGCAAATCAAAATAGACTCGTCGCAGCCAAGTCGCTCGATCTGCCTCCGCAGCCGGTTCCAGGCCGGCAGCTTCCAGTTTCGCGAGAAGGAAGCGATCGAGAGGCTTCGTGGGCCAAGCAGCTTGGCGTACCGGCGGAACGACCGGACGCTGAATCGGCTGCCAACACCAATGGCCTTGAAGCCGCTGCGCGAGGTTGAAATCCTTGCCCGCAGGTGCGGTACTCGCCTTTTCTCGCGGCCAAGGGGCACCCCGCTCGACCCAGCGTGTGAGCGTGGCGATCTCCGCCGCCGGCATCTTCGACTTCGGCGGCATCTGATACGTCTCGCCGTAATTGATGGAGTCGATCAGCAGGCTTTCCTTAGGTTTTCCCGGAACCACAGCAGCACCGGTGTCGCCGCCTTTAAGTGCTCCATCGCGCGAGTCGAGCAGAAAACCACCCTGCACTTTTTTTGCGTCGCGACTGTGACATTCATAACAGCGAGCCACCAGAATCGGTCGCACTTCCTTCTCGAAGAACTCAAGGTCCTCGGCACTGAACGCGGCGGCTGCAGGAGCCGGTTCGTCGCCGCTAGCTGGCTGGATAACCATCATCCACACTACAGCCAAGATCGAGTAAACCATCCCGTTTGTCCTGCTCGATAATTTCATGGGAGTCGCGATATCCAAGGTTGAAATCGAATGGTAGCAACTAGACGTAAGTCGCGATTATAGCCCGAAGCCACTTGCGAAGGGCATCCGGTGAATCAGAATCAAAATAGCGTTGTTCGTAAACCATAGTTTTTCCCGCCCGCCAGGTGCCCCATGCAACTCCTCACGAAAAGTGCCGACTCAGTTTCATTCGCGCCGCCAGCAGCCCGAAGAACACGCCGGCTTCCATCGCTATTGTTTGTCAGTGTCATCCTGCTGACGAGTCTCGGATTCAGCCCTGCCGCTTGGGCCGTCGACCTCTCGGGTCAGTGGAGTGGTTCATGGGAGAGTTGTCAGACCGGTCATCGCGGTCCGCTCAAAGGCCATTTTGAGGCGTGCGGCGATCAGCAGTATCAAGTCACCTTCACTGGCCGCTTCTTCAAAGTCTTCCCATTTCGATTTCGAGTGACGCTTGACGTGATTGAAGATCGTGGCGACAGCATCACCCTGGCCGGTAACTCCTACCTCGGTCGCATGTTCGGCACGTTCACCTACGAGGCCAACGCGACTGGTACGGAATTCAGCTCAGCATATTCGTCGAAGAAGGATCACGGTTACTTCCGCTTGAGTCGCACGTGCCCGTAGTGAGCAGCGCGAGCCAGTCGACAGGTGGCGAGAAATCCTGCGAGTTAAACATCAACTGAGTGAGTAGCGGCACGGGTAAGTGCCGCTGCAACTCATGCGCATTGCTCAGTATACTCGGGTCTGCCCCCGCGTCACTCGGCAGCACCTCATTGAGGACCACTCCGAGCAGTGGCAAACCACCACGGCGATGCTGAGCGGCGAAGCAGGTGGCCAACGACTGGTGTATTGTGCCCAGGACATTACGAGCAACGATGATGAGCGGATAGCCGCAATCGTGCGCGAGATCGGCGACATAGTCTTGATCGCCCAGGGGACTTAGCAGCCCACCCGCGCCCTCAACGATCACCACGTCGCTCACTGCCTGCCAATACTTCAAACCGTCGCGCAGCAGCTGCCCGTCGAGTTCTTTTCCTTCGGCTCGAGCAGCGAGATGGGGCGCGAGTGGTGCCGCGAATTTCTGTGGGCAGACGGCATCGAGTGTTCCGGGTCGCCCAGCTGCTTCCCAGAGTGCCACGGCATCATCGGCAATCAGAGTTCCCTGTTCCCACCGACAGCCGCTCGCCGCCGGCTTATAAACTCCCACTCGCCGGCCCGCCTCGTGCATGCGGCGCGCGATGAGTGCCGCGACGACGGTCTTGCCAACTCCCGTGTCTGTACCAGTCACGAACAGACCAAGTGCAGTTTTTGCATTCATAGATTCGAGAATTCGCGAAGCCCAGGATATGTGAAGAGTGCGGTTGGTAGTTGGTTGCTTGGTGATGTTGGAATGGGTATCGACTGTTGGATATCAGTTCAAGCGATGTTGGACTTGGCGGTTGGCGAATCGGGTGATCCAGCTGGCAACTGCGAATGACGCACAATCCAGTGGGCCAGAGTTCGTAGCAAGTAACCGATGATCGGGATGAGCAGACCACCGGCCAGCACGGTCATCGGAGTGACTCCAATCCAATCGCAGAGTCGCTGAAACATCACTCGGTAGTCCAGTGCGAGCGACAGGATATCCGTCCAGTTAACGATGGCGACAAGGAGCAGCAGAGTGCTCACGATCATCACCGTCAGCGTGATCGGTAAGAGCAGCAAGATGAAAGCCGCTCGACGATAAGGATCGGTCACTGCCGCGCGCGACAGGAAGCTCACCGCCCCCGCCCACAACGCCGTGATCGCCAGAATTAAAAAACCAGTAACGATCGAAAACATACTGGTGACGTAGCCGACGAATTGACCGCAGTAGGCCAGTGCCAATTGGAACTGCACGACGAGCCAGAGGAAGTCGCTGAGAAAAAAACGAGTGGGCGCTTGTAAGCGTCCGGCAACTTTATTGATTGGACCGAGAATCGCAAGACCGACCAGAGCCGGTATGGCGATGGTGAAGATGATGACGATCAGAATGGCACCGATCGATCCTACGGCCGCGATCAAATCACCCAGCGCGATACCAAACAGGCCCGATAGAACTGGTTGCCACAGATCACTCGCCGCAAGCATGTTCCTCGCCAGGATCGCGATCATGATGGAAACTCCGGGAGCTTGATGCCCGCTTGTCGTACGCTTGAGTTCACGCCGACAGGAGCTCTCTTTTGTGACTTCATCATGACGACTGGGCGCGTAGACTGTCGAGCAATTCTCGGAGATTTCGCGGGTTTTGGCCCAAATCACCGCGGCCCACGCGCGATTTACTTTCGGCCTGCAACCGGACTCGTGGCGATTCCTGTGGACGGTCTGGAGCTCCAGGGGCATCCCCGGAATCCGTTGGCAGAGGCTCTATCCGCACCGTCACATCATCAACGAAGCGAAAGAGCTTGGTAGAGCGAGTGAGTCGGATCACGACCTCCTTCCCATCGCTGCGCTCATCGACCCAGTTCCAGCCCGGTAGTGTGGCGACCGACTGTCGCAGTCGAGCGGCAAGTTCCGGTGCGGTGCCCGTGAACTCATAGGGTCGTAAGCGATGATCAGCGTGCTGCGGATGAGTCGCAGCCCAGTTTGTGGTCAGATCGCGACTCCAATCTTCCACAAGGAGCAGGGACCCAAGGACGAAAGCGGCGATGACAACGATGCTGGCAATCGCCACGATCGCGAGGATACTGAGATTCATGAATCGCTTTCTGGCCACGGTTGGCTCCGCTGTAGGCACAATCATCTGGTACGCCGCCGAGCGTCCAATTGTCGCCACGACTGCTTCTTGTTCCAATACCACGTGAACGGGGCGACCAATCAAGTAATAGAACGTGCAGCAGGTGACCTGTGAACTCGCTCTTTGCACAGTCGGAGACCGCCAATTTACGTCGAGCGCAACCGCTGGCCGCGCGCATGCGTCCCAGCAAGCTCGACGAGTTTCTCGGGCAACAACATTTTCTTGGGCCAGGTAAATTGCTGCGTCGACTGTTGCAGTCGGATCGATTGGGTTCTGTCATCTTTTATGGGCCACCTGGTACCGGCAAGACCACGCTCGCTCGACTGCTCGCCACCGAAAGTCGTCGCAAATTCCGCTCTCTCAACGCCGTCACCAGTGGCATCAAGGAAGTGCGCGAGGTGCTGGAGGGAGCGCGCGAAGAAGTGGTTACCGGTGGCCCCAAGACGCTGCTGTTCATCGACGAAATTCATCGCTTCAACAAAGCGCAGCAGGATGCGCTGCTGCCGGATGTGGAGGAGGGAATCGTGACGCTCGTGGGAGCCACCACCTCCAATCCGTTTTTTGCGGTGAATAGTGCACTGGTGAGTCGCAGTCAGGTATTTCAGTTTGAGCCTTTATCGCCCGACGAAATTAAAGCGGCGCTGCGGCGAGCGCTCGCGGATCGCCCGCGAGGACTGGGCGAATATCAAGTGGAGATGGATGAAGAGGCGCTGGAATTTTTGGCGCAGGTGAGCGACGGAGATGCGCGGCGAGCGCTGTCGGCACTCGAAATCGGCGTGCTCTCCACTCCACAGCAGCCGATCAAGTTCACGCGAGCGCTGGCGGAGGAATCGGTGCAGCGGAAAGCGATGCACTACGATCCCACCGGTGATGATCACTATGACTGTGCGAGTGCGTTGATTAAGAGTATTCGCGGAAGTGACGTGGATGCGGCGCTCTACTGGCTGGCGCGAATGCTGGAAGCGGGCGAGGAGATTCGGTTCCTCTGTCGGCGACTGGTGATTTTGGCGAGTGAAGATGTGGGGAATGCCGACCCAGCGGCGCTGACGCTGGCGGTGAGTGCCATGCAGGCGTGCGAGTTCATCGGGTTGCCGGAAGCGCAACTCACGCTCTCGCAAGCCGTCATTTATCTCGCCTGTGCACCGAAATCGAATGCGGCGACAACCGCCATCGCGGCAGCGCGGGCCGAGGTACGGGAAGGCCGAGTGTTACCAGTGCCTCGCCATTTACGCGATTCCCATTACGGCGGCGCCGCCGCACTTGGTAACGGCGTCAGCTATCAGTATTCACACGATGCACCCGGTGGAGTCGCCAAACAAGATTATCTCGGAGTGGACCGCGAGTACTACGTGCCCACCGATCGCGGCTACGAAGCCCAGCTAGCCGCCCGCCTTGCCGAACTACGCCAACGCCTGCGCTAGTTACCCTAGCGACGACTATCTTCATGTGCCATCTCGAAGCGGCAGAGCGCAAGCCCTCCGGTGTGTGGAGTCCGTACGTCAGCATATAAGCGGCATTGGGCTTGCGCCCTTCCGCTCGAGTTCTGAGTGGTGGATGGTTGTTGGCGGTTCGGCCGGAGGTGCTTTACCGTGAGCAACTTTTGCCCATGCTCGGGCGGCATGAAGAGCAGTTCTTCCTGGATACATGGAGTCGGCGACTCAAGGAAATCCTGGATGGATTTTTTGAATGAGCTCAGCTTGAACCTCCAAGCGTTCACGGTCGCTCGGGGGCGAATTTTCTGGCGGGCTGGGTGGTGGAATTGAGTGGGTTGGAGTTGCTGCCACGGCTGCCGAGTACGCCGCGAAGCAGAAACGCGAAGACGAAATAGCAGCCGGCTGCGGCTGCTGCTGCGGCGGCTGTGCAGGCGGGAAAATAGTCGCGCATCAAAACCAGCGCCGGCGGTTCGGCACTCTTCGGGATCTTCCGTTCTACCGGCCGCTGCTCGGCGGCTTGCGTTGCCGCCGCCGATCGCCATTCACCCCACTCTTCCAGTGCCGCGGGAGTGCCATAGGTGGCGATCGCTTGCTCTCGTAGATAGAACATTCCGGCGATCACGCCACCAACCACCAACACCAGCGATGCCAAAATGCCGATCAATGACTTCATCTGCGGACCTTCAAATCACTTACAACTTGGACTTTAGGGACGGAACCAATTCAGGGTTTTCGTTGCTTACAGCCGAAAATTTGAGTACGATCCATTTGCCCACCAACATCGGCAGCCCCCGCCCCCTCTCACCGCTCGTATCGTAGCAGGTTAACTTTGCCATGTCTGCGAATCCGCCTCTCCTGCCGCCCGCTCAGCCAGCCCGTCGCCCGGCCCTCCGTACCCTCCAGCGTCACTGGCCCTCGCTCCTCATCGGCTGCCTGCTAGCCCTCGCCCTCACCCTGACTTTGCCACCGCGCCTTCAAGGCGGCCCGCCGGCGAACACGTCCACCACTGCCACTGGCACGTCCGCCACTGCCGCCACTGCCGCCGCCGAGCCTGTCCCCGATTTCGCACTCGATATCGTGCCGCTTCTGAGTCGCCATGGCTGCAATGCGGGCGGCTGTCATGGCAAGGCGAGTGGCCAGAATGGCTTCAAATTGTCACTCTTTGGCTTCGATCCGATCTTCGATTACGAAGCGATTGTGAATCAAGCTCGAGGACGACGTTTGTTTGCGGCGGCTCCCGAACATAGCCTGCTGCTGGCGAAGGCTTCCGGCCAAGTGCCTCATGGTGGTGGTCGGCGCTGGGAACCGGAAGGAGCTGATTATCAAACGGTTCGTGCCTGGATTGCGGCCGGTGCCAAGCCAGCTCGTCCCGACGCACCAAAACTCGTTCGTCTGGAGCTGACCCCGAGCGAGAAAGTTTTTCAGCCCAGTGAAACTCAGCCGCTGACGGCGACGGCTCTTTATAGCGACGGCAGCCGCCGCGATGTCACCGCTCGTGCGCAGTTCTCCAGCAACCTCGACGTGGTCGCCACCGTCGATGATGCCGGTATCGTAAGGACGGGTAAAGAGCGTGGTGAAGCGGCGATCATGGCCCGCTTCATGGGCCAAGTGGCGGTGTTTCGCGCGATTCTGCCTCATGGCCAACCACTTGCCGAAATCCCCAACTTCCAACCCTCCAATTACGTCGACCGACTCGCCGCCGATAAATGGCGCAAGCTCGGACTCCTCCCCTCACCACGTTGTGATGATGCCACGTATCTCCGCCGAGTGACGATTGATTTGTGTGGGCGCTTGCCTACCGTCGAAGAAGCTCGGCAGTTTCTCGCCGATCAGAATCCCAACAAACGCTCAGCCGAGGTGGAACGACTCCTGGAGTCGCCCGACTATCCCGCTTTCTTCGCACTTCGCTGGGGAGCCATTCTGCGCAATTCAAATCTCGCGGGAGCTGATCAAGCGGCCTATGCATTTCATAACTGGATCAAAGAAATGCTGGCTCGCAATCGCCCCTATGATGAATTTGTGCGCGGCATCGTCGCTGCATCCGGTGAGTGGCAGGATGCTCCCGCGATCAATTGGTACTGGCAAAGCCGCGACGACCAGTTGCATCAAGTCACTGCTGATACCGCTCAAGTGTTTCTCGGCATCCGCCTTCAATGTGCGCGCTGTCATCACCATCCCTATGAACGCTGGGGACAAGACGACTATTTCGGGCTCGCGGGCTTCTTCACGAGACTGGGTCGTAAAGGATTCGGTCAGCCACCACCGTACTACGCCTCGGCAACCCCGACGACCGGCGAGCGGCATCCGCTGACCGGAAAAACTCCCGAGCCGAAGTATCTGGATGGCGAGGTGGCGCAGTTCACCGCCGACGACGATCCGCGCCACGGACTTGTCGATTGGATGGCTCGACCTGAAAACCCCTTCTTCGCTCCCGTCCTCGTCAACCGACTCTGGGGCCACTTCCTCGGCCGTGGACTGGTCCATGAAGTGGATGATCTGCGAGCGACGAATCCACCCACCAATCCCGAGCTACTCGCAGCCCTCTCACAAGACTTCATCGCTCATAAGTTCGACATGAAGCACTTGATTCGCACCATCGTCAATAGTCAGGTGTATCAACTGTCGAGTGAGCCGCAGGCTGGTAACGAGCATGATCGCCAAAACTTTGCTCGCTTCTACGCACGTCGCATGCTGGCGGAAGTTTTTCTGGATGCGGTTGATCAAGCCACGGACATGAAGACCCGCTTCAATGGTGTCAGTTCCCAGGCTCGCGCGGTTGATTTACCTCACGAAGGTTTTGGTTCGTATTTTCTCGATACCTTCGACCGCCCTCGTCGCGTCACCAGCTGCGAATGTGAACGCTCGACCGGTGCCACGCTTGCTCAAGTGCTACTGCTGAAGAATTCCGATGAGATTGAAAATAAACTCTCTGCCGGTGACGGCCGAGTCGCACGCTTAACCAAAGCCAAATCGCCTCCCGATCAACTTGTACAAGAACTTTACTTAGCCACGCTCAGCCGTTTTCCCACCGCCAATGAACTCAAAACGACGCTAGCCTATTTGGAAACCGAAACGGATCGCACGAAGGCGACGGAAGACATTCTCTGGACGCTCCTGAACACCAAAGAATTCATGTTCAATCACTAGCATGAAGCGCTTCGATACTTTGCCGCTGCCCGCTCAACCGACGATCGTCGCGCCGGATGGTTCCGATGTGCGCGTGCTGTTGCAGCTAGGTGGTGGAAGCATGGCGCACTTTGAATTGGCGGCTGGTCGAGTGTCGGCGGCGATTAAACATCGCACGGTCGAGGAGATCTGGTACATCCTCAGTGGCGTAGGAACGATGTGGCGCAAGCTGGATGAACACGAGGAGATTGTCACGTTGACACCCGGGATTTGTCTGACGATTCCACTCGGCACTCATTTCCAATTTCGAGCTTCCTCGCAGTGTGCATTGACGGCGGTCGGTATCACGATGCCACCTTGGCCCGGTGCTGATGAAGCGATTCCCGTACCTGCGAAATGGGAGGATTAACGATCCCCGCGAATCCGCACCCTTACAAAAAAAAGTTCTCCTCTGCCCCACCGTTACAACGCACACAATTTTTGCAACCAAACGTAAACCCCGACCCCCAAACCCCGACCCCCTAACCCCGACCCCCAAACCCCGACCCCCGACCCCCGAACCCCCGAACCCCGCACCCCGCACCCCGCACCCCGAACCCCCAAACCCCGCACCCCGCACCCCGCACCCCGCACCCCGCACCCCGAACCCCCAAACCCCGCACCCCGAACCCCGCACCCCGAACCCCGCACCCCGCACCCCGAACCCCGCACCCCGAACCCCCAAACCCCGCACCCCGAACCCCAACAACCTTCCCCGTTTCGCGGACACTTTCCCATGTTGCACATCGACACCAGCTCAACCAATTCTTCGAAAACCGGCCTGCGGCGACGTGGCTTTTTGCAACTGGGTGGACTAGGAATTGGCGCCCTGGCGCTGCCTGATCTGCTGCGACTTCGCGCTGCTGGAGCCGCTCCCGCTCGACCGAAATCCGTGATTCTGGTCTGGCTGGCGGGTGGACCCAGTCATCTGGATATGTACGATTTGAAGCCGGATGCGCCGGCTGAATTTCGCGGCGAGTTCCGACCGATTGCGACGAACGTTCCTGGGATCGACATTGGCGAGCATTTGCCGCTGCAAGCGAAGATCATGGATAAGCTGTCGATCGTTCGATCTGCGTATCACACGAACGCGGGCCACGGCATGGGCTCACAGTGGATGCTCACCGGCTGGCAACCAACGATCGAAGTGAATGACAATATCTATCCCTGCCTTGGTTCGGTCGTTGCCAAAATGAAAGGTGCGAATCAGCCGGGACTGCCCGCCTACGTCAATCTCCCGCGCCCGCTCGGACTCGGCAAAGCGGCCTACCTGGGCTCATCCTTTAACCCTTTCTCACCAGACAGCGATCCGAGTGCTGACGGCTTTCAGGTGCGCAACTTGAAGCTGCCTGGTCGAGTGGATGTGACGCGATTGGATCGTCGTGAAAACCTCCTCAAACAACTCGACGGTATTCGTCGCGACGTCGATACGAAGGGCGACATCGCCGGTCTCGATCAATTCTACCGCGACGCGCTGGAGATGGTGACCAGTGATAAGGCGCAGAAGGCATTCAATATTCAGGCGGAAGATCCCCGTTTGCGAGACACCTACGGCCGGCACGATTTAGGTCAGAGCTGCTTACTCGCTCGACGTTTGGTTGAGGCCGGAGTGACGTTTGTGGCCATCCAGGCAGGCGGCGGTTGGGACACGCATGGCGACAACTTCAAACAACTCAAAGACAGTTTGTTGCCCAAGTATGATCGAGCCGTTTCGGCACTGGTCAGCGACCTGCACCAACGGGGTTTGCATGAGGATGTGCTGGTGATGTCGTTTGGGGAGTTTGGTCGCACGCCGCGAATCAATGGACAGGCGGGGCGCGATCACTGGCCAGGTGCGATGTCGATTTTGTATGCAGGTGGTGGATTGAAAATGGGTCAGGCGATCGGCACGACCAACGACAAAGCGGAATATCCCACGACCAAAGCGTACACCCCCGGTTGCGTCCTCTCGACGATGTATCACGCGCTGGGCATCAATCATCGCCACGTTTTCTTCGACCAGGCGAATCGACCGTTGCCGATCCTGAGTGAAGGTCAGCCTATCGCCGAACTCATCGGCTAATTCCAGGTACACGATCATGACCAGCTTCTCGTCGCGATTCGTGGGACGAACAACCAAGTTCATCCCGCTCGGCATCGTTGCCTCTCGATTTGTTTTGCCGCTCACACTACCGGTTGTGTTTGCACTCTTCCTGGCCCTTAGGATTCTGCCCGTGGCGGCTCGAGCGGAATTGCCATCCATCCGTTTCGATCGCCTGCAACCGCTGGGTGGAGCGGCGGGTAGCTCATTCGATCTTCAGATCGCGGGCAACGATATCGAAGATGTGAAAACGCTGCTCTTCGATCATCCCGGTTTGCAAGCGGTCCCAGTCGAGGGCAAAGAGCGTACCTTCCGGATCACGGTGAACGCGGATGTGCCGATCGGCACCTACGACGTTCGTCTGGTGGGGCGTTTTGGAGTGAGCAATCCGCGACTGATCGCCGTCACTCGCGGATTACAGGATATCGCCGAAGTCGAACCAAATAACAAACTCGACCAATCCCAACTCATTCCACTTAATGCGGCCGTTCATGGAACCTCCGATCAAAACGATCAGGATCAATATCGAGTGGCACTGAAGAAGGGTCAGCGAGTGACCCTGCAGTGTCAGGCCGGGCGACTCGACTCCGCCATGGACGCGACGCTCACCGTGACGACTCGCGGCGGTCAGTCACTGGCCAGTAATGGTGACTATCATGGTCGCGATCCCTTCATTGATTTCGTCGCTCCGGCGGACGATGAGTATGTGGTGACGGTTAGTGATTTATCTTTTCGCGGTGGACATCCCTATCAGCTCATCATGAGTGACTTGCCGCAACTGGAGAATGTTCATCCCCGAGCTTTTCAGGTTGGCACGACTACGACCGCTTTGGTGTTTGGTCGCAATCTGCCCAGTGGTGAACCATCTAGTCGAACGATGAACGATTTGCCACTCAGCCAGCTTCGCTTGGCAGTCAATCCACCCGCTGACCTGCTCACACGCGGCAGATTCGTATTCAGCTCCCATCCCACCGATCACTCCACGCTTCCCACGGCCGCTACCGGAACGCTGACCGGCTTTCAGCTCATTGCCGGGCTACCTCAGGAATTACTATCTGCGGTGCCTGTCGTGGTCACCGATCAGCCGGTCGTCGTCGAACAGGAGCCAAACGATGAGCGCGAGAAACCGCAGCGACTTCATTTACCGGCGATGGTGAGTGCTCACTTTGATCAGCCGCGTGATGCCGATTGGTATGAAGTCGAAGTGGAAACCGGCGGCAATTATGCTCTGGATGTGTACTGCGAACGGATTGCGGGGCGAGC
Organism: Pirellulaceae bacterium; assembly: GCA_044235425.1. Lineage (GTDB taxonomy): Bacteria > Planctomycetota > Planctomycetia > Pirellulales > Pirellulaceae > JBJSXJ01. Next base: position 58,856 of record JBIIHW010000003.1, read on the forward strand.
GGACCCGTACGTGGCAGTCTTTGATGAGAAGGGTAATCGCGTGACCGAGCTGGATGACTTTGGTCATCGAGTGAATGCGTTTGACGGACATCTGCGTGATCCGTCCGGCAACGTGACTCTCAACGCCAAGCAGAAATATCGACTGCTGGTACAAGATCGTTACCGCCGCGGCGGTCCAAGGTATCAGTATGTATTGTCGCTGCGCGCGAGTGCGGGCGATTTTCAGGCGGCAGTCATTCATCGACAAAATCCAGGGCCGGGTGGCGTGACCGTGGGACGCGGCGGACAAACTCACCTGGATGTCGTCATTCATTACTCGGGTGGTTTTAATGGCCCAGTGACGATTTCTGCTGAGTCGTTACCGGCGGGATTGCATCTTGTTCCCACGACGCTTCATGGCACCTCCGGCATCATCGTGCTCACGGCGGACGAAACAGCCACGGATTGGACCGGGTTCATTTCCTTGACCGCACGTGGCAAAGTCGGTGAAACCGAAGTGGTGCGCGACGTGCGTTCGACCACTCGAGTCTGGACCGATACGAACATGCCTGCGAGTCGTCCCACACGGCAGTTGGCCGTTGCCATTCGAGACACCGCTCCCTATGCGTTGCAGTTCGCGTCCGACATGGTGATGGTGCCAGCCGGTCAGAAAGTAGAAGTGAAACTAACGGCCACGCGCCGCTGGCCTGATTTTCGTGGCAATATCACGGTTACGCCGCTGGCATTCCCTAGCGGCTTACAAATGCAAAACCTGGAAATTGCGAGTAACGCCACTGAGATCACGGTGCCGCTGCAATGTCCGGCAAACATGCGTCCCGGTCTGTACACGATCAGCGTGCAAGGGCAGGCTCAAGTACCCTTTGCGAAAGATGACAAAGCGACCTCTCGCCCGAACACTCTGGTATCGCAGGCAAGTCGGCCGCTCCAGCTGCTCGTTACCGAACCACCCAAAACGGCTAAATAGTGGTCGCGCACCAGGGGCGCGGGTGGCTGCGCACGAGGGATACTCGTGGTTGCTCACGGATGCCACGGAATGTCTCGCACGAAGACTCGTCAGGGCCCGATGGTTCTTTTGGGGGAAGGTGGCCGAGCGGCAAGAAAATGAGGAGAGCACGATCGATCAAGAATCGATGGAGAGCGACCTGTTTAATCGCTCATTCGCTAGGTACGGTTGCCGTATCGCTGCCAGATTTCATCGAGATGGAATAGCTGATGAGCTAAAAAAGGAAGTCCGCCTCGGGTCAGTCGCCGCATCATGGCGAGCGTACGGAAGAGGCCTTGCGATGCCACCAGCGAACGGGCAGCGGCGAAGGCTCGAGTCGGATTGATATTCTTCAATCCCACTCGGTAACTTGACAGTTGCTCCAGCTCGGGCAACTGCACTTCATCCAAGGCGGCGGTCAGCGCGAGTCGTGGGTAATCGACTCCTGAAAAAACCTGAAACATGCAGTAACCAGGGACTCGTGGGTTGATTTCAAAAACCTTGGCCAAGCCATCTCGCTTATCGATGCGAAATTCAACTTCCGCTACTCCGGCCCACCGCCAATGACGAAACAGCGGTAACATCTGCTCGAGCAGTTCCGGCTGATAGGTAGAAACGCCAATCGCATTCAAGCCACCGGTGAGCGGGTAGGAGAGATGTTTTCGAAAGGTCGAGGCGGCGATTAATCTCGTGTGCTTATCAAACAAAACGGTCAAGTTGCAGTAGGAATCCGATTCGCCTGGAATGTATTCCTGAATCGTGACGTCGCGACAGGTTTGACTGCACTGTGCCAAAGCGCTATCGAGTTCATCTGCCGATTCGGCGAAATTCATACCACGAGCGGCGCCGAGGTCAATTCGAGGCTTAATCACTAGTCGGCCACCGCCGTTCTGGAACCAGTGCAGCGCTTCCTCTCTGGTGAAACTTAACGGCACCGGAATCGAGAGTCGTCGACATTCCTGCAAGCACAAATCTTTGTCATAAGCTGCCTGATATGACGCGGCGGGAGGCAGTAACGTTTGACAACCGGCGGGCAGCTCCTCCAGAAGATTGACGCTCCAGCGCGCCATTTCAGAGTCCAGCGGCAAGAACACCTGCGGATGAATGTCTCGCAGATGGCTCAGCAGTTCCGCTTGTCGCTGCGAGTCTGAACCCTGCAGTGATAATTCGTGGAAGCTCGTCAAACTTCGTGATCGTAACCGACTTCTCCATGGGGCATCGTCGATCCCATGTACTTGCATGCCCAGGGAACGCAACGATCGCGCAAACGTGCTGCCTTTTTCGCTTAAGGCACTGGTAATGACGACCGAGGGCCGAGTTGAGTGACGGTTCATGTGGACCTATCAAGTCATCCAGCAAGCAGGTGTTGCGCCACAGGGATTCCATGCGCATGAAAGAATCGTGCATTGCGGCGATTGGAAAGCAGCGGCTGGTGAACTTGCCACACAACTAAGCCGGGAGGTGAATTTCCTTCAATTACGCAATAGCCGTCATCGGTCATCAGCACATCCCACCCCACCATCAGCGCCTCGGGAAGATTATCGCAAGCCGTCATGAGCCCCTTCACCATAAGCTCATAATTTGGAATCGCGACTCCTTCCAGCGGTGCCTCCGTTTCTGGATGCTTCGCGAAAAATTCCAACTTTCCCTGCGAGTTCACAGTCAAGCCTTTGCCCATGACCCCCGTTGCTGGATCAATGTGAACACTTAAACCTCCACGGCCCTGATGAAAATTATCGACGGGATAGGAGCGGCTGGAACCAAACCGGTGTACGACCGCGGCCACATAAGGTCCGTCCGCATCACGAAGCGTCAGGACACGAATGGTATTGGCCGTGCGAGAAAAAATCCGAGCCGCATATTGCGCCTGTTGGATGTAACCGGTAACGACGTATCGATCGAGCGAGGAGACGATCAACAGCAGGTCCTCTTCGGCACAGGGAAATCCATTGATATGCCACTGATCCTGCGGGCGATCAACAAAGAACACTCCCTCACCACCTCCCGACCAGTGAGGTCGAAGAACCAGCTTTCGACCCATGGACACCCAATCGCCGAGCGTTTCTGCTAAGGGCTTGTGATAACTGGGTTTCACTGCGCCCGCGCGGCTCAAGGAATCGACATCAGGTTGCGGAAAGGGAAAGGCGTGGCCCTTCACGATCGCGCCGATCAAAGGTGCACAGGGGACACCAAAACCACGTAGCATATGGGATAGCACAAGTTTGTTCCCGACGATCGGATTGAAGAATCCATTGATTTTGGTTCCATGGAACGACATCGGAAAGTCAGGAACATAATTTCGAGTATCATTTTCAGCCAAGCGATAGGCCCGGTAACTTCCCGTCTCAAACCCATGACGCCACGCTCGCCACCGTTCCCTTATCGAAGCACGTTTAAATACCTGTTGTCTCCAGTTTCTGAGGTACCGGACCCAAGATCGGGCTCGAAGCTCCCAGGCACCGTTGGTGCGCACATTCGGCTCAATGCGATAATCCTCAAACAGCTGTTGCAAGGAACGCTTCGATGACATGAGTAGGCATCTCGTTTTCAGTTCATCTTCGGACTGACGTCGATACAACGATCCCAACCCATGTGACGGGCAGAAAAAACAAGGGTAGAACGTGAAGGCCGATCATCAATCTGGTCAGTATTGGGATCATATCGTTACCGCGTGGAATGATGAGGGCAAGGACCCACTCTGGAGACAGTTTGCCGATCGACAACAGTCTCATTGGGCAGAGACGTATCTCGTTCCAGCCAAACCGGAAAGGTGTTTTAAACGATTACTCAAGACCGATCTTTTTGACGAAGCGGTTGCTGAGGGTGTGGTACCAACACTCACGCGGTTAGCAACCGAAGTGTGGGGAGTGGATGTATCAGCAGTCGTAGTCGAACGAGCTCGGCAACGCTATTCGCACCTGAGGACACAGGTGGCATCCATCCAGGAGTTACCCTTTGACGACGGCTCTTTCGACGCCATTTTTTCCGGCTCGACACTCGACCATTTTGAATCTCGAGAACAGATTCAGGGGGCACTGCGAGAGTTACATCGAGTGCTCGCGGTGCACGGCAAACTGTTTTTGACTCTCGATAATCCGTCGAATCCGCTGATTTGGCTGAGAAACGGGCCTCTGCGAACGCTCGGGTCGAGGCTGGGTTGGTTTCCCTACCAAGTCGGCCAGACGTTATCGCGAAAGGCTCTGTTACGAGCGTTAGCGGCGGCTGGCTTTGAGACCCATCTTGTTACCGCTTTGCAGCATTGCCCACGCTGGTGGGCGATTCGAAAACTAAACCGCCTCGAACAGCAAGCCGATCCCGTCCGCCAGCGCTCCTATCAAGAAACCATTGCGCAGTTCGAGTGGCTCCAGAAACTTCCGACTCGCTTTTTTACTGGTCATTACGTTGCCGCCTTGGCAATCAAGCGGTAGATCCACCATGGTTGGATGGGAATCACGACTGCTCGCGGTGCCGCTGGATCGCTTGGCGGTAGAGCTGGACATACTGCTGGGCACTGTGATGCCAAGACCAGTCTTGGGACATGCCGTGAGTGACAATTCGCGTCCAAGTCTCGGGGCGCTGCCAGTACGTATCACAGGCGCGCCATACTGCCTGTTCTAAGGTTTCCACGTTGTAATCGTGGAAGTTGAATCCGGTGGCCGTACCGTTCGCCAACGTTTCGTCGTACGAGTCGACGACGGTGTCGGCCAAGCCACCGGTGGAACGTACGATCGGTACCGTCCCATACTTGAGACTGTAGAGTTGATTTAAACCACAGGGCTCATAACGACTGGGCATCAGGAACATGTCCGCGCCGGCTTCAATTCGATGAGCCAACTCTTCGCTGAATGACAACTTCACCGACACTCGCCATGGATAGGTCCGCGCTAGATGCTGCAGCCAATCGTGATAACGCGGCTCGCCTGTTCCCAAGATCACCCACTGCACACCGTGCTGAGGAGCCCAGCGATCAATGACGTGACCGATCAAGTCCCAGCCTTTTTGTTCGGCTAGTCGTCCGATCAATCCGATAATCGGCGTGCGGCTCTCCTGAGGCAGATTGAATTCCTTCTGCAGAGCTTGCTTGCAGGTCGCTTTGCCCTCTGGCCACGTCCCGACGTCGAAGCGACTGGCCAACATTCGATCGGTGGCCGGATTCCAAATCTCCTCGTCCACTCCATTGACGATTCCTGTCAGCGCATCCTTTCGGAGGCGTAAAACAGCATCTAATCCATAGCCTTGTTCCGCTGTTTGAATCTCGCGTGCATAGGTGGGACTTACCGTGGTGAGGGCGTCAGCAAAAACAAGCCCTGTCTTCAGCAGGTTGAGATTCCCGTAGAACTCCATCTGATGATAGTTGAAGTATTTCCAATCCAAACCAGTAAGCGGCATGTCCCAGTGCCAAAACTGACCCTGATAAGCCAAGTTGTGAATCGTGAATACGGAGGTGATTTGTTCGTAGAGCCGCGAATGACGATATTCGATTTTGAGATAAGCCGGGATCAAACCGGTCTGCCAATCATGACAGTGAATCACATTGACGTTCAGCTTGAGCGCTCGCACTGCCTCCAACGCCGCTCGACAAAAATAAATGAAACGCTCACAGTTGTCGCCGTAATCCTCGCCTCGCTCTCGATACAGCTCGGGACGATCAAAATAATCCGGTTGGTCGATAAAGTAGATCGGCACCGTGCTGCCCGGCAAATGACTCTCCCAGAGCTTGCCAGAAACGATGCGAGTGCCCAGTGGGATTTCAAAGCGAATCCCGGTGTCCTGCAGCTGCTGAGCCGTGTTCCACACCGACCGATGGGCCGGCATGATCACCGAGACGGAATGACCTTGTCGAGCGAGTTCGACGGGGAGTGAGCCGCAGACATCGGCTAATCCACCCGTCTTGGCAAACGGAGTCACTTCACTGCTGACAAATAAGACATTCACGGTAAGTCACTCCTGAGGATGGCCTCGCTCCGATCCGAGACGATCACAAGGCTCCCAGTATTCTAGCGCCTCAATATTCCGATGTCTCTGCATTCCAGTGTCTCATTCCTACGGGGTCTCGTTCATTCAGTGTCTCGTTCATTCATGGCCCCACTCTTCCAGGGGCTGAGACATTTCGGGCAACCAGCACTCCCGCTACCCCGCGTTTCGTGCCCTTAGTATACGCTCCGTCAGCCACGAATGGGCGCCGAATTCCCGCGATCTTGACCGAGCGCTCAGTAGCCCCGCGATCACTTCCAGGCCCACGGGATGACCGGGATGATGTTTTTCCAATCCGGGAGTCGTGATACATTAAGACGCCAAACCTGCTAACCCCGTGAGAGTCACACCCACCATGTCATCCTACCTGTGTTTGCCATCTTGGTACCTAACGAACTTCGGCTGGGCCATCGTCACGGTCATGGTATCAGCTCTCGCCCTTGTCGCACCGACATCGGTCTGGCTTCCCCCGGCCGTTGCCGCCGACCAGCCTCAATATGAATTTGATTCACAGCAGGTGCCAGCCGCGCGGGCCGACGAGCCGAAGCTACCTGAGCTGTCGGTTTCAAAAGCGCTCGCCCATCTCGATTTGGGCTCCAAGTTGTGGTCGAACAGCCGCCGCTGCATTGCGTGCCACACGAACGGCTCCTACCTGCAGATCCGCCCGGCACTCACCAATCATTTTGGTCCACCAGCTCCCGAAGCGCGCAACTTCTACCTCGAACAATTGCAAGCGCTGCAAATGCGTGAGGAAAAGAAACTGAAGGAGAGCACCGTACCAGCTCAGGTGATCTATCTGGCAGCGGGACTGGCCGAGTGGGATGCGCATGTCACCAAGAAATTGTCTCCCGAAACAACCGCCGCACTCAAACTGATGCTCGACATTCAGCTGGAATCAGGCACCTGGGGAACGCTCGACTGCTGGCCTCCGTTTGAATCCGACGCCTATCATGAAGCAACTGTCGCCGCGATGGCCATCGGCACCGCTCCCGGTTGGCTCGCTCAATTAACCGACGACAAGCAAAAGGCGGCTGTCGCTCGATTGCGCACGTATCTGCAGACCGAAAAGCCACTGCATGATTACAGCCGAGTGCTCTTGTTGTGGGCGTCGACCCGTATGCCGGACCTCATCACCGACAGCCAGCGACAAGAGATCGTCGAAATGATTTTCAAACATCAGCGGACCGATGGTGGCTGGTCGATCCGCACGTTTGCCAAACCTGAGGCGTGGGGTGGAGGCAATCGAGCGGCGAAGTTGCGTGAGGAGCTGGAGTTCGCTAATCCTCCTAGCGACGGACATCAAACGGGGCTGGCCATCATCGTGCTGCGAGCGTCCGGTGTGGATGCCAAAGATCCACGTATTCAGCGCGGCATCGAGTGGATCAAGGTGAATCAGCGCGAGTCCGGCCGCTGGTGGACTCGGTCGCTCAATACCGACAAGTGGCATTTCATCACTTACAGCGGCACCTGCTATCCATTGCTCGCACTGGCACAATGTGATGCCCTGCCCGCCAAGCCGTGACGCACCATCGTCATCTGAGGATCATGTCATGATTCATCTGCGAGGACATCAGGCGCTCGTCACCGGCTCCACCAAAGGCGTGGGTCGAGCGATCGTGGAAGCTTTCGCCGCCGCAGGTGCTGATGTCATCGTCCATGGTCGACAACTCGACGACCAAGCTCGGCAGGTTTTGGATAGATGTCGAAATCACGGAGTGCGTGCGGAATTCATCACTGGCGATCTGTCAGGCGAAACGTTAACGGCCGTCGACGATCTGTTCGCCCGCGCCACTGCCGCTCTGCCGAACCTTGACATTCTCGTCAACAATGCGGGAACGTACATCGATAAGCCTTTCCTGGAAATGGACTGGGCCACCTACCAGCACACGATGAGTTTAAACGTGGCGGCGCCGTTCTTTCTCACTCAGCGCTTCGCCCGTTCCTGGGTGGAACGCAAGGTGAACGGCCGAGTGCTCATGATTGGCTCCATCAACGGACGACTCGCCGAACCCACTCACAGCTGTTACGACACATCCAAGGGAGCGGTGGAGATGATGGTGAAGTCCTTGTGCGTTTCGCTTGCCCCTTACGGCATTCGCGTCAATGGTCTCGCACCCGGACTGGTCCGCACACCACTCACCGCCATCATTGATCGAGACCCAAGATTCGCACGCTGGATGGAACTGCACACGCCCAATGGCCAAGTGCCTCAGGCTGACGTGTGTGGCAGTGGCGCGGTCTATTTGTGCTGCGACGATGCCTGGCATGTACAAGGTCAAATGTTATTAGTGGATGGTGGGATGAGTATCTGGCAGCAGCCGGATATGCCCGCTCATTGGGAGTAATCAAGATGAAGCGACAAACCCTGGCCTCCTCGCTGATCGTGGTCACCACGAGTTCCCTCATGCTGGTAGGACTCAGTTTTTGGAAAGGCCAAGTGGGCGCCGAACCTCAAACCAAAACCCACTCCCCAGCGGCGACGAATACACGAGCTTCCACCAACACCCTGGTTGCTGCCGAACCGATCGCTGCCGATCTGGATCGATCCCCCATCGATCTGGTCTTGGGCCCCAAAGCGGAATGGCTGGCCACGGCCAATCAATCGTCTGACACCGTGTCACTCGTGAGACTCACGAAAAGTGCTGGCAACGACGCAGCAACGTCGGCGACAGGCACAGCAAAGCCCGCTGCGGAGCGCGTCACGGGAAAAGTGGTGGATGAACTGCGCGTGGGACATCGTCCTGGTGCGATTGCCCGCACGCCGGATGGTCAGCGTTTACTGGTGACCGGTAGCTATTCCGGAGACTTAACGATCCTCTCCATTCAGGGTGACAAGCTCCAGATTGAAAATCGGCTCCAGCTTGGTTTTGAGCCATATGGCATCGCGGTCACGAGGGATGGCACGAAGGCCTACGTTGCCTTGTCGATGGCGGATCAAGTTGCCGAGATCGATTTGCAGGCGAATCGAGAGGTCGCACGCATCGACGTCGGTTTGCGGCCCCGCTACTTGACGCTGACACTCGATGACACTCGGCTCGCCGTAGGAACAAGCGGAGATCGCGGTATCACGGTCGTCGATACTGCCTCGCGCAAGGAGCTCTTCAAAGAGCAATTTCTGGCACTCAACATCGGACACCTGCAAACCACTGCCGATGGTCGCCATGTGTACTTTCCCTGGGTGCAGTACCGGCACAGCCAGATTAATCCCGCGATGATTCGCATGGGCTGGGTCCTCGGCACTCGACTAGCCCGCGTGCGGCTGGACGAGCCCGCTCGGCGCGAAGCGATGTCGCTGGATCCGCCCGGCAAAGCTGTCGGCGATCCATTCGGGCTAGCGATCACGCCGAATGAGCAGCGTATTGTGACCTCTGCGTCAGGAACTCATGAGCTGCTGGTCTATCGCTTGAATGATTTGCCACTCACCGACTACGCCAACTTGGATCACATCAATCCGCAATTGGTGCGCGATGAAGAGCGATTTGTGCGTATCGCGCTTGGTGGTCGACCGATGGGAATTCGAGCGGCCGATGACCGTACGGTCTATGTTGCCAATTATCTGCTCAATACTGTCCAAGTTGTCGACATTGATACCCATGCGGTGATCGGCACGATCTCGCTCGGTGGACCGGCCGAACCTTCCCTCGCTCGACGTGGCGAAGCGATCTTCCTGGATGCCGGCCGAAGTTTAGATCAATGGTACAGCTGTCACACCTGTCACTATGAAGGTGGATCGAACGACGAACGCATGGATACCTGGAATGATGGCACTCCCAATACCTACAAAACCGTGCTGTCGCTCTATCGCATCCATGAAACGGGGCCGTGGACGTGGCATGGTTGGCAAACCGATTTACGTGACGCCATGCACTCCTCACTCACCACCACCATGCAAGGTCCGAAGCCGTCCGAAGAAGATGTGACGGCGCTGCTGGCTTACCTCAAAACGATGGAATTACCGCCCAATCCATTTCGGCGTCCAGATGGCGGACTGACCGAGCAGGCGGAACGGGGAAAAAAGGTCTTTCATAGCGAAAAAGCGGGTTGTGCACAGTGTCATTCCGGACCATCCTACACGGATGGCGAGATTCATGATGTCGGACTGGGTGCGACGGTCGATCGTTATCAAGGGTACAATACTCCATCCCTCGTGGGCGTGTACCGCAAGACCCGTTTGCTGCATGATGGTCGAGCTCGGTCGCTCGATCAGGTGCTCACCGAAGCTCACAATCCGGCCACAGTAACCGGTAAGGGCGAACTGACAGATGCTGAACGGGCCGACTTGATCGCCTATTTGAAATCGCTGTAAGAGGAATTCGTCATGTTGCCCGTATTCGATCAAGGCTATCAGCTCTGCGACGGAGTCACTCGTCGCGAATGGCTCCGTCTCGGTGGGATTGGACTTGGTGGACTCTCACTCGACCGACTCCTTGCCAGTCGAGCTGCACGGGCGGCGGATGCACTCGGTAGCCCGGTCTCGCCCGGTTCTTCCCCAGCCGCCACAAGTTCAGCGCCGCGTCTTTCACTGAGTTCCTTCGGCAAAGCGAAATCGGTGATAGTGTTTGGACTAGTGGGTGGTCCACCGCAGCATGAAACGTGGGACCCCAAGCCACAAGCACCTGCCGAAGTGCGTGGGGAGTTTGGCACGATCGCCTCAAAAACGCCCGGACTGCTAGTCGGCGAACTCATGCCCAAAACGGCTCTGTGGACCGATAAGATTGCGGTGCTGCGAGCCGTTGTTACGAACGACAACGCGCATTCGTCCAGCGGTTATCAGATGCTCACGGGCGTCCCTCACATTCCACTCAACCAAGAAAGTGCTCTGCCAAAAGCACCGAATCTGGCACCGAGTATGGGGGCGTTGGTACGTGCCGTCCGACCAGCGCCCGGTCAACTGCCCTCCGCCATCACTCTTCCCGAACATATCTGGAACGACGGCAACTTTCCCTGGCCAGGTCAAGATGCAGGTTTACTAGGGCAGCGCTATCATCCTTGGCTGATCCACTGCGATCCGTCGCAGGAGCAGTTTACGATTCCCGGTTTAGCGTTGCCGGCCGAGTTACCGGCGCTGCGAGTGGACCAGCGGCGCAACCTGCTCCAGCAGCTCAATCAGCAGCTCATCGGGCTCGAAAGCGCCTCCACCGTCGGCAACTACGGCGTGCATGCCCGGAAAGCACTCGATCTCCTCAGCGGCTCCCGCTCCCGGGATGCGTTTCAGTTGAGTCTGGAGAAGCCGGAGACGCGTGATCGTTACGGCCGAAGTCGCTTCGCACAGAGCATCTTATTAGCGCGGCGGCTGGTCGAAGCAGGTGTCTCATTGGTTCAAGTCAACTGGACTCGGATTAAAGATGAACCGAATCAAGGTGGCTGGGATACCCATGCCAAGCACAACGAGTCACTCAAGAAGTTACTGATGCCGATGATGGATCAAGCGTTCTCGGCTCTGGTCGAAGATCTTCACCAGCGCGGCCTGCTCGATGAAACGCTGGTGGTGTGGTTTGGCGAGTTTGGCCGTACGCCAAAATTCAATGGCAATGCCGGCCGCGATCACTGGGGACGTTGCTTCTCGCTGGCTCTCGCTGGAGGAGGCATTCGCGGCGGGGTAGTGCATGGCGTGAGCGATAAACATGCCGCGGACCCGGTTGATGGAGTAGTTGAGGCACGGGATCTGATCGCCACGATTTTCCATTGCCTTGGACATTCCAGCGACACGGAATTATATGACCCGGTGGGCCGTCCGATGCCGCTGAGTCGTGGGCGCGTGATTGATCAGATCGTCAGCTGAACGCGGATGAACGCAGATCGGGCAACGCCAACTGCTGAGGAAGTGGAGATGGATACGCTGCTCGACCTACGACAACTTTCTCATCAGTACGGCTCGTTCGTGGCGTTACGAGATGTGAATCTGCAAATCGCACCGGGGCCGATTGGACTGGTCGGACAGAATGGCGCTGGCAAGTCCACCTTGATGCAAATTCTGCTGGGCTTGATCCGACCGACTCAAGGTACCGCGACGGTACTTGGATATGATGTTTGCCGTGGCGGAGTGGAGCTGCGGGGTCGAGTGGGATTCATGCCGGAACGAAATGCGTTGATCCCCGGCATGCATGGCATCAAGTATGTTGCGTTGGCGGGAGAGATGTGCGGCATGCCGCGACGGCAGGCACTCCGGCGAGCTCATGAAACATTATCCCATCTAGGCATGGAAGATGCTCGCTACCGGCCACTCGATGATTACTCGTTGGGTATGACGCAGCGAATCAAACTTGCGGCAACGCTCGTCCACGATCCGGATCTGCTACTGCTGGACGAGCCGACCTCGGGACTGGATCCGGAAGGTCGAGCGGCGATGCTGAACCTGCTCGCCACCCTGGCTGCTCGTCCTGGCAAGTCGCTCATCCTGGCCACACATTTGCTGGGTGATATCGAACGAGTATGTGGTACGACGATTATTTTGCATCAAGGACAGGTGGTGCGTGTCGGGCGCTTGGAGGAGCTGCGCGAGGTGCGGCAGCGCTGCTATCGGCTGACGTGTGAAGTGGATCCACTACCACTGGCGCAATCCCTTTACGCTCGAGGGCTGGTGATCGAACGGGGCCGGACTCCGCTGGTGATTCGAGTACGCGTGCCAGCCGATTGGAACAATCGAGATTTCTTTGTGCTAGCGCAAGAAAATCAAGTCCCACTGTCGGGCTTGGAGCTGGAAGAAGAAGATTTAGAAGCGGTCTACCATCGTTTAGTCGGAGGTTCCAAGCTACCTCCCGTAATTCAACCTTTGATCGGTGCAGCGAACGAAGTGTCATGAATTTGAAATCCACGCAATATCGAGGTTGGTCCAGTAAGCTGAATCCCAGTTGGTGGGCTTGTTGGTCGATTGCTCGTACCGGGCTCATGCTCGTCCTGCGTCGTAAACTCTTTTGGTGTCTGCTGGCACTCGCCAGCCTCAACTTTTTGTTTTTATTCGCGACGATTTATTTGAAAGCACAGATCGTTGCTGAAAATCCCGGCTTCCAACGATTTCTCGATCAAGCGTTATCGAGCGTGACGGGACGTGGCGACACCTATCGGGAATTCATGTTCGCTCAGGCGACGGTCACCATGCTCATGATGGCATTCGCTGGCAGTACGCTCGTGGGCGACGATGTCCGCCAGGGAGGCCTCACGTTTTATCTGTCGCGGCGCATTGGGCGCTGGCACTATCTCGTGGGAAAGATGCTGGCAATCAGCCTCCTCGTTTCTCTCACAACCACTTTGCCCGCCCTCATCTTGTATTTCCAGTATGGATTCCTCACCGATTCCACAACGTACTTCCGCGAAAACTGGACGATCCTGCGCGGCATATTGGGTTATGGACTCGCGATGTCCATAACACTAAGCCTCGTGCTGATCGCACTCGCAACGTGGTTACCGCGGACGGTGCAGCTGGTAATGGCCTGGGTAGGAATCTTCGCCTTTTTGCCGCTGATTGGTGGCTTGCTCCGCGAAGCGCTCGGGAATCGTCAATGGTTGCTGCTGGCTCTCTGGCGTGATCTGCGATTGATCGGTTTATGGTGTTTCGGCGCGGTTTCAGAAGATGCCGATGCTAAGTTACTTGTACCAGCCATCTGCGTCGTAGTCACCGTTTGCGTGATCTCGCTCGTGGCAGTGCTTCCCCGACTGCGTGGTTCCCGGGTGGTTTCATGAGTTACCTACAAGAAATCGCCTCCAGCAAAACGGTTGCCACACAGCCGCATCTCTGTCGCTTCGAACGAGTGTCGAAGTGGTACGGTGCCGTGATCGGTTTGAATGATGTGACCACCATGATTCAGCCCGGAATCACCGGTCTTGTCGGTCACAATGGTGCCGGCAAAAGTACCATGATTCGTCTCCTCACCGGCCAACTACGACCCAGCTTGGGAACGGTGCAAGTGCGCGGGCATGACGCTTGGTCAGCGGCCGCCAAGCCATACATTGGATATTGCCCCGACGTCGACGCCATGTACGAGGAGATGTCGGGACGTAACTTCGTGCGCGCTATGGCACGACTGCATGGGTATAGTTCAGCGGAAGTGAAAGAGCGAACCGAGCGGACTCTGACCGATGTGGGCATGGTCGATCGAGCCGACCGACGAGTCGGTACGTATTCGAAAGGCATGCGGCAACGAATCAAGCTCGCACAAGCTCTCGTCCATGACCCCGACCTGCTCGTCCTCGATGAGCCACTCAACGGTGTCGATCCCGTCGGACGGATGGAACTGCTAACCCTCTTTCGCCAACTCGCCGCTCGTGGCAAAGCAGTGCTCGTTTCCAGCCATATTCTCGATGATATGGATACGCTCGCCGATCAGATCCTCTTCATTTGCCGCGGCCGACTGCTCGCCTCGGGATCACTGGCCGAAATTCGAGCAATGCTCGACGAGTTCCCGACGAAGATTCTCATCACGACGCCAGACGCACGCCGCTTGGCAAACCAGCTGGCGGGACAGATGCAGGTGAAATCCATTGAGTTTCGATCGGAAACCGATTTGTGCGTGGAAGTGCAAAGGTCGAAAGAGTTTTTTAGCTCCTTCACGAAGTTAGTCGTACAGGAAAGCCTGAACATCGAGCGCATGAAGATCCTCGACGCATCCACCGAGGCTATTTTTGAATACTTGATGAAAGTTGCTGTCCATCCCTGGTAAAGGAACATCAGTTTCATGTTCGGCGTGCAATGATCGAAATGGGGTAACTGTCAAGAAGCGGGGGGGTGAGTTGTGGAACGAGGCTGGGTCGGAAAATTGATGGCGACATGGCATTTGTTTTGCCTTTCCACTCGACGACTCATCTGGACTCGTCAAACAATGATCAGCCTGTTTCTCTACGCCTTCGCTGCTGTCGGCGTCATGGCCTGGTCCCGGCGGTTTAGCGGCGAATCCCCCGAGCGATTCATCGAACAGATTTTCCTTGGTCTGTATGGCGCCATCCTGCTGCCCATCATCTGCCTGAGTTACGGGACAGCCGGCCTCGCCTCCGATCGAGAGGAAAAAACGTTGGTCTATTTGCTGGTCTCTCCACTGCCACGCCCCTTAGTCTTCCTAGCCAAATCAGCCGCGTCGCTGACACTCGCCATGCTCTGGGCCCTGGGAGGACTGGCGCTCTTCTGTCTCCTGGGTCGTAAGGCGGGCCTGAATGCTTGGCCGTATGTTTGGTCGAGTGTCATTTGGTCGACCGTCGCTTACGTCATGCTTTACTTGCTATTCAGCGTAACGGTGCGTCGAGCGACCGTGCTGGCCATGGCACATGCCTTGTTCCTCGAGACACTCGTCGGCAGTCTGCCGGGCATTGCCAAGCGCTGGTCCATTTCCTTCTACTTCCGCTCGCTGATCCTCGATCGTTGTGAGAATCTGAATTTACGGCTCGAGGGAGCCATGCGACGTGACCTTTTCAAAGCTATCACCGGCGAGCAGGCGGAACTCGCCTTGCTCGCCATTACGTCCGCCCTGTTCGTCACCTCACTGGTGATCTTCTCTCGCCGCGAATACACCAGCGGTTCGTGATGCGTGCTGTAGCGCACGGAGACACTGAGTTGCGCCGGAGACACAGGTTTGTTGCGCACGGAGACAGGAAGGGCACGGAGGGAATTTCTTTTTTGAAGGATGAAGCAAATAGAAGTGAAACAAAAACTTCATCTGCAGCATTCAAAAAAACGTTTGTCCCTCAGTGCACCCCGTGCGCAACGCCGTTTATTCCGTATGCAACAACGGCTGGGGTTACAGGCCTTCGACCTGGAAGCCTTCTCGGTAGGTACGTTTGATGAGCTTATTGGCATCGGCGATGTTGGTAACTTCCATCGTCTCTGCCTTCCAGTTCAACTGCTGACCGGGGAAACGATTCGCGACGACGCCTAGCAGCAGTGCTTCGGTGAGTGGTCCGGCATAACCAAAGTCGGCACTCGTCTTGCCTTCGCCCAAGCAGGCATTTACCCACTGGTGATAATGATTCACATCAGGCACTTCGGGTCGCTTGTAATCCTTGAATTTCATTTGTGGGAATAGAACGGCCTCGCCCACATGTGGCAACAGCATATAGCCACCTTCGCCCACGAAGAGCGAACCTTGGTCGGGCAGCTGCAGACCCTCGGGCAATTTCAGTTCGCTGCTCTTCGGCGGTGCGAACCCGCCGTCATGCCAGGTCCAGATGAGTGACGAGGTGGTGTACTGTGTTCCCGGGAACTCATACTCCACGACATTCTTTTCAGGGTGGCCGACGCCTGAAGGTGCTCGACAAGTGGTCTTGGCCCATTTGGGCGCGGTGAGTTTCAGGGCATCGAACGGGGTGTCGAAGATATGCACGCCCATGTCGCCCAGGGTGCCGGTGCCGAAATCGACCATCTTGCGCCAGTTACCGGGATGATAGACACCGGGGACAAAGGCGCGCTTCGCGGCGGTTCCGAGCCAAAGGTTCCAGTCGAGGTTCGCAGGTGGCATCTGCTCGTTCGTCGGGGCAGCTCCGTCGTAACCCCAATTTTTGTTCGACCAAGCATACACGTGACTGACTTTGCCAATGACCCCTTGCTGGATCATCAAGGCGGCGCGCCGATAGACGGCACTCGAGTGAACCTGAATTCCCATTTGGGTGACGATTTTTTTCTTTTCGGCTACGAGTCGTAATTGACGGGCTTCGTAGACTTCGTGCGTCAGTGGCTTTTGACAATAGACGGGCTTGTTATGGTTGAGTGCCGTCATGGCAGCGGGTGCGTGCGTGTGATCGGGAGTAGAAACGACGACGGCATCGATCGTGTCGCCCATTTGGGCGATCATTTCGCGGAAGTCCGTGAAGGTCTTCGCACCTTTATGGCGTCCGGCGGCTTGTGCCAGAGTACCTTTGTCGACGTCACACAGAGCTGCGACTTCCACTTTGGGATGCGACGCAATCGATCCCAAGTCCGCTCCGCCCATCCCGCCCACACCAATATGTGCGGTTCGCAGCTTGCCGTTGGGCGAAGCGGCGAAGAGTCGTAGGGGGACAGCTTGTGCAGCGGCTAACACCGCGCTCGCCTGCAAAAACGTACGGCGACTGTGCTGCTGAGCGATAGATTTACGACGCGAATCAGAAGAACTCATGGTGGGGCATCCTGGTGGAGGGAAAAAATGAAACCGAGTGAACATGGGATGGAACAAAACGGCACGGTGCAAACAGCAAACATCGGGATCGAATGAACTTCACGACTGGATCAGTTGGTCGACTGCATTAGTTGGTCAACCGTCCGTGCGATTCGCTCTTCGATGTCACCCGCCCAGCGCAGTGCCGGACGCCCATACTCGTACAGATTGGACCCACCTTCATAGCCGCCCTCCTCCCACACGCGTCGCGAGGGGATGTAAGCGATCATGTCGTCGGCGTAGCCGCAAACCCAAGTACCGGGGCCATATTGTTTCTTGAATCGCAGCGCATAATCAACCACCGTTTCGGCTCCCATCCCAATTAACCGAAAATCGGCACCCCAGCGCCAGACATGAATCGGATAGGGATAGGCAGCTTCGAACGAATGACCCTCCGCCAGCTTGCGCAGCAGACGAATTGCCCACCGTGCTTTTATTGCGTTGCTCTCCTGTGCGAACGTGACCAGTTCATCGCGCGACACCACGTTCAAATAGGGCAGATCAACATACGCAAAACCTGACTTCAGCTTACCCGTGATCGGCTGCCAGCCTGCAGCGCGAGCCAGGACCTGTTGCACGGCCATGGCCAACTGTTGGCCATATTTCTGACAGAGTTCCACGGAGCGTCGCGGGAGCGGATTTTGATCACCACCGCAGGTGTTAACAAACATCGCCTGAGCAGTGGGAAAAGACTTTTCCAATTGCAACTGCGCAAAACCGGGATAATCACCACACCAGGTCGTAAAACTTAACGTGGTTGGATGACATGCATAACCAAAGAGCACCGCGGCGAGTTCGCCATTCGGACGAGTGACGGTGAGCACCGGAACGGAGTGATCGACGGGACCGGCAAGCGGCGTGCCGTTGGCAAGCATGGCGGGCACATCCGCTTCACGATTGTTGCGGCGATTCACGGCAAAGGTTGCCTGCCCTACATTGTGCTGCAGTGCTGCCGGCGCGAAACCAGTTAGCGCCTGACCAATCATCTCGACCATCCGAGTGATCATCGCGGCGGTGTAGTCAGCCACCAGTTTTTCCTGAGCCGCCTCCACCGGATAGTAATCGATCAGATCGTCACCTAACCGCGGTCCACAATGATTGTGTGAAAACGTGATGAGCAACTGCTCGCGACGCAGGCCATACTTCTTTTCTACCTGAGTGAAGACCGGATCACTCATCACCTTCGGCACACCTTGAAAATCACTCGTCACCAGCACCGCTCGCTGCCCCGCCGGATCTTCCACGGCAAGTGCCTTCATCCAGAGGTCATGCAGCTTTCCATCAGGAGCTCGTCTTGAGCCATAGCCAGCCAACCACACGGATTCCTCTGGCGTGATGACTGCCTTGGCCAGTCCAGCTTTCCAACCCGCGTCGGCACCGCCCGCCGTCGCTGCCCGCAGCAGGCTCGTGGTGAGCAAATCCGACGCCACGAGATTCGGCGCCACGAGATTCGGCACTAGTAGACTGGGCGCCAGCAGGCTGGGCGCCAGTAGAGCGCTGGCGACCAGGTTTTTACCAACTCGTAAAACGTCGCGCCGTTCCCAGGCCGCCGCCGAGCACGCTTGGCCATCGCTAGGAATCCCGTGTTTCATCGGCGACTGCTCCTGTTCCGTGAGTACACTCGGCGACGTGCAAATCAGCCCCCATGCAACTCAGCGCTGATGCAACTCAGCGCTGATGCAACTCAGCGCTGATGCAGCAGCGAAAAATCATGCCCGACAAACACTACGCGGGTGTGTCATCCGCATTCGCGGCAGGATTGTCTCCTAGCGGCTCACCCTCGTCACCCTCGACCGGTACGTCTTGTTCCTTGGGCACTCGGACGACTGCTGCCAGCATATCGTTATCGTCGAGTGTCATGATGCGGACACCTTGAGTGTTGCGTCCGATCACATTGATGTCGCTGGCAGCGATGCGCTGAATCTTGCCGCGAGCGGTCATCATCAGCACTTCATCTTGATCATCAACGCGCACGATCCCGACCACTCGACCATTGCGCTGAGTGGCTTTGATATCGCGAATACCTTTACCGCCGCGACGCTGAGTGCGATAGCGACCGCCCGACGAATTCTCATCATCACCTTCCTCATCGCCTTCCAGTGCGTCGGGTACAGCAGCGTCGGGTAGAGCAGCGTCGATCGCCGACTCATCACCCGTACCTTCTTCTGCTGTCCCTTCATCGGCGACTGCAAAGAGTGGGTTATTGGGACCGAAGTTCGTGCGCTTTCCGTAACCTCGCTCGCATACGGTCAGCAGCGTGGCATCGGGGTCAGCGATGACCATCCCGACCACTTCATCCCCGGAGCGTAGATTGATACCCTTCACGCCGGACGTGTTGCGTCCCATTGGTCGAGCGTTGGACTCGCTGAACCGGATTGCCATGCCGTTTGCGGTCGACAGCACCACTTCATCGCCAGGCTTCGAAACCACGACGTCGACCAGTTCGTCACCTTCGCGCAGCTTGATCGCGATGATGCCGCCCTTCTTTGGGCGACTGTAGTCTTCGAGCGGCGTCTTTTTGACGAGGCCTTTGCGAGTGGCCATGAGCAGGAAGTGACCGGGCAAATTGAAGTCTCGCACCGGCACGCATTCCGCAATCATCTCACCTTCTTTCAGGTTGAGCAGATTGACAATCGCGCGACCGCGACTTTCGCGACTGAGTTGCGGTAAATCGTAAACCTTTTGCCAGTGCACATTACCCAGGTTGGTGAAGAAGAGCAGGTAGGCGTGCGTGCTCGCTACGAACAAATGCTCGATGGGATCTTCTTCCTCGGTCTTGGCACCTTTGAGCCCCTTGCCACCGCGGCGCTGCGCTCGATACATGCTGGAGGGCGTGCGCTTGATGTAGCCTTTATGACTGATCGACACCACCATCGTTTCTTCGGTGATGAGATCTTCCAGGTTGACGGAACCAATTTCTTCGCCCGAGATCTCGGTGCGACGTGGGTCAGCATACTTGGACCGAATTTCGCGGAGGTCAGCCTTGATCATGTCAAGAATGTTTTGTTCATCCGACAGAATTCGCGAATACTCGCGAATCTCCCCCAGCAACTCGGCATGCTCTTTCGAGAGCCGTTCTTGTTCGAGGTTGACCAATTGCCCCAGCGTCATGCGCAGAATGGCTTCGGCTTGCACGGCGGTGAGCGTGTAGGTGTCAGCCTTGCCGCGTTCGGACGCAAACACTTGGAACCCTTCTTCCCCAAGTGCTCGCTCCATCATCACCGCCGGACACTCGACGCCCATCAAGCCAGTCTTCGCTTCGGCTTGCGTGGAAGATGACCGGATGATGCGAATGATTTCGTCGATATTCGCCAGCGCGAGCAGCAACCCTTCGACCGTATGCTTGCGGCGACGAGCTTTGGAGAGCAGGAACTGAGTGCGGCGGCGAATCACATCCAGCCGATGTCGCACATATTCGGTCAGCAGTTCCTTGAAGTTCAGTTCGCGTGGCTTGCCGTCGACGAGTGCGAGGAAGATGAGCGAGACAGATTCCTGCAGGGGAGAAAATTCATAGAGCTGATTCAGGACCACTTCGGGATCGGCATCGCGTTTAATCTCGATGACAATTCGTACTGGCTCCTTCAAATCGCTTTCGTCACGAATCGCCGAGATGCCCTTGATGCGATCGTCGTTCACGAGATCGGCGATGATCTCGATGACGCGATCACGAAACTGCTGATACGGAATCTCATTGATGACGATCCGGTAGCGGTCGTTTTTGTATTCCTCAATGCGAGCTTTGCCGCGCAAGGTGAGCTGACCGCGGCCGGTGTGGTAACCGCGGCGCACTCCCGCTCGTCCACAGATCATGCCGCCGGTCGGAAAATCAGGACCGGGTACAATCTCCATCAGTTCATCGATCGATACATCCGGATCGTCGATCACTCGGATGAGTGCATCACAAACCTCGCCCAAGTTGTGCGGTGGAATGGAGGTCGCCATGCCGACCGCGATGCCCTGAGCACCATTGACCACCAGATTGGGAAAAGCCGATGGCAGCACCGACGGCTCCACTCGGGAATCGTCATAGTTTGGCACGAAGTCGACCGTGTCGAGGTCCAGATCGCGGAGCATCGACGAGGCGATTTGTGACAGACGAGCTTCGGTGTAACGCATGGCGGCTGGAGGTAAGCCGGCAATCGAGCCGAAGTTGCCTTGCTTGTCGACCAGTGCATGTCGCATGTTCCATTCTTGAGCCATGCGCACCAGCGTTGGATAGATCACTTCCTGGCCGTGAGGGTGGTAGTTCCCCATCGTCTCGCCGGCGATCTTGGCGCACTTCGCACGGGCCGCCGATGGCCCCAGATTCAGATCGTTCATGGCGACGAGAATACGACGCTGGGAGGGCTTCAAGCCGTCGCGCACGTCGGGCAGAGCTCGACTGACAATCACGCTCATCGCGTACGTCAGGTAACTTTCCTTCAGTTCATCCTCAATCGCGAAGTCGATCAGGCGGCCAGTGTTAGATCCTGAATCGGTGGACCCTGAATCGGTGGACAAAGGAGAAATCCTTTCAGACAGCAAGCGTCGGAGGGGTTAAGAACTGCGGCTGTGAATTGTGCCTCTTCCCAGCCATTCATACCGGTTTTTTCAAGGCTGGAAGTGTACCATTTTCACCCCTAAATCACAACCGACCGCAAGCGTCGCGGCCGCCTCGCCAGCAACGAAAAAATCGTCCGATTGGGGAGCTGCTTTTGAGTGTTTCCACGTTGACTTTACGCGCGTTGTCGTTTCTTCTTTTGGCTGATTCGCGGCCGACCTGTCGCCCGATGTCCTACCTCACTCCCGCAACCCTCGTTCACCCCTCAGGCGGTTCCCCTATGTTGCTACCTCTTTGTTCCCAACTGACGAAAACTTATTGGCGGCCTGTTGTCGTTTGCCTCGCGCTTCTAGCGTTCGGCCCTTCGTTTTTCGGGGTGCCCGATGATGGGGCAGGACGAGTGTGGGCGGATGGCCCGGCGGATAACAACCCAGAAACCGTGCGACGCATGCCAAAACTGGGTATCGAAGTGCCCGCCGATCGTCGCGCCGCTCTGGAAGCCGAACTGAAGAAACTCGCCGACGTTGTCGACCAGTTGCGCAAGAAGACAGACCCACTCACCAAGGAACTCTGGCCCGACGTTGCCATCTTTCACAAGGCCGTGCATGACGCGCTGAAGTATCAAGAGTTCCATCAACCACCGGAAGTGGAAGAGGCCTTCAAACTGCTCGCCTTGGGTCTCGAGCGCGGGCAGCAACTGCTCGGCGGCCAGGCGCCGTGGCATGCAGCTGCGGGACTCATCGTGCGCGGATACGTCTCCAAGATTGACGGCTCAGTGCAACCTTATGGCATCATCGTTCCCGCCTCATACAACGAACGATCAGCGCAAGGTTATCGCTTGGATTTGTGGTTTCACGGTCGCGGTGAGGTGCTGACGGAAGTTAATTTCTTGCGTGATCGCATGAAGAACCCCGGCACATTCGCTCCTCCCCACACGCTGGTTCTGCATCCCTATGGACGCTGGAATAACGCGTTTAAGCTGGCTGGTGAAGTTGATGTAATGGAAGCTCTCGCCTCCGTACAGCAGCGCTATCGAGTGGATGAAGATCGAATTGGTGTACGTGGGTTCTCGATGGGTGGAGCGGGAGCGTGGCATTTGGCCGTGCATGACCCCGGACGCTGGTATGCCGCAAATCCAGGTGCCGGGTTCTCGGAGACTCCCGAGTTCCTGCGCTCGTTTCAACAAGAAACGCTGAAGCCGATGTGGTGGGAGCAAAAGCTTTGGCATCTGTACGATTGCCCAGACTGGGCGGTCAATCTCCGCCATTGTCCGACGGTCGCTTACAGTGGCGACGAAGATAGTCAGAAGCAAGCCGCCGACATCATGGAAACGGCACTCGCGAAAGAAAATCTGCGTCTGCTCCATGTGATCGGCCCACAGACAAAGCATACCTATCACCCACAGTCGCGCGACGAGGTGGAACGTCGGATGACTTCACTCGCGCGACAAGGTCGCGAACGGACTCCGGCGCATATCCAATTCGTCACCTATACACTCAAGTACAACAAGCTGGCCTGGGTGACGATTGACGAGTTGAGTCAGCACTGGGAAGCCGCTCGCATCAACGCTCGCCTGGATACCGAGCGATCAAACATCGTGGTGACAACTCGTAACATTCGAGCTGTGACGCTGGACTTGGCTGCTGGTCACTGCCCGTTTGATCTCACAAAGCCCGTGTCGGTGGTGATCGATGGAGTGACCATTGCGGGACCTCGTCCCGGTACCGATCGCTCATGGCAGATGTCGCTCCACCGTGTCGGCGATGCGTGGCGAGTGGGACGTCGAGCGGATGAGGGAGTGCGCAAGGTCCACGACCTGCAAGGTCCCATCGACGACGCCTTCCTGGATTCGTTCCTGTTCGTTCATCCGACGGGTAAAGCCTGGCATGAACCACCAGCCGTCTGGTCGGACGCGGAGCTGACACGGGCGGTCGAGCAATGGCGACGGCATTTCCGCGGTGACGCTCGAGTGAAGGAAGATCGGCAAATTGCCGCGGCGGACATCGAGCAGCACAATCTTGTGTTGTGGGGTGATCCATCGAGCAACGAGGTGTTGGCGAAGATCGCTGATCGATTGCCGATTCGCTGGGAACGTGACGCGATTGTGGTGAATGGCAAGTCCTATCCATCCGACCGCCACGCGCTCATCGCCATTTTCCCCAACCCGCTCAACCCCAAGAAATATGTGGTGCTCAACAGCGGCTTCACGTTCCGCGAGTACACGCACTTGAATAACGCTCGACAGATTCCCGTCTTACCCGACTGGGCAGTGGTCGATCTGTCTACTCCTCCCAGCACGATCTGGCCAGGCAAGATCGTCGATGCCGGTTTCTTCGACGAGCAGTGGCAGGTGAAAGCGGGCGGAGGAGGGAAATAGCGGCAAGTTCCTGCTTATTGGCACTGCTCTGAAATGGTTTGTCGCCTGGCGCGGAAGATTTCGCTGGGCGTTAAGCGGCGAGTCGTTCGCGGAGATGGAACGTGGCGATTTCGAGTTCGAAAAGTTTTTCGACGAGTGACGTGTCGGTGGGACGCTCGTGCGGTTCCACCGCCAGCATCTGATGCAAGAGTCGAGCAAGGCTCCGAGGGGCGTAGGGCAGCCAGTCGCGCACGTCGGCGCGTGAAGCCTGCTGATCTCGAGCGATGGTGGTGAACGGTTGCGGTCGTTCACCCGTGAGTAATTCGAACAGAGTGACTCCCAAGCTATAGGTATCGCTGGCGGACTGTGGTGGCTGTCGCCAATCGAGTGCCTCTGGGGCGGCGTAGGCTGGTGTGGCGGCGAGCGTGCGCGGCGGTTCGGTGCTGGCCAACTGCTGGAGTTCGCGAGCGAATCCCAAGTCGATTAAGGTGACATGTCCGGAAGCTGAGACCAGCAGATTACCGGGCTTCACGTCCCCATGCAGCCAGCCATGCTCATGCAGCGCGGAGAGCCCCTCGGCGGCCTGCCGTACAAACCATAACGCCACGGGTGGTGATAACCGCTGATGCCGTCGCAGGTGATGTTCGAGTGATGAGCCGACGATGAGTGGCAGCGCGAGATAGTACGGTGGCTGTTCGACGCTCGCAGATAAAATCGGGGCGACATGCGCATGGGTGAACGTGCGTCCTACCTGAAACTCACGCTGCAGCAGTTCCTCGACGAGCGGGTCACCACGACGATCGGGACGTGGGATTTTGACAGCGTAGTCCGCTGGATGATCGGCTTGGCAAGTGGCGGGGCGGGCTTGGTAGACTTCGGTCCAAGAGCCGCTGCCGAGTTGTCGGACTAATTGCCAGGGCCCGTAGAGATCGGGAAAGGCCACAAGGGTGGCGGCCGCTTCATCGCCTTGGTGAGCTGTTGCCGGCGTTGCCGCAGTTGCTCCTGAAGTTCTCGACGTTCGTCGTTTTGCCGCCATGACTTGTCCGGTTCCCCTGAAATCCGCCCAACGCAGGCTGTGCCCGTGCGCACTCTAAAGATTAATTTCGGCCGGTACGACCGGCAAAGTTGAGCGTGAGGCGGTAGGATATTCCGGTCAAAATCGCGTTTTTTTCTCAAGAGTTTGCGATGATACGCGATGCGCGGGACAAAGACGCGCCTTGAAGTCCCCCGAGGCGACGGAATAATAACGACTGTCAACGGCTCGTCATTCACAAGGATTCAGGCGTGGAAATAGTTTGTCGCTGCTCGGCCTGCGGCGCTCGTTTTAAAGTCGACGCGAAAGCGGCGGGCAGGAAAGCTCGTTGTCCCACTTGCGCGACCGTGGTGGTTGTGCCGTTGCAAACGCCTCCCGCACCGACGACGCCGAGCGAAGGGAATGCCAGTCGCTTTCTGGAAAGTGCGCCCACTGCCGAAGGCGCCACGTCACTCGACTATCCCGAATTGGCTGGCATGAAATTCGGCTCGCCCGACGCTCCGCCCACGCACTCCCCAACCGGGCCGTCACCCAGTGTGGTGATCAATCGACATGCCGAAGAGAGTGCCGCACCTCCCGTCCCGGAAGTTCGTCCACCGGAACCCGCCGGCGCGGGAGTCGCCATTGTCACGAAACGTACACGAGCGACAGAACGAGCCGCCACCGACCGCGCTGCTACGGACCGCTCAGGTCTTCCGGCATCCGGCCGGTCGCGGGCTGGTTCGCGCCTGCTGCTGTGGGTATTAGGTGGCGGAGCACTAGCACTCACCATCACCGTGGGACTCATCGTCTGGTTGGCCTCCAATCTCGATCGAGGCAACGCCTCAGTGGGTGTGATCAGTGGCAAGACATCGCTTTTGATCAATTGGCCCGAAAGCGATCGCAAAGGGGCTCTGCTCAAGATCAACGGCCGGGATCAATCGCTCCCAGCAACCGGTCCACTCTCCTTCCCGCTCACCGAAGGCTCTCATCGGCTCACCATCCTGCGTCGCGGCTTCGAGCAGATTGATTATGGCTTCACGCTGCGCAAGGGTGAGCAGCATACGTTTCAACCAGATTGGAAAGAATCATCGTTCGCGCAATTGACCAAGCCGGGTACCGATAAAAACTCGCCCCACCCTGCTGATGGTGCGGGCAAGGGCAAATCGAATTCAGGTGCTGGTGGCACGGCAGAAACCTACACCGGGCCTCTCAACTTTGCCGGCTTCGGACAGTCACTGGATGTCGCCGTGCGTAAAGCCACCGAACGCAAGAAGGACATCTTCCTGGTATTCGCAGGCTCGGATTGGAACACCGATTCCATCCGCATGGCGACGGAATTGTTTTCCAACGCCAGATTTCAGCAATTCATCCAGCCGCGGTTCGAGACCGTAGTGATTGATATGCCGCGCACCGAGGCGGGATTGAATTTACTCGGCGACATCGCTCAGAACCGCCAGCTCATTCGTCGCTTCGGAATTCGCTCCGTCCCCACCATCGTACTGCTGGATGCGGGTGGCACGCCCTACATCATCGACGGCATGTTTGAGGAGGGTGTGGATAAATACATTCAGCATCTGACGCTTCTACAAGCGAAACATAATACGCGCGATGCGCGCCTCGCAGCCATCGATGCCGCGCGCTCCAAGCCTCCCGAAGAGCAACTAAACGCCTATCGCGAAGCACTCACCTGGTTGGCCGAAGGCAAGCTGACATTCTTCTACCCCAAGCTGATCGCCCAGGGACTCGCACTGGCCCGACGAGTTGATGAGACGAACAGCCAGGGAATTCAGGAACCATTTTTTGAAGCGGATTGGGAGACTCGACTGCGGCAAGCAGCGATTGATAACGAGGCCCCCAAGATCCAGTTGGTACTGGAAGAACTCCGCCAGTGGAGTGAATCGCATACGTTTCAGGATCCCAATCGAGCCGTACGATTACATCTCTCCGCTGTCGCCGTCCTGCTGCGCATCCCCGATGCACTCGCCGCCGCTCGACCGCATCTCGAAGCAGCCAAACGCTACACTCCAACCGACGTCGAATTACAAAAGGCTCTGCAAAATGCCACGAGGGCTATTCAGTCCAACGATCAACTGTCGTCCGGAACTGGTTTCATCGTCGATCGACGCGGTTACATTCTGACAAATCACCATGTCATTCGCGGCCCCGGTAACATCGTGATCCGACTGCCGGGCGCTGAACAGAAGCGAGTACCGGCCCAAGTAGTCGCTCAAGATCCTCGTCGTGACATCGCGTTGTTACGAGTGGACCCGAGTCAGTTTGAGCAATTCGATGCTCTGCGCTTCTCATCAACTGAAGCGGCCCGCGCGACCAGCGTCGCCGTGTTTGGTTTTCCCCTGGGCGACGACATCGGCACCGATGTGCGGATTACCACAGGCGTGGTGAGTGCTTTGCCGGAACAGTCCGAAGAAGGCATGCTGCTGCTGGATTGCCGCATCAACCCCGGCAACAGCGGTGGACCCGTCGTCAGTCGCTCCGGACTCGTTCTCGGAATGGTCACCGCCAAAACCGATGTTCGCCTGGGCCTGGACAGTTATGGCATGGCCTTGCCCGTTCGTGAACTCGTGACGTTCCTCAAGCAAGCCTTGCCCGATTGGGCCGGCGTCGACGACGTCACCCCCGGCGAACGCGAATGGAAAGAAATCGACAGCGCCGTCAACTCCGCCGTCCTCATGATCATGAAAGTCAAAACGTAACTCCGACCCACCTCGTCCTCCCTCTCCTTCCCCTCCGTATTCTTCCCTCCGTGTCTCCGGTGCGCAACAGTCCGTGTCGCCGTGCGCAACAGCCCGTGTCTCACAGATTGTGGGAATGGCCGAGTTGCCGGTTAACTTTACGACGCTGGTGATACTGCCAACCGGGAATGAAAAAGCAGAGCGCGGAGACGATACCGAAGAGCACGTGGGCAGCATTGGGCCAGCGTGCCATCAGCATGGAGACAAAGAACAGCGCACCTGCTTGCAAGTAAAACGCACCGGATAGCATCGCTGCTTTGGCGAGAAACACGAGTCCCATGACCAGGGGCAACACGGGCGAAAGCGCAAGCGGTGGCAAGCCGAGCGAGAATTCCAGCGGAAACAGCAGTGCGATCGCGATCATGCTGCCCGCCCACAAGTGCGCAATCTGCCGCTCGACAAATGTCACCGGTCCCACTCGTTGCCGCAGCACCCAAAACACATAAGCCCACGTCCAGAGCGCGACGGTCCAAAGGCTAGCATAGGACCATCGATTGCTGTAATCGAGCGCAAACATGAGTTCTGTCAGCAGATTCACGATGAGCAGGACAATTCCGTGCCACATCCAGAGCGTGCCCCAGTTTTCCAGTACGGGCGCGTGATGAGTCTCGCGAAACAAACGCGAGAGAATCTGGCTGAAACGTCCTGTGTTTGCGGAAATGGGTTCATCGTGCAGGAACGCCTCCAGATCGGCCGCCATCGCAGCCGCAGTCGGATAGCGCAGATCGGGCGGCTTCTGCAAACAGCGCAGTGCGATGAGTTCCAAGTCGTTATCGCATTTCGGATTGATCACATGCGGCGGCACAGGGTCTTGTTCCAGGAGTAGCAAGACAGTGTCCACGGGCGATGCCGCCTGAAAAGGAGGTCGACCGGTGAGCATGTGATAGAGGATGGAGCCGAGACTATAGATATCGGTGCTGGGACCCACTTGCCCACGCGCACCCGCCGCCTGTTCGGGAGCCATGTAACTGGGCGTTCCCAGGATAGCACCGGTGCGAGTCAAACTGGCGGTGGCTTCGATTTGTTTGGCAAGTCCGAAGTCGGTGAGATGCGGTTGGCCGTCCAGGTCGAGCAGAATGTTGGACGGTTTCAGATCGCGATGCAGCACCCCTTCTTCGTGGGCGTGCTGAATCGCGCGGCAAACCTCCAGGAGCAGTCGAGCCGCTTCGCGAGCGGGGAGAGGACCGGCCGCTAACTTCTGGGACAGTGTTTGGCCAGCGATGTACTTCATGCTGAAGAACGGCCGACCTTCCCATTCCCCCACTTCATAGACTGGCACGATGCCGGGATGATTCAGTTTGGCCACCGCCTCCGCTTCCGCTCGAAACCGAGCGATATCCGCGGCGCCGGTACCTTTGCCCGGCAGGATCATCTTCAGAGCGACGTCGCGACGCAGATTCGTTTGATGAGCGCGGAAAACAACGCCCATCCCGCCGTGTCCAATCTCTTGCTGCAACTCATAATCACCAATCGAAAACGGCAGTGGCGGCAGAGTTGCCAAACGCAGCGACGTTTCGCTGCTGTGGGATTGATCGGACGAGGAGCGGGAATCGTAACCCGCTACTTCCGCAACTAACACCGCACCCCAGAGCTGCCGCAGTTCGTCGGCTAAATCAGGATGCTCCGCACAGATCCGTTCAAAGTCCGCCGACTCGCCTCGTTGCACACGCGCGGAAAGCTCATCCAGCAACATCGCCAGCTGTTCATCGCGAGCGTCGGATTCATCGAGTGGTGGGGAGGTGGTATTCGTGGTGTTCACGGCTAGCTTGACGGGCAAGCAAATGAAACGTGGATCGGAGCAGCGGGAAGAGGGATGAGCGAGTTCTTAGTCGTCGGTGGGTCCATCCAGGGAGTTACCGAGCACATTGCGCAGGCGACGAATGGCACGTAAATATCGCATGCTCGCCGCCGGCTCTGTGAGTCCGAGCGATTGTGCGATCTCCTGATTCGTCAAATGCTCGTAATGCCGCATCACGATGATCTCGCAGTCGGCATCATCCAATTTGCTGATCGCCTCTTCCACCTGTCGAGCCATTTCGCGGCGAGTGGCAGCGGCGGCGGGAGTCATTTCGGGATCGCAGAGCTGGGCGACGAGGTCGCGCGTGGAATGCTCGTCACCCTGCGGTACGGCCAGTGATTGTTCGCGATCAACCGAGCGTTTCCCCGACACGCGATGTCGTCGATGAGCGTCGATGATGCGATCTTTGGCGATTTGCCGCAGCCAGAGATGAAACGACATGGCGGGATTGCGCAGGTAATCGTGCAACCGCCGATGCGCTTCGATCATGACGTCCTGGAGTACATCACTGACGTCGACTCGCCGCAGAATTTTTTGATCGAGTCGCATTTGGATGAGCCTGCGTACGCTCTCCCGATGACGCTCCATCAATTGATTGACGGCCTGCTCGTCGCCTGTTTGAACTTCCGCTAACAGTTCGGCCGTTTTGTCCGGCGTCGGCCATATACTTGGTTCCACGAGTTATCTTCCGTTACGTGAAGTTCAGGGACCCGTTGCATCTTCCATCTGCTGGATATACTGTCGCAGCCGTTCCAGCTCATCCGTGACATCTTTGAGCTTCAACATATTCTCCACGCGCTTGACCAGCTCCACGCGATTGACGGGCTTGGAAAGAAAGTCGTCTGTACCCGCCGCTACCGCCCGCTCAATGTCACCCAGCTCGTTGAGCGCCGTGACCATGAGCACCATGATACGTCGAGTGTCAGCGGTTTGCTTGAGTTTCTTGCAAACTTCAAAGCCGCTCAGCTTCGGCATCATGACATCGAGCAGAATCAGGTCGGGATGGAAGGTAGCGACTTTATCGAGCGTATCTTGGCCGTCGATCGCGGTTTCTACATCGCAATCAACACCTGCCAGGTAAGCTTCGAGCAGTTCCCGATTGGGCTGATTATCGTCAGCAATCAGAATTCGATTTTTGCGAGACTTCGACATGCGAGCGCCTTGGGGACGGAAAGCGAATCAAACGAATTTTGATTATACGTTGCGCGAGGCGCTGGCGAGAAGTGCGGAAAGAGGGATTCGTCGACGTTGCATTGAATGCCGATACGTATCTAAGATGACTGGTTTGTTGGTCCCACCGCGGGACCGCTCCACGGTTTTTGCTCCTTCAGTTCGCGAGAATCCATGAAACTTGCCAAATATCGTTCGTCCGCCGGCGCTGTGGCGGTCGGCATCGTCGACGGGGAACGCCTGCTTCCCCTGAATTTATCCGCTGGATCATGCCGCTCCCTCCGCGAACTACTCGACTCTCCGCAGCCTGCGCAACTGGCACAGTCGCTAGCCTTAAACAATGCCGCCGTGCCACTCAGCGCCGTCACCTTGCTCGCCCCGATCGACGATCAAGAAGTCTGGGCCGCCGGCGTGACCTACAAACGCAGCCAAGTGGCGCGAATGGAAGAGTCGGAAGCGGCAGCTTCGTGTTACGACCGAGTTTACGTGTCGCCTCGTCCCGAAATCTTTTTCAAAGCAACTCCCAGTCGCGTGTCGGGACCTGGTCAACCCCTGCGTATTCGCCGCGATGCGACCTGGAACGTACCCGAACCCGAAATGACACTCGTGATCAATTCTCACCTGCAGCTGGTTGGCTGCACCGTGGGGAACGATATGAGTTCGCGCGATATCGAAGGCGAAAACCCGCTCTACCTGCCTCAAGCGAAGGTCTACAACCAGTGCTGTGGACTTGGCCCCTGGATCACGCTGCTCGACGCACTTCCGCCCCGTGAGTCGATTGGGATTCATCTCTCGATCGTACGCGGGGGTGTTGAAGTGTTTGCGGGCGACACCACGATCGCCCAGATGGCGCGGACCTTCGAGGATCTGATTAGCTGGCTGGGACGTGACAATGCATTTCCTAGCGGTACCTTTCTCCTTACCGGCACCGGCATCGTGCCCGATAGTTCATTCACGCTGGCGCGCGGCGATGAAGTGTCGATCACGATCGACGGCATCGGCACGCTGCGAAACCCGATCGTACAGGGTGAAGGGTAGCAGGTAGCGGGTAGCGGGTAGCGGGTAGCGGGTGGCGGGTAGCGGGTAGCGGGTGGCGGGTAGCGGGTAGCGGGTAGCGGGTAGCGGGTGGCGGGTAGCGGGTGGCGGGTAGCGGGTAGCGGGTGGCGGGTAGCGGGTGGCGGGTAGCGGGTGGCGGGTAGCGGGTGGCGGGTGGCGGGTAGCGGGTAGCGGGTAGCGGGTAGCGGGTAGCGGGTGGCGGGTGGCGGGTAGCGGGTAGCGGGTAGCGGGTGGCGGGTGGCGGGTAGCGGGTAGCGGGATTGCGCCGAACCCCCGAGCCCCGAACCCCGCACCCCGAACCCCGCACCCCGAAACCCCTCACCCCTCACCCCGAACCCCGCACCCCGAAACCCCTCACCCCTCACCCCGAACCCCGAACCCCGAACCCCTCACCCCTCACCCCTCACCCCGAACCCCGAACCCCGAACCCCGAACCCCGAACCCCGAACCCCTCACCCCGAACCCCGAACCCCTCACCCCGAACCCCGAACCCCGAACCCCGAACCCCGAACCCCTCACCCCGCCCCCCTCACCCCGACAACCAACCATCCCGGTGAAGATCATGACGATGCACCCTCGAGTGACAAGTTCATTTGTGCCTGGCCATCTCACGCGCCGCTTGGCAGTTCAGGCGGGCGCGATCGGACTCTTGGGGCTCGGCATGAATCACCTGCAAGCGTTGCAGGCGGAAACGACGGCGGTCAACGAAGCGGGTGAACCCGTGAGTCCGTCGGGAGCATCACGGGCGCGAGCTTGCATCTACATTTTCCTTTCGGGTGGTCTGGCGCAGCATGAGAGTTTTGATCTGAAGCCAGACGCTCCGGATACGGTGCGCGGGGAGTTCAAGCCGATTGCCACCCGGACGCCTGGGCTGCAAATTTGCGAGCATCTGCCGTTGTTGGCGGAGCGGAGCGAACTGTGGGCACTCTGCCGATCGCTCACTCATCCTTCGAACGATCATTCGGCCGGCCACCATATCATGCTCACCGGTCGCTCGGTCGTACCACCTGGATTCAATGCGAGTGCTCCGACGCGCACGGACTGGCCTTCGATCGCCGCCATTGCCAACACGGTCACTCCACCGCGGAACAATTTGCCACCCGCCGTCGTCTTACCGGAGCGGCTGGTGCATTATTCAGGTCGAGTGATTCCGGGGCAGTTTGCGGGCGAGATGGGTAGCCATCGCGACCCGTGGTTCCTGGAAGCGTCACCCTTTCATGCCACCTCCTATGGCGCTTTCCCCACGCATCAATTTGATCATCAGCAGCGAGCTCACAAGGATGAGCGGCGATTTCAGGCGCCGAATCTTTCGTTGCCGGCCTGGCTCACGGAAAACCGGTTTCAAGGTCGTCTGGGCCTGCTGCAAGAACTCGCCGCACAGCGTCGCGAGTTGGACTCTGCCGCCGCCACTCGCGGCTACGATCGCTATCGCCAAGGCGTCACCTCGCTGCTCACCGATCGCCAGGTGCAGTGGGCGGTGGATGTCACTCGAGCGGATGAGAAGACGCAGGAGCGATATGGGAAGAATGCCTTTGGTTGGTCGCTCTTGATGGCTCGACGGCTGGTCGAAGTGGGTGTCAATTTGGTGCAGGTTAATTTAGGCAATAACGAATCGTGGGATACCCACGGGAACGCCTTTCCGCATTTGAAAGACAAGTTACTGCCACCGACGGATCGCGCGGTGGCTGCACTGCTCGATGACCTGCGCGATCGTGGCATGCTCGATTCGACTCTCATCGTGATGGCGGGAGAATTCGGACGCACACCGAAGATCTCGCTGCTCCCCCAGCACTATAAACTGCCGGGTCGTGACCACTGGGGAGCGGTGCAGTCGGTATTCTTCGCGGGCGGTGGAGTGCGAGGAGGAAATGTCATTGGTGCTTCCGATCGACAAGGTGCTTATCCGGTGTCGAGTCCGCAGAAGCCGGAAAACATGGCTGCCACGATCTATCAAGCGCTCGGTATCCCACCCACCGCCGCCTGGCTGGACGCCGTCGATCGTCCCCATCACATCTACCATGGCGAACCGATTGCGGGATTAACGTAAGCCAAGCAACGCGCGCGATTGAATCGCTAGACTCACGTCGGTCGACTCATGTCGGTCGACTCATGTCGGTCGACTCTCCGAGTCGACTAGCGCTGTAACGTCGGTCGACTCACGTCGGTCGACTCACGTCGGTCGACTCACGTCGGTCGACTCACGTCGGTCGACTCTCCGAGTCGACTAGTGCCGCGAAGTCGGTCGCGATTGACTCACAATTCGCATGGCGCTTGACGACTTGGAAAGTCGTGCGACATGGCGCTTTACGACTTGGAACGTCGTGCGACCGGGAGAATCCGTTATGACGAGAAGCGTTCGGGGGGGACGTCGTGGGCGATGCAGGCGACGCAGTCGCCTTGAGAGACCACGGAAGGGCCGCGGGTGCCGATGAGCACTCCGCGTGACAGAGCGGTGACCTCCACCGGAGCTCGGTCTGGTCGCTCGAGAAAATGAATCTGGCCGACGGCTTCGCCCGCGGCTACATCCGTTCCCAGCGGCACCAGGTTTTCATAGATGCCGGATTCTGGCGCGAATCGATAGTCATCACGATGCAATGCCTCAACCCAGCGCACCGGTTTCACGTGACGCTCCGCACGCGTGGCCGCTCGACCGGCTAACACTCCGAAATGCCGCAGCACGTTGCTCAGACCGAACTGAGTGAGTCGATGAACGGCCGTCGTCACCGGCTCGCCGCCACCCATTTCGGTTGTGATGACCGTCTTTCCCTGTCGCTCGGCTTCCACTGGCAACAGCCCGCTTCCCGCCACATCGGTATACAAAAATGCCAGCTCGGAATGCCAAGCCTCCGTGCCAGCGATCATGCGCTGCCGCTGCTCCAGATCCGGCACCAGATGCATGTGAGCGCACGGAAAAAAATCCATGCTCCGTCCACCTGTATGGATATCGACGACGATATCGGCCAGCGGAAAGAGTACGGTGGTCAAGTAGTGAGCGAGCATCTCCGACGGAGTGCCATCTGCTTTGCCGGGAAAACAGCGGTTGAAGTTTTTTCCATCGAGCGGTGACAGGCGAGTCATCGCTTTCGATGCCGGTACACTCAAGCAAGGCACCAATATCAGTCGCCCTTGGACATCATCCAGACGAAGCTCCCGGCCGAGCCGGAGAATGGCTACCTGGCCGGGATATTCATCTCCATGATTTCCCGCCATGACCAGCGCCGTCGGCCCTGTTCCACCGGAGTTGATGACGGTCACGGGCACAAAGAGATTCGCCCAGCCACCCAGATTATAGGAATAGGGAATGTAAAGATTTCCGTGGTGAATACCACGCGAGTTGAAATCGACATCGCAGTGAATCGACGTTCCTGCCATGAACAGTCTTCCCTGAATTTAAGGCGCACCGGCCAGGACGCGCGTGAGGTGAAAGAAAACTGGCGCTGCAAAACAAAGTGAGTCGATGCGATCCAGGAGTCCCGGATGACCTTGGACCAGAGTGCCATAATCCTGGACTCCACGATCGCGCTTGATCGCCGACATCGTCATGCTGCCCGAAAAACCCATCGCCGCAATGACCATCGCCATGCAGGCCGATTCCCAGATGTTAAAGGGAGTGACCCAGAAGAGCAGCGCGCCGACAACCGCCGTACTTAACACTCCGCCAATAAACCCTTCCCAGGTACGACTGGCATTGATGTTCGCCGCGATCACTCGCCGTCCTAACAGTTTGCCCCAGGTATACTGAAATACATCGGCCAGCTGCACGAGCAGAACAAAGTAAAAGAGCAGTCCCGCACGGCCGCCAGTCCAAGGCACCAGTTCATCATTTTCACCGCGCGTGACCAGCGACAAGTCCGCCAGCGCCGGAGCGTGACTGAGCGCATAGACGCAGATCAACAATCCGGCTTGAATCTTGGCGGAGCGTTCGAGAAAGCGGCGACTGTCACCGGCGATGGCAATGCGAGCGGGAATGAACAGGGTCGCATAGACGGGGATGAGAACGCTGTAGAGGTCATAGTAGGATTGTCCCAGCCCCACGAGAATGTACTGAGCGGGGGTAAAGGCGAAGAAGACCCAGAAGAGTGCCCGGTGATCGCCACCGCGAGTCGGTGTGATCGTGACAAATTCACTCAGCGCACGAAATGATACAAAACCGAAGAGCACCACCGTGCCGATTCGTCCCAGCCAAAACCCCGCCACCAGAATCGCACACATCAACCACCACGCTCGAATACGCTGGTTGAACATCTGCACGAGCGCCGGATTGACGGTTGTCTCCGGCTGCCGCCGGAGAAACTGACTGATAACGAAGGCGACGATCAAGAGACCGAGTACACAGCCGAGCAGCCAATAGGTGCGGCCATCGCGCCAGATCAGCTCGTCGGCTAACCAAAAAAATGCCACCGGAGCAGCTACAAGTTGATCAATCAAGGCAACCATCAGCGCCACCGGCACTCCACGCTAAATCTCTTTCAACCGTCGCACTGCTTCGCGCGCTCGTTGCAAAAACTGCGCCTTCGGCTCGCCCGCCTCCAGCCAGATCGGCGGCCCGATCGTGATGCAACTCAACAGCGGCACCGGCAAGAACTCGCCTCGCGGCAAGACGCGGTTGAGGTTGTCAATATAAACGGGAACGAGTTCCAAGTCCGGTCTCTTCTTACCTAAATAATACAAACCGCTTTTGAACTGCCCCAGCTCCCCGCCACCACTACGGCCCCCCTCGGGGAAAACGATCAGCGAGTAGCGATTACCAATCTCGGCAATCATCTTGTCCACCGGACTCTGATGCACCTTGATCTCTTGGCGATCGATGAGGATGGCGTTGAAGAGCTGAGAGATGTAGGGCCGCACCCAGCCGCGTTCCCAGTAATCTTTGGCGGCGACAGGTCGAGTGAGTTCGCGGACGGTTTTGGGGAGGGAGGACCAGAGCACGAGGGCATCGAGGTGACTGGTGTGATTGGCGAAATAGACCCGTTGGCAAGTATCGGGCTGGCAATCGACCCACCGGACCGTAGCGCCGCTGAGCAGTTTTGCGATGTAAGCCAGGACGGGAATCGTGAATTTCATGGCGGGTCCAGGTAAACCGGTCGTATCCTATCGCAGCCAATCACACCCTGACAGGCCAAACGCCACTCCCACCCCACTCGCCCCACCCCACAACTTCACGATCTCCAAACTACCGCTCACCTGCTATTCAGTATCCCGCAGATTGCCCATTTTAACAGAAGCGGTTAAACAGCGGACGGGTAACATCTTACATTCGCTGTCAAGAGTCGCGAAGGTGAACTGAGCGCCGAGGAACAAAATCTTGCTCTTTTCACAAAAAAGCACTTACCAAGTCGTTGACCAGCCGATCATTCAGTCGTTACATTATGCAACCCGCTGATAGTAGGCGGAGTTGGTATTGGCGTTCGTGATTGAGGCTGCCCCGATGCACATGAAGTTACTCAAGGTGTTCTGCGACGTGATTGGTCAGCGCAGTTTTTCGCGCGCGGCGGATCAGAACGGGATTTCGCAGTCCAATGCCAGCCAGATGGTCCATCAGCTGGAAGAGCACCTTGGCGTGCGGCTGATCGATCGTTCCAAACGTCCCTTCGTGCTCACCACCGAAGGCTCCGTCTTTTACGACGGCTGTCGCAACCTCGTGCAGCGCTACTACGCACTTGAAGAAGATGTGCGCACTCTGCATGCCGAAGTATCGGGGCGAGTGAGTGTGGCGTCGATCTATTCGGTGGGACTCAGCCACATGAATCAGATCGTGCAGAACTTTCTCCTGCAATGTCCGAAGGCCAACGTGCGGGTGCAGTATCAGCATCCGGATCGAGTGTATGAGTTGGTGGAATCGGACCAGGTGGATTTGGGGGTGGTGAGTTACCCGCGGACGTCGCGCAACATTCAAGCGATTCCGTGGCGTGAGGAGCCGATGTTAGTGGTGTGTGCGCCGACGAATCCGCTCGCGCAAAAGTCTTCGCTTTCGATCACCGAACTGGCGCGCCACAAAATGGTGGCCTTCGACGCTCATCTGGAAATCCGCCACGAGATTGATCGGGTGCTGGCGGCTCATGGGGTAGCGGTGCAGGTGGTGATGGAATTTGATAACACGGAAACGATCAAGCGGGCGATTGAAATTGATGCGGGCTTCAGTTTATTGCCCAAGCCCACCGTGGACCGCGAGTTGCTGGCGGGATCTTTGCAGGCGATTCCGCTGCATGACGCGCACATTCTGCGACCGGTCGGCATCATTCAGCGCAAAGGAAAAGAGCTTGGGCAGACTGCGCGGCGTTTTCTGCAACTGCTGCGCGGTTTTGGTCCCAGTGAAACAGGTGCCGCACCGGGCACGGAGTTTGATTCAGTACTGGAGACTGCGACCGAGGAGGGCACGGACTCGGTATCAGCCAGCGAGCTGGTGGAGAGTATTCGGGAAGTTTGAGGTTGAGCTGCCTGTCGGCAGTTCAGCAAGGTTTCAGTGAAAGTTAGATGAGAGCCATGAAGAACGAATTGGGTTATGGTCTGCCAGAGAAGTCGGGCTTGTACGATCCGGCTCAGGAAAAGGATAGCTGCGGAGTTGGATTTGTCGCTCACATTAAGGGCGCGCGCAGCCATCAAATCGTGCTCGATGCCGAGCAGGTGCTGCGCAATATGGATCATCGCGGCGCGTGTGGTTGTGAAAAGAACACCGGCGATGGCTCGGGTATTCTCACGGCGCTGCCGCACGATTTCTTTGAACGCATCGCGCGGGAAGAACTGAAAACCACCTTACCCGAACCGGGCTTGTATGGTGTCGCGCAGGTCTTCCTGCCCACGGATGCGCGGGAGCGAGAGATCTGCAAAAGCGCGCTGTCGCATTTCGTGGAAGCGCAGGGTCAGCGATTGATTGGTTGGCGTCGAGTGCCGACGGATGCGCGGGGCGCGGACATCGGTCCTTCGGCCGCCGCGACCGAGCCGGTGGTGGAGCAGCTTTTTATCGGCTCGGCCCCCTCGCACGATCGACCATCGTTCTGCCGCGAACTGCTGCTGATCCGCAAGCAGGCCTTTCATGCGCTGAAGAAGCAGCAGTTACATCAGCGGTCAATGTATTATGTCTGTAGCTTCTCGTCGCGCATCATTGTTTACAAAGGTCAGCTCACCTCCGGCCAAGTATTGCCCTACTTCCCGGACCTGAACGAACCGGATTACAAGAGTCATTTGGCGATGGTGCATTCGCGCTTCAGCACCAACACGTTTCCTTCGTGGGAGCGAGCTCAGCCGATGCGCTTCATGTGTCACAACGGCGAGATCAACACGCTGCGTGGCAATATGAACTGGATGGCGGCCCGCGAGGGCATGCTCGCCTCCGGCTTGTTCGGCGACGATCTGCAGAAAATGTTGCCGATCACGGACCCCGACACTTCGGACTCGGGCGTGTTCGACAACGTCCTGGAGCTGCTACTGCTGGCCGGTCGCACCTTGCCGGAAGCGATGATGATGATGATTCCCGAAGCCTGGCAGAATCATGAGTCGATGCCGGAGTACAAGCGCGCCTTCTACGAATATCACTCGTGTTTGATGGAGCCCTGGGACGGACCGGCTTCGGTGGTGTTCACGGATGGCCGTTACGTCGGTGCGGTGCTGGATCGCAACGGTCTGCGCCCCAGTCGCTATTATCTGACGCACGACGATCGCGTGATTATGGCGAGCGAGGTGGGAGTGCTGCCCGTTGATCCCGCCAACGTGAAAGAGAAGGGTCGCCTGCAGCCGGGCCGAATGTTCCTGGTTGATTTCGAACAAGGTTGCTTGATTCCGGATGAGGAACTGAAGCGCAATATCGCTCAGCAGCGTCCTTACGCTCAGTGGCTGCAGAAGCAGCGGCTGGAGCTCAAGCAATTGCCAGTGCCCGCATCCGTCCCCGGATATTCGGGTGACACCTTACTGCGCCGCATGCAGGCGTTTGGCTTCACGAGTGAAACGTTGCAGTTCATGCTACTGCCGCTCGTGAAGGAAAAGCGAGATCCGATCGGTTCGATGGGCAACGATTCGGCACTCGCCGTGCTCTCCGACCAACCGCGACTCATTTATGACTACTTCAAGCAGCTCTTCGCGCAGGTGACCAATCCACCGATCGATCCGATTCGCGAAGAAGTGATCATGTCGCTGGAGTGCTATATCGGTCCGGAGCGAAATCTGCTGGAGACGACCGAGGAGCATTGCCATCGACTGTTGTTGCCTCAGCCGATTCTGTCGAATGAGGAACTAGCGGCACTGAAGTCGCTCAATCATCGCGGCTGGAAGACGAAAGAGATCGACATTACGTGGCCGAAGTCTGCGGGTGAAGCGGGCATGCTGCCGGCGCTGGAACGTATCTGCAGTGAAGCTGAGCAAGCGATTGACGAAGGTTACTCGCTGGTGCTGCTCACCGATCGCGCTCTGGGGCCCGACCGAGTGCCGATGAGCAGCTTACTGGCGGTCGGTGGCGTGCATCATCACCTCATTCGCAAAGCGAAGCGTACGCAAATTGGCTTGGTGTTGGAGACCGGCGAGGCGCGGGAAGTGCATCATCACTGCTTGCTCACGGGCTTCGGTGCCGACGCCATCAATCCCTATTTGGCCTTTGAGGCGTTGTGGCAAGCGCGGCGAGATGGCCTGCTGCCCGCGGAACTCACCGACGAAAAGATTGCCTACGCGTATCTGAAAGCGGTTGCCAAGGGCATGCTCAAAGTGATGTCCAAAATGGGCATCTCGACGTTGCAGTCCTACAAGGGCGCGCAGATTTTTGAAGCGGTCGGTTTGCGGGATGAAGTGATTCAACGCTGTTTCACAGGAACGGCCAGCCGCATTCAAGGTGTGGACTTCAGTGTGCTGGCGCAGGAATCGCTCCGCCGTCACGCGTTGGGCTATCCTGAACGCACGGAACATCGTTTGCCGGTGTTGCCGAATCCTGGCGAGTTCCATTGGCGAGCGGACGGGGAGCGGCACATGTGGGACCCGGCCTCGATCGCCGAATTGCAAAACGCCGCGCGCACCAACTCGCGCGACGCCTACGCACGCTTTGCCAAGCATGTCAATGACGAAGCCACTCGCTCTTGTGCACTGCGTGGTTTACTCACCTTCAAAGAAAACGCTGGCCAGTCGATACCGCTCGAAGAAGTCGAGCCGGCGGCGGAAATCGTCAAGCGATTCTGTACGGGAGCGATGAGTTTCGGTTCGATTTCGGCCGAAGCACATGAAACGCTCGCAATCGCCATGAATCGCATCGGTGGCAAGTCGAATACCGGTGAAGGTGGCGAGGATCCCGCGCGGTTCATCCCGCTGGAAAACGGGGACTCCAAACGTTCAGCGATCAAGCAGGTCGCCTCGGGACGCTTTGGCGTGACGATTAACTATCTGGCGAATGCCGATGAACTCCAAATCAAGATGGCCCAGGGTGCCAAGCCGGGTGAAGGCGGCGAGTTGCCGGGTCATAAGGTCGACGAATTCATTGCCAAAATACGTTACTCGACTCCCGGTGTCGGACTCATCAGCCCCCCACCTCATCACGACATCTACTCGATCGAGGATCTGAAGCAGTTGATCCACGATTTGAAGAATGCGAACCCAGATTCGCGCGTCAGTGTGAAGCTGGTGTCGGAGGTGGGAGTGGGCACGATCGCCGCCGGTGTCGCGAAGGCTCACGCCGATCACATTTTGATTTCGGGTGACACCGGAGGTACCGGCGCCAGTCCACTCACCAGCATCAAACATGCCGGCTTGCCGTGGGAACTGGGGATTGCCGAGACGCATCAGACGCTGGTGCTCAACGATCTCCGCAGTCGCGTCGTGTTGCAGACAGACGGTCAGATCAAGACGGGTCGTGATGTGGTGATTGCCGCGATGCTCGGTGCCGAAGAGATGGGTTTTTCAACGGCACCCCTGGTGACGCTGGGCTGCATCATGATGCGTAAATGCCATCTGAATACCTGCCCCGTCGGCATTGCGACTCAAGATCCAGTGCTGCGACAGAAATTCGCTGGCAAGCCAGAGCACGTGATCAACTATCTATTTCTGGTGGCCGAAGAAGCGCGTCAGATTATGGCGAAACTGGGCTTCCGCACGTTCCGGGAATTGGTTGGTCGAGTGGATTGTTTGGAGACCAATGCGGCGATCCAGCACTGGAAAACCGACGGCTTGGATCTTACTCCGATTCTGCAAGTCGCGCGGAAGCCGCACGCTGGTGTGCAGGTCTACAACACGCAGACCCAAGATCATGAACTCGAAAAGGCACTCGACAATCAACTGATTGAACTTTGCCAGCCGGCTTTGGAACGCGGTGAGAAGGTAGCGATCGAGCTGCCGATTATTAACACCAATCGCACCGTGGGAACGACACTCAGCTATCGCATCGCCAAGCGGTATGGAGGTCAGTATTTGCCCGACGGCACGATCCACGTCAAGCTGCGTGGGTCCGCTGGTCAGAGCTTCGGAGCGTGGCTTGCCGGTGGCGTGACGTTGGAGCTGGAAGGTGATGCCAACGATTACGTCGGTAAGGGGCTGAGCGGTGGTCGAGTAGTGATCTATCCCGATCGCACTGCCACGTTCGTGGCCGAGGACAATATTATTGTCGGCAACGTCTGTTTGTACGGAGCCACTCAGGGCGAAGCCTTTTTCCGAGGGCGAGCGGCGGAGCGATTCGCGGTGCGGAACAGCGGAGCTCACGCGGTCATCGAAGGCTGTGGGGATCACGGCTGCGAGTATATGACGGGTGGCCGAGTGGTGATTCTCGGTCAGACCGGGCGTAATTTCGCGGCCGGCATGTCGGGCGGTATCGCGTACATTTGGGATCCCGCCAAGGAATTTCTCACGCGCTGCAATCTGGGCACCGTGGAACTGGAACAGG
This sequence comes from Pirellulaceae bacterium, assembly GCA_044235425.1. Classification (GTDB taxonomy): domain Bacteria; phylum Planctomycetota; class Planctomycetia; order Pirellulales; family Pirellulaceae; genus JBJSXJ01. The sequence goes on from JBIIHW010000003.1 coordinate 101,463, forward strand.
TCCTCATGGCGGGTGACAAGGCGGAACTGCATGCCCTTGTACAGGCTCATCACAAATACACGAAATCGGCTGTGGCCGCTCGCCTGCTGGCGGACTGGCCGGGCAGCTTACCGCAATTCGTCAAAGTGATGCCCGTCGACTACAAGCGAGTCTTGGCGGAACGCAAACAGCACGATGAAGAACAAGAGTCGGCTGTTCACGTCGGCAAGTAGTTTGCAGCGATCGTAGGAACTTAGAACACAGACTCGCGAGAACATATTCCTTTCGGGTATCCGCGAGTCCTCTCCAGCCAACATCCAATACCAAGATTTAGATAAGACGAGAATGAGATATGGGAAGCCCTACAGGATTTAAGGAACACGCTCGCAAGACGGTCGCTTATCGCCCACCTCTGGAGCGCATCATCGATTTCAATGAAATCCTCACCGCTCCAGACGAGTCGCATTTGCGTACTCAAGGGGCACGCTGCATGGATTGCGGAGTGCCGTTCTGTCAGTCGAATAGCGGCTGTCCGATCGATAATTTAATTCCCGAGTGGAACGACTTGGTGTACCAGGGTCGTTGGCGTGAGGCGATCGACCGGCTGCATAAGACGAACAACTTCCCTGAGTTTACGGGGCGAGTGTGTCCGGCGCCGTGCGAGGGTGCCTGTGTGCTCGGAATCACCGATCCGCCGGTGACGATCAAGAACATCGAGAATGCGATTGTGGATCGCGCATTCGCCGAGGGCTGGATTGTGGCACAGCCACCTACCAAGCGTACTGGCAAGAAGGTCGCCGTCGTGGGGTCAGGGCCAGCGGGACTGGCCGCCGCCGCACAGCTCAACAAAGTTGGCCATCAAGTGACGGTCTACGAGCGAGCGGACCGGATTGGCGGTTTGCTCATGTACGGCATTCCCAACATGAAGCTCGATAAGCATGTCGTCGAGCGGCGGGTGGAGTTGCTCCGACAAGAGGGAGTGCAATTCGTCACCAACGCAGATGTTGGTCGTACGATTGATCCTCAGCAGTTACTGGCGGACAACGACGCTTTGCTCCTGTCGACCGGAGCGACCAAACCACGCGATCTGCCCGTGCCCGGACGTGGACTCAAGGGAATTTATTTCGCGATGGAGTATTTAACGGCGAGCACCAAGAGTCTGCTCGATAGCCATTTCCAAGATCAGCATTACATCCCGGCCAAGGACTGTGATGTGATTGTGATTGGTGGTGGTGATACCGGGACAGACTGCATCGGCACTTCCGTGCGATTTGAATGTGCCAGCATGGTCAACTTCGAGTTATTACCGAAGCCGCCCGCCGAGCGCGCGGCGGATAACCCATGGCCGCAGTGGCCACGAGTTTTCCGAGTTGATTATGGGCATGCCGAAGTGGAGGCGAAGTGGGGTAGCGATCCACGTGAGTATTGCATCTTGACCAAGGAATTCATCGGCGATGAGGATGGTCGCGTGAAAGGCTTAGTGACTGTCCAAGTGGAATGGAAGAAGGTCGACGGCCAATTCAAACTGGTCGAAATCCCTGGCAGCGAGAAGACCTGGAAATGCAATCTGGTGCTGCTGGCGATGGGCTTTCTGGGCCCCGAGCACTATGTGTCTGAGAAGCTCGGTATCGATCTCGACCCTCGTACGAATTACAAGGCCGAACATGGCAAGTTTGCGACAAGTCATCCGCAAATCTTCGCTGCGGGCGACTGCCGTCGCGGTCAGTCACTCGTCGTCTGGGCAATCAATGAAGGTCGTGGAGCGGCGCGAGCCATCGATGCCTATTTGATGGGTTCAAGCAGTTTGCCCGCACCTGATGTGACGCAAGGGGCGGCGCTCGTTTAACGCATGAATCGGCCGTCTGTTGATCCTCTGGTGCCAGCAATTCACGCGGCCGGTCGGCCGCTGGTGTTGATTGTCACCGGAGGAGGCAGTTTGGCGATCAGTCGGTTGCTGACGGTCCCCGGCGCTTCCCGCTCCATCCTCGAAGCGCTCGTGCCGTACTCCAGCGAGTCACTTACCGCTCTGCTCGGTAAGCGCCCGGAGCAGTTCTGTTCAGTGGCGACCGCGCGGGCGCTCGCAGCGGTCGCTCATCAGCGAGCCGCACGATGGCAGACTGCCGCTCACCTTGAGGCTCCGACCGCAGCTCAGCAAGTCGAGGCTCCGCGCCGTGTACTCGGTGTGGCCTGCACGGCTAGCCTTGTGAGTGCGGTGCCCAAACGAGGCGCTCATCGTCTGCACCTTGCTCTTCACGATGACCACGGAACCGAGCAGATTTCCATGGAGCTGCAGCGCGGGGCTCGTGACCGTCTGGCAGAGGAGGCGCTGGCAGCCGATCTTATTCTGTCGCACATCGCTCGAGCTTGTGACGTCACTCCCGTTCCTGAACCACCAGGACTTCCACTCGAACATGACACTCTGTCAACTCGGCGCGTCGAAGCGTGTGCTGAGTGGCGGGAGTTGTTGAGAGGTCAGCGCGTGACCGTAGCCACCAATCAAACAGCTCCCAGCGTGACGACGAAACGCCCTCAACTTTTGTTTCCTGGTTCGTTCAATCCCCTGCATCAAGGTCATCAGCAGATTGCCGAAATTGCGAGTCGGCTGAGGGGAGCGCCGACCGAGTTTGAGCTAGCGATCGAAAACGTCGATAAACCACCACTCGATTATATCACAATCGACGATCGGCGGCAGCAGTTTACGGGAGAGCAGCGGCTATGGCTCACGCGTGAACCGACCTTCGCAGGGAAAGCGAAGATTTTTCCCGGAGCGACCTTCATCGTCGGCGCGGACACCATCATTCGAATCGCTCAACCTAAATACTACGGCGGTAGTGACGCGGCTTGTCGAGCCGCGGTGGCTGAGATCGCTCGGCAAGGCTGCCGGTTTCTGGTCTTCGGCCGCGTGATCGACGGGACTTTTCGTACGCTGGACGAGCTCTCGATCGCTCCGGACTTACGTGCCTTGTGTACCGGCGTGCCTGCTTCGGAGTTCCGGTGCGATGTCAGTTCGACGGACCTCCGCGTCAAAGCCAGGGACGTGACGGATTGAGGAAAAGGAGATTGAAAACACGGATTGAAGAAAAGGAGATTGAAAACACAGAGGCACAGAGGGCACGGAGTTGGCACATTCTGGAAACCGAAATGGAGATGCATTTATGAAATAGTGCTTGAGCGACCATCGCACGATGACACGAGCCCCATCTCCGTGCTCTCTCTGCCTCTGTGTTTATTTCCTGTATCTATTTCCTGTATCTATTTCCTGTATCTATTTCCTGTATCTATTTCCTGTATCTATTTCCTGTATCTATTTCCTGTATCTATTTCCTGTATCTATTTCCTGTATCTATTTCCTGTATCCTTTCACGCGGCACGCTTCACACCGAATAGTGGTGCGATGTAATTGCGGTAGATGAGCCGTAACTTAGCGGGATAGCGGGCGAATTTATTAGCCAGCATCATTCGCGCGACGGACCAGTCATCTGCCAAGCCTTGATCATGGCGATCCATGAGTAGCTTCATCGGACCGTGATAATGCACGCATTTCATGGGTACTTGAAGGCCGCTGGAGCGAATCGTTCCGTATGGCACTCCATCGCGAAATGTGAGCTTCTTCCACTGTCGCAGGATACCGGGCAGGTAACCACAGCCGACATAGGTCTTCGTGTCGTCGATGCACGAATCAAAACCAACTCCGTCAGCCACGGTGTTTTCCAGATAACCAATGGGAAATCGTGAGCTTGCACCCCACGATGCCAGCAGTGACATATCCGAGATCCAAGCGGCATTGAACTTCTTGCGATTCAGTTCAGCCAGGCGTTGCAGTTTGTCGGGATGACGATAGATCTCCATGACATAACGGCAGAAGTCGGCGACGGTTTCGCGCCCGCGAATGAAGTTGCAATGCGGTACCACTCGCACCGCATCCCAGCAGCCGAACGTCATGGCGTAGGGGGCGAAGCGGAGCGAATCCTCAGCCACATCGCCAAAGAGCAAGACATCGGAATCGATCGCCAGGCAGCCATCCAGATTTTCGCGTCGCAAAAAATTCCGGATCAAAAACCAGCGCTCCACCCAAAACCGTTCAATCGAAAACTCGTGCGAGCGGCTTACCTGCTGATAGATCGATCGGAATTCATCCAGTTCAACTTGCAGCGAGGGATCAGAGAGCAGGTGATGTTCGCCGACGCCGAGGTTGGCATTCGCTTCATCACCGAGCACGACAACTCGTCGAGCGACCTTGGCCGCTCGACGCACACAAATCGCCAGATAGGGACTCGCCCCGCGATGCGTGACGATCACGGTGTCGATCGGAGTGGCGTTTTTACCAGGAGTCCAGGCTTGATCCATGATCACCGCTTACCGGGTGAAGCGCCAGATATCGAGTCCGAACACCAGGATCATGAGCGTAAGCAGACAGCCCACACCAGCCAGGGTGAGTGCTGTTTGAACACGCTCATTCATCGGTTTGCGGAATAGCCCTTCCCAGAGCAAAAACATGATGTGTCCACCATCAAGTGCTGGGATGGGTAGCAGGTTGAGCACCGCTAGATTCGCACTGAGGAATGTCAAAAACATGAGTAGAGCTGGCAGACCCTTGGAGGCTTCGGAAGCGGCGATGGTGCCAATGGAGAGCGGTCCGCCGAGATTCTTCACCGAAACCTTGCCGCGGAAAAGTTGGATCACCATACCGCCCACTCGCCGCGCATCTTCTTTCGTTTGTCGCCCGCCGAGCGACAAGGCTTCGCTCCACGAATCAGCCACCAAAATCTCCGACTTGGCTGCCGGGATAAAACCGCGCATCGAAATTGGCGTCTCGGTAGTTTGGGGATCCAGAGTAATCTGTTTTTGCCGTTCACGATTGCGGGAATAGGTGAGCTGAACTTGAACACCGTCGTAGAGCCATTGCAACGTGGACTCCACCATCAGCCAATGTTCATTTCCTTCTCCCAGAACTAGCGGTTTGCTGAAATCCATGGGGAATGATTCGTTCTTCTTCTTAATTTCATCCGAGACGATGAAGCCCACGTCCTCGATGCGATCACCCGGTTGCAACCCAATTTTTTGAGCGGGAGAGTCCGGCTCGATGGCGGCAATCTCATTACTGATTTCGTAGCAGATTCCCAGTGCGTCGACCCCCAACACGGGACGATCGATCGGATCCTCGGCCGATGAACTGGACTGCGGCACTTGGAGAGTCATTTTGACGGTGACTTGGCTGGTAGCTGACTGCTCCTCGTCGGTGCGTTCAAGAACGACGTCAACTTCCTGATCGAAGTAACGTGCAATGCGATAGGGCAACGTGATTGGATCGGCAATCGGTTCATCGCCGACGGCAAGCAGACGATCACCGATCTTAATTCCAGCCTTGTCGGCGGGTGAATCGGGGCGGACGCCCGTAATCGCACCGGCTTTCATCACCACACCGATTGACCGTCGCATCTGGGGCTCCACGGTCACTTCGAGCAGTTGCACCGCATCCTCGCCTTCGGCACTGGAGCCTTTCTGAGCGGGTAGCGAGCGGCGGACCTGGCAGACGATGGGCTGGCTGATGTTACGCCACAGGGCCTGCTGGAGCGTGGCGCCGTTCGTCACCGGTTGTCCGTTGATGGCGAGGATCTCATCCCGCGGTTTCAGCGCGGCATTTCCGGCGGCCAGATGAGGCACAGCTGGAAGAGCGGAATTGAGTTGATTGGTGATGGCGTTGCGAATGCCAATTGTCGGTCGCTCTTGGCCACCCATGTTGAGCAGACGGGGGCGCAGTGCGATCGCCTCTTCTTCGCCACTGGGTCGACGAACCACCATCTGCAAATCGCTCTCGGCGCCGTTGAGTCCCACGCCTTGGACCAGATCCCAGTCGTAGCGCAGATGATCGCTATGCGCCCCTTGTTTCCCGATCTGCACGATGCGATCGCCCGTTTGCAGGCCGGCGTTCCAGGCTGGCGAGCCGGGTACGACGGCGCCGATCTCACAGGGCGAATAGGGAACACCTTGTCGATAGGCGATCGCCGCAAAGATCACCGCGAAGATCAGATTCATGATCACGCCGGCGGAGATGATGAGCAATCGCTGCGGTACGGATTTAGCGGGAAAGCTGCGCGGATCGAGCTGAATCGTTTGACCATCCTCACCCACCACGCGAGTCCGCGCCGACTCTTCTTCCGCCTTCCGCGGATCGTCATCTTGGCCGAGCATTTTCACGTAGCCGCCCAGTGGCAGAATGCCAATCCCATATTCGGTTTCTCCCCACTTGAAGTGAACCAGCTTGCTTGGCAGCTTGAAGGGGCCGATACCGATGGGAACGTCGAAGCCGACATAGAACTTCTCGCACTTCACGCCGCAGGCCTTTGCGGCCAGGAAGTGTCCAAGTTCATGCACGAAAATCACGAATCCCAAACCGGCGACACCTTTGGCGATCGCAATCCACGATTCGGGGTTTGCATACCAGGGCGTCGCCGCCATCAACAACCAATCCACTTTGCCACCTCTTGCCGAGCCCAACGATCGAGCTGCAGTAAAACGTCTAACGACGGATTTGAATCATAATCATGATTGGCCAGCACCGCTTCGCAAGCTGGCACAATGCGGTTGTAGGCCAAACGTTCGTCTAGGAAAGCCGCCACGGCTGCTTCATTGGCGGCATTCAGAACGGCCCCCGTCGTCCCGCCCTGGTGAGCAACTTGGAAACCGAGCTTGAGTGCTGGAAACCGCTCCAGATCGGGCGGTTCAAAATCCAAATGAAAGCTGGTCTGCCAAGGCATTTTCGGAGCGGGACAGGGGTAACGTTCAGGATACGTGAGTGCATACTGAATCGGCAACTTCATGTCGGGTGGGCTGAGCTGTGCGACCACCGACCCATCACGAAACTCGACCAGCGAATGCACAATCGACTGCGGATGAATCATGACGTCGATCTGCTCGGCTGGAAAGCCGAATAACCAGCGGGCTTCGATGATTTCCAAAGATTTGTTCATCATGGTCGCCGAATCGACGGTGATCTTGCGGCCCATGTTCCAGGTGGGATGAGCGAGTGCGTCGGCGACCGTTACCCGCTCCAGTTGCTCCCGGGTGTGTCGTCGAAACGGACCGCCACTCGCCGTCAAAATTACCTTCGCCACGTCCGCTCGCCGCCCTGCCGCCAGCAGCTGAAAGACCGCACTATGCTCGCTGTCGACCGGTACGACGGAGACTTGGCGAGCGGCCGCGAGCTGCATGACTTGCGGGCCCGCCATCACCAGCGTTTCTTTGTTAGCGAGCGCGACCGGTTTACCGGCATCGAGTGCGGCCCAGGTGCCCAGCAGACCGGCACTACCCACGATCGCCGAGACAACGACATCCACCTCCCCCTCGCTCACCATGCTCGCCACGGCGTCACTGCCGGTTCGCACCAGTGTGCCTGGGGGGAGTTGGGAGTGGTCCAGGCGAGCGGCGGCGGCCGGATCGGTCACGGTCACCCAGCGCGGGCGAAACTGCCGAATCTGCTCGGTCAGCAGCTCAACTTGCGAATTTGCCGAAAGGCCCACCACTTGGAACCGCTCGGGAGCCGCGGCGACGACATCGAGTGTGCTGCGGCCAATACTGCCTGTGGAGCCAAGGATGACGAGGTTTCGGGGACGCAACGACATCGTCGACTCACAGCGGTTAAAGACCAAAGGATGCGGCATTGTAAATAGGCCACTTTCCGGGAGCAACGCCTAAGCCCCCGATGGGACATGGGCGAAACGCGCCCTTGGGCTGTAAGGACGACCGGAACAGGGACGACTTGTCTGACAATCTCCCCGGGGCGACTGGTCTGTGTATAATCGAGCAATCCCTGTGAACGCAGTGACGTGGCCTTGGTCGCTTGCCGGTGAAGCACGGTCCGTCGCTTGCGGTCCAACTTAGGTGAACCCGTCGGGGTTCGGGCAGTCCGTAGGGCCGTTCCGCGCGTTCTGCTACTTGAATCCTCTACTCGGATACTGATCAGGCATTATGAGCCGCGACGAAAACAACTTGCCCCGTTCTTCCGACAGCAAATCCTCCAGTGGCGGTCCGCCGCTGGTCTGGTACCTCGCCGCCGCCCTCTTCGGCATGGCGATCATCGGCTGGATGATCATGAGTGCCAATCAGCAGTGGATTGACTACTCCGACCTCGTGCGACTCATCGAACGCAGTCGCCACGAAAGCTCCCGCGGACCACTGGCGGAAGGAGCGGAAGGTTACCTGGACATCGAGGTGACGACGACCACCGCTAAACGCAATAAACGCATCATTCGCTTTAGCAATCTCCACAATGTGGTGGTCGGCGAGCGAACCGTTTATGGCTATGTGGATCGAGAAATCCTGGATCGGCCGGAGGGCAGCGAAGGAGGTTCCGGTTCTGAAGCGGGGAGCAAATCCGAGCAGCGTAAGGAAAAAAATGCTCGCTTTGTCACGAATCGGCTCGGCACCGACACCGAAACGGCTCAAATCACCCAGTTGCTGCGTGATAACAACATTGATTTTGCCGTCGAGCCGCCGCCCAGCCTGCTCAAACAATACTTACCCGCGTTTTTGCTCACGACCCTGGTCGTGGTCGGCTTCATGTTTTTCCTGCGGCGAGTGGGCGGGGTCGGCTCACCGATGCAGTTCGGACGCAGCCGAGGCAAACTCTACGCGCAGGAAGATCTAGGCGTGACCTTCAATGATGTGGCGGGCATTGATGAGGCAGTGGAGGAACTGCGTGAAGTGGTCGACTTCCTCCGTTCACCGGACAAGTATCAGCGGCTGGGCGGACGCATCCCCAAGGGTGTCCTGCTCGTCGGTCCCCCAGGCACCGGAAAAACGCTGCTGGCGAAAGCGATCGCGGGTGAAGCAGGCGTGCCGTTCTTCAGTTTGTCCGGCTCGGACTTCGTGGAAATGTTTGTCGGTGTCGGAGCAGCTCGCGTACGCGACATGTTCCAGCAAGCCGAAGCGAAGGCTCCCTGCATCATTTTCATCGACGAACTGGATGCACTCGGCAAGAGCCGCGGTACGAGCATCATGGGTGGACATGATGAACGTGAGCAGACACTCAACGCGCTCCTTGTGGAGATGGACGGGTTCAGCTCCAACAACGGCGTGATCGTGATGGCGGCGACCAATCGTCCCGAGACTCTCGATCAAGCACTCTTGCGACCCGGTCGCTTCGATCGCCATGTACTCGTTGATCGCCCCGACATTCGCGGCCGCGAGATGATTTTGAAAGTGCATGTGAAGAGCGTGAAGCTGGATCCGTCGGTCGACCTACACGAGGTCGCCTCGTTGACACCGGGTTTTGTGGGTGCCGATCTGGCGAATCTCGTGAATGAGGCGGCGTTGCTGGCTGCCCGTAATGCTCGCACCGCAGTGGGCATGAAAGAGTTTAATGAGGGCATCGAGCGCGTCACGGCGGGACTCGAAAAGAAAAAACGCGTCATGAACGAAGATGAAAAGCTGCGAGTGGCATACCACGAAAGTGGTCATGCTCTGGTGGCTTACAGTTTGCCGAACACTGATCCGGTTCATAAGGTGTCGATCATTCCTCGCGGTATCGCGGCACTCGGCTACACCATGCAGCGCCCAGAAGGCGATCGCTATTTGCTCACTCAGGGTGAACTGGAGAGTCGCATTCAAGTGCTGCTGGCCGGCACTTTGGCCGAAGAGATCATCTTTCGGGACATTTCAACGGGTGCTTCCAACGATCTCGAGCGGGCGACAGATATCGCTCGCAGCATGGTCATGGAATACGGAATGAGTCGCCTGGGGCGAGTGAATTATCGCGAATCGAGCCGCTCGGTGTTCCTGGCGACCGCGGGCGGAGAAGAACGGACGCGATCGCACAGTGAGCAGACTTCCCGCGAAATTGATCAGGAAGTCCGCCGGATTATCGACGAAGGAATCGAGCGAGTACGACATATTTTGGAGGTGCGTGGAGCCGCTCTCGAATCACTCACTCGGCGGTTGATGGAAGTGGAGAGCGTGGATGCCGACGAGCTCAAGCGGATCGTGGAGGAGTCGTCACCCGGACCGCTGGTCGTGCCCGGCACCTCGCCTGCCGCGATCAAGCCGCCGATCCTGGTGAGCCCAACGGAAACTCACGACACCGCGTCCGGTGGTCGATAAATGGGCTCATAACGGGCGCGATGAAATCAGCGGGTTGGCAATCGTGTTTGGCGAGAGTTCCAGGCGTTTCACGTCTGGCTGTCGCATGCCGCGGCTCCGCCGTTCAGAATGACGGGTCGATGAATCACCTCGCTAGCGTCCGGCTTTGAACCTTCGTAGGATCCTCTCGTGACAAACTGACTAGTAGGTGAACAGGAATAGCGCTGGATCGATGTTGTCTTTTGCCTCGCGAAAGTGACGAGGAACAAAAAACAGTTACGGTTCTGCTGCGGAGCAATAGGCATGAAAATATTCTGGAGCACTGCTGTTATCTGGTTGTTGGTGGGTGCGAACTGCGTAAGTGCCGAGCAGCCGGCCGCTCGACTGCGACGACCTGTCGCTCTGCAGCTCACGCCCGACGAACAGCAGCTCCTGGTCCTCAATCAGCGCTCGGGGACCCTGTCCGTGCTCGACCTGAAGCAGCAGGCGGTCGTCAACGAGCTGGCACTAGGAAAAAAGCCTACCGACTTAGTCGCGAACCGAGCCGGTTCGTTGCTGCTGATCCCGGACGAACTTGGCCATGAGTTGTTGCTGGTCGAGGTCGCGACGTCTGGTTCGGCGAGTTCGACGTCATCGGCTGAGGGTCAAAGTGCCTCACCGTCCGTGGCGCCGATTAAGATTCGTCAACGACTTGCCGTGAGTCCATTTCCGGTGAGTGTCGTGCTGACGAAGGACGAACGTCATTGTTATGTGGCATCGCTTTGGTCGCGGCGAGTAACGGTGGTGAAGCTCCCTGAGTTTTCGACCGAACTAGCCAAAGTCGAACGTACGATTGATTTGGAGCTTGCGCCGCGGAAGTTGCTGCTGGCGCGTCAGGATGCGGTGTTGCTGGCCGCTGATTCGTTCGCGGGGAAACTTGCTGTAATCGACGTGGCGAGTCAGGCTGCCCAGCCCGTGCTGGGCCTGCGCGAATTTCCGGCTCACAACATTCGTGGCCTGGGACTGAATGCCGACGGCTCGATGCTCATCCTGTCTCATCAGATGCTCAACGAGCTGGCGCACACGATTCGTAACGACGTTCACTGGGGGTTACTGATGTCCAACGATCTGCGCTGGTTGAAACTCGACCAGATGATTGCCGGTGGACAGGACTTATTTGCGGGTGGCCACATGCATCCGCTGGGTGGTGCCGGCAGCGCGACGGCGGATCCGGCCGGGTTGACTCTCGCCAGCGACGGCACGGTGATTGTGGCGTTAGCGGGTGTGGGCGAGATTGCGATTGGCCAGGAGTCGGATTTTAGTTTGCATCGTACGGCGGTGGGGCAGCGACCCGTGGCTGTCGTGGCCACTCGCGATGCCAAGCTGGCTTATGTGGCGAACATGTTCAGCGATTCCATCTCCATCGTCGACTTGGATCAGCGTGAGCGAACGAGTGATATTAGTTTGGGGCCGAATCCGGCACTGACGCTCGCCGATGAAGGCGAATTGCTGTTCTACGATGGTCGCCAATCACATGATGGCTGGATGAGTTGCCACAGTTGTCATACGGATGGACATACGAACGGACAGCTCAACGACAATTTCAGTGACAAATCGTTTGGGGCGCCGAAGCGGGTGCTGACGTTGCTGGGACGAACGGACACGGCACCCTTTGCCTGGAACGCTTCATCGCCCGACTTGGCTTCTCAAATTCGCAAATCGCTGAATGTGACGATGCAGGCGCCGAAGGATCCCAGCGACAAAATGGTGGAGGCGATTGCGGCGTATGTGGCCACGCTGGAGTCGCCACCATCGGTGGATCGGCTACGCGGCACGCTCGATGACGCCGCGGTGAATCGTGGTCGCGAGGTTTTCGAGCAGCAGCGGTGTCAGCGGTGTCACGCGCCACCGACGTTCACGACGCCGAAGACTTACAACGTGGGACTGAAAGATCAGCAGGGTAACGACCACTTTAATCCGCCGTCTCTGCGGGGAGTGGGCCAGCGGGCGCCTTATTTTCACGACAACCGCGCCGCGACGTTGGAACGCGTATTCCGCGAATTTCGCCATCAACTCAAAGGTGATCTGACCGACGCGCAGCTCGCCGATTTACTCAGCTTTCTGCGCAGCCTGTAAGCGGTGTGAGCACCGGTCCGCAACGACCCAGCTGTCGTATTCAGGAGCCGTAGTGATCGAGCGCTGCGGTAATCGAGAGCCAGGCGGTAATCGATAGCCAGGCGGTAATCGAGAGCCAGGCGGGTAAACGTCTCCACCTGTCGCCCAGCGCATGCTCAGGCATCGTGACGTTCGCACACTCTGCCGATTCAATCTGCCGGCGGGCGTTGCCAACGCTACTCCGCGGTTTCGGCGGTTTCAGGCGTTTCCGGAGTGATGGGGCGGCGGCCGGCGATACCGGCGTCGAGGGACGAGAGGGGTCCGACGACCGGTTTATCGGGAACGGGCCAGCCTTCGATGTAGCCGGTACGTTGTTGGCGGTAGACTTCGGCTTCGCGGCTATTCTTGGAAAGCAGTGAGGCGGGGATGCCGCGCCACGCTGGCACTCGAGTGGACTCCGGGCTGTAGCAACCGGTGGCGGTGAGCAGACCAAGAGAGGCAAGCAGAATCAACGGCTTGCTGCACAGCGGTAGCCTCTTCCAAAAACGACTTAGGGAAGTCGCGTTCATGGCCCTGTTTCCTTTTGGTTGCCGGGCCCGGGTCGGTTCCGTCGGTGGACGGCCGCTGCGGCGGGCTCAAGGGCATCCTGTGAATTCGATACATCTGCTTGGTTCCTTGGGAGTTGCTATCGGCGGAATGATCGGCAAACTTTACCCAGGTGGTCACTTGCGACTTTCGGTAATGCCGGAGGCGACCGCTGATCGACTGCTTAATCTGTAGGCATGCGCGCGGGCGGCGCGGGAAGGATGAATTCTGGCAACAATTGACAGTTCGTCCTAAGCCATTTACTTTGAACCAGTTGAAGTTGTTTGACCGGTCCTTGATCGTCTTCGATCGAGCGGCCGCTGGCAGCACCTTAAATCGAGGCATTCTTGGCAAGTCCTTCGCGCAGCGGTGTTTTCGAGATCGCGACTGACCGTCGCGTCGAGCTGTTTACGCAGAGTATCAGTTTCGATCAGCGGCTTTACGCGCACGACATCCAGGCATCGATCGCACACGCTTCCATGCTCGCCAGCGTCGGCATCCTGGAAAAAGTCGAGTGCGAGCAGATTGTGCAGGCGCTCACGAAGATTCGTGAGCGCATCGAGGAGGGGCGGTTCGAAACCAAAATCGAACTCGAAGATATCCACATGCACATTGAGACGGCTCTGATTCGCCGCCTCGACGACATCGGCCGCAAGCTCCATACCGCTCGCAGTCGCAACGACCAGGTGGCGACCGACCTGCGGCTCTGGGTCCGTGACGCGTTGGAGCGAGTCGATGGGAAGCTTGTGGAGTTGCAGCGGGCGTTTGTCTATCGCTGCGCGGTGGACGAGGATGTGATCCTGCCTGGCTATACGCACCTACAGCGGGCTCAACCGGTCCTTGCTGCCCACTACTGGCTTGCCTACTGCGAGAAGCTGGAGCGGGATCGGGGGCGGGTGGCGGATTGTCGGAAGCGGACGAATGTTTGCAGTCTGGGTGCGGCCGCGCTGGCGGGCACCACGTTGCCGATTGACCGCGACGACGTTGCCGCTCGACTGGGTTTCGAAGCCGTCGCCGCCAACAGCTTGGATGTTTCGAGCGATCGCGATTTTGTGATTGAAGCGGCGTTCGTCCTGTCGCTCATCGCCGCCCATCTGAGTACGTGGGCGGAGGAGTGGATTTTATGGTCGACGGTGGAGTTTGATTTTTTGAAGTTGCCGCAGGAGTTCTGCACTGGCTCGTCGATCATGCCGCAGAAAATCAACCCAGACGTGCTCGAACTGACTCGTGGCAAATCGGCTCGCGTGATTGGCAATTTACAGACCTTGTTGGTACTCGTTAAAGGTTTACCGCTCGCTTACAACCGCGATCTGCAAGAAGACAAAGTGCCGCTCTTCGACTCGTTCGATACGGTCGAGGCCTGTTTGGAATTGGCAGCCGCGATTGTGCTGGGGGCGCGGCTGAATCGTCCCGCCATCGCCGCTCGCATCGATCGCGGATTCCTCGATGCGACAACCTTGATGGAATATTTCATTAAGCGTGGAGTGCCGCAACGAACCGCTCATCATCTGGTCGGTGCACTGGTGCGCAAGGCGATGGAACGTGGCGTGCGGCTGGCCGATTTGGCGCTCAGTGACTTCCAGGAATTACAGCCGGACCTGGACGACAGCGTGTATGGAGTTTTGGGAGTTGAAAATGCGGTGCGAGCGTTCGTGAGTTACGGATCGACGGCACCCGCTGAAGTCGCTCGACAGGTTGAGCGCTGGAAGCAGCGTTTAGGTACAGATTTGTTAGAAATCGAACAGACGTCGTGATGTCATGAAACGTTTGAGACTGCTCACCAACTCCGATCGCTCGACGAAAACCAGCGGGGCAACGCTGGTGCGTCGCATCGTTCAGCAGCCGGCCGGATTACATCGGGGTGGCCGATTGTTGGCAGTGGTGACGTTGAGTTGCCTGTGCTGGCTGAGCGGTTCTGTGAGGTTCGCCGTCGCTCAAGATGACGATCCCTTTGGAGGCGGTACGAAAACCAAAGCGCCTGCCCAGCCGGTGGGCAAGGCGGGTGGTCGGACGGCCGCGGGCGATAAAGCGGAAGTTGATCCGGTGGTACTGACGTTACGCGAGACTAATCCGCAAACGGCCGAGCAACTTGCCCGCGCTGCCAAGGTGATGCTGGACTATGGACGAGCGGACGAAGCGCGGCGTTATCTGCAAGGTTTGTCCGCCTTGAAACTCGACGATCAGGCTTGGTCCACTCTGCAAACGCGGATGGGCTCCGACGTCTTTTTACGCTGGACGCGGGAAGAGTCGATTCAGCCGGAAGGTGCGGAGCTAGGTCGTGCTGCTTTAGCGGCCGTAAAGCGGCTGGGCAGTGACGAGGGGCGGTTGCGGCGACTCATCGTGGGTCTTACCAGCGACAACCTGCAGACTCGACGTGAAGCTCAACTGGGCTTGTATGATGCGGGTGTGGACGCGGTCCCGCAGTTGGTGGCGGTGCTTGCGGATGCGGGCCGAGCGGAGGAGCACGAAGCGGTTGCTCAGCTGCTGGTCAAAATCGGCAATCCGGTAGTCGAGCCACTGGTGGGAGTGCTGGAGGCGGAGGATGCCGGGTTAAAGAGCCGAGTGATTCCGGTGCTGGGAACTCTGCGCGCTCGCCGTGCGACACCGTATCTGTTGCGTGCCTCCTTGGATCCATCCGACGCTGTGCTGGAGCAAGCGGCGAAGGTGGCACTGACGATGATCGTCGGTGCCGAGGCGTCCTCGCATCAGGCTCAACTTTACTTAGCGAAGCGAGTGCGTGGTCACTTAGCGGGTGATCCCGCCGTGACACTAGATGCGGAAGATCATGGTCAGTTGTGGCACTGGGACGTGGCGAAGAAGTTGCCGGTCGCGCGTCGCTACCCGGCGTATCAATTAGCAGTTGTCGAAGCTACTCGCTTGGCACGCGAGCTCTATCGAATCGCGCCGCAGTCGCTGGAGAATCGACGTTTATATTTGATGACGGCGTTGGAAGAAGAGAAATCGCTCGCAGGTCCTGATCAGCCGCTGCCGCGCGATGGTGCGGCCGCGAAAGCACTCGTGCAACTCGGCGTTGACGCCTTGGAAGATGGGCTCGCCTTCGCGATGAAGCAGAATCGTCCGTTGGCTGCGACGGCGATCACGGAGTTACTGGGGGACGTTGGTTCCGCGGCGCTCTTGGAGGCTCCTGGGGGCAAGAATCGACCTCTTTCTGACGCTCTGGGACATCGTGATCGAAGGCTGCGATTTGCCGCCGTGGAAGCGGTGATGAAATTCAACCCTCGCAAGCCGTATGCGGGAGCGAGTTATGTGAGCGATTCGCTTGGCTTTTTTGCGAGCACGGTGGGACAGCGTCGCATCTTGGTAGCTCACCCGCGGCAGGATGATGCGCAGACGTTAGTCGGATTACTGCGAGGGATGGGATTTGAGGCGGATCAGGCGACGACCGGCCGTGGCGTGCTGGTTCGGGGTATCAAAAATCCGGATTACGAATACTTACTGCTCAGCGATAAAATCGACAACCCGCCGGTGCGCGAGCTGATCCAGGCGTTACGGCAAGATGTGCACACGGCGGAACTGCCGATTGGCTTGCTTGCGGAAATGGCAAAATTTGAAGAGGCGGATGTGACGGGCGCCCGATCGACTTACCGCGACACCACGCGTCCGGTTCTTGATCCGCAGGTGCGAGCGGAGCGGTTGGCGGCTGGCGATTCACGAACCGTAGCCTCGATCCGCCCCTACGACGCCGATGGGCTGCAGTTTGTGTTACAGCGGTTGGAAAGCACAGTGGGTCGTGGTGCGGTAACTCGCGATGAGCGGTTGCGGCAGGCCGCTAAATCTCTGGAATGGCTCGGCATGATCGCGGGCAACGTGGAACTCGATACCATCTATGAGGTCACTCGACAGCAACCACGAATCGAAACTGCTCTGAAGACGCCGGAGTTGATGGGACGTGCGGCGATCGTCCTGGGACAGCTCGGCACACCAACTTCGCAGGTTGCGCTCTTGGATGTGGCGAGTGAATCGGGGCGCCCGGTGGAGGAGCGAGGGGCAGCGGTGGCGGCGTTGCGAGCTGCGATCAAGCGTCGCGGATTACGACTTACACGGGAAGAGATTCTTCGCCAATATGATCGCTACAATAAAAGTGAGACCTTGGATCGCGACACCCAGCGGATCCTCGGTGATGTACTCGATGCCATTGAAGAACCAACGAAGCCCGCGACGGATGCGGACCAAACCCCGGGCAAGGAACCTCAGCCCGAAGCGGTAACGGAACCGGCGACTGCGCCGGTTTCTCCCCCTTAACCCTCAGCCAACTCGGAGGCGATCGATTACCCAGCCGCGTGCTCCACGCTCGGCTGCGGCAGTCGACCGAGTGGTCGTATCACGAGCACGCTTGTGTCACCAACGCACTCGGACTTTGGTCCTCCCATTCCCGGACTCATCGGTTCCAGTCCTGCCATGCAGGACGTCTATCGGCTTACGCGCCAAGTCGCCCGCAGCAAGGCCTCCGTGTTGCTTCTGGGTGAATCCGGTACCGGTAAGGAACTCATCGCCACCGCTATTCACCGGCTCAGTGAACGGGCAACGGGACCTTTCGTGCGGGTCAACTGCGGTGCGTTGAGCGAGAGTTTGCTGGAGAGCGAACTGTTTGGTCACGTGCGCGGCGCGTTTACGGGAGCGGTCAATAATCGTACCGGTCGTTTTGAGGCCGCTCATACTGGCACGTTGTTCTTGGATGAAATCAATTCCACTACGCTGCATTTGCAGGTGAAATTACTGCGGGCGCTGCAGGAGCGCGAGTTCGAGCGGGTGGGTGACACGACGACGATTCGCGTCGACACTCGGGTCATTGCGGCCAGCAATCGAGATTTATTGGAAGAGGTCCATGGTCAGCGGTTTCGGGAGGATTTGTATTGGCGATTGAATGTGGTGAGTATCTACTTGCCGCCTTTGCGTTCGCGCCGCGAAGACATTCCCTCGCTCGTAGCTCATTTTCTGAATCACTACAACGAAGCGAATGATCGCTATGTGTCGCATATTCAGCCGGAGGCGATGGAGGCGCTCCAGGATTATCCTTGGCCGGGAAATGTTCGCGAATTGCAGAATTATGTTGAACGAGCCGTGGTGTTGGCGGAGGGGGACGAGTTGACGGTGGAGCTGTTGCCGGACGTCGTTCGGGGCCGCGAACGTCCTAAAGTCACTCACCTCAAGGGCGCCGATTTGGAGTCGTTAACGTTTGCCGTCGTGCAGCAAGGACTCACCAGTGCCGGGCCCGACGAGGACAGTTTACATGCCAAGATTGTGAATCGCGTCGAGCGGGAGTTGCTGGCACAGGTGATGCTCAGTTGCAACAACATTCAGATCAAAGCGGCGAAAAAACTGGGTATCAACCGCAATACACTCCACAAAAAACTGAAGGAATATGACATGGAGTGACCGCCTCGGGCGGGGGCCTGAATAATCCTTTCATTTTTCTCTGGAGATTTGTACGACTCAGCCTACTGGCTGCGATTCCCTTATAGCGGTCGTCCTGTCGAGACGGCCCGCTTAGGGTAGGGAAGATGCAAAGGGTAAAGCCATGAGCCGACGAAGCATGATTCTGAAGGGTCCATTTCTGCGAATGGTGGTCCTGGCCGCTGGCCTGGTCGCCCTGGGACCAGATCTCTGGTCTGAACCGTTGTCGGCACAATTTGCTGATCCAGTCGCCCAGGCACGCAATCATATTGCGGCCGCCAATGCGGCCATCACCGGCGGGACTCGCAAGGTGACGGATGTTCGCCGGAAACTACAGGCAGATTTTGAAAAACGGGAAAAGGTCATTGCCACGCGACAGGAGTTAGATCGCACCAAGCGGGCTTTTGAAGCATCTCGAGCGGAAATCGTGCAGGGATTGGAGGCGCAAGCAGATTATCGACAGGCGGTGGAACGTCGTGACGAGGCGAAACAGCGTTTGGCCGCGTTGCCTGCTCGCGCGACGCCGGCCGACCGCGAGCCGGTGAATCAGGCGTTACGCGATGCCAGCGACTCAATCCGAAAGCAGGAGAAAGCTGCCATTGAGGGCGACGCCGAAGCCAGCAAGCTGGAGGACGAGTACTTGAAAGCTCAGCAGGATCTCCGCGCCGTGATGCAGCAACGCGATCAGGATATTGAGGCTGAGCAGGAGATGATCGACGCCAAAAAGGCACTCGCCGATGCCAAACAGTCACTCGTTGCTGCCAAGGCGCAGTTAGAGAGAGCTTTGCGAGAGCAAGCTCGCCAAGTCGTACCCGCTGCAAGTCGGAGCGATCGGGATCGGGATCGGGATCGGGATTGGGATCGCGAGCGGGATCGGGAACGCGAGCGGCAACGCAATTGGGAACGCGAACGATCAGTCCCAAATCGTGTTAGTGGGGGTATGGGTGGTGGTGGCGGTGGATTTCGACCTTCGTCGGGAAACGGTGGTGGTGGTTTTTCCGGCGGAGGTGGTAACGGCACTGGTGCCCGCACGGAACGCCGTAAAGACGACGATAAGCCGAAAGAGCGACCGAACTACAACGCCTTGATCAAGGAGAAAAAGTAGCCGCGAACGCGCTCGCGCAAGCGCATGATGAAATCGTATGTCTTTCCGGATTGCTCCGCCGCGATTCACTCTGAGAAGGCCGTCCCGCTGGACGGCCTCTTTTTTTTCTGCTGAATCGGAGTCCTGACCGATGATCGCACGCGGCCATAGTCTGTTTGGAAAACGGTTGCATCTGCCCCTGGCACTACTCTTCGTGACGACCGGCAGCTGGATCTTCACGGCTACTCAAGTGGACGCCGAGGAGGAACTGTATAGGGCGGCGCAAAGCATTGCGTTAGCTCGTCATAACATCTACGGTTCGAGTCAGGATGTTAGCAGTACCAAGCGGACTGCCGTACGGTTGCGAGAGGCACTGCAGCAAGAGCTCGAGAAAAGAGATGAAATCGTGGCCGCACGACAGGAATTGGCTGTTTCCAAACAGGAGTTTGATGCTGCCCGCGCCGATGTGATTGAGCGTCTGCGGCAGCGACCGGAGTACCAGTCGGCGGTCGAATCGCGTGATACGGCTAAACAGCTGCTTACGGGAGTATTGGCACTCACCGTCGCTGAGGAGCGTCCTTCGATCGTGAGTCGCTATGAGCAGGCGGGTAAGATAATGCTGAAATTGGAGCGAGATGCCTTGGCAGCTGACGCGCGTGCAACTCAAGCTAATACCGTTTACCAGCAGGCTCAAAAAAGACTGCGTTTAGTGATTCAGCAACGGGATCAGGAAATTGCCGCCCATCCGCAGATGCGGCAAGCAGAAAACGCCTATCAGAAAGCGATGGCTAGTTTACGTGATCACAAAGACCGTCTCCGAAGTTCGATTAAGAATTACGCGAAGCTCGAATCAAAACTGAGGAGTCGAGAAAACAACAAAGACAAAAAGTAGCGGCGGAAAACGTGGTGAAACTGTTTGACAGGCCGCCGCTGCATTACCGATGATTTAGTGCTGTTTGGAGAGCGAGCCGTCCAGTCATCCGGCACTAGTCGAAATTATGCCTACAACAACTCGATTCATTCATCGCTACGTTCTGCCCGCACTGGCCCTCGTCGCTGTCTGGGCACTGACTGGCGAATGCCTGGCGTGGCAGAACAACAATAAGCAGCGGGGAGCGGTTGATCGCGAGCAGCAGGATGTGCGGCAAGCGGAGCAGCGGCTCCGTGATGCTCGCAAGCAAGCTGAAGAGGCGAAGCAGGCAGTCGCCCAAGCAACAGCAGCTCACAAAAGGGCGAACGACCATGTAGGAGATACGCGGGAAAAAGTCGAGCGGGAACAGGATATGGCACCAGCCCTCGTCGCCGCTCGCCGCCAATCCGATCTCGCCAAAACCGACTATGAAACCGCTCGCGCCGAACTCCTGAAAGCGCTCGGCGGTAAGCCCGAATATCAAGCCGCCAGCGCCGCGCGAGAACTCGCCAAACAGAAACTCGCCGGTATGTCACCTGGCGCCGCCGCCAGCGAACGGGAAACCCTGGCCAAGCAGTTTCAGCAAGCTGGTGATGTGGTTCGTAATCTGGAGAAGGCTGCCATCGCCGCTGACCCCACGACGAGTGGTGCGGAGGCGCGATATCAAAAGGAGATGGCCGAACTCCGGACCCTCGTCGATCGCCGCAATCAGGCCGTCGATCAAGACGCGCGCTTGACACGAGCGAAGTCGGAGCTGAAAAGTGCTAAGGAACACTTGGAAAATGCCAAAGCCAAATTAGGTCGAGAGGTGGCGGATATCGAGCGTGCTGAGGCTCAACTGCGGACTCAGCAAAAGCAAAAACAGGATGCGGAAGCTCGACTGCGCGACGCCAAAAATAAAAACAACAATAACAAGAACAACAAAAACAAAAAGAAGTAGTTGTTGCACGACGCGCAGGTGTGGGAGCAGACGGTTATGCAGAGGACTCGACCTATTCTTACGCCGCGGCTTAAGTCGTGCGCTTGGCAACGACAACTTTTGGTCGTGTCGATGCTAGGAATGAGCTGTCTGTTCGCATTCAGTGCTGCCACGGCAGCACCGCCCAAAAAACCCTCGAGCAGTTCACAATCCAAGAAGCCGAAAGCTAACCCCGTCACGACCGCTCAGAAGGAAATGGTCGACGCCAACAATCAGCTCGGCTTTGCCAAGTTACGGTTACAACAAGCGATTCGCGCCGCCAGTCAAGCGCGACAAGATGTCCAAAAGGAACATGATTCCGCTCCGGGATTGCAAGCTGCTCGCAGACTTCGTGGTGAGCATCAGCAGGAGATGGAGGCTGAAAAAAAGGCGATCCGGGACGAGCTAGCCTATAACTCCACCTATCAAGAGGCACTCCGGAAGAAAGAAGAGACTAAGCAGCGGATAAATAGCTTGAGTGCTCCGGAATCGCCGGAGGGTAAAGCCGCGTTTGCGGCATATCAAGAAGCGACCAAGCAGATACGCGATCTGGAGAATGAAGCCTTCACTCGCAATACCAAGGTGAAGACGATGCTCACGGAAGCTGCACAAGAAGAGGAAGAGATTCGGGAACTGGTCAAAGGCCGCAATGCCGCTATTCAAAATGATCCCCGGTTAGCCAACGTGAAGAATGAAATCACACAGGCCAAGGCGGCGGTGGCGATTGCCGAACAGCAAGCGCTGGCTGCCAAGCAAAAGCTCGTGCTCGCTCAGCAAGAATACGCGCGGCAAGCCGCCGCCAAGGCGGCTGCTAATACGAAAAAGAAACCGGCCAAAGGTCGCAAGCCGCCAAAGCGATAGTTCGTTGCTTGATTCCTCCAGGAAGACCTGAGAATCAATCAGATCCTACTTGATGGGCTTATTGGGGCGAGTGGCTTGTTTGCTGCCGCCGGGTGGTGGTGGCAACTGAGCGGGCTGCGGAACTCGTTCGTCGTTCGTCGGCTGATAACGCTCCACGACTTTCTTATAGTTAAACGGGGCCGCCGGTTCCCAAAACTCTCGATTGAACACGTTCAGTTTATCGAGCGTGTCATTCCAATTGGTGGCTCGATCTTCAAACACAAAGTTGGTGCAACTCGGGTTCTTCACCGGATCATAGTTGCGGTCGAACATCGCCATCGCTTTGGGAAGATAGTCTTTATAATCGATGATGATGTGCAGCATTTTGAAGTTGGCGGCATCGGTTCGAGTCTTGGGAACGGCCTCCAGCCAATACTCTTCCTTGGCATCTTTGGGTGTGATCACGCGCAGCCAAAACCGCTGCTTGATCTTCGCCGCATCTGCTCCGAACATGAAGGGCAACGGGCCATCCACAATCGCTCGACCATGCATTTCCGGCGGCAATTCGGTCTGAATCAACTGCTTCTTTTGATGATCGAAGGCGTAGATCGATTTCCCATCGCAAATCCACTGTTCACCTTTGTCATCAGCGTGAGGTACATAGCGGCCCTTCTCTTTTTCCGACTGTGGCGCCTGGTAATACAGCGTGTTCTCAACTTTAAACATGCCTTTGTCGGGAGCCGAATACTTGATGATACCGCGGCTTTGCGTCTTCGCTGGCAACTCGCCTGTTTTGGGATCGCGAGCGACGAAAACGGCGTCATATTCCCAGCGCGTGAAATTGCAGCGGTAACGCTTAATGTCAGCACTCGACACCTGCCAATGATTGAGGATTTGGTCGAGGTATTTTTCGTGTTCGGGGCCCAGTTTGTCGGCCCAGGCAGGCGCCTGAGGTGCTGCCAGGCCAGCGGGCAAAGGTTGGCGCGCAACCGGTTCTTTCAGGGTTTGTTCTTTAAGTGGAGCGACGGGTGTCGAAGGACGCTCACCAGGCTGTGCTGCGGAACTCGCCGCGGATTTACCCGTCTTCGATCCGCTGGGACGAGGCACGGCCGGATTGGTTTGTGCGGGACCGGTTTGAGCTGCCGTGGTGGCGTTAAGTTGTAGGACGACCAGCAGCGCCAGCAGCAGAGCGCCGCTGCCGCTGCGGGACTGGTCTCCCAGCCGCAAACTGCCCAGCCGCAAACCGCTCAGCTCATGCTTAGCCCGAACTCTCGATTCAACGCTCACTCGCATCATGATAGCCTCCTCCTTGAGGCAAGAATCATTGTCGCTGGCCGGCGTGCGTAGCAGTTGCATCCCGGCGACCACCGCGCGCAGACCCCTCCCTGGATCTCGACGCGCGGGAGTGTAACACGATTCCGCTCCGCGAAGATAGATCGATTTCAGGAAGTTCCCGCGGTTCTCGCGGGCCCGCACCTGGATCAATACTTGACGGACCGCGCAACTTCCGTAAGTTGTTACCCCATGAAGAAAACCATCACCGAATATCGAACGTTTTTTCGTGAGTTCCGGGAGACCTTTAACACGACGGGAGCGATCGCGCCGAGCGGTCGTTCGTTGGCCCGGGCCACTGTGCGTCCGCTCAGCGAACACCAGGGCCCCAAACGCGTCCTGGAAGTTGGCCCCGGCACGGGTGCCATCACGAAAGAGATCGTCAAACATATCCACCCGGGC
Source organism: Pirellulaceae bacterium (assembly GCA_044235425.1). Taxonomy (GTDB): domain Bacteria; phylum Planctomycetota; class Planctomycetia; order Pirellulales; family Pirellulaceae; genus JBJSXJ01. Next base: position 125,139 of record JBIIHW010000003.1, read on the forward strand.
GATGTCTTCGATCTCGTCGAAGTCAATGAACGGTTTGTCGAGGTGCTCAAGCGACAATTTGAGCAGGAGCCCACTTGGCGGCAGGTGGCCCCACAAACTCGCGTTTGGCACAAGACGGTCCAAGAAGTGCCCACGGATGAACCGTACGACTACATCGTCTGCGGAGTGCCGTTTAACAACTTCAGTATCGGCCTGACGCGCGAAATTTTCCGCCACATGATCAAGCTGCTGAAGCCGGGCGGCACGCTCAGCTTCTTCGAATACCTCTGGATTCGCCGACTGAAGCTGATGGTGGTCAGTCAACGCGAACGCAAACGACTTGGCGGTGTAGGCCAAGTGCTGGGTCGTTACCTGGACCGCTATGAATTCCGTTGTGATACCTGCTGGATCAATTTTCCCCCGTGCATGTCGCATCACCTGCGAGTGACACCGAAGAAGATCGACTAGCCGATCAGCCCGCGCTCGTTCAGCAGTTGGACGATTCGATCGACGCAGGCGTCAACCCCCAGTTGATCCGTGGCAAGCACGAGTTGTGGATCGACCGGTCGTTCATACACCGCCGACACTCCAGGGAACTCGGCTAATTCACCGCGATCCGCCAACTGATAATGTCCGTCGGTGTCACGCTGCCGACAGACTTCCAGCGGACAATCGAGGTGCACCACCAGAAACCGCTCGCGGCCAATCATTTCCGCCGCCTTCTCGCGAATCGCCGCATCGGGAGCCACAAAGGCTGCGATGCACAAGAGCCCGGCATCGTTCATCAGCCGAGCGACCTCGGCACTGCGACGCAGGTTCTCGCTGCGATCATCGGCCGTGAAGCCCAAGTCTTTACTGATGCCCCGGCGCATCGCTTGTCCGTCCAGTACCACGACCGCTCGACCTTGCTGGAATAGCCGTCGCTCCAGAGCGTACGCGATGGTCGATTTGCCGGCACCGGTAAGTCCGGTGAGCAGAATGGTGGCTGGCTTTTGACCATATCGCGCTTCACGCTCGGCACTCGTCACCATACTCGACTTCAAATCACCGGCGGCCGACGCCGCTTCATCCTCCCAATGATCATGACGACCATCGTTGGGGGAACGATCGAGGATCATGCCCGCACCGACGGTGCTGTTGTTCAAACGATCGATGATCACGAACGAGCCCGTGGCACGATTACGACGATAGCTATCAATGGCCACTGCTTGATTAACCACAATCGAGCAGCGTCCGATTTCGTTGAGATTGAGTGCGGGCGCATCTTGCCGATGAAGCGTATTAACATCCACTCGATACCGCAGCGTGGAAATGGTACCCGGCGTTTGCCGAGTGGTATGCTTAATCCAGTAAGACTTACCGGGCACCAGCGGCTCTTCAGACATCCATACGACCATCGCTTCGAACTTATTTTCGACGCGCGGCACATTACCGGGACGCACAATCATATCGCCGCGACTAATGTCGATTTCGTCGGTCAACGTGAGCGTAACGGCTTGAGGCGAAAACGCTTCTTCGACATTCCCATCAAACGTGACGATCTCTTTCACCTTGCTCGTCTTACGGGACGGCAGCGCCATCACTTCGTCACCCACGCGAACAATACCAGAGGCGACTGTGCCGCAGAAACCACGGAAATCCAAATTGGGCCGATTGACGAACTGCACGGGAAAACGGAAATCCTCTAAGTTGCGATCGGAGCCGATGTAGACCGTTTCGAGCAGCCGCATGAGCGGTGAGCCCTGATACCACGGAGTCTGAGCACTGAGCTCGACGACGTTGTCACCCTTGAGCGCCGAGATTGGCAGGAAGTGAACGTCAGGCAGATCAAGTCGCGCCGAAAATGCTTGATAGTCACTTTGAATCTGTTCGAACACTTGCTGACTGTAATCGACCAAATCCATCTTGTTGATCGCCACCACCACGTGCTTGATACCCAGCAGTGAGACGATGAAGGTATGTCGCTTCGTCTGCGTCAACACTCCGCGGCGCGCATCGATCAGGATGATTGCCAAGTCAGCCGTCGAGGCTCCTGTCGCCATGTTCCGCGTGTACTGCTCGTGGCCAGGCGTGTCCGCGATGATGAACTTCCGCTTGTCGGTCGAGAAATAGCGATAGGCCACGTCGATCGTGATTCCCTGCTGCCGCTCGTCTTCCAAGCCATCGGTGAGCAGAGCCAGATCGATTTCGCCACCGGTGGTGCCGTAGCGCGCGGTGTCTTTCCGAATCGAGGCTAACTGATCCTCATAGATCATTTTCGATTCGTACAGCAGACGACCGATGAGCGTGCTTTTGCCATCATCCACACTGCCGCAGGTAATAAAACGCAACAGCTCCTTGCGCTCATGCTGAGCCAGGTAGGCATTGATGTCCGTAGCGATTAAGTCTGATTGATGAGACATCTTAGAAGTATCCTTCCTTCTTTTTCTTCTCCATCGAACCAGCCTGGTCGTGATCGATCACTCGCCCTTGGCGTTCCGAGGTGGTGGTGAGCAGCATTTCTTGAATGATCTCGGGTAAGGTCGTCGCATTCGAATCGACGGCGGCCGACAGCGGGTAACAACCGAGTGTCCGGAAACGCACACGTCGCATCTCCGGCTTCTCACCGGGATTCAGCGGCAAGCGATCATCGTCCAGCATGATCATCATGCCATCCCGCCAGACGATCGGACGTTCTTTAGCGAAGTAGAGTGGGACAATCGGGATGTTCTCGAGGTGAATGTATTGCCAAACGTCGAGTTCCGTCCAGTTACTGAGCGGAAACACGCGAATGCTTTCGCCGCGATTGACGCGCGTGTTGTAAAGGTTCCAGAGTTCAGGTCGTTGATTCTTGGGATCCCAGCGATGGAATTCATCGCGGAAGGAAAACACTCGCTCCTTCGCTCGAGACTTCTCTTCGTCGCGTCGCGCTCCCCCGAACGCTGCATCGAACTTGTATTTGTTCAGCGCCATCTTGAGTGACTGAGTCTTCATGACGTCCGTGTGGACTTTGCTGCCATGCGTAATCGGATTGATGCCTTGCCGTCGTCCCTCTTCGTTGACATGAACGATAAGTCTCAGGCCAAGTTCCTTCGCCATGTATTCGTCGCGCAGCTTGTACATGTCCTGGAACTTCCAGGTGGTATCGACATGCATCAAAGGGAACGGCGGCTTCGCGGGATAGAAGGCCTTGAGTGCCAGTTGCACCATGACCGACGAGTCCTTGCCGATCGAATAGAGCATCACGGGATTCTCAAATTCCGCTGCCACCTCCCGGATAATGTGGATGCTCTCCGCTTCCAGCTGTTTCAGGTGAGTAAGGTTGTAACCTGCCATAGATTTCTTTCCTTGCCTCCCGTCGAAATACGCTCGCCTGTCGTCCGCTCAGCTGTTCCCACCAGCCACGTTGGGCCGTCAAGCTGCACAAACTGGACCGTCGGTGAGTACCGAGAGTGATGATTATAGAAGAGTTGTCGGCATCCGTGCAGCGGTGAGTCCAGCCGATTTGAACGAGCGCAGACTTCAGCGGTGCATTCCATTTTCAAACTCTGAGCTAGTCCTCGTCCGCCGTGGAGGTCGCGGTTGAGCTCGGAGGGCTCGTAGCTGGTTCCAGCTTCAGGATCACACTGTCCGAGCCGGTATCGGCGAGTGGATAGGTGGCTGCGACGCGCAGCTGTAACCCGTGTAACTGGCCGCGGTGTCGAGCGGCGGCTCGTTCATCGGGCCATTTAGGGCCTTTAATCAGCAGGAGTCGACCGATCGAACGCCAGCGGTCTTGGAGCCAGCGCAAGATATCAGGAAGTGGCCCGACGGCACGTGCCATGACCACGTCGAAACGACGATTTCGCAGCACCTCCTCCACACGCCGCGATTGCACATCAAGCTTCCGCCGTCCCTGCGGCAAATAATCGCTCAACGCACCAACAATAGCTTCCAGGGCTCGAGCTTTTTTTCCCACCGACTCACATAACGTGACCTCCACATCCGGCCGCAGCAGTGCCACGACCAATCCAGGCACGCCGCCACCAGAGCCAAAATCGAGCACTTTTTCGCCGGGTTGCAGCAGCTGCGCCAGCTGCAAACTGTCGACCAGATCGCGAGTCACAAAACGTTCATAATCGGTATGCCGCGTGAGATTGAGGCGCGAGTTCCAGTCCCACAACTGTCGCACATAAGCGTCTACGCTCGCCAGTTGCTCCCCCGTCAGCTCCATGCCATGGCGTGCCACAGCAGCGGCCAACGTGTCTTCCGTCTGAAACTCCATTTGATATTTTTCTCTCTAAGAATTGTTTCTGTGAATGAACGAGAATTGCTGACGAAGATGTCATCGAACTAGCGTGGAGGGATACGTCGAGCCGTTGGATCGCTCGGCGGCTTATCCAAGATGAGGAAGGCGAACAGATCGAGCAGCTCTTGAGTGGTCAGTTGTTTTTCCAGTCCTTCCGGCATCAGCGACAATTCACTCACCCGTAACTCTTCCACATCCGCACGGGCGACCGTCTCCAGCTTGCCACCCGGCACTTTCAGAATCACGCGCTGCGGGCTGTCTTCCACGACCAGCCCCGTTAGCACTCGCCCGTCACTAGTCACCACAATTCGTGCCTGATAACTCGCTCCAATCACCAGACTGGGGTCGAGCACATTCGACAGCAGCTGCTCCACATTCGCTCGCCCGTTGGCCGTGATGTCGGGACCCACCTCCTGGCCTTCGCCGTGAATCTTATGACATTGAGCACAGAGTCGCTGAAAAGTTTTTTGCCCGGCGACGGGCTCTCCCGTTTCGCGCTCGAGCCGCTGCCGCACTTCGTCGATCAGTTGTTGACGCTGAGGATTTCTTTCCTGCCGCACCGTGCCCCACTTGGCGACGACGAGTTGACGAAGTTCGGGATCGCGAGAAGCCATTAATTTAGCGACATGATTGGCGTTCAGTACACGGGCGGGAATCTCGCCGCGACCGATCGCTTCGAGCAGCGCTTTGCTGGTCGCTGGCCGCTGGGTCAGCAGCTCGATCGCCTTCGGCTGTAACGGGCCCTCCAAGTGTGGATAGCTGCGAATGACCAGAGGTGCGACGAGCGGCGACGTGGAGCGGGTGAGTGCTTGCAAGGCGAGCGCTCGAGTGGCACTGTCGTAGCGCTCCACTTGCATCAACATCGCTTCCGCCAGTTCGTGAGCCTTTTTATCGCCCGTGAGCAGTAGCGCCGCGAGTACTCGTTGGCGCACCTCTACCGGCTGTTTGCCGTCACTGGCCAACGCACGTGCCGGCTCCAATCCCGCTGGTTCGCGCAGCAGCACTGCCAGCGTAATCACTTCGTTGGCTAGCGGGTCACGGGCCACTCCGGGACGTGGTAAACGCGGTCCGAGTTTTTCGCGCAAACGTTCACTCAATCCGCGTCGACTACGTTCATCCAATTCATTGTTCTGGATTTTGTCGGCGAGCTGATTGAGGCAATCGCGGGCAGTCGCTTCGTCGGCATCGATGATCAGCAGGAGCAAATCAGCGACGGTGTTGATTTGGTTCGTGGCATCTTCCTCACCGCTCTCCTGACACCAGCCAACCCGGACTGGAAACTGTGCCAGGCAGCCGACCAGGCACAGAGCGTAGACCCAGAAGTTCATCCAGCCCAACCGCCTGCTCACTTCGACGATTCCTTTTTCTTGGCCGCCAGAATCCGCTCCGTGGCGCGCGGCAGGATCTTGGTGAGGTTGGGAGTCTGTTTCAGATCATATTGTTTGACGATGGCCAAGAAGGCGTCGCTATTCGTCGCCAGCAGCGGATGCAAATTCTGCCAGACGACATTGGGAATGATCGGATCGTCGCCCGCTTGTGCCAGGACTTTGACGAGCAGTGGGAGCGGTTCAAGTCCTTTTATTTTTCGCGCGGCGATGGCTACCTGCAACTTTACATCAGCGGCTGGATCCTGAGCTAGTTCCGCAATTTTCGACACCAAGGCGGGCTCAACTTCATGAAAATTTCCCGCTGCTCGCACGCCCCAAGCGCGGAAGGTCGCGTCGGAGTGACCGAGCAGCTGCTGATGAAACGCTGGTTCCAGGGAGCCCGTTCCGACGAGCGCCCAGAGTGCATGCAGACGAGTCTTGCGGGGCGCTGAATTGCTGAGCACAAGTTGCTGTAGCAGCGGGCGAGTGGCGGGGTTGGCACGTTCGATCAGCAGTCGCTGCGCCAAGTCACGATAGAAAACATTCTTGCTGTGTAAGCGTTCCACCAATTGCTCGTCGGATTCCTTCGACAAATCAAAAGCCGGTGCTCGCGGTGTATCCTGATAGCGCACTCGATAGAGTCGTCCCTTGAGACGATCGATGCCGGCCGGATCGCGATTGGCATCCTGATAGCAGTGATAACGGTCATACCAGTCGAGGATGTAGAGGCAGCCGTCGGGACCGGTCTTCTGCACGATCGGCATGAACCAGGCGTCATTCGCTTGCAGGAAGTCCGGCTGCCCTTTGCCGAAGTACGTTGATCCACGACGTTCCAGCGCATCCACGTTGATGCCACTGCCATGGATGTTGCCCATGTACAGTTTGTCGCGATAGGACTCGGGATAGGCATCACTGTCAAAGTAATGAATGCCGCAGTAGGCAGCTTTCTGATGTTTGTGTTCGACAATGGATTCCATCTTCCATGTGAATGGCGGATAAGGACCACCTTGGCGATGGTAGTAACCGGATTCAGTGAGGTGCCAGAGGTGATCGATCACGCAAGCACTCACGAAGGCGCTGCCTTCCGGGTCCCAGGCTACGCCCCATGGATTACTCGTACCCTCACAAAACAATTCGAACGCTCGCGTCTTGGGATGAATACGAAACAACGCACAGGTAAACTCGTGCGTCTTCCCTTGATGTTCCACCTTGCACGGATTGAAAACTCCGTTGAGTCCATAGAGCCAACCATCCGGGCCCCAGGTGAGTGAATTGGGGAGTTCGTGGGTATCGAAGCGACCGAAACCGGTAACGATGACTTCCTTGCTATCGGCCTTGCCATCGCCATCGGTATCTTTGAGCAGCAGGATGTCGGGCGCGTTGGCCACCCAAACTCCTCCGTGTCCCACGGCAATACCCGAGGGAATATTCAGTCCTTCGGCAAAGACCGTTACCTTGTCCACGCGACCGTCGCCGTCTGTATCTTCTAACGTTTTCACTCGATCACGACCTGGCCCAGCTTCGCGTCGTGGGTACTCGAAGCTCTCCGTCACCCAGATGCGACCCCGCTCATCAAACGTCATCGCCACCGGATTGACGATGTCTGGTTCGCCCGCCACCAGCTCAACCTTGAATCCCTCGGGCACCGTCATCTTGGCGATTGCTTCCTGAGGCGATAAAGCAGGGCCGGGCGGCTTGTCCTGATTCCTGGGAATGACCTCTTCAGCGGGCTTTGTGGCCTTCTCTGCCGGAGCCGGTTTCGCCAGCTGTTGGGGCTTCTCTTCGGCCATACTTCCGGCCGCCAGCGCCGTAGCCAGCAAAAAGCCGGCCAGCAAGAATTCCGCCAGCGCAAGCCCGGTGGCGGCGGAACGGGACCGCAGCTTCGCCGCAACAAGGACTCGAGTGCGTAAAGCCTTGGCCTCAAGTCGCGAGGCTCGGCAAAAGCGAGCTTGCTGAGCGGATCGGGGCGACCGGGGAGACAAAGCAGCGGGATCGTCTGGCGACGGTGAGTCGAGCAACATGGCAATCTCAACGTAAAGGGAAAAGGTTCCACGAAGACTGGGTGCGCAGATTATGAGAGTACCACGGCAGGCTGGCAAGTAATCGCGAGTTGCGAGCGGAAATTGCTGGCCGTAAGAAGGCCCCTGCTCACCAAGCGCGGAAGCGCCTGGAGCTCTCTTGGCCAAGGAATTCTCCCCGGCCTGGCGAAGCCAGGGGAAAAACCGAGAATTTCTTCGCCTTTGTTGCTCGACGCACGCCATGACGCTTGGCATAATTGCCGACTAGTTGACTACGGCGTCAGATGATTGGGCGATTTTGCGCTCGACCCTTGCCCATGTCGATCTAATTTGAATCCGGTATCGATGGCCGCAGTTGATGTCGCTGGTTGATATCTATTGTTCCCTAGTTGCTCGCTCAATCTCTTCTTTCCCGAGTTGGGGGTGCCTCCATGAAAAATCGCTGGTGGTTTGCGCGGTGGAGTTGTTTGTTGGTGGTCTCCTGCGGCTTGACCGTCGGTTGCGGCTCGGGCGACTCGGGCGCGACTGCCAGTAACGATTCTTCTTCTTCGTCTTCGACGCCGCCGCCCGGTATGCCGGGCATGGGCGGTCCACCCGGATCGATGCCCGGCTACAGCGCCGCATCACCTCCTGGAGCTGGTGCAGCGGGCATGAGTCCGCCGGGAGCGGGTGCAGCGGGGATGAGTCCTCCGGGAGCAGCGGCGGCCGGCGCTACGCCTCCCGGTGGCGGCGCCTATGGCGGTGCACCTGGCACCAGTGGACCACCTGGTGGTGGCGTTCCCGGCATGAGTCCTCCCGGTGCAGCGGCGGCCGGTGTCTCGCCTCCCGGTGGTGGCGCTTACGGCGGCGCTCCCGGTGTGAGTGGACCGCCTGGTGGTGGCGCTCCCGGCATGAGCCCTCCCGGCGCAGCGGCGGCTGGTGTCTCGCCTCCTGGCGGTGGCGCCTACGGTGGCGCTCCCGGTGTGAGTGGACCTCCTGGTGGTGGACCTCCTGGCGGTGGACCTCCTGGCGGTGGCGCCTACGGTGGCGCTCCTGGCGTGAGTGGACCTCCCGGTGGTGGTGCCTACGGCGGCGCTCCTGGCGTGAGCGGGCCGCCCGGTGGAGGTGCTCCCGGCATGAGTCCACCGGGAGCCGGTGCTTACACGGGTGGTCCCGGCGCTGCGGGTCCGAATATTCCAGGTGCTGCGGGAGCAAACATTCCCGGTGCTGGTGCGTACGGTGCGCCTCCCGGTGCTGCGGGTGCCGGAGCCGCTCCAGGCACGGCTCCTGGAGTTCCAGGACTTCCGGGTGGTAATCCAGCTGCAGGCGCACCAGGATTCGGCGGTCCGCCCGGTGGTTATGGCGGAGGCCCTCCAGGCCCTGGTGGATTCCCTGGTATTCCCGGTGGCGTCCCTGGTATTCCGGGTGGCGTCCCTGGCATTCCCGGTGGTAGTTCCGGTAATGCTGCTCCTGCTGAACCGGTCACACTGAGTGACTTCGTGCAACTCGCATTTCGTGAAGGCCGCGATGGTGACGCCTACCAGCTTCTGGCACTCGACGCCATCGCCGGCGGTGCCAGCTTAAAAGAGATGAAACGCATGAGCGGTACGAAGCGGATTGCGCCCGCCGTGCACGTGGCAGTCGGCATCACCTACCAAGGGTCGCGCGCCATTTCCAGTCCGGAGCCGATCGGCGGTAGTGGTGGGGGCGGCGGCATGGGTGGCATGCCCGGCATGGGTCCGCCCGGAATGCCAGGGGGTCCGGGAATGGCTGGCGGCGGAATGGGTAATCGTCGCCCGCCCGGTAACTCCAACAATCGAAATCGACCGGGTGGACAACCCGGCGGCACCAATCAGAAGCCCGATTTATTTAAGGCTCCCGAAGAACCGTTCGCTCAGCTGTCGTTCTACACCGGCGAGCTCGGTGACAAGGTGCTCGAAAACTTGCGGAAACGCATCGAAAAGGGAGACTTCGGCAAACCTGTACGCGACGCCATCAAGAATGGTGGCGGTGTCGCCGCAGCTGCGGGTGGTGTTCCGGGTGGAATGCCCGGAGGCATGCCCGGTGGATACGGTGGTGCTCCTGGTGCCGGTGCTCCTGGTGCGCCCGGTTTTCCTGGTGGCGCTCCCGGTGCCGGTGCTCCAGGCGTGCCCGGATTCCCTGGAGCAGGTCGTGGTGGACCCGCAATGCCCGGCATGCCCGGTGGCTCCACGGCCGGTGCCGCGATTGGCAACCAGCTCATGCCCGGCGTCACCATGGTGGGTGAAGGTGCTCAGGGTGACCTGGTCAAGAAAGCGGCCGCCGCCAATTGCCAAGTGCTCATCCTGTACAACGTGGAATGCCGACAGGGTCCCAACAGCGTGATCAACACCACGAGCATTAAGGTGCTCAGCGTCGTCAGCAAAGAAACGATCTTCAGCGGTGCAGCACTCGTCGCGGGCAATGTTGAAAAAGCTCGCGAAGAGAAGAAGGGTGCTGATCCGGTTGATGCGGAAATGAGCAAGTTGTTTACGGCGATCGATGAAAAAGTTGTACCCACCGTGCTCAAGACCGATCCGGCCAATGCAGATCGAGTGGCCGCTTACGTGGACACGCTTGTGAAAGACAAGTACAGCAATCCGCTGCCAATTCTGGCGGAAATCAAGTACCTTCAGTCCGTGTCGCTGATCGCCAGCGACAAGCTGACCGAAGCCTATGGGACGATTCTGGGGACCGATGTCGGAACCAAAGTCGCCACGGGTGAGCCAGACGAAGTCCTGCAAGCACTCGCCAGTTGGCTGCCGGAACAGCGTCCCAAGTCACTGGTCGGAGGCGACGCCAAGAAAGGTTCGGTTCTGGGTGGGTTTATCGACAAACTGCGTGGCAAGTAAACCACCTGATACGCTGCGCTGGGAAGGTGATATCACCGGCGCCCTGGTGTTGCTCGATCAAACCCGTCTGCCCAGCGTCGTGGACTATCTTGTATGTCGCGACGTCGAGACGGTGGAGCGAGCCATTCGGACGTTGCAGGTTCGCGGCGCACCAGCGATCGGTGTCGCCGCTGCTTATGGACTATGCCTGGGTCTGCAGTCCGTGCTGAGTGCCGACGATTCAAACTTCTTTGACCGTCTCACGAAGGTTGCGGCGCTGCTGGCAGCGAGTCGTCCCACTGCCGTCAATCTGTTCTTTGCAATTGATCGTTTGACTGCTCGAGCCATCGAGCTGCGTGGGCGCGCGTCGCCGTCGGCAATTGCCGCCGCGTTACTCGAATCCGCTCAGCAATTGGAAGCGGAGGATCGAGCGATGTGTGCCGCGATTGGCGCGGCCGGAGCACCGCTGTTTACCGATGGCATGGGAGTGCTTACGCATTGCAACGCGGGTGGCTTGGCCACCTGCGGCATCGGCACCGCGCTGGCCGGACCGCTGGTTGCTCATCAGCAAGGTCGCCACCTGCACGTCTTTGTCGATGAAACTCGGCCGCTACTCCAAGGTGCTCGACTGACTGCCTGGGAGCTCATGCAGCACGGTGTGCCCTGCACGCTTATCTGTGATTCCATGGCCGCGCAAGTGATGCGTGAAGGTCGAGTGCAAGCGGTTGTGGTAGGAGCGGATCGGATTGCGGCCAATGGCGACACCGCCAACAAGATCGGCACCTATGGAGTTGCGGTCTTGGCTAAGGTGCATGGCATTCCGTTTTATGTCGCCGCACCCGTGACAACTTTTGACCTGACCCTGGCTAGCGGGTCGTCGATTCCGATTGAACAGCGGGCGAGCCAAGAAGTCACGCATTGGCGGGAACATCAGTTGGGGCCAGCCGGAGTTTCGGTTTACAATCCCGCGTTTGATGTCACTCCCGCTCATTTAATCACTGCGCTAATCACCGACCGAGGTTTGATTAGGGAGGTGAATGAGAGCGGGATTCGTCGCGTGCTCGGAGTATCTACCGCACCTTAATTGAGCTATGTCGAACCTGCCCAAACCACGTCGAAGGTTATGGCGCACGTTGCTGAGGCAGCCGCGGCCGGTGCGTCGCTTTGCTCCGCGCATCGATCGGTCCGAGGTGCTTTCACCGCCCCCGTCGCCCGCCGAAGTTGCTCATTGGGGCGAGTATACGTTGTTGGAGGACATTGTCATCGCACTGCACCGCGATGGCACCACGACCTGGTTGACTCACGTCATCGCCATGCCTCATTCCGATGAATCCTTGGCACAGTGGGACGATGTGCAGCATCCCTATCTGCAAGGTCAAGCAGTCTTGCAGGTACATCGCGCCGCCGTTTACACGCCTGATGGTGGGGTGCATCCGGCCCAGCAAACCAGACTTCAGTTGGGACAACAGGCACGAATTCTGCAATTGAATTTTACCCCCCTGCGACCGGGTGTGATGATCGAGTATGAATTGCAGGACGATCAGTTTAAGCCCAGCCGGACCTTGCCCGGCATTGTCACTCATCACTTACAAAAGTGTGGCCCGCCCTGTCGCCGTCGTCGACTGACCATCGCGATCGCTGAGCCTTATACCGAGACCACTCAGCTACTCGTCTATCATGAGGGAGTTCAGCCACAGCGCTTTGAGCAAGATGGCTATGAGGTGGTGCAGTGGGATCTGCGAAACGTTCCGGGCGTCGAAATTGATAGTTGGACTCCGCCTCTACGTGATTTCACACCCTGGGTCGATGTCAGTACCGTTCCAGACTGGGAGCCGGTCGCCGAGCATTACCGCACTGAATTGCTGCCGCCGTCGCCACCGCCTCGCGCCATCGTGCGGTTGGCAAACGAGCTCGTGATCAAGCATGGTGATCCGCAATCCGTTTCGACGCGCGATAAAATGCTGGCTGTTTATGAGTATGCCACCCGCGACATTCGCTACGGTCGCCATCCCAGCGAACTGGTCACTCGCCGTATCCGTGACACTTCACAGATGCTGCACGATCTACGGGGCGACTGCAAAGACAAATCTTCGCTCATGGTGACGCTGCTCGAAGCACTCAACATCCCCGCACAAGTGGTTGTCGTACTCACCGCGAACAATGGCTCACTGCCTTTCTTGCCTTCGCTGCGCTTCGATCATGCCATCGTGCGAGCGGAACTTGAGGGTGAGGAGATCTGGTTTGATCCGGCAGCGGGTCATTATTCGTTCGGCGATTTTCCCCAAAATGACCAAGGCGTTGTTGGACTGGTGATCGCACATGATCGCTGGGAAGCGATCACCACACCGTGGTATCCACCGGAGCGACAGCGCACGACGCGTTTGGGCGAAGGGGAGATCCAGTCGAATGGAGATTTTATCTTTCGTAATCAAGTGACAGCGTTTGGTGAACGCGCCGCCAGCTTTCGTCGCCAACTTCATGAACGCAATTCCGCTCATCAAGAAAATGTGATTAAGGCCGGAGTGTGCCAAGAGCGGCCGGGAGCGGAGGTTACCGAAGTGGAAATCGGTGACCTGGATAAACTCGAGCAACCCGTGACCATGGCTTATACCGTTCAGATCAGAAACTGGGCTCGTGCTATTCGTGACCTGCTGATTTTTCGAGTTCCCTGGGCCGATGTCGTGGGAGTGCACGGCCCGATCTCGGCCGACAAACGCACGCAGCCGCTTCAATTGCCTCTGGTGTCGGAAACGATTCAATCTTTCAAATTGAAGCTACCGCCGGGTTACACTGGCTATGGTCTGCCGCTGCAAGAATCGTGGTCTTGCGAGGGTCTTTCCTACGAGCTGCGCATCTGGGAGGAGTCGGAGATGTTACATTGCGAGCGTCAATTCCGGCTGACAGGAAGAGTAATCGCGGTCGAGGAGTTTCCGGCCTTCAAACAGGCCTGGGAAAATTGTGCTCGCAGTGACACCCGCGACGTCGTGCTCATGAGAAATCAGACAGCGAAGGATTCAGACAGCGAAGGATAGCAACTCATGAAATCCATTCAGGTCTTATTGATTGAAAGTCACCCTGAGACAGCTCAGCAGCTGCGCGGCTTATTGGAACGTGCTTCCCAGCAAAAATATGAGGTGACGTTTTGTGAAACATTAGCGGCTGGCCTCGCGCGACTTTCCGCTCCCTCACCTGCGTCCAACTCTAGTCATGAATCCGTTCACTCTGGCATCGATATCGTTATCACGGCACTTCGTTTGAATGATAGTCGCGCGGAGACGACCTTTACGAAATTACTACCAGTGGCCGGAGAAATACCGATCGTGGCCTTGGTTGATCCCCAAGAGACTCGCGTGGGAGTGCAGGCGGTCGAAGATGGAGCACTGGGTTATCTTATCAAAGGCCGCATCGACGCCCATCAATTGTCGCGCGCGATTCGTTCCGCGTTGAAAACGGCGCGAGTGCGATTTGGTGAATGGGATTCCCCCATGTTTCATCTCGCTCAACAGCAGTTTCTCAAAGCCGCTCAGCTCATGTCGCTCGATGTCAACCTGCGCGAGCGATTGATGTGGCCACAGCGGACCTTCGTGGTCGCATTGCCATTTCGGCGCGATGAGTATAGTGAAGTCGAGACGGTGTTCGGCTATCGAGTGCAACATGTCCTGTCGATGGGACCAACAAAGGGTGGAGTACGTTTTCACCCGGATGTTGATCTTGGTGAGACGTCCGCACTGGCGATGTGGATGACCTGGAAATGTGCGTTGATGAAACTGCCGTACGGCGGTGCGAAGGGTGGAGTGGCAATTGATCCGACAACTCTGTCACGGGGTGAGTTACAACGACTCACGCGTCGCTACACGGCCGAAATCCTGCCGATCATCGGACCAGACAAAGACATCCCAGCGCCAGACATGGGTACCAACGAACAAACGATGGCCTGGATGATGGACACCTACAGCCAGTCGGTTGGCTACTCTGTTCCAGCTGTCGTCACCGGCAAGCCTGTCGTCCTGGGCGGCTCACTCGGACGCCGCGAGGCCACCGGTCGCGGACTCGTCTACCTCATCGCCGAGGAAGCTCAGCGACAAAATATGCGACTCGACCAAACAACCGCCGTCGTCCAAGGTTTTGGCAACGTCGGCAGCCACGCCGCTAAACTGCTCGCTGAACTAGGTGTGAAGATCGTCGGCATCAGCGATGTGACGGGCGGTATCCACAACCCGCGCGGCCTCGACCTCGCCGCCCTCGATCGCCACGTGCAGGCCGGCAAACCCGTGAATCAGTTTTCAGCGGGGGAAGCGGTGAGTAATCAGGAGCTGCTGGAATTGTCCTGCGATGTCCTCGTTCCAGCCGCTATTCAAAATCAAATCACGGCTGCGAACGCCAGTAAATTACAGTGCAAAATACTCGCCGAAGGTGCCAACGGTCCCACCACGCTGGAAGCCGATGAAATTCTGCTCGAACGCGGCATCTCGGTGCTGCCCGACATTCTCGCCAACGCGGGCGGTGTCACGGTATCCTACTTCGAATGGGTACAGGATACCCAAAACTTTTCGTGGAGCCTGGATGAAATTAATAGTCGTTTGAAACAAATTATGGTGGACGCGTATCACCGTACCGTCAAACGAGCTCACACCGACCAACTCGATATGCGTACGGCTGCCATGGTCGAAGGGATCGCTCGCGTGGCCGAGGCCAAGCTGTTACGCGGCCTGTTCCCGTAGTACGGCTGAGGGCTGGAGGCCGTACCCCGTACCCCGTACCCCGTACCCCGAAACCCGTACCCCGTACCCCGTACCCCGTACCCCGAAACCCGTACCCCGTACCCCGAAACCCGTACCCCGTACCCCGAAACCCGTAACCCGTAACCCGTAACCCGTAACCCGTAACCCGTAACCCGAAACCCGTAACCCGAAACCCGAAACCCGAAACCCGAAACCCGTAACCAAATCACCTTCCAACTAACAACTGAGGCATGAATGGCACTGCAACGAGGGCAGCGATTTTTTTGGTTGAGCTTGTTGGGGGCGGTCTGTGGGCTGCTGATGCCGCCGAGTTCGTTGGTGTATGCCCAGATGGCCTATCCGATGGTGATGACAATCCGTCCCGTGGCAGCCCAGGTGGGTGCGAGTTCCGAGCATACGATTTATTCGCGCTATTCCATGGAAGGTGCCTATGCGGTGCTGGTGAGTGGGCGTGGAGTGCAAGGTGAAGTCGTTCCCGTGCCACCCGTCGCACCCGCAGCCGATGGCAAGAAAAAACCCGACCTCGTGGCACTTAAAGTTAAGTTCACGGTCGCCGCTGATGCGGAACCTGGTGTGCGCGACGTTCGTGTCGCCACCCCGCATGGCGTGAGCACTGTTGGTCAACTGGTTATCGCTCGCGATCCCGTAGTTCGGGAGTCAGACAAGAATGATACTGCCGAGCTGGCATCAATGATTTCTCTGCCAGCGACGATCTGTGGCGCGATCGAAAAGGCGGAGGATGTGGATTGGTACAAATTTCATGTCGATGCGGGAACGGCCTTGACCTTTCACGTTCGCTCATCGCGACTGCAGGATCGCATTCATGATTTACAAACACACAGTGACCCCATCATCACTCTGCGTACCGCTACGGGACAAACATTAGCAGCCAACGATAACTTCTTTTTTGGCGATCCCATGCTCAGCTATCGCTTTGAACAATCGGGAGATTACCTGCTGGAAATCCGCGATGTACGTTACCAAGGTAATACGTATTGGGATTACAGCATCGAAGTGCATGGGCGTCCGTTTGTTGAGACCGTGTTTCCACTGGCGATTTCACGCGGTCAGCCAGCAACCATCGACCTCATCGGCTATCAGCTCACCAGTGGCTCGCGGATCAACTGCACTCCTGGTATGGAGTTGTTGATGGGCGAGCAGAACCTGCGAGCGACCGTCGGTAATGAACTCACCGATCCGTTTCCCGTCATCGTGACAGACTTGCCGCTGGTGCTGGAAACGGAGCCATCCCTGGCAGCCAATGAATCGTTGCCGAACGCCACCGCCGCTGCCAGCGAAGCGAGTGGGAGCGGCACTACTGGTGGTAAAGATGCCGCGCAGCAACTTGCCGTCACTCTCAAGAGCGCTCAAGCCATCACGTTTCCCGCAGGTGTCAATGGACGAATCGCGGCCGATGCCGATGTCGACTACTACGTATTCGAGGCCAAGAAGGGTGACGCTTTGAATATCGAAGTGATCGCTCGGCGACGTCAATCACGCCTGGATTCTCATCTCCGAGTGCTGAACGAGAAGGGGCAGCAATTGGTGGCGAACGATGACATGCGGTTGGGCAAACGTACATCGGCGGATTCCGCCGTGGAAAACTGGACTGCTCCGGCTGATGGTCGTTACTACGTGGAAGTTCGCGATGTGCATCTGCGCGGTGGATCGGCGTTTCCGTATTTCCTGCGCATCACTCGCAGCGTACCCAGCTTCGAGTTGTATTTGGATACCGATAAGACACAGATTTCACCGGGTGGGAATGCGGTGCTGTTTTGTCGAGTGGAGCGGCGGGGAGGATTTACGGGGCCCGTTCAACTGGATATTCAAGGTCTGCCGACGGGCGTTACAGCACGATCTGGCTTGATCCTGCCCGAAAAAAGTGTGGATGGTTGCATCGTGCTGGAGGCGGATGCCGATGCGCCGCTGAGTGCCGTCGAAGTGCAAGTAACAGGTTCCTCGACCCATCCTCTACCCGATGGTTCGCAGCAGGCCATCACGCGTTCTGCGATTCCTTATCAAGAGATCTATTTGCCGGGTGGCGGACGTGGCCACTGGAATGTGCTGCAGCATATCGTTGCGGTCACCAAGTACGGTGACATTCGTTATGTGAAGCTCAGTGATTACGATTTGACACTGAAGCCGGGCGAGTCGCGGCGGATTGAAGTGACACTCGAACGCAGTCCCGATTTCACTCAAAACGTCACGCTCGAAATGGTCTATCAACACCTTGGCAGTATCTTTGGCAATTCCTTGCCTCCCGGTGTCACGGTGGATGACAAGGCCAGCAAAACGTTGCTAGCTGGTGGTGCCAATCAAGGACACATCACGATTAAGGCGTCAGCCGATGCGGCACCGGTCGAACGTCAACAGGTGGCGGTGATGGCCAACGTTTCGTTGAATTTCGTCATGAAAGCCACCTACGCCAGTCGCCCCGTGACGATCACCATCGCGAAGTAAGAGCCTTAGGTTTCCCGTGGCGTCACCACTGGGCGACCGATGGAATAGTACGTGAAACCTGTATTTGGAATCTGTTCCAGTTCGAACAGATTGCGGCCGTCAAAGATCGTCGTTTCGATCATTCGCTCTCGTAAGGTGGCAAAATCCACATTGCGGAATTCACCCCATTCCGTGTTGATGATAAGCCCGTGGGTACCGGACAGCGCATCGAGCTGTTGAGCGGCGTAGGAGAGCCGATCACCATACAGCACGCGTACGTTATTCATTGCCTCGGGATCATGCACTTGCAGTTTCACGCCCAGGTGGAGTAATTCATCGATGAGTGCGATGGCGGGAGCTTCACGAATATCGTCCGTGCGCGGCTTGAAGGCCAAGCCCCAGACGGCCAGTGTGACTTGTGGTAAGCGTTCGCCGTAATGAGCGCGAATCTTGTCGAGCAGGACAAGTTTTTGGTGCTGGTTCACCGCTTCGACGGCTTGCAGGATGCGTGGTTCCACACCATGGTCGCGCGACATGTTCGCCAGTGCTCGAAGGTCCTTAGGAAAGCAGCTGCCGCCATACCCCACACCTGGAAACAGAAATGAGAAGCCGATGCGATGATCGTGACCGATGCCGCGCCGCACATCGTTGATGTCGCCTCCCATCCGTTCGCACAAATTCGCCATCTCGTTGATGAAACTGATTTTGGTAGCCAGTAGAGAGTTGGCCGCATACTTGGTCAGCTCGGCGCTCTCGGGTGACATGGTCAGGAGCGGCCGTTCCGTGCGCAGCAGGGGTGCATAAAGTTCCCGCAGGACATCGGCCGCTTCTGGTCGGCGCACTCCCACAACCACTCGATCGGGATACATGAAGTCGTTGATCGCCGCGCCCTCTTTCAGGAACTCGGGGTTGCTCACCACATCCACATCGCGCTGAGTGAGCTGCTGGAGACGTTGATAGACCGCTCGATTCGTTCCGACCGGCACGGTGCTTTTGATCGCGACGACCGCAGTGGGATTCAGGTGCGGCGCGATCGCCTCGACAACTTGCCAGAGTGCGGTCAGGTCAGCAGCACCGCTCGGCTGCTGGGGAGTACCGACGGCAATGTAAATCACGGCGGCGCTGTGCACCGACTCCGCAAGCGCCGTGGTGAAGTGCAGCCGCCCAGCCGCGGTGTTGCGAGCGACTAGTTCGGCGAGCCCCGGTTCGTAGATCGGAATGCGACCTTGCAGCAAATTTTCGATTTTCGCTTCATTGTTATCAACGCAAGCGACCTCATTTCCGTTATCGGCAAAACAGGTTCCGGTTACGAGTCCGACGTAACCGGTGCCGATGACCGCAATTCGCATAAAGCCTCTCCCCGCAGCATCCCGCCATGATATAAACCGCGTAGTATCCCGGAATGCTCTTCGTTTGCCAACGGGCTGTCGTACGCTCAGCGCGCCGATACACCCCAGCGGTAGCACGATCGCTCGCAATCCGTATGGGATTGAGAAGGATTGGAATCGATGACGGCTGCACAACACATCATTCGACTGCCGCCACCCTGGCAAGTGCTCAAATCGCCCCAGGGGGAGCGTTTATTTTGTCGGCGCTTTGGTCGCCCCACCGGATTGCAGCCCCATGATCGCATCGAATTGGTTGTACGCTGGCAGGATGAGTCGAGTCGTGGTGATGCGGCGGCGACTACCGTGGACGGCAACCAGGCTGGCGATCGAGCGTCGGCGCTGACGATCGCTCGTGTACAACTCAATGACATCAACCTGACTGATATCAACCCGACCGACACGAAACTCACCGACACGAAACTCACCGACACGAAACTCACCGACACGCACCGATCACCGCCCGCGGATTACCTCGAAGAACCTGCAACGGAGCGAGTGCTGCGGCTGGATGTCACGTCGCGACTGCTGCCACGCAATGAAGTGGTGGTGCATGCTCAACTGCTTACTGAGGCGGTGGATTTGCCATTTCGAGTGCAGCTGGAGATTTTTGTGGGTGGCCGGCAAGAGGTCGTGACCGACGTTGTCGAGTGATGCTGGGGAGCGGCTTGGGGGAGGCCTGCTAAGCGACTTGTGAGCGCTAGGTGAAGCTCGATAAGATCACCGGTTCAGTTTTCTAGGGGAGCACCAAGGTAGGAATCATACGATGCAGAAGCGTGAACGGAACCAGCCGGAACAGCGGGCACTCCCCGTGGAAACAATCGTGTCGGATCGACGAGCTTGGTTGACGACAACGGTTGCCGGTGCAGCAACTTTGGGAGCGATTGGAGTAGCCATGCCGGATGAGAAACTGGGGGAAGAGAAACTGGCAGTGGAGCGATCGGCAGCAGGAGCAGGTAAGCGATCCGGTGACGAGCCCTTTGGGTATTCGTTCAACACGTCGACGGTGCGAGGTCAAAAAGTGCCGCTCCCCGAGTTGGTCGATTTAGTAGCTCAAGCCGGCTACCATGCGATCGAACCGTGGATCAACGAGATCCAGGCCTATCAGGAGCAAGGCGGCAAGCTAGAAGATTTACGCCGACGGATTGCCGATGCTGGTTTGACGGTCGAGAGTGCGATTGGATTTGCAGCCTGGATCGTGGACGACGATGCCACTCGCGAAAAGGCCTTGGAGCAAGCGCGTCGCGACATGGAGCTGGTGCGCGCGATCGGTGGCACTCGCATTGCCGCTCCACCCGTCGGAGCGACGAACCAGACCGATTTAAATCTGTTTCGAGCGGCAGAGCGTTATCGGCGGCTGCTGGAAGTGGGCGCGAACATTGGCGTCACACCGCAGGTGGAGCTGTGGGGGTTCTCGAAGTCACTGAGTCGCCTGGGAGAGGTGGCCTTTGTGGCTGCCGAGGCGGGTCATCCAGACGCCTGCATCCTGGCCGATTCCTACCACATCTATAAAGGCGGCTCGGACTTCCGCGGCCTTCGTTGTTTGGCAGGTTCTGCCATGCACGTCTTTCACATCAACGATTATCCCGGCGAGCCCCCACGAGATCTGATCAAGGATGCTGATCGTGTCTATCCGGGTGATGGCGTCGGCCCTTTGAAGTCCATGCTGCAAGATTTAGTGCGCGTAGGCTTTCGAGGTTATTTATCGCTGGAGCTATTTAATCCCACGTATTACCAGCAAGACCCTCGAGAAGTCGCTCGCCGCGGACTAGAAAAAACCAAAGCTGTCGTCCGCGCCGCACTGCAAAAGTGACCGACGAGTGCAGTGCGTTGATCGTATGAGATCTAATTCCGAGTTGGATGCAGCACATCTTCCTGATCGGCGAGCCGTTCAGGAGGACTGGTAGATGAATCTTATCCCTGGGCCAGGGAAAATCTCGGATTGGTAAAACACAGCGCGCCCGGAACTCTCGCCCGGTAGATTCTTGCGCGCACTCGCGGTACAAAATCGGCTCAGAATGTATCGCTCATCAGTTCATCAAGGAGTTGGCCCATGAATCATTGGGATTGGTTTCGATCTTGCCTGTATTCGCCTGGATTCTGGTCCGTGACTTCGTCGTCCGCGATGGTGCTGGCTCTTCTGCCGCTGGCACTCGCGACCGCTGTACAGGCGGATGATCGGGATCGATTTGAAGCGGGAACCTACACGGATGCAGCGGGCACTAAACTGCTCTACCGACTCCTCAAGCCCAAAGATTACGACGCCACGAAAAAGTATCCACTCGTACTGTTTTTGCACGGAGCAGGTGAACGCGGTAACAACAACTCGGCACAACTCGTCCATGGCATGGCCGACTTCGCCAGTGACAAGATTATGGCGAGCTATCCCGCCTTTGTGCTCGCTCCCCAATGTCCTGCGGGTGACAAGTGGGTCGACGTCGATTGGTCCGCTGCCAAGCATGACATGCCGGAAAAGCCCGCCTCACCCATGCGTTTGACGCTGGCCGTCATCGAAAAACTGCGGAAGGAGTTTTCCATCGACTCCGATCGACTCTACATCACTGGCCTGTCGATGGGCGGCTACGGCAGCTGGGATGCCATTCAGCGGCACCCAAATCTGTTCGCAGCAGCCGCTCCGATTTGCGGCGGCGGTGATCCGAAATTAGCCGGCAAGATCGCGAAGCTGCCCATCTGGGCCTTTCATGGTGACAAAGATACGGCGGTGAAAGTTGAGCGATCGCGAGAAATGATCGACGCGATCAAAGCGGCCGGTGGCTCACCCAAATACACCGAATATCCAGGCGTCGGTCATGATTCCTGGACTGCTACCTACAAGAACCCGGAATTCTATCAGTGGCTGTTCGCTCAGCGACGCTCCCCGCCACCCGCGAAGTAATCACTTCTTTCCTCAACCAGCATTCCCCAACCGCTCGCCCATTAACTGCCAGGATTGACCATGAACGTACCACGGCGCTTTGCACGTCTTCGGCTCATTTCGCAATTTGGTTTGACGCTGGTCGCCCTGCTGGTCGCCGGCCTGCTGCAGCGGGCACCAGCGTTCCAGCAACTTTTCAGCGGAACTTGTGCGGCGGCGGAGCCGAGTGCGGCGGGAGCAGACCGAGGGATTGCGGATTTCACCAAACTGTCGGCGGAAACAGATTGGCCCTGGTGGCGCGGTCCCGCGCGCAATGGCATCGCCCCTGCCACCTCGAAAGCTCCACCGACTACTTGGAGCGACACACAGAACGTGATTTGGAAGACGGCCGTCCCCGGCCGTGGCCATTCTTCGCCCATCGTCGTCCGTGATCGAGTATTCCTTACGACCGCACAAAACAAAACGCAAGTTCATTCCGTCCTCGGGTTCGATCGAGCGACCGGCAAATTGATCTGGCAACAAGAGGTCAGCCAAGGTGGCTTCCCCGCTCACAATCATCCCAAAAACACCGAGGCGACCAGTACGTTGGCAAGCGACGGCGAACGACTGATCGCGACGTTTTTTCACCATGAGACGGTCGAATCCATCGCACTCGACTTTGATGGCAAGATCCAATGGCGTCAGACAGCCGGTTCCTTCAATCCGCGTCGCTATGAATATGGCTATGCACCATCTCCACTGCTCTATCGCAATTCCGTGATCATCGCGATGGAGTATGACGGCGACAGTAGCATCGTGGCACTCGAACGCAGCTCCGGTAAAGCACTCTGGCGCACGCCTCGTCCCGCGAACATTTCCTTTTCCACACCCGTGATCGCTCATTTGGCCGGGAAAGATCAACTGCTGATGAGTGGCGGTGGGAAAATTACGTCCTTGAACCCGGCGACTGGGAAAGCGCTGTGGAGCAGTGAGGGGACGGCCACTGCTACGTGTGGAACCATCGTCTGGGATGGCGACACTGTCTTCGCGAGTGGCGGATATCCGCAATCCGAAACGGTCGCTGTCAAAGCAGATGGATCCGGTAAGGTGCTCTGGCGCAACAATCAGAAATGCTACGAACAATCGATGCTCGCCATCGACGGCCATCTCTATGCACTTACCGACAACGGCGTGGTCTTCTGTTGGCGGGCGACCGATGGACAGGAGCAGTGGAAGAAACGGCTACAAGGTCCGGTTAGTTCCTCACCCGTCTTGGCCGGTGGTCATATCTACTGGTCCAATGAAGCTGGTATCACCTATGTCTTCAAGCCGAATCCAAAGCAGCTGGAAATCGTGGCTGAAAATCGCTTGGGCGATGATGCTTTTGCCAGTCCCGCCGTGATCGGCGATCGCCTGTTCCTCCGCGGTTCCAAAGGGAGTGGCGATAAGCGACAAGAATTTCTGTATTGCCTCGGTGTTCAGTAAACTCAGCCAGTATCAACCTGCCGATGATACGGCGTGGATTTCTCGACGGGGACGTGAGTGGTCGCCGTGGAAAATTTTCAAAATTTTTTTCAACGACTATTGCCTCGCGAATTCACCAGTCCTAACATAATCCACGCAAGAGCAACTGTAGCGTTTTGCAACAAATGCTCTCGAGCAAAGCAATTCTTCCGAGGCAAATACGGCGGTTTGATTGCGGGCAAGCGAGTTTGACGATTCCGGTGGTTGAACTCGCGCACTCATTCTTACGTACGGAAGAAAAGCCTCTGCAACAACAGCAAGGCAAACTTTGAGATGGACTGGCGGGGTGGCTCTCGCAAGGAAACTCGAAGAGCTGGGTTGCGGTGAACGTTTCGCGATGAGAGGCGAAATGTGCTGGGGAGGCGAAACACCCGATGCTGTCAACAGCATCCGGTTGTACTTGAGTGTTGTGTTAGGAACAGAGAGTCTTCAGCCGCGGTCACGGGTTAGCTTTTTTGAGAGAAAAGCGAGTGACTGAAAGCGAGCGTTTTAGGTTGCTGGTTAAGTACCGCATCTGCACCCAATCAGATTCAGCTTATCCCCGCGCTTAGAATCAACCTCGTCCCGGATGAACCTCTCACAGTGGTTGGTAATTCCCTGTGATTGCTTGCTTCGAGAGAACAAGCTGGAGGTTATGTCATGGCAACTGTTGAATTTGATGTGTTTCATGCGCGGGTGAAGGAACAAGGTCCATCGGAGCGTATGCCGAGTACGCCGGCTCCGGGACGCTTTCATCGCATTCAAGAAATCCGCCGCCGCGAAGGTATGTCGCTCCGCAGCGCCGCTCGACAACTCGGCTGCGATACGAAGACGGTCCGACTGCAAGAACAGTCGACCACCGATCTGAAGATCAGCGATCTGCATCGCTGGCAAAAAGCTCTGGATGTGCCCCTCTCCGAACTCCTCGTCGAATCCGAGGATTCGCTTTCTGGTCCCATCCTCGAACGAGCTCGCATGGTGCGTTTGATGAAAACGGTCGCGGCGATTAAGGAACGTGCCGAGGGCACGCCGATCGGTCGCCTCGCTCAGATGCTCAGTGAACAAGTGCTGGAAATCATGCCCGAGCTGGAAGATGTTGGTCCCTGGCACAGCGTCGGACAACGTCGTTCGGCAAACGATTTAGGCCGAGTGTTCGAGCAGCAGTACTCGCTGCATTCGTCCGGTGGTGATGGCGATCGCGATGACTAGCGAGTGACATCCAGCGGCGTCGCGCTTGCCCGCACGCCGCTGGAACTCTGTTGCTTGCCTTCGCTGCAGATCGTTGCTGATCTGAAACTATCGAGCCCAGTAATCGAATACGATCACCTTTTCAACTCGCGGTCCTACCAGTTTCACGAATTCCTGATGAGCGGGATGCGGCAGATATTCATCTCGACCCTTTTCATCTCGGAATGTCACAACGAAACCATGCGTAAGTCCTTCCGATTTGTTTTCAACGCTCACATCCGTGCCCCACTCAAAACCCTCAATAGCATCGATCTTTTTGGGTAGAGCGGCAAATGCATCCGCCACTTCTTGGGCTTGAGCGGGTGTGACTTCCGCTTTGAACTTGAACAGCACCACATGTCGCAGCAGGCCCTTCTTGGGTGCAGCACCTAAGGCGGTAAGCATTTGGTCGGCGACGAACTTGTTACCTGCGTCGTTGAGATGTACTCCGTCGGTGGTCAAAATCTTATTCTCCTGATTTTTGTCGTTGGCCTTCTTCAAATAGTCCATGAATGCCTTGCGAAGATCCAGTAACTGGCTCTTCGTCTCCGTCGCCACAGCTCGGCTGATCGTACAGTACTCTTCGAGCATGGCATCTAGTTTGTTGGAGCCGTCAGTCTTTTCGCCGATTACGCTGGGAGTGCAAAGAACTACTCGAGCGCCACCTTTCTGAATGGCGTCGATGATGCGCTTGAGTCCAGCCTGAAACTCCTCCTTCGAGGTCCCGCGATTATTCAGCGAGTGCCAGACATCGTTGATGCCAATGTAAATGACCACGATCGAAGGCTTCTTCGATAGCACGTCGCGTTCCAATCGCTTTTCCAGATCCGGAACTTTGTTTCCGCTGATCCCCGCGCCGATGATTTCGACATTCAGATCTTTTTTCGACTCTTGCAGCTGTTTCCCCACCAGCGTGACATAACCCTTCGGACTGACTCCGCCTTGAGTAATCGAGTCGCCGAGAAAAATTACGCGGTCACCAGCTTTGAGTTCTTCACCCCAGGCACAAGGGGCACTCACCAAGTTGCCCATGAGGACGGCGGTAAACAGACCGGCGAACAATGCCAACGAAATACGTCGAGCCGCCAAGGGCAGCAATCGAACGGATGAACGGATCGAAGTAGGTGTGAGCGATCTGAGCATGATGGGCTCCTAGGGTGGCAACGGAGTGGTGAAACAATGGACGACGATTTACGGGTGACTATCTTCGCTGAGAGAACCGGGCGACTCAATCGGCCATCTGATAGCGTTGCAGCAACATTCAACGCTGGTTACGATCGATCATCAACCTTGGGTAGAGTGCATACGATTCAGTGCGTGGTGAGCGCGAACCCATCGTTTATCAAAACGGTACGCATGCTGCGGCTCAGATCCTGTGGCAGCATCTGACTGTGGCGGCTGAGGATTAACGGCCCGACTGATTCATTCTTTTGCCAAATTGATGGCGACGATTTCCTTATCGTTTCGCATGAACATGGTCTTATTGGCGAATGCCGGGTGGCTCCAGACGACCGCCCGTCCAAAGGCTTCATTCGTAGCGTCAATCACATGCGCTCGGCTCAGTTCCTCATAGCCTTCACCGCTGAGGCGAGCGATGATGAGATCCCCAATTTCGCTCATCAAGAAATAGCGATCACCATTGCGCACCACAAAGCAAGTTCCGGAGCTGGCGAAACGCGATCCGTTCATGGTGGGTTTGAACGATTCCCAGAGACGCTTGCCGGTTTTGATGTCGACCGCTCGGAAATGTCCTTGCTGACAAGGGCCGTAGAGGATTCCTTGGTCGTCACAGAAGAGCGTGCCACAAGTTGGAAACAGGCCCGTGGTCTTTGTGCCGCGCCACACTTCCTCGGCCGCCGGTCGATCCGAGGCAAGCTTTAAGCAAACGCCTCGGTCACCAATTCCACCGGCATATAAAAAATCTCCATGTTGGATGGGCATCTGGATGGACATACCGTAGAGCGGCTCCAGAGGAACCGACCAGTAAGGCTTGCCGGTTTCAGGATTCAAGCTGTTCACCGCTTGGGGATGCCAGATGAGAAGCTGGCGTTGTCCACCGGCCTGGATGATCGAGGGGGCACAGTACCCAGGCTCCTTACTTGATAAAGCTCGCCACAGTTCCTTTCCTGTGTCTTTATCGAAAGCCACGGCGATGGAGCCGCTGCCGCCGACGACACAGATCAGTTTTTGGCCGTCAACGAGCGGATGAGCGGAGTGGCCCCAAATGGGAGTCTCCACGGAATAATCCTTGGGGAAATCATGTGCCCAAAGAAGTTTACCTGACTGAGCATCAAGGCAGATTAATCGCCCTTCGGAGCCAATCGAGTAAACCTTGCCGCCACTCACCGTTGGTGTAACACGCGGACCGGCTGGATAGGAAATGCGATAGGTGCAATCCTCGGCGTGCGTCCACAGCAGCTTGCCTGTTGTGGCATCAAGGGCCAGCAAGCGTTCCTGTCCCACCAACTCAACGCGCTTGCCAGGATCGTTTGGCTTATCACCGTTGGCGACAAAATCGGTAACGAATACTCGTCCAGCAGCGACTGCGGGGCCCGAATAGCCTCCCGAAATTGGAACTCGCCAGAGGACCTTCGGCCCACCCTCAGGAAACTTGTCGATGATCCCAGTCTCGTTCCAACGTCCATCGCGATTGAGCCCGCGCCATTGTGGCCAGTCTTCGCCGGCCGCGTTTACTGTCACCAGGAGGCCAGCAAAAGCGAACAGGACTAGCATGCCCCATCGATTGAGGCGGACTCCACCCATTCGTGTTTGACAGCGGGCATCGCGATGGTAGTGAGCACGAGAGATCGGCAAGTCGTGATTAGTCAGCATGGTTTTTGATGATGGTTGGCAAGGATAGAAGGCGAATGGTAAGTGGCGGCGGGTTATTTCCCTTCAGCAATACAGTACAACACTTCCTGTCGTTGATCGCCCTTGATTTCAGCTACACGGTGATAAATCTTACCACCACAAATCGATGGAGTAGCGAAGACCTCATCACCTAATTGGTTTTGCCCAACGAGCTGAAACTCTTGAGGATTTGCCTTGAATAAAAAGGTTGTTCCTGATTCGTTGGTGGCGTATAGAATGTCGCCAGCTTGGACCAAAGACGCACTGAACGTGCCGCCCAGTCGAGATTTCCACATCTCTTCGCCCGTCGAGCTTTTCCAGCACATGGCCACGCCAGCATCGAGTGATGCATAGAGAAAACCTTTACTGACAAGCATCGAGGGTACATAGACTCGAGTACCATTTTCCCAGGCCGTTTTTCCACTGCCATCCGCTTTGACCGCCTGAGTGTGATTGCGAGGATAGCCACCGCTGACAAAAATCAGCTCGCCGTCCGTTACCACCGACGTCACACATTCGGTGGTTGAGCCGGGGATTTCCCAGAGCTTATTACCGGTGAGCGGGTCGTAACTGGTCACCAAATCACAGCCTTGAATGATCGCTTGCTGTTTACCGGCCACGTTGAGGATCGAGACCGAAGCGTAGTTAGGTTTATCAGGGCGACTTTGGCTCCAAGCAATTTTTCCGGTGGCTCGGTCGAGTGCTGCGACGACTCCGCTGGCACGACTATCGGTGGCGATCAAGGCATAGGGCCCAAATAGAGTCGGCGATGAACCAAAACCTTGATGAGTGGCGAACGCAGAAACTTTTGTCTGCCAGATTTGTTTTCCGGTTGGATCGAGTGCCGTGGTGTAAATGGCACCTTGATTGAGAAAATTGACGATGATGCGGCTACCATCGAAAGCGGCACTACCGGAAGCCTGGGATGTTTTCTTGTTTCCTTTTTTGTCGAGTCCGCCACGGTGGACATCGGTCCGCCAGCGCTGCTTGCCGGTAGCACGATCGTAGCTAATCACGGACTGGATTTCCTTATCCTCCTCGGCGGTGGTCACAATCACCTGATCGCCAATGACGGTTGGAGAAGAGTGACCGCGACCGGGGACGTTGGCCTTCCAGACAATGTTGTTGGTGGCACTCCACGTCGTGGGAGCCTTTTGATCACTGGCGGCAATGCCATTCCCGTGTGGGCCGCGCCACCAGGGCCAATCATTTGGAGCGACTCGAATCGGCTCCGGTTCCGCAGCAAAGGCCAGGCTGCTGCCGAGTCCAGGCACGCACCTGGGAAGAATGCACCAGCCGACCAAGAGCATGAAGGTGATGAACGCAATACTTACCACCCGTGTGGACGCTAACCACCGATGTGCGTCTAAGCGTACGAGCGGTGACGGTGGCAGGCCTGGTGCAAAGCGAGGTGGCGACGATGAGTTCACGGTATGGATGCTCATGTCAAAATCCGCAGCGGGGCTAGGAGGAGGACGAAAAAGGAAAACGCTCATCCACGGGCGATGCCGACAATTCCACGAGAAAGGTTCCCAGTCGTTCGACGAGTAGCTCCATGAGGCGGAGTGCTTTGTCAGCACTAGCGGCATGTGGATAACCGGAGCCGCTGTTGGTCGTCAGTAGATGCCAAGGGCGAGTGAGTCCTACCCAGCCACGATTCATCGCCTCGAAGCGAGTTTTGGCGGTTCGTCCATCGTCGGCATTCAAGCTGCCATCGGGATGGCGTGCAACGAGGTGAGGGTAGTAAGCCATAATAAACGACGTTTCCATCTCACCGGCATGGTCATCACGATGCTCAAAAATCTGATCATACTGATCGGCGCAAACTTGAAACCAATTACAGAGGAAAACATGAGCGCTGGTTTTTCCGTAGA
This sequence comes from Pirellulaceae bacterium, assembly GCA_044235425.1. Classification (GTDB taxonomy): domain Bacteria; phylum Planctomycetota; class Planctomycetia; order Pirellulales; family Pirellulaceae; genus JBJSXJ01. The sequence goes on from JBIIHW010000003.1 coordinate 154,472, forward strand.
GCTCGCGCAGTAGAGGTTTCATGTCGTTGCCACCGTGGCTATTAAGCAGCACGACCTTTTTGATGCCGCTGGCAGCGAGCGACTGGACGATGTCGGTAATGAAGCTGAAGAGCGTGGTGGGATTGACATTCATGGCGAGCGGAAAGCGCGCCAAGTTTGTCTCGGTGCCGTACGGGATGGTGGGAAGCAAAACGACCTTGCCGCCGCGCTGATGGGCGGCTTCACAGATCTTCTCGCCCACCGTCGTACCTTCATAGACATCGGTGCCGTAAGGCAGGTGGAGATTGTGAGGTTCTGTGGCGCCTAGTGGCAACACAGCCACCTCATACGGATGGTCGCGCAAGTAGCCGTAATTCACTTCCGACAAAATCCAGGGACGCATCCGCTTAGTTCCTCTTACCGATCGATGTTGACGACCCGTTTACCGGTCACTCGGCCAACAAGGTTGGCACGAGTTTACCGGTCAGGGCTGAATCCGTTACTTCAGCCAATCCGCTGGTTTTCGACCTTTTTCAAAGCCTCCAAACGAAAACGGACGAGGCTTGAATTCACCGACGAGTTCTACGTTCGACTTGTCACCGATTTTGTCTTCCAGTCCGGCGGCCCAGTAGCAGGCATTCACGAGGAGCCGACGAGTGCCTTCGGTGGCAAAATCCGTCGAAGCGCCCATGGTGGTCGTGAACACTCGGCCCTTCTTCCCGCCCGCCCCTTCGTAGGACTTGGTCCAGGCGACGGGCATCATCGGATTGTTCTTGTTGCCTTCCACGGGTGGATCGTCGAATTTCATGCCCGTGAGGACAGCGCCCAGCAGCAGGGGCTGGCAATCGGCGGCGAGTGGCAAGCGGACGGTGTAGACGTCGGTCGGGCCCCAGACATCACCATCCTTGATTCCTTTGAGAATCGGGTTTTGTTCTTGCCCCTTCACGATCAATCCACGAGTGCTTTCTTTGCCATGTCCACCATGGTGAGCAACCCAGGTTTCTCCCAAGATCTGCTTGCCGAAGCCGCCGTCCCAGCCTGACTCCTTGCTAGTCCAAGTGAAACGGGCGTAGGTCTTACCGCTGAGATTAAAGGCGTGGGTCGCCGTGCGCAGTCCCACGATTGGTTTACCGGCTTCCAGGTAGTCGGCGATATGCTTCATCTGATCATCGGGTAGGTTACGGAAGCGAGTGAAGATGACCATCAGGTCCGCAGTCTTAAGAGCTTCCAATCCAGGAATATTGTTATTGCGATTGGGATCAATCTCGCCATTGTCGGGATTGATGGCGAAGAGCACGGTGCACTTGAAGCCGTGATGCTTCGAAAGGATTTTGGCCAGCGCCGGAAGGGTCTCCTCGGAGCGATATTCTTCATCGCCGCTGACGAGCACTACATGTTTACCTTTACCGGGACCTTCACCGCCTTCCAGAACGATCCAGGGATTGTCTGCCGCATGCGCCACGGTGGGCTGAGGAGTGAGTTCCAGGGCGCTGACGGCCAGCGCTCCTAACATCAGGGTTCCCAGACCCAGGACATGGTTCCACAGTCGTCGTCGTAACATCGTCTTCACAGCACAACCTCGCTCGGGGAAAATATCGGGGAAAATAATGGAACAACCGTTTCCGGAAATTTGGGTCGGTAGCATACCATGACGCGACCCGCTCCTGCCACTTCTATCCCGCGCGGAATTCAACTATGTCGCTGCTCGCCCTGGACATCGGCTCCTCATCGATTAAAGGGGCGTTACTGGCGGTCGATGAGTCGGATCGCGAGGCAACTGGTGTCGTGGTGGGACCGACAAGTGCGGAGCCGTTTCCCAGCCCAGTAACAGGTTTGCCTCCGGGATACTTCGAAGTGGCACCGCCACGGATCGTCGCGGCGTGTCAGCGCGTGATGGAGCGGGTGGTGGCCGAGTCGCCAGCCAATTTTTCACCGGTAACTGCCGTCGTCTCCTGCGGTCAGATGGGCGGAGTCATCTTGGTCGATCAACAAGGTGTAGCTCGATCCAATTATCTTTCTTGGCGCGATCAACGAGCGGTGCAGACCGGCGCCACGAGCGGACAAGCGGGAAATTCGCCGAGCTTCTTTGACGAATACCGACAACGCTTGACGGCGGATGATTGGCTGAAGTTGGGGCGTGAAGTACAGCCAGGCTCAGCGTTAACCCTGTTGTCATGGCTTGCCCACCACCATCAACTCGATCGCTCCGGACAGTTAGGGCCGATGTCACTGGGTGATTATGTGTGGCGACAGCTCGCCGGCGGCAGGCATGGGATCGCCCGCACGCAGGCCAACGGTTGGCTCGATTTGAGCTCCGGACAGTTGCACACGGATTTGTTTGAGCGACTGGGAATTGCGGATCTGAATTGGCCGCAAGTGATGGATGAGCGACAAGTGATGGGGCTGTGGAATGCGACAAGTAAGCAGGTATCTCACGCGATACCGGTTTATTCCTGTGTAGGTGATCATCCTTGTGCACTCATGGGGACTCGGTTGGAAACTGCTGAGCTGTCGATTAACGTTTCGACGGGGTCGCAAGTGAGTCGATTGAGTGATCTGTTTCAACCCGGTCCCTATCAGACTCGCCCATATTTCGCCGGTCAGCTGCTCAATACAATCACCCATTTGCCAGCCGGTCGCTCGCTTAACGTACTGATCGATTTCATGACCGAGTGGCAACGAGCGTCGGGCGATCTGCGAGCGGACCCCTGGGATTATGTGATCGAACAGTCAGCGCAGTTCAGTGATCGGGCGGCGATTGATCGGGCGGCGATTGATGGCAGTCCGTCGGGAGGGTTAGGAGTGGATTTAGCGTTCTTCGCGGGGCCAGTGGGTGAACGGGGTTCGATTTCCGGAATCACCACGGAGAACTTCACGGTCGGACAGCTGTTTGCGGCAGCCTTCGAGTCGATGGCGGAGAACTACGAACGGCTGACGTTGCGATTGTGTCCGCAGCGGGACTGGTCGAGATTAGTGTTATCGGGTGGGTTAATCCAGCGAGTTCCCCAGCTACGTCGCCGGATCGTCCAGCGCCTCAGTCGACCAAAGGCTGCGAGTGCTGAGCCGGCGCTGGATGCGACCGAGGCGGATTGTGAGTATCGTTTAGCGTTGACGACGGAGGAGACGCTGACGGGCCTCGGTCAGCTCTATCGAGAAATGGCAGGGTAGGGCCACGAGCCGTCTACGAGCGATTCACGAGCGGTTCACGAGCGGTTCACGAGGGGTAAGTTTTGATTGAGCGAGATGGCAAAGGATACGAGCAATGGCAGACTTAGCGATGTTTGATTTGACCGGCCGAGTGGCGTTGGTGACGGGAGCAGCGCAGGGCTTAGGAAGAGCGATGGCGCTGGCACTGGCGGAAGCGGGCGCTGATTTATTGGTCGTGGATCGCAACATTGCGGGGGCGCAAACAACAGCCGATTCGATTGAGCGGTTGGGGCGGCAGGCCGGCGTCTTTGGCTGTGATGTTTCGGATGTTCAGCAAGTGCGAGCGATGTTCGAAGAGCTCGATCGTCGTTATGGGCGTCTCGACGTTTTGGGAAATGTTGCTGGAGATGGATTATTAGCAGCTCCGGAGGAGATTTCGATCGAGCAGGTGGAGCAGGTTCTGCGCAATTTGGTGATCGGGCGTTTTGTGAGTTGTCAGGAGGCGGGACGGCGGATGTTGAAAGCTGGACGGGGCAGCATCATCAACATCGGATCCTTGGCGAGCATCACGGCGCTTGGTCGAGGTCACATCGCGTACAGCATGGCGATGGGAGCCGTAGCGCAAATGACGCGCGAACTCAGCACGGAGTGGGCTGGCCAGGGTGTGCGAGTGAACGCAATTCTGCCAGCACAAGTGGTAAACCCTGGATTAGAAGCGCGCATGGCAGCGGACCCCAATCTGCAGCTTACGTATCTGCGCGGCATCCCGGCTGGCAGGTTGGGTCAACCCGATGACATCCGCGGCTTGTCGGTGTTCTTGGCTTCGGATGCTTCGAGTTGGATAACCGGGGCCCTCATTCCGATGGATGGTGGCAACCTCGCACTCAACGGAGGCGGCAGCGTTCGTCCTCCACGTCGGTAGTTTTTTTTGTCTCACGCCAAGGCGCAAAGCTCGCGAAGAGATTTGAAAGACAGCAATCCTTAGCGCCTTTGCCTGAGCCCCCGAGTCGCCTGGGTGAGGGCCTCTTTTTTTCTCACGCCAAGGCGCCAAGCTCGCGAAGGGATTCGAAAGACAGCAATCCTTAGTGCCTTTGCGCCTTTGCGTGAGCCCCCCAAAAGCTTACTGCCGATATCGCCCTTGATATTCCACGGCTGGATACTTGGCGATATTGAGCATCATTTTGTCGTGCAAGGCAGCGGTGAGGTCGATGTCGAGTTCGTTGGCGAGACAGAGGGCGTAACAAAAGACATCCGCCAGCTCTTCACGAATTCCGCGCCAAGTATCGGAGCCGGTGGCGATTGCGCGCGACTCCTCCGTGGTTATCCACTGAAAATGTTCCATCAATTCCGCTGTCTCGACGGCGAGTCCCATGGAGAGATTCTTGGGGGAGTGGAACTGCTTCCATTGTCGCTCGTCGACAAATGCTCGCACCAACTCTCGGAGTTCTGCCAGTGGGATGTGTGCATCTGCCATCGCAAACTCGGCCAAGCGAGCGTGGTAGGGTCCATCGGCCAGCAGGTCGAGGCTTCGTGCGAGTCGAAAGCGATCACTGAAGCGCGGCAAGGTCGCTAGCGCATGGAGCACTCGCTCCACCTGCTCGTGACTCACCGTCCCCGTAATCGGCTGTCCAAGTCCCATGATGTATTTCGCTCGATGCAAATCCGCAAATTTACGAGGGTCATCTTGCATTGATGCAAACAGCGCAGTGACCGCCGCTTGTGCGGTCGCTACTTCGTTCCAATCCTCGTGCGCCGCTGCTCGCAGCAAATGCAGGTATTGGTACACAGCCAGCGACATGGGTCCCGAGGTGATGCCGCACCGCTGTCGGCCTTGTGCATCGTAGTTCGGCCCATCTCGCAGCGCTCGAGCAAGATGGGGATCCCATCCCTGCACAATTTTTAGATGACGTAATTCAGGATGCTCGAGAAACTTGAGCGTGCTTAGGTCGTAATCAGCTTCCGTTATTTTGGCGGCGACGATACGGTCGCCAGCCGTACCTTGTACCAAGTTGGCTGCCGCTTCGGCGGTCAGCCGCACACCACTCACGTCTGGTATCGAGTAGATGCCAACGGCCAGTCCCGCCTGCGCGGCCGCAACGACCACCGGTCGCATATTGTCAGCCACGGCCGCTGCGGTCGCATCGGCCGGCAGATTATTTCCGGGTCTTACGAAGATCACTGGGTAATTGAGATCGCGTAGTTCGGCTACTAGCGACCGATTCGTGTCATCGCCATCTTCGGGTCTGAGCAATGCCATCCGCACTGTCCGTCGCAAGTTGGCCGACGCCGCACAGCGAAACCACTGTCGCAACTCGTCGACCGTGCGTAGGTGACCGTGACCGGTGGAGGCGGCAATCAGCACGGCCGGTGCTCCTAGCCGTCCTAGCATTTCCAGGAAACGACGATGGCGCGCCTGATCTAATTGTCGTCTCGGCAACTCGCCCATCGTCGCATCAAAACAAGCAACCGTAGCGCTGGGATAACGTCCGATGGGATCCTGTATAAGCTGCTGGCTGGTGAGTTCTGAGGAACCGGTTGCCAGGTTGGAATCAGAGTAGTTCGTCATAAATCCTGTATTTCGGCGAGATGTTTTTTGGAGCCCTTAATATAGCGTTCACGGGTGTGCTTTCGTATTCCGGGCCGGGATTGATTACACTAGTCGGCTTACTCCTTCAGTTGTCGCACTCGAACTTACGAGTGCTGAAACTGTGACGATGCCCGTGTCACGTGAATTTGCCATTATGACTGTTCGTATCCCTGTCGTAGGAATTGATTTAGGCACGACCTTTTCAGTAGTCGCAACGCTCGATGACCTGAATCGCCCACGCACACTCATCAACGCCGAGGGTGACAAGCTTACGCCTAGTGCTGTCTTCTTCGAAGGCGACAATGTCGTGGTTGGTAAAGAGGCAGTCAAGGCAATTGCTACCGATGCGTTGAATGTGGCGGAGTGTGCGAAGCGGGAATTAGGTAATCGATTCTTTCCCAAAGTTCTTGGTCAGCGGCAGTATCCGCCCGAGGCACTTCAGGCGTGGATCCTGAACAAACTACGAATCGACTCACGGAAGCAGATTGGTGACTTTGCCAAAGTGGTAATTACCGTTCCTGCCTACTTTGATGAAACGCGACGAAAAGCCACGCAAGATGCCGGCTTTATGGCAGGCTTTGAAGTGATTGACATCATCAATGAGCCGACCGCCGCAGCTCTGGCCTACGGATTTGAACAGGGATTCCTCAAGCAAGGGAATTCACCCGCCACGAAGCGCAACATTCTTGTTTACGATTTGGGTGGCGGCACCTTCGACGTCACCGTAATGGAACTCTGTGGCAATCAGTTCAATGCGCTGGCCACCGATGGCGATTTTATGCTGGGAGGGCGTGATTTTGATCAGCGGCTGGTCGACTACGTGGCGGAAGAGTTTGTCCGACGATTCGGCATGGATCCGCGCGACGAGCCTAACACTGCCGGTCGACTATGGCGTGAGTGTGAGGATGCCAAACGCACCTTGTCGGCACGTAACAAGACTACGATCGCTTGTGATTTTCAAGGACAAGCAGTGCGACTGGAAATGACTCGGCAGCAATTCCAGGAGATGACTCAGGATCTTCTCGATCGCACTTCCTTCACCACTCGACAAGCCCTGTCCGCTGCCGGGATGACCTGGAATGACATCGAACGCGTGTTGCTCGTTGGTGGATCTTCTCGCATGCCAGGCGTAGTGGAAATGCTCCGGCAATTGAGCGGCAAGGAGCCCGATTGCTCCGTTTCACCGGACGAAGCGGTTGCACACGGAGCTGCCTTACATGCTGGATTGCTCCTTTCACGCCAAGAAGGCGTTACTCCCCAATTTCAAATTCGAAACGTCAACTCCCACAGTCTCGGCGTCGTCGCGATGAAGGGCGAGACGAAGGAGCGTCGCAACGCCATCCTCATTCCTCGTAACACTCCCCTGCCCGTCGTCGCTCGACGTATTTTCAAGACTCAAAGAAAAGGTCAGCGATCGATTCGAGTGGATATCATCGAGGGCGAGAGTATGTCGCCCGAGGATTGCTCGCCGCTGGGCAAATGCACGGTGCGTGATTTATCGCCAGATCTTCCGGCACAAACGCCGATCGAAGTAACGTTCCGCTATGATACCAGTGGACGACTTACCGTGAATGTAAAAGTCGCTGGTACGGACAAACAGCTGTCGCACGAGTTAGTGCGAGAGAATAGCCTGACGATGGAACAACTCAAAATGTGGCGACAGTACATCAGCGGCGTGCCCGTTCCGTGAGGCCGCAGCCACCTTACTTCGTGCTACCGGCGGAGTTCGTCAATTCTTGCAATAATTGTTGATAGCTCGGATCTCTCGGCTGCAATTCAACTAAGCGCTGCGCCCAGGTTTTCGCCGTTTCCAACTGGCCTGTTTTCTGGTAGAGCAGCGCGAGTCCGAGGAGCACATTTTCGGCCGCTGGCTGACGTTTGGCAGCCGGTAACAGGACTTCGATCGCCGCCTCCGGTTCATCGTTTAAATAAAGACTCATCGCATACCGATACTGCAGCCCGATATCCTCCGGCAACTGTTCGGCATCGCGGCGTAAGAGCGGCAATTCGGCTTGTCGCAGCGCTCGGGCCTCGGCCTGAATTCCCTCCACCGCCGCATTTTCCTGATCCTTCATCTGCAGTAAGCGAGCGGCTCGACGATCAAGCAATTGAGCGAGATTACTGCGAGCTCCCGCGACTGTAGGTTCAACCTTGATAGCCTGGCGATAAGCTGCCTCTGCCTGACGATCCGCATCCGCTCGCTCGTAAAACAACGCCAGATTCATGTGACCGCCGGCGCGATCATTATCGTGCTGCAGCCCCGCAATCACGTCCTGCAGCAGAAGCTTGTATTGCTGCTGTTCAGCCGAGGTCAGAATCTGTTCCCGCAGTGCCTCCGGCACCATCGCCAGCAGGCGTGTGGACTCCAAGCGGATTACAACGCGAGGGTCCGCCAATAGAGGTCTCAAAGGTTTCAGAGCGGTGCGATAGTCGTTGATCAAACTGCTGGGAGGTTGACCGGAATCCAGTACGCCGCGCAAAGAAAGCAATTCATTTTCGAATCGCTGGAGCGCGGCCAGACGTACGGCGGGATGGTCATCGTTGAGCGCATCAGCGGCGGCTGTGAGTGTTTCGCGAGTGGGTAGGGAAGCGAGGTGTTCCAACGCCGTGGCGCGAGCCATCGACGGTTGAGCCTTGTCGCGTGCCAGTCGCTTCAGTTGCGGAATTGCGTCGGGCGAATTTTGTCGAGCGGTCTGCAGGATATAGGCATAATGCTTCGGATCGTCCGCCTTCGATCCCCACCAGCGCCGGGCCGCGTCAGCACACCACTGGTCCATCCGTCGCAGCTCCGCGCGCACATCCGCATCTCGTTCTGCCGCCGGCAGCCAGTCCTCCGAACGTTTCAATCCGGACCGCTTCGACTCCGGTAGTTTGGCCAGACTATTGTCGACTTGCAAATGACATTGAGTACAGGCATTGGGCGTCCCTAACTCGACACTCATCCCTGGTCGCGGCACTCGTAAACTGTGATCACGTCGCGGATGAACATCCATGTAGTGAGTTTCGGGCATGTGGCAGTTCACACACTGTGCACCACTGCTGTTGGGCTGATGATGGTGATGACTCGGGCCATCATACTTACCGGCTGAGTGGGCATGACAGGAAGTGCAAAGCTGATTACCCGGATGTTTGAGTTTCGAGGAATGAGGATCATGGCAGTTCGAGCAGCGGATGTTCTTGTGATACATCTTGCTTTGTGTGAACGAACCAAACTCATAGACCTCGTCCTGAATCTGTCCATCTGCGTGATAGGTAGTCGGCTCCAGCAGCGAGTGACTGTAAGCGTCATAAAAGTTATTCCCTGGGCGAGTTTCTGCCGTGAGTTGTCGTCGTCGCGCATGGCAGGGCGCACAGGCATGGATCTCATGATCGTTCGGTTCAGCTTTGAGTGAAGCCAGACCGTAGCCCAATTTGCGATCCCAGAAAAAGGAACGAGCCGTGGCGAGTTGCACGTGTAAGCTACCTGGTCCATGACATGACTCGCAGCTCACATCAATTTCGCTGAAGGTGGTGTGATAGACACCACTGGCGACATCGTAGTTCTTTTGCAGGTTGGTAGAGTGGCAGTCGGCGCACATGGTGTTCCAACGCTGCGCGACATTCGTCCAGTTCAGCAAATCATCCGGCGCTAAGCGTTCGTTACTGCCCGGAGGATTGAGGTAAAACCAGCGTTTTCCCTGGGTGTCCCAAGTGATGCGGAGTACTTGTAAACGAGCGATTTCATAAGCTGGCATGTCGTCGGGACGATCGAATTCCACCATGTAGTTTTGCAGGGGATCGACGCCCAGCACATATTTCACCTCGAAGTCCGCCAACTTTCCATCTGGCCCCTCGGTGTTCACGAAAAAACGCCCATCGCGTCGAAACATACGCGACGTGATTCCGTGATGTTCCAGAGTGGCATCGTTAAAGTCGCCCAGTACCGATTCGTCAGTCGCAGCATCCATCGCCCGATCGTGGTGCGAGCCGGCGTAGAGGGCAGCTTCCCGAGCGTGGCAGGTCACACAACTGGATCGTCCCACGTATTCCGCTTGTGCGGTCGCAGGCAGGCCGACCCACCAGTCGGCGAACAGCGCCACGGATAAAAAACTGAGTGCTAGGCAGACTAGCACGATGGCCCAGGTTCGACCTCGCAATGTTGCCATGGATCGCTCTACTATTTTCCTTCACGTGCCCACTGTTTCATCAGAGCGATATTCCGCTCGATTTCGTCGCGACGCGGTGGCTGCTGAGATTTCAAATAGACTTCCATGTCACTGTCATAGCGGGATTCAGCTTCCGCCGTTCGTCCTTGGTCGCCGGTGCGCTCCATCCAATCAGCAAGCTGAGAGCGTAATTGAGCCAGCGTATCGGCATGCAATCCCTGCGAGGCCAAGTTGTGAATTTCCCAGGGGTCGGCTTGAAGGTCGTACAATTCCTCGACTGGTCTAGTTGTCGCGAAATGTTGTTGTTGGACGGCATCGAGGAGTCCGGCGGTCTGCGCGGCTCGCATGGCCACAAGACACGGTTTGTTGTCTTTATAAACGTTGGGTTGGAGATACGGTCGCTGCGGATAAAAGTTCCGAATGTATTTCCACCGCTCTGATCGCACACTGCGAATGCGATCGACCGTCTCATCGGCTCGATCACGCGAGGCAAACGTATACGTTCGAGGCTGATAATTCTCGGCGAGGATATTGCGACCTTGCATCTGGGCGGGAATGGGGATGCCGGCCAGGGCGAGCGAAGTAGCGGCTAAATCAATGTGTTCTACCAGGTCATCCCGTACCTTGCCGGCCGGTATCCGAGGTCCTCGAATCAGAATCGGGATGTGGATTCCTTCATCGTAAAGGAACTGCTTTCCGCGCGCATGACTGACACCATGATCGGTGATAAAGAAAATTACGGTGTTGTCGAGCAGTCCTTCCTGGCGAAGGCGATCAATGATTTCGCCGACATAGCGATCCGTGATACGGATTGCATCCAGAGTTGCGGCCCAATCATCCAGGACTGCCGGGGTGCGCGGATAATAGGGCGGTAAGTGAACAGTCTCGGCGGGTGTGGTGCTTCCGAGTCGTTGTCGAGCTTGAGCGATTTCACGCGGGATATCGCGAATCTTGCCGCCGAGCAGTTGGATCTGAGCGAAAAAGGGTTGACCAGGTTGGCGGTCGCGCCAATCGGTGCCCTGGTAAACCTGCGGATCAAATTCAAAATTGTAATCCGTCTTCCCAACTCGAGTTGCCGGATAATAGCCGCTGTTCGTTGTGTAGTAACCAGCTTGCCGGAAGAGTGCGGGTACCAGCGGAACTGAATTCGGTAACAGGATCTTTTCGCTTCCCGTTCCGCTGCGATGATGGTGAGCGCCAATGGTGGTTTGGTACATCCCGGTAATGAGTGCCGAGCGGGAGGTGGAGCAGATCGGGGCTGTCGTGAACGCCCGGGTAAATCGCACTCCACTGCTGGCAAGTTGATCGATGGCGGGCGTTTGAATGTCGCGGTTGCCATAGCAACTGAAATTGGGCGACATGTCCTCGACAATCAGCCAGAGAATATTGGGACGCTGCGGAGTGGCTGCCGCAGGATCGGCAGGTTCCGACGCACAGGCCAAGAAGAGGGAAGATTCGAGCAGTGCGAAAACAAGGAATAGCCAACTTAAGAATGATGCTGAGTGGTCAGCGCGTCTCCGCCGCTCCGTCATAGCTCACCTGATTTACTGCTGTCAGTTACCGTGGAGTGATCCGGGTATGAAGGTAGGGCTGCAATTCAGTCACAAAATCTCGGACATCCTTGAATTCGTGATAAACGCTGGCAAAGCGGACATAAGCGACTTGATCGACGTCCGCCAACCGACGCATCACGATCTCACCGATCGTGCGACTATCGATTTCTTCCTGATGTTCATTAAAAACATCGCTCTCGATGGCCGAAACCAGTTGCTCGATACGCTCCGATGCGACGGGACGTTTCCAACAGGCACGTTCGAGGCCCACACGGATTTTTTCGCGTTGAAAGGGTTCCGAGTGTCCATCCTTTTTGAGCACCTTGATGTGCATCTCGCCGACGCGTTCGTAGGTGGTGAAACGCTTGCCACACCGAGTGCATTCACGACGGCGGCGAATGGCGGTCGAATCCTCGCAATCGCGAGAGTTCACCACCTTGTCATTATCTTTACGACAAAAAGGACAGCGCATGTTGGACCTCCGTGTATCCAAGCAACTCACAGTATCCAAGCAACTCACAATCAACGTCGCCGCGACAGCCCAAGAGGGGACGAGGGTTCGTGGCAGCCGAGCCACTACTATAACGGAAAGCGACGGTTAACCAAGTGTCACTCGGTCGTCCTCGGCAGCAACGGGATCCGGCAGTGGCATGAAATCGACTGGAGACCGGCGAATCGGTTCGTCGGAGGGAAAAGGCTGGTTTTCTTCCGCTCGCCGGCGCTGAGTGGCACTCCAATCCCGTCGTTGTCGCGAACTGGGAATGTTCATTTTCTGACGATATTTGGTAATGGTTCGGCGAGCGACGGTGAGTCCTTGGCGGGTAAATTCTTTGACCAATTGATCATCGCTGAGTGGATCCGTTTTATCCTCTTGTTCGATGATTTCCTGTAGTTTGATACGAATGATATCCCAGGCGACATCTTCGCCTTCTTCGCTTTGAGTACCTCCGACGAAGAAGCGTCGGAGCGGCATGATTCCGCGGGGAGTTTGAATCCATTTGTCATCCACCGCCCGGCTCACCGTCGTTAAGTGAACTTTTACTTGATCGGCGATTTGCTGCATTTTCAGTGGCTGAATGAATTCGGGGCCGTCGTCGAGAAAGCGAGTTTGATAGTCGACGATCGCCTGGGTGACCCGCATCAGTGTATTGCGCCGCTGTTCGATGGCTTCGATGAGCCACTGAGCGGCATTGATCTTGCGTTTGATGTATTCCTTTTCTTCCGCCGTCGCCTGGCCACTCATCAACCGTTGCCGGTAGTACTCACTGATATACAAGGTAGGCGTGCGTTGATCTTCGAGAATAACTTGATAGGCGCCATTTTCGGATTTTTCGACGAACACGTCAGGCAAGATCGTGGGGACATGCGCGTCGGCGTAGCTGCCACCCGGTTTAGGGTTAAGCTTTCGTAGCTCGGCCCACGCCAGCTTGATCGTCTCTAAACTGTATTTCGTCGCCTTTTCGATCGCCGGGAGTCGATTGTCGCGCAGGTCTTCCAGATGATGCGAGATGAGTCGATGGACTTGCTGGTAGTAAGGCGTGTTGGGACGCAATTGCAGGAGTAAACATTCGCGGAGGTTGCGAGCGGCAACGCCCGTCGGGTCCAATCGCTGAACCACTTCCAGTGCCTCATCGGCTAGAGCTCGATCCGTTTGCACCGCATCCGGAGGTAGCAAATCATACAGCGGCACTCGCAGGTAACCACCATCCCGAGCATCCAAACTGGAAATAATCCGTTCGGCCATCATGCGGACGAAGGGAGTAAGTTCGAGTTCGCGCAGTTGACTCAGGAGGTGATCATTGAGTGTTTCGGGGCGAGTCTCGATGTTGGCAATCGTATCTTGATGGCGTGTGGAGGCATCTTCGATTTGGCTATAGCTGCGACTGGGACCATCATCGAAGTAGTCGGGCACCTCGCGATCCAAATCGAGTAATCGTTCAAAGTCCTCGACGCCATCTTGCGGAGCGTCGATCACCAATTCCCGTTCACCCTCAGTGGGCGCATCGGGCACTTCACGTTCTTCATTTGCCGTCGCACTCTCCAGGTCCTGATCGGCGATTTCCAGCAGTGGGTTTTCGGAGAGTTCTTGTTCGATGCGTTCCTGCAAAGCCAGAATTGGCAGCTGCAGAATCTCCATCGACTGGATCATCCGCGGGGCCAGTTTCTGAGTTTGGATCTGTCGGGCATCAAGGCCGAGTGACAAACGCATAAGGACGCAAGCCGTTTAAAGTTTCTGCCGACCCGTGAGGGCGTCGGCTAAAATTTCTTTGTTCGTGTATTCCAAAATGCTTCCGGTCGTAATTCCGCGTGCCAGTCGAGTGAGTTGTATGGAGTAATCGGCGAGCACATTCGAGATATAAAGGGCGGTGCCATCGCCTTCCACCGTGGGATTGGTTGCCAGAATGACTTCCTGAAAAGATCCTTGGCGAATGCGTTCGACTAGCGGTTCGATAGTCAATTGATCCGGTCCAATTCCTTCCAAAGGAGCAATGCGACCCAAGAGCACATGGTAGAGACCTTTGAAGGCGGAAGCTTGTTCCAAGGCCATCAAGTCACGTGGCTGCTCGACCACACACAAAATGTTCTGCTCCCGGCGTTCATCCTGACAGATCGTACAGGTATCTCCTTCCGCCAAGTTGTAACACACTCGACAATAACGCACGTTTTCGCGCACATTGCGGATCGCATCAGCCAGCGCTAAGGCATCGGCCTTGGGCACTCGCAGCACATGGTAGGCAAGCCGCTCCGCCGATTTACGACCGATTCCCGGCAACTTGCAAAACTCCTCGATCACCTTCGTGACGGAATCCGTTAACTTGGCCATAACGCTGCTTCACTTCGTCTCACACTCGGTACGTTGATCATCGCCCAACCACGTCGGTCTGGCTATGGTGTTAAGTCTGACTTTCCGCTCCAGATACTTCGGCATTACGCTGCTCCACTACGCGCGGTTCCGCAATGTCTACAATCTCCGCCTCGAAGATCGCTTTCGCCTGCGAGACTAAAGGATTCCGTTCCAGCTCCCGCATGCGCTGCACACGATTAGCCGCCGCTGGCTTGCGCGGACCGGGAGGCGGAGCGGTTGCCGCCAACAATTCAAACTCCAACCGCACCGGTCGTCCCGCCACGCCTTGCAGCGAAACTTCCAGCTTCTGGCGACGATCTGCACGTTCGCAGGACTGTTTCTGCAGCGATCGTTCGGCTGAAAACGTGACGATCAGGCGATCTCCATCAGACCAGCGCACGCGCTGAGCCGCCCGGGCGTAATCGGCCGTCATATCTTCCAGCTGATCCAAAGCTTGATTCCAGATCCGGCTGGCTTCGAGTACCGGGGAGCTGGTGGGCATGTCGCCCGAGATGGTGTGATTCGCGGCAGGAGTCATTAAGTCAGCCGTTTTTTTTTGATCGGTCACCAGTCGCTCGGCGCTTGCACCCCCCCCCTGCCCGCTCGCGCTCAGACCACCGCTATTTTGAGCAACGCTATTTTGAGCACCTGCCACCGGGGGCGCGGCGGGACCAGCGACGTTCACCGCCGTTCGCTGGACCGGCATTCCCGCGCGTAGTTGATCGATGAGTTCGCTGAGTTGAGCGAGATTTTCCAGCTGGCAGACGCGCACGAGAGCGACTTCGAGCAGCATCCGGGGATAGTGGCTGTCCCGCATCCGTTCGACGCATTGATCGATAATCTGAAAAATCGCTAACAGCCCTTCCATTCCCGCTCGATCTGCCAGTTCCTTCAAATCGGCATAGTCGGACGTATCGCAGGTAAGTAGGAGCTTAGGGTCACAACCGACGGCGACTGCCATGGCATCGCGCAGGTAGCCGGCAAGTTGTTCGCCGAGTTGACCGGGGTCGACCCCTTCCTGCAGCGCGGCCTGGACGGCGGCGAGGGTGCCGAGGGTATCGCGGGCGAGCAGTTTTTGGCCAAGGTCGATGAGGCGACCGGTACGGGCGGTTCCGATGAGCCGATGAATATCATCGCTCGTGATTCGTTCCGTGGTGGCGGAGAGCATCTGTTCGAGGAGCGATTGGCTGTCGCGCATCGACCCGGCAGCGCGTCGAGCGAGCATTCGTAGTGCGTCATCATCGGCCACTCGGCCTTCCGATTCCAGAATGGACTTTAGGCGCTCCTGAATCGCATCCATTTCCACCGGCAGAAAGTCAAACCGCTGGCATCTCGACAAAACCGTGATCGGCAAGTCGTCGGGATCGGTCGTGCAAAAGATGAATTTCGCATGTTCCGGTGGCTCTTCCAGAGTTTTGAGCAGAGCGTTGAAGGCCTGCGTGGTGACCATGTGCACTTCGTCGATGATGTAGATCTTGAAGCGCGAACGACTTGGGCGATGAATGATCGTTGACCGCAATTCACGAATCGAGTCGACACCGTTATTGCTCGCCCCATCGATCTCGATCACGTCGACGTCATCCCCTGTGGCAACACTCAGGCAGCTGTCGCATTGATTACACGGATTGGGTGTCGGACCTTGCTCACAGTTCAGTGCCTTGGCAAAGATGCGAGCGGTGGACGTCTTGCCCACTCCGCGCGCTCCGGTGAACAGGTAGGCGTGACCGATGCGGTTCGTGGTGATGGCGTTGGAGAGTGCTGTAGCGACTTGGTCTTGCCCAACCAATTCACTAAATCCTTGCGGTCGGTAGCGTCGTGCGACGACGACGTAATCGTGGCCGGCCGCGGCGTGATCGTGGTTCTGGTCAGCGGAATCGAAAGCGGCGTCGATCATGAGAAGGGTATCCGTGACCACGCCAACCGGATTAAGTCGGCAGGAAAAAACGCCCTGCGCGGAAAAATCACTGGTTGAAATCGCTGTTTTTGCCAGGAAAATCGCCAGGAAAATACCGCTAGGTAATGAGCGACCCTCGCACAAGAGTACACCGTTTAGGGCTGCTCCGGTTAAGGCCTGACCCGATTCACGGCTCCTCCTCGCAAGGGCCGCTCGCTACCCAGCAGCAGTTTGAACGCCACCAGCAACTTGCAGGCCACACACGGGCCTTTAGTTGTATGCTCGCCACGCTCCGCCGTCAAATGGGCAAAAAATCTTCCTCCGCGCCAGGTCATGTCGTATGATAAACGAACTTTGAAATTCGCGCATTGACGATTGATAATCAGGCGGACCATGGCCAACTGGTATTACAAGAAGGATGGGGAAAAGGATAAGGAGCCGGTGGGGCCGGTTTCTACCTCCGTGCTTCTACAACTCGTCAAGGATGGACTGCTGAACTCCTCCAGTTTGGTGAGACACTACAAAAACACCAACGACGAATGGGCGCGACTCAAACGGATTCCTGGGTTACTACGCCGTTATCAGGAAGGACTGGTCGCTCGACATCAACGGCCCGCCCAGTCCACCAGCTCCGGGCTCGCCCCAACTCATCCAGCACCAAACTCGCAGTCCCATGCAGCAATCGATCTGCTGGCAGAAACCAAGTTGGATGAATCTGCTGCCGATCAGATCGAACTGAGTCACGACGAATTGGCGACTCACCGCTTGGAAGCAGAGCGACTGCTGAACGTCGCCCATGCCAAATCACAGGTCACTAAATTTCAACTTGACGGACAACCGCAGCCCATCGTCGCTCGCGTTGTGGACCATGTGAGTGAACTGCTGGCGATTGATGAGACGATCGAATACATCGCGGTTCAGGCTAAGCAGCCACCGGAAATGCCGGACTGCATGGTTCTGACCAGCCACCGCCTGCTACTTGTTCATTTCCATGAGCTGGGCCAGCTCGATCACGAAGAGTATTCGTGGGAAACGTTGTACGAACCGCGTATGAGGGATGGGCAGCCCTGTGCCGAGTTCTCGCTGCGGGCGTTGAGTGGTCGAGCGATCGTGCTCGACCAGATTCCGCGGGTTCAGGTGAAGCAGTGCGTACGAGTGGCGAAAGAGCGCGAAGAGGAATTACGAAAACGGCGACTGCGCCGCGAACGCGAAGCCCGCGAGGCGGGGCAAACCGAAGCACCTGCTAAGGTAAGTCAAACTCCGGTCACAGTTCCTCCGGCCGCTCCCACTCAGTCGCTCCCGCCGCACTTGGCAGCGAAATGGAAAGCAGTAGAAGAGTTATTTGAGATTGGGGTGATCAGCGAGGCGGAGGTGGAAGAGGAGCGTCGCAAACTGCAGCAAACCGCCCAGGGAAAAAGTTGGCGGTAGGATTGGGATTGATCCAAGCGGATCGTTTCGCAGGAATGAACAGGTGCGGCTTGGCCTAGTGATGTCCTACTACTGTCCTACAGATGCCCTGCTCATGGCTTCGCCAGGGGCTGAAAGGTTGCTAGCCTTTTCAACCGCGATGGCTCCTACTGCGGGCTGCTTTCAAAACCAGAAACGGAACCTGTCCGCCTGAGTGCTACACCAGCATCCGATCAGAATCGGTACTCCGATTCGACTACCAATCGTTGTCGTTTTTCGTTTCGGAATGCGGTATCCTGGCCGCACTGGATTACGACCCGAATCATTTTCCCACCTTGGTTGTTATGCCACACCGTTCTTCGCCAGCCTCACCGTTCACCGCTCGGCACGCCGCAGTGGTCCTCGTAACGCTCCTGATCCTGCTCCCGATGCTGGCGATTCTTCAGCCGGTCTCACGCGCGACCGCTCAGGAAAAACCGGCTCCCAAAACCGACGCTGCCAGCCGCGATTCCATCGATCAAGATTATGCGGGCGAATTGCCACGCATTGCACCTCGTAGTCCTGCCGCCGCGCAGCAAGCGTTTCATATTGCACCGGGATTTCGAGTTGATTTGGTGGCGGCGGAACCCCATGTCGTTGATCCGATCGCGATGGCATTCGACGAAAACGGTCGACTCTTCGTTATTGAAATGCGCGACTACTCGGAGGATGACAAAGCGAACCTGGGCCGAGTGCGGTTATTAACCGACAGCAACGGCGACGGACGGTTTGATCGCAGTTCGATCTACGCGGAAGGTCTGTCGTGGCCGACTGCGATTGCCTGTTATGACGGTGGCGTGTTTGTGGCGGCTGCGCCCGAAGTTTTCTATCTGAAGGATCGTGATGGGGACGGGATTGCCGACGAAAAGAAACATCTCTTCACAGGCTTTGCGCGCAGCAACGTACAGGGACTCATCAACTCCTTTCAGTGGGGGCTCGATCATCGCCTGCATGCAGCCACCAGCAGCAGTGGAGCGTCGGTGGCGTATGGACCTGATCATCCGCAAATGAATTCTCCGACCACTGCGCGCCCTGAACCGCTGGTGCTGCGAGGTCGCGATTTTGCACTCGATCCGCGCACTCTGCAGATTGAGCCCACCAGTGGTGGAGCTCAACATGGCATGTCGTTCGACAACTGGGGAACGCGCTATGTCTGTTCCAACAGCGATCACATTCAGCAGGTGATGTTCGAGGATCGCTATGTTGCGCGCAATCCCTATCTTGCGGCACCTTCGCCTCGACTCAGTATCGCCGCAGATGGCCCGCAGGCGGATGTTTATCGCACCAGTCCCGTGGAACCGTGGAGGCTCGTTCGCACTCGACTACGAATGAAAGGTGTGATTCCAGGAGTGGTGGAGGGAGGCGGGCGAGCGGCTGGGTATTTCACAAGTGCGACGGGAGTCACGATCTATCGGGGGAATGCATGGCCAGCCGAGTATCAGGGACTGGCGATCGTCGGCGATGTGGGAGGGAATCTTGTTCACCGCAAACGCATCACGGCGAATGGCATACCAAACATCGCGACTCGGATGGATGAAAAGGCGGAGCTCCTGACATCAGATGATATTTGGTTTCGGCCGGTGCAGTTTGCCAACGCACCCGATGGTGGACTCTACCTTGCCGATATGTATCGAGAAGTGATCGAGCATCCGGCGAGCTTGCATCCAGTAATCAAGAAGCATTTGGATTTGACGAGTGGCCGAGATCGGGGGCGTATTTACCGATTGGTGCCAACGGACTTTAAGCAGCCGCAGCTACCCAAGCTGGGAACTGCCACGACGCTGGAACTGGTGCAGATGCTGGATCATCCCAACGGTTGGCATCGCGATACCGCCGCGCGACTCCTTTCACAACAACTTTCCCAGCGTCGTGATGCGCAGGCGATCGGGAAGCTGCACGAGCTGGCGCGCGACGCTCAGCAAATGGAAGGCCGCGTGACAGCTTTGTACACACTCGCCGTCCTCCAGGAACTTACCAGCGATGATCTCCTGGTAGCACTTGCTAACCATGATTCGCGATTGAGATCCCAGGCGGTGCGGCTGTCGGAGCCTTTGCTGGCGGAATCAGCTCCCTTACGCGAAAAACTTTATTCCCTTACGGCGGACGAAAATTTGCGAGTGCGTTATCAACTGGCGTTCAGTTTGGGTTACTGCTCTGGTCCGCAGCGTGGTCAGGCACTGGCCGCACTTGCTAAACAAGATCCGAATGACACCTGGATACGCCTGGCAGTCCGCAGTTCGCTGTCGGAGGGCAGTGGTGAGGTATTGAAGGAGCTGGCTCGGGACGAGCTGTTTCGTCGGACGGCAGCCGGCCGCGAATGGCTCAAGCTGCTCGCCGAGCAGATTGGCAAGCAGCAGCGGGATGACGATATCGCGGATCTGCTGGCGACACTTGCTGCACTACCGGCTACCGAAGCGGAAACTCTGCAAGCCATTTTGCAAGGAGTAGCGGCGAAGCCGGACAGTAAACTCGCCACACAGCTGGCTGCCGCCACGGGTGGTCGAGCGGCCGAGTTGACGGCCAGCTTGGTTGCGAATGCTGCCAAATCCGCTCTGCAAAGCGACCTTCCGCTCGCCGCTCGTTTAGCCGCTGTGCAGCAGCTGCGCCTTGGTAAGCTGGCTGACTTGCAAACAACGATGAATAGTCTGCTGGACCCCGCTCAGCCGGCCGAACTGCAGCAGGCGGCACTCGCGGCACTCGGCGCCTCGCGCGAGGCAGCGGTGGCGGATCTGCTTCTAACTCGCTGGTCTGGATTCAGTCCAAGGCTGCGAGGCCAGGCGGCGGAAGTGCTGTTTTCACGACCCGAATGGGTCCTCAAGCTCCTCGACCAAACCGCTGCTGGAACGGTAGCCACCAGCGACATCGATCCCAGTCGCTGGCAGTTACTGACCACCCATACGGATCCCACCATTCGCCAACGGGCGATGGCACTCGTCGGTAAGTCCAAGACGAGTAAACGGGGCGAGGTGGTAGAAGCTTATCGTGATTCGCTCGCTCAAACCGGCGATGCGGTGCGCGGCAAGGAGCAGTTCAAAAAAGTTTGTGCCGCTTGCCATCAGTTGGAAGGTGTGGGGCACCCTACCGGGCCCAACTTGGCGGCGATGAAGAATCGCGGATCTGAGGCGATCCTGCTCAATGTGCTCGATCCTAATCGTGAAGTGAATCCACAGTATCTCAACTATTCAGTCGTCACCAACGACGGTAGAACACTCAGCGGTATGATCGTGGGCGAGACGGCCACGAGTGTGACACTGAAACGTGCTGACAACGCCAGTGATACGGTGCTGCGAATTGACATTGAACAGCTCAAGAGCACCGGGTTATCGCTCATGCCCGAGGGAATCGAAAAGCAAATCGACGTGCCAGCGATGGCCGATCTGCTCGCCTATCTCAAATCGCTGGAATAGAAATCTTTGAAATTGAAACTGCTTCCATAGGAATTTCTTAAATCGCTTAGATGAACAGCAGAGGAGCATACGTGATGAGGCGGATGATGGACGGCACCAAGAACGCTAGGACACAGGGAACCAAGATCACCGCGCGATTTTGGCGAGGTCGGATTCGTGAGGGACTGCTGGCGCTGGGTGGTATGGCAGCCATGCTAAATGGCGGCCTGTTTGGGAGTAGCGATGCGTTGGACAGTTGGCTTTCGCCGCCTGCGCTGTGCTTCGCGGCGGACTCAACGGATGGCAAGGTATTCACGGAACAGCCTGCCGTTGTCCCATCGGTCGTTCGAGGTGCATCGGCGGATAGCCAGCCGGAAAAGCCGGCGGAAAAACCTGTTCCGAAGGCGACTGCCGCCAAAGGACCAACTCCGTTTTGGATTTGGGGGCCGAATCCAGATGGTAGGTATAAGTTGAGCACGACATTTAGTGGCCCGTTTAAATCCGCTCGCCTGGAAGCCACTTGTGACAACGTTGTTACCATTCTTGTGAACGGTCAGCGTGCGGGTGCCAGTGATAGCTGGGAAACGCCCCTAAAGATTGATCTGCAGAAATACCTGAAGGCGGAGGGTGTCAACGAGTTGGTGGCGGAAGTGGCCAACTCAGGTGGACCTTCCGGTTTTGTCGCTCGACTGACCTTAGTCAAACCCGACGATTCGGTAACGGTGCTGGTGAGTGATGAATCGTGGAAGGCAGTGGCGACGGATAAGCCAGATCAAGCGGTGGCGATCAAGAAAATTGCCAAGTATGGCTCCACTCCGTGGAACGATGCGTTATCCGGTGCGCCTGTGACAGCGGCGAGTAATCAGTTTGAGTTGTTGCCGGGCTTTCAAGTCGAACGACTGTTCACCGTGCCGCGCGAGACGCTCGGATCTTGGGTGGCAATTGCGTTCGATCACAAAGGACGAATCATCGCCAGCGATCAAGGTGACAAGGGCCTGTGCCGAATCACTCCACCTGCCCCAGGTAGTTCCGAGCCCACGAAGGTGGAGCGACTGAACGTAAAAATCACCGGCGCCCAAGGTTTACTCTACGCCTTCGATTCGCTGTTCGTTTCGATTAATGGTGGACCTGGCAGTGGATTCTATCGCTGCCGTGACACCAACGGTGATGATCAATTTGATGAAGTCGTGAAGCTCAAAGAATTTCGTGGTGGCGGTGAACATGGTCCACACGCTTTGCGTTTGAGTCCTGACGGAAAATCGATTTTTGTGATTTGTGGTAATCACACGCTGCCGCCCTTCGATCCTCAGGAGACTGGCAAGTCGGGTAACAGCAGTCGTATCCCGACGAACTGGAGTGAGGATCATATTTTGCCACGGCAATGGGATGCGAATGGGCATGCCCGTGGCATTCTAGCGCCTGGTGGCTGGATTGCGCGTACCGATCCGGATGGCAAGTCGTGGGAAGTGTTCAGCATTGGCTATCGCAATCCCTATGACATGGATTTCAACGCGGAAGGCGAGTTGTTTGCCTATGACGCGGATATGGAGTGGGATTTAGGATCGCCATGGTATCGACCCACTCGAGTTTCCCACGCGACGAGTGGCAGCGAGTTTGGATGGCGGAGTGGCACGGGAAAATGGCCGGCCACTTACGTCGATAGTTTACCGGCACTCGTCGATATCGGCCCCGGTTCGCCAGTGGGAGTGGCATTTGGCTATGGCACCAAATTTCCCGCAAAGTACCAGCGTGCGTTGTACATCTGCGACTGGACGTTCGGAACGATGTATGCCATTCATCTCGAACCAGACGGTTCGACGTATCGAGGCGTGAAGGAGGAATTCCTCTCGCGCTCACCACTGCCGCTGACGGATGTGGCCGTTGGCCCCGATGGCTTGCTGTACTTTTCCACGGGCGGTCGCGGTACTCAATCCGATCTTTATCGAGTGCGTTACGCGGGGCAAGAATCGACCGCTGCCGCCGATCCCCGGGATACCAAATTTGCTGACCTTCGTGCTTTGCGAAGAAAGATTGAGGGTTTCCAAGCGAAGCAGAGCGATGGCGCTGCCGCCGTCCAGTTTTTAGTTCCCCACCTGGCACACTCGGATCGGTTCATTCGCTACGCGGCTCGTGTCGCACTGGAGTTTCAGGATCTGAGCCTCTGGCAAGATGCTGTGCTGCAATCGAAGAATCCGGAGACGATCATCACGGGGATAGTCGGATTAGCTCGACAAGGTAAAGCGGACCTACAGCCGAAACTTGTGTCAGCGCTGCAGAAGCTGAACTACGCCGATTTGACCGATTCGCAGAAACTGGAGTTTTTGCGAGCTTACCAATTGGTTTTCATTCGTTTGGGTGAACCCGAGGAGACGCTGCGTACTGCAGTGCTAACGCAACTCGATGCTCACTTCCCAGCCAAGCAGGACGGCGAAAACCGCGAGTTGGCAAATCTACTGGTTTATCTCCGTTCCAAGACGATTGCGACCAAGCTGATTGCAGCCATGGAGCAGCCGAGTAAGCAGGATGCGGCGGACATGACCGATCTGCTCAGTCGTAATCGTGGTTACGGGAGTACGATCGCTACGATGCTGGCCAATCAACCCGATGCTCAGCAAATGCACTACGCGTTTGCACTGCGTAATTTGAAGGAAAATTGGACGATCGATCAGCGAATCGCGTATTTCCGCTGGTTCTCCAAAGCCCAAAAGTGGAGCGGTGGAGCGAGCTATCAAGGCTTCTTGCGCAACATGGAGTCGGATGCTTATGACAATGCGAATGATCGCGAACGGCTAGCCGTTGAAGCAGCGGGCGTACGTAAAGCGTACGTGGCGCCAGCATTGCCGAAACCGCAAGGCCCAGGTAAAGACTGGACGGTTGCTGAACTCGTTTCGCTTGCCGAGAAAGGTTTGACCAAACGCGATTTCAAAAATGGAGAACGCACCTATGCGGCTACGAAATGTGTCGTTTGCCACCGCTTCGGAGGCAGTGGCGGCGCCACCGGTCCCGACCTCACGCAACTTGCGGGTCGCTTCACCGTTAAAGATCTTTGTGAATCGATGATTGAACCAAGCAAAGTGGTGTCGGATCAGTATCGTGCGATGGTGATTGAGACGAAGGATGGACGTTCCTATTCGGGTAGAATTGTCTCCGAGACAACCGAGGCCTACACGCTACTCACCAATCCCGAAGATGCCACGAATGTGGCACGGGTAAAGAAGAGTGACGTGGAGTCGTTGATGCCATCGACGGTATCGCTGATGCCCGCCGGCTTGCTCAAGGTGTTGAATGAAAACGAGGTGCTGGATCTGCTGGCCTACTTGTTGTCCCGTGGGAACCCCAACGATCCGATGTTTCGTAAATGATCGCCGCCTGCGGGTGGTAAATCCTAAGTAGTAACTCCGAGTTGTAAACAACTCGGCTCATCCCATGTGCGGCATCACCGGTTCGGTTTGGCGTGATCCGCGCTATGCGGTGGATGAGGGTACTCTGAGCCGCATGACGGACCAGCTTCGTCATCGCGGCCCGGACGACTTGGGTCTCTATCAGCGCGAAATCGTCACTCGACCGCCCTACGATTCGGTGCCGGGCGTCGCGCTGGGTTTCCGCCGGCTGGCGATCATCGATCTGGTCTCTGGTGCGCAGCCACTGCCCAACGAAGACCACTCGATCTGGGTGGTATTCAACGGTGAAATCTACAACTTCGAGGATCTACGGCGGAGGCTCGAGGCAGCCGGTCATACCTTCCGCACTCATAGCGATACGGAAACGATCGTTCACCTGTACGAAGACGAGGGAGTTGATTGCTTTCAGCATCTCAATGGCATGTTTGCGATTGCGATTTGGGATGCGACCAAACGACGCCTCATCCTGGGCCGTGATCGCCTCGGCGAGAAACCGCTCTATTACTATGCCACCGACGATCGACTCGTGTTCGCCAGTGAACTGAAGAGTTTACTGCAGGCACCAGCCATTCCTCGCGAGATCGATCCGAATGCCATTGATGAATATCTGACCTATCAATATGTGCCTCATCCGAACAGTATTTGGAAAGGCATTCGCAAGCTGCCGCCCGGATATCGAGCGGTATGGCAGGATGGGCGACTGGAGGTGGATGCGTACTGGCAACCCGACTTCAGTCAGCCTGGTAATTGGACGGAAGCGGCAGCGATCGAGCGTGCTCGGGAGTTAATCCCGCAAGCAATTAAGTCGCGCATGCGGAGCGATGTGCCACTCGGTGCTTTTCTCTCCGGCGGCACCGACTCGTCGCTCGTCGTGGCCCTCATGCAGCGGTTTTCCCATCGTCCGGTACAAACCTTCACCATCGGTTTTCCGGTGAAGGAGTATGACGAAACGCACTACGCGCGGCTGGTGGCAGACCACCTGGGCACTGACCATCATGAATTCCAGGTCACACCCAGTGCCGTCGAAATCCTACCTCAATTAGCCTGGCATTATGACGAGCCGTTTGCGGACAGTTCAGCCATTCCCACATGGTATGTCTCACAACACACTCGCAATCATGTTACCGTCGCACTTACTGGAGATGGTGGCGACGAGTTGTTTGCTGGCTACTCGCGCTATCGCGCCGTGGCACTTGCTAACGCCATCGATCGCTGGCCACTGTTACGCGCCTTCATCGGCGCTAAATTCTGGCAGCGAATCCCAGGCAGTGCTCGCCAAAAATCGCTGGGGAGACGGCTGAAACGATTCAGCGAGTCGATTCGGCGCGAACCGTGTTCACGCTATCTCGATTGGGTTTCCATTTTTACCGAATCGCGGCGAGCGGTCTTGTATCGAGAGGATTTCGTCGCGCAGCTCGTGGAGTCTGATCCGGCATCATTTCTGCAACGCGCGTGGCAGCGATCGGGAAAACGTGATCCCGTGACGGCCGCTTCACTCGGCGACCTCGTCACCTATCTGCCCGGCGCCTTGATGACGAAAGTAGATATCGCCTCGATGGCGCATAGCCTGGAATGCCGCCAACCGCTGCTCGATCATCACGTAGTAGAGTTTGCAGCCAGCTTGCCGGTCGAGCTCAAGTATCGACGCGGACGAGGCAAGTGGCTGCTGCGAGCAGCCTTCGGCGATCTGCTTCCCAGCGAAATTTGGACTCGCCGCAAAATGGGATTCGCCGTCCCGCTGGGGCATTGGTTCCGTCACGAACTTCGCTCCGTCATGCTCGACACACTCACCGGGGCACGCGTGCGTTGTCACCAGTACTTGCGGAGTGAGTCGATCCAGCAGCTTATCGATCAGCACCTGTCTGCCGCCTATGACCACAGCCATCGACTCTGGACGTTGATGATGCTGGAACTCTGGTTACAGAACTGGACGTAAGCGATCGAAAACGATCAATCAATCCCATTCGCCCAGAGTGATTTTACGGACGAGCAATTGAGGTTGGCGGATGTAATCGAGTGCGCCTTGATCGTTGGGTTTGGCTTTGGCGAGCAGCCCGAGCAGAGTATCCGGGTCGCTCGCACGTTCCTCACTGTAGCCGACAATCACATCACCCGGTTTAAGCTCCAGGCGATGAGCGAGCTGGCCGGGCTGCACCGCTGTAATCTCACTTCCGAGCACATGCTTTTTCAGTGTCGCCCCGAGCTTCTCGTCGACTTGATGAAGAAAAGGTGCTCGCAGCATACGCGCATCTCGTACCAATTCCACAGATACCTCGTCCCCCGGCTTATTCTTTGCGATCTGAGCCGTCAACGCTTCAAACGAATCGACTCGCTGGTCGTTGTACTTCAGCAGCACATCGTTCGCATGCAAACCCGCTGCGGCCGCCGAGGTATTGGCTTGCACTAACACCACTTCGCAACCCAGCGGATGGGCCTGACAGTTAACCCCTAAAAAAGCTCCCTGGCGGTAATCAACCTTCGTCGTCACCAATTCGGCTGTCAGCTTGTCCGCCGCTTCTCGACTAATCTTGGTACCAAATAGCCGAAGCTGTACCAGTTGCTTCAGCCCTAATAAATGATTGACCGCACCATCACCCACGGGTGAGTAAAGAACGGCCAGCAACTGAATGCGATTCAGATTGCGAATGTGAGTCAGCCCGTTCTCGGTGACTTCTGTTTTCTTCAGCACAAGGTACTGAAGGTTCTCCATGTGTGCCAAATAAGGCATCCACTCATCTTTCACTTGAGGACCAATCAACTTGACACTCTGGATGCCATTGAGAAATTTGAGTCGTCTCAGATCTTGCACTTCGCCGCGCCAGTCGGCACCAATCTCAATCGCCGACACACTCTCCATAATCTGCAGACCGATCTGCACATGCGAGCTCGTGAGCTTTACGCCGAGTCGTTGGAGTTCATCGATTGCTCGTGCTTGTCGAGTTTCGTTGAGCGAGGCCAGTGTGGTTTGGGACCGAACGGCGACGAGGGAATTACGGGGCGCGGCGAGCCGTTCGAGGGCTAGTCGGGCTTGCTCTTGGCTATCGACGTCCCCGCTGAGTGCCAGTTCGCGAAGAATATGAATCGCTCGCAGCCCCACTTCCAGCGAACCTTTCGCGGCCGCTGTCGCGAGTGGTTCAATCGCAGCTCCACCCGCCGCCACCAGTCGCTCGGTCGCATCCTCACGTAAGGCAAACTGATTGGCATCAAGTTGATCGACTAATTGCAAGATCGCTGCGTTCGGGCGAGCGGGTTCGTCGGCGTAAACAGACGTAGGAATCGCGACCAGAAACGAGCCACATAACGGCTGCAGAACGCTCACCACCGCGACGAGCGGGAGGTACACGACGATGTGGAAAGCCATTCGTAAAAATTGAGACCGAGTAGGCATGTCGTCAGCACCTTCTACCGCCTGTGGAATGATTTACCGAGGGGTAAACCCAGTGTAGCACGGAGGGGCAGAACGAGCGAAGAGCATTGTCGTATTTCACGGTCGACGGTCGTACCGCGAAAACTGATCAGGAAACGGCTACATACGATCGACGACGTTGATCCCCAAAAGCGACAGGCCCAAGCGGACCACTCGCCCGGTTAAGTCCACCAGCGCCAGACGGCTCCAACGCAATTCTTCCGTCTCGGCTCGTAGCACGGGACAGGCCTCAAAAAACACTGAAAAAGCCTTCGTCAGTTCATACAAATAAACGGTGAACTGATTCGGACGGTAATCCTGCCGCGCCTCCTCTAAAGCCTCGGAAAAACGTAGCAGCATCAGCCCCAGCGACCGTTCGGCAGGATGGCTGATCACCACCGGATGACTCGACTGCAATAGTTTTTGAGTGTCCACCTGTGCTCGACGCAGGATTCCTTGCACGCGAGCGTAGCTGTATTGCATGTAGGCTGCCGTATTGCCATCCAGTGCTAACATTTTGTCATAGCTGAAGACGTAGTCGGTCGTGCGATTCTGCGAAAGATCCGCATACTTGAGTGCCGCGATGCCGATTACCTCAGCAATTTTCACTCGCTCCTCATCCGTAAACTCGCGACCGTTGGGCTTGGCATCGTCGTTCGCCGCTAAGACGGCGAGTGCCTTTCGGACTCCTTCATCCAGCAGGCTTTCCAGGCCTACGGTATCGCCCGCTCGCGTTTTGTATGGCTTGCCATCCGGCCCTAACACCGTTCCAAAACTCACATGCGTCAGCTCAATGTCTTGATAGCCCCAGCGTCGAGCGGTGGCGAATAGCTTGTTGAAGTGATCACTTTGTCGATGATCGACCACATATAAAATCGCCTCAGGCCGCCACTGTTCCATGCGATAGCGGATCGTGGCAAGGTCGGTGGTCGCGTAGAGGAATGCTCCATCTCGCTTACGAATAATCATGGGAGCGTCGAAGCCGTCGAGAAAAACGCACGTCGCACCGTCACTCTCGGTCGCTAAACCACTCGCCTTCAGTTCCTCCACCACCGACGACAACCGATCGTGATAGAAACTTTCACCGAGCTCATGCATGAATTCAACATCAAGCCGCTTATAAACTCGATGAATCGCATCGCGACACAGCGGCATGAACTCGTCCCACAACCGTTTGTTCTCCGGATCACCCGCATGCAACTTGGCGGTTTCCAGCAGGACCGCTTGGGCAATGTCTGGATGAGCCGCAATGCCTTGTGCAATCGCCGTATCACGGTCGGGCAAGGTGGCTTTCGTGATCAGAGTTTGCAGCTCGTCTTGTGACTCTTCGAGTTGTCGTTCGGCCTTGCGCACATTCGCTAGATGCTTTTTCTCGGCAGACTTATCACCCGCTGGTGGTGTCTCTCGTCGCAGTACCTCCAACAGATTCCGCCGCTGCTCCACCAGTTGCCGAGCGGCTGGTAATCGCTGCTGACAATCCAGCACGTCAATCAGGGTGTTAACGAGTCGGTAGAGTCGGGAGAGTTCGTCGACGGGCTGCTGCTGGTACTTTTGTGCATCAACAAAATGCTTGTAGCCATAAATGACCATGCCGAATTGAGTACCCCAGTCACCCAGATGATTGTCGCTAATCACCTGATGGCCAAGAAAACGCAGGATCCGTTCGATGGCGTTCCCGATGACTGTCGAACGAATGTGTCCCACATGCATCGGTTTCGCGACGTTGGGCGCGGAATAGTCGATGACAAACGACCGTCGATGTTCGGAATAGGGAACTCCCAGCCGCTCATCACGCACGACCTCGTTCAAGCGACTCGCCAACCAGTCGTCGCGCAGCCGGAGATTGATGAAACCGGGACCAGCAATTTCCGGTGGCTGACAGAAATCATCAAGCTGCGTTTCGGCAACGATCTCCGCGGCGACATCACGCGGTGGCCGGCCAAGCTGTTTGGCCAGCGTCATAGCGAAGTTGGCTTGATAGTCACCAAACTTGGCATCCTGCGCCGGCCGCAGCATCGCTACCAAGTCACTCACCTGCGCCGATCGATTGGTTAATGAGCCGGCGAAGCGGCGCTGCAATTCACCCAAAATGTTCATGACAATTCCACTCGCTGCCCATCACCCCACAAATCCTCTAAGCGGTAATAGTTGCGCGACTGAGGATCAAACAGGTTCACCATGACATCGCCGAAGTCGAGCACGATCCAGCGACTATCCGTATAACCACTGACGCTGCGTCGCTTTTCATGAAAATCCCGCAGCATGACGTCCTCAATTTCATCGGCAATCGCGCGTAGCTGTCGACCACTGCGACCGGTGGCCACTACGAGATAATCGAAGATATCGGTGAGTGCCCGCACGTCGATCACCAGAATGTCCTGCCCTTGATTCTCCACGGCCACTCGGGCTGCTGCCAAGGCACGCTCCCGTGCACGGGCGTCACCACGCTCCGTATCATGCGTCACTCGGCGCTCCATCCCACGGACAGACTCACGACGGATCTGCCGATTGGACCGACCACTCTTCTCAGTTCTTTTCGCCACGGATACTCCTTGTTGTTCCTGGGTCCCCCATTCTAACGTTCCGGGGCTGGTTTGGGATGAGCCCGCAGCGGAATACGTGGCGGCCCGAACCCTGAGGGGACGGAGACACGGATTTGTTTCGCACGGAGACGTGGAAACGCGAATTTGCCTCGCACGGAGATGCGGTGGCACGGAGGAGCCCGAAAATTTTAGGCCCGCTTTTTAACCCGCTTTTCGATTTCATCCTGGAGCAGCGGAATCTCGTGGTAGAGTTTTTGGATATAAAAGTCGAATTTATCGCGAAGGCGTGCGTTATGGGTATGGATGTTTGGGGACGTAATCCGTCGGCACCAGCGGGGCGCTATTTTCGGGCGAACATCTGGTCGTGGCGACCGATTCAGGCGCTGATCGCCGAATTGTGTACCGACTTAGTCGATCAGGAAACCATGACGAAACTGGGATTCAACGTTGGTGCGGGACTCGCCGATTCCCACACCTGTCAGCAGATGGCCAACCGCTTCGAGTGCTGGTTGGAGCATCACACCGCTGGTCATGGCATCGACTTAGGTTTGCGAGTGACCTATGACGGACGTTTCGTGAGTGAAGATGAGTTGTCGAAACGTCCGGACTTAGAAACGATGTCGCCGTATCAAGTTGATGATGACCATCTGAAGCAGTGGGTGGAATTCCTGCGCCACTGCGGCGGTTTTGAGGTTTGGTGAGATCGGACCAGCGCTCCACGGCAGCTGGTCCGGTGGGCTCCGGCGACATGCGTTTCCGGCGACATGCGTTTCTGGCGACATGCGTTTCCGGCGCAGAGTCCTTCTTACCGAGTTACTTGATCGGTAACGCGAAGTCACCGCGCTGATCCCGCCACATGCAATGGATGTGGTTGGCCGGGTTACCGGCTGCATCGGGCTGAGTATTCACGAACTCAATGGCAAACGTGTCACCCTGAATTCGGTAGTAGTGACCCTGGCCCAACTGGTCACCACCGGCCCACGCGAAATGCAGTTTGTCAAAACCTGTGGACTCAATTGCTTCCCAGCGCTGCCGTGCCACCTCTTCGGGCATGCCTGCTGCGTAGGCATCGACGAGTGCTCGCAGAATCTTTTTCTGGGCGTCGGTCATCTTGCTGGCGACCAAGCCGACGGGCGCATCGGCCGGTGGCTGTGGTGCACCGGCATTACGCACTTCATCCAGGGCCTTGTCCGCGATCACGGCTACTTTTCGCTGATCGGCATCCAGTGCATGCAGAAGTTCCAGTGCGAGTCGCTCTTCCTTCGCCAGCAGTTCAGTGCCGGTCTTGACGCTTTCCACGGTCGAATTCTTCACGATCGCTGGATTCGCGCCGAACATTTGCGGAGTAGACGAGATCACCTTGCCGCCTTCGACCACGAAATTCAGGGACATGTGATGGCCTTCGATACTCAGCCCCCACTTGCTGCTCTCGGTCGGCTTACCAAAGATCGTGAAATAGTACCGCTCCGAGTCCCGTAAGGGTGTCCCTGTTTTGCTCTTTTCCAAGTCCTTGAGAAGTACCTCCAGGCCCATGATACTCGTCGCCTTGTGATATCCAATTTCACTCACCGTCGACCGCAGCAGGGCCAGCGCCGCTTTCCGCTGAGCTTCGTTCATGTCGCGATACTGCACGCCCTTGCGAGTGGCCTTGGGAATGAAATGCCAGTCGACGCGTACCGGCGCGTCATATTCGAGCAAACCGATCTTCTTCTGGTCGTCTGAGAGCGAACCGAGCCACTGGTTGGCGGCTGTCGTCATCGCGACTCCGGGAGCGACAATTCGATAAGCTGCACTGGCGCCGGCAGCGAGCAACAGGATCGTCGAGATTGTCAAAGCGAACCATCGAGAACGCATCATGAATTAGGTCTCCGTCGAATTCGGCACCGCAACTGCGGATCGGTAGGTGGGTAATATCGGAAGGAACTCTGTGAGGAACGCGAATTCTAACCAGCGATAGGGTGCGATGCGAGTCTGTTTTGGGGCAGACATTAGGTTGCCGCGATCTACAAACCGCGACCTGTGATCGGATATGCGGTGTCTTGAAATCCATGGCCGCTATGTTCGCCAGGTGGCACCAGTTGATCGACGAACGCCTCATCTTCCGGAGTAATTTGGACATTCAAGCAGCCGAGGTTATCGGCAAACTGCTCCGGTGTGCGGGGACCGAGAATGATTGATGTGATGTTAGGGTTCGCCAGACACCACGCCAGCGCAAACTGAGTGATAGCTAGCCCGCGTTGGTGGCAATGCTCTTGTAGCTTGCGGGCGACGAGCAAACTTTCATCACGCCATTCCGCTTGGCGCATACGAGCGTCATTGCGAGCCGCTCGACTGCCCGCCGGTGGCTCCACGCCCACTTCATATTTTCCGGTGAGTATTCCGCGAGCCAGCGGGCTGTAGCTGATGACGCCGATCTTGTGAGCCTGACAGAGCGGCAACAATTCCACCTCGATATCGCGATTCACGAGGTTGTAGAGCGGTTGAGTGCAAACGAAAGAACTTAGGCGCTGCCGGTCGCTGGCCCACAGCGCCTCACATAACTGCCACGCTCGAAAATTCGAACAGGCGAGATAATGAACTTTTCCCTGTCGAACCATGTCATCGAGTGCTCGGAGGGTTTCATCAATCGGCGTCGCTGGATCGGGGGCATGTACGTAGTAGATGTCAACAAAGTCAGTACCGAGTCGTTTCAAGCTGGCATCCAATTCGCGGATCAAATGCAAGCGACTCGCTCCCGACTCGTTGGGGCCATCCCCCATTTTTTGTCGTCCCTTCGTCGCGAGAATCGCGCGATGACGTCGATCACGTAGCGCCTTGCCGACCACCGTTTCCGATTGCCCCAAGCTGTACATGTTGGCGGTGTCAATCATGTTGATGCCCAGGTCCAGCGCCTCATGCACGATGCGAATCGAAGTCGCCTCGTCCGTGGGACCTCCAAACATCATGGTGCCCAAAGTGAGAGGCGAAACTTTGACTCCGGTGCGACCGAGTACTCGATAGTGCATAACTTGCTGACTCATCTTGAAGGGAGAATATGGCCGAGGGAGAGACGAGCGACTACGGTAAAACGCGCATACGCAAATTACGAAACTCCACAGGTGAGCCTTCGGACTCCAGGCAGAGGAATCCGGAAGCTGGATCGCAGCCGGTACCACCCGCTACTTCTTCTCCATTCACCCATAACCGCACTTCACCGTTGATGGCCCGCACATAATAGTGATTCCATTCGGGTGAAGGCTTGCTGAGGTTTTTGCGGGGGAAGCTGCGTGAGCCGCCCGGTGCCACGGGCGGAAAAGGTTTCATCTTGGCTGCACCGGTGGGAAACACGTCACCGTGAGTGGTGAACCAGTCGGCCTTCTTTTTGGTCTGCTTCTCGTACTGCTCGGTGTAGCCCGTATCGAGTACTTGGACTTCGATCCCCTGTGGCAATTGTCCGGGCTTGAGCGAGTTCAGATTGCTCTCGGATGCCCACAGGAACACTCCGGAGTTACCAGCAAATTTCAGGTGTCGCCATTCGACCACTAGTTCCAGGTTTTTGTACTGCTCTTTGGTGCGCATCACACCTACGGGCTGCCCCGTGCAGTGAATCACGCCATCTTTGAACGACCAGGTATCAGCGGCACAGTTGACGTTTGTGAAATCCTGCTGGCCGAGCTCCTTCCAATCGGGGCCCACGCCATCCACAAACGCTCGGGGAAAGTTCTTAGCGGGTGGGCTCGCCGCAGCCGGCTCCTCCCCGTGTATCCAGGCTGCGGACAAGAAAAAACTGCCTGTGACTACGGTCGCCCAGCAGATCAGTTGGCAGGCCAATCTCAGGGTAGGCAATGTTCGGTGTTGTTTTAGTTGAGTCATAAATCGGTTCCAAAAATGCATAGCGTGGAAATCATTAAGCGGTCAACGAGAGGGAGTGAATATGGTCGATCAGCAGGGCGGAAACAAGTCAACGCGGGAGAGGCTGTTTGCGGTCCTACGCCTCCCGGCTGGCGATGACTACAATAGTGGAACCCGCCGAGCGAGGCTTGGGGTAGGTTTGTTCGGTAATCATTTCTTCTGCCTGAGCTGCCCATGCTATCTTTCCGCTGCATCTTTGCCTGGACGACTGCTGCTTGTCGGCATCTGCTGCTGTTTGGCCTCGTCATCATCACTCTGGCGTCCTTAGTTGACAGCTGCGGAAAGGCGACCGCGGAGGATGCGGCGACTGCCGAACAGGAAAAGTTTTTTGAGGAAAAAGTGCGGCCGATCCTGGCGGGGCGTTGCTGGAAATGTCACGGCGCAGAGAAGCAGGAGAGTGGTCTGCGGCTGGATCGACGCGAGTCGTTCCTGGCTGCTACTTCTTACGGTGAACCTTCGGTGGTACCGGGCGATCCCACGAAAGGTGTGCTCCTGAACGCCGCTCGACGCATGGGCGATCTGAAAATGCCACCCGAGGGCAATCCGCCGGTGACGGCTGCGGAAATCGAAGTGCTGCAAGCTTGGATTAAAATGGGGGCACCTTGGCCGAAAACTGCCATCACGAATGCCAGCCTCACTCCGGTCGCACAAGCGGCTCGAGATCGACGTGATCACTGGGCCTATCAACCGGTAACGCGCAGTCCCTTGCCGACGGTGAACAACGTGGCGTGGCGTCAGACAGCGCTGGACGGATACATCTTGGCGAAACTGGAAGCGGCCGGTCTGACACCGTCTCCGGTGGCCGATCGTCGTACGCAAATTCGGCGAGCGACGTTTGATTTGATCGGCTTGCCGCCGGAACCGGAGACCGTTGCCGATTTCATTGTCGACGCTGCACCCGACGCCTACGTTCGCCTGACGGATCGACTTCTCGCCTCGCCGCACTATGGCGAACGCTGGGGGCGACATTGGCTGGACATCGCGCGCTATGGTGACACGAAGGGTTATGCGTTTGCGGCCGAGCGCCGTTATCCGTTTGCGTATACCTATCGTGACTATGTGATCGCGGCACTCAACGCTGACCTGCCCTACGATCAATTCATCGTGGAACAGTTGGCAGCCGATCGATTGCCAGCTCCAACTGATCCTGCGGGAGCGAATCAAAAGCGACTGGCGGCCCTGGGATTTCTCACCACCGGCCGCAAATTCAACAATCATCATGACGACATTGATGACAAGATCGACGTCGTGGCTCGCGGGCTGATGGGGCTCACCGCCAGTTGTGCGCGTTGTCATGACCACAAGTTCGATGCGATTCCGATGGACGATTATTATTCGCTCTATGGGGTTTTCGCGAGTTGTCATGAACCTGCCGAGTTGCCATTGATTGGGACCCCCGAGCAGAACGATGCCTACCGTCAATTTGAAGCGGAACTGAACAAGCTGCGAGCGGCTCATGATCAATACAAAAATGATCGACATGCGGCACTTATCGATGTCACTCGCAACAAAACTGCTGACTATCTCGCGCGAGTGGTGGCGGGAAAACAAGAAGGTTTGCTCGGTAAGCTCGCCTTTCTCACACTGAAATCGGACGATCTGCGACCGAAGATTGTTGAACGTTGGCGCGATTACCTGAAAGTCCATAGCAAACCAGATCATGCTGTGTTTGGTCCCTGGAGTGAGTTGCTGGGGATTGAGGGAGAGTCGGTAGAGGTAGCGGATTATGCAGCGAAAGCGGCGCCGATTTTGGAGCGCTGGCGCGCGGTGGCGCAAGGCACAGGCACCGGCCAACTCAACCCGCTCATCAAGCAGGCTCTTGAAAAGGAATTGCCGCAAAGCAAGCTTGATCTTGCGCGTATTTATGGTTCCGTGTTTACTACGGTTTATGCACGCTGGAAAGAACTGGGTGGCAATGCGGAAGCGGAGGGTAAGTTGTCGGAGCCGGAGCGGCAATTGGCGATCATTTTGGTGGCCAAGGAATCGCCCACCAACGTACCGCTCGATGATGTCAAAAACTATTTCAATCGAGCGGAAAGAAATCAGCTGGCGGAATTGAATAAAAAAGCTGAGGCGTTTCAAGCGACGTCGCCACACGCTCCCGCTCGTGCGATGGTCGTGGCCGAGAATGGCAATCCGCATAATCCGCGCGTCTTCATTCGTGGCAATCCAGGGCGACCGGGCAAGGAGGTGCCGCGGCAGTTTTTACTGGTGCTGGCGGGCGAGAATCGCCAGCCGTTTCGGGAAGGCAGCGGGAGAATGGAGTTGGCGCAGCGGATTGTCGCCCCCGAAAACCCGCTCACGCGACGGGTGCTCGTCAACCGAATTTGGATGTGGCATTTTGGCGAACCACTCGTGTCGTCACCGAGCGATTTTGGAATTCGTACGGCGGCTCCCGTTCAGGCAGAGACGCTCGAACATCTCGCCATGACGCTGCTGGAGCAGCAATGGTCACTGAAAGCCTTGCACCGTGAAATCATGTTGTCGGCGACGTATCGACAGTTGAGTGACGATCGAGCGGAGAGTCGCGCAGTTGATCCAGAGAACGCGTTTTATTGGAGAATGAATCGTCGGCGATTGGAGTTTGAGGTTTTGCGCGATGCTATGTTGGCGGCGGCCGGTACACTCGATCATGCCCTCTTTGGCCGTCCGGTGGAGTTAACGCAGAGCCCTGCTACTCGACGACGAGCCGTTTATGGATATGTAGACCGTCAGGATCTGCCGAATCTATTTCGGGTGTTTGATTTCGCCAGTCCTGATCAGACGAACGAGCGTCGACCTCGTACCACGGTGCCTCAGCAATCGCTCTTCCTGATGAACTCGCCGTTTTTATTAGAGCAATCCAAGGCTCTCGCGGCGCGGCCGGAGGTGCAAGGGCAGGCCAGTAACGAACAGCGCATTCAGGCACTCTATCAAGTCGTTTTTGCTCGCGAGCCGGCCGCTGATGAGCTGGAACTTGGCAGGCAGTTTATTACGGCGGCCGAGCAGAATAGGAATCCTGATGTGAAGCTCGATCCATGGCAGCAGTATGCGCAACTGCTACTACTCACGAATGAAGTTTGTTTTGTCGATTAAAGGAGTCGGCGGAACCATGACGAAGCAAAATGAACAGCATCTGAATTATGAAGCGGCGGCCTTAACGCGGCGAGAACTGCTCCGTCGTAGCGGTGTGGGACTAGGTATGCTCGGATTGGCAGGTGTGCTAGCGGACGATCGTCGACTCACTTCGACGGCGACAGCCGCGGACGGTGCCGATACCTATCGCAATCCGCTGGCAGCCAAAGCGGCACATTTTCCCGCCAAGGCGAAGCGAGTCATTCATTTGTTCATGAATGGTGGTCCCTCGCATCTCGACACCTTTGATCGCAAGGTGTCACTGGAAAAGTATGCCGGTAAAGCGCTACCCACGCCGAATCTGGCGACGGAACGTAAGACCGGTGCCGCGTTTCCTTCGCCTTATAAATGGCAGCGCTATGGTCAGAGCGGGATTGAGGTGAGCGAATTGTTTCATCACACCGCTCAGCATGTGGATGATATGGCGATCATTCGATCGATGCATGCGGACGTGCCGAATCACGAGCCTTCGTTACTGCTGATGAACTGTGGGGAGTCGCGATTAGTGCGGCCGAGTATGGGTTCGTGGCTGACCTACGGGCTTGGTACCGAGAATTTAAATTTGCCCGGGTTCATCGCCATGTGTCCGGGCGGCTATCCGATTCAGGAGACGCAGAATTGGCAGGCTGCGTTTTTACCGGGTATCTATCAGGGCACGCACATCAACACTCAGCATCAGGACATCAACAAGCTGATCGAAAATGTCCGCAATGCGGCGCTTCCCCAAGACGCGCAGCGTCGACAGCTCGACGTACTCGCACAGCTCAACCGTCGACATCTGGAAAAGCGCGGCGATGATCCAGCGCTCGAAGCTCGCATCCATTCGTTCGAACTAGCCTATCGCATGCAGCAGGAAGCAGCGGAAGCGTTTGATGTAAGTCGCGAGCCCAAGCATGTGCTGGATGCTTATGGCGAGGGCACGCAAGCACGACAGATCTTGATCGCTCGACGGTTAATCGAGCGCGGCGTGCGGTTCGTGCAGGTGTGGCATGGCAACGGCCAACCTTGGGACAATCATGATGACATTGAAGTGAATCATCGTCGGCTGGCGGGACAATGTGATCGCGCGATTGGAGCCTTAATGACGGATCTTAAACGTCTTGGGCTCTTCGACGAAACGTTGATCATCTGGGGCGGCGAATTCGGCCGCACGCCGACAGTGGAGTTACCGCAAGCAGGTGCGAACGCCGGCAAGATCAACGGTCGCGATCACAATCATTGGGGTTTCACGACGTGGCTGGCGGGTGGGGGTGTTAAAGGTGGACAAGCCTTTGGCGCGACGGATGAGTTTGGGTTTCAGTCGGTGGAAAAGAAGGTTCACGTACACGATTTGCATGCCACGATTTTGAAACTCATGGGTTTCGACCACACCAAGTTGACCTACCGGTACTCGGGGCGCGATTATCGTTTGACCGATGTGCATGGAACCGTCGTGGATGATTTAATCGCTTAGTAGTTCGAGTGCCACGATGATTTTATTGACGGTTGATCAGGTACGAAAGCATTTCGGTCCCGAGCCGGTGCTGGATGGTGTTACGTTTGACGTTCGTCCCGGCCAGCGCATCTCGCTCATCGGTCCCAATGGTGCCGGCAAGACCACGCTGATGCGCATCATCGCCGGGCACGAGGATCCCGATGCGGGCACGGTAAGTCGGCATCCGTCCGCTCGTCTTGGCTATCTAGAACAGCAACCAGACTTTGCACCGGGGCGGACCGTGTGGGACGAGGCGAGTGCCGCACTCAGCGATCTGGAGGAAATCACTCAGCAAGTCGAACAGGTTGCGGTCGCTATCAGCGAAGCGGTCGATGACGATGAGCGGCGCCGGTTGGAAACGCGGTTTGATCATCTGCAGCACGAATTGCAGCACCGGGACGCCTATAACATTAAGCATCGCATTGAGCGAGTGCTCAATGGGCTCGGATTCAACTCAACCACTTATCAGCAGCCCGTGACGCTCTTGAGCGGCGGCCAGCAAAATCGCCTGTTGCTGGCGCGCCTGCTGCTGGCGGAGCCGGACCTGATGCTACTCGATGAACCATCCAATCACTTGGATATCGAGGCGACGGAGTGGCTGGAAGATTTTCTTGTCTCTTCCCAGCAAGCGATTCTGGTGGTGAGTCACGATCGATACTTTTTGGACAAAGTGACCAATCGAACACTTGAGTTGCTCAACGGTACCGTCGACTCGTACCCCGGCAATTTTACTGCCTATCGTCGGCAGAAGGCGGAGCGACTTGAAGTACAGCGCCGTACGTTCGAGAAACAGCAGCAAGAAATTGCCAAGATGGAAGATTTCGTCCGGCGTAATACGTACGGACAGAAGAGTGCGCAGGCAGAAGATCGCCGCAAGAAACTTGAACGCATTGAACGTGTCGATCGACCAAGGGAAATCGTGTCGCCCGCGATGAGCTTTCCACCCGCCTCACGTACGGGCGATATCGTCATGCGAGTTGAGAACCTGTCTAAGCGATTTGATCGACCTCTGTTCGACAAGCTGTCGTTTGATGTGTTACGCGGTGAAAAGTGGGGCATTCTGGGCCCCAACGGCTGCGGCAAGACAACCCTGCTCCGCTGTCTCGTGGGACAACAATCAATCGACGCGGGTACCATTCATCTTGGAGCGGGCGTCAAGGTTGGTTACTTCGATCAGATGCTCTCCTGTCTCCGCGATGAGGCGGAGGTGGTGGAAGCGATTCGACCGGATCACAAGGAGTTCAATCTGCAGCAGCGCCGTGATCTGCTCGCTCGCTTCGGTATCACCGGTGACATGGTGTTTCAGCGAGTGGATAGTTTGAGTGGCGGGGAACGCAATCGCTCGGCGCTTGCCTGGCTCTCGGGACTCGATGCCAATCTGCTCATCCTCGACGAGCCGACGAATCACTTGGATCTATGGGCTCGTGGCGCACTGGAAAAGGCGATGCGCGATTTCGATGGATCAGTGATTCTGGTGAGTCACGATCGTTACTTCTTGAATCAGGTTTGCGATCGGCTGCTCGTGGTCGAACCCGGACGATTTCGCGTCATTGAAGGGAATTACGAGACCTATGTGCGACTGGTGAAGCAAGGTTACGCGCGGGGAGTCTCGACGGTCGCAACAAATAGCTCCAACAAGACGACAACCGGTGCGAGTAGTGCCGGTGGAAATCCGAGTGGTGGGTCGGGCAGCCATGCCGGTGGTCGTTCGGGGAAAGCGACAACAGCTGAGGCGAGTGGCAAACCGGCGAAGCGTAAACGCAAATTCCCCTATCGCAAAGTAGCGGACATCGAGGCCGAAATACAGCGAGTGGAAAGTCGCGTGGCAGAGCTGCACGAAATGATGACTCAGCCCGACGTTCTGCGTGACGGGCGGCGCATGAAAGAAGTAAGCGACGAGTTAACTGGGGCGGAAGAGACAGTGGCGCGTTTGCTGGAACACTGGGAAGAAGCTGTCGAACTTAACTGATTGGTGGACTGCGAAACTGGTACGCCACGGCGCCGAGTGTGATGAAAGCGAGCCCGGCGAGTGCTTCGATGGGTGCGGTGATGAGCATCCCTGCCAGGAAGCAGGAAGAGATACCGACGAATAAGATCGGAACCAATGGATATCCCCAAGTCCGATAAGGCCGCGGACGATCGGGTTCACTTCGTCGCAGCACGAAAACAGCAGCGACGGAGAGCAGATAAAAAATGAAGCTGCCAAAAATTACGTAATCGGTGAGGACGTCGAAGAGTTCCTTGCCGCGCATCTTATTGAGTGATCTGGTGAGCGGTGTGGCCAGCCAAGCGGGCCAGCTGGATAGCCACTGCGGTGCCGCGACATACGCCAGCAGATTGCCTCCACAAATCAGCGCGATAGCCCAGCTGGCTTCGGCACAAATGGCGGCATACGGGGTACGGAAGCGCGGATGGATCGAAGCGAAGGGAGCGAGGAACAAGCGATGCCTGGCCATGGCGAAGATCACTCGAGGACCACAGAGCAAGTTGGTGTTCAGTGCTCCGAAGGTCGAGATCATGACGGCGGCCGAGGCGATCGCGGCTCCGTGGCTTCCAAGCGTGAGCTCACAAGCGGTTGCGGCAACGAACTTGCTGGAGGCGATCTCCGCGATCGGCAAGGTCATGTGGTAACCGATCGTCACGCAAACGTAGAGGATGATGAGAATGAGAGTGCCGAGGGCGAGTGCGAGCGGTAGGTTACGCTGTGGATCCCGCACCTCCTCACTTACCAACGACACATTGGCCCAGCCGTCATAGGCCCAGAAGGCGGCTGTCATACCGGCGGCAAATCCCGCCCAAATGCCAGGTTGTTCCGCCGGATGCCAACGACTGGTTAGATGGGCGAGCTCCGCATGTCCGGTGACGAACGGCAGAAAGATCAGAGCAGCCAAAGTGGCGGCTTTGAGAATCGTCGTGATGTTTTGCACAAGTCCACCCCAGCGCGCTCCCACGACATTGACGGAGGTGAGCAGGACAATTGCCATGATCGCCACCAGACGGGGTACCCAAACTGCTGCGATCGTCCAGTTACCGCTGACGATGAGTTGCGTGGGATCTTCTTTGAGTGGCGGGAGCCAGTTGTGCGCGGCGAGCCAGCCGCTGATGGAGCGCTGAAAGGCGTTAGCGAAGGCGACTGCCAGAGCGGCGATGGAGCCGCTGCGCAGCACCCAGAACTCGCCCCAACCCCAGAGGAAGCCCGCCAGGGGCCCGTAAGCTTGTCGCAGGTAGACATACTGACCACCGGCGTGTGGCATGAGTGCCGCGAGCTCAGCGACCGTCAACGCACCGCAGAGACTAACCAGCCCGCAGACCAACCAGACGAGCAGAATGAGATCGAAGCGGCCAACGGCTTGGGCGATCACGTTGGCTTTGAAGAAAATCCCAGCGCCGATGGTGCCACCGACCACAATCGCCGTGGCTCCACCCGGGCCAAGCACTCGCAGCAGTCCGTCGCGCGGTGAGTCGGCATTCATCCGGAACCTCCACGAGACACAGGTGGGAAAGCTCTACAGTTCCAGGAATACTTTGAGTGGAAAGCAGAGAATGGGGATGGAGAGCGACAGCACGCCCAGAACGGTCCGGGCGATACCGAGTGACACATTATCATCGCGTGTCGGTGGGTGCGTTGGTCCCATGAGTACCAACAAGATCATCATCACGACCCAGGTATAGCTTTCCGTGGTCACGATATAGATGATCGCGATCAGCATGAAGGCATTCGCGATATAACGTGACCAGCGGCCAAAGAGTCCATGTATGACGTGACCGCCATCGAGTTGGCTGACGGGCAGCATGTTAAGTCCGGTGACGAGCAGTCCCACCCAACCAGCCATGAGGTACGGATTCAAGTGATTCTGTCCGAGCCCAGGCACTTTACCGACCAATTGCAAACCTTGTTGCTTGATCATCCAGCGCAGCGCCAGCGGCATATCGAGTGCGAACGCACCGCCCGCTGGTTCCGCCAGGTGAAGCTGACTCACGCCATACCAAAGGATGGGGAAGGCGATGAAGAGACCAGCGATTGGCCCAGCCAATCCAATATCAAATATTTCTCGCCGATCCGCTCGCCTGCCATCCATCGCGATCACGGCACCCAGTGTGCCGATGGGTGAAATTGGCAGCGGCAAGAAAAAAGGAAAGCTGGCGGGAATGCGGTAACGCATCGACATGAGGAAGTGCCCCATCTCGTGCGTAAAGAGAATCGCCAGCAGGCAGGCGGTATAAATCAAAGCATCGCCGCCATAGGCGAGCACTGCGATGCGCAGTCGTAAGCCAAACTGATCGGCGGGATCCGTTCCCACGGAGCCAGCCGTGGCGAGCATGTCGAGTGCATCGGCGGGAAACCAGCGACAGACGCCGACGAAAAAAATCGAAAGACACGAGAGGCCGAAGAGGATGACGGGGAGTCGCCAGCGTGGAACGCGCGGGCGCAAGCTCATCAACCGTTCCGCCGGGAAACCATCACCCGTTTCACCGGTCGATGGCATCCCGTCGCTGTTGTGCTCCGCTGTCATCGGATTTCACCGCTCACTGCTTATTTCTTGCGGTGACGAATACGGGCCCGCATGCGACGCTTCTTCCGACCGATCTTTCGACGCCCCTTACCCGTCTTCTTCACACCCACAGCCAACCTCCCTCAAATGATAATGTCACGGACCGAGCCACGACTGAACAATAAACCAATCACCGGTGCCTCGTCGCCTGACTTAGCCCAGTGCATAAATTCTGCGAATCAGGTAGGGTACCAGATAGCATTTCCAAATGACAAGGCAGTGTAGACAGGTTGTTTCCGTTCCCAACACAGATTTGGGACGCTAAAATCCGTTTTTCCCGCAAGGGACCTGTCTGGAATCCATGAATCGGGAGCTACTGGCGTGATGAATCGGCCTGCCCACGGACCACGTTTCTACCTACTCAAGACCCTCGTAACTCTCGGGTTTTTCGCTAGTACAACGGCTGCCATCGTCGCTCCGTCCATGCTGCGAACCGTGTCCGCCGCCGACGATTATCCGCTCACAGCCGACTCGCAGCGGCAGGAGGGAGTGCCACGTGGCGAGGTCACCACCGCCCAGTGGACCAACTCGAAAATTTTCCCCGGAACGGTCCGGGATTACCTTGTTTATGTCCCCAAACAGTACGACGGCAGCAAGCCCGCCTGCCTGATGGTCTTCCAAGATGGCCCCAGCTACGCCAATGAAGGCGGGCAGTTTCGCGTGCCAGTCGTGTTCGATAACCTCATTCATCAAGGGGCCATGCCCGTTACCATCGGGGTTTTTGTGAGTCCGGGGACTGTACCACCCGTCGTACCTGGCGCCAAACCTCGATCGAACCGCAGCTACGAGTACGACAGCGTCTCTGACCTCTACGCACGCTTTTTGCTGGAAGAACTACTGCCCGAATTGAGCCAGCGCTGGAAGATCTCGACCAACCCCGAGTGCCGTGGTGTGGGTGGAATCAGTTCGGGTGGCATCTGTGCGTGGACAGTTGCTTGGGAACGACCGAATGAATTTCGTCGAGTGCTCAGTCATGTGGGCAGCTTCACGAACATTCGCAGCGGCTATGTCTACCCGGGGCTCATTCGCAAAGAGCAAAAGAAGCCCCTGCGAGTGTTTCTGCAAGAAGGTGAAAACGACCTCGATAACCTCTTCGGTAATTGGCCCAAAGCCAATCTCGAAATGGCCGCCGCACTCAAGTTCGCAGGCTATGACC
Source organism: Pirellulaceae bacterium (assembly GCA_044235425.1). Lineage (GTDB taxonomy): Bacteria > Planctomycetota > Planctomycetia > Pirellulales > Pirellulaceae > JBJSXJ01. Next base: position 198,992 of record JBIIHW010000003.1, read on the forward strand.
ACCAACTCGTCATGGGTGACGGTGGTCACAATGGCAAACATGGCGGAGCTCTCATGCCCACTGCGCTTCGCTGGCTCTGGCGCGATTGGAAAGAACACCAGCCCTAACCCTGGTGATGCCCACCGTTTTTCTTTCATGCCTTTGACGCGCGCCAAAAGCAGCAGTAGTGTCACGTGCAAGTCGGACCCCTGTGGTAACCGTAACTTGCACGGAGTTGCCTCTTATGACACTGCTCAGATTTGGTCGCCCGGTCGCGATTGCGATCCTCTTTGTCATCAGCCTGTCTCAAGCGGACATGCCGATCGTACCACGAGCAAACGCCTTTCAATTGCCGGATGAACACGAACAAGATCGACTGGCAATTCGGACTGCCGCTCGTGATTATTTGTTAGCGCTCCAGTCGGGAGATCGGCAGCGGGTCGCCGCCGCTTGGACGCCCGAGGGAGTCTTCATCGATGCCGCAGGTCACACCACGAGCGGTCGTGAACTCGCGAAACGCATGCCGGTCGTCTCACGTGATCAACCTGCCAGTCCACTCAGCACCGATCGCTCAGCGGATGCTCGCTGGAATCAACACCGAACGCCCCACGAGAGCGTCATTCGTTTTCCGACGCCAGATGTGGCCATCGAGGACGGACAGTCTACGGAGATGGCAGGTGATCTGACACAGGACGCGATTGGACGCTATACGGCTGTCTGGGTGCGACGCGATCAGCAGTGGCTACTGGATAGCGTGCGCGAATCGCAACGATTGAAAACGGCTCCGCAAGATTTTCTTCGCGGTCTGACTTGGATGCTGGGTCAGTGGAGTAACGACGCGAGTGACTCGGCGGGCCTGCAGGTATCGATCACAAGTCGCTGGAGTCTTGATCAGAATTATCTGCTGCGCGAGGTCGAACTACGACTACCCGACTCGACGCCACTCGCGGTGACCCAGCGGATCGGGTGGGATGCGCGTCGCCGCCAACTGCGCGCATGGACATTCGATTCCTGGGGTGGGCACAGCGAAGCAGTAGTTACCTTCCAAGGCCAGCAGCTACTGTTTACCGGCACGGGCACCACAGTCGATGGCGATGAAGTGCTCAGCCGTAACAGCTACACGCTCAATAGCGATGGATCGGTGACGTGGGAATCGCAATCAGCCACGCGGGATGGCCGAAGGTTTCCTAACCAGAAACTGCGACTCGTACGTCGCTCGACCAGTTCCATCAATCCAGCCTCGGAAAGTACACCGCGATGAATTCCCAGCCCCATATCGCCACTCCTTATGTGCAATACTCGTCGCAGCTGCTCCGCCGCAACGGTTCCAAGAGCATGGCGACGATTCTATTTTTTAGTTTGACCCTTGTGACGATGATGATGACGATGGCAATGGTGATGACTGCCGCGGCGGCACCACCGCTAGATGCTCATTCCAAGCCACATCGGAGCGAGGCCGATTTGCGTTTGTGGGCGCAGCATGAACTATTGCACGAATTCGATAGCTGGGCAGCCGTGCAACGACGGTACGACTCGGCACGCATTCAGCAACTGCGTGCCGAGCTGACTCAGCGACTGCAGTCGCTTTCGGGTGACGAACTGGAGGACTTCATCGACGAAGCCGATCATAAACTGCGCATACTCAATAGTGCCGCCGCCCGTGAAGCGCGCCATTGGCTGCAGGATACGCTGGCGGTGGCATCTCCGAAGCGAGCTGAACGGTTACGAGCTCAATTACCCGATGTCACCAAAATGAATGCACAGGAACTCGAAGAGTCGCTGCGAGACTTCGAAGATCAGCGAACGCATGTGCGGCGGGATAGTGAGGCATTTGCTCGGGAACGACAAGATGCCGTGGCGGCCGCTCGAGCGCAGCGACAGCAAGAGCTCGAATGGAATGAGCAAGCGGCGAGAAGCGTGAGTTCAGCGAGCGGATATCAGCCGGCCGTCTCCGGGACGAATCGTCCCTTTGGTGGCCAGATGCCGGGACGCTACGGGCGCTCACAAGTCCACGTTTACTGGGGCAGCTACCGCTGGTAGCAGCAACTACGCACTCGCAATCACTTCAGCTGCCTGCTGGCACAATTGAGCAGCGCTGGCAGCATGGGGTGCTTCTGCAATGATGCGCACAATCGGTTCCGTGTTACTGGCTCGTACCAGCAGCCAGCGATCGGGCCAGTCGAGTCTCAGGCCGTCTAGCTGATCCGCTTGAGCATCCGAGAAATGCTGCGTGAGTGCCGCGAGTGCACTAGCCAAACGATGACGGCCCAATGTGACTTTGTCTTTGTGAATGGCATAGCGTGGCAGTTCTTGGATCCACTGGCTGATCGTCAGGGGGCGCGAGGCGAGTTCATTCAGGATTAATGCCATACCGACGAAACTGTCTCGAATGTAGCCCACTCGCGGATCAATCGGACCTCCATTGCCTTCGCCACCGAAGACCGCCTGCACTTCCTTCATGCGAGCGGTGACATTCGCTTCTCCAACTGCGGATCGATAGAACGGAACTCCGTACTTGGTCGCTAGATCCTCCGACATGCGACTGGTCGAACAGTTGGTAACGACCGCCCCACGGCGACTCTTCAGCACATGATCGAGACACATCGCCAACGTGTATTCCTCGCCAACGTAACGTCCGTACTCATCGAGAATAGCAAGTCGATCAGCATCGGGATCCTGACAGAAACCGACCTGAGTGCGCAGTTGCGTTGCCTGCTGAGCGACTTGCTCGAGGTTTTCGGCGGTTGGTTCCGGACGGTGCGTAAATTGACCCGTGGGCTCTTCGCCGAGCAAGGTAACTTTACAACCGAGATGTTCGAGCAGCCGTCGCCCCAGCTTCCCCCCTGCTCCATGATTGGAATCCAATAAGACATGGAAGCCTTGCTCGCGAATACGCTCAACATCAATCGTCTGCAGAACCAATCCTAAGTGGTCCGTAATGGCATCATCGCATTCAATGAGATCGCCAATTTTTTGGTAGCTGCGCCAGCTAATGGGTGACGGATCACGATAGCGATCGATGACGCGTTGACCGGCTACGGCCGAGATCACTTGCCCCGAGGAGTCGAATAATTTGAGGCCGTTGTATTCAGGCGGATTATGGCTCGCTGAAACCTGCACTCCACCGGCGGCCTGATAACGTCGCACCAGGACGCCAGCTGTTGGAGTGGCTGCGACGCCGGCATCGATCACCGTTCGTCCGACGGCGGATAAACAGCCCCGTACCAGATCGGCAATCATGCGTCCCGTGGTGCGACCGTCACGTGTGAGTACGATGGGGCCCGAGGGTAAGTCTGCTGCGAAGGCTGCCACGTAGCGCAGGGCGACGTCGGGTGTGAGCGAATCCCCAACAACTCCCCGTAGTCCCGAGACGCTGATAATCAATTCACTGCCCATGAGTTTGATCTTGTTCCGAGAGCATTTTTTCGTGATTGGAACTGAAACAGCTTTGCTAGTGTGGCATTCGTTCGGGTTCTTCACAAGCGTAGGCCCTGGTGCCTTTGCCGCCGCGCACCTTCAGTTGTAAGATTGCAGGCACAACAGCGACGATTACCCATCATTTAGTGGGCGATCCCCACTCCCATGAGTACTGACACGAAGGAAGACAAGCATGACCGGCAATGCGGCGGCAACGAAGGATCTGACAACGATCTTGGCCCAACTCGACGCGGCAGCCTCCGCCGGTCAGGTCACCGCGCAAGCGGTTGCCAACATTCGCGATTGGCTCACGCAGCCTCGGTATGCCAGTTACGCCACGCAAGTCATCGAGCACGTTGAGCAAGGAAAATGGCGAGAACTCGATGACGCCTTTTGGACCGTGATCCCGTTCGGTACTGGTGGGCGACGCGGACGCATGTACCCCATCGGCTCGAATGCGATCAATGATCGGACGATCGGCGAAAGTGCCCAGGGGTTAGCTGATTACGTTCGAGCATTTTCCCAGCAAAGCGGTCCGGCCGGCGCGGCCCCCTTGGCCTGTGCCATCGCCTACGACACTCGCAACAATTCGCGACACTTTGCGGAACTGTGTGCCGGTATCATGGTCGCCAATGGCTTTCAGGTCTTTTTTCTGGATGACTATCGTAGTACTCCGGAGTTGTCATTTCTGGTGCGCTATAAAAACTGCGCTTGTGGCATCATGGTTACCGCGAGTCACAATCCACCCAGTGACAATGCTGTGAAGGTCTATTGGTCTACAGGTGGACAGATTTTGCCTCCACATGATCGAGGGATTATCGATCGAGTGATGAATACGGAGGCGATTCACCAAGTGGATTTCACGACCGCGCTCAAAGACGGCCGAGTCACGATTTGCACGGCGGAGGCGGATTCCGCCTTCTTAAAAGCTCTGGAAAGTGCCCGTTTCCCCGGTCCACGGAATCTCAAGATTATTTACACTCCACTGCATGGTGTCGGTGCCTCCGCTGTCCTCCCCGCACTCGCCGCCGATGGCTTTCAAGAAGTTGAACTCTACGGTCCTCACGCCGAGCCGAATGGTAACTTTCCCAACGTTCCCGGCCATGTTTCCAATCCCGAAAACCCCCAAGTCTTCGCTCATCCCATTCAGCATGCGATGGCGACCGGCGCGGATTTGATTCTGGCGACTGATCCAGATTGCGATCGGATGGGCTGCGCAGCTCCCCTCACCACCGCCTCTGGAAGCCCCTGGATGACACTCAATGGAAACCAGATCGGTGCATTACTCACTGATTTCGTTCTCGAGCAACGTGGACAGGGCCGTCGACTAAGCGGTGATTACTACGTGGTGAAAACATTAGTCACGACGGACATGGTAAAGCGAATTGCCGAATCCTATGGCGTGCGCACAGTGGGTGATCTGCACGTGGGATTCAAATACATCGGCGGTGCGATGGACGAACATGGAGCGGATCGCTTTCTGTTCGGCACCGAGGAATCGCACGGCTATCTCGTCGGCCAGTATGCGCGCGATAAAGATGGAGCGGTGGCTTGCATGCTGATGGCTGAGTTGGCTGCTGCGGTCAAAGCTAAAGGCCAAACCATTCACCAAAAACTTGATTCGCTTTACTGGCAACATGGCTACCATGCCGAAAAGCTGTTGAACCTCACCATGGAAGGCTCTCAAGGCATGGTGCGCATGAAGACACTCATGCAGCAGCTGCGCACCGCACCTCCACAAACGCTGGGTGGATTACCCGTCGTGGCCGTCCGCGATTACCTCCAGGGCACCAGGACCGTATTGACCAAGCAGCCCGAAGCCCTGGCCGCTCCTAAGGGTGACATGATCATCTTGGAACTGGGTGAAGAGGGTAACTACATCGCAGTGCGTCCATCCGGCACGGAACCAAAAGTGAAGTTCTATATGTTCAGCTTCGTCGCTGCCGAGCAGCTGCACCACCTCGATCGCACGAAACAGGAGATCAGTGAACGGTTGAGCCACATCGAGGCCGACCTGCGGCAACTCGGGGCTTGAAGACACGATGTTCCCGTTGCGCACGGAGACATGGGCTGGCTTCGCACGGAGACTTGGAGTGTCCCTGTGCGAAACTCTGACAACCGAAAGGAATAGGGATGGGTATGTGGCCTCGGTTTGATCCGCAGCGGTTGATTATTAAGCCGCTGAATGAACGCACGCATGATCTCCACCACAGCACGTTATTGCCTCTCGATGCCCCCATCGCCACGGCCGCACCGTCGAATGATCCGATCCCCCCAGGAACACTCGATGCAGAGTCCTGCCGAGTGCTCGATCTGCTTGGGGCGCGACTAGAGCAGGCGCGACGGCGTCAGGCGGCTCGCTTGCTTCTGATGGGCGCGCACGTCATACGAGCCGGCGTCGCTCGGCAGCTCATCGACATGATGGAACGAGGGCTCATTTCCCACATCGGGATGAATGGAGCGGGGCCCATCCATGATTATGAAATGGCTCGAGTTGGCGCGACCTGTGAAAGTGTCGCTCGATATATTCGTAGCGGCGAGTTTGGTTTGTGGCGCGAGACGGGTGAGATCAACGACATCGTACGCGCGGGAGTAGCTGCTGATCAGGGATTGGGCGAATCGATCGGACGAGCGATTTTGGCGGGCGATTTTCCGTATAAAGAGACGAGTGTGCTGGCAGCGGCGGTGCGGTTGAACGTGCCGGTAACGGTCCATATAGGGATCGGTTACGACATCATCCACGAGCATCCGAATTTTGATGCGGCGGCATTTGGATTGGCGAGCTACCGCGACTTTCTTTCCGTCTGCCACACCGTGGATCAGTTGGAAGGCGGAGTGTTTCTCTGTTGTGGATCAGCCGTGATGGGGCCGGAGGTCTACCTTAAGGCACTCTCCATGGCCCGCAATGTCGCTCATCAGGAAGGACGACGAATCGCTCAGTTCACCACGGCCGCTTTCGACTTGATTCCAATCCAAGGTGACTTCCAAACGGAAGCTCCCAAGACGAATCCACAGTATTACTATCGGCCCTGGAAGACGATTCTGGTCCGTACGGTAGCCGACGGTGGCGAAAGTTTTTATGTCTGTGGGGATCATCGGCTGACGATCCCACGCCTGCGAGCGTCCGCGATTCGTGCCGCTTCGAGTTGACTCCTGTGACTGAATGTCGACGGATTCAATACCGGCAAATTGAATACGACGGCCACTCAAGGTGACTTTGGCAGTGCTTCCAGATAATCAATCAGGGAAGCGAGTTCATGGATGGAAAGTTCCTTGGCGATTCCCTCCGGCATCAGCGAAATGTTCTGCTTCGTGCGCCGCTCGATTTGATTCACCACCAACTCCCGCTCGATGCCATCCGCATTGCGAATCGTTACTTTATCTGCCGCTTCAACCACAACGAATCCCGTCACCGTCGTACCATCTTCCATTTCAAAGACGTTCGTAACAAAGCCTTGTGCGAGTGTCTTGCTGGGGATAAGAATCGCTTCGGCCAGATCCTTGCGTTTGTAGGTATTGGCGATTGTGCCTAGATAGGGACCACGCGGCGGTTGATCCTTGCGAGTCGTATGACACTTACCGCAGTTGAGTCGCTCGAAGAGAAGTTCCCCGAGTGCCTTGTCGCCGGTGGAGGCAACTGATTTCTCGACCGCTTCTTCTACCTTCAGCATGGCAATCTTAGGGCCGTTCTTCTGACCCGCATCGAGCTTCAATTCCTGGATTGCGGCGCTGGCTGCAGCACGCACATCGGCATGCGCACTCAATCGTGCCGCCAGTACTTGGCTCGCATATTCCGCTCGTCCAGCTCGAGCAATCGCTCGTAGTAAACTGGCCTCACGCTGTGGATCTTGCCACTGAGAGGCGAGCCACTTGGCGAGAGCAGCTTTCGGCTCAGCGGGCGTCTCGGATTTGACCGCGATGAGGACCAAGACTGCCTTTGACCACTCGGCGACTTCGCCGTCTTCGTTGGCTTGCTTGGTCAGCAGTTCCCAATGATTCGCCCAGTGGGGGCTGGCAAACAAGATTTCTCGGCCACGCTTGGCGAAGCCGCGACGCGTGTCATTAAGCTGGAGTGCCGCTTGGGCTTGTAGTAGACCTACGGCCGCGGGCTGACTCCCATCTCGTGACAGCACTGTCATCACGTTGACGATCGTCTCGCCCGTAACGTGAGCGGCATCCTCAGCTGTCACGCTATTCGGCTTGAGTGCGTCGCTAGTCATTGCTACCAACAGCTCCACGGCAGAGGCAGGGATGGACTTGCTGTTACTACGAGCAAGTTGTGCTGCCAGCGTTGTCCGCAGTGCACGATCTTGCTTCGCAAGTGTCACAAGTAGCTGCAGGGCGCCATCCAGTGGGATACGATGTCGGTCCATCTCACGAGTGAGAAGAGCTGCTTCGGTAACTGTCGCCTTCGCTAGTGCTGCCTGCAAAATCTCGCCAATGCGAGTCGTCTCGCTCCAACTCTCGCGCTGGTAATATGGTCCCGTGGTATCAGGCCGTGTACCCCAGCTGTCTCCCTTCCACTCGCCTTCGCGATAATGCAATCGGCACAGTGCGGTAAGAAGTAAGCTACGCGCTTCCGTGGTTGTGCCGGGTGGATTCAGTTGTTCAGCAATCCAGGTCACTACTTCACCACGATGGATCTGGCGAGCGGCTGACAGAACAGCCGCAAACTTCGATGTCGTCGGCGACTCACTGCGCAGCACGTTCAGACAGGCATCCGCTGCCTGCAATTCCACCAGGGCTCGACGCGCGGTATGGGCGACGACCGGATCCGCGTCCGTGGCTAAGCGGGTGATCTCCGTTGCTGCCGGAGTAGTACCGATGCGGGAAAGGGTGAAAACGACCGCATTGCGAATCCGCGGTGATTCACTCGTCGCTAACCGCGCGATCGCAGCCATGGGAATGGTCGCGCGAGCGGCCTCGTCGTCAGGCTTCAGACTGCTAGCGTAATCAGCGACAGCTCGCAGTGCATATTCAGCCAATATGGGATCAGCAGTCCACTTCATTACCTGGTCGATCGATTGGGCTCGCGCCGACAAGGTGAATGTGAATAACGCCGCGACACGGCATTCCAGTGGCAGTGTGGGATCGGCAACGATGCTGGCAAGTTGCTGATAAGCGGGTTCGTTGAGTGGTCGATGAATGAGTTCACGCTGCGCTGCAAGACGGGCGATGTGACTGAGCGACCGTAACTGTTGCATCAGGTCGGTGGTGGAGAGCTTCGCGAAATTCAGATTGGATGATGTCTGCCAGGTATCACCCGATTCGCGCTTGGGTCGCACGGAGACGAGAAAACCAACCTCCTCGCCCACGTAGGTGAAGCTGGCCCCTTTCCAGCTCGCGATGACTAACTGTCCTTGACCATCAACGTCCAAGTCAGTAACGCGTGGTACTCGAATGAACTCTGACTGATCGGCCGTGAAAGTGGCTCCACTCGGCTTGAGCTGATGTCGATAAATCCACTCTCTTCCCCAGTCACAGGTGTAGAGCGCCGGCGCGAAACCTGCGGGAAAACCTGGCTCAGACAAAAATAATCCACCACATCCAGAGCCGCCACCGTAATCGGCCAGCGGCTTTACCGCTTCCTCATTGAAATTCATATAGAGCGATGGGTAGCCATGATGTTCACCGCCGCTGAAATGATGAAGCCGGATATCCCAGCCACCACCGTCGTTGGTGTTATCTCGACAAAAACCATTCAAAAGTGGATCAAGCGAAACTTCGAGAATGTTGCGCGTACCACGAGAGAAAACTTCGAGGTTCGTGCCATCAGGTCGTACTCGGACCACTCCACCACCACGGAATTGCAGTTCCCGTCCATCGCTGCCAGTCGCCTTCATGAAACCAAAGTCACCGATAGCAAGGTAGAGCCAACCGTCGATTCCTAGGGTTACTCCATTGCTCGTATGGTCCGCCGGTCGATCTTTGAAGGTGAAGGCGAGATCTTTGACGAGGATCTTTTGCTCTTCGGCCTGTCCATCACCATCCTGATCAATGAAGGCGCTCAGATGTGGAGGATGTAAGACATATAGCCGATCACGATCCCACACGAGGCCACGTGGCGAGTCGACGTCAGCCACAAAGAGCTGTGACTGATCCGCTCGTCCATCACCGTCAACATCACGCAGTTTGATGATGGAGCCGCGGCGGGGTGCGCGATCGAGCGACCCATTTTTATCAACCGCAACATAAACATCGCCTGAGGGAGTGCAGGCGACGAAGGTTGGGTAATTCACGGCGGGGGGAGCGGCGAAGAGTCGAGCTTCAAACTGCGGCGGAACTCGCACATCTTTCAGCAATTCCTGCTCACGCTCCCGCGCTCGTTGCCCGGACTCGACGGCCACCATCTTGGTCTCATCACCGAATAACTGGAGCTCGGAAATACTGCCCCAAGCTCCAGGATGTGCACCCAGGAAGTTCACTCGTACCGCTCGCACTTGGTCGACCTGGAAGTCATGTGTGACATTGGCGGGCTTGTCGTTGTTGGCTGCATTAACGACGGTCTGCCAGCGCTGCTCGGCTACTTGGCACTCGATCGTGTATCGATACTGTCCATTAGGAAATTCCCAATCAATTTTGCAGCCGGTCAGTTTCGTCGGTTTGGGCAGTTCGATCATCAGCCAAGCAGGCTTCATGCCATTATCGACGCACCAGCGAGTGGCCGGGTCGCCGTCGACGGCATGTTTGGCGAAATGATTCTCATTACGCTGCTCGCTGCTGGCAGTCGCCTTGGCACCCTGAGCTAGATTCACTCGCACCAGTTTTGGCTGCGGCTTTTTTAGATAGTCGTCATTCAGTTTGTCACAGGACCAAAGCAGTCCGCGTGTGATCAGGTCCAGATACTGTGGAGCACTGACCGTCTCGTTGTGATGACCAAGTGTTGTCCCGAAGACGCGTCCTTTGCCGTACTGGTTTGTCCAGACACAAACTTCCTGATTCCCTTGTTCGCGGTTCTTCGCGGTCGCCAGGGCATGAGCCTTGGGCCAGAGTTTTTCGATCCAATAAAGTTCCCCGGCGGGATTGGCCCACGCCGCTCCAAACTGAGACATGATGGGATGCCGAGCGTCCGCGTTGAGCACCTCGTGGGGATAGTGTGCCCCGTGCCGACGCGAGGTCACTCCACAAAACTCAAACCAATCGTTGGTGCCATCCCGATAACAATGCATTGCGCAGTGCAAGACGAGTGCTGGCAGGCCTTCTCGATGCGGAGTGATAATTCGCTGAGTCCAGGCGTTGTCGTTTACATCCGCGAAACACTCGTCGTGAATGACCACGTCAAATCCCTGATGCCAATCGGGCTTCTCATAGATAGGGATTTTGCTATTCGTGGAGCTACCGCCTTGATGCACCACCTGCACCTCCACATGAGCCCGGTCTTTCAAACCCTGAGAGAGAAGTTCCTTCTGTGTGTCATAGTCATGACAGCAACCGCCACAGATGAGAAGCACTTTAAGTGGGCGTGGCGGATCAGCGGCGGGAGCGAGTGGAGTAAGGGTCAGGGAAACGGCAAGCAGAAGGGCGGGAAGGATCAGCTTATTCATCAGGTAACCTGGGCAAGAAAACAAACTGGAAAACATGGATTTAGGGCACTACCGAGTTAATGCAATATGGAGTTAATGAAATGCTTGATCGAAACACAGAGGCACAGAGAGCACAGAGCGATCGAGGAAAGGTCGAGGTTCCCTAGTCGATCGGGACGGGTTTTGGGGCTGGGGCGGCACCGTCATTACTGGCGGGCGGGCCGAGGATCTCGGTGAGTGCCTCACGCAAGTCTTTTTCGAATTGTGGACCACCACCCACAAAAAGTCGGACCACCTTTCCCTCACGATCAACGATGACCGTTTGCGGAATGGCAGTCGCGGAATACTTGGCGGCCACGGCTCCGTCTTGATCCAAGGCTACAGTAACCTTGAGTTTGTGACGTTCCAGCATGGAAGTGATTTGCCGGGGCTGTTCCTCCAGGTTCACCGCAATCAAATCGACTTTGGCATCCTTCGGTAATTCACTCACCACCTTTTCCAGCAGTGGCATCGTTTTTAAACAGGGACCACACCAAGTGGCCCAGAAGTCGAGGACCACGATGCGACCCTTTTGTTGACTTAATACGAATTCCTCTTTGCCGGCGAGCAGTGGCAATTTGAAATCGGGTGCAGCTTTACCAACGAGTGGTGAATCGGAGCCGGGCTTGCGCGAGCCGTCGCCGGAATTCTGTTCGTTCAGGACGATCTTTGGAAGCGTGGCTGCCGTCCAGCGCCACTGCGAATAGGGCATCAGGGCAACGGCCTGTCCGATCGCTTTCCCGATCAGCAGCTCATCCACGTCCCGCACATCCACTCGCACTTCACCCAGATAGCGATTCACTCCAGCAATTACTCCGGCTTTCGCCTCCCGCGGTTCGAAGCCCACTCGCACTCCATCCGCTCGCAGCGCCTGCACCAGGAACCCAGAAGAATTGGTCTCCGGCTTGTCGGCTGGTTTGGTAGCAGGTTTCTCAGCAGGTTTCTCAGCAGGTTTCGTGGCGGGCTGGTCAGCCGGTTTCGCTTCGCCGGGTTTGGTACTGGGCGGTAATGAGCCAGGCGGTTGGTCCAATTCGTCGGCATGCACCCAGATGATGTGCGAGACCAGCGATCGAGGTATCTGCTTGGTTTCCACTCGAACTTCCATGGTGAGCTGTTGATCGGTGAGTTCGACCAGACGACCACGCAAGTAGTCACCATCGACGGAGCGCACGATGTGTGTGGGTGGATTATCGCGATTCACTCGCGGCAGCATCAGCAATCGCTGCCGCTTAACCTTGGTGAGTTTAGGTGGCTTGGCGGTTGCTAACATTTCGACCGCTTTGATTTGTTCGTTTGGTAACCGATTTGTGGTTGATACCGTCGATTGAATCTTTAAGCCCGCCTCATCAATCGTCAATTGAGTGCAGGGGATGATCTCGCCTGAGCGCAGGTGGATGCGATAGGCGGCGGGACTGGCGTTTGGTTGGCTGGCGGAAGCTGGAGTGCCTGGGGTGGTCTCTTGGGGAGCGGGCACATTGGGATTTGGAGCGACGACGTTGGCTACCACGCGCTGGGCGATACGCACCATGGCTAATGGGACCGCGGCATTTCCGGGGGCATTCGGTGTGGCTGCTTGGGGCGTCGCAGGAATGTTCAGCGCGGCTTTGCTGCCATAAACGATGCGGCCACTGAAATTGCGGGCGAGTGCCGTTGGGGACTGTGCGGCATCCGCGTGCCAGACCAAACAACTTGCTTCGGCCGAATCCTGGCCGTCGACCAAGCGACCGTGCAGCACTCCTTGATCCCACATCAGAACACTCGTCGAACTGGAGGTTGAATCGGCGGGCTTTTCCAAGGCTTTTTCGTGGAGAGCCACCGAGATGGTTTGCAGGTCAGCCAGCGGCACTTCAATTTCTTGTTCGATGCTGGCATGCCGTAATCGCAGACGACCGGCCGTGCTGTTTGCTGGTCGGCCAATCAGTCGAGTGCCATCGTGCAGGAAAAGCTGCACTTCGCTCTTGCTGGATGCCGTCCGTTTCTCCGAGAGAACGATTTGAGTGAATTGATCGAGCGATTCCGTTCGTTCGCCTTGCTCCGTGTTATAAACGACTGTTTTCTTGGCGGAGTCGAAGCTGATCAATTCGCCGACTTCCAGTTGTCCAGTGGTGCGCTGTAAGCGAGGCTTGGAGCTATCGACGAGTTGCGGCACGACGCCGCTCCAGGCTGAAACGCGAATGGAATCGAGTCGCAGATCGCCTTGATAATTGGTGATCACCAGTTCGTTAGCTTCCGTTCGGTCGGGTACGGGCGGCAACTGTGCATTGGGTCCTGCATTGTTGGCGTTCCGCGCTTGAATGCGCGCGATATTGACGTTGGCCGGATTGTTCGCCGCTCGCGCTTTGCCGCCGGGGGCACGGGCGTGAAGTTTGAATTGCAGATCCGCCAGGGCTGCACCACTTCCTGAGAAAACAACGAGGCGCTCGGCCGCACGATCGTGAAATAGTTGCAGCCGGACGCTGCCCGCTCCGGGATTGATCGGCATTAACGTCCGCACGTCAGCTACATCGTCATCTTCTCGGATGAGTACCAGATCCTTATCCCAAACCTCGATGCGAAAAGCCGTACGATCGCGTCGGTCCTTCAAACCACCACCGACAAAAATCGCAAACTCGCCGCGCTTTTGCCAAGACAATTCGATTTCGATTCGTGACTTGGCTGGTAGCTCGAATTCGCTTCGCAGCTGCGCGCCCACGACGTTGGTTGTGGGTGGTCCCTGTTCGGACCATTGTTTCAGTTTCTCGGCCGAACGCACCCATTCCACGACTTGCTGTGGGTTGTTGGCCAGTGGGTCGATGCCTTGCTGACTATTCCTCGGCTGAGCGGAATACCAGCCTTTAGTACCTTGAGGGCCGATCACGATGACTTCGGCATTTTGATTTGTGAACAGCTGCCGTACGGAATTGGTTGGCATGCGTAACACACCGAAACGAGTCGATTCAATTTCGATCGATTCGCGTGAGAGCGATTTGAGATTGCCGTACAGCACATCACCCGTGGCGAGTTCGAAACCATGAGTGCCAGCTGGTTTGGTCGAGGCGTCGTTAGCGATGGGGAGGTAAATGCCCGCGACTTGTTCCCAGTAAACATTGAGCGGCTGAACCAGTCCGCTGGCCTGCCACTGGATGGTGCCGAGCTGGTTGGCCGCTGCATTCGCTGCATCCGTCCGCGGCGACTCGACTGACACCCAGCGTCCCTGCACGTAATCACCGTTGCGCAGTCGGAGCGATACCACAGCTGGTTCGTCGGCGGCGAGCGTTGGACTTGCGAATGTTACAGCCCAGCCGATCAACAGCGTCACTCGTAACACTAGAGATTTCATGACGGTCCTATCGTTCATAGATCGGCAAAAAGCGAAAGTTGACAGCCAGCGCCAGCAGATTCAGAGCGGTGGAAACGGTCACTCCATGATCGCCCGTGAAACTGCCATCCGGTTGTTGCTGTTGTTTCTGTTGTCGCACGAGCAGTTTGTTCCACTTTTCCCAAGCTTCCATATTGCCTTGAAACAAGGCCTGTGCCTGATAGTAGCGGGTGTAGTCGCGATAGTGGTCGTTTGGCGAGCCCTCGATACGCTCGGAGAGAAAGCCGATGGTCGCCTTGAACTCGGGCAGATCCTTGCGCCGCGAGATGGAGTAGACGAGGGTAGCGATGGAGACTCGGGCGAGCGAATCATCGAATCCGCCTAAGCCGCCACTGTAGGCAACTTGGCCCTTCTCTGACGTGCTCTTTTGAAAATAGCCCACGGCCTTATCAATCGCCTCGTCGGGCACTTCGATACCCGCGTTGCGAGCGGCGAGGAGGCCGACCAGGACTGAGCCGGCAACTGACGTGTCGGCATCACGAGCGTCGGGCGAGTAGCGCCAAGCGCCTCGTCCATTTTTCTTTTGCGAAGTGACCGCGGTGCGAACCGCTAATTCCAAGGCCGCGCCAATCGTTCGCTGCTTATCTTTGTTCGAATCGCTCGACCAGAGATTGCGATCATCGACGGTGCCATAGGCTTCGGCGAGTGCCAAGGTTGAGAATCCGTGATGGTACATGCTGGGGCCGAGATACCCCGTGTTGGCATCTTGGGCCAAAATCATCGCTCGCAATCCACGCCGGATATTAGCACTGTAGAGTCCGTAATTGGGGTCTTCTCCGGAAGCGAGCAGCACCATGACACACATGCCCGTGACACCCGGTCCCTGCTCACCACCGCCAGCCCAGTTACCGTTGCCATCTTGAGTTTTCACGAGATAGTCGATGCCCCGCTGATACATTTCACGGACATCGCGGGGCACCACTTCACCCGTTCGCTCAGATGGAGGCTGGGCGACAGCAACCTGAATGCTGCATGCGATCGCGAAAAACAGCGCAAGCCACAAGGCTGTTTTGCAGATGTGTCGCGGAACTACGGGAGAAGCCTTCATCTGTTTTCCATTTGCGATTGAAATCGTGGAGAGCGGTGCCAGGAAACAATCGAATCCTAAAGTGAGTGCTGAGCTGTTAATCAGAGCTGTTAATCGATCACCTGATTTTGCTTCAGATAATTCTGATACTGGCGCCCTTGCGTACGCAGTTTGTTAATCAACTCAAATTGCTCTTTACTCACCGCTGCCTGCCACTTGGCATCCGGGACTTGACTCATCTGATACATCACATAGATGTAGTCGAACTGTCCACGTCGACGTGGCGGTGGTCCTGAATCAAAAACCAACTGTACAATTTTTTCGCGTTGTTCGACTGTCAGCGGCGTATAGGATTCCATTTCGGCAACAATCAATTCAATCTTCGCCATGTAGTGAAACTTGCGCCGATCCGTTTGCCATTCGTCATACTTCTTCAGCTGTTCTTCGGTCAAAATCAGCGGCATCGATTTGGCCAGCAGCGACTGCTCGTGGAAGAAGCCTTGTTGCAGGCGCTGCTGCAGTGGTCCGATGTCGGTCCAGATCTCATTGAACTTTTGCTGATCTTTGCGAACGAGCATGAACCGAGCACGAACTCGTTCCACCTGCTGCTGAAAACGTTGCACATCGCCACGTCCACAAAGTTCGAGCTTGCGTAGCTGATCGTCATTCAGAGCGAAGAATTTACGCATGGAGTCGACGAAGACTTGCAGCTGATCGTCGATGCGTTTCTTGGCCTGATCGCGTCCCCCGGTGTTGTTGTAGATCCACATGTCAAAGTTCTCAACACCAATCTCGAAGACCGCTTGGGCGCGGGCAACGGCCTGCTGCTGTGCATCCATCGCCTCGTCGTCTTCTTCTTGCTCCTGCTGCTCTAGCTCCGCTACGGGCTCGACATTGACAAACTCCTCCACATCCGCGTCGACGTTGATCAGTTCGCCGTCCGCATTCTGGAAGTGCACCCGATGTACTCCGTCGATGCCTGCAATCGTGCCAGCCAGCTCGGCAACGGTCATTCCCAGTTGTTGTGCCAAACTGCTGATCATCTCCCGGTGCACTGGCTCGTCGTCTTCCGCCAGCCAGAAATCCCCTGCCACGTCCTCCATCGGATCCAGGAACATGTCGTCCACAACGACCACATCCTCCTCTTCCTCTTCGACGGCGCCTGCGGCAACACCTTCTGGTAAGGCGACGCCCTCCAAGACTGCCACGGCAGGTCCGAGCACTTGGATTTGTGCCACGACGGCAACCTCAGCGGCAGGCTTATCCACCGGTTGCTCTTGGGCCTCTGCCCTCAGTTCTGCTTTTGGTTCTGCTTTTGGTTTGTCGTCTTTGTTGTTTTCCTCTGGCCGTGTCTCTTCCTTCTGCGTCTCTTCCTTGCGCTGTTCTTCCTTGCGTTTTTCTTCCTTGCGTTTTTCTTCCTGACGCTGCTCCTTCGCCGCGCCCTCTTCCTTATCGTTTTCGTTGGGCTCTTCAGGCTCCACGTTACCGACCATGCCGGCTAAGAAACCGCCCCAGCCCCAATTACTCAGGTCGACCTTGGGGAATTGTGCCCAAACCTGTCGCTGTCGCTCTGTCAGTACAGCCGCCAACGGTTCGTTAGGAATGTTGGGATAGTTTGATCCATTGTCGTGCAGATAGAACTGCAGATTGCGATGCCAGCTGGGGTTCCAGTTTTTATCGAGCACCTCTGTCATTTTGTCGCGCTGCTCGCGAGACAAATAGAGATCGTGATCCATCTTCGCGACGATGCAGAGAATTGCCGCCCGCTTGCGACTTGCCTCGCGTCGCTGCATCGCGGCTTCCAGCCGTTGGAACTGTTCGGGCGATAACTCCTCGCGGGTAAGCTTGATAATCTCTTGATTGAAAATGCCTTGCGGGTCTGGCTGTTTGTCGGTCTGCGGATTCCAGCGACCGGTCTGCATTTTCTTCTGCCATTCGACCATCGCCGTGACACTAACCTTCAGAGCCTGTTTGCCACGCTGCTGAATCTTTTTCGTTTGCTCGTCGCTCGGCTGAGCTGATTGCTTGAGCAGATTCATAT
Organism: Pirellulaceae bacterium; assembly: GCA_044235425.1. Classification (GTDB taxonomy): domain Bacteria; phylum Planctomycetota; class Planctomycetia; order Pirellulales; family Pirellulaceae; genus JBJSXJ01. Next base: position 216,376 of record JBIIHW010000003.1, read on the forward strand.
GCCCGGAGAGCATGGGCCGGAACTGCTGAGTGAAATGAACTTCGAGCTGCTTCCATTGCTCGCGCTGGGCCTCTATTTCCTCCTTGTTCATCTCCTCCTTGTTCATCTCCTCCTTTTCAGCCGGAACGTCATCGGCCGCTTCGACCGCTTCTTCCACTTGGACTTGAACCGCGCCCGGCTGCACTCCAAACACCTGGATCACGCGGCGGAACACTTGACCCAGTGGCTGTTCTTGCGCGAAAAGCTCAACCGGAAACAGAGCGAGTGCGATAAGTAGGATCCCGGACACGCAGCTCAGCGTCCGCGGCGGTCGAGTGCGAGCAAGCCCGGACGCTAACCAACCCAATTGCGTTAGCTGCCGCTGATGCTGCTGACTCAGCGCTGGCCGTAGCCGACGCGGACGATCGACGCTCAATCCAGAACGTGAACCTTGGACTTGCATAGTGGAGCCCCGTCTGACTATTGGTTCGAGGAGCGCTTGACGCCTTCGATGCGATTGAAGTACTCATCCAAGCCGGCGCGAAATTCCTCGGGAAGTTTCGGGCCGGTTTCACCCGTGGTTTGAGCGGTGCCGCGATCTTCACGCACTTCGCGTTCGTTCTTGCCGCGGCCGATCAGCGCCAGGGCGGAATCGGAGGTCGTGCCACGACCACCGCCACCGGGAGATGCTCCACCGCCACCACCACCACCATTGGGATTGAAACGTTTCGATTGCAAAAGCAGTTCGATCACTTCTGTCTCCGCCGCGATCGCAGTTGGTCCTGTTTCCGGCGCTCCCAGAATCACACTTGCCTCACCCATCACCTGCGAGACCGCCTCGAGTAGCTGCAGTTCCTTTCCGAATTCCTCTGGTCCATCGGGCAACTGACGAATTCGCTCCGCCACTTTGTCGATGCGCACTCCCAATTCGTTTTGATCGCTCGCCAGCTTTTCACCCCGTTCTTTGTATTCCTCTTTCTTAAGCGCCGCGCGCGACTGCTCAGCAACGCGAGTTTCCTCGCGGAGATTCATTTCGCCTTCGATGATTTTCAAGACTTCGAGGACGATGGAGGGTGGTAAACTGCCGCGCGACTTGGATCCAGGGCAAGAACCGCTCGACGACGGCTCAACCAGATCTTCTGCCCAACGATCGAGTGTGTCGGACCAGAATTCACATTGAGCGATCGACAGGCCGCGCTGCTTGGCGATGTCGTCGGATAATTGTCGGAGACTGCCAACCACATCCTGCTGACGCATTTCATCGAGCACGGCTTTGAAAATGGTCATGCGTCGGCGTTCAAAATAAGCCTGCATGTCATCCATGATGTTGGAGACATCCTGACTGCCTTTAAGTTCCTGCTGTGATAGTTCGGAGGTGAGCTTCACGATTTGCTCGCGCTTGGGATCCGCGGCAGGTTTGGCTGCTGGTTTATCACCGGGCGCGGTCGTCGTAGCTTCCGGATCGGTGGTCGCGGGTGCTTGATCGGGACCGAGAGCGGGTCGCACTCCAGCTAATCGCCCAGGTCGTACCGGGTTGCCATTGGCATCCACCAGGCGCGGTTTAGGCTCTGGTTTGTGAGTGCCAAACGCGGAGTTGATGGTGGAACCTAAACGTCCAGCAATGCCGTTCTGCATGCGCGAGGCAGCTTTCAAACGTTTCACCAGCGTGGTGCCTTCCAGGTTGGCGAGCACCTTATTGAGCTCTTCGGAGATCTTATCGAATTCGGCCAGCAGATCTTGCTGAGCGGCAAGTGCTTCGTCTAGTTTTTGGCCGGCTGGTGGTTGGTCGCCGGACTTGCCGCCTCCCACCAAATTCGTGCTCGGCAAACCTAAACTCGGCTTACTTGAACCACCGCCCGATTTCTTCTCCTCCTCTTTTTTCAGATCTTTGTTGGGGTCGAGCTGAGTGGACTCCACATCTTGAATATTGGGAACGCCAGGTTTTTTCTGTTCCTCTTTTGGATCTTTCTGATCACCACTGCCAGCGCCTCCCGCTCGGTTCTGACCGGCCGTGCGATTATCCTCGCTCGGCTTCGACTCACCGCCTTTCCCGTTCGCTGGCTGCGGTTCGCCCGACTGCGGCTTATCACCCGACGACTCGCCCTGGGATGGTTTTCCCGCTGAGGGCTTACCAGCGGACGGCTGCCCTTTGCTGGGATCGCCCTTGGAAGCCTGACCGTTTTGCGGCGCCTCGGCAGCTTGCTTGAGCAGATCGGCAACCGACGGCATACGCTCGTCGGAAATTCCCTTTAAGAGCTGCAGCATCTCGGCCCACTTTTCCAGGTGACCGACGCCAAATTCGGGATTCCGAGTGGCCTGACGAACGAGTTCCTCGCCGGCATCCACCAAACTTTCCAGTCGGCGACCATTGGCTCGTTCGGCTGCCGACTGAGCATCCAGACGACGTCGAGTGCTTGGGTCATCAAGTTCTTCGGGGGAGAGTTCGCGGAGCTGTTTGTTGGTTTCGTAAAGCTGGAGTTCGCGGTCGCGTACTTCCAGCGATTGGCGATGCCACTTGTTGAGTTGCTCGGTGATCCAGATGGCATGATCTTCGGGACTGAGCACGTACAACGTGAAGGCAGGTGAGTAACTACGTGGTCGACCGGGAAAGTAGTCTTCGACAAAGAGGCGGACTTGTAAGGGCTGTGGGTCGATGCCGAGTGACTTGGCAGAAAACGTGCCGGTAAGGTCGAGTGATTCTTTGTCGCTTCCGCCTGCGGCGAGAATGCGTTCACCCTGCGCCGGTTTGTTGACGGTCGTTTCATCCAGGCCACGCCATTCAATCCCGACTCGCTTCACACCGAAATCGTCCTGGGCGCGAACGCTGAACGTCAGTTGCTCAGAGTCTAAGACCACCTTTTGTCGCGGCAATCCTTCGCTCGACAGCGACGGAGCTTCATCATCGCGTCCGTTGACACTCAGCTGAAACGGTTCTTTGCCGGAGAGTCCGAATTGATCGCGCCATTCGAACTGTAGTTTTGCGGCTCCATCCACTGCCGACTGCGGACTGGGGATGTCGCTACCCTTGGGCTGAGCTGGTTGTCCATTGACCTGAGCGCTCGTTAAGTCGCGGTTAGCGGTGGCTGTGAACTCCACTCGACTGCCCTTCACCAGCGTGACGCTGCCACCACGAACATCTTTCACCAGTGGCTCGCTGCGTTCCAAATAAGCGGGCAATTCCACGGCAGCTTTCACCGCGGTGAGTTCAGGTCGCAGGGTGGGATCCAGGCGAACGACCGTCGACAGATCACCCACGCGCAGCTGCAGCGGCATCTCATCAATCTGTCCGTTCAGATCGAAATGGTAGCGACCTTCATGCAAGCGAGCGGTGATGGGTGGTTGACCGGGCAGCGTGAGCTGAGCGGTTGCAGGTCGCCAAGCTGCTGATTCGCTGAGCTGTACACCCAGCTGGAACGGCTCGCCGTACGCGACGATGAGTTCTGGGGGAAGTGCTTCGATCTGGGCGAATGTATAACGCGGTGTGTTGCTCCAAGGATTCAAAAAGCGTTGCCAGGCATTGACGGCAGCGCTGGAGGAAAAGAGCCAGAGGGCTGCGCAAGCTACCACCGCTAGTGCAGCGGTGATGGCTCGGTGCCGATGGCGCGGCTGAGGCACGGCGTCGCGGAAGTCGCGACCTTGAGCTCGTTCGGCGACTTGTGCAATCGCCGCTTCGCACAGGCGCCGGGAGCGGGCTTGTTCACTATCGCTATGGGCTAGTTCAATCACACCCAGTAATTGATCGCCAATGCTGGGATGTTTCCAAGTCAGCAGTCGAGCGAGTTGGTCGAGATGACGGCGACGATAAATCCAGCGATGCACGGCGAGCGGGACGAGGGCACAGCCGACAACGGCGGTAATCAGCAGCAGGCCGCGCAGCCAAGCTGGCGTATCGAAGATGCGGTCGAGAGCATAACTGGCCAGGTAGGCCAGGCCCACACCGAGGATAGCTCCAGCCACTGCTTCGACGGTCTTCACCGTCCAGAGATGGCGGCGAAACTGCAACAGCTGAGCCCGTAAACTATCCGGTAACGTCAGTCGTTCCGTGCGCATGATCAGGCTTCCTTCCGTCACGAACTTAAATCAGACCAACTACTTTTCGTCCCACCCAAAACAGACCTAGCAAGAAGATCAAGAGTCCACCGACCAGTGGATGGCTCCATAACTGCAATCGTCGTACCATCGGTGGCGGCTCCGTCAAATTCGCCAACGAGTTGATAATTTCGTCGGCCTTATCAACGCTTACCATTCGACCGCGTGTAACACGTGCGATTTCGTCCAGCACTTCGGGTCGAGCGGGTCGACCAACTCGCTCGGCATCGCCACCTTGCACGAAAAACGAAGCGTTCAAAGTTGCTCCCGTCTGACGGCAGGCCAGCAGCACCTCATGTTTACCCGGCTCGGCCGTCGTGTAGGAACCATTAAAGACACCCCATTCGTCGCCCGTGGAGGTCAATCGCACGAGTTCGGTTTTGCCGGACGGCGCCGTGACCTTGGCGGTTACCTCACCTTGAGTGAGCGGTTCGCCACCCCGATCCATGACATTGGCGTGCAGCGCGACCGTCTGCCGGACCTGCGGTTGATCAGGCGAGTAGTATAGCCGCATCGTTTCACCCTTCGCCATGTTTCGTTGGTAGGCCATCCAGCGCACCACCTGTCCCCAGAACCGATAGTGGTATTTGTCCTCGACACCTTTTCGCCAACGCCAGGCACCATCGGTGCCCATAAAGAGCACCTTTCCGGCTCCAAAAGTGCGTGTGACCAAGAGCGGCAAGCGGCCAAATTCGTTCGTTATATCTTTATGGACACTTAATACTTCCGTGCCCGCCTTGGCTCGTACGACCGGTGCGTACCACTGAAAGCCGGGCAGATCTTCCCAAACTTCGAGATTGTCGTCTTGAGTGTCAGCGAGCTTGGTTAGCAGGCTGCGGCGGCCGGTTTCGGTGAGTTCAAAATGGCCGGGCGTACGCGACCCCCAGCCCTCGGGTTGGCCCTCGTCCAGCACCACGGGATAGAGCTCGGCTAAAGCCGTATCCATCAGGGACAACTGCCGCCCCTGCCAGCCAGGCATGAACACGAGCCCACTGGCTTGATGCTCCACCAGTCCCTTCAGCAAGCGGCACTGCTCGACGGTGAGCTGGTTGGCATCGGTGCCGACATCGCCCAAAAACACCACGTCGTACCTCGACAAGTCATCCAGGCCATCCGGAAACTTGGCGATGTAATCCTTGTTTCCACCACCCACCTTACTCAGTCCGGGATGGAAGAGCAGACAGGACACTTCGACGCCGGGATCACGCGACAACGCATTTCTTAAGTAGCGATACTCCCAGCGCGGATACGATTCCACGACCAGCACCTGCAGCTTCTCTTGCCGAATCGCGATGGGCGCGGTGAGTTCGTTATTGTCGGTGATGGTTTCTTCGGGGTGTTTGGGGACCGTTAACGTCAACGTGAAATCACCCGTCTCGGTCGGCTTCCAGATCAGCCACTCGCGCGTGCGACTCATCGGGGCGACTCGCACTTCCTTCGTGACTTCCGAACCGTCACTTGCCTTCAGCACGACATTCGTGACGTACTCGCGCGGCAGCGCACTATCGATCGTGAATGGCACGCGTACTGTCTTGCCGCTGACACCGAAGGTCGGCGCGTCCAGGCTGAGCAGTTCCACATCGGGTAATCGTGTCGCCCGTCCAACCGGAACGGTGAAGATCGGGATACCTTTCATGCGGTAGTTGGCTGCGGCCTGAATGGGCGCCGGTCCGTTATTCCAGTCACCATCCGATGCCAACACCACTCCCACCAGATTCTTGGTCTTGTCGATGGTGTCAATCAGTGGTGCGTGCAGGTTGGAACCAGCCGCAGCATCGCTGGCACCGAGCGCTGATACCTTGACGTCAAACCGTTCCTGCAACGATTTCCAGGTCTCTTCCTTCGTCACCTTCTCGACGGATTCAAGTCGAGTCTGCAGCGGCGCATCGGCAGCAGCACCTGTGGAAACATCCCGAGTTTGCATGCTGACGGAATCATCCCACAGCACGGCGATGGTGGGGCGAGTGTCCGGGCGCTGCTCCTCGATCCACTCAGGCTGATTGAAAAGAATGGCGACTAGTATCGCCACGATTACGCGCAGCAACTCCAGCCAACCGATACTCGCTTGATATCCGCTCCGTCGCCAAGCAAACAGGGAGAGTGCGATGGTTGCGGCGACCAGCAATACGGAGAGCACGAGCGATCCGGTGGTCCAGACAAAGGTCAGCGTTCGTAAGGTTTCGTTCATGAAGTCGCTCCGGCTGGCTTGGGAGCGATCTTGGGAATGCAGAGGGCTGCTTCTCCTACGAGTGCAATCATCATGACGAGCAGAAAGGATCGCCAGATTTCCTGCACGAGCGTGGCAAAGCTACTCGCGCGATCATCCACTCGGCTGAAATCCAAGCCGGTGAAGAGTGATTTCAAATCAGCATCTTCGACGATGCGCGGTTCATCTTCTTTTGCGGGACGATTGACGGCGACAAGCAGCGGACCCTCCGAGTAGACTCCGCGCTGGTAGGCATAATCCGTGGAGATCGACTCATCGGGACCAGCGACCCGTGTCCAGGTCGACACATCACCAAGCCCGGTGAGATCGCCCGCCGCGATGTCTCGGGTGTCTCCTAGAACAGCGGCACCGGCCATGAGCGCTCGCTGAATCATGACGTACAAGACGATGCCATTGGCTGTGAAGGTTGAGTCGCGTCCGGCCGTGGTGGTACTGACAAAATAAATCCCGCCGCGATCTGTCGGCAACCGACCCACGAGAGGCTTGCCACCTTTAAGGCTTGCCAGTGGTAGCAGATCTCCGGAAAGCTCGCAGAGTCGTCGTACTTTCAGTTCACCTAAGGGCAGTGCCGAGCCATCTTTTGTGTTGGCCAAAATGTCCTGGTCGCCGCGCCACGACTCCACCCCTAACTCATTTACCGACTCTTCCCAATTCTTCCAGCGAATCCCAGCGAACTCCTCGCTACCGGGGGTGTCCGGTGGGAAGAACAGGATTTGGCCACCACGTTCCACCAGGGTGTTCAGAGCCGCTGCCGTCTCGCCGGCTGGTAAGGCCGACTGCCAGAGGACGAGTGCCACGGCAGACCAATCAACGCTGGCCAGCTGATCGGGTCCGAGCACCTCCACATTACCAGCCAGCGATGGATCGGGCGCGATACCAGCAGCGGCTTGAAGTGCGGTCGTAGCCGCCGCTTGATCGGTCACCAGAATTGTCTGTCGAGGTGGTGGTGGCGAGAAAACAAAATAGGATTCGTTGTCCGCAGGATTGCCGTCTGTCGGCAAGGAGACTCGGCCCCAACCACGTTCTTGCGTGGCGTCGAGTGGCACGGGATGATCGCGCAGTTCATAGCGATCACCGGCGAATTCCACTTTAAGTTCCGAGCTCGCGCCTTCAATTTCGATCCGCAGCGGCACGGTGGTGGTGGTATCGACGGCTTGATCGCGGGTGATGACGAGTGACAGGAGCAGTTCGGCACCTTTGGCCGTACGTTGCCTGCGCACCCCTGTCACCCGAACGGCCACATTATCAGCGGCTCGATCAGCATAGGCGAGCAGGTGAAAGCGAATCGCCTGGGGGAATTCCAGGAACGCACTCCGCAGTCCATCCCAGCGACCGCCCTGTTCGTCCCAATCGTTGCGTCGCAGGTCGGAAGCGATCCAAATCTCGGTTCGACCTGTTTTGTTTTCACGAATATATTGTCGAGCCGCATCGAGCAGAGCGGGAATGTCAGCCGCTGCACTCGTCGGATCTGCCTCGGGCACGCGCAATAAATCTTCGGGTTTTTCTAGTTCGTGAGCGGTGCGAGTTTGGCTGTCGATCAAGATCCAGCGGTTTGATCGCAGCAGTCGAAAGGTGGACGACAACTGTTCCACCGCCGCTCGCAGCTTCGACCGACTTGCTCCCGGCTCCTGCTGGCTCATGCTCGACGATCGATCCAGCAGCACAATCGTCGTATCAATTCGACTTCCCGCGGTCAGCCCCAACCAGCCGCTGGCCAGCGGTCGACTGAGAGCGAAGATGAGTCCCATGAGGGCGAGCACTCGCAGGGCGAGGATGAGCCATTGTCGCAGGCGAGCATAACCGCGTGCCATGCGATTGGCGGCGAGCAGAAACATCATGGCGCCCCAGCGCACCGTCTGGAAACGACGCTGGTTGATGAGGTGAATGATGATTGGCAGCGCGGCGAGTGGCAAAGCGGCCAGGATCAGCGGTTGAAGTACACTCACCGGCCACCTCTCCGGTTCGCCCGGCCGACAAGAAACCGCATCAACACCTGCTCATAATCTTCATTGATTTTGATGGGCTGATAATCCAATCCGGACTCCAGGGACACTCGCCGAATGTCTTCCAGATAAGTTCGCAGTGCTTGATGGTATCGATCTGCGATGTCGTTTGGCTCTGCAAAAATTGCGGGGCCACCTTCGAGATCGATGAAGCGCATCGGGCGGCGAAAATCAAAATCAATTTCCTGTGGATCAAGCAGATGAAAGAGCGCCACATCATGCTTGCGGAAGCGGAGATGTTGAAAGCAACCACGCAGTTCGGCGGGCTCCACGAAAAAGTCCGAGATGATCACGACGAGTGCTCGCTGGCGGATCGTTTCGGAGAGTTCGTGAAGGGTGGGCACGAGCTGCGTTTCACCCTTCGGCTCAATCTTGTCCATGAGGTCAAAGAGTGCCGAGAGGTGAGCGGGGTTACGTCGCGGAGGCAGGTGAGTGACAACCCCTTCGGCGACGGCGTTCAAGCCCACGGCATCACCTTGCTGTACGGCGAGGTAACCGAGTGTCGCACCCAGTTTCATCGCATATTCCAGCTTGGTGATCCCCTTGGAACCAAAACCCATCGAACCGCTGCTGTCGATTACCAGACAGAGGCGCAGATTCGTATCTGATTCGAACTCCTTCACATAGAAGCGATCGCTGCGACCGTACGCACGCCAGTCGAGCCGCCGCAGATCATCACCTGGGACATACTTGCGATACTCCGCAAATTCGACGCTGGAACCCCGATGCGGGCTTGTGTGCCGACCGGAGACATTGCCCAGCATCGGTCGCCGCGCGAAGAGCGGCACGGCAGCCAGCCGCGATGCGGCGCGCGGGTCAAGGAAGGACCGAGTTTTACGATCACCAGACATAAGCCGTCACTACTGTTCGTTTAATGATCGCTGGCGGTTTCGGCCACCAAACGTCGCACAATCTGCTTGGCGTCCACTCCCTCAGCTTGCGCAGCAAACGTCGTGATGATGCGGTGCGTCAGCACCGGTTCCGCAACTTGCTGAATATCTTCCAAGCGCACCATATAGCTGCCCATCAAGGCTGCTCGAGCCTTTGCGCCCAAAATCAAACATTGTACCGCACGTGGCCCCGCGCCCCAGGAAACCAACGGCTTCAGCCATGCCGGTGCGGTGCTGCCTTGCGGCCGAGTCTTACGCACCAGCTTCGCCGCATACGCATAGATGTGATCCGGCACCGGCACTCGTCGTACCAAATCTTGATGCTGCACAATTTGATTGCCGTTCAGCAGATGAGCGAGTGAGGGTAACCCGCCACCCGTCGTCGTGCGGGCAATGCGAATTTCTTCGTCCTCGGTCGGATAATCCAACTCGATTAAAAACATGAAGCGATCGAGTTGTGCTTCAGGAAGCGGGTAGGTGCCTTCTTGTTCCACCGGATTCTGCGTCGCTAAAACCAGAAAGGGCGCTTCGAGTGAGAATGTTTTGCCGACGGCCGTCACGCGATGTTCTTGCATCGCTTCGAGCATGGCGGCTTGCGTCTTCGGCGGAGCACGATTGATTTCGTCGGCGAGCACGATGTTGGCGAACACGGGGCCCCGCACGAATTGAAAATCTCGTCGCCCTGTTTCCGTCTCCTGCAAGATATCAGTGCCGGTGATATCCATCGGCATCAAATCGGGCGTGAACTGAATGCGGTTGAATTTGAGCGACATCGTCTCGGATAACTTGCTCACCAGCAAAGTTTTGGCGAGCCCCGGAACACCCATGAGCAGCGCATGTCCGCGAGCGAATAAGCAGATCGCTAAACGCTGAATGGTCTCCTGCTGACCCACAATCACTCGACCAAGTTCCTCGGTCAATTGTGCGTAAACCGTTCGCAGCTGATCGATGGCTCGCACATCATCATCGTTCAGTGACTGTACACTACCACTCACATCCACCGGAGAAGCCATGAGATTGTTCCAAACTTCAGTGCCAACGGCGCAGATTAGATTTCACGAAATCAACAGGTTTAAAGGTAATCGCTGGCGGCGTAAATTACATCGCACGGAGACGCTTGATTTGGCAAAAATGGGCTGAGTTTTCTTACCGTCCCGCAAGTCAGGTCAAAAATGGCGAGGGCGCAGTGCGGAAACCGGGGTACGGGACGGATGGGGTCAGCGGCCCTATCACGCTCTACCCCTGCCAGGATTTGCCGTCGCGACGGGTACCGCAGAGTGCCACTTCCAATCCTAATTCGGCGGCTAGAGCGGCTTTAGCCAGGAGTGCTCGATCGGCACTTTCGGCATCAGTCGCATAGGCCACTTGAATATGGTTGCTTTTGTGTCGAGCCATCATTTGATCGCGAGTTACTCCGTAGGTGACGGCATGCATGATGGGCCACTGAGGAGTCGTAGCTTGCCAGCGACGATTGGTTTCTTCGGGGGGCAGTTCCACGACCGCCGCTCGACCCAAATCCATTTTCAGCCGACCATCTTCGATGAAGACGCGCGACCAGACGATCTCGCCGGGCTTCGAAATGCCTTTCAGCGTGCCACCGCCGCTCGGAAAATACATTGCCGGTTGACGTTCGCTGGAAGCTCCCGACCAACCTCCGACGAAATGAGCGGGTGGGGCCGATCCGCTGATCAGAAACACCCAGACGTAATCGTCTACGGTCCCAGTTTGATCAACATCACCCCAGCGCAGGTCATGCAGCGTGTTCTCGACGGGTTGTCCCATCGCTTTATGCAAGCGATAGGTGAGCAGTCCATCCAGTCCGGCACATTCATCAACTTCATTGAAATGCGGCAGTGGCTCGCCCGCGTACAATTCCCGCTTCCCGTCTCGCGACTTGACCGGTGGCCGCTCGCTGTTGTTAAGTGTTCCTTCGACGAGGTCACTGGCGGGTAACAGATCCTTGAGTCCCTGCTGGTACTGGATACCGATCGTAGCGCAGCCGAAGTCATCAGCCAGTCGCACGGCAGCGATATACATTTTGCACTGTGCCAGGATCTGCTGATCCGTGAGATGTTCAGCGTGCTTCGGACCGGTCACAAACTTCAAGCCGTGGGTCTCCATCCACTGACGCACCGCCAGTGCCTCCGCGTCGGACACTTGCGTTGTTTCGTGGTAGAGTGCGGACTGACTTAGTCGTTCCTTATAAACGCCGGTTGGGTTGAGCAGTTCGTCGGGAATGATGGCATTGAACATGCCCATGCAGCCTTCATCGAACACGCCCATGATGGCTTTCTCGCGACGGAGCTGCTGGGCCAGAGCGGTGGCGAGTTTACGTTCACGTCCGGGCACTTTTACCTCTTTAAAGCGCACGACGTGGCGCGTGGCATGTCGCACCCTGCCTTTTTTCAGCCACTTGGCAAGCTGGCTGCGGAATTCAGTTGCTTGAAAGTCTTCCGCCCAGAGTGTCGAGTAATCGACGCCCGCTTTGGTGAGTGAGCCGTTGAGGTTGAGCATACCGACGAGGCCCGGCCATGTGCCGGACCAATTGGCTACCGTCAGAATCGGTCCTTCGTGGGTGATGAGCCCTGGCAAGATGTGATGGGAGTATTGCCAGACAGCTTCGGCAACAATCAGTGGAGCCTTCGGATCGATCTCGGCGAACACGGCCAAGCCTTCCTTCTGGGAGCTGATGAAGCCGTGCTGCTGATCCTCACGATAGGGATGAGCGCGTACGAGTTCATAGCCACTGGCGGCCACGGCCTCGGTCAACGCCGCCTCCATGTCCGCTTGAGCCGCCCAGCACTTCTGGTTCGCGGAAAATCGCAGGTCGCCATTGGCGATCAATAACACTTGCTTCTTACCCGCGCGCGGTGTCGCGGCCAACGTTGGCATCTGATACTTCGTCATGGTCCAAACATCTAACAGGGAAAAGAGGAAAGAAGGTGAGTTCAGGAAGACACGATCAACGAGAGAACAAACTAGGCTTTGAAACAGGCCACCGCATGGGGCGCGGTGTTGAGGGCGGGCGGTGCACTCCGACACTGCTCCTCAACAATCGGACATCGATCCGCGAACGGACAGCCAGGATAGAACCGATCCGGAGTGGGCACTTCACCCTGGAGCATGATGCGTTGACGAGTTTTTTCGGCGACGGGATCGGGCAGTGGAGCGGCCGACAACAACGCTTGAGTATAGGGATGTCGCGGCTGTGCATAAAGTTCACGTGACGCTGCCAGCTCCACAATCCGGCCCAGATACATCACGCCGACACGATGAGCGATATGCCGGACGACTGCCAGATCATGAGCGATGAACAGATAAGCTAAACCCAGTTTCTGCTGCAGCTCCATGAGCAGATTGATCACCTGAGCTTGAATGGAAACGTCGAGTGCTGAGATGGGTTCATCACAGACAATCAGTTCGGGCTGGACGGCAAGTGCTCGGGCAATTCCCACTCGCTGTCGCTGACCGCCAGAAAACTCATGTGGATAGCGGTTCAAAAATCTGGGATTAAGCCCAACGATTTCCATCAACCGCAAGGCTTCGAGTTGCCGGTCGCGGGATGAGCTGAGGCCAAAAATCTCCAGCGGTTCCGTGATGATCTTGCCGACCGTCATACGGGGGTTGAGCGATGCGAATGGATCTTGAAAGATCATTTGCACCGTGCGGCGATGCGGCCTCATGGCAGCTTCTGACAACTGATCAATGCGTTGGCCACGCAAGTAAATTTCACCCGCTGTGGGGCGCACAAGTCCGACGAGCGAACGGGCCGTGGTCGACTTGCCACAGCCCGACTCTCCGACCAGCCCCAAGGTCTCTCCCCGATTTACCGTGAAGCTCACGCCATCTACCGCTCGCACCACACCCGATTTGCTCCACCACCAGGCACCGGTGCGGAAAGGAAAATGAACTTCCAGTTTGCGAACTTCCAGTAAGGGTGGAGCGGCATGGGGTGACGCCGACGCTGGGTACTGACCGACTTGCGGTCGACGGTCGCGCATCGTCGCGTGGGCAGCCATTCGTTCGGTATCAGACATGATGAGACTCTCGTGGCTTGGTCGTACGAATGTCGACGAAGCAGGCATAACTGCCCGTGGAGACGGTGGGTGACTCGGAGGCGGTGGTTGATGTGGAGGCGGTGGGTGACGCCGCAGTCGAGGATGAGTTGGTGGCCAGTGTTGCGGCGGTCGCCCCCGGAGCTGCTGCTGCAGCATCCACTCGCCTCACCAGCTGCGGTAACTCCTCGCGACAACTTGGGATCGAGAAGGGGCAGCGCGGATGAAACGTGCAGCCCGCAGGCGGATCAGCCATGTTCGGTGGCTGACCTTCAATCGCCTGCAGCAACTGACTTTCTTGGCCATCCCAGCGCGGTACGGACGCCAGCAGTCCGCGCGTATACGGGTGACGAGGCTGAGCGAAGAGTTCCTCAACGGAGGCCTCTTCGACAATTCGGCCACCATACATCACAACCACTCGATGACATGAATTGGCCACAATGCCCAAGTCGTGAGTGATAAGCAGAATCGACATGCCACGTTCACGTTGCAATTGCTGCAACAGTTCCAGAATCTGCGCTTGAATGGTTACATCAAGTGCCGTCGTGGGTTCATCAGCAATCAACACTTCCGGCTCGCAGGACAGCGCCATCGCAATCATCACACGCTGCCGCATGCCGCCCGAAAACTGATGGGGATAATCGTGAATGCGGCGAGCTGCGCTTGGTATGCCGACCTTCTCCAGCATCTCGATCGCATGCCGCTCCGCTTGATCCGCCGTCCAGCCGAAATGCAAGCGAGTCATCTCGCAGAGCTGCTCACCCACCGTGAGGAACGGATTGAGTGCGGTCATGGGATCCTGGAAGATCATCGCAATGCGTCGCCCGCGCGTCTTCTGCATCTCTTCACGCGACAACAGCAAGAGATCATCCTTGCCCAATAACACTTGCCCACCGACGATGCGGCCCGGCGGCTGCGGAATCAACCCCATCATCGCCAGGCTGGTCACGGACTTGCCAGAACCCGATTCACCCACAATCCCCAGTGTTTCACCCGGCTGCACGGCAAACGAAATCCCATTCACCGCCTGCACCACACCATCATCCGTGCGAAACTCAACCCGCAGATCTTTAACTTGCAACATGGAATGAGAAGGGTGGCTGGAGGAACGTAACGAGTGGTAAGGTGACGGGTGAAAGGTGACGGGTGAAAGGTGACGGGAGACTACTAGACTATTTGCTGGCTGCGAGAAACGCCAGCAGGTCAGCAACTTGCTGCGCGGTGAGGTCGCGGAGGAGCAGGTCAGGCATGAGCGATTGACGCTGTGGTGCTATCGTCTCTACGTCACTCGCCGCTAACCGTATCTCCTGGTCCTTCGCATCCCGCAGAATGATTTCCTGATCTGTGCGACCGACCATCAGACCGGTGAGTAGTCTCCCGTCACTGGTCTGAACCAAATAACTGACATACTTGGGATCGATGATTTTTGAAGGTTCTAGAATCTGTTCGAGCAATGCCTGCCGGGGATATTTGGCTCCGATTTTGGAGAGCTCAGGGCCTAGCCGCCCACCCACATCGCCGATGCGATGACAATTCTTACACTGACCACCACCACTCGCCTCGAAGATTGCTCGACCGCGTTCTTCATCCCCGGCAAGCTTCAGAATATCATCGGATTTGATGACTGATCCAAGGCGTCGCTCGCGCTCGGCCACGGGCACGAAGCGTTCAAAGATATCCCGCAATAGCGAGTTGTCTTTTTTCATCGCCGTCGCGACAACCTCCCCGCGAACGCCAATCGGCCAATCATCCTCGACAAGTGACCGGGCGATAAGCAGCGCGGAGCCTGTGGTCTTGAGCGTCTGCTCAATCAGCTCCGCGCGCTGCTTGGCTCGTTCGGCTTTCTGTGCGTCGCTTTGAGCATTCGCCGGTGCCTTGGATTCATCAAGTTGCTGGAGGCGTCGCACGGTGGCCCAATGCTGCTGATGACGCGGCAACTGCTCGATCCAAGTCTCCAGCAGTTTGACTGCTTCGTCGTCGACGATTTCGGAACCGATGTGTGGCATGCGTCCCGAACCTGTTTTGGCGACGCGATAGAAGAGGGTCGAACGATAGGGATCGCCGGGCGCCAGGATGCGCGCGTCGGTCAAATCGAACGTGCCCTGAGTGGGACGAACGTCGAGAGTCTTAGTCGCCTCGAGCGGCAACTCATGTTGCAATTCGATGTAGGCTGTTCCGCCACCGCCGAGCCGATGACAGTGAGCACAGTTCACATGCAAGTAAGAACGGGCGCGCGCATCGACTGACCGTCGCGTCTCATACGGATTCGCGTAGCGCGGAAAATGATCCGTGAACCAATTTCGATCGGGAAGTGGTTTTTCGTCGGTCGTCGTCACTCCCGGCAACTCGATCACCTTCAACTGACTTAACCGTCGCAACTGGTTGTCGTGGATGGGCGCTCCATGTTCATCACGGTTGAGTTGTCCGACCTGGAATGCCAGCGCATATTCGGCCCATTGGTTGTGGCACCGCGCACACTCGACACGGCTTGCATAGTGCCATGTCTGTGGCTGGATGTTGTCGCCCAGCGGCTGATCACGTCCCACGGCATCGACCAGTTCCGCATCATCTTGTGCTTCATTCCAGGCGTAGGAATATCCGCGCCAGGTTTGGCCATCAAAATGCAGCAGTTGCGATTCCAGTCGTCGTCCGTTCAAGGAAATCGTTTTCAGGAGCACACTATGGGGTGGGAAAACGAACGAGCTGGAGAACATGGAACCAGGAATGCCCGTTTTTTGCGGCAGGATCTTGATGGTCGACCTACCGGGTAAGGCGACATAGCGCTCTGCTTCGGCACCATCCGACCATTGCGGCACATTCACAGAGAAAGGCACGACACCGGGCGCCACTTGGTGATCGGCGGTCGAAGTGAACAAGCCACTTTCACTCAGTTTGCGAGGAAAATCGGTGGCCGCAGTGACCTGTTCATTCTTCACGAATTCATGGATCGTGCCGGCATCGTAGTCGAGCAGCAGCAGTTCGCCGTTGGGATCTTCAGCGAAGGCGACGAGTCGCACGGTCGGTTCGACTAAATCGCGTCGTGGTCCGCAGCTCTTCGTCGATTCGTCCCAACGAGCGGCCCAGATGCGTCTGGTTTCCCAGTCGCCACAAATGTAGTCCCCCACTAACTCAGGGAATTTCTTGCCACGATAAACAAAGCCGCCGGTAATTGAGACTCCGTCCGTATGAGGAATCTCGATGGTGGGTGGCAGAATCGGTGTGGGTCCAACCTTTCGCTCCACATGGACCGGCTGCCGTCCTTCGACGACGCTCCAGCCATAGTTCCCACCGCGCTCCGCCCGATAAACCAGCTCCCATAACTCCCAACCGACGTCACCAATCCAGAGATCGCCCGTCGCTCGATCAAAGCTCATCTTCCAGGGATTACGCAGTCCGTAGCACCAAATCTCACCGCGTGCTCCCGCCAAACCTACCAAGGGATTGTCTTTAGGAATCGAGTAGGCTCGGCCTTCGTCGGGATGATCAACATCGATACGGAGCACGGAGGATAAGAGATTCGAAACATCCTGACCGGCGTTGAGTCCATCGGGAGGATTGGCAAAGCCGCCGTCACCCGTGGAAATATAAAGGTAGCCATCAGGGCCGAAAGCGAGGCAGCCACCATTGTGTCCACCCTGAAGCCAAGAGATCACAATCTGCTCGCTATCAAGATCGATCGTGGGAGGTTCCGTGGCTTTCACCTGAAACCGTGACACTCGCGTGCCATGCGGCAATTGGTTGGGTGTGGGCGAATCCTTGAGCGGTTCGCCTTTCACGACATAGCTCACATAACAGTAACGATTTTCAGTAAAGCGAGGATGAAAGGTGAGCCCGTAAAGAGCTTCGAGTCCGTTGACGAGTGAGTTATCGATGCCTGCAGGCCGTTCTCGTTTGGTAAGTGCGACGGCGTCCATGACCAGCACCGGCTCACCAGGATTCTGCATATCAAACGAAAAAATCTTGCCACTTTGCTCACCGACAAACAGGCGCTGAGTGCCGGGAGCGATTTCCATGACGACCGGATTTTTGAATTGAATCGTGGGAAAGAGGCGCTGAGTGCGATAGGGTGGTGGTGGCTCGGGTGTTCCTTGAATTCGCGACGTTGTCCAGGCCACTCGTGCCCCGCCGTCGGCCGCTTCCCCGTTAGAATCGCCGTGTTCCAAGCCGTGATCGCTGGTAACCAGCGTGTGGTCACGAGGTGTCTGGGTCGTATCGCCGCGATCGCGAACAGGTCGCCCGCGTTCATCCAGTGGGGTCACAAACAGTAACCAGATCGCGACACTTAAGAGGCACGCGGTGGTGAGTGTCACGACTAACGGTTGATAGTGGCGCATGGTGTTGACTCCACGTTCCCAATTCATTCCACATAGACAAACGCATTGCTGTTCAGGACCACTCGGCAGAGCGCAGGCAGTCCGTGCAGTTCCGCGAATTCAACCGCCAGCTTTCGTTCATCCTCTCGCGGTGACCTGCCCCATGCGCGCCGAAAAAGTTCCGTCACAAGCGACTCCGTCGCCACTCGTTTAGCCTCACCCGCAGGCTGGACATCGACGGTTTCGCGCGTCCGCTGGAGGTCACTCGCAAAGGCATCGGACATACGCAGGATGAACGAGTTATTGAGTAAAGACAGGGCTTGGAGTGGTGTTGTGGTGACACTGCGTCGCGGAGTGCTGGTGGAGGGGTCGGGGCAATCGAATGTATCAAGCAGTTGGTTGTGACCGCCGCGCGCCCAGGTGCGATAGATGCTGCGTCGCTGATAGGCTGGTCCTTCGGGATCGAGTGGTTCGTAGAACTGGGTACCACCTCGTAAGAACGGTCGGAAATCTTGATAACCCGGGCCGTTCATCTGCTGGTTCAACTGACCGGCAACGGCCAGTACAGCGTCGCGCACGAGTTCCGCCTCGAGTCGGCGAGTTGGCATGCGCCATAGCCAGCGATTGTCCGCGTCCACGGCGGTCGCCTCGGCGCGGGGAGCCGATGATTGCCGGAACGTCGACGATGTCACGAGGATTCGCTGCAGGTGCTTAATCGACTGTCCGCCCGTTCGCAGTTCCACCGCTAACCAGTCGAGCAGTTCAGGGTGCGAGGGCAGTCCGCCACTGAAACCAAGATCGTTGGGAGTTGGTACCAGTCCGGCACCAAAGTGATAGTGCCAGAGACGATTAGCCAACGTACGGGCGGTGAGGGCATTATCTGGGTGAGCCAGCCATTGCGCGAGTCGTTGTCGACGCTGAGCTTCGGGTGCATCGGGAGGTAGCGAGAAGTCGGCGGAGAGGCCGACGAGCGATGACAACGCTCCAGCGGATACGGCATCGGCTGGCTGCAACGGATTACCGCGTCGCAACAGATGGGTGACGGGAGCACTCTGAGGCGTGACCGCGAAAACTTTACCGGTTCGCCGTCGTTCCAGTTGATCGCGAATGGCGATCAATTGGGGAGCGATCGCTGACCGCTCGCTGCGTTCCGCCGCACTGAGCTCAGCCAATAATTCGGCCTCAGTTACGTAATCGGACTGATGAGCGGCCGCGGCGGCGATCTCTTCGGCAGCGAGTGCTCGATCATAGAGTGCGGCGCGTAAGATGGTGCCGGCGAGCATGCGGTTGCCACCGACTGGGCTATGTCGCAAACCGAAGACAACTTGAGTCTTGCCAGCATCGTAAGTTTGCAACCCCGTTTGATAGGGCTGGCCATAGGGTCGTCCATTCACGTAACCGGTGATCTGGCCATTCTTGTGATAGGTGATGGCCACATGGACGGGCCGCTCGTTCGCCTGCTGCTCCTCGGTGCCCTGAAAAAATTGTGTGCGGCTGAAATTGTTGCTGCCGGCCATCCAGTGAGCCGGATTCTGTTCACCGAAGACGATCGCATCGAAGAGGCCACCATCGGTCGTTTGTACGGAAACTACGCCGCCTCCGCGCTGCGTCAGGTTGGCCAGCTGTACGACGCCGATGACGGTCTTTTCGGTGAGGTTACGGGTGAGGGTTGGGGTGGCAGCATAGGAGTTTTGTCCGTCAAGAATGAGTCCGAGGGCTTCTCGCTTGGCCGCCCCTTGGAGGGTCACATGCAACTCGCCCACTTGGTCTTGCAGGCTTTTCGTGAATTCCCAGGCAGCTACTGGCTGTGGAGCTAGCGGTCGCTCGGCAACGGGCTGCTTTTGTCGACGTGTGAGTACCGCTCGCCGCGCACGATCATCGAGCTCGCGCTGCCGCAGCGTGAGTCGGGCGATTTGCTCTTCAAGACTCTGCGATTGCTCAGCGGCGACGGGCAACGAACGTTCGCCACGTCGTACGCCGCTGAGTGCCGAGGCGAGTCGATAGTAATCCTGCTGAGAGATGGCGTCGAATTTGTGATCGTGACAACGTGCACATTGCACGGTGAGTCCGACGAACGATTGACCAACGATGCCGACGAGATCTTCGAGTTCATCTTGGCGCATGATTTGACGCATCGTATCACCGGCAGGCGTGAGGCCGTCGAACGCTCCACCCACCAGAAAGCCAGTCGCGATGATCGCTTGCGGATCATTGGGACGGAGTAAATCTCCAGCCACCTGAAGCGCAATGAATTCGTCATAGGGTAAGTCATCATTGAAGGCGCGAATGACCCAGTCCCGATAGGGCCAGGCATTGGGCCGCAGTCGGTCATATTCAAACCCATCGCTCTCACCGAAGTGAGCCACATCGAGCCAGTGACGAGCCCAGCGTTCACCGTAATGGGGCGAGGCGAGCAATCGATCAACCAGCCGTTCGTAGGCATCCGGCGCTTGATCCGCGAGGAACTCGTCGACCAAGTCCGGCGTCGGGGGCAAGCCAATCAGGTCGAAGGATAAACGTCGCGCGAGCACGCGACGATCAGCTTCCGGCGACGGTGCGAGCGACTTCGTCTGCAGAGTGGCACGGATGAACGCATCGACCGGCCCGCGCGACGCGGCGATCGCCGCTGGACGGGTTGACGCTACGTTAGTTGGTACGGCCTGAGCTGGTGCGGTGACAGGCTGCAGTGGCTGCAAGGCCCACCAATCAAAACCACCGCGCCGCTCACTGGAATAACGCACGGCATTGATTGGGTCGGTGCCCCACGGAGCACCGCTGGTGAGCCAGCGTTCGAGTAATTTTTTTTCGGCAGCGGCCAGCGGTTTTTTGGGTGGCATTTCATTGGCCGCGACACGTTGCCAGAGGGTGCCGTCGAGTGGTTTGTCGCTGAGAGTTTTAGCGCCGAGTGCCGACTCGCCACTTTCGCCACCTTGTAGCGCGGTGGCACGACGAGTGAGATCGAGTCCACCCTTTTTTTCGTTGGCATCGTGGCATTCCAGGCAGCGTCGCGCGAGCAGAGGAGCGATGTCACGATCAAAATCGATCGCTACCGGTGCGTCCTTACCGGGAGGCTGAGCGTGAGCCGCGCGCTGAAGGTTCAAGCCCAACCAGTCGCTGGCAGCGTCACTTCCTGGATGAGTGGCGATGCTGTGAATGGCGCACCAAGCCAGTGTGGCTGCTGCCCAGAGCCAGATGGCGGTGGTGAGCTTGTTGTTCGTCGACTGGCCGGCGGCAACTATGACGAGCTTTCTCATCGACGCACCTTTGCTAGCAACAAAAAAACGAATGAATTGATTGAGAAACGTCGGTCAACTCTCCAACGTCGGTCACCTCTCCAACGTCGGTCACCTCTCCAACGTCGGTCAACTCTCCGAGTTGACAAGTACCACAGTAAAATCCCGCCACTCGCTTGGTCGCGTCCCGCTTTACGACTTGGAAAGTCGTGCGACACGTCGGTCAACTCTCCGAGTTGACAAGTACCACAGTAAAATCTTGCCACTCGCTTGGTCACGTCCCGCTTTACGACTTGGAAAGTCGTGCGCCGTCGGTCAACTCTCCGAGTTGACAAGTACCACAGTAAAATCTTGCCACTCGCTTGGTCACGTCCCGCTTTACGACTTGGAAAGTCGTGCGACACGTCGGTCAACTCTCCAACGTTCGGTCAACTCTCCAACGTCGGTCAACTCTCCGAG
This sequence comes from Pirellulaceae bacterium, assembly GCA_044235425.1. Taxonomy (GTDB): domain Bacteria; phylum Planctomycetota; class Planctomycetia; order Pirellulales; family Pirellulaceae; genus JBJSXJ01. The sequence continues at coordinate 237,624 of JBIIHW010000003.1, forward strand.
TTGACAAGTACCACAGTAAAATCCCGCCACTCGCTTGGTCACGTCCCGCTTTACGACTTGGAAAGTCGTGCGCCGTCGGTCAACTCTCCAACGTCGGTCAACTCTCCGAGTTGACAAGTACCACAGTAAAATCCCGCCACTTGCTTGGTCACGTCCCGCTTTACGACTTGGAAAGTCGTGCGCCGTCGGTCAACTCTCCGAGTTGACAAGTACCAGCGTTCCGTCACCCTAACCGATCGCCGGCACGATTTCACCATGAATCAGGTCGGCATAGGTTTGGCGGGCGCGGATGAGGTGAGGCCGACCGGCGGCCACCAGAACTTCGGCAGCCAGCGGCTTCGAGTTGTAATTGGAAGCCATGACGAAGCCGTAGGCACCAGCGCACTCGATCACGAGATAGTCTCCAACTTGTGCGACTGGCAACGAGCGCTGGCAGACGAAGCCGCCTTCTTCCTGCGTGAAAATATCACCTGATTCACACAGTGGTCCACCGACTACGACAGGTCGTTCGGGTACATCCTGCGGACCGCGTGCATGCGCGATCGACATCGGATGATAGGAACCGTAGAGAATAGGTCGAGCGAGATTGTTGAATCCCGCATCGAGCAGGTAGAAGGTGTTATCGCCTTGCTGCTTGACGGAGCGAATTTCGGTCAGCAAGAAACCACTCTCGGCCACAAGATAGCGACCGGGTTCGATCTCTAGCGAGATTTTATGACCGAAGCGATCTTCAAGACGTTTGCGGGTGGCGTCCCACAGTTTGAAGTACTGATCGAGATCGACGTAGGACTGCTTCGAGTGATAGGCGATTGGCAAGCCGCCGCCGGCACTGATGGTCGTCACGCTACGTCCCACTTCCAGCACGGTCTTTTCCATCGCGCCGCACACTTGTGCGAGGTGCTCCAAGTCGGTACCCGAGCCGATGTGCATGTGAATGCCGCTCACCGCCATCCCATGGTGGTCGACACGGCGCAGGCAATCACCGAGTGACTCATGCCAGATACCATGCTTGGACTGCTGGCCACCGGTATTGGTTTTCTGACTATGTCCGTGACCGAAGCCGGGATTAATCCGCATCGTGATGGAACGTCCGGGTGCTCGTTCGCCCAGTTGATCGATCATATCGGGCGAGCCGACGTTCACGGGCAGATTATGTCGTACGACCAGCTCCAGCGACTCTCGATCGAAAATGTCAGCGGTGTAGACGATCGGTGCTGGTTCGCCGTGAAGCGAGTAGCCAGCTGCGACGGCTCGATGAATTTCACCCGCACTCACGGCATCAACGACGACGCCGGCCTGTCGAGCGAGTGCGAGGATTGCGATGTTGGAACAGGCTTTTTGTGCAAAGCGAATGACATCGAAGGCCCGCAGGTCGTCGATGCGTTGCCTAATTTTGGCCGCATCATAAATGTAGGTTGGCGTACCAAACTGCTTCGCCAACTCAACAACGGGTACGCCAGCAATCTCTTGACGGGACGTCGGGAAAGTTCCAACCGTAGGCATAATGGATGTGGGGTAGAAAGGTTAATCGTTGTTCCGCGAGGGACGAACAGTTCGACCCTCGAGCCAGTCCTGGGACTGATCAAACAAAAAAACGATACTCGCCAGAACGCATCTTGGCGAGTATCGCTCAGTTAATTTCGTATCGCTGGGAAGTTTGGCATCCACGAGCGACAGCTTTGATTTCGATCGCGGCCAGCGACCGGCCCGCCGCGCTGGGGGTCTCCCGCGCGGCTCGTGTTATGATTTTGGTTAGTTTCCGCCTTGAGCGGCCTTGGAAACTTCACCAATCATCTGCAGCAAACCACTACCGAACTCGATTCGCACGGTCGAACCGCGTTCAATCTGCTGGACTTGGAAGAGGATATGATCGTTGCCATCCGACTTCTTGGCGGCATCAGCCAGGATCTTGGTCTGCGGATTGCTTTCCACCTTGGCTGCGAGCGCCGCGAAGGGACCAACCATTAACTTGGCATAGGCTGGAATCTTGTCGTCGCCGGTCGACTTGGCATCCAGACCGCTCTTCAGCACCTTGATGCCATCCGAGCCGAGTCCGAGGTAAGCCGAATCTTTTCCGAAGCCCAGAACCAGCTGAGCCTGTTCGCCAATCACCTTCGCTGCTTGCGGATCAAACACGGGTAGATCCACCGTGTGAATGTTAACGCCGTTGTGCGATGCCACATCCAGCTTGATCGTAGGCACTCCTGGCAGATTGCGTACGAGTTCGACGATCCGCTTCACGCCTTTTTCGATCTTCAGTCCGTCCGCCACATGGCCGCCCAGTAAAAACTCGACGTGATCACTGACGTGCACGGCACCGGCTGCTTCCAGCTTCCCTTTCTCCACCGTCTGCTTGGCGACATCGAGGAAGTCCTCGACCGAAGCCTTGACGGCGTCGCGAGTCTGCTGATCGGGCAGTCGCGTGTCGTTGTCAATTTCCTTGAGTGCCTGTTCACGACCTTGAGCGATCAGTTTCAGGTACTGTTCGATGGCCGACTTGGCGAGCACCGAGCGGAAGTGCATCTTCGCGGCGGGATCGCCCGACACGAGTCCGCCAAACAGCGACTTGCCGAGATCTTGCCCGGACATTTCTTTCGCCAGATCGGTACCATCGCGAGCGGTCGCGGAGAATTCCAAGGCGATGTTCTTGGCTTGAGCGTCAATCGCAAAACCGATCGTCATCTGCTCGGCCTGTTCGATGAAATCAACAATCCCCTTCATCGCTTCTTTGCCGATCGCTTCCGCAGCCTTCTGTTCGTCGTCCCCTAGTCCGTTATTCTGTCGCATCGCCTGGTCAAAGCCCATGCGCATGTTGCTGACAATCAGATCGCGAAACTCGGCGGGAATGTTTTCCATGTTGAGTCGCACGGCGATGTCGTATTTCTTTTCGAGTCCGGCGAGGGCTTTCGTCGGATCGTCGGGCAGCTTGGCGAGGTGATCGCGATCTTGCGCGATGAAGGCGTAGCCCGCATGTTCTTTGACGTACATCGGTTGAGCGCGATCAGCACCGACTTCGAGGACCCCGTCGCCAATTTCCTTCGGTGTGCCGATGCGATCACGGAACGTGCCGAGCATTCCCTTGAGATTCGTGACGGGAATGAAACCGACGATTTTGGGACCTGCGTCGGTCATCGCCACGTAGCCACCGGCGGGCTTCGTCTTGTCGATGCCGTTCGTATAGATGCCGGCCATGCCGATGGCCACCTTACCGGCGTCGCCCTGGCCGGCAAGCTCCGTCACCATGCCGATGTCGCTAGTGATCTCGGCCAGCTTGTTGATCGCGATCACAACGACCGGTTTTTCTTCCTGAGCTTGAATGGCGAGCGGCCGACTGCCGACTGCCAGAACTGCCAGCGAGAGCAGCGGCAGTAGTCTGACGGACCAATTTCGAAGTTGCTTGAACACGGCGAGTTAACTCCTTGAGTGGCTGCAGAATGAAACTGCGATGAAAAGAAAATAAGAAACCGTCAGCATGCTCTACCCGAACAGCACCCGCGCGGTTTCACCGGCTGGGTGCGTTTAAGCGGTAGGGACGGTAGTCCAGCAGTCGCTCGACGGGAGCTCGTTTTTAACGTTCGCGGAAGACGATTCGACCGCGGCTGAGGTCATACGGTGAAAGTTCAACCTTCACCTTATCCCCGGGCACGATACGGATGAAATTCTTGCGCATGCGGCCAGCGACGTGCGCCATCACCTCGCCACCCGTCTCCAATTGCACTCGAAACCGAGTGTTGGCCAGTGCTTGTGTCACTGTGCCATTGACTTCAAAAGCCTCTTCTTTCGTCCCCATGCATCACTCCCAAGAGCCGGTCGTTGGAACCCGTCAACTCGACAGGCTCACTGCGAGCCGTAAATCTTAGCAACTCAAGCGATTCCGTCCAGACGTAACGAAATTACCTCGCCCTGGCGAGCTCAGGGGGGCTGGCGAGCTCAGGGGGGCTGGCGAGCTCAGGGGGAACCACGCGCCACCGCTGCAAGTGGCTCGTACAACCCAGGCCTGACACCTTGCCCAGACTCCCCAGCCGTTCCTGGAAAGTCGGACAGCTAATTGCCGCCGCCTTCCGTCGATAAAACTTGTCATCTGCGCCGTGTCGTAACTATACTGCCAAGCTTGACGGCGCCGAGTGTTGGAAATTCATGAGCACGTTGTTCTCAAGGTGGTTCACCATGACAGGTCGTTTTCCGCTGCAAGCGTCCTTCGGCACGGCCGCGGCACTCGCGTTGGCGTTGCTACCCTTATCCTGGGCTCATGGTCAAGCACCTGTGGCGGCGAATCGGCCCCGACCGCTACCCCCCGGTCTGCTCACTGTGATTCCGTCGACAGCTGAAAAACGAGAAGCGTTCACCGATCAGATCCCTCTTCTCGAATTGATGGCTGAAGCGAAAGACTTGGACTGGACGCCTAATTTTCTTGCGAAATCCGATACCCTGCTGGAAAAAGCTAAGTCGCAAGTGGTGCGGCGTGAGATTTGGAACTTGGAGTTTGCTTTCAAGCCGCTACGACGCATCAATGTCGACATTCCACAGCCCTCCGGCAAGATGCAGCGGAAGCAGATCTGGTACATGGTCTACCGAGTAAAAAACACGGGTAAGGACCTGCGTCCGAAGGCTCAAAAGGATGAAACCTACGATCACTTGACGTTTGATAGCGAAACGGTGTCCGCCGAGCAGCGGCGATTTCTGCCGCAGTTCGTGATGCATGGTCGAGTGCTGCTGGAGGGCAAGTATCAGACGAAGGAATATCTCGATCGCATCATCCCGGCGGCCGTCGAGGCGATTCAGGCTCGCGAAGTCAACGGACGAAAGCTGCTCAACACCGTCGAGATCACGCGTGTCGGGGTACCGCTGAGCGACGAGCAGAATGATCGCAGCGTCTGGGGCGTGGTAACTTGGGAAGATTTGGATCCCCGCACCGACTTTTTCAGCGTTTTCATTCAGGGCCTGACGAACGCCTACCAGTTCCGGGATACTCCGGGCGCTTACCAAGCAGGGGATCCACCAGGTAAAGGTCGCCGCTTCGTTTATAAAACACTGCAGCTCAATTTCCATCGACAAGGGGATGCCCTGCTGGAGCATGAAGAGGAGATTCGGTACGGCATGCCGCTCGAGTCTCGACCGGCGGAGCAGAAGCGACTGCTCGACATCTACGGGCTCAAAGAACCCCTTGATCACCTCTGGGTTTATCGGTAAAAGTGACAGATTACCAGGGTCTTCCCTGGTGCGTCCCGGTTTTGTTCAGGTCTGCGATTGATGGGGAGATGCCGTCATGGCACATAAAAAGGGTCAAGGTTCTAGCCGCAACGGTCGTGACTCGAACGGTCAGCGTCGTGGCGTGAAGCGTTTTGGCGGCGAAGCGGTCACAGCTGGTAGCATTTTGGTCCGTCAGGTTGGCACGGTGTTCCAAGCGGGCGCCAATGTCGGCACCGGCAAAGACTACACTCTGTTCGCACTCACCGACGGCTTCGTGAAATTCGATCGTGCCGGTCGTCGAGTGAACATTGTGGCGAGTGCCAACTAGGCTCGAAGTTCGCTGCAGTTAGCCCATCGTTTGTGAGCAGGCCGCCGCTTTTCTAGCGCGGCCGCAGGGGTGGATGGCCGAGTTTTCTGAGGGTCGGGCGGTCTCTGACGCTCCGCCATGGAGGCGTCGTAGGACATGTTTGTTGATCGCGTCGAAATCGAACTACAAGCCGGCCGAGGGGGCGATGGCTGCGTCAGCTTTCGCCGCGAAAAGTATATTCCCTATGGTGGCCCCGACGGAGGGGATGGCGGCGACGGCGGCAGCATCATCCTGTCTGTTGAAACCGGGGTCAACAATCTCTCGGACTTCGCTCAGCGTCGAGTGTGGAAGGCGGGTTCTGGGGAGAAGGGTCACGGAGCGAACTGTGCCGGTCGCAGTGCCCATGACGTCGTTCTTCCCGTCCCCCCCGGTACGCTCGTAATCGATGCTCGCGAAGGCTTCGTCATCAAAGATCTCACCACGCTCGGCGACCGCTTCGTTGCCGCTCGCGGCGGCAAAGGCGGTCACGGGAACGTACGGTTCAAGACCAGCACCAATCGAGCTCCGCGGCAAGCCGAACCGGGCGAAGAAGGCGAACGCCGAGCGGTGATCTTGGAACTGAAAGTCATCGCCGACGTGGGACTCTTGGGTAAACCCAACGCTGGTAAAAGCACCCTGCTGAGTCGTCTTTCGCGGGCGCGGCCGGAAATCGCTGACTACCCCTTCACGACCAAACATCCTAACCTCGGCATCGTACGTCTGGATGCCGATCGCTCCTTCGTGATGGCCGATATCCCGGGACTCATCGAAGGCGCACACGTCGGCGTGGGTTTAGGTCATGAGTTTCTGCGACATATCGAACGAGCGGGCATTCTGGTGCACTTGCTCGAACCCGTTCCTTTCGACGGCACGGACCCCCTGGAGAATTATCGAGCAATTCGCGATGAACTCCTCCAGTACAACGCTCAGCTGGGCGACCGACCGGAAATCGTCGCGGTGACGAAAGCGGAGTTACCGGGAGCTGAAGAAATGCGTGATCGAGTGGCCGCGGAACTCGATCGGCCCGTCCTGCTGATTTCTGCTGTCACCGGACAGGGACTGAACCAACTGACCGCCGCGATCGCGGAACGGCTGGCGATCGCCAGCTCATCATGAACCGCTCTCTACTCGCTGTCGACATCGGCAACTCGGCCATCAAAGTGGCCCACTTCGGCCTTGTCTCAGCCCAGGCCCCAAATGTCGCCGCTGTACCAGGCGGTCAGGCGACGACGAACTTGCCGGAACCACTGGCGGTGCTGGAGTGGCGGACGAGCGACGAGCAGCTATCGTTTCCGGCGGACTGGCTGCCCGGCGGCTCTGCGCTCTGGGTGGTGTCGAGCGTGAATCGTGGTGGCTGGGAACGCGTACGGAACTGGGTGACCGAACATCGCCCGTCGGATGAACTGCGAACGCTGACCTATCGCGACTTAACATTGACGATAGCGGTTGACTATCCTGAACGAGTGGGAATGGACCGGCTGCTCACAGCGGTTGCGGCGAACTGTCTTCGACAGCCCGGCCGGCCCGCCATGGTGATCGACGCGGGAACGGCGCTCAAAGTACACGCCGTCAATGAGAAGGGCGAGTTTGTGGGGGGCGCGATCATGCCCGGTCTGGGCATTGCCGCACGCACTCTATCTGGTAACACCGATCTGTTACCGCTGGTGTCAGTCTTAACCGACGGACAAGCTCCCCAGGCCCTTGGGAAAAACACCGAGCAAGCCATACAAAGTGGTCTCTACTGGGGCGCGATCGGAGCCGTGAAGGAACTCGTCACCAGGATGCGTGCCGAGCTGTTACAGGATGGAGCAGTGCCTGCCGCCGGGACTGCAGGGACCGCAGGTACTGCCGGGACTGCTGCCGGGACTCATTTCGAAAACAATGGCGGAGTTTCCGGTGAAACGAGCAAGTTGTTTTCGCGCGAGAACGCCGCAGCGAATGGTAGCAGCTGGTCGGACGTGGACTTGTTTGTGACGGGTGGAGACGCCCGCGGCCTGGTCCCGCTGCTCGATCTACCAGCCACGTACATTCCCCACCTCTGCCTCCGCGCCCTCGCCGTCCAAGCCACTGCGATCCCCTAGCTGGTACCGCGATCCGCTTCCGGCGACCGCGAGTGATAGAATCGAAGATCGCATGCTCTTCTCCTGTTCGACCGGATTTTTCCACGGATCAAGGCCAGCGGAGAGATTCATCAGCGGAGAGATTCATCTACGAAAGAGATTCATCTAAGGAGAGATTCATCTAAGGAGAGATTCATCTAAGGAGAGATTCATCTACAACTTTTCCTGAACGGCGGAGCCGTGGCATTCGATAGCCAGGCGTGAAACGCCTGGAAGTCTCGCCAAACAGGATCGCCGAATCGCGGAGCGATGGCATTGGCTGCGTCATGGCCAAGGGATTCCGCCAGGACTCGCGCCGCGACGCCAATGCCGCCGCTCCCGTCCCGACCTTGCGTCGGGCGAAGCCATGACTTCCTTGGTTACCACGGATTTTTTCTTCACCTTAGGGGCGGCGGGCGAGTAACCGAGGAAGTCGTGGCCTCGACTGGCACAGGGCCAGTCGAGGGCGGATCAGGATCAGTCGAGGGCGGAGCAGGACCAGTCGAGGGCGGAGCAGGATCAGTCGAGGGCGGATCAGGATTAGTCGAGGACGGAGCAGGATCAGTCGAGGTTACAGCGGGATCAATCACGGGCCGCTCCCGTCCCGACCTTGCGTCGGGCGAAGCCATGACTTCCTTGGTTACCACGGCTTTTTTTCTTCGCCTTAGGGGCGGCGGGCGAGTAACCGAGGAAGTCGTGGCCTCGACTGGCACAGGGCCAATCGAGGGCGGATCAGGATCAGTCGAGGGCGGATCAGGACCAGTCGAGGGCGGAGCAGGATCAGACGAGGTTACAGCGGGATCAATCGCGGGCCGCTCCCGTCCCGACCTTGCGTCGGGCGAAGCCATGACTTCCTTGGTTACCACGGATTTTTTCTTCACCTTAGGGGCGGCGGGCGAGTAACCGAGGAAGTCGTGGCCTCGACTGTCACAGGGCCAGTCGAGGGCGGAGCAGGATCAGTCGATGGCGGAGCAGGATCAGTCGATGGCGGAGCAGGATCAGTCGAGGTTACAGCGGGATCAATCGCGGGCCGCTCCCGTCCCGACCTTGCGTCGGGCGAAGCC